>NZ_JBITSJ010000001.1:1156926-2147595 GCF_044540525.1 Streptomyces sp. NPDC085932
TGCGCCTGGTGGAGTTCGAGGGGGGGGTGATGGAGTACGCGGTCGGGGTGGTGGGGTCACCCCCCCCCGGGCGGGGGGGGGGGGGCGCGCCCCCCGGCGGGGCCGCGCGCCCCACGCCGTGCGATCCGACCCCTCTCTCCCGCACCGGCGGAAGGACGCTCATGGACACCACGCTCATGGACCCCTCGGGCCTGCCCCTCCTGGTCGACGACTCCCCGGAGTGGGGCAGCGAACGCCTCGACCTCGACGCCTACCTCGCCCGCGTCGGCTACCGGGGGCCGCGCGAGGCCTCACTCGCGGCGCTGCGCGCCCTCCACCGCGCCCACCGGGACTCCGTCTGCTTCGAGAACGTCGACATCGCCCTGGGCCGCGCGGTCTCCCTCGACATCGACGCCGTCCAGCGCAAGATCGTCCAGGCGGGCCGCGGCGGCTACTGCTACGAGACGAACCTGTTGTTCGCCGCCGCCCTGGACCGCTTCGGCTTCCCCGTCACCCGGCTCCTGGTCCGCATCCGCGAGGGCAGCGCCAAGCGCCGGTTCCGCTCCCACACGGCCCTGCTCGTGCGGGCGGACGACACCGTGTGGCTGGCCGACCCCGGCTACGGCTACGCCGCGCTGATCGAACCCCTCGCCCTCCACCCGGAAGCGGAGAGCACCGTCGCCGGCTGGTCGTGGCGGCTGACGACCGAGGACGGCCACTGGCTCCTGCAGTACCGGCGCCCCGAAGGCTGGTTCGACATCTACGCCTTCCGCACCGAACCGCAGTACGCCGTCGACTTCGAGGCCGCCCACTTCGTCAGCTCCACCCGCCCCGGCTCGCCCTTCGTGGGGCAGCTCGTGGTCCAGCGGGCCAACGACGAGGAACGGTACCGGCTGAAGAACACCGAGTTCATGACCGAGTACCGCAGCGGCGAGCAGCGCCTGCGCGTCCTGCGCCCCCAGGAGGCCGTGGACGCCGTGCGCACCACCTTCGGGCTCCCCCTCACCGCCGAGGAGGAACGGCTGCTGCACGACTTCCTCGCCGCCCGGCGGTGACGGGCGCGCGGTCATACGAGAACTCCCCGCCGAGTGGCGGGGAGTTCTTCGTGAGTGCCTTCAGACGTGCGTCGCTCGCGGGGCCAGCGCCGCCAGCACGGCCTCGACGACACCCGCCGGAGCCCGCCCGGTGGTGTCGACCACCGCCCGGGCGACCTGCGTGTACAACGGACGGCGTGCCTCGGCCAGCGCACGCCACCGCCGCCGCGGATCACCGGCCAGCAGCGGCCGGCCCGGGTCCCGGCCGATCCGCCGGACCGCCTCGCCCGCGTCGACGTCGAGGAAGACCACCGGCAGCCCGGCGAGCAGCGCGCGTGTGCCGGCGTCGAGGACCGCGCCGCCGCCGAGGGCGAGCACACCGCCGTGCCCGGCGAGGGCGCGGGCCACCGCCCGCGCCTCGATCGCGCGGAAGGCGTCCTCGCCCTCGCCGGCGAAGATCTCGGCGATGGTCCGGCCCTGTGCGGCGACGATGTCGTCGTCGGTGTCCCGGTAGGCCACCCCGAGCCGCTCGGCCAGCAGCCGTCCGACGGTGGACTTGCCCACGCCCATCGGGCCCACCAGCACGACCAGCGGGCCGCTCATCGCACGGCGAGGTGGTCGAGGTACGAGGTGACGTTCCGGCGGGTCTCGGCCACGCTGTCGCCACCGAACTTCTCCGCCACCGCGTCCGCCAGCACCAGCGCCACCATGGCCTCCGCCACGATCCCGGCGGCCGGGACCGCGCACACGTCGGAGCGCTGGTGGTGGGCCTGTGCGGCCTCACCGGTGGTGACGTCGATCGTCCGCAACGCCCTCGGCACCGTCGCGATGGGCTTCATCGCCGCGCGGACACGCAGCAGTTCGCCGGTGCTCAGACCGCCCTCGGTGCCGCCGGAGCGGCCCGAAGCCCGCCTGACGCCCTGCCCGGTCGCGACGATCTCGTCGTGCGCCTCGGAGCCCGGCACCCGGGCCAGTTCGAAGCCGTCGCCGATCTCGACGCCCTTGATCGCCTGGATGCCCATCAGCGCGCCCGCGAGGCGGGCGTCGAGCTTGCGGTCCCAGTGCACGTGCGAACCCAGCCCCACCGGCACACCGTAGGCCAGGACCTCCACCACACCACCGAGGGTGTCGCCGTCCTTGTGGGCCTGGTCGATCTCGGCGACCATCGCCTTGGAGGCGTCCGCGTCCAGACAGCGCACCGGATCCGCGTCCAGCCGCTCCACGTCCCCCGGCCTCGGGTAGACACCCTTGGGCGCCTTCGCCGCCGCCAGCTCCACCACGTGGGAGACGATCTCGACACCGGTGGTCTCCTTCAGGTAGGAGCGGGCCACCGCCCCCAGCGCCACCCGGGCCGCCGTCTCCCGCGCCGAGGCCCGCTCCAGGATCGGCCGGGCCTCGTCGAAGCCGTACTTCTGCATGCCCGCCAGATCGGCGTGCCCGGGACGCGGACGGGTCAGCGGGGCATTGCGGGCCAGACCCGCCAGCACCTCCGCATCGACCGGATCGGCCGCCATGACCTGCTCCCACTTCGGCCACTCGGTGTTGCCCACCATGATCGCCACCGGGGAACCGAGGGTGAGGCCGTGCCGGACCCCGCCCAGGAAAGTGACCTCGTCCCGCTCGAACTTCATCCGGGCACCGCGGCCATAGCCCAGCCGCCGCCTCGCGAGATGGTCCGCCACCATGTCCGTGGTGATCGGCACGCCGGCGGGAAGACCCTCCAGCGTCGCCACGAGTGCGGGACCGTGGGACTCACCCGCGGTCAGCCAGCGCAACCTGCTCAACGGTGCCGCGCTCCTTTCCCGTCGCGCCGGGGAGGACCCCGTCGACGCCGGGGAGGACCTCCTTGATCAGGTCGCCGACGATGCGCACGCCGTCCTGGGTGAGCACCGACTCGGGGTGGAACTGCATCGACGCGAAGTGCGGGCCGCGCAGGGCGTGCACCTCGCCGGTGTCGGGATCGCGGCTGACCTCCACCACGCCGACCCCGTCGCACTCGGCCTTGTCCTCCTCGGCGCGGGCGGCGAACGTGTTGTAGAAGCCGACCCGTTCCCCGGACCCGAAGAGATCGATCTCCCGCTGCACGCCCTGGTTGGGGACCACCCGGCGTACCAGCGGGAAGCCGAGCAGGGTGCACAGCGTCTGGTGGCTGAGGCAGACGGCGAGGAACGGGCGTCGCTCGTCCAGCAGAGTGCGCACCGCGGTCCGCAGATGGGCGATCTTGGGGTGCTCGACGTCGCGGGGGTCGCCCGGCCCCGGCCCCATGACGACGAGGTCGTACCCGTCCGGCGAGTACGGCTCGTCGAACCGGCGGACCGTCACCCGCAGGCCCAGCGAGCGCAGTTGGTGGTCGAGCATCGACGTGAAGGTGTCCTCGGCGTCGACGACCAGCACCCGGCGGCCGCTCAGCACCGGGTCCGGGTCCGCCGCCGCGCCTCTCCCGGCGAGCCAGAAGCCGGCCAGGGCGGAGTTGCGCTGCTCCAGGGCCGCCAGGACCCGCGGGTGGTGCGCGAACCGGGAGGGCCCCTCGCTCTCGATGGCCGCGAGCAGACCCGCCGCCTTCGCCGCCGTCTCGGCGACCTCGCTCTCGGGGTCGGAGTGCCGCACGAGTGTGGCGCCGACCCCGATCCGCAGCCGGCCGGAGTCGTCGATGTCGGCGGTGCGGATCAGGATCGAGGAGTCCAGGGCCCGCTCCCCGTGCTCGTCGCGGCCGATGAGCGCGACGACGCCGCTGTAGTAGCCGCGGCCCTCGGGCTCGTACCGCTTGATGACCCGGCAGGCGTTCTCCAGCGGGCTGCCGGTGACCGTCGGGGCGAACAGCGTCTCGCGCAGGATGTCGCGCGGGTCCCGCGTGCTGTGCCCCTCGATGAAGTACTCGGTGTGGGCGAGGCGCGCCATCTCCTTGAGGTACGGCCCGACCACCCGGCCGCCCGACTCGCAGATCCGGGCCATCATCTTCAGTTCCTCGTCCACGACCATGTACAGCTCGTCGGCCTCCTTGCGGTCGGCGAGGAAGTCGAGGACCTGCGGCAGGGTCGGGCCCGTGGCCGGGTAGCGGTAGGTGCCGCTGATCGGGTTCATCACCGCCAGGCCCTCGCGCAGGCTGATGTGCCGCTCCGGAGTGGCGCCGACGAGGGTGCGGGAGCCGGTGTGCACCAGGAACGTCCAGTGGGCGCCGCTCTCGCGCTGCAGCAGGCGCCGGAAGACCGCCAGGGCGTGCCGCGGGGTGTAGCCGGTGATGTCGGCGGTGTAGGTGCGCTTGATGACGAAGTTGGCACCCTCCCCGGTGCCGATCTCGTCCCTGACGACCCGGCGGACGGTGGCGGCGTACTCCTCGTCCGGGACGTCGAAGCGGCCGCCGGACAGCTCCACGGGCAGGTCGGGGATGCGGGTCAGCACCTCCGCGACGGGCACGGTGGCCTGACCCGTGACGGTCATCGCGAGCAGCGGCGTGCCGTCGTCGGGGCAGTCGAAACCGCGCTCCGCGATCTGCCGGTAGGGCACCAGGGCCAGGACCTCGTGGCGGGGGCCGGCGGCCGGTTCCGGGTCGTCCGGCAGGGGCAGTTCGGCGAGGGTGCGCGGCTCGGTCGCCTCGCCGGCGACGACGTCCAGCACGCCCGGGCCCGTCGTCTCGGGGCGGTGCAGCAGGGCGTAGGCGGCCGGGGGACGTTCGCCCAGGATCCGGCCGAGCAGATCGCCGCTCGGGGTGCCGGTCATGCCAGGACCTCCTTGGTGGTGACGACGACGGCGCAGCGCTGCGCCGCGTACTCCAGGGCCAGCCGGTGGTGGTACTCGGAGAAGTCGGCCGTCGCGTCGGCCACCAGGAACGGCTGGATGTCGTGGGTGAACGCCTCGACCGCGGTCATCAGCACGCCCACGTGGGCGTACACACCGCACAGCACCAGCTGGTCCCGGCCCGCGGCGCGCATCCGCTCCAGCAGGTCCGAGCGGAAGAAGGCGCTGTAGCGCCACTTGGTGAGCTGCCAGTCGCCGTCGGCCGGGGCCAGTTCGTCGACGACCTGCCGGTCGGCGGGCGCGGTGCGCATGCCCGGGCCCCAGAAGTCCTTCAGCAGGCCCCGCTGTTCGTCGGTCATGCCGCCGGGCTGCGCCGTGTACGCCACCGGCACGCCGAGCGCGGCGCAGTGCTCGCGCACCTGCCGGGCGTTGCGCACCAGTTCCTCGCGCAGGTCCTCGGGGAGCGGCCGCAGGAAGTAGCGCTGCATGTCGTGCACCA
This sequence comes from Streptomyces sp. NPDC085932, assembly GCF_044540525.1. NCBI lineage: Bacteria > Bacillati > Actinomycetota > Actinomycetes > Kitasatosporales > Streptomycetaceae > Streptomyces > Streptomyces sp. NPDC085932. Next base: position 1,162,174 of record NZ_JBITSJ010000001.1, read on the forward strand.
GCAGCACGGCGCGGTCCGGGTCGACGGACCACTGGGCGACGTTGCCGGGCAGGTCGCCGGCCGTCGGCATCGGGTAGGGAGAGATCTCGGGTATGCCTGCCATGGGGTCTTCTCCTGGTCGCCTGACGTCGGTGGGGACTTGGGGCCTAGGCGCCGAGCGCGGCGCCGCCGTCGACGGTGAGTTCGTGCAGGGTGATGTGGGAGGCCTCGTCGGACAGCAGGAAGGCGACCGCGCCGGCGACGTCCGAGGGGCGGGCCAGCTTGCCCAGCGGGATGCCGACCCGGAAGGCGTCCAGCCGTCCCTCCACCGTGTGCTTCGGGCCCGACTCGTCGTGCCACATGGACGTGAGCATCGGGGTGCTGGTCGAACCCGGCGCGACCACGTTGCAGCGGATGCCGTCCCGGGCGACCTCCAGGCCCAGGCTCTTGGTGAACATGGTGGCCGCCGCCTTGGACGCGGCGTAGGCGGCCATCTGCACCCGCGGGGTGGCCGCGGCGTTGGACGCCACGGTGACGATCGCGCCGCGCCGGCGCGGCAGCATCCGGTTGACGACGGCCCGCGACATCAGGAAGACACCGGTGGCGTTGACGGCGAACGTCGTCGTCCAGTCCTCGTCGGTGAGGTGGCGCACGGTGCCCAGACGCAGCACACCGGCACCGTTGACCAGGTACTCCAGCGGGCCGAGGCGCCGCTCGGCCTCGTCGACGACGGCGTCGACCTCGGTGGCGTCGGTGACGTCGGCGGGCAGGGCGAGCGCCTCCAGGCCGTCCGCGCGCAGCTTGTCCACCACCTGGCGCAGCCGGTCGGCGTCGCGGTCCACGGCACCCACCACCGCGCCGCGTTCACCGAGGGCGCGCGCCACCGCCTCACCGATGCCGCCCGCCGCTCCGGTGACGAGTGCGACCTTTCCGTCCATCTTCCAGACCTCCTCATCTGCGTGTCGGCCCGGCCGCCGTGTCCCGGCCGGGCGGGGGAGTGGCCGAGCGGTCAGCCGAGCCAGGCCGAGGCGACGGCGACGGCCTGACTCGGGTTGAGGCGCGGATCGCAGTAGGTCGTGTACTTGTCCGCGACGTGGTCGGCGCAGGCGTCGTTGGGGACGCACTCGGTGACGTCGTCCGGGGTGGTCTCCAGGTGCAGCCCGCCGATGATCCCGCCCTCGGAGCGGACGGCCTCCTGGAACTCCTGGATCTCGCGCTCGATCGTCTCCATGTAGCGCGTCTTGAGCCCGCCCGGCAGGGTGACGGTGTTGCCGTGCATGGCGTCGGTCAGCCAGATCACCGGATGCCCGGCCGCACGGGCCGCGGCCACCAGCTTCGGCAGCCGGTCGCCGACCGTGGCGGCCCCCATGCGGGCGATGAGGGTCAGCCGGCCCTTCTCCCGGCCGGGGTCGAGCCGTTCGCACAGGCCGAGCAGTTCGTCGGGCGTCACGTTCGGGCCGATCTTGCAGGCGACAGGGTTGGCGACCCGGGACAGCAGGGCGACGTGGGCGCCGTCGAGCTGGCGGGTGCGCTCACCGATCCAGGGCCAGTGCGTGGAGGTGAGGACGAGCCGGCCCCGCTCGTCGCGGCGGACCATGGGCAGTTCGTAGTCGAGGATCAGTGCCTCGTGGCTGGTCCACACGGGCGGCTCGATGGTGTGCCGCCGTCCGGTGTTCCGCCAGCCGAGGTGGGTCATGATCTCACCGGCCGCCGCGTAGCAGTCCAGGATGCGCCGGGGCTCCGGGCGCCGGCTCTCCGGGTCGGGCTCCGGGCCGTTGACCATGTGGCCCCGGTAGGACGGCAGTTCCACACCGCCCACCAGTTCGGTGGGGCTGGAGCGGGGCTTGCCGAACTGGCCCGCGATACGGCCCACCCGGATCACCGGCTTGTGCGTGATCATCTTCAGGGCGCCGGCCAGCAGGTCCAGCACGGCCGTCTTGCGGGCGACATAGCCGGGCGTGCACTCGGCGGGGTCCTCGGCGCAGTCACCGGACTGGACGACCAGGGCCTGGCCGGAGGCGACCCGGGCCAGCAGCGAGCGCAGCGTGTCGACGTCCTCCGCGTCGACGAGGGCCGGGCGGCGGGCCAGCGTCTCCGCGACCTGCCGCACCCGGGCCGCATCACCCCACTCGGGCTGCTGCTGGGCCGGTTTGTCCTTGATGTCGAGCAGTGCGTCGTCCACTGGTGTCTCCTTCGGCGAATGGCATGACTCGGCGCGCCATCGCCGGGGCAGGGAAGAACCCCGTGACTGCGCAGCCGTGCGGGTCTCGGACGTGGGCCGGCGGGGCCGTGGCGCGCACCGGGGCGGGCCGGGGCCGCCGGTCATCGGACAAGCCGCACGAGCGGCGCCGCCGCGGTCCGTGCGGGTGGTGCCCGTCCGCGCGCCGGGGCGCGACGACCGCCGCATTGTTCGGCACGCGTAATAGCTCGGGTGATGGCTGTGGTGATGCCTCGGGTCGTGGGATAGGCCGGGGAACACCGCGGGCGGGAATTGCTCGCTTTACGGTGGATCCCGTCGCGGGGCACCCAATCCGCCTGCCCGGCAAATGCCTTGCCGGTCGGCAGGTGATGCTTTTTTGGTCATCCGGCGTGGACGGCGGACCGCGCAACCGGAACGGCCGTCACGGGCCCGTGCGCGGCCCGGCCCGGCCGGGCGCCGAGGGACCGTTCGCCCGTCCGCCCCGGGAGCCCCGACCGGGCGGGGCGACGGAAAACAGGTCGTTCGCCCAGGTGGCGAGCGCTCGGCACCGGTCCGCGGTGCGGGATGCGGACAGGTCCCGTGCAGGGCCGTCGAGGACGGCGGTGTGGTCACGCACGCGGTGCTCCCTCGGCAGACGGAGTGGCCGTGCCGGACCTCGGGCCGGCTGTTCGCTCCGATCCTGTATCGAAAACGAAGGCGGGCCCAATCGCGTCCGGCGCACTTCGTCAAATAGCCGCTACTTCATCAAGTCGATGTCGGAACCACTTTGCGCCAATGTGCCACGTCACCCGTAGTTCATCTCGGGTGCATGCGAATAACCTGACGGAGACGCTTGAACTCGCGACGTGTCAGCAAGGAGTGACGACCCGCCATGTCGGACCGGCAGAGGCAACCGGGCGTGCTGGAGCTGGACGAACTGGTCGCGGAGGGCGTCTCGCCCTGGCTGGACGGACTCACCCGCGGCCACCTGGCCTCCGGGTGCCTGACCCGGCTCATCGCGCGCACGGGGGTCCGGGGCGCGACGTCCGACCCGGCCGCGCTGGCCGCGGCGGTCGAGACCGACGACGCCTATCGTGAACAGCTCGCGGGCCTGGCCTCCGAGGACATCTGCGCCGCCGACGCCGTGCGCGCGGTGGCGGCGTACGACGTCCGCTGGGCCTGCGACGAGCTCCGGCCGGTGTACCAGGCCACGCGGGGTCTGGACGGCATGGTGTCGATGGACCTGGACCCGCGTCTCGCCCGCGACGCCGAGTCGGCCGTGGCGGAAGCCGAGCAGGCGTTGCGCGCGGTGAACCGGCCGAACGCGATGGTCAAGCTGCCGGCCACCGCCGAGGGGATCGCCGCGATCAGGGAGTGCGTCGGGGAGGGCTTCCCGGTCCACGTCACCGGGGTCTTCTCGGTGGCGCGCTACCGCGAGGCGCTCGACGCCTACGGGGACGGACTCCGGCGCGCGCTGGCCGACGGGCGGCGGCTCCCGGCGCTTTCCTCGGTCGTCTCGCTGCCGGTGGGTCTGCTGGACGCCGAGGTCGACGCCCGGCTGGAGGAACTGGGCACCCCGGACGCCCTGGCGCTGCGCGGCGAGGCCGCGGTGGCGCGGGCCCGCCATCTGTACCGGTTGTACGACGACTGGTTCGGCGGCGCCGGCTGGCGGCCCCTGGCCGCCGCGGGGGGCCACCCGCAGCGGCTGATGTGGACGTCCACCGCCGTGACCCACCCGTCCTCACCCCCGACCAGGTACGTGGAGCGGCTCGTCACCTGGGGCACGATCACCTCGATGACCCTGACCACCCTGGAGGCGGCCGCCCACCGCCTGACCCTGTGCGGCGACACGCTGATGGGCCGTCACCACGCGGCCGCCGAGGTGTGGCGACGGCTGGAGCGTCTCGGCATCGACGGCGACGAGATCGCCCGGAAGCTGGAAGCCGAGAACGCCCGACGGCTGGCGGCGGCGTGGCGCGACCTGTACGCGGCGGTGGACGCGGGGCGGCGCACGGCCCACCGGACACGGCCGCCGGGCCGGTGAGGGCACGCAGGGTTCGTGCCCCGGTCGCCGGGGCGGGCGCACAGGTCCGTGGCCCGGCCGTCGGGGAGGCGCACAGGTCCGTGACCCGGTCACCGGGGCGGGCGCGCAGATCCGTGGCCCCGTCGTCGGGGGAGGGCGCGTGGCGTGGTCGAGGACGTCACCCACCCCCATGGGCGACGTCCTCGACCGCTCCCCCGGTGCCGGACTGTGGCTCAGGTGTCCGTGCGGCGGGCGCGTGCCGTCACCAGCACATCACCGCCGTCTCGCCGGCACCCCACGCGGAGTACAGGCGTACCCGGACGATGTAGCGGCGGCCCTTCACGAGCCGCGCGCCGATCGTGGCGTTCCGCGCGGTCCCCCCGTCGTCCCGGCCCGCCAGGTACCGCGGCTCCCCCTCGCGCTCCTCGAAGACGACCAGCACGGCGTCGCCGTCGCCGAAGGTGCCCACTGTGTACGTGCGGGTCTCCGGAGGGTCGACGACGAAGTCGGCCTGTTCGCCCGGGCCCAGTCCCAGCGGCACCGACCGGAACGGCACCAGCGCGGGCGGCTCCCGGTCGGCCGGCGGATACCAGCGCAGCGCGAACTCCTTGTCGGCGGCCGACAGGGTGCCCGGCGGGTCGATGCCCGCGCGGTACCGCTCCGGCTCCAGGATCCATCCCGACGGGAACGGGAACCCCATGATCGACTGCGGGTCCCAGACGGAGCCGTTGGCCTCGTCCGGGCCGAGCGTGCGCAGGATGTTGCGGTGCGTCCGCTCCCGGCCCCAGTGGTTCGGCGGGCCCGCCAGTTCGGCGTACACGGCCTCGTCGTCCCAGTGCAGGCCGGCGAACGGACTCTGGTGCTCGTGCACCATGCCGAGCGCGTGCCCGATCTCGTGCAGGGCCGTGCCGCGCTCCCCGGGCGCGGTCAGGTCCCAGCCGAAGTTCATGGTGCGCTCGTGCCGGCCGGCCAGCAGCGCGTCCCGGCCCACCGCCGACCACGAGCCGTCGCCGAGCTGGAACCCGATGCGCAGTTCGGCCTCCGAGCGGTCCTCGACCTCGGCGAAGGAGATCCCGATGCCGAGGTCCTGCCACTGGCGGAAACACCCGCGCACCACGTCCCGCTGCTCCTCGGAACCGGCCCACGGCACCCGTCGCGTCATCCCCGTCCCCGGCACGGGGATGACGGACGCGTCGACGTCGCCGTCGAAGAACCAGTAGTGCAGCACGGTGCCGTTGACCCACATCCGCCGCCCGCCGTGCAGCGCGCCCAGCCGCTCGGCGGCCAGCCCCGGTGCGAAGGCGGGCGCCGGCGCCTGGGCCAGCGAGCAGTAGCGTGCGGTCATGGGCCACAGCCTGCCGTGCGGCCCGCCCCGGGCACCTGAGTCGAGGGCTACTCAAGTCGCCCTGTATCAAACGTGAGTAGCCGCGCTCATGTCTGTGTGACGACTTACCAGAGGGACGCGACGACGCTGGAACTGCCCTGGCCGTTCGCCGGGCGGGAGGACGAACTGGAGCTGGTGCGCCGGTCCCTGACCGGCAGCCGCCGCGGCATCGTGGTGACCGGCCCCGCCGGCTGCGGCAGGACCCGCCTGGTCACCGAGGCGGTCCGCGGCACCGACTGCGCCCGGGCGGCCGGCACGCCCGAGAGCCGGTCCATCCCCTTCGCCGCCTTCGCGCACCTGCTGCCCGAACCGGTCACCCTGCACCGCGCCGTCCAGCTCCTGGCCGGGGTACGCACCCTCCTGGTGGACGACGCCCACCTGCTCGACGACGCCTCCGCCACGCTGGTCCACCAGCTCGCCGTGGACGGCCGCGTCCGCCTGCTGGTCGTGGCCACGGACGGCGCCCCGGTGCCCGGCGCGATCTCCCGGCTGTGGACCGGCGAACTGCTGCCGCGCCTCACCCTGGAGCGGCTGTCCGAGGAGGCGACCGCCCAGCTGCTCACGGCCGGCGCCGGCCCCCTCGACCCGCTCACCGTCCGGCGGTTGCAAGGGCTGGCCAGGGGCGACCTGCGGCTGCTGCGCGAACTGCTCGGCGCGGTCCGCACCCGGCTGACCCCCGTACCGGAAACCGGCGAAAGGGCCTGGCGGGGCCCGGTGCCGCTGACCCCGGCCGTCCGCGAACGCACCGCCCACGTCCTCGGCCGCACCTGCCCGCGCGAACGCGAGACCCTGGACCGCCTCGCCTTCGCCGAACCCCTGCCGTCCGACCCCGACGGCCTGGACCTCGCCGCCCTCGAAGTCCTGGAATCCGACGGCCTGGTCCACGTCGACGACACCGGTGCCGTACGCCTCGCGCACCCGCTGTACGGTCCCGTGCTGCGCGCCGCGGCGGGCAGGTTGCGGGCGCGCCGGCTGGTCCGGTCCCCGCGGGAACACGCCTCGGCCCTCGACGCCGAGCGCGCCGCGCTGGCCCGGCGGATCGAGGAGGACGACGTACGGGCGACGCCGGCGCCGGTGGGGGAGTGGCTCGTCGCCGAGGGCGACCCCCTGCCGGGCCGGTACGCCGCCGTCCGGGCCCGGTTCGCCCGGCTGCGCGGAGAGGTGCGGGAGGCCGCGGCCTGGGCACGTGAGGGCCTGCGCGGCGACCCCGGGGACGCGTCCTGCCGGGCGGAACTCGCCCGGGCCGGTGGTCCGTCGGGCAGCGGCGGCGACCTCGACACCGCCCTGGCGGACCTCGCCGACCCCTACGACGCCGTCCGGCTGGGCACCCCCGAGAAGGTCATCGACCGGCTGAGCGGCGTGTTCGCCCGGCACGCCGACGCGCTCACCCGCGCCGACGGCCCCGCCCTGGACGAGGTGGCCGGGGAGCTGGAACGGCGGGGCTTCACGCTGTTCGCCGCCGAGGCCCACGCCCAGGCCGTGGGAGCCCACCGCGACCCGCGCGCCGCCCGGCACTCCCGGGCCCGGGCCGTCGCCCTGGCCCGCCGCTGCGAGGGCGCCCGCACACCGGCTCTGGCCGGGCTGGCCCTCGGCGAACTCACCGCCCGGCAGCGGCAGATCGTCGCCCTGGCCGCGGCGGGCCTGAGCAACCGCCAGATCGCCGAACGCCTCACCCTGTCGATCCGCACCGTCGGCAACCACCTGTACAGCGCCTACGCCCGCCTGGGCGCCAGCGACCGCGCGTCCCTGCCCTGGCTGACGGACACCCCCGAGGCGGCCTGACCCGCCCACCGACCGAACCGGCTCCGCCGCCTACCTCCGCCGGAACCGACTCCGCCCCACGCCCCCGGCGGAACCGGGCGCTGCCGCCGGCCCTGCGCGGCGTTCGGTTCAGGCCGCTCCGAACGCCGAGAACGCCCATCCCGTCGCCTGGTGCAGGGCGTCGCCCGGAAGGGCGGCCCGGGCGTCGCGCAGGGCCTCGGCGAGGGACAGGCCGGCGCCGAGACCCTTGTGCAGGGCCAGCATCAGCGGCACCACCGCGGCGTCGTTGACGGGCGCGCTGCACGCCACCACCCCGGCCGTCCCCAGCGGCAGCAACGCGGTCACCAGGCCGAGCAGTTCGTCGGCGCCCACGGACGCGAAGCGTGCCGTGTCGCAGCAGGACAGGATGATCCGGTACGGGCTGCGGTCCAGCCGCTCGAAGTCGTGCACCACGATCGGCCCGTCCGCCATCCGCAGAGCGGAGAACAACGGGCTGTCCGCACGGAACGTGCCGTGCGCGGCGATGTGCGCCAGCGCCGCCCCGTCCAGCTCCCGCAACACCCCGGGCACACGCGCCCGCGCCTCCTCCAGGACGGTCGCGCCCGGATACCGGCCGGCCAGCTCGGGCACCTCCGCGCCGCCCGTCGCCAGGCCCGGCCCGCGCACCAGCACATGACGGCCGTCCGGCGGCGGCACCGTCTCCCGGGCGCGCAGCCAACTGCCCGCCGACGGCGACACGCTGAGCACCCGTTCCCTGAGCGACGGCAGCAGCGCCCACGGCACCCGGTGCAGCCGCCCCGGCGGCACGATCACCACCGGCCCACTGCCCAGCCGCGCAGCGGCCGGCCCCAGCAGCAGCTCCTCCAGACGCCGCCCGGCCGCCTCCACCACCGGCAGCCGCGCGTCCGCCCCCGGATGCGCCAGGCGCCGCAGCCCGGCCTGCACGTGCTCGGCCTCCCGCTCCGCCTCGGCCAGCAGCCCCGCCTCGAACCGGCGCACCCGTCCCCGCCCGCACACCAGCACCTGCACCCGGCCGTCCAGCACGGCGAGTTCCACCAGCAGCGTCTCGTCGCCGAGGTGTGCCAGCAGCCGGTCCACGTCGAACCGGTCACCGTCCCCGGGCGCCTCGCCCCGCATGTGCAGGGTCCGGGACCGGATCGCCCGCTCCAGCCGCCGTTGCTCCCGCTCCAGTGCCACGACCGGCCGGCCCTCCATCCGCGCGGCCTCCGCACGCGAGGCGATCTCCCGGAAGGCGGTCATGCCGCTCAGCAGCTCCGGGTCTGCGGGCGGCCGGGTCGGCGGTGTCGCCAGCACCGTGGCCCGCCAGCGCTCGCTCCACACCAGCAGCCGCCGGGGCCCGCCCGAGACCAGACTGGCCCGCTGCGCCAACGCCGCGAGCTCCGCGCCCTGTTCGGTGGCCCGGGCCCGCAACTCCGAGGCGCCCAGCGTCATCCGGTGGTCGTCGAGCACGTCCAGGCCCCGCCGGCACGCCTCCAGCACGCCCCTCGCCGACCCGGCGGCCCGGGCCCGCAGCGCCTGCGCCGACCAGCCCGTCAGCCGCGCCAGCGGCGGACCGCTGCGCCGGCTGCGCGCCGCGACGGCCAGATGCCGCTCCGCGTCCGCCGTCCAGCCCAGATCCAGCGCGATCCGTCCCGCGAGCAGCGACGCCTCCGGCGCGGCCGGAGCACCGAACGACGCCAGCTTCCCGGCCACCGCGGCGGCGTCCGCGACCAGCCGCCCCGAACCCCGCCCGGCCGCGTGCCGCGCCTCGGTCAGCACCAGCCGGGCGTGCGTCTCCCACCAGGTGCGCCGCTGCCCCGCGAACAGCCGTACGGCGAGGGCGGCCCGGGCGATCGCGGTGTGCGGGTCCCCGGCCAGCCGTGCGGCCCGCGCGGCGGCCAGCAGCAGCTCCGCCTTGCGGGTGGACTGCCCGCCGATCCCGTCCAGCTTCCCGATCGCGCCGTCCGCCTCCGCCAGCGCCTCGGGGGCCAGCCCGGCCGCCATCAGCACCTCGCAGCGCCGGATGTTCAGCATGAACGTCGGTGTGCCCAGCCGGGCGTAGCGCTCCTCCGCCTCGTCCAGCAGCCGCAGCGCCGCGGGCACGTCCCCGGAGCGGAACGCGGCCAGCCCCCGGCTCTCCACCGCGTCGGCCTTGTCGTGCTCCTGGCCGGTGGTCTCCCACAGCGCCTCGGCCGCGGTGAAGTCCGCCTCGGCCCGCTCCACCGCGCCGAGCGCCAGGTGCACCGTCGCCCGCAGGGTCAGCGCCCGGGCCGTCCAGATCACGTCCTCCGCCTGCCGCAGCACGGGCACGGCACGGCGCACGTCCTCCAGCGCCTCGCGGTGCCGGCCGAGCACCCACCACACGTACGCCCGCCGGTACAGCACCCGTGCCCGGGTGAGCCCGCCGCCCCGCGCCACACCCCGCTCGAACGCCGCCAGGCCCTCCCGGGTGCGGCCCGCGTGCACCAGCGCCACGCCCGTGGTGGCCAGCACGTCCGCCTCCCGGTCGGCCGAGCCGGCCCGCGCCGCGCACTCCCGGGCCCGCCGCAGATGGTGCAGCGCGAGCCGCAGATCGCCGAAGTCCCGCTGCCAGATGCCGATCACCTGGTGGGCGACGGAGGCGTGCAGCGGCGCGGGGCCGGCGTCCAGCAGCGCCGTGGCCCTCGCGAGGGCCTCACCCGGGTCGGCGAACACCATCGGCAGCAGTTCCAGCACCGAGTCGCTTCCCGCCGTCACTCCACGGATGGTAGTGCCACCGAACCGCACCCCACAGGTTCGGAGCTGTATCAAAAACCCGCCCGGCGACTCATGCCGACAGAATCGACGACCGCTCCGCGCACCGACCGCCGCCGTCGCACCCACGGGAGGACCCGCCATGGCACCTCAGCGATTCCACGAGCAGTTCGAGCAGATCCAGCGCTCGATGCCCGGCGTCCCCCTGGCCATGGGGCCCGACGACTCGGCCGAGTTCATGTACGAGAAGGGCGTCGTCCTCGTCCGCGACGGCGAGGAGGCACAGATCGTCGAGGACACCGTACGGGCCCACTTCACCGCGGCGCCCGACCTCGACCAGGAGCAGGTCCGCCGCGCGGGCCCGCCCGCCAACCGCAGCGGTGTCACCCGGATCCGGGTCGGCGACCCCGGCGAGGGACACCGCGGAGCGGACCGGGCCGTCGCCCACGCGCTGCGGTCCGTGCGCGAGCGCGAGGCACGGGCGGGTCACCGGATGGTCGCCCGCAACCACGTGGTGCACATCGCGGTCAACGCCTGCCCCGGCGACGAACCGGTCCCCGCCCCGCTCAGCGAGCCACCCAACCCGGCGCCCGCCGACGCGCCTCACGACCCGGGCACCGCCGTCGGCGTCCTCGTCGTCGACACCGGTCTCATGCACGACTACCGCTCCTGCGGGCTGCTCGCCCACACCGAGGGCGACGCCCAGCTCCAGGAGTGCGACGAGCAGGGCATCCTGCAGCAGTACGTCGGCCACGGCACGTTCATCGCCGGGCTCGTCGCCGCCGTCGCGCCCAACACCGACATCACCGTCCGCGGCACCCTCAACGACGCGGGCGCCATCCTGGAGTCGGAGTTCGGCGAGAAACTCTTCGAGGCCGTCGACACCGACGGCTGGCCCGACGTCCTCAGCCTCTCCGCCGGCACCTCCAACGGCCGCACCGACGGACTGCTCGGCGTGGAGAACTTCATGCGGGAACTGCGCGCGCAGCGCACCCTGCTGGTCGCCGCCGCCGGCAACAACGCAGCCGCCAGCCCCTTCTGGCCCGCCGCCTACGCCGACCTGCCCGGCTGGGAGGACTCCGTGCTGTCGGTCGGCGCGCTGCGCAGCGACGGCGAGCACGGCGCCTGCTTCACCAACCACGGCCCCTGGGTGAAGGTGTACGCCCCCGGCGAGCGCCTCACCGGCGCGCTCACCGGCTTCGACACACCCGTCCCGTACGTCTACCAGCACTCCACCTACGACGCCTGCCGCTACGGCTTCACCTACGACTGCACCTGCCGGCACCCGCGCCACAGCGGCGTCCTCAGCGACGAGGGCAACGCCGCCAAGCCGGACCAGGTGATGTTCGAGGGCTACGCGCAGTGGAGCGGCACCTCCTTCGCCACCCCCGTGACCGTGGGCATGATCGCCGCCCACATGACGGCCCACAAGGAGACCGACCCGCGCGCGGCCCGGCGCCAACTCCTGGCCACCGCGGCCGGGGTGGCCGAAGTGCGCGGGGCCCAGGTGCCGGCGCTGCGGCCGCCGACCTGGCGCCCGGTGCCGGTCGTGCGCCAGGCTCCCGGCCTGTGAGGGCCGGAGCCGCCCCCTCCTCGGCGTACGATGACGTGCCGTACACGAGGGGTGGGGCTGCCGTGGAACGTACTGAAGCCGGCGCGCTCGTCCAGGCCGCGGCCGACGGCGACGCGGCGGCCTGGAAGGCGCTCGTGGAAGGGCTGAGCCCCTTGGTGTGGTCCGTGGTGCGCGCCCACCGGCTCTCCGACGCGGACGCCCACGAGGTGTACCAGACCGCGTGGTTCCGCTTCGCTCAGCACCTCGGGCGGATCCGCGAGCCCGACAAGGCGGGCGCGTGGCTGGCGAGCACCGCGCGCCACGAGTGCCTGAAGGTGATCAGGAGCGCGCAGCGGCTGACCCTGACCGACGATCCACGGCTGCTGGACCGGATCAGCGAGGACGGCACACCGGAACAGTCGCTGCTCGACTCCGAGGAGGCCGCCGCCCAGAGCGAGCGCGTGCGGCGGCTGTGGCAGGAGTTCGAGGAACTGGGCGAGCGCTGCAGGCAGTTGCTGCGGGTGCTGATGGCCACGCCGCCGCCCAGCTACCAGGAGGTGTCCGCCGCGCTCGGCATCGCGGTGGGCAGCATCGGGCCGCTGCGCCAGCGCTGTCTGCGCCGGCTGCGGGCCCGGCTAGAGGCGCGGGGGGCGATGTGAGCGGCACGGACGGCACGGACGACCGGCACGGCCTGGACGACGGCGACGGCGACGGTGAGGACCTGTTCGGTGCGGCGGACTTCGACGACACCGAGTTCGACGACGGACTGCTGGAGGAGGAACTGCGGCGGGCCGCCGCCGTCCTCGACCCGGTCCCCGCGGAACTCCAGCAACTGGCCGTGGACGCCTACGCGTTGCACGACCTGGACGCCCGGGTCGCCGAGCTGACCTTCGACTCCCTGGTCGACGCCCTCCCGGTGCGCGGCGCCCCCGCCACCCCCCGGATGCTGACCTTCCGGGCGGGCGAGGTGACGGTCGACGTCGAGGTGACCCAGGACGGCCTGATGGGTCAGGTGCTGCCCCCGCAGCCGGCCCGCATCGAGGTGCTGGGCGGCCCGCGCCCCGGCACCCCGCTCACGGCGGACGACCTGGGCCGTTTCACCGCCGACACACCCCTGTCCGGCCCGTTCGCCCTGCGGCTGCGCACGGACGCGCACATCGTCGTCACGGAGTGGCTACGGGCCTGAACCCCTCCCCGCGAGCCCCGTTCACCAGGCGCAGGGCAGGGTCCGCGGCCCCACCCTCGCCGTGCTCTCACCCCCTGTCGCGCCGGAGTGCTCCGGCCGGTGACGGCTCAGCCGGACACCGCGTCGACGAGCGCGGCGAGCGCGCCGGCCGGCCGCTCCAGTCCGGGCCCGGCGGCACCGCCCGGCTCCGTCATGTAGGTGTCCCGGCGGATCTCCACCATCAGCGCCTCGACCCGCGGGTCGAGCCCGTAGAACTCCAGCGGCACGTACGTCCCGCCGAACGGGCTGTCCAGACCCGTCTCCCCGAACGCCTCCCGGGCGGCCGCCAGCAGGGCCGGTGAGGTGTGGAAGGCGTCCGTGCCCAGGCACACCGGCGGCCGGGGCCCGTCCCCGTGCAGCTCGTAGGGCAGCCGGCGGCTCGGGTAGGAGTGCACGTCGATGATCACGGCCCGCCCGGTGGCCGCCAGCCGGTCCGTCACGGCCCGGGTCATCGACCGGGCGTACGGCAGGAAGTAACGCTCGACGAGCGGACCGGCCTCGAAGTCCTCGGGTCGCAGCGCCGCGCCGTGCGTGGTCCGGGTGTACACCGCGCCCATGCCGACGGCCCGCATCTCCTCGCGCTCGTCCGGGAACCGCTCCGGGTCGACGACCAGCCGCGACAGCCGGTTCACGAACCGCCACGGCGTCACCGCGGCGCGGCCGGCCGCCGCCTCGGCGAGCCGGTCCGTGTGCGCGTCGGTGATGTGGTCCAGCTCCCGCGCGAGCTCCTCGTCGTCGAGCACGATCCCCGCGCGCACGTCGCCCGGGAGGTCCCGCGCGGCGTGCGGCACGTGCAGGATCACCGGGGAGCGGGCGGCGCCGGGCAGCAGCGCGAAGGACGGTGCGGCGGGGGGCATGGGGCGGCTCCGGGGCGGTTGTCAGTGGCCTGGTGCATGATCGCAGCATGTCCGTCGGCAACCGTGAAGTGACCACGCACCGGTTCCTCGAAGCGCTCTACGAGGACGACTACTACCCCGACCACGTACTGGACCGCGGCCGGGAGATCCTGCTGCGGCTGTGCGCGCGCATCGAGGCCGAGCAGCCCGCGGACCTGGCGGCGCTGTACGCGCTGACCCGGGCCGCCACGGAGGAGTTCAACGACCTCCAGAGCGCCTTCGAGGAGGCCGGCAGCGACCTCGAGACCGTGGCACGGGAGGAGCTGGCGGAGGCCTTCCGGTTCGTCGCCCGGACCTACGGCTTCCCGGACGCCGACGTGGAGGAGCTCATCGCCACCCGCGACTGGTGACGGACGCTCCGCCCCGGCCGGGCAGTGCCGACCGGGGCGGAAACCGCACGGGCGCCCCTCGGGGCGGGACGTCAGCTCAGGGACGCCAGCGCCTCGTTCCACGTGGCCGACGGGCGCATGGCCTCGGCGGCCTTCGCCGGGTCGGGCTGGTAGTAGCCGCCGATGTCGACCGGCTTGCCCTGCACGGCGACCAGCTCGTCGACGATCTTCTGCTCGTTCGCGGCGAGCGTCTCGGCGAGCGGGGCGAACGCCTTCGCCAGGTCCGCGTCGTCGGTCTGCTGCGCCAGCTCCTGCGCCCAGTACAGGGACAGGTAGAAGTGGCTGCCGCGGTTGTCGATGCCGCCGACGCGGCGGGTCGGGGACTTGTCCTCGTTGAGGAAGGTCGCCGTGGCCCGGTCCAGGGTGTCGGCCAGCACCTGCGCGCGGGCGTTGCCCGTCACCTTGGCGTACTGCTCGAAGGACGGCACCAGCGCGAAGAACTCACCGAGGGAGTCCCAGCGCAGGTAGTTCTCCTTGACCAGCTGCTGCACGTGCTTCGGCGCCGAGCCGCCCGCACCCGTCTCGAACAGGCCGCCGCCCGCCATCAGCGGGACGACCGACAGCATCTTGGCGCTGGTGCCCAGCTCCAGGATCGGGAACAGGTCGGTGAGGTAGTCGCGCAGCACGTTGCCGGTGACGGAGATGGTGTTCTCGCCGCGGCGGATGCGCTCCACCGACAGCTTCGTCGCCTCGACGGGGGACAGGATGCGGATGTCCAGGCCCTCGGTGTCGTGCTCGGCCAGGTACGTCTTCACCTTGGCGATCAGGTTGGCGTCGTGGGCGCGGGTCTCGTCCAGCCAGAACACCGCCGGGTCGCCGGTCGCGCGGGCACGGGTGACGGCCAGCTTGACCCAGTCCTTGATCGGCGCGTCCTTGGTCTGGCAGGCGCGGAAGATGTCGCCGGCCGCGACGGCCTGCTCGATCAGCGCGGTGCCGTTGCCGTCGACCAGGCGGACCGTGCCCGTGGTGGGGATCTCGAAGGTCTTGTCGTGGCTGCCGTACTCCTCGGCCTTCTGCGCCATGAGGCCGACGTTGGGCACCGTGCCCATGGTGGAGGGGTCGAAGGCGCCGTTGGCCTTGCAGTCCTCGATGACGGCCTGGTAGACGCCCGCGTAGGAGGAGTCCGGGATCACCGCGAGGGCGTCGTGCTCCTGGCCGTCCGGGCCCCACATGTGGCCGGAGGTGCGGATCATCGCCGGCATGGAGGCGTCGATGATGACGTCCGACGGGACGTGCAGGTTGGTGATGCCCTTGTCGGAGTCGACCATCGCCAGCTGAGGGCCCTCGGCGAGCTCGGCGTCGAACGAGGCCTTGATCTCGGCGCCCTCCGGCAGGGCGTCCAGGCCCTTCCAGATGCCGCCCAGACCGTCGTTCGGGGTCAGGCCGGCCGCGGCGAGCTTGTCGCCGTACTGGGCGAAGGTCTTCGGGAAGAAGGCGCGCACCACGTGGCCGAAGACGATCGGGTCGGAGACCTTCATCATCGTGGCCTTCAGGTGCACGGAGAACAGCACGCCCTGGGCCTTGGCCTCGGCGACCTGCGCGGTGAGGAACTCGCGCAGCGCGGCGACGCGCATCACGGAGGCGTCGACGACCTCGCCCTGCTGGACGGGTACGGACTCGCGCAGCACGGTGGTCGTGCCGTCGTCGCCGACGAGCTCGATGCGCAGCACGCCGTCCTCGGCGACCACCACGGACTTCTCGGTGGAGCGGAAGTCGTTCTGGCCCATGGTCGCCACGTTCGTCTTGGACTCGGAGGTCCAGGCGCCCATGCGGTGCGGGTGGGACTTGGCGTAGTTCTTGACCGAGGCGGGGGCGCGGCGGTCGGAGTTGCCCTCACGCAGGACCGGGTTCACCGCGGAACCCTTGACCTTGTCGTAGCGGGCGCGGATCTCGCGCTCCTCGTCGCTCTTGGGGTCGTCCGGGTAGTCCGGCAGCGCGTAGCCCTGGCCCTGCAGCTCGGCGATCGCGGCCTTGAGCTGCGGGATGGACGCCGAGATGTTCGGCAGCTTGATGATGTTGGCGGCCGGCGTCTTGGCCAGCTCGCCCAGCTCCGCCAGGGCGTCCGGGATGCGCTGGTCCTCGGTCAGGTACTCCGGGAACACGGCGATGATGCGCCCGGCCAGCGAGATGTCGCGGGTCTCCACCGGGACACCCGCCTGCGAGGCGTACGCCCGGACCACCGGCAGGAAGGAATACGTCGCCAGGGCGGGGGCCTCGTCAGTGTGCGTATAGATGATGGTCGAGTCAGTCACCGGGTGCTCCGCTCCACGTCTGCAACATTGCTCGACATCAAGATATCTCGTGATCGACCTCGTCTCGACAGGGGTCGGCGACCGGTTTCGGGCAACCGGCCCGCCTGCCGTGACCGGCCGGACACGGGGCGTCGCCGACGGCCGTCCACCGAGGTGGCGCGCATCACCGCCGGCGACGCCGTGTGGCTAGTCGAACCGGACGGAGGTCATCTCGCCCGGCTCGATCTCGCCGGTGCGCTGCTGCGGGATGGCGACCGCGCCCTGCTGCAGGGTCACCGTGCGGGCCGGGGCGGGGATGCGGATGCCCTCGGCACGGTAACGCTTGTGCAGGCGCTTGATGAACTCGTGCTTGATCCGGTACTGGTCGCTGAACTCGCCGACGCCCAGGATCACGGTGAAGCCGATCCGCGAGTCGCCGAAGGTGTGGAAGCGGATGATCGGCTCGTGGTCGGGCACGGCGCCCTCCACGTCCCGCATCGTCTCGGCGATCACCTCGTTGGTGACCCGCTCCACGTGCTCCAGGTCGCTGTCGTAGGCCACCCCCACCTGGAGCAGGATGGTCAGCTGCTCCTCAGGGCGCATGAAGTTGGTCATGTTCGCCTTCGCGAGCTGACCGTTGGGGATCACCACGAGGTTGTTGGACAGGTTGCGGATCGTCGTCTGCCGCCAGTTGATGTCCTCGACGTAGCCCTCCTCACCGCTGCTGAGCCGGATGTAGTCGCCCGGCTGGACGGTCTTGGAGGCGAGGATGTGGATGCCCGCGAAGAGGTTGGCGAGGGTGTCCTGCAGCGCCAGCGCGACCGCCAGGCCGCCGACGCCGAGGGCGGTGAGCAGCGGGGCTATGGAGATCCCCAGCGTCTGCAGCACCACCAGGAAGCCGATCGCCAGGACCAGGATCCGGGTGATGTTGACGAAGATCGTGGCCGATCCGGCGACACCGGACCGGGACTGCGTGACCGAGCGCACCAGCCCGGCCACCACGCGCGCCGCCGACACCGTCGCGACGAAGATGAGCAGCACCGTCAGCACCTGGTTGGTGTGGTGCTGCACCGTCCGGGTCAGCGGCAGCACCGCAGCCGCGCCGGCCGCGCCGCCCACCACCGCGGCCCACGGCACCACGGCCCGCAGCGCGTGCACGATGACGTCGTCCCCGCTCCAGCGGGTGCGGTCGGCGTGCCCGCCCAGCCAGCGCAGCAGGATCCGCAGCGCGAACGCCGCCAGCAGGCCCGAGGCGAGGGCGATGCCGGCGAAGAGCAGATCGTCCACGGTGAGCGCCCGGTTCACCGGTCACCCCCGGGGAGAAGAAGCGCGGCGCGGACCGCCGTCGCCGGCGGCCGGATGGGAAGTGTCGTCACGTCGTCCCCTGCTCGTTTCCGGGAAATCTCCGTCGGGGCCCGACCACCCTGACCCGCGGTCGGCCCGGCCGTTCATCCTGCCGCATCCCGCACGGGGGTTCGTACCGCGGACGGGGGTGAGCGGAGCGTGAATCAGCGCACATGACGTACTGTCACGTGGCCTCTCTCACAGGTCCGGGTACGCCCCGTGGCGGCCGGCGCCCGCGGCGAAACGGGCGGCGCCCTCCAGGCCTTCGGCGAGCACGTCCGCGCCGTGCCGGAACTCCGCCTCCAGCGCCGCCCGTTCGCCCAGACCCTCCTGGTCGAGGACGGAGGCCCGGTCGGAGCGCAGGCACGACTGCGGGAACCGGGCGATCGCGGCGGCCAGTTCCTCCGCCGCAGCACGGGCGCCTCCGGGCGGCACGACACGGTTGACCAGCCCCATGGCCAGCGCCTCGGCGGCCGGCACCGGACGGCCGGTCAGGATCAGGTCCAGGGCCCGGCCCGTGCCGATCAGCCGGGGCAGCCGCACCGTGCCGCCGTCGATCAGGGGCACGCCCCAGCGGCGGCAGAACACGCCGAACACGGCGTCCTCCTCGGCCACCCGCAGGTCGCACCAGAGGGCGAGTTCCAGACCGCCGGCCACGGCGTGCCCGGCCACCGCCGCGATCACCGGCTTGGACAGCCGCATCCGGGTCGGTCCCATCGGGCCGTCGCCCTCCGGCTCGACGTGGTTGCCGTGCCCGGAGCCGAGAGCCTTGAGGTCGGCCCCGGCGCAGAAGGTGCCGCCCTCGCCCCACAGCACGGCCGTCCGGGCCTCCTCGTCCGCCTCGAACGCCCGGAAGGCGGCGGCGAGTTCGGCCGCGGTCGGACCGTCCACGGCGTTGCGCACCTCGGGGCGGGAGAGGACGACCGTGGTCACGGGCCCCCGGCGCTCCACGCGTACCGGCATGGTGAAGTCCCTTCTGCGTGACGGAACCCCGCACGCTACCGGGCCGGTCAGATCACCTTCAGCCGCACCAGCGCGCCCAGCGTCAGCGCACCCGGTACCAGCGGCAGCCAGACCGTGACGACCCGGAAGGCCAGGACCACCGCCGTGGCGACCGCGGCCGGGCCGCCCGCCGCGACGAGCGCCACCACCAGCGCCGCCTCCACCGAGCCGATCCCGCCCGGCGTGGGCACCAGCGCCACCGCGCAGGTCGCCGCCAGATAGGCCACCGCCATGTGCGCCGCCGGCACGTCGAGACCGAGCGCCTGCCCCACCAGCACCAGCACGGACGCCTGCAGCGCGGGGAACGTCAGCGCGCCGCCCCACAGCGCCAGGGCCCGTGCGGGACGGGTGTGCACCTCGCGCGCCTCGCCCAGCGCGGTGCGCAGGAAGGACAGCAGGGCCGTGCGCAGCCGCCGGACCAGCACCAGCACCGCCACCGCGACGGCCGGCACCGCCCCGGCCCCGGCCAGCAGCGGGCCGAACGCCGTCTCCGGGACCAGCGCGCTGAGCCGCAGCGCGTCGGGGAACGCCAGGAGCAGGGCGCCCAGCAGGGCCACCCGACCGACGCTCTCCGCCAGCAGGTACAGCGCGAGGGCGGCCGAGGAGCGGGCGAGCGGCAGCCCGCACACCGTCATGAACCGCAGGTTGACCGCGCTCGCGCCCAGCCCGGTCGGCAGCAGGTGGTTGGCCGCCCCGGCCGCGAACTGCGTGGCCAGCAACCGCCGTCGGGGCAGCCGCTCGACGACCGCGCCCTGCCGGGTGCAGGCGGCGGCGACCCAGGTCAGGCAGGTCGTGCCGACCGCGGCCAGCAGCCACGGCCACCGGGCCGTGCCGAGATGGGCGAAGCCCTCGGCCAGCACCGAGCGGTGGCGCACCGCGACCACGGTCACGAGCAGGAGCGGGAGCAGGCACAGGATCTGTCGCAGGAGGCGGACCGGGACGCGACGGGGGAGTCGTCCCGGGCGGATGTCGGGGAGTTGGACCGCTGTCACATCCGCAGAGGGTTCCCAGGCCGTGCCAACGGCGGGTTGCGGGAGCGCTGCCTGGGGATTGCCTGCGGGGAGCGGCTGCGTGGGAAGCGTCATCGGGGCCTTTGCGCGGACAGTCGGGGGAGAGGGGGATCGGGCCGATTGTGCGGGATGTCGGGGGTGTGACGCGAGCTCCTCGGACGGCGGCGAGGGCACCGTCGTACGCCTGGCCCTGCTCATCGCGCTGATCTCGGTCGTCGAGGCGGCCCTCGGGATCCTGGGCCGCCGGCTCTCGGCCACCCCGGGCGAGCACCTCGTCCTCGATCTGCGCACCGCCGTCTTCGACCATGTGCGGCGCATGCCGGTCGCGTTCTTCACACGCACTCGTACGGGCGCCCTGGCCGCCCCGCTCAACAACGACGTCATCGGCACCACGGGGGCCCCAGACTCCCCCTGGGGAGCGTGACCAACGCCCGCATGCTGCCGGCGGCCGGGCAGCGGTAGGCGCGGCTGTACCCGACCCAGTTCGGCGCGACACACGCCACGGCGGACAAGGCGGCGTAGCCCAGGGCGCGCGCCACCGCGGACGACGCCGCCCGGCGCCCTGAACGCCACTCCGGGCCGGCGCGTACTCCCTGCCGAATACTCCACCGACCGCCCGCACCCGGAGAGGCGACGTGTCCCAGCAGCGACCGACCGAACCAACCGTCCACCGGACCCCGTCCCGCACCCGGCGCCTGCGCGCGGTCGCCGCGGCCGGGGTCCTGGCCGTGCTGCCCCTCGCCGCGGCCTGCGGCGGTGGCGGCGACGGCGGGGCGGCCGCGAAGCCGAGCACCTCCGGGGCGCCCGCCGCCGGGGTCGTCGCCCCGGCGAAGGTGGAGGTGATCGCCGGCCTCGCGGGCTGCACGGCGAAGATCCGCACCGAGGCGGACGAACTGCGCGAAGGCGTGTGCCGCACCCCGAAGGGCGACTTCCTCATCACCACCTTCCCGGAGGAACGGCTGAAGGAGACGTGGCTGGAGTCGGCGAGCGTGTACGGGGGCAGGTACCTGGTCGGCATGCGCTGGGTGGTCAGCGCCGAGCCCGCGATGCTGGAACCGCTCCGCGCGAAACTGGGCGGCACCATCCGGGAGTTGTCGGGCATCGGCCCCCGCCCGGACAGCTCCTGACCCCAACGGGCGCGGCACCTCCCTTCCGGTTTCCGCAGGTGGACGTCATGATGGTGCGACCCGGCACATGAGCCGCTCCCCTTGTGTCGCCCTCGCAGATTGAGTTCACCGTGGTCGCCGCCTTCCGTCGCCATTCGCTCGCGGGCGAGATGCTGGTGCTCCAGCTCGCCATCGTCGTGGTGGTGCTGCTGGCGGTCGCCGGAGTCTCCCTCGCCCAGTCGCAGGCCACGTTCAACCGCGTCGAGGGGCGCCGGGTCAGCGCGCTCGCCGAACAGCTGGCCGCCAACCCGCTGGTGCGCAGCCAGCTGGTGCGTCCCGCCCCCGGCGAGGCCCTCGCCCCGCTGGTGCTCTCCACCCAGGCCCAGTCCGGGGTCACCTCGGTGACGGTGGCCGACGCCGCCGGGCGGATCGTCAGCTCGACGAACCCCACGCTGATCGGCGGCCGTATGCCGCTGGGGCCGGGCACCGACCGGGGCCGCGGCTGGTCCGGGCAGCTGACGCTGGACGGCAGCCGTGAACTGGCCGCCCAGGTCCCCGTCCTCGGCGCGACCGAGGAGAACCTCGGCCGGATCCTCGGCACGGTGATGATCGGCGAGGCCGACCCCACGGTCTGGCAGCGGCTCAACGGCGCCTCCTCCTACCTCCTCGCCTACCTGGGCGTCGCCAGCGGTCTCGGCGTCGCCGGCTCCTGGCTGCTCGCCCGGCGGGTGAAGCGGCAGACCCTCGGCCTGGAGCCACGCGAGATCGCCGGGCTCGCCGAGCACCGGGAGGCGATGCTGTACGGGATCGCCGAGGGCGTGGTCGCCCTGGACCCGCAGCACCGCCTCACCCTCGTCAACGACATGGGCCGCCGCCTGCTCGACCTGCCCGAGGACTGCGTCGGCCAGAGCCTGGACGGCCTGGGCATCGACGGACGGCTGCGCGACGTGCTGGCCGGCACCGCCGCCGGCACCCGGGACGAGGTCGTGGTGCGCCACGGCCGGGTCCTGGTGATGAACCGCATGACCGTCACCAAGGACGGCCGGCTCCTCGGCTCGGTCACCACCCTGCGCGACCGGACCGAACTCGCCCGGCTGGAACGGGAGATCGGCTCCTTCCGCAGCTCCTCGGAGCTGCTGCGCGCACAGGCACACGAGTTCGCCAACCAGTTGCACACCATCTCCGGTCTGATCCAGATCGGCGAACAGGAGGAAGTGGTCCGGTACATCCGGGCGGTGAACCAGCGTCGCCAGTCCCTCGACGTCACCCTCAGCCGCCGCGTCCGGGACACGGCGGTGGCCGCGCTGCTGATGGCGAAGGCGTCCCTCGCGGCCGAGCGGAAGGTCAGCCTGCGGATCTCCGACGACACCGCGCTGGAGCGGCTCGCCCCCGAGGACGCCGCCGACGTGGCGACCGTCGTGGGCAACCTGGTGGACAACGCCGTCGACGCCGCCGGTCAGGACGAGGAGGCATGGGTGGAGGTGGCGCTGCGCCAGGACGCCTCCAGCGTGGAGATCGTGGTCCGCGACTCCGGCCCCGGAGTGGCTCCCGAACTGGCCCACGAGGTGTTCTCCCACGGCTTCACCACCAAGGCCGCCCGGGAGGGCGAGCGCGGCATCGGACTGGCCCTGACCAAGCTGGTCTGCGAACGGCACGGGGGCGAGATAGCGGTGTCCAACACCCCCGACGGGGCCGTGTTCACCGCACGCATGACCGTCAGTCACGTCGCCGGAACGGCGACGGAAGGAGCGGCCCCATGACCGCAGCACAGGATCCGGCACGGGACGCGGCGCGCGACGCGGCACGGAACCCGGCACGTCATGCGGCCCGGGACGCGGCGGACACCATCGACGTGCTCGTCGTCGACGACGACTTCATGGTGGCCAGGGTCCACCGCGCCTTCGTCGAGCGCGTCGAGCCGTTCCGCGTCGTCGGCGTCGCCCACACCGGCGCCCAGGCGATCGAGGCCGCGGACGCGCTCCGCCCCGACCTCATCCTGCTCGACCTGTACCTGCCCGACATCTTCGGCCTGGACGTGATCCCCCGGCTGCGCAGCGCCGGCCACGACTGCGACGTCATGGTGATCAGCGCCGCGCAGGAGGCCGACACCGTGCGCGGCGCGGTCCGCCACGGGGTGGCCGACTACCTCCTCAAACCGTTCGACTTCCAGGACCTGCGCACCCGCCTGGAGCGCTACGCCGCCCAGCGGGGCCGGCTGCTGACCGCCGTCGTCCGCGGCCAGGCCGACGTGGACCGGGTCCTGGCGGGCGCCTTCGCCCCGGCGGCCGTGCACACCCTGCCCAAGGGCATGAGCGCGGAGACCGCCGAACTCGTCGAACGCGCCCTGCGCGAGGCGGACGGCACCCTCTCCGCCACCGAGTGCGCGGCCCTGACCGGCGTGTCCCGCGTGAGCGCCCGCCGCTACCTGGAGTACTTCCACAGCACCGGCAACGCGGAGGTCTCCCTGCGCTACGGCGCCGCCGGACGCCCCGAACGCCGCTACGCCTGGCGGACCTGAGCCCCGGCGTCCGGGCGCCGACGGGCCCGGAACGCCGCTGGCACAACCCGGTCACCGATCGCCCGATCGCGGCCCGATCCGGCGGCAACGCCCGCGGAGGCGCCCGGTGCTGCTGTAATGAGCGCGGTCCGGGCACCCGGGCCGGCGAGACAGGGGGACGGAGCAGTCATGGAGAACTTGCGGCCCGGCGATCCGACGCAGGTGGGGGACTACCGGCTGCTCCGGCGGCTCGGAGCCGGGGGCATGGGGCAGGTGTTCCTCGGACGGTCCCGGCGGGGACGCACGGTCGCCGTGAAACTGGTCCACGCGCAGCTGGCGTACGACCCGGAGTTCCGCCGCCGCTTCCGCGCGGAGGTCGCCGCGGCGCGGCGGGTGGGCGGCCAGTGGACGGCTCCGGTCCTGGACGCCGACACCGAGGCGGACACGCCGTGGGTGGCCACCGGGTACGTCGCCGGACCCACGCTGCACGAGGCGGTGACCGGGATCTGCGGGCCGCTGCCTGAGCAGTCGGTGTGGCACCTGGCCTCCGGCCTGGCGCGTGCGCTGCAGAGCATCCACGCCTGCGGGCTGGTGCACCGGGACCTCAAGCCGTCGAACGTCATGCTCACGGTCAACGGCCCCCGGGTGATCGACTTCGGGGTCGCCCGCGCCGCGGACGCCAGCGTGCTGACCCGCACCGGTGCGATGGTCGGCTCCCCGGGGTTCATGTCGCCCGAGCAGATCCTGGGCGGGGAGATCACCGGGCTGAGCGACGTGTTCAGCCTCGGCCTGGTGCTGGTGTTCGCCGCCACGGGCCGGCAGGCGTTCGGTGGCCCGGACAGCGGCGCCCACGCGGTCATGCTGCGGGTCACCGAGGACGCCCCGGACCTGGCGGGCCTGTCCGGGCCGATGACCGCGTTCGTGACGCGGTGCCTCGCCAAGCGGCCCGAGGACCGCGTTCCGCTGTCCGAGATCGTGGCGACGGCGGAGGCGGCCACGGCGGGCGCCGACGCGGCGGCGTGGCTCCCGGGCGCCCTGATGGCGGAGCTCGGCCGGCACGCCTCCAGCCTCCTCGACCTGGAGGAGCCGCCCCCACCGACCCAGGTCGACACCCCGCCCGCGGGCCGGGCCGGTGACGCCGTGCACGCCCTGCCCACCGCGCACGGCGGACACGTCCCGCCCCCGCCGCCGGGCACTCCGACGCCGGTACCGATGCCCCCGGTGCCCACGCCGACGCCCACGCCGGCCCCCCGGATCACGGTGGCCACTCCGCCGATGCCACCGGTACCGGGCGGCTTCCCGCCGGGCGGCCGTCGCACCCGCAGGGTCGGCCCCGCCCTGCTGGTCACGTCGGCCGTGGTCGCCGTGCTCGCCATCGTCCTGGCCGTGAAGCTCCCCGGCTTCGGAGGCGACGACGACCGGACCGGCTCCGGGGCGTCGGGCGCGACCCCCTCCGCACAGTCACCGAAGGCTTCCGCCGCCGACTACGAGGGGAAGTGGACCGGCAACGTGCGCGAGGCGGACAACGACCTCTACTCGATCCAAGTGGACTACAAGGGCGGCGAGATCGGCGACCAGGTGGCCACCGTCGAGTACCCGTCGCTGGGGTGCAGCGGACGATGGATCCTCACCATGGACACCGGGCGTTCGGTTCAGGTCCGCGAGGAGATCACCGAGGAGAGCAGTCCGCTGAACTGCGTCGACGAGGTCGACATCGTCCTGACCCCCACGGGCAAGGACAGCCTGCGCTACGAGGTGACGAGCGTGGAGGACACCGGAACGCTGCGGCGGCGCGACTGACCCGCCGGGGGCGGACCTCAGTCGGGCAACGGCAGCGGGGGAAGCTGCTGGTACTCGGAACGGCCCCGGTTGAGCACCGAGATCGTCGCGGCGGTCAGCCAGGGCACGGTCGGCCCGGCCAGCCGCATCGGCTCCCACTGCTGGTAGTCGGTGAACAGCGCCCACTGGTCGAGCACCGGCAGGAAACTGATGATCTCGTGGTGCCGCAGCGACACCCACCGGTTCTCGGCCGCGACGTGCAGCAGCATGCGGCGGTCGGTGAGGATCGCACGGCAGGGGGAGAAGTCGCGCCACTGCGCCTGCGCCATGGCCTGCGCCCGGTTGCGGGCGCTGCTGTTGGCGACCGCGTCCCCGACCAGTCCGGCGGCGACGAACAGCGGCGACCCGAAGTAGAAGCCCGAACGCTGGTTGTAGGTCACGTTCATGCCGTAGAAGCGCGCGTACTGCGCCGCGACGTCGCCGTACGCGACCTCACCCGCTTCGAGCAGCACGCCCGGAGTGGCGACCGGGGCCAACTCCCCTCCGGCGCGCAGATGCCGGTGCAGTGAGCACGCTGCCTCCCAGCCCTGCTGGTGCAGCGCCTGCAGATGATCGTCCGCCGAGTTCCGATGCGCCACCGCTTCCCGCCCCCCACGCGACACCGAACGGTTGGATCTCCGTTCGTCCTTATGGTGCCAGGTGGGAAGCGGAGCGGAACCCTGCCGTGCCACGGAGGACCCGCGGCCGGACGGCTCGGTGTGATCCCCGGAACAACGCGGGACGGCTGACCGGACACGCGAACCGTTGTAGTCTCCGGACAACGCCCTTGACCTGCACAAAGCGGGCAGGGAGCAGAACAGTCGGGAGCCTTTCCATGCTGCGCACCATGTTCAAGTCCAAGATCCACCGTGCCACCGTCACCCAGGCCGACCTGCACTACGTGGGATCCGTGACGATCGACGCCGAGCTGCTCGACGCCGCCGATCTGCTGCCCGGTGAGCTCGTGCACATCGTCGACATCACCAACGGGGCCCGCCTGGAGACGTACGTCATCGAGGGCGAGCGCGGCTCCGGGGTGATCGGGATCAACGGGGCCGCGGCCCATCTCGTCCATCCCGGCGACCTCGTGATCATCATCAGCTACGCCCAGGTGACGGACGCCGAGGCGCGAGCACTCGCGCCGCGGGTCGTGCACGTCGACCGCGACAACCGGATCGTGGCCCTGGGCGCGGATCCGTCCGAGCCGGTACCGGGCTCGGACCAGCAGCGCAGCCCGCAGGCCGTCGGGGCCTGAGCGGGACGACGAGAGGCAGGAGCGTGTCCATGAGCGACCCGGAGATCCGTGACGACCGGGAGGCGGGCCGTCTGGAGGCCGTCGCCGACGGTGAAGTCCTCGGCCACATCGAGTACTTCGTGCTCGACAGCCCCGAACGGGCCCTCGTACCGGTCCACACGATCGTCGAGCCGGCCCACGAGGGCAAGGGCATCGCGGGCTCGCTGGCGCGCGAGCTGTACGCCATCGCCGCCCGCGAGCAGAGCGCGGTCGCCCCGCTCTGCCCCTACGTCGCCAAGTGGTCCGAGCGCCACCCCGACGAGGCCCCTCCGGCGCCCGAGCCCCTGCTGACAGCGGCCAAGAACTGGCTGAGGACCCACCCCGACCGCTTCTGACCGCCACGTCCCGTCCTGTCCCGGGCGCCCCGGCCGGGACGCCCGGGCGGCCGGGCAGCCGGAACGCCGGGCCAGCAGACAGCCCCTGCGCGCACGCCCCCACCCGGCGGGGCCACGACCCCGGCGCGAGCCGGGCGCCTCACCGCACACCGCCCCCGACCCCCACTCGCCGGGGAAGCAGCGCCCCACGCCCCGCGTTACGGCCTCCGCCCACGCCTCCCGCCACTGCCCCACCCCACTACCCCCACCTGCCCCCACCCCACTACCCCCACCTGGCCCCTCCCCATCCCGCCCCGGGGTGACTGTCGAGGCGGGTGTCGGGTAGGCGGGGGAGTAGTCCAGAGCCGGAGTCGTCCAACTGGCTGGAGGACCTGATGACGAACCCGTATCCCGACCCCGTGCCGCCGGCACCGACACCGGGCCCGGATCCCCGGCCGCCGGAGCCGCCCGGCCCCGACCCGGTGCCGAACCCGACGCCCCCGCCGGGCCCCGAGCCGACGCCTCCGCCGCCGTCGCCCACGCCGCCACCGGGCCCGACCCCGCCCCCGCCGCCGGGGCCCGGCCCCGTGCCGAACCCGCAGCCCCCGCCGGGCCCCGACCCGTCCCCGATCCCCCCGGGGCCGGACCCCGTCCCCAACCCCGAGCCCGGGCCGCCGCTGTCCTGACCTGCACGGCATGAGAACGGGGCCGGTGGACAGCCCCGCAAGGCATCCACCGGCCCCGGCCCGCACCCGGTCGGCGCGTGAGCGTTACGCCGTGACCTCCGACCGGTCCTGGCCCCACAGCGTGTGGAACGATCCGTCCCGGTCCACCCTCCGGTAGGTGTGCGCACCGAAGTAGTCCCGCTGCCCCTGCGTCAGCGCCGCCGGCAGCCGCTCCGCCCGCAGGGCGTCGTAGTAGGCGAGCGCCGCGGCGAACCCGGGCGTCGGCACGCCCTGCCGGGTCGCGGCGACCAGCACCTCGCGCCAGTCGTCCTGCGCGTCCGCGATCTCCTGCGCGAACGTGTCGTCCGACAGCAGGCTCGGCAGGTCCGGCCGGGCGTCGTAGGCCGCGCGGATCCGGTCCAGGAAAGCGGCCCGGATGATGCAGCCGCCCCGCCACAGCGCGGACACCGCGCCCAGGTCGATGTCCCAGCCGTACTCGCCGCGCGCCGCGTCGATCTCGTGGAAGCCCTGCGTGTACGACACGATCTTCGACGCGTACAGCGCCTGCTCCACCCGGTCGGCGAAGGCCCGCGCCTCCGCCTCGCCGAGCGGCTTCGCCTTCGGCCCGGCCAGCCCGCGCGAGGCCTCCCGCAGGGCCGCGTGGCCGGAGAGCGAGCGGGCGAAGACGGCCTCCGCGATGCCGGACACCGGCACACCCAGGTCCAGCGCGATCTGCACGGTCCAGCGGCCGGTGCCCTTCTGCTCGGCCTGGTCCACCACCACGTCCACGAACGGCTTGCCCGTCTCCGCGTCCACGTGGGACAGCACCTCGGCCGTGATCTCGATCAGGTAGGAGTCGAGACGCCCCTGGTTCCAGGTGCGGAAGATGTCGGCGATCTCGGCGGGGGAGTACCCGGCGACGTCCCGCAGCAGCTGGTACGCCTCGCCGATGAGCTGCATGTCCGCGTACTCGATGCCGTTGTGCACCATCTTCACGAAGTGCCCGGCACCGTCCGGACCGACGTGGGAGACGCACGGCGTGCCGTCGGCCGCCTTGGCCGAGATCTTCTCCAGCATCGGGCCCAGCGAGTCGTAGGACTCCTTGGGGCCGCCCGGCATGATGCTCGGGCCGTTCAGCGCGCCCTCCTCGCCGCCGGATACGCCCATGCCGACGAAGTGGATGCCCTGCTCGCGCAGCTCCCGCTCCCGGCGCCGGGTGTCCGCGAAGTGCGCGTTGCCACCGTCGATGATCATGTCGCCGGGCTCCAGCAGCGGCGCGAACTCCCGGATCACCGCGTCCGTCGGATCACCGGCCTTCACCATCACGACCAGACGGCGGGGCCGCTCCAGCGCGGCCACGAAGTCCTTCGCGCTCTCGCACGCGACGAACTCGCCCTCACCGCCGAACTCCTCGACCAGCGCGTGCGTGCGCGAGGGCGTCCGGTTGTGCACCGCGACCGTGTAGCCGTTGCGGGCGAAGTTGCGGGCGAGGTTGCGGCCCATGACCGCAAGGCCCGTGACGCCGATCTGCGCTGTACTGCTCATTCGGTTCGCTCCTAAAGACCTCGGTATCGGTGCCGCCGGCGGGTAGCCGCCGGCGTGACCCCCGCCGACCATCCTGGCGTGCCGCCACCCCGTCCGCACGCGCGGGTCGTACGACGTCGCGCAGGACGATACGCACGGCAGCCCCTCTCGCACTCAGCCGAGGTACGCGTCCCCGCGCACGCCGCACCCGCGCACCGCGTGGCGTACGCGATGCACCGCCGGGGCGCACGTCGCGCAACAGGGGCCTCATACCGGCCATTTGAACCCCTGGGCGGCCGATACGCGTCTTGTTCTGGCCGGTTCGCAGCGCTTACTTTTGCC
Source organism: Streptomyces sp. NPDC085932 (assembly GCF_044540525.1). NCBI lineage: Bacteria > Bacillati > Actinomycetota > Actinomycetes > Kitasatosporales > Streptomycetaceae > Streptomyces > Streptomyces sp. NPDC085932. Next base: position 1,191,442 of record NZ_JBITSJ010000001.1, read on the forward strand.
CCTCCTGACGCATGTCTAGGGGGGCTTTCGATGGCCGTACGCGGCCGGCACCGCCGGTATCAGCCGAACAGGATCAACCGCGCCTCACTCACGGTCACCGCGGGCGGCGCGGGCATGGCGCTCCCGTTCATGGGCGCCGGCACCGCCCAGGCGGCGGACGTGGACACATGGAACAAGGTCGCCGCCTGCGAGTCGAGCAACGACTGGAACATCAACACCGGCAACGGCTTCTACGGCGGCCTGCAGTTCACCCAGTCCACCTGGGAGGCCTACGGCGGTCGGGCCTACGCGGCCCGCGCGGACCTCGCCACCAAGGACCAGCAGATCGCCGTCGCCGAGAAGGTGCTCGACGGGCAGGGCCCGGGCGCCTGGCCGGTGTGCTCGGTGCGGGCCGGGCTGACCCGGGGCGGCGGCGAGCCGGACATCCGGCCGGCGGCCGAGCGCACGAAGCAGCGGGAGACGAAGCAGAAGACCTCCATCGAGCAGGTCCGGCCGCAGTCCACGCCGCAGTCCCGCGCGGGCAGCGCCGAGATGTACACCGTGGTGCACGGCGACACCCTCTCCGGCATCGCGGCCGACCGCGAGGTGAGGGGCGGCTGGCGCGGCCTGTACGCCGCCAACCGCTCGACGATAGGGGGCGACCCCGACCTGATCGTGCCCGGCCAGCGGCTCGCCCTGCGCGGCGAGGGCGGCACGAAGACGCGTCCCGAGTACCGGCCGGCCCCGTCGGCGAAGCCGAAGAAGCCGGCGGCGGACCGGGCGGAGCGCCGTACCGAGGAGCGCGCCGGGGACCGCACGAAGGAGCGTGCCAAGGAGCGGCCGAAGGAGGCGGGCAAGGAACGCGCCGCCCGGTCCACGGCCACCCGGCAGGGCCTCGTCGCCCCCGTCAGCGCCTCCCTGGGCACGCCCTACCGCAAGGCCGGCTCCGCCTGGTCGAAGGGCTACCACACGGGCATCGACTTCCCCGTGCCCACGGGCACGACCGTGAAGTCGGTCGCCGCGGGCAGCGTCGTCAGCGCCGGGTGGGGCGGCTCGTTCGGCTACCAGGTCGTGATCCGGCACGGCGACGGCCGGTACAGCCAGTACGCCCACCTGTCGGCGATCTCCGTACGGGACGGGCAGTCGGTGACGGCGGGCCAGCGCATCGGCCGCTCCGGATCCACCGGCAACAGCTCGGGCCCGCATCTGCACTTCGAGGTGCGGACGGGGCCCGGTTTCGGTTCGGACGTCGACCCGGTGGCGTACCTCAGGGCCGGCGGCGTCAGGATTTGATCCGCACCCGGTGCCGGTCCACGGCCGGCATCGGCACGTACGGGATGCCGTGGAAGGGCATGTAGGAGAGCGGGCGTTCGTCGCCGGCGGGCACCGGCGCCGCCCCGCTCTCGTACGGACCGTCCGCGACGGCGGGCGCCCCCGGCCCCGGCACGAGCACATCCGGCACGAGTACGTCGTGCACGAGCACGTCCTCCACGAGGACGTCCTTCGCGAGGGCGTCCGCCGCGAGCACGTCCTCCACCAGCTCGGGCAGGTCCGGGTCCGCAGCCGTACCGGCAACGAGACCCGCGTCCGCCGGGACCGGCCCCGCGGTGACGAGCTCCGGCACGGCCCGCTCGCTCTCGGGCCGGTCCTGCGCGAGCCGCTCCGTCGTCAGCAGGATCAGACCGCCGGCCGCCACCACACCACAGCCCAGGGCGAGCACGGTGCCCGCGGTGCCGTAGCGGAACGTCTCCCCGAACATCGTGATGCCGACGGCGGCCGCCACGACCGGGTTCACGACCGTCAGCGTGGCCAGCGGGGCCGTCAGCCCGGCGCCCCGGTAGGAGGCCTGCGACAGCAGCATGCCGGCCGTGGCCAGCACGCCGATGACGGCGAGGGACGGCAGGTCCGCCGCCGACACTCCGCCGGTCCAGTCGACGGCGACCGTCTTGGTGAACACGGAGGACATGCCGAACGCGATGCCGGACGCGGTCGCCAGCAGCATGCTGCGCACCGCCGGGTGCCGGTGCGCGGCCCGCGCGGCGATCATCAGCGCGACGACGACGCCCGCGGTGACCAGTGCGACGGCCACCCGCTCGGCCGCGTTCAGCGACTGCGCGTCCGACGCGGCGACCAGGGACAGCAGACCGGCGAGACCGACCGTCGCCATGATCGCGCCCCGCCAGGCCGTGGCGCCGGCCCTGCGGCCGACGAACAGCGCGGCCATCGGCAGGGCCACCACGATGGTGAGGGCGCCCAGCGGCTGCACCAGGCTCAGCGGCCCGTAGGCCAGCGCCACCACGTGGAGCAGACCGCCCAGGCCGTTCAGCGCGACCGCCGCCCACCAGCCGGGCCGGCGCAGCGGAGCGTACTGCTCGCCCGGCGAGGACTCCGCCACCCGCTCCTGCACGATCGCCCCGCCCGCGTAGGCGACCGCGGAGACGAGGGAGAGCACGACGGACAACGCGAGGGCGCTCATCGGCTGCTCCTCTGCGTCAGGCGGGGGCGCTCGGCCCGGCGCGGCGAATGGTCGGCTTTCATGACCAACACCCTGCCGTGTCCGGGTGTTCCCGTCGTCGTCCCTGAGCACTCATTGGGTCCTACTGCCGATGGAGTACGAGGGGAGCCCCGTCATCCCCAGGGTGGGCGACGAAAGTCAGGGGCCCCGGGACGCGTCCCTTAGGGGCCTTGGTACTACTGCTCTTCGTGGACCTCGACCCCGGCCTCGCCGCGCTCCGCCCGCTCGGCGGCTTCTTCGTGCTGCGCACGGACACAGCGGCGGCCGGGCCTCTTCCCACTCTCGCACAGGCCTACGCCGTCCGGGCACCGGACGTAGCCGGAAATCCCCTGATTTTCCGCATCCGCAAGGTCGCACACGCCCTGGGCACCCCGGAGTTGCGCGTGGCCGCCTCCGTCGCCCACCAGGGGCTCGCGGCCCGGCTGTGGTCGATCGCCCTCGGCTGCGCGGTGGTGTACGGCGGCCTGCCCGACCTGGACGCCCGGCACCTGCGCTGGGACCCCGACGGCAGCGCCCCCGACGACCTGTGGCTGACCGGCGTACGGCCGCTGCCCGCGGAGCCGGAACACCTCGCGGAGGTCGTCCTGGACGGCCACCTCGCCCCGCTGGCGGCGGCCCTGCACGCCCATCACCGCCTCGCCCCGGGGCTGCTGCGGGGCAACGCCGCCTCGGCGCTGGCGGGCGCCGCCCGGGAACTGGACCGCTGGGCCCGGCGCCACGGCCGTCCCGACAGCGCCGCCCGCGCCCGCTCCCTGGCCGCGCGGCTCCTCGCCCACCCGCAGCTCACCGGCGCCGGGACCCTCACCGGCACGGCCTTCCGGCGCCGCAGCTGCTGCCTCTACTACCGGGTGCCCGGCGGGGGCGTCTGCGGCGACTGTTGTTTCCCGCGGCCGCCCCGCTCTTCCCCACGCGGCACATCTGGGTGACCATGAAAGGGAACGGCCGCTGAGAGCAGGGAGTTGCGGGTGCGCGTCGGACTGCTGACCCGGGAGTACCCGCCGGACGTGTACGGCGGTGCCGGCGTCCACGTGGAGTTCCTGGCCCGGGAGCTCAGACCCCTGGTCGACCTGGACGTGCACTGCTGGGGCGAGGGCCGCGCCGACGGCGTGCTGCGCCACCGCCCGTGGTCCGCGCTCGACGGCGTCAACGACGCGCTGCGCACCTTCTCCGTCGACCTGGCGATGGCCGCCGCCCTGGAGGGCCGCGAGCTGGTGCACTCGCACACCTGGTACGCCAACCTCGGCGGCCACCTCGCCAAGCTGCTGTACGGCATCCCGCACGTGATGACCGCGCACTCCCTGGAGCCGCTGCGCCCCTGGAAGGCCGAGCAGCTCGGCGGCGGCTACGAGCTGTCCAGCTGGGCCGAGCGCACCGCGATCGAGGCCGCCGACGCCGTGATCGCCGTCTCGGGGGCGATGCGCGAGGACATCCTCGGCTGCTACCCGGCGCTGGACCCGGAGAAGGTCCACGTCGTGCACAACGGCATCGACACGAGCCTGTACCGGCCCGACCACGGCACGGACGCCCTGGACCGGATCGGCATCGACCGCTCGCGCCCCTACGTGCTGTTCGTCGGCCGCATCACCCGCCAGAAGGGCGTGCCCCATCTGCTGCGCGCGGTACGGGACATCGACCCGGCCGCGCAGGTCGTGCTGTGCGCGGGCGCCCCGGACACGCCGGAGATCGACCGGGAGTTCCGGGAGCTGTTCGCGGAGCTGAGCGAGGTCCGCGACGGCGTGCACTGGATCCCGAGGATGCTGCCGCGCCCGGAGGTCATCCAGCTCCTGACGCACGCCGCGCTGTTCGTCTGCCCCTCGGTGTACGAGCCGCTGGGCATCGTGAACCTGGAGGCGATGGCCTGCGGCACACCCGTGGTGGCCTCGGCGGTCGGCGGCATCCCGGAGGTCGTCGACGACGGCCGGACCGGCCTGCTCGTCCCGGCCGGCGACGGCTTCGAGGCGGGGCTCGCCCGGGCCATGGACACCGTCCTCGGCGATCCGCGGGCCGCCCGGCGGATGGGCGAGGCCGGGCGGGAGCGCGCGGTCGGCGAGTTCGGCTGGGACGCGGTGGCCCGGCGCACGGTCCGGCTCTACGAGGAGATCGTCAAACAGGCTTAGTGGGTACTGGTCAGGGGCAGGCATCGGGAAATCGGCGTGAGGGGAGCGGCCATGCGTGGTGGTGGTCCTTCGGTCCTGGGGATCGTGCTGGCGGGTGGTGAGGGCAAGCGGCTGATGCCCCTGACCGCGGACCGTGCCAAACCGGCGGTGACCTTCGGCGGCACGTACCGCCTGGTCGACTTCGTCCTGTCCAACCTGGTCAACGCCGACATCCTGCGCATCTGCGTGCTGACGCAGTACAAGTCGCACTCGCTGGACCGGCACATCACCACGACCTGGCGGATGTCCAACCTGCTCGGCAACTACGTCACGCCCGTCCCCGCCCAGCAGCGCCTCGGCCCCCGCTGGTACCTGGGCAGCGCCGACGCGATCCTGCAGTCCCTGAACCTGATCTACGACGAGCGCCCCGAGTACGTCGCCGTCTTCGGCGCCGACCACGTCTACCGCATGGACCCGCGCCAGATGCTCGCCCAGCACATCGAGAGCGGCGCGGGCGTGACGGTCGCCGGGATCCGGGTGCCGCGCACGGAGTCCTCGGCGTTCGGCGTGATCACCCCCGGTTCGGACGGGCAGACGGTGGAGCGCTTCCTGGAGAAGCCGTCCGCCCCGCCCGGGCTCCCGGACGACCCCAACTGCGTCTTCGCCTCGATGGGCAACTACATCTTCACCACCAAGGCCCTCATCGAGGCGCTCAAGCGGGACGCCGAGGACGAGTCCTCCGTGCACGACATGGGCGGTTCGATCCTGCCCCAGCTCACCGACCGGGGCGAGGCCGCGCTGTACGACTTCAGTGCCAACCACGTGCCCGGGGAGACCACCCGCGACCAGGGCTACTGGCGGGACGTGGGGACGCTGGACACCTACTACGAGGCGCACATGGACCTGATCGCGGAGCGGCCCGCGTTCAACCTGTACAACCGCAGCTGGCCGATCTACACGCACTCGTACCAGCTCTCGCCGGCCCGCTTCAACGCGGGCGGCATCGCCAGCGAGTCCATCATCAGCGCGGGCTGCCTGGTCCGCGGTCAGGTCACCCGGTCGGTGCTGTCGCCGGGCGTGGTGGTCGACCCCGGGGCCGTGGTGCAGGGCTCGGTGCTGCACGACAACGTGCACATCGGCCGGGGCGCGGTGGTGCGCGGCGCCGTTCTCGACAAGAACGTCGAGGTCCCGCCGGGCGCGACGATCGGCGTCAACCCGGAGCGCGACGCCGAGCTGTACACGGTCTCCAAGGGCGGCGTCATCGCGCTCGGCAAGGGCCAGCTGGTCACCTGACGAGACACCGCCGGGGGCTTCTGCGAGACGCCCCCGGAGGGACTTTGTCCTGCCTCTGGACGAAGCGCGGGATCCGTGTTGTCATGCCAACGTCTTGTACATGACAACGTTGGCATGGAGGTTCCGTGCGTCCCCGACGCCTCAGAAACCGCCTCGCGTTACTGCTCGCCGCGCTCCTCGCCCTCACCGGCCTCAGCGCAGTCCCCGCGCTCGCGGACGACCCGGCCGAGATCCACGGCCTCAAGGGCGAGTACTTCACCCACTCCGCCCCCGGCGCCTTCGACTTCCACACCCTCAAGGCGACGACCTTCGACCAGGACCTCGACTTCGACAACCTCGAACCCCGCCTGAACTTCACCACCGGACAGTCAGACGACGTCAGCGTCCGCTGGACCGGCCGGATCGTCCCGGAGCAGACCGGGCCGCACACCTTCTCGGTCAGCGCCGACAACGGCTTCCGCCTCTGGATCGACGGCACGCTCGCCATCGACCACTGGGTCGACGACTGGGACCGCGAGCAGACCGCCGCACCCGTCGACCTCACCGCCGGCCGCGCCTACGACATCAAGGTCGAGTACTTCGAGCACTACGGCGGCTCCAACTTCCACCTGCGCTGGACCCCGCCCGGCGCCGCCAAGGCCCCCGTCCCGCAGTCGGCCTTCCGCCTCCCCGAGGGCTTCGACTACGACGGCGCCCTCGCGGCCACCGTGCAGTCCACCGGCCGCACCCTCAAGCTCAACTTCGCCCAGGAGCTCACCGCACCCCCGGCGGGCTTCACCGACCACCTCGACGCCGTGATCGGCGGCGCCGCGTGGCCGCTGGGCGACGCCCGCCCCGACCCGTCCGACCCCACCGCCCTGCTGGTCGCCCTGGACGAGCCGGTCGTGGGCAACAAGACGGGCACGGCCCGCGGCACGGCCGACATCCGCTACGACGGCGAAGGCGGCCTCACCGACGCCGACGGCAACGTTGTCAAGAAGTTCTGGACGTCCGGCCCGAACCACTCCACCCACCAGCTGCGCACCCGCTGGGCCGACGAGGTCGGACCGGACGACGCCCTCCCGGAGTACCCGCGCCCGCAGCTGACCCGCGACGCCTGGAAGAACCTCAACGGCCGCTGGCAGTTCGCCGCCGCCGAGGCCGGCGAACAGCCGCCCGTCGGGCGGACGCTGAAGGAGCGCATCCTCGTCCCGTACCCGGTGGAGTCCCAGCTCTCCGGCATCGAGCGGCACGAGGACCGCATGTGGTACCGCCGCACCTTCACCGTCCCGCGCGACTGGAACATCGGCTCGGACCGGCGGCTCAAGCTCAACTTCGGCGCCGTCGACTGGCGCTCCGAGGTCTACGTCAACGGCACCAAGGTCGCCACGCACGAGGGCGGCTACGACAAGTTCGGCGCCGACATCACCGACGCGCTCGAGCCCGGCCGCACCCAGGAGCTCATCGTCGGCGTCTACGACCCGACCGACGCGGCCTCCGGCGAGAACCCACCGCTCGGCAAGCAGCGCCTGGACCCCAGCGGCATCTGGTACACCCCGTCCTCCGGCATCTGGCAGACGGTCTGGATGGAGCCGGTGGCACGCGACCACGCCGACTCCCTCAAGATCGTCCCCGACGTGGCGGGGGAGAAGGTCACCGTCGAGGTCCGGGGCGTCCGGGACGGCGTACCGGTCACGGCGACGGCGTACGACGGCCGGCGCAAGGTGGCCACCGCGAGCGGCCGCACCGGCGGCCCGCTCACGCTGACCGTGCGCGACCCGCACCTGTGGTCGCCGGACGACCCGTTCCTTTACGGCCTCAAGGTCAGGGTCGGCGCCGACCGGGTCGGCAGCTACTTCGGCATGCGCTCCGTCGCCGTCGAGAAGGTGAACGGCGTCCCCCGCACGCTCCTCAACGGCGAACCCGTCTTCATGATGGCCACCCTCGACCAGGGCTTCTGGCCCGACGGCCTGCACACCGCCCCCACCGACGAGGCGCTGGCCTACGACCTGAAGGCGCACAAGCGGCTCGGCTTCAACTCCGTGCGCAAACACATCAAGGTCGAGCCCGACCGCTGGTTCTACTGGGCCGACCGGCTCGGCCTGCTGGTCTGGCAGGACATGCCCGCGATGACGGCCGGGGTGAACCCGAACGCCACCTCCCGCGCCCGCTACGAGCGTGAGCTGAAGGAGATGATCGACGAACACGTCAGCAGTCCCTCGGTCGTCATGTGGGTGACCTTCAACGAGGGCTGGGGCCAGTACGACGTGGGCCGGATCGCCGAGCAGGCCAAGGCCTGGGACCCCACCCGCCTGGTCAACGGACAGTCCGGGCTGAACCTCGGCGCCGACGGCGGCACCGGCGACATCATGGACGAGCACGGCTACCCGAGCCCGGCCCTGCCGCCCCGCCCCGACGGGCAGCGCGCCCTGGTCAGCGGCGAGTACGGCGGCCTGGGCCTGGCGGTGCCGGGCCACGCCTGGTCGGTGCAGCAGTCCTACGTCGACGTCGACCCGGCCACCTACACCGAGGACTACCTGGAGAAGCTGGACGAGGTCCGGGCGCTGGTCTGCAAGGGCAGCAACGGGGCCGTGTACACCCAGATCGCGGATGTCGAAGGCGAGCTGAACGGCTTCCTCACCTACGACCGGGCGGTGCTGAAACCCGACACGGCCCGGCTCAAGGCCGCGCACGAGGCGCTGATCCGTGACGCCTCCCGGGTGACTCCCACGGGGTGCCCGGCGCCGCAACCTGTGCTGGACTGACGGCAGATGCACCATGAGTCCCGCCCCTCTCACCGGGGCGGGACTTAATCCGGTGTTAACTGTACGTAGCCTGATCGTACTTGACCGTAATCGGCCGGGGGCGATTGACTGCTGGCTCACCCGTCGTCGACGCGAGGCAAGCTCTTGACTGCTGACCTGCTCGCCCCCCTTGACCTGGCGTTCTGGAACCTCGAGTCCGCCGACCACCCGATGCACCTCGGCGCGCTCGGGATCTTCTCGGCGCACTCGCCGGCCGCGGGCGCCCACGCGGCCGACCTGCTCGCGGCCCGGGCCGCCGGTGTCACCGGGCTGCGGATGCGGATCCGCGACGTCTGGCAGCCGCTGCCCTCCGCCCTGCGCAGTCCCTTCGCCTTCGGCGGGGCGGCCCGCGAGCCGGACCCGGACTTCGACCCCCTGCACCACGTGCGTCTGCACGCGCCCACGGCCGACTTCCACGCGGAGGCCGGACGGCTCATGGGACGCCCGCTGGAGCGCGGCCGGCCACCCTGGGAGGCCCACGTGCTGCCCGGCGAGGACGGTGTCTGCTTCGCGGTGCTCTTCAAGTTCCACCACGCCCTGGCCGACGGGCTGCGGGCGCTCACCCTGGCCGCGGGCGTCATGGACCCGATGGACCTGCCCACGCCCCGGCCCCGCCCGGCGGCCCCGCCGCGCGGTCCGCTGCCGGACGTGCGCGACCTGCCCGGCCTCCTGCGCGGTGCCCTCTCCGACGCCGCCCGGGCCCTGGACATCGGCGCCTCGGTCGCCCGCTCCTCGCTCGACGTGCGCTCCACCCCCGCGCTCACCTGCGATCCGAGCGGCACCCGCCGCACCGCCGGAGTGGTCCTCGACCTCGACGAGGTGCACCGCATCCGCAAGACCGTCGGCGGCACCGTCAACGACGTCCTCATCGCGGTCGTCGCCGGGGCCCTGCGCCGCTGGCTCGACGAGCGCGGCGACGGCAGCGAGGGCGTCGCGCCCCGGGCCCTGATCCCCGTCTCCAAGCGCCGCCCCCGCACCGCCCACCCGCAGGGCAACCGGCTCTCCGGGTACCTGATACGGCTCCCGGTGGACGACCCGGACCCGCTGGCCCGTCTCGCCTCGGTGCGCACCGCCATGGACCGCAACAAGGACGCCGGCCCCAACCGGGGCGCCGGCGCCGTCGCCCTGCTCGCCGACCACGTCCCCGCCCTCGCGCACCGGCTCGGCGGCCCCCTGGTCGGCCAGGCGGCCCGGCTCTGGTTCGACATCCTCGTGACCAGCGTGCCCCTGCCCAGCCTCGGCCTGAAGCTCGGCGGCCACCCCCTCACCGCCGTCTTCCCCCTCGCCCCGCTGGCCCCCGGCCACTCCCTCGCGGTCGCCGTCTCCACCTACCGCGGCGCCGTCCACTACGGCCTCGTCGCCGACGCCGAGGCCGTCCCGGACCTCGACACGTTCGCGGCCGCCGTCTCCAAGGAGGTGGCGACGCTGATCAAGGCCTGCCGGTCGTGATCACGCGCGTTTGGCGGTGCGGCCCCGCGCTGAAGTAAAATCCGCCGTTCGAAAGCAGGCGCGACCGGCGCGCCGCGACGGCAGAGCAGGGAACGCAGCGGCGATGACGGTGACAGAGGACGGCCCGCAGGCCATGGACGAGGCGAGCGGGCTCTCGTACGGACCCGGCATCGACCCCGAGCGCCTGGCCGTCTGCCTCAGCGTGCTCGAGGAACTCGACAAGCTGGAGGTGGACCACCCGGACGCCATCGCCGTGCGCCGGGCCACCGCGGGCATCTACCGCACGGTCAAGCAGCGCCGCCGCCAGGAGCGCCGGGCCGCCAAGACCGCCCACGACAAGGCGGTCACCGAGGCCACGGCGACCGGCTCCGCCCAGCGCATCGACGACGAGACCGAGGGCCTGCTGCCCTCCTCGCGCACCGAGGAGGGCCGGATCGCGGGGATACTCCAGCGCCCGCGCTCCTGCTACACCTGCAAGACCCGGTACGTGGAAGTCGACTACTTCTACCACCAGCTCTGTCCGGACTGCGCCCGCGTGAACCGCGAGAAGCGCGACGTCCGGGCCGACCTCACCGGCAAGCGCGCGCTGCTCACCGGCGGCCGTGCCAAGATCGGCATGTACATCGCCCTCAGGCTGCTGCGCGACGGCGCCCACACCACCATCACCACCCGCTTCCCCAAGGACGCCATCCGCCGTTTCAAGGCCATGGACGACTCCGCGGACTGGCTGCACCGCCTGGAGGTCGTCGGCATCGACCTGCGCGACCCGGCCCAGGCCGTGGCCCTCGCCGACCAGGTCGCCGAGGCCGGGCCGCTGGACATCCTGGTCAACAACGCGACCCAGACCGTGCGCCGGCTGCCGTCCGCCTACGCCGCCCTGGTCGAGGGCGAGGGCGCTCCGCTGCCCGCCGGTGAACTGCCCGCCCACCACGTCATCGGCGCCTTCAACTCCGGCGCGGTCGACGGCCTCGCCGCCCTGCCGCTGGGCACCAGCGGCCTGGACGCGCAGCAGGTCGCCGACCTCGCCCTGGTCGCCGGCAACGCGAGCGTGGAGCGGCACCTGGACGGCACGGCGATCGACGCGGGCGGCCTGGTCCCCGACGTCGTCGACACCAACACCTGGGTGCAGACCATCGAGCAGATCTCCCCGGTGGAGCTGCTGGAGACCCAGCTGTGCAACTACACGGCGCCCTTCATCCTCATCAGCAAGCTGCGCCCGGCGATGGCCGAAGCGGCGAAGAAGGCACGGAGCGGGCGCGCGTACGTCGTCAACGTGTCGGCGATGGAAGGGGTCTTCGGCCGCGGCTACAAGGGCGCGGGGCACCCCAACACCAACGCCGCGAAGGCCGCGATGAACATGGTCACGCGGACCAGCGCGCAGGAGATGTTCCAGACCGACGGCATCCTGATGACCTCGGTCGACACGGGGTGGATCACGGACGAGCGGCCCCACTACGACAAGTTGCGGCTCGCCGAGGCGGGCTTCCACGCACCGCTCGACCTCGTCGACGGCGCGGCCCGGGTCTACGACCCGATCGTCCGCGGCGAGGCGGGGGAGGACCTGTACGGGGTCTTCCTGAAGGACTACGCGCCGGGGAAGTGGTAGGGCCCGACGTCAGTCGACGGCCCCCAGACGGGAGTTGCGCGCCGCCAGCAGTTCCAGCACGGTGCGCCAGTCCTCCAGCACCCCGGCGTCGAACCCGGCCGTCCGGCCCTCCTCGGCCGCCCGGCGCAGGGCGAGCACGTCGTCGTCCACGGGGACGCCCCGGCCGGGACGGGCGCGCAGGAGCCGGGAGACCCGCTCGCCGAGCAGGGCGCGCACCGCGTCGGCGGTCCGACCGGCCCGCCCGGCCGGGTCACCGGGCCACAGCAGCTCGCCGACCGGCTGCACCAGGCCCGCCACTTGGAGCTCCTTGTCGGCCGGGCGGCCCCGGCGGAGCAGGGCGGCGGTCCGCAGCGCGTGCTCGTGCAGGTCGACCGGCGGCCGGCCGCGCCCCGGGTGGTCCCGGGTGCCCCGGCAGGCGTACAGCAGGTCCATCAGCTCCTCGACGCTGCGCAGCTCCATGCGTCAGTCCTCCCGCGCGTCAGCCGTTGCCGTACGGCAGCAGACCATGACGAGCTTGCGACGCAGCCAACGGCACTTGAACTGGCCACCGGCCGGAAAGCACCGTCGTACCCCTACGCCGAACGAGTGATATGCAGAGCGCCGCTTTTGTGAACGAATCGGTGCGTAAACCCCAGTTGAACGCCAGATGACGCGCGATCGTTACCGGCTGTTTTCAGCCCCATAGAGCGGGGCCCCGCTCATTTGGTTAATCTGATCCGGACGGACAGCTCCACGGGGTCCTACCCACACCCACGGTCCGTCATGGGACCAGCCGGTACACCACGGCCTGCTCTCCCGTGAGTCGACCGGCGCCACCGCGTCCGAACTGCACATGACACATAGCCCGAGCGGGCGTCAGGCGCAGCAGGACCGGCGCGTACGTCCCGAGGGTGACCGACACATAAGGAGTGCGCGGTGACACCGGAGAAGACGAATCGCGATCAGCGCCCCAAGGAACGCGGCGAGCGCGCCGGCCGACGGGTCGACGAGCTCGGCAGCCTCGACGTGTGGGCCCGGTCGGCCCCGATCCGCCTCGCGGGCTACGAGGAGGACCTCGCGGAGCCCCACATCCTGCCCAGCGTCGACTGAACCGGACGCGGATCCCTCAGCGACCACCGAGCATGGACGTGCCACACTCGCACCCATGCTGATCAGGGAAGCAACGGCTGACGACTGGCCTCGCATCTGGCCCTTCTGGCACCGCATCGTCGCCGCGGGCGAGACCTACGCATGGGACCCGGGGACCTCCGAGGAGGAGGCCCGGGTCCTGTGGATGAACCCCGCCAAGCGCGTCTACGTCGTCGAGGACGACAGCGGCACGATCGTCGCCTCCGCCTACCTCACCCCCAACTACGGCGGCCCGGCGGCCCGCATCGCCAACGCCGGCTTCATGGTCGACCCCGCCCGGGGCGGCCGGGGCCACGGCAGGGCTCTCGCCGAGCACCTCCTGAGCGAGGCCCGCGCCGCCGGTTATCGGGGCATGGTGTTCAACGCCGTCGTCGAGACCAACCCCGCCGTGAAGCTGTGGACCTCCCTCGGGTTCACGATCCTCGGTACCGTGCCCGAGGCGTTCGACCACCCCAGGCACGGCCGGGTGGGACTGCACATCATGTACCGGGCCCTGTAGAGCGGGGGAGGTCCCCATGACCGCCCCGCGTGTGACGCCCCTGAACACCGCCACCTGGCCGGACTTCGCCGCTCTGGCCGAGCGGCCCAAGGGCGTGTGGGGCGGCTGCCGGTGCATGGCCTTCCACCCCGAGGGCATCGGCCGCGGCAGGACCCCGGAGCAGAACCGCTGCGAGAAGCAGCGGCGGGTCCGCGAGGGCGGCGCGCGCGCCGCCCTCGTCCACGACGGCGAGACCTGCGTGGGCCGGTGCCGGTTCGGCCCCGAGGACACCCGGGACCGGTCGGCCTCGGCGTCGTTGCTGTTCACCGGCACGGTGAGGCTGTTCGAGCGGCACGGCTCCGAGCGGATCCGGCCTCTCGGCAAGCCTCACCGGGTGATGTCCCGCACGGTCGTCAGGGACGGGCGTAGGGCCGGGTCATGATCTCCATGTTGTGGCCGTCCGGGTCGTCGAAGTAGGCACCGCGACCGCCGAAGAGGTCGTTGACCCGCCCGGGCTCGGTGTGGCGCGGATCGGCGTAGTACGTCACGCCGAGCGCCTCCAGGCGGGCGATCATCGCGTCGAACTGCTCCTCCGGCACGAGGAAGGCGTAGTGCTGCGGCTGGATCGGCTCGTCGCTCTTCTCGTAGTAGTCGAGGGTCACGCCGTTGCCCAGGTCGACGGGGAGGAACGGCCCGAACGGGGCGCCGACCTTCAGGCCCAGCACCGTCGCCAGGAACTCGGCCGACAACTGGCGGTCGGCGGCGTAGACGACGGTGTGGTCGAGGCGGGCGACGGTCGTCGGCAGGCCGGGGCTGTGTTCTGCGAGGGACATGAGTGGATGCGTCTCCGGTTCACTGGTGAGGACGCGCCGGAACAGGCGCGGGACGAGGGAACGCGCAGACGGAAGGCGGGGCTCGCGCCCGCTCCGGCTCCCGGCCGGGGCCGGGCGGGGTCACCCCCGCCGCCCTCATGCCGAGGCCGGGCGCCTCACTCGTGCATGGCCTACGGCCGACCCGGCAGTCACCCGGCCGACCCTAGCCGACCGGCGCCGTGCGCCGCCACGGATTTCTGGCCTCCAACTGCCCCGCCACGGCCAGGAGTCGGTCCTCCGTGCCGGGGCGTCCCACCAGCTGCACGGCGCGGGGAGCGCCGGAGGGCAGAGTGCCGCAGGGGACGGCCATGGCGGGCCAGCCGGTGAGGTTCCACGCGGGCGTCAGCGGCGAGCAGGAGGTGTTGACCAGCAGGTTGCTCAGCCAGCCCCGCTCGTGCCAGGGCCCGGCCTTGGGGGAGCGGCGGGCGAGCGCGGGGGTGAGCAGCACGTCGTACTCGGCGAAGAACGGCTCCAGCCGGTGGCGCAGCCGCTCCCGGGCCGCCCCCGCGCCCGCGGCGCTCACGAACGGCCGGCCGAGCCGCGCGTGCACGCGGGTGCGTCGGGTGAGCAGCCGGGGGTCGAGGGGCCGGGCGTCGGCCGCGGTGCCCGCCGTCCAGTGCATGAGGGAGGTGGCCGCGAGGGACAGCGGGTAGGGCGGGTCGGCGCGCCGGACCTGGTGACCCGCCCGCATGAGCACCCCCGCCGCGTCCCGCGCGGCGGCCGTGTACGGGCGGCCGACGGTGACGCCGGCCAGCGGACTGCGCAGGGACACGGCGACCTTGAGGGCCCCGGCGGCGGACGGGGGCGCGGGCGCGGTGCCGGCGAGGACCGCGAGCATCAGGCGGGCGTCCTCGACGGTCGTGGCGAGCGGCCCGTTCTCCGACATGCCGAACCAGTCGCTGTCCCCGGCCCCGGTCGGCACCACCCCGCGGCCCGGCTTGATGGTGACCAGGCCGCAGTTGGCGGCCGGTATGCGCAGGGAGCCCATGCCGTCGTTGCCGAGGGCGATCGGCACCATCCCGGCCGCGACGGCGGTGGCGCTGCCGCCGGAGGAACCGCCCGCCGAGCGCGCCGGGTCCCACGGGTTGCGGGCGGTGCCCAGCACGCCGTCCGTCGTGCCGAAGACGCACAGTTCGGGCACGTTCGTCAGGCCCACGACGACCGCGCCCGCGGCCCGCAGCCGGGCCACCGTCACGTGGTCCCGCGCGGCCGGTGTGTCCGGGGTGGCCGCCGAACCGACACGGCGGGACTCGCCGCGCACGGCGAGGTTGTCCTTGACGGCCACGGGCACCCCGGCCAGGGGGAGTTCGGCCAGATCGGCGCGGGCGGCCACCTCGTCGGCCTCGGCCAGGGCCCGCTCGGCGCGCACCAGCCGGAAGGCGCCCAGCCGGCCGTCGAGCCGCCGGATCCGTTCGAGGTGCTCGGCGACCACCTCCCGGGGCGTGACCCGCTTCTCGCGGACGGCGGCGGATATCTCGGCGGCGGTGCGGCCGGCCCAGGTGGTCACAGAGGCTCCTCGGGAGGACAGGGAGACGGGCTACCGGTGAGTACGTAGGGAGAACTGTGCACCGGCCGGGGGCGCACGTCGAGATCGCGAGCCGTTCTGCGCGCCGGAGCACGGCCTGCGGGCGGGCTCGGCGCCGAGCGCGGTGTCAGGGGTGCTCGGCGCGGGTCCGTGGCGTTCGCCGCGGGGCGCGGCGCTCAGCGCAGGTGACGCTCGAAGAAGGCCTCGGTGGCGTCCATCTCGGCCGCCCACCGCGGCCCGAAGGTGTGGCCCTCACCGGCGACGGTGCGCAACTCCACGTCCTTGCCCGCCTCCTGGAACACCCGGGCGGCCTCCCGCGACCAGGTCAGGGGGCAGGTGTCGTCGGCGGTGCCGTGCTGGATCAGCAGGGGCTCGGTCAAACGGTCGGCGTAGGTGAGGGGGGAGACGCCGCGCCAGAACGCCGGGTCCTCCTCGGGCGTGCCGTGCCTCTCCTCGATCTCCGACACGATCGGGTCGCCGTCGGGCCGCTGGAAGTGGTCGATGTTCTCCTGCGGGCGGGCGCTGACCGGCGCGTACGCGACGGCCGCGTCGAACAGTCCCGGCGCCACGACCAGCGTGTTGTACACGACCCCGCCCCCCATGGACCGGCCGAACAGGCCGATCCGGTCGCCGTCGATCTCCGGCCGCCCGGAGTCGCGCAGGGCCAGGGCGGCGCCGATGACGTCCTCGGTGTAGCCGAGGCGCAGGTTCACGTCGTTGTCGGGATCGTCGTCGGAGCGGGCGTGGTTGCGGTAGTCGGTGTGCAGGACGACGTATCCGCTGCGGGCCAGACGGTCCTGCTCGCGCGGCATGCCCTGGCCGCTGAAGTAGACGTCCGGGTCGATGTAGCCGTGCGCCAGCACCAGGGCGGGGAACGGGCCCTCGCCCTCGGGGATGTTCATGATCCCCGAGACGGTCAGGCCGTTCGCCTGGTACGTGACGGCGTAGCGGGTGTAGGCGGAGGTGCGGTCGAGCACGTCGCCGAGGCGCAGGCCGGAGCCGGTGTGCTCGCGCCGCATCAGGGCCGGGAGGGAGACGGGGTCCACCGGGGCGGGGGAGGGGGAGCTGCCCCGCGGGCTCGGTGCCTCGGCCGCCCCGGTCGTCGCCGGGCCGGTCTCCGGCGTGGTGCCGCCGTCACCGCCGGTGCAGGCGGTGGTGACCGCCAGCAGCAGTCCGGCGGCGGCACAGGTGATGCCCCGTAGGCGCATACCCCCCATTGTGACTCCGCCGCGTTCCGAACGGCCAGGGCGCGCCCGGGCCTCCGCACGCGTCCCGCCGGCCCGGCGCCGGGCGACGAGGGGTGCGGACAACACACCTAGGCCTTGCGGCGCGCCGGTCCCGTGCTGTCCCTCTCGATCAGCGCCGGCACCGGCACCCGCACCGTGCGCGCCGGGCCGCCGTCCAGCAGGGCGGTCAGCTCCCGGGCGGCCGTGCGGCCGAACTCGACGCTGTCCCGGGAGAGCGCGGACAGCCACGGCTTGACCAGGCGGCACAGGGCGGAGTCCTCCCAGGCCACCACCGACACGTCGGCCGGTACGGAGAAACCCAGCTCCGCCGCCGCGGCCACCCCGGCGACGGCCATCACGTCGTTGTCGTAGATCAGGGCCGTCGGGGCACCGGGCCCGTCCAGCACCCGGCGGGTGACGGCCGCGCCCGCCGCGTCCGAGTAGTCGGTCGGCACCGACTGCACCTCGGCCAGACCCCGCCGCTCGGCCTCCGCGCGCAACGTGCGGATCCGGCGCTCGGTGTGGGCCAGCCCGGGCAGCCCGGCGATGTGCGCGATCCGGCGGTGGCCGAGCGCGTACAGCCCGTCCACCAGGGCCGCCATCGCGCCCGCGTCGTCCGCCCACACCGTCGACAGCCGCGGGTGCCGTTCGTCCGGCGTGCCCCCGATCACCACGGCGGGCAGCCCCAGTTCGTCGAGGAGACCGGGCCGGGGGTCGTCGGTGCGCGGGTCGACCACCAGCACGCCGTCCACCCGGTGCTCGGCCCACCACCGCCGGTACACCGCGCACTCGTCGCCGATGTCCTCGGCGATCTGGAACAGCAGCCCGAGATGCCGCTCGGCCAGCACCTCCTGGATGCCCGAGACGAGTTGCAGGAAGAACGAGTCCACGCCCAGCGTCCCCGCCGGGCGGGCCAGGACGAAGCCGACCGTCGCCGCACCCTCTCCCGACAGGGCGCGCGCGGCCGTGCTGGGCCGCCAGCCCAGCTGCTCGGCGACCCGGCGCACCCGGTCCCGCGTGATGTCGGAGACCCCGGGACGGCCGTTGAGTGCGAAGGACACGGCGCTCTCGGAGACGCCGGCCCGCCGGGCGATGTCCTTCATCGTCGGCCGCCGCGCCGGCGAGCGCTTTTCCGGCACGCCTGCCCCCCGTCGTCAGTCCGATGCGCACTAATGCGCTTGAGTGCCCTGACCCTAAAGCGCATTAGTGCTCGAAGGCAAGAAGAGGGAGAGGTCCGATCTGACCTGCGGGAATGCCCAGCTAATGACTTTAGCTGCCAGGAATCCATTGACTTTCTCGAACAGGACGATGCAAGGTCTGGCCCGGCGTCATTCCCGCCGCCCTCCCACC
This sequence comes from Streptomyces sp. NPDC085932, assembly GCF_044540525.1. NCBI lineage: Bacteria > Bacillati > Actinomycetota > Actinomycetes > Kitasatosporales > Streptomycetaceae > Streptomyces > Streptomyces sp. NPDC085932. Next base: position 1,209,742 of record NZ_JBITSJ010000001.1, read on the forward strand.
CCCGTTTCCCAAGGAGCCGGTCACCGTGCGCATCTCCCGCAGAGCCTTCGCCGCCGCTGCCGTCGCTGTCCTCCTGCCCCTCAGTGCCTGCGGCTCCGGGGGTGACCAGGGCGGCTCCGGTGACGCCTCGGGCAAGGTAGAAGGCGACATCACGTTCCAGACCTGGAACCTGCGCGCCAACTTCAAGCCGTACTTCGAGGGCCTGATCGCCGAGTTCGAGAAGAAGTACCCGGGCACCGACGTGAAGTGGGTCGACCAGCCCGCCGAGGGCTACGCCGACAAGATCAGCGCCGACGCCGCCGGCGGCACCCTGCCCGACGTCGTCAACGTCTCCCCCGACCTGGTCGCCCCGCTCGCCAAGGCCGGTCTCGCCCTCGACCTGGACAAGGCCGCACCGCAGTACAAGAAGGAGTACCTGCCCGGCGCCTGGGACGGCCACCGGATACCGGGCATGACCGGCACCTACGCCTTCCCCTGGTACCTCAACACCGGCCCGCTGTTCTACAACAAGACCCTGTTCCGGCAGGCCGGGCTCGACCCGGAGAAGCCCCCGAAGACGTACGGCGAGCTGTTCTCGGCCGCCCTGCGGCTGGCGGAGAAGAGCGACGGCAAGGTCGCCACCCTCGCCAACGTGCCCACCATCGAGGACTTCGGCCGCTACGGCGTCCCGCTGATGAACAAGGAGGGCACCGCCTTCACCTTCAACGACGCCAAGGGCGTCGAACTCCTCGCCAAGTACAAGGAGCTGTACGACGCGAAGGCCCTGGACCCGCAGGCCCTGACCGCCACCCCCGAGTCCTCCGGCAAGAAGTTCCTCACCGGGGCCGTCGCCATGAACCCCGGCAGCGCCCTCGACCTCGGCAACTTCAAGAAGCAGGCGCCGAGCCTGTACAAGAACATCGGCATCACCGACCAGATCACCAGCACCGGCCACGTCAACATGTACGTGATGGGCGTGATGGTGAACTCCCAGTCGAAGCGCAAGCCCGCCGCGGTCGCCTTCGCGCACTTCGTCACGGACGCGGCGCACCAGATGTCCTTCGCCAAGAAGGTCGCCATCTTCCCCAGCACCGCCGGCTCCCTCGACGACCCGTACTTCACCAAGGAGGACGGCACCGACGAGACCCGCGTCCGGGTCGCCGCCGCCAAGTCGCTGAAGACGGCCGTCAACTACACGCCGGTGCTGTTCAGCGAGCAGATGAAGATCGCGCTGCGCAACGAGGTCGCCAAGGCGCTCCAGGGCAAGCAGAGCCCGAAGGAAGCTCTCGACAACGCTGTCAAGGAGTGCGACCGGCTCCTGAAGCAGCAGGGCTGACGCACCATGGCTCTCTCCGGCACCTCCCGGGTGCGGCGCCAACTGCCCACCAGCCCGTGGCTGTTCGCCGCCCCCGGTCTGCTCGTCATCGGCGCGTTCGTGCTGTACCCGTTCGTCTCCACGGTGGTGAACTCCTTCACCGACCGCCGCACCCTGATCCCCGGACGGTTCGTGGGGCTCGCCAACTTCCGCGAGCTGCTGCACGACGACATGTTCTGGATCGGCCTGCGCAACAGCACGCTCTACGTCCTCGGGGTCGTCCCGCTCCTGGTCGTCCTGCCGCTGCTGCTCGCCCTGCTGGTGCAGAAGAACATCCCCGGCATCGCCTTCTTCCGGTCCGCCTTCTACACCCCGGTCGTCGCCTCGATCGTCGTGGTCGGGCTGATCTGGGTGTGGCTGCTCGACGAGCGAGGCCTGGTCAACTCCCTGCTGGAGACGGTCGGCGTGGGCCGGGTCGGCTTCCTCAGCGACCAGTGGCTGCTCCTGCTCAGCGCCATGGCCGTGACGGTGTGGAAGGGCCTCGGCTACTACATGATCATCTATCTCGCGGCGCTCGGGAACGTACCGCGCGAACTGCACGAGGCCGCCGCCGTGGACGGAGCGGGCGCGGTGCGCCGCTTCCTCACCGTCACCGTGCCCGCCGTGCGCTCCACCATGGTCCTGGTCGGCGCGCTCTCCTCGGTCGCCGCGTTCAAGGTGTTCTCCGAGGTGTACCTGCTGGCGGGCCCGAGCGGCGGCCCGGCCGGCGAGGACACCACCCTGGTCATGCTCGTGCAGCGCACCGGCACCGGCCTGAGCGGCCGCGTCGGCTACGCCTCCGCGCTCTCCGTCGTCGTCTTCGTCGTCACCGTCGCCCTGATGCTGCTGGTGCTGCGCGCCGACGGGAAGGACGAGTCATGAGCCTGCTGGAGAAGACACGGGCCCCCGAGCAGCCGCCGGGTACGGCCCGCGAGCCCCGCGTCACCGACGAGCACGGCCGCCGCGTCCGGGTCTGGGAACTCGCCCTGCGCTACGTCCTGCTGCTCGCCGTCCTCGCCCTGACCATCGGCCCGTTCCTGTGGCAGCTGTCCACGTCCCTCAAGGGCCCCACCGAGGACATCTACAGCTCCCCGCCGACGTTCCTGCCGGGCCATCCGACCCTGCACAACTACGAGCGGGTCGCCGACACCATCCCGGTGTGGGACTACGCCCTGAACTCGCTGAAGGTCGCCACCGCCAACGTCGTCACCAACTGCGTCGGCGCGGCCCTCGCCGGCTACGCCCTGGCCCGGCTGCGCTACCGGGGCCGCCGCGCCGCCACCCTCGCCTTCATCCTCGCCATGCTCGTGCCGGTCGAGGGCATCATCATCGCCCAGTTCACCACCATGCGGGACCTCGGCCTGAACAACACCCTGATCGGCGTCGTCCTGCCCGGCTGCATCGGCGCGATGAACGTGCTGCTGATGCGCAACGCCTTCCTCAACCTGCCCTACGAGATCGAGGAAGCGGCCTTCGTCGACGGCGCCAATGTCTGGCAGCGCTTCCTGCGCATCGCGCTGCCGTCGGTCAAGGGCACCCTCGCCGTCGTCGCGATCTTCGCCTTCATGGGCGCCTGGGACGACTTCCTGTGGCCGCTCATCGTGCTCAGCGACCCGTCCAAGTTCACCCTCACCATCGGCCTCAACTACCTGCACGGCACCTTCGCCAACGACGAGCGCCTCGTCGCCGCGGGCACGATCATCGCCGTCGCGCCGCTGATCGCCCTCTTCGCCTGCCTCCAGCGGTACTTCTTCCGCGGCGTCGGCGAGGGCGCGGTGAAGGGCTGAGCGCCCGCGCCGAACGGCCGACCCCCCACACCGACACGCAAGGACACCGCATGCCTCCTGCCGTGCGCTTCGGCGTCAACTACACCCCCAGCGAAGGGTGGTTCCACCACTGGCTCGACTTCGACCTGGACTCCGTGCGCGCCGACCTCGACTCGATCGCCGCGCTCGGCCTCGACCACGTCCGCGTCTTCCCGCTCTGGCCGTACTTCCAGCCCAACCGCACGCTGATCCGGCCCCGGGCCGTGGAGCAGCTCGTGGCGCTGGCCGACGCCGCCGCCGAACGCGGCCTCGACGTCAACGTGGACGGCCTGCAAGGGCACTTGAGCAGCTTCGACTTCCTGCCCGCCTGGACCCGCACCTGGCACCGGCGCAACCTGTTCACCGACCCGGACGTGCTCGACGGGCAGGAGACCCTGCTGCGCACCCTCGCCGCAGCCCTCGCCGACCGGCCCAACTTCATCGGCATGACCCTCGGCAACGAGGTGAACCAGTTCTCGGCCGGCCCGCACCCCGACCCCGACCGGGCCACACCCGACGAGATCGACGCCTGGCTCGGCCGGATGCTCGCCGCCTGCGAGGAGGGCGCCCCGGGCCGGCTGCACCTGCACGCCGAGTACGACGCGACCTGGTACCAGGACGACCAGCCCTTCACCCCGGGCCAGGCCGCCCGGCACGGCGCCGTCACGGCCGTGCACTCCTGGGTCTTCAACGGCACCGCCCAGCGCTACGGGCGCACCTCCGTGCCGAGCGAGCACCACGCGGCCTGGCTGGTGGAGCTGAGCAAGGCCTGGGCCGGCGACCCGCACCGGCCGGTCTGGCTCCAGGAGGTCGGCGCCCCCGCGCCCCTGGTCCCGCCCGAGCACGCCGCCGCCTTCACCGAGGCGACCGTCGCGAACGCCCTGGACTGCCCGGACCTGTGGGGCATCACCTGGTGGTGCTCCCACGACGTCGCACGCAGCCTCGCCGACTTCCCCGAGCTGGAGTACGGGCTCGGCCTGCTGACCAACGACCGCAAGCCCAAGGACACCGCCCTGGTGCTGGAACGGGCGGCGCGCGGCCCCTCGTCCACCCCGGCGGGCCGCAGCACCGCCCTCGTCGTACCCGCCGACCCGGCGCTCCGTTCGCGGTGCGCCCCGGGCGGGCCCGTATTCGAGGCCTTCTTCCGGCTGGTCGCCGACGGGGCCCGGCCCACCGCCGTCCTCGACACCCGGGCCGGCGACCCGGAACACCTGGCCGCGCGCGGCATCACCGAGACCGTCACTCCCGACCAGGTCCTCGAAGGAGGCACCCGCTCGTGAACCCCACCCGACGCACCGTCCTGCTCGCCGGCGCCGCGGCCGCCCTCGTCCCCTCCCTGCCCGCCACGGCCGCCCCGAGAGCCGCCGCCGCGACCCGGCCGTACGCGTCGTACTGGTATCCGGACTCCCTCCCCTCCGGCAGTCCCGGCCCCGGCATCACCTGGCGCAGCCTGAAGTCCTGGCGCGCCGAGACCGACCCGGACCTCGCCTTCAACGCGTCGTCCGTGCCGCTGGCCGCCCGTTTCACCCCGGCCCCCGCCAACGCCACCGCCCGCGCCGGGCAGGCCCGCATCCAGTCGCTGGTCTCCTTCGGCCCCACCGCGAGCAACCCCTCCCAGGGTTCGGCCACTGCCGACTACTACGCCCTCACCCACTGGGCCTACATCGACGAACTGGTCTTCTGGGGCGGGTCGTCGGGCGAGGGGCTGATCCTCGCGCCGAACGCGCCGATCGTGGACGCCGCCCACCGGCACGGCGTGCCCGTCCTCGGCAACGTCTTCCTGCCGCCCGTCGCCTACGGCGGACAACTGCGCTGGACCCGCGACCTGGTGCAGAAGGACGCCGCCGGACGGCACCCGCTCGCCGAACGGCTGGTCGCGGTCGCCGAGGCCCACGGCTTCGACGGCTGGTTCGTCAACGCCGAGACCGGGGGAGGGGACAGCGCCCTCGGCGCCGACATGCTGAGCTTCCTGCGCGAGCTGAAGTCCCGCGCGGCGGCCAAGGGACAGCGCGTCACCTGGTACGACGCCATGACCGTGAACGGCACGGTCAGCTGGCAGGGCGCCCTCAACGGGCAGAACGAGCCGTTCTTCCGGACCTCCGACGACATGTTCGTCGACTTCCGCTGGTCCGCGGACAGCCTGGTCTCCTCGGCGAGCAGGGCCGAGCAACTGGGCCGCAGTCGCCATGAGTTGTGGGCCGGCGTCGACGTCGAGGCAGGCGGCTGGAACTCCACCGTGCGCTGGGACGCGATCGTGCCGGCGGACCGGGCGCACATCGCCTCGATCGGCCTCTACCGGCCCGAGTGGACCCGCAACCACCTGCCCGCCGACCGGCGGGGGCCGGCCGACTTCCACGCCGCCGACGACCGGTTCTGGACCGGCCGCTCCCTCGACCCGACCCGGCCGGACGGGACGGACAGCTGGCGCGCGCCCGCCGTGTCGGTCGCCGACCGCTCGACGGTCACCTCGGTGCCGTTCGCCAGCACGTTCAACACCGGGCACGGACTGCGCTGGTACGAGGACGGCAGGGTCACCTCGGACGCCCCCTGGAACCACCTCGGGCTGCAGGACCGGCTGCCGTCCCGGCGCTGGGCCGTGCACACCGAGGGCGGCCGCCCGGCCGTGACCTTCGACTTCGAGGACGCGTGGCGGGGCGGGAACAGTGTCCTGGTGGCCGGCGCGCTGACCGCGCCGGCCGTCGTGGACCTCTACGCGACCCGGCTGCCGCTCACCGCGGACACGGTCGTGGAACTGACCCACCGGACCGATTCCGGCCCGGTCCGGGTCGAGCTGGCCGTCGCCACCGCCGAGCCGGGCACGCCCGGCGGGACACCGCCGTACACGTACGTCCCCGTGACCTCGGGCGGCACCTGGCGGACCTCGACCGTCCGGCTCACCGGCCTGACCGGGACCATCCGGGCGATCGGCGTCCGGCTCACCTCGGCCGACGGCACGCCCGTGCGCTGGCGGCTCGGGGCCGTCGCCGTGCGCACGGCGCCCCGCACGCCGGCCGCTCCGTCCGGCCTGCGCGTGAGCGCCGCGTCCGGGGGCGATCTGCGGTTCGCCTGGAACCCGGCTCCGGGCGCGGTACGCCACTACACCCTGCACCGGCTCCTCCCCGACGGCACCCGCCGTTTCCTCGGCGGCACCTGCCAGCGGGCGTTCTTCGTCGCCGGGCAGAAACCCGAACAGGGCGAGCGCGCCGCACGGTTCGAACTGCGGGCCGTGGGGGAGCTCTACACCTCGTCGGCACCCGTGACCCTGACCCACCCCTGGTAACCACCCCCTCTAGGGAGCACCCCGCATGCATGACGACCGCAGCCTGGTCGAAGCCCGCCTCAAGCGCGTCCTCGACGAGCGTGTCCGCCCCGCCGTGTACCCCGAGTCCGTGCCGCTGGAGGTGGCCGTCTGGCACGCCCCCGGCGAGCCGGTCCCGGTCGCCGAGGGCCTCGCGGCCGAGCCCGAGCCGATCGAGGTGGGCGCCCGGTGGGGTGCTCCCTGGGGCACCAGCTGGTTCCGGGTGACGGGCACCGTCCCCGAGGCCTGGGCGGGCCGGACCGTCGAGGCGGTCCTGGACCTCGGCTTCGACGAGAACATGCCCGGCTTCCAGTGCGAGGGCCTGGTCTACCGGCCCGACGGCACCCCCGTGAAGGGCCTCAACCCGCGCAACCAGTGGGTCCGTGTCGGTGCCCCCGCCGAGGGCGGCGAGCAGGTGCGGCTGCACATCGAGGCCGCCTCCAACCCCGTCATCCTCGACTACCACCCCTTCCTGCCCACGCAGCTCGGTGACAAGGAGACCGCGGGCAGCGACCCGCAGTACACCCTCACCCGCATGGACCTCGCCGTCTTCGACGAGACGGTGTGGCAGCTGGTGATCGACCTGGAGGTGCTCGGCGAGCTGATGGCGGAGCTGCCGGTGGAGTCGGCGCGCCGCTGGGAGATCCTGCGTGCCGTCGACAAGGCGCTCGACGCCGTCGATCTCCAGGACGTCAACGGCACGGCGGCGCGGGCCCGTTCGTGCCTCACGGAGGTCCTCGCCACGCCCGCGGCCCCCTCCGCCCACCGCATCAGCGCCGTCGGGCACGCGCACATCGACTCGGCGTGGCTGTGGCCGCTGCGCGAGACCGTGCGCAAGGTGGCCCGCACCACCTCCAACATGACCGCGCTGCTCGACGACGAGCCGGAGTTCGTCTTCGCCATGTCGCAGGCCCAGCAGTGGGCGTGGGTGCGCGACCACCGGCCCGAGGTGTGGGCCCGGGTGAAGAAGGCCGTGGCCGACGGGCGGTTCGTGCCGGCCGGCGGCATGTGGGTGGAGTCGGACACCAACATGCCCGGCTCGGAGGCGATGGCCCGGCAGTTCGTGCACGGCAAGCGGTTCTTTCTCGACGAGTTCGGCATCGAGAACGACGAGGCCTGGCTGCCCGACACCTTCGGCTTCGCCGCCGGCCTGCCGCAGATCATCAAGGCGGCCGGCTCCAAGTACCTGCTGACCCAGAAGATCTCCTGGAGCCAGACGAACAAGTTCCCGCACCACACCTTCCGGTGGGAGGGCATCGACGGCACGCGGATCTTCACCCACTTCCCGCCCGTCGACACCTACAACTGCTCCATGAAGGGCAGCGAGATCGCCCACGCGGCCCGCAACTTCAAGGACAAGGGCGTCGCCCGGCACTCCCTGGCCCCCACCGGCTGGGGCGACGGAGGCGGCGGCACCACCCGTGAGATGGTCGCCAAGGCGGCTCGTCTGCGCGACCTGGAGGGGTCGGCGACGGTGACGTGGGAGACGCCGCGGGACTTCTTCGAGAAGGCCGCGGCCGAGTACCCCGAACCGCCCGTCTGGGTGGGTGAGCTGTACCTGGAGCTGCACCGGGCCACTCTCACCAGCCAGGCCAAGACCAAGCAGGGCAACCGCCGCAGCGAGCACCTGCTGCGGGAGGCCGAACTGTGGGCCGCCACGGCGGCCGTGCGCACCGGGTTCCCCTACCCGTACGAGGACCTGGACCGCATCTGGAAGACGGTGCTGCTGCACCAGTTCCACGACATCCTGCCCGGCTCGTCCATCGCCTGGGTGCACCGCGAGGCCCGCCGGACCTACGAGCGCGTCGCCGAGGAGCTGACCGGGATCGTCGAGGCCGCCCAGCGCGCTCTGGCCGGCGAGGGCGACACGCCGCTCGTCTTCAACGCCGCCCCGCACGCCCGCGCGGGCGTCCCGGCAGGCGGCGCGGGCGTCCCGGCCGGGCAGGAGCACACCGCCCTGACCCCCCGGCCGGGCGGCGGACACGTCCTGGACAACGGCCTGCTCCGGGTCGAGGTCGACGCCCGCGGACTCGTCGTGTCGGCGTACGACGTCGAGGCCGACCGCGAGACCGTCGCCCCCGGCCGGGCCGCGAACCTGCTCCAGCTGCACCCAGACTTCCCCAACATGTGGGACGCCTGGGACGTCGACGCGTTCTACCGCAACACCGTCACCGATCTCACCGACGCCGACGAGGTCGTCCCGGACGGCGACGGCGTGCGGATCGTGCGGTCCTTCGGCTCCTCCCGGGTCACGCAGCTGCTCTCGCTCGCCCCGGGGGAGCGTCGGCTGGTCGTGGACACGGAGGTCGACTGGCACGAGACGGAGAAGTTCCTCAAGCTCGCCTTCCCGCTCGACGTGCACGCCGAACGGTACGCGTCCGAGACGCAGTTCGGGCACTTCCACCGGCCCACCCACACCAACACCTCCTGGGAGGCGGCCAAGTTCGAGGCGTGCAACCACCGCTTCGTGCACCTGGAGGAGCCCGGCTGGGGCGTCGCGCTCGTCAACGACTCGACGTACGGCCACGACGTGACGCGCACCGTCCGCACCGACGGCGACGGCGGCACGACCACCACGGTGCGCGTCTCCCTGCTGCGCGCCCCGCGCTTCCCCGACCCGGAGACCGACCAGGGCGTGCACCGCTTCCGGCACGCGCTGGTGCCCGGCGCCGGCATCGGTGACGCGGTGCGCGAGGGCTGGCGGATCAACCTCCCGGAACGGCCGCTGACCGGTGCCCGTGAGGTGGCGCCGCTGGTGACGTGCGACCAGGACGCCGTGGTGGTCACGGCCGTCAAGCTGGCCGACGACGGCAGCGGGGACGTGGTCGTCCGGTTCCACGAGGCCTTCGGCGGGCGGACGCGTGCCACGCTCACCGCCGGCTTCGAGGTGGCGGACGTCGCGGTGACGGATCTGCTGGAACGCCCGCTGGCCGATGCCCCGGCACCGCGGGCCGAGGACGGCCGGATCGCGCTGCGGCTCCGCCCGTTCGAGCTCATGACGCTGCGGCTGCGGCGCGCCTGAACCGGGCCGGGAGACGCAGGTCACATCCGTGCATGTCACATCGGGACGAGCCGCCGGCTCATAAGGGCGTAAGCACCGACAACGACGAAGGAGCTCACCATGAGCGCGCGTCTGGACGTCTTCGCCACCCCGAGCGGCAGCAGGCTCGTCAAGCAGTTCTCCTCCGTGGGGCGGCTGGTCGCCGAGTCGGCGTTGCCGGCCGCCACACGGGAGCTGGTCTCCCTGCGCGTGAGCCAGATCAACGGGTGCGCGGTCTGCCTCGACATGCACACCAAGGAGGCCACGGCGGCGGGCGAGTCCGCGGTACGGCTCCACCTGGTCGCGGGCTGGCGGGAGGCGACGGTCTTCACCGAGGCCGAACGCGCCGCGCTGGAACTGGCCGAGCAGGGCACGCGCATCGCGGACGGCGCCGGCGGCGTCCCGGACGAGGTGTGGGAGCGGGCCGCCAAGCACCACGACGAGGAGCAGCTCCTCGCGCTGGTCACCCTGATCGCCTTCATGAACACGGCGAACCGGCTGAACGTGATCCTGCAGCAGCCGGCCGGCGACTACCGGCCGGGTCAGTTCACGTAGCCGCGGCCGGCGGGCCCTGGGCGTGTCCTAGGGCCCGAGCTGCGCCCGCAGCCACTGTTCCACCTCGCCCACGTGCGCGGCCGCCGCCGCGCGGGCCGCCTCCGGATCGTGGGCGGCCAGGGCGCGGTGGATCGCCGCGTGCTCGCGGCGGGTGCGGGCGAAGGCGCCCTCCTCCTGGTAGCCGCGCCAGACCCGGGCACGGAACGTGCGCGACGACAGGCCCTCCAGGATGGCGGCCATCGTCTCGTTGCCCGCGGCCACCGCGATCACCCGGTGGAACGCCAGATCGTGGGCGATGATCTCCTCCGGATCCTCCGTGGCGTTCATCGCCGCCAGATGCTTCTCCACCTCGGCCAGCTCGTCCCCGGTGATCCGCGCGGCGGCCAGCGCCGTCGCCGTCGACTCCAGGATCCGCCGGATCTCCAGCAGTTCCACCAGCCGCGGGCCGCGCGACAGGTCCGCCACGACCCCGAAGGTCTCCAGCAGGTCGCCGGCCTCCAGCTGCGTGACGTAGATGCCGGAACCGTGCCGGGCCTCCAGCACCCCCAGCACCGTCAGCGCGCGGATCGCCTCCCGCATCGAGCTGCGGCTGATGCCCAGCTGCGCGGCGAGGTCACGCTCGGTCGGCAGCCGCTGGCCGGGCTCCAGCCGGCCCTCCGCGATCATCGCCTTGATTCGCTCGATGGCGCGTTGCGTCACGGTGCCCTTCTGGGGGGCTGTCTCGTCGTCCACGCCACTCCTCCGATCAAGCGCTTCGGCGCAGTCTAGCCAGCCGAGTGGTCAGACCACTACGAGTCAGAGGTGCAAAATCTGACGCCGAGGGGTGTTCTGGCGCTGAATTGGTCTGATAAGTATGCGGGCATCTGCTCGAACCCGGTCGATGGGAGCGCCACGGATGCCCGGAAGCACAGTGCGCAAGCGGAACACGTCCCGGATCGCCGGCGCGATGGCCCTGGCCACCGGCGCCTGCCTCGTGCTCGCCGCGTGCGGCAGCACGAAGGACACCGGCGCCTCCGGGTCCGGCGGCGGTGACGGCACCGGCCGGGTCGGCGTGGTGCTGCCCCTGCTGACCTCGCCGTTCTGGCAGTCGTACAACGACTACGTGCCGAAGATGGCGAAGTCCGAGGGCGTCGACGCGATGAAGACCGTCAACTCCAACAGCGACCCCTCGCAGCAGATCACCGACATCAACAACCAGCTCAACCAGGGCGTGCGCGGCCTGGTCGTCGCCCCGCTGGACAGCGCCGCCATCGAGGCGGGACTCGACCAGGCCGAACGCAAGGGCGTACCGGTCGTCGCCGTGGACGTGGCGCCCGACCGGGGCAAGGTCGCCATGGTGGTCCGGGCGAACAACGTCGCCTACGGCGAGAAGGCCTGCCGCTACCTCGGCGAGCACATCACCTCCGGCAAGGTCGTGCAGATCATGGGCGACCTCGCCTCCGTCAACGGCCGCGACCGCTCCGAGGCGTTCCGCTCCTGCGTGAAGAGGAACTTCCCGAAGCTGAGGGTCCTGGAGATCCCCGCCAAGTGGGAGTCCGACACCGCGGCCTCCAAACTCGACACCCTCCTCAACGCCAACCCCGACATCAAGGGCATCTACCTGCAGGCCGGCGGCGTCTACCTGGCGCCCACCCTGCAGACCCTCAAGTCCAAGGGCATGCTGAAGAAGGCCGGGCAGCCGGGCCACCTCACGATCGTCTCCAACGACGGCATCCCGCAGGAGTTCGACGCCATCCGCAGGGGCGAGATCGACGCGACCGTCTCCCAGCCCGCCGACGCCTACGCCAAGTACGGCATGTACTACATCAAGGCCGCGATGCAGGGGAAGACGTTCGAGCCCGGCCCGACCGACCACGACTCGACCATCGTGAAACTGCCCAGCGGCATCCTGGAGGACCAGCTGCCCGCACCGCTGGTCACCGTGGACAACGTCGACGACCCCGAGCTCTGGGGCAACACGGTCCGATGAGCACCCCACTCGTCGAGGCCCGGGGCATCGTCAAGCGGTACGGCCCCACCACCGCCCTCGCCGACGGCCGGATCACCGTCCTGCCGGGCGAGTCCCACGCCCTCGTCGGCCGCAACGGCGCCGGCAAGTCGACCCTGGTCAGGATCCTCACCGGCCTCCAGGCGCCCGACGGGGGCACCGTCCACTTCGACGGCGAGCCCGCGCCCCCGCTCGCCGACCGCGAGGCCTGGCGCCGCACGGTCGCCTGTGTGCACCAGCACCCGACGGTCGTACCCGAACTGACCGTCGCCGAGAACCTGTTCATCAACCGCCAGCCGCTCCGGCGCGGCCTCATCAGCTGGCGCCGGCTCAGGACCGAGGCCGCCGCGCTCCTCGACACCTGGGACGTGCGCGTCGACCCCGCGGCCCGCACCGCCGACCTCAAGGTCGAGGACCGGCAGCTGGTGGAGATCGCCCGGGCGCTCAGTTTCGGCGCGCGCTTCATCATCCTCGACGAACCCACCGCCCAGCTCGACAACCGGGAGATCGAGCGCCTGTTCACGCGCATGCGGGCGCTGCAGGACTCGGGCGTCACCTTCCTGTTCATCTCGCACCACCTCCAGGAGGTGTACGAGGTCTGCCAGGCCGTCACGGTCCTGCGGGACGCGCGCTGGATCACCACCGCCCCGGTGAGGGCGCTGCCGCGCCGCGCCCTGGTGGAGGCCATGGCCGGGGAGTCCGTCGCCGAACAGGCCGAGCGGCGGCCGGCCGCCGGGACCGCGGGACCCGTCCTGCTCGACGTCCGCGGCCTCGGCTCGACGGCCTACGAGAACGTCGACCTCACCGTCCGCCGCGGCGAGGTCGTCGGACTCGCCGGATCCAGCGCCGGCGGCAAGATCGAGTTGGCCGAGACGCTCGCGGGACTGCGCACCCCGACCGGCGGGACGGCCCTGCTCGACGGCACACCCCTGCCGTTCGGCGACGTGCGCGCGGCGCTGGAGGCCGGCGTCGGCTTCGTCCCGCGCGACCGGCACGAACAGGGCCTGGTCTTCGGCATGTCCGTCGGCGACAACGCCACGCTGAGCGTCCTGGGGCGGCTGGGCCGCCTCGGCTTCGTCGGCGCCGACCGCAGACGCGCGGTGGCCACCGGCCTGATCGAGCGGCTCGACATCCACGCCGAGGGCCCCGAGCAGCCCGTCTCCGACCTGTCCGGCGGCAACGCCCAGAAGGTCGTCATGGCCCGGGCCCTCGCCTCCGGCCCCCGGCTGCTGGTCCTCGTCAACCCGACCGCCGGCGTGGACGTGAAGTCCAAGGAGTCCCTGCTCGCCCGCGTCGACACCGCCCGCGAGGACGGCACCGGCGTGCTCGTCGTCTCCGACGAACTCGACGACCTGCGGCGCTGCGACCGCGTCCTCGTCCTCTTCCACGGCCGGGTCGTCGCCGAGCATCCGGCGGGCTGGCGCGACCACGAGCTCATCGCCTCCATCGAAGGAGTGGACCACCATGGCTGAGACCGAGGCGGCCCCGCCGCTCGCGCCCGCGCGCGCCGCCGACCCGCGCGCCGCCAAGGCCGTCCTCCTCCGCCGGGCCCGCGAACTGGCCCTCGTACCGGCCCTGTTGGTGCTCATGGTGCTCGGCACGATCGTCAACGACTCGTTCCTCACCGAGCGCAACCTGATCTCGATCCTCGGCGCCTCCGCCGCCCTCGCGATGGTCGTCCTCGCCGAGTCGCTGGTGCTGATCACCGGCAAGTTCGACCTGTCCCTGGAATCGGTCGTGGGCATCGCGCCCGCCGTCGGCGCGCTGCTCGTGCTGCCCGCCGCCCAGTCCGGCTGGGGCGCCGAACTCCCCGCCGCCGTGGCCCTCCTGGCCGTCCTGGTCGCGGGCGCCGCGGTCGGCGCCTTCAACGGCGTGCTGGTCGTGAAGCTCAAGCTCAACGCGTTCATCGTGACCCTGGCGATGCTGATCGTGCTGCGCGGCCTGCTGGTCGGCGCGACCAAGGGCAAGACGCTGTTCGGCATGCCCGACGGCTTCTACGCGCTGGCCACCACCACCTTCCTCACCGTGCCGCTGTCGGTGTGGCTCGCCGCGTTCGCCTTCGCCGCCGCCGGGCTGGTCCTGAAGTACCACCGCGTGGGGCGCGCGCTGTACGCCATCGGCGGCAACGCGGACGCGGCCCGGGCGGCGGGCATCCGCGTGGAGCGGGTCATGCTCGGCGTGTTCGTCGTCGCGGGCGTCCTCGCCGCGGTCGGCGGCATCATGCAGACCGGCTACGTCGGCGCGATCAGCGCCAACCAGGGCCAGAACATGATCTTCACGGTGTTCGCGGCCGCGGTGATCGGCGGCATCGCCCTCGACGGCGGCAACGGCACCATGTTCGGCGCCCTGACCGGCGTACTCCTTCTGGGCGTCGTGCAGAACCTGCTCACCCTCGCGCAGGTGCCGTCGTTCTGGATCCAGGCCATCTACGGCGGGATCATCCTGGTCGCCCTCATGATCGCCCGGGTGACGACCGGCCGCGCCCAGGACTGAACCCGCCCCGACCGACGAAAGGCCCTCCGTGTCCCCGACGCCCGCCCGCATCACCGCGGTCGACACCCACGACATCCGCTTCCCCACCTCGCGCGAGCTCGACGGCTCCGACGCGATGAACCCCGACCCCGACTACTCGGCGGCCTACGTCGTGCTGCGCACCGACGCGGCCGACGGGCACGAAGGGCACGGGTTCGCCTTCACGATCGGGCGGGGCAACGAGGTCCAGGTCGCCGCCATCGACGCGCTGCGCGGACACCTCCTCGGCCGCGACCTGGACGCGCTGTGCGCCGACCCCGCCACCCTCAACCGCGACCTGATCGGCGACAGCCAGCTGCGCTGGCTGGGACCCGAGAAGGGCGTGATGCACATGGCGATCGGCGCCGTCGTCAACGCCGTGTGGGACCTCGCCGCCAAGCGGGCCGGCCTGCCCCTGTGGCGGCTGCTCGCCGAGGCCGAACCGGAATGGCTCGTCGGCCAGATCGACTTCCGCTACCTCACCGACGCCCTCACCCCCGAGGAGGCCCTGGCCCTGCTCCGCCGGGGCCGGGAGGGCGCCGGGGAGCGCACCGCCCGGCTGCTGGAGCGCGGCTACCCGGCCTACACCACCTCGCCCGGCTGGCTCGGCTACGACGACGCCAAGCTGACCCGCCTCGCGGCCCGGGCCGTCGCCGACGGCTTCACCCAGATCAAACTCAAGGTCGGCGCCGACCTCGACGACGACATCCGCCGCTGCCGCGTGGCCCGTGCGGTCATCGGACCCACCGTGCGGATGGCCGTCGACGCCAACCAGCGCTGGGACGTCGACGAGGCGATCCGCTGGACGAAGGCCCTCGCCGCCTTCGACCCGTACTGGATCGAGGAACCCACCAGCCCCGACGACATCCTCGGCCACGCGGCGATCCGCCGGGCCGTCGCCCCCGTGAAGGTCGCCACCGGCGAGCACGTGCACAACCGCATCGTCTTCAAGCAGCTCCTCCAGGCCGGCGCGCTCGACGTCGTCCAGATCGACGCGGCCCGGGTCGGCGGTGTCCCGGAGAACCTCGCGATCCTGCTGCTCGCGGCCAAATTCGGGGTGCCGGTGTGCCCGCACGCCGGCGGGGTCGGCCTGTGCGAACTCGTCCAGCACCTGTCCATGTTCGACTACGTCGCCCTGACCGGCACGACCGAGGACCGCGTCATCGAATACGTCGACCATCTGCACGACCACTTCCTCGACCCGGTGGTGATCCGGCAGGGTCACTACACGGCACCCACCGCGCCGGGGTTCTCGGCCGCCCTGCGGCCCGAGGCGCTGGCGCGCTACACGTACCCGGGCGGCGAGTTCTGGGCCGCCGACCTCGCCGCGACGAAGAAGGGGCACGCCGCATGAGCGACTTCGAGGGCCTGCGGGCCCTGGTGACGGGAGGCGCCTCCGGCATCGGCCGGGCCACCGCCGAGCTGCTGGCCGAGCGCGGCGCACAGGTCGCCGTCCTCGACCGGGACC
Source organism: Streptomyces sp. NPDC085932 (assembly GCF_044540525.1). NCBI lineage: Bacteria > Bacillati > Actinomycetota > Actinomycetes > Kitasatosporales > Streptomycetaceae > Streptomyces > Streptomyces sp. NPDC085932. Next base: position 1,225,739 of record NZ_JBITSJ010000001.1, read on the forward strand.
CGTCCACGGTCGGCAAGCCACTCCTCGGCCACCGCGCCGACGTCACCGACGACACCTCCGTGCGCGCGGCCGTCGCGGCGGCGGTCGCGGAACTCGGTGGGCTCGACGTCCTGGTGAACAACGCGGGCATCGGCGCCCAGGGCACCGTCGAGGACAATCCCGACGAGGAGTGGCACCGCGTCCACGACGTGAACGTCGTCGGCATGGTCCGCACCACCCGCGCCTGCCTGCCCCACCTGCGGGCCTCCGCGCACGCGGCGATCGTCAACACCTGCTCCGTCGCCGCCACCGCGGGCCTGCCGCAGCGCGCCCTGTACAGCGCCACCAAGGGCGCCGTGTACGCCCTGACCCTCGCCATGGCCGCCGACCACGTCCGCGAGGGCATCCGCGTCAACTGCGTGAACCCGGGCACGGTCGACACCCCCTGGGTCGGCCGCCTCCTGGACGCCGCCCTCGATCCGGCCGCCGAACGCGCCGCCCTGGAGGGCCGCCAGCCCACCGGCCGCCTGGTCTCCGCGGCCGAGGTGGCGGGCGCCGTCGCCTACCTGGCGAGCCCTCTGTCCGGCGCCACCACGGGCACCGCGCTCGCCGTCGACGGCGGCATGCAGGGCCTGCGGCTGCGCCCGGTGGCCCGGTGAACCGGCTCGGCGGCAGCGGCGTCGAGGTCAGCGCCCTGTCCTTCGGCGCCGCCGCCATCGCCAACCTGTACACCGAGGTCGGTGAGGAGCAGTCCCACGAGGCCGTGGAGGCCGCCTGGCAGCGGGGCATCCGCTACTTCGACACCGCCCCGCACTACGGCCTCGGCCTCTCCGAACGCCGGCTCGGCGCCGCCCTGCGCGACCACCCCCGCGAGGAGTACACGCTCTCCACCAAGGTGGGCCGCCGCCTCGAACCTGCCGACGGCACCGGCGACGACCTGGCGAACGGCTTCGCGGTGCCCGCCACCCACCGGCGGGTGTGGGACTTCGGCGCCGACGGCGTCCGCCGCACCCTGGAGGCCAGCCTGGAACGCCTCGGCCTGGACCGGGTCGACGTCGTCTACCTCCACGACCCCGACGAGCACGCCGAGGCGGCCTTCCGCGAGGGCTACCCGGCCCTGGAGAAGCTGCGCGCGGAAGGCGTGGTGGGCGCGATCGGCGCCGGGATGAACCAGTCCGCGATGCTCACCCGCTTCGTCCGCGACACCGACGTGGACGTGGTGCTCTGCGCCGGCCGCTACACCCTCCTCGACCAGAGCGCCCTCACCGACCTGCTGCCGGCGGCCCTGGAACGCGGCACGTCCGTGGTCATCGGCGGCGCCTTCAACTCCGGCCTGCTGGCCAACCCCGAGCCGGGCGCCCGCTACAACTACACCGCCGCCCCGTCCGACCTGGTCGAGCGCGCCCTGCGCCTGAAATCCGTCGCCGACCGGCACGGCACCACGCTGCGCGCCGTCGCCCTGGCCTTCTGCGCCGCCCACCCGGCCGTCGCGAGCGTCCTCGTCGGAGCCCGCTCGGCGCACGAAGTCCGGGACTGCGCCCACCAGTTCGCCGCCGAGGTGCCCGGCGCGGTGTGGCAGGACCTGCGCGCCGAGGGCCTTCTGCCCGCCGACGCCCCCGTCCCCGGCGAGGCGTCCCGTGAGGAGCCGTCATGAGAGTCGCCCTGCACACCAAGGTCCGCGCCGACCGCGTCGCCGCCTACGAGGCCGCCCACCGCGAGGTCCCCGAGGAACTCACCGACGCCATCCGCGCCGCGGGTGCCACGTCCTGGACCATCTGGCGCAGCGGCACGGACCTGTTCCACGTCCTGGAGTGCGCGGACTACGCCCTTCTCCTCGCCGAACTGGAGAAGCTGCCGGTCAACGTCGCCTGGCAGGCCCGCATGGCCCGGCTGCTCGACGTCGTCCACGACTACTCCGGCGAGGGCGCCCGCGCCGGCCTGCCCGTCGTGTGGGAGCTGCCCGCATGACGGTGACCGACGCCCATCATCACGTCTGGGACCTGTCCGTCCGCGACCAGGACTGGATCACCGGCCCCGAACTGCTGCCGCTGCGCCGTGACTTCACCCTGCAGGACCTCGAACCCGAGGCGAGGGCCGCCGGAGTGGGCCGCACGGTCCTCGTCCAGACGGTCACCGTGCCCGAGGAGACCCCGGAGTTCCTGGCCCTGGCCGAGCAGCACGACCTGATCGCGGGCGTCGTCGGCTGGACCGACCTCACCCGGCCCGACGTGGCCGCCGAACTCGCCCGCCTGCGCGAACTCCCCGGCGGCCGGTACCTCAAGGGCATCCGCCACCAGGTCCAGGGCGAAGCCGACCCCGGGTGGCTGCTGCGCCCGGACGTGCTGCGCGGACTGGCCGCCGTCGCCGACGCCGGACTGGTCTACGACCTCGTCGTCCTGCCCCACCAGCTGCCGGCCTGCGTGCGGGCGGCCGCCGCCCTGCCCGGCCTCACCTTCGTCCTGGACCACCTCGGCAAACCACCCGTCGCGACCGGCGCCCTCGAACCCTGGGCGTCCGGCCTGCGGGCCCTGGCCGCCCTGCCCAACACCGTCGCCAAGCTCTCCGGCCTGGCCACCGAGGCCGACCCCGCCTCCTGGACCGTCGAGGACCTGCGCCCGTACGCCGACGTCGCGCTGGAGGCGTTCGGGCCCGGCCGGCTGATGTACGGCTCGGACTGGCCGGTCTCCACCCTGGCCGGGACCTACGGCGGCATCCTCGACGCCACCCGCCGGCTGACCGGCCCGCGCGACCACGCGCAGATCCTCGACACCACCGCCGCCCGCGTCTACGGCCTGTGAACCGTCCCCGCCAGCCGCGTCGGCGGCAGGTACTCCCGCACGTAGGTCCGATCCCAGCAGGCGCCGGTCTCGCGCAGCTCACGCCAGGTCGTGCAGCGGTAGCGGAACAGCCGGGCGCGCACGAAGCGGGGCGGCTCGTCCGGCGGGAAGGGTGAGCGGCGCAGCAGCTTCAGCGTGTCCCGGTCGTTCTCCAGCAGCCGCTCCACCAGCCTGCCGAACCACGGGTCGGCGTAGGCGGGGGAGAGGGCGGCGAACCACATCAGCCAGTCCAGGCGCAGATGGTAGGGCGCGAACTGGCGCGGCCACCGCCGGGGATCACCGGGCTTGCCCTTGAACTCGTACTCCCGCCAGTCCGAGTCCGCCCGCGGCACCTCGTCCGTGGTGCCCTCGACCACGACCTCGTACCGCACCCGGCTCACGCTGCCGAACGCCCCGTAGGTGTTGACCAGGTGCAGCGGGTCGAAGGAGCGGTTCATCACCTGCTGGCGGGAGAGCATGTTGCGCACCGGCCGGAGGCTCAGGCCCGCCAGCAGCGCCGACACGGCGAGCACCAGCACGACGTACCAGAGCGGGGCGTCCGGCACGTCCGGCGCGTCGCCCGGGAAGCGCACCGCCGACAGCGCCAGCACGATCGTGATCCAGTTCAGCCAGGCGAAGTTGCCCGACAGCACCAGCCACAGCTGGGTGACGATCATCAGCGCGGCGGCCCCCGTCGCCACGGGCTGCGGGGTGAACAGCGCGAAGGGCACCACCAGTTGGGTGACGTGGTTCGCGGCCACCTCGACCCGGTGCAGGGGCCGGGGCAGGTGGTGGAAGAACCAGCTGAGCGGACCCGGCATCGGCTGGGTCTCGTGATGGTGGTCCAGGCAGGTGAGCCTGCGCCAGCACGCGTCGCCGCGCATCTTGATCAGTCCCGCGCCGAACTCCACCCGGAACAGGATCCACCGCAGCAGGAACAGCACCACGAGCGGCGGCGCCACCTCGCCGTTGCCGAGGAACACGGCGAGGAACCCGACCTCCAGCAGCAGCGACTCCCAGCCGAACGAGTACCAGGTCTGCCCGACGTTGACGATCGACAGGTACAGCACCCACGGCACCAGCCACAGCAGCATCCCGCCCCACAGCGGCAGCAGCGAGTCCAGCCCCGCCAGCAGCGCCGCCGACACCGCGCAGCCCGCCCAGGCGCACAGCGCGAAGAAGCGGTCCGAGTAGTGCAGCTGGAACAGGCTCGGCGCCCGCTTGAACGGCACCCGCTCGACGAACTCCGGCACCGGCAGCATGCCGCGCCGCCCGATCAGCGCCCGGAACTGCAGCGCCGCCGTCAGGAACGCCACCAGGTACACGGCGGCCAGCGCCCGCTGGAAGACCAGCCGGGTCAGCCAGTAGTCGGACGCGGTGAACCACTCCACGACGGTGCCCTCCTCCCCGTGACACGCCCGACGCCGGTGTCACGCTCCGCGTACCACCACTCCGGTTGCGTAACCCGAGTGAGCGCAGCAAACAATAGTGACGAACTGCCCGAAACGGGCCGACGTGAGCGGGAGGACGAGGTGCGGACACCCACCGGGGCCTTCACCACGGCCTGCGCGCTCACCGCGGCGCTCCTGCTCTCGGCGTGCGGCGCCGGCCGCGCCGGAGACGGCGAGGACACCGGGCCGGCGGCCGCGGTGCTCGTCCTCCAGGCGGCCGACGACCCGGGCCCGGACCCCTTCACGGACTCCACGGCGGTCCCGGCTCCCGCCCCGGCCCCGGCCGAACCCGCGCCGCGGACGGCGGGCGGTGCCGTCCGGGTCTCCACCGGCCCGCGCTCCCTCTCCGGCGCCACCCCCGGCCTCTACGGCGGCACCGAGCGGACCGGCAGCTGCGACATCGGCCGGCAGATCGGCCACCTCACCCGCGACCGCGCCGCGGGCCGTGCCTTCGCCCGGGTCGCGGGCGTCTCCCCGGAGGCCGTCCCGGACTACGTGCGGGCCCTCACCCCGGTCGTGCTGCGCGCCGACACCCGCGTCACCGGCCATGGTCACCGCGCCGGCCGGGTCGCCGGCTACCAGGCCGTCCTCCAGGCGGGCACGGCCGTCCTGGTCGACGACCGGGGCGTGCCCCGCCTCCGCTGCGCCTGCGGCAACCCCCTGCGCCCGCCGCTCGCCCTGCGCGGCACACCCGGCACCCGGGGCACGCCCTGGCCCGGCTACCGGCCCGGCGAGGCCGTCGTCGTGACCGCCGCCCCGCACGCCGTCACCGACTTCACGATCATCGACCTCGCCGACCGGACCTGGATCGAACGACGGCCCGGGCACGACGTGCGCCACGACCGGGCCCTGCCGCCGCCGGTGTGGGCGACCCGGCCCCCGGCACCGCCCACGCCCCCGCCCACGGACACCCCCCGCACGCCCCCGGAAGGGGACCCGGCCGGTGACGCCGCCCCGCCCCCGGCCCCCGACGCCGTACCGCCCCCCGGCGAACCGGCGCCCCGGGACGCCGCCGCGGACCAGGAGCCGGAAGACCTCGGCGAACCGGACGAGGTCGGCCCCGCTGCCGTGCCCGACGGGCCCGACGTGCCGGACGGGGCCGGGCTGATTCCCGACGAACCGGCCGACGACAGCATCTTCGGCAGCCCCACGGACGTCTTCGGCGACTGAGGGCCCGTCGCGCGAGCGGCCCGTACACTCGGCACATCCGGTCGAAGAATCGGACGAACCCTGGCAAGGTGGGCCCATGGCTGATCAGGGAGCGAGCGCCGCCCTGTCACTCCCGGACGACTGGCCCGCCCACCCGGATCCGATCCTCGCGCTCAACCGGATGGGCAGCTTCGACTGGGACCTGGACACCGGCCTGATGCAGATGGACGCGCAGGCCCACGAGGTCTTCGACGTGCGCCCCGACGAGTACGACGACCACCCCGAGAGCCTCTCCGGGCGCGTCCCGCCCGGCGAGGCCCGGCGCCTGGACACCGCGGTCTCCCAGGCCCTGAAGGACGGCAGCGAGAACTACGGCGCCTACTTCCGCATCCGCCGCCGCGACGGCAGCCTGCGCTGGACGCACACCCAGGGCTACATCCGGCGCGACGAGACCGGCCGCCCCCGCCGCATCATCGGCATCGTCCGGGACGCCACCCGCGAGCTCGGCGAGAGCGACGCCCGCCGCGACCAGGCCGACCGGGACGAGGCCCGCCGGGAACAGACCAGCGTCGTCGAACTCACCACGGCCGCCCTCGCCCACGCCCGCACCGTCCAGGACGTCATCGACGTCCTCAAGGACACCCACGGCCTCATCCACCTGGGCGCCACCAGCCTCGTCATGGGCCTGGTCGAGGCCGGCCGCATCCGCCTGGTCGCCGAGGGACCCGAGGACGCGTTCGTGCCCGGCACCCGCGTCACCCGCATCGACGAGCCCTACCCGATGAGCGAGGCCGTGCGGACCCTCGGCCCCTGCTTCATCGAATCGCCCGAGGAGTTCGCCGAGCGCTACCCGATCCTGTGGCCCCACATCACCGGTCTGAACATCACCTCGGCCGCCTACCTGCCGCTCATCGTCCAGGCCCGCCCGATCGGCGCGATGGGCCTGCTCTACAGCGACCGGCACGGCTTCACCACCGAGGAGCGCAACATCCTCGTCGCCCTCGGCAGCAGCATCGCGCAGAGTCTGCAACGGGCCATGTTCTACGAGCAGGAGATGGACCTCGCCCAAGGGCTGCAGCAGGCGATGCTGCCGCGGACCATCCCCAGCGTGCCCGGCGCCGACGTCGCCGTGCGCTACCGGGCGGCCACCATCGGCGGCTCGGTCGGCCGGGACATCGGCGGCGACTGGTACGACCTGATCCCGCTGCCCGGCGGCCGGGTCGGCGCCGTCATCGGCGACGTCCAGGGCCACGACACGCACGCCGCCGCCGTCATGGGCCAGCTGCGCATCGTGCTGCGCGCCTACGCCGCCGAAGGCCACCCGCCGGCCACCGTGATGGCCCGCGCCTCGGTCTTCCTGCACGAACTCGACACGGACCGCTCCGCCACCTGCCTCTACGCGGAGGCCGACCTGTCCACCGGCGTGCTGCAGGTGGTCCGCGCCGGGCACATCGACCCGCTCGTCCGGCTCACCGACGGCTCCTGCCGCCGGATCGGCGTCCCGGGCGGCCTGCCGCTCGGCCTGTCCGCCGAGTTCGGCCGCCTCGACTACCCCGTCGGCACGGTGGAACTCGACCCGGGCGACACCCTGCTGCTGTGCACCGACGGCCTGGTCGAGCAGCCCGGCGCCGACCTCGACGACGGGATGCGCACCCTCACCGCCCTCGTCGCCACCGGCCCCGAGGACGTGCGGGACCTCGCCGACCGGCTCATCGACGTGGCCGCCGAACGCGGCGGCGACGACGACGTCGCCCTGCTCCTGCTGCGCCGGCGCGGCCCCGAGGGCCCGCACGCCGGCCGCCGCCTCCAGCGCCAGGTGGCGCCCGGTGACCCGGCCGCCCTCTCCGAGGCCCGGCACATGATCCGCACCGCGGTCGCCGCCTGGGGTGCCGGGGACCGCGCCGACGAGATCGAGCTGGTCGCCGACGAGCTGATCACCAACGCCCTGATGCACACCGAGGGCTCGGCGACCCTCACCCTGCGGGTCCTCACCGGCTCCGACCGCCGGCTGCGCGTCGAGGTCGAGGACTCCTCCAGCGCGCTGCCCCGCCGCCGCGAGGCGGGCGACTCGGGTGTCTCCGGACGGGGCCTGCTGCTCGTCGAGCTGCTCACCGACGTGTGGGGCGTGGAGGCCCGGGGCGGCGGCAAGGCCGTCTGGTGCGAGTTCGTGGTGCCGGACCACGACTGACCCACGTGGCACTCTGGACCTATGCCGGAACTCCCCGAGGTCGAGGCGCTCAAGGACTTCCTGACCGAGCACCTGGTCGGCCACGAGATCGTGCGGGTGCTGCCCGTCGCCATCAGCGTCCTGAAGACGTACCAGCCGCCGCTGTCCGCGCTGGAGGGCCACGAGGTCACCGCCGTGCGCCGGCACGGCAAGTTCCTGGACCTGGCCACCGCGGACGGACCGCACCTGGTGACGCACCTGGCCCGCGCGGGCTGGCTGCACTGGAAGGACCGCCTCCCCGACGGCCCGCCCCGCCCCGGCAAGGGCCCGCTGGCCCTGCGCGTGGCCCTGGAGACGGGTGCCGGCTTCGACCTCACCGAGGCCGGCACGCAGAAGCGCCTCGCGGTGTACGTCGTGGGGGATCCGCAGGAGGTGCCGGGCGTGGCCCGGCTCGGCCCGGACCCGCTCGCCGACGACTTCGACGAGCGGCGCCTGGCGGACCTCCTGGCCGGTGAACGGCGGCAGCTCAAGGGCGCCCTGCGCGACCAGGGCCTGATCGCGGGCGTCGGCAACGCCTACAGCGACGAGATCCTGCACGCGGCGAGGATGTCGCCCTTCAAACTGGCCGCGTCGCTGAGCGAGGAGGAGACGGGGCGGCTGTACGCGGCCCTGCGCGAGACGCTCACCGAGGCCGTCGAGCGTTCCCGGGGCGTGGCCGCCGGTCGGCTGAAGGCCGAGAAGAAGAGCGGCCTGCGCGTGCACGGCCGCACCGGCGAGCCCTGTCCGGTGTGCGGGGACACCATCCGCGAGGTGTCCTTCAGCGACTCCTCGCTGCAGTACTGCCCGACCTGCCAGACGGGCGGCAAGCCGCTGGCCGACCGCAGGATGTCCCGCCTGCTGAAGTGACCGGCCCGGCCCTCACCGGGAGGGCGGGTTCCACTCGAACATCAGGATGGTCGCGTCGTCCCGCAGCCGGCTGGTGGGCGAGTCCAGGATGGAGTGGATGAGCCGCCGCAGGGTCTCGGACGCCAGCTCGCCCGCCGCCGTGGCCCGGATGACGAAGTCGGCGAACTGTTCGAGGCCGAACTCGCCGCCGTCGCTGCCCCGGGCCTCGGTCACCCCGTCCGTGTACATCAGCACCCGGTCGCCGGGCTTCAGGGCGATCTCGTGCGTCTGCCGGGTGCGCCCGGCGAGCAGCGACGGCAGGCCCATCGGCGGATCCGCCTCGCGCCGCATGGCGTCCACGTGCAGCCGCTCCTCGCGGATGAGCAGCGGGGTGGGATGCCCGCAGTTGCACCAGCGCAGCATCCCGGAGGCCAGGTCCAGCTGGGCCAGCACACCGGTGCAGAACTGGTCGGGCAGCCAGCGCGCCAGCGCGTCGTCGACGCACTCCACCAGCTCGGGCAGATCCGCGCCGGTGCGCCGGGCGTTGCGGCACGCGGCCAGCGACACGGCCGTGGTGAGCCCGGAGGCCAGGTCGTGTCCCATGGCGTCCAGGACGGTGGCGTGCAGGGTCGTCTCCGTCAGGGCGTGGTCGAAGGCGTCGCCGCCGATCTCGTAGGCCGGTTCCAGCACGGCCGTGGAGACCACGTGGGCGGTGCCGATGGTGCGGGGCGGCAGGAAGGCCCGCAGCATCTCGGCGGGCAGCCGCATCGGTTCCGTGCGGGTACGCCGGACGAAGGAGTCCTTGTACGCGCGCCTGGACGTGATCGTCATGGCGAGCAGGGTGGCCAGGGCCCGGGCGCGGCGCAGCACGACCGGGGTCAGCGACGGGGAGAGCACGGCCAGCACGCCGAGCCGCTCCGCGCCGTCCACCAGGGGGATCCACGCCGTCATGCCGCCCGACTCGGACTCCTCCACCCGCAGGGACTGGGTGCGGTACGTCCAGCCGGCGAGCGAGCCGTCCACGGGCAGCGGCGGGGTGACGTCGGTGAGGGGCACCAGGCGGCGCTGCTGGATGTCGGCGAGGTACACCACGGAGTGCTGCAGTCCCAGGGCCTTGGTGCAGCGGGCGACGGTGGTGGTCAGATCCAGCGCGGCGTTCGCCGGGTCGGCGAGGAACTCCTCCAGACGGTCGTCACCGGTCTCTGCCGTCGTCACCTTCTCTCCCCTCGCCGGGACCGCGGGCACCCCGGGAGGGCTCCCGGAGGGCGTCGTCAGCAGTCTCACACCGGGGCGCCCGGGCCGCCCGGCGACCGGGGCGGACGGATGGTCAGCTCGCTTCGAGCCGTGCCAGGACCTCTCCGGTCGCGGAGCGGATCTCGAAGCGGGCGATGTCGTCGGGGTGCAGGGAGGAACTGGTCATCATCGTGTGCGGCTCGGTGTCGTGGCCGGGCCCGTGCCAGCTGGTGGCGATCTCCTCGGTGCCGTCCCGGCCGACGATGACCAGGTGGCAGGCGCGCCCGTCGGAGGCGTCCTTCACGCGCAGCTCGACCTGACTGCCCGAGGCCTCGTCCGCCGTGGTGACCTGGGCCCACACCCCGGTGCGCACATCGGTCGCCGCGACCGTCCGGGCCGTGTCGCCGCCGCTCTCGGCCATCACCGCGACCCCGGGCACCGACACCGCGAGCACGACGGAGGCGGCCAGCGCGAACACCATGCGCCGGCGGCCGGCCCGGCGCCGGGTCGCCACCTCGGCCAGCAGCCGGTCCAGCAGGCGCGGGCCGGGCTGGACCACCGGGTTCACCAGCCGCGGCGTCGCCCGCCGGTACAGCATCAACTGCCGTGTCGTCTGGCCGAATTCCGTCACCTCTGCAGCGCACTTGGGGCACTCCATGAGGTGGTCCTCGAAGCGGAAGGCCTCCGCCTCGTCCAGCACGCCGAGCGCGTAGGCGCCGACGTCGCGATGCCTTTCCAGGGACCTCATGCCGAATCCTCGTGCCGTTGGGTGCGGGTGGGGTTACTCCTTGCTCCCACCGGTACGGACCAGGCAGCGGAATCACTCAAGCCGGTGACACAATCGCAACCAAAGGATTCGGAGCCCTCCGCCCCCCGGATTGGTCCGGGGCCGCGGAAATCTAGAAAAGATGGATCGCGAGGTGTCCCAGGGGCAGTCCGAGCTGCCAGGCGGGCGTCCAGACCTTCGGCCCCTCGTCCTCCCCGACCACCGGAGCGCCGCCCGGTACCGCGTTCAGATCGGGCGCGAGCAGCTCCGTCTCCTGCAGCCAGCGCCAGGCCTCCTCGGCGAGCTCCAGGTCCGGCGCGGCCCGGCCCGACGCGGCGGCATCGGCGGCCAGCTCCGCCAGCCGCTCGCCCACCCACTCCTGCCACGGCTGGTCGTACGCGGTCAGCGACAGCCACGTCTCCAGCTGGGTGACCACCCGGATGCCCGACAGCTCCCCGTCGGTGTCGGAGAGGAAGATGGTCAGCGCCAGGGCGTCGCGCCCCGCGCGGAACTCGAAGGACGTCGGCGGCATCAGATCGCCGGTCCGCAGCAGCTCGTCCGCGATGTACTCCGCGTACAACCACGCCATGGGGACGGTCAGTTCGCCGTCCGAACCATCCGTGCTCTCGTGACCTCTGTGCAGCATCCCTTCCTGCCTTCCTCCGGTACGTGCGCGTCGGCCGACACCGGGTCCCGGGGCGTTGTCGGCCCCATCCGGAACACGGATAGGAACACCCGATTACTCAACCGGGGTCCTCAGCAAGGCGCTTTACGGAGGTTTGACTCGGCCGTGGGTTTCACCGCAGGTCGGCTGCGTAACCCGGTAGCACCCGGCGCAGGGCGCGCAGCGCGTAGTACGCGCGGGACTTCACGGTACCGGGCGGGATCCCGAGGGTCGCCGCGGCTTCCGCCACACTCGCCCCCTGGAAGTACACGAGCACCAGGACTTCACGGTGCTCCGGAGTGAGTGTCTTCACAGCCCGGCGCACGTCGAGCGTCGCCGCGGCCCGCTCGGCGTGGTCGGAACTGACCCGCGCGTTCTCCAGCACCGCGTCGCCGACCTCGGGCGGACGGGCCTGCCGGGCGCGCCGGGCGTCGATCGCCAGTCGCCGCCCGACGGTCATCAGCCAGGGCCGTACCGAGTCGAAGTCGTCGGCGCGCAGGGCCTCGGGGTGCTGCCAGGCGCGCACCAGGGTCTCCTGGACCAGGTCCTCCGCGCGCTGCCGGTCTCCGTCGCACAGGCGCAGCAGGAGCGCGAAGAGGGGCCGGCCGTGCTCCCGCTGCAGTGCGGCGAGCTCGTGCTCGGCGGTCGTGCCGTTCGTGAGAGTGGATCCGGCCGTCATGGCCGTATGCCACCGCAGGGTGCCGCCGGGGCACAGGGCACGTACCCGGCTGTGCGGCGGACGGTCGATCGCGTCGACGAACGGTTCGACGAACGGTCGGGGCGCTCCACCGGGCGGGTGCCGGTCGGGCCGATGAGCGTGTCGGAGCCACGTGGGGCGCTCCGAGCCTTCTTTCCTATTTGTGTGTAAATACGACCACAACGCCCACCGTGGGGTGAATGGATGATCGCACGCAGTCGACAGGTGGCCCTGGCCCTCACCGTCGTCCTCGCCGCAGGCGCCGCCTGCCAGGCCCGCAGCCACGAACCGCCCGGCCCCGGCCGCCCGGCACCCTCCGCCGCCGGGCCCCGCGGCTTCACACTCGTCGCCTCCGGCGACGTCCTCCCGCACGACACGATCATCGACCGGGCCCGGTTCGACGCCGGCGGCACCGGCTACGACTTCCGGCCCATGCTCGACGGGATCCGCCCCGTCGTCTCCGGCGCCGACCTCGCCCTGTGCCACATGGAGACCGTCTACGGCGCCGACGGCGACTACAGCGGCTACCCCACCTTCAAGTCCCCGCCGGAGATCGCCCGGGCCCTCGCCGCCACCGGCTACGACGGCTGCTCCACCGCCTCAAACCACACCCTCGACGACGGCGCCGACGGCATCCGCCGCACCCTCGACGCCCTCGACCGGGCGGGCGTACGGCACGCCGGCTCGGCCCGCAGCGAGGAGGAGGCCCGCACCGTGACGGTCCTCCAGGCGGGCCCGGCGAAGATCGCCCACCTCGCCTACACCTACGACACCAACGGCATCCCGTTCCCCGAGGGGCAGCCCTGGGCCGTCAACCTCATCGACGAGGCCCGGATCCTCGCCGACGCCCGGGCCGCGCGCGGCGCCGGCGCCGACGTGGTCGTCGTCTCGATGCACTGGGGCACCGAATGGCAGGACGCCCCCGACGAACGGCAGCTGTCCCTGGCCCGCGGCCTCACCGCCGCCCGCACGGGGGGCCGCCCGGACATCGACCTGATCCTGGGCACCCACGCCCACGTCCCACAGGCCTACGAGAAGGTCAACGGCACCTGGGTGATCTACGGCATGGGCGACCAGATCGCCGGTCTGATGACCAATCCCGAGGGCGACAAGGACCCGCGCGGCAACCAGTCCACCCTCGGCCGCTTCACCTTCGCCCCGCCCGCCCGGCCGGGCGGCCGCTGGGAGGTGACCAGGGCCGAGTTCGTCCCGCAGCTGTTCGACGTCGACGCCGGCCGGGTCGTCGACCTCAACCGGGCCCTGGCCCAGGGCGCCGACGTCCGGGCCGTGCGCGACCGCATCCGCGACGTCGTCCTCAGCCGGGGCGCCGCCGAGGACGGGCTCGTCATGGGGGGCTAGTGCCTCAGTCCGTCCGCTCCGGCCGGCGCCCGGCCAGCTTCGAGTGCCGGTAGGAGTAGGCGAAGTACACGACGAGCCCCAACGCGAACCAGACGGCGAACCGCGCCCAGGTCTGCCACTGCAGGAACGTGATCAGCCAGATGGAGAACACGATCCCGACCGCGGGCACCACCGGCATCCACGGCGTGCGGAAGGTGCGCGGCAGGTCCGGCCGCCGGTAGCGCAGCACGATCACCGCCGCGCACACCACGACGAACGCCAGCAGGATGCCGATGTTCGTCAGCTCGGCCGCCTCGCCGATCGGCAGGAACCCGGCGATCACCGCCGAGGCCACCCCCACGATCCAGGTGACCCGCGTCGGCACGTGTCGCGTCGGATGGGTCTTCGCGAACCAGGTGGGCAGCAGTCCGTCCCGGGACATCGAGAACCACACCCGCGTCACGCCCAGCATGAACGTGAACATGACGGTGAGGATGCCGATGATGGCGCCGACCGCGATCACGTCCGCCAGGCCGCTCAGCCCCACCGCCTTGAACGCCGTGGAGAACCCGCTCTCCGGGTCGATGTCCTTGTAGTCCTGCATGCCCGTGAGGACCAGACAGGCCGCCACGTACAGCACCATCGAGACGACCAGCGAGTAGATGATCGCCTTGGGCATGTGGCGCTGCGCGTCCTTGGACTCCTCGGCCGCCGTCGACATGGCGTCGTAGCCGAACACCGCGAAGAACACCGTCGCCGCGCCCGTGAACGCCCCGCCGACCCCGTACGGGAAGAAGGGGTCGTAGTGCGCCGTGTCGATGTGGAGCACGCCCACGGCGATCACCAGCAGCACCACCAGGACCTTGAGGATCACCACGACCGTCTCGAAACGGGCCGCGTTGCGGATCCCGAGGGTCAGCAGATACGCGATCAGCAGGCAGAGCAGCGCCGCGAACAGGTCGACCCGGTGCCCGTCGCCCGTGCCGGGCGCGCCCAGCATCCAGGCCGGCAGATCGGCGCCCGTCTCGCCCACCAGGAAGCTGAAGTAGCCCGAGATGCCGATGGCGACCACCGCCACGATCGCCGTGTACTCCAGCAGCAGGTCCCAGCCGATGAACCAGCCGGCCAGCTCGCCCAGCACCGCGTAGCCGTAGGTGTAGGCGGAGCCCGCCTTCGGGATGAGCCCCGCGAACTCGGCGTAGGACAGGGCGGCCGCCGCGGAGGCGACCCCCGCGATCAGGAACGAGACGAGCACCGCCGGGCCCGCCGTGCCGTTGGCCACCGTGCCGGCCAGGGTGAAGATGCCCGCGCCGATGATGCCGCCGACGCCGATGGCGGTCAGCTGCCACAACCCCAGGGACCGCTCCAGCCGGGTCCCCTCGCCCGTTTCCGTCTCGTCGATCCGCTCGATGGGTTTGCGGCGGAGAATCCCTTCGCCCATCCGGAGCCCGGCCATGCGCCTCACCTCTTCACGAGTGGCAAACGGCTGACAGCGGATCATGATGACCCAGGCCACCGCCCGGCGGAAGACACCACGCAGGGATCGAGCGGAACCGCGCGACGCCCTACGGCACCACCGTCACCGGCCACCGCCCGGCCTTCACCAGCCGCACCGCCACCGACCCGACGATCCGGTGTCCCGCCTGCTCCGAGGCGCCCACGACCACCGCGTCCGCCTTGAGTTCGTCGGCCGCCTTCACCAGGCCGTTGTACGGGTCGCCGCGGAACGTGTGGAACTCCCAGCGGACCTCGAATATCCCCTTGAGCCGCTCCGCCGCCTCGCGGATCTGCGCCACCAGGTCCTCGGCGATCGCGTCGGTCGTCCCGGCCACCGGCGCCCCCAGCGCCGCCCCCGCCGCCAGCACGGGCTGGACGTACACCACCGCGAGCAGCGCGCGCTGCCGCCGGGCCAGCCCCCCGGCGTAGGCCGCGGCCCGCAGGGAGGAGTCGGAGCCGTCCACCCCGACCACGATCACCTTGGGCCCGTCCGTGCCCCGTTCGAACTGAGGGGAGTGCTGTTCGGTCACGCCGTGAGGCTATCGGAGGCCGCGGGTCCGGCCGTCCGGAGGGAGGTTCGAGGGGCGAGAAGGGGCTGGTGTTCCTAGAGTCGATACATGAGTGCCATCGCGGACACCGGGGCGGCCGGGAAGGACACCGCGGGCCCGATACGCCCGCCGCACCGGACCCACGGGCTCCTGGGCCGGGTGCCCCAGGGATGCGCGGTGTTCTTCGGCGCCCTCGGACTGCTCTGCGCTCTGCTCGCGCTCATCCCGCCGCTGCGCACCGGGCTGCGCCCCCTCGTCCGCTTCCTGGACCTGCTGCTCGTCCCGGTGAGCGCCAACCTCGCCTACGCGGTCTTCCTGTTCCTGCTCGCCGCCGCCACCGGAGCCCGCAAGAAGATCGCCTGGTGGCTGGTCGTCGTCTACCTGGGCCTGCTGGTCCTGACCGACATCCTGGGCATGGCCGTCGGCGAGTTCGCCGAGTCCGTGCCCTCCTTCGTGGTGTGCGGCCTCGCCCTGATCCTGCTGATCGTCGCCCGCCGTGAGTTCTACGCCGCCTCCCGCCGCGCCGCCGTCCGCCGGGCCCTCGCCGTCCTGGTGGCCGGCCTGGCCGTGGCGATCCTGGCCGGCTGGGCCCTGGTCGAGGCCTTCCCCGGGACCCTGCCCGCCGGGCAGCGGCTGGCCTGGGCGGCGAACCGCGTCTGCGGCGGACTCGTCCCCGCCGGCAGCTTCGACGGCCGCCCGCCGCACGCCCTGTTCTTCCTGCTCGGCCTCTTCGGCGCGCTCGCCCTGCTGAACGCGGCCGCCACCCTCTTCCGCTCGCAGCGCCTGGAAGCCGCCCTCCACGACGACGAGGAGGCCCGCATCCGCGCCCTGCTCGGCCGCTACGGCGACCAGGACTCCCTCGGCTACTTCGCCACCCGCCGCGACAAGGCCGTCGTCTTCTCACCCAGTGGCAAGGCCGCCGTCGCCTACCGCGTCGAGGCCGGCGTGTGCCTGGCCGGCGGTGACCCGGTGGGCGACCGGGAGGCCTGGCCGCACGCCATCGCCGCCTGGCAGGACGTGGCCCGCCGCCACGCCTGGGTCCCGGCCGTGATGGGCGCCTCCGAGGAGGGCGCCCGGGCCTTCGTACGCGCCGGGCTCGGCGCGCTCCAGCTCGGTGACGAGGCGATCCTGCACGTCCTCGACTTCGACCTCGACGGCCGCGACATGCGCGTCACCCGCCAGGCCGTCCACCGGGTCCGCCGGCTCGGCGTCACCTGCCGGGTCCGCCGCCACTCCACCCTCAGCGAGGACGAGATGCGGCGGATCGTCGAACGGGCCGACGCCTGGCGCGACACCGAGACCGAACGCGGCTTCTCCATGGCCCTGGACCGCCTCGGCGACCCCGCCGACGGCGACTGCCTCCTCGCCGAGGCCCTCGACGCGGACGGCCGGCTCCTCGCCCTCCAGTCCTTCGTGCCCTGGGGCAGGGACGGCATCTCCCTGGACCTGATGCGCCGTGACCGCACCGCCCCCAACGGCGTCATGGAGTTCATGGTCGCCGAACTGTGCGCCGCCGCCCCGAAACTGGGGGTGCGCCGGGTCTCGCTGAACTTCGCCGTGTTCCGCTCCGTGTTCGAGGAGGGGGCCCGCATCGGCGCGGGACCGGTGCTCCGCCTCTGGCGCCGCCTGCTGCTGTTCTTCTCCAAGTGGTGGCAGCTGGAGGCCCTGTACCGCTCCAACGCCAAGTACCACCCCGAGTGGTACCCCCGCTTCCTGTGCTACGCGGAGGCCGCCTCCCTCGCCCGGGTCGGCCTCGCCTCCGCCATCGCCGAGGGCTTCGTCTCCGTACCGTCGATGCGAAAGTTGTGGGGAAACGGGCACCCGAAGGGCGGACAGCGGCCCGCCACCACGGAGGGGCTGCCGTCACTGGCGGCGCTCGGCCTCGCCGGAGGGGACGGGACCGAGCCCGCCGACCCCCTCGCCGGCCTGCCCGAGCAGGTCCGCGTCCGGCACCGCACCCTCGAACGGCTGCGCGCCGCCGGCACCGACCCGTACCCGGTGGACGTCCCCGCCCGCACCCACACCCTCGCCGAGGTCGAACCGGGCCAGGACGTCACCGTCGCCGGCCGCGTCATGCTCGTCCGCGACTTCGGCGGCATCGTCTTCGCCGTCCTGCGCGACTGGTCCGGCGACCACCAGCTCGCCCTCACCCGGGACCGCTCCGGCCCCGCCCTGGACCGCTTCACCGCCGACACCGACATCGGCGACCACATCACCGCCACCGGGCACGCAGGCGTCAGCGACACGGGCGAACCGACCGTCTTCGTCACCTCCTGGCAGCTCACCGGCAAGTGCCTGCGCCCGCTGCCCGACAAGCGCCGGGGCCTGGCCGACCCCGAGGCCAAGGTCCGCATGCGCTACCTCGACCTCGCCGCCAGCCCCGCCGCCCGCGACGTGGTCCGCGCCCGCTCCACCGCCGTCCAGGCCGTGCGCCAGGGCCTGCTGGCCCGGGGCTACCTGGAGGTCGAGACGCCGGTGCTCCAGCAGATCCACGGCGGCGCCAACGCCCGCCCCTTCACCACCCACATCAACGCCTACGACCTCGACCTCTACCTGCGCATCGCCCCCGAGCTGTACCTCAAGCGGCTCTGCGTGGGCGGCATGGAGAAGGTCTTCGAGATGGGCCGCACCTTCCGCAACGAGGGCACCGACCACAAGCACAACCCCGAGTTCACCATCCTGGAGGCCTACCAGGCGTACGCCGACTACGACGTGATGCTCGACCTCGTGCGCGAACTGATCCAGGAGGCCGCCACCGCCGCCTTCGGCAGGCCCGTCGCCCGCAGGGACGGCGAGGAGTACGACATCTCCGGGCAGTGGCCCGTCAAGACCGTCTACGGCGCCATCGGCGAGGCCCTGGGCGAGGAGATCCACCCCGGCACCGGCATCGACACACTCAAACGCCTGTGCGACGCGGCGGACGTGCCGTACGTCGCCGACGACGGTCACGGCGACATCGTCCTGGAGATGTACGAGCGGCTGGTGGAGGAGCGCACCGGGCTGCCCACCTTCTACAAGGACTTCCCGACCGACGTCTCCCCGCTCACCCGGCAGCACCGCACCGACCCGCGCCTGGCCGAGCGCTGGGACCTCGTCGCCTTCGGCACCGAACTGGGCACCGCCTACTCGGAACTGACCGACCCGGTCGAGCAGCGCCGCCGCCTCACCGCCCAGTCGCTGCTCGCCGCCGGGGGAGACCCCGAGGCGATGGAACTCGACGAGGACTTCCTCGACGCCCTCGAATACGCCATGCCGCCCACCGGCGGCCTCGGCATCGGAGTCGACCGCCTGGTCATGTTCCTCACCGGGCTGACCATCCGCGAGACCCTGCCCTTCCCCCTGGTGCGCCGCCGCTGACCCGTCCGCGTGGGCCGTCCGGGTGAAACCGTGCCGCCGCACCGGTGTTGCTCAGGTGCGTCGGCCTTCCGCCGGGCGACTGATGAGTCATGAAGAAGGATCAGTTGCTCACCCGACGCGCGGCGTTGATCGCGGGCGCCGGCGCCGTGGGAGCGGCCGCCACGGCCGGTGTGCTCACGGCGGTCACCGGAGAGGGACCCGCCCGGCCCGCCGCCCCGGCGGCGGGCGCCCAGGCCGCCCGCCGCCCGCCCAGGGCCTCCGCGTACCGTCTGCAGCCCCTCACCGGCTACGCCCCGCCGCGCGCCGCGCCCCGCCGCGTACTGGTGCGCGGCGAACCGCTGCTGCGGGTGTCCGGCCGGGGCCGGACCATGGTGCTGACCTTCGACGACGGCCCCGACCCCCGCTACACCCCGGCCATCCTGGACGTCCTGGCCGAGTACGAGGTCCGCGCGATGTTCTTCGTGTGCGGTGAGATGATCGCCGGTGGCAGGGAGATGCTGGCCCGGATGACCGAGGAGGGTCACGTCGTGGGCAACCACACCTGGTCCCACCCCTTGCTCACCCGCCTGACCCGCCGTCAGATCCGCTCCCAGATGGAACGCACCAGCGACGCCGTCGAGGACGCCTGCGGCGAACGCCCCGAGTGGTTCCGCGCCCCCTACGGAGCGTGGAACCGCGCGGCCCTGCGGATCGGCGCCGCACTCGGCATGGAGCCCCTCGGCTGGACGCTGGACACGCTCGACTGGACCACCCCCGGCGTCCGCTCCATCGTGCGGCGCGTGGAACGCGGGGCCGCCCCCGGCGTGGTGGTGCTCTCCCACGATGCCGGGGGCGACCGTTCGCAGAGCGTGCGGGCCCTGCGGCGCTATCTGCCGGAGCTGCTGGACTCCGGCTACCACGTCACCGTGCCCCGGCGGCCCGACGCGTAGGAGCCCGCCCGGGAGGCCCGCCCGCCCGGCGGGGTGCGCTCAGCGCACCTCGACCAGGCGGGCGAAGGCCACCACGTTGCCCGCGTACCCCTCCTGCTCGGAGAAGCCGCCGCCGCAGGTGATGACCCGCAGCTCCGCCGCTCCCTTGGAACCGTAGACACGGTCGCCGGGGAAGTTGTCCTTCTCGAACACCTCGACGCCGTAGATCTCGAACACGGCGGTCTTGCCGTCCTGGCGAGCGACCTCGACGCGGTTGCCCTTCTTCAGGGCCCCGAGGCCGTAGAAGACGGCGGGGCCCTGCTGGTTGTCGACATGGCCCACGACGACCGCGGTGCCCTTCTCGCCGGGGGTGACGGCACCGGTGAACCAGCCGGCCAGGTTGGGGTCCTCCGGCGGCGGCGCGCCCACCCAGCCGTCCGGGTCCAGGCCCACCGGGATCATCGGCGCGTCGACCTGGATCGCCGGGATCCTGACCCGTTCCGGCAGGGCGTAGGGCAGGGGGCGTACGCCGGCGAAGGCGGCGCCGGGCACGTGGTTCTCCGCCGCTGCCGCCGTCGCCGGCTGGGGCGGTCCCTCGTCGAATTCCCCCGAACCGTTCCGGATGAGCGCGAGGCCGGTCAGCAGAACAAGCGCTATCACGCCCCACGGGGCGCGCTTCCTGGGCCGCGCCTCCTCTTCCGCCTGGGCCAGCTCGGACGCAGACATTCGCCATCCCCTCTCGACGCGGCCGTCGCCGGGTCAATCGCGCATAGCAGCACGCTAAATGCCGTGCGCGAAACC
Source organism: Streptomyces sp. NPDC085932 (assembly GCF_044540525.1). Taxonomy (NCBI): domain Bacteria; kingdom Bacillati; phylum Actinomycetota; class Actinomycetes; order Kitasatosporales; family Streptomycetaceae; genus Streptomyces; species Streptomyces sp. NPDC085932. The sequence goes on from NZ_JBITSJ010000001.1 coordinate 1,245,995, forward strand.
GGCGACGGGGCGGGAGCGAACGGGTGGCCCGGGCCGGTCGGGAGTGGTCCGGGGCCGGTCGGCGACCGGAGGTGCGCCATCCGAGTTGCCACCGAGAGGAAATTTCCGACCGGCCGTGACCTGCGACGATATCCCTCTCCGCGGATTTCCCCCGGTGCCTTCTCTCACCAGGACGGACCATTCCCGAAATGCGGCTTCGAGCACGGCAACTGACTGTCTTCCTGGGAGGCGCTTTCTCGCCGATCGACCGGGGAACGGGTCCCGGGGCGTCTTCCGCGGAGGTTCACATGCGTAACACTCGTGCCCTGGCGGTCACCGGCGCCGCGGTCGCCGCCCTCGGTCTGTCGGCCCCCGCGGCCGTCGCGTGGGACACACCCAGCAACATCACCGCCCTGCCCGGCGTCATCGCCCGCGGCGGCCAGCTCACCATCACCGTCGACGGCTGCAAGCACGGCGGAACGGCGACGTCCAACGCCTTCTCCCCGACGACGCTCTCGCCCGTCCACGGCGGACACAACGAGAAGGCGAGGGGCACCGCCACCATCAACCGCAACGCCCGCCCGGGTTCGTACGACATCACGGTCAACTGCAACGGCAAGTCGCTGACCAAGCCGCAGGCCTTCACCGTCATCGGCGGTGTCCGCGGTGGCATCGGCGGCAGCAGCACCACGGGCGCCACCCCGACCGACGTGGCCATCGGCGGGGGCCTCGTGGCCGCCGCGGTCGTCGGCGGTGGCGTGTTCTGGATGCGCCGGCGCGCCGAGCGGCGCATCTGACACCCGGCTCTCCCGCCTGACCGGGCCGTCGCCTCGCACGTGAACGGCCGTCGCCCCGGGTCCCCTCGCACGGGGGCCCGGGGCGACGACGGGGAGCACGGCGCTTGTCAGCCGGCGTCCTCGTCGGTGCGGCGGCGCGAGAAGTGGTAGGCGGCACCCAGCGAACCGGCGATGAGCGCGGCGCCCAGGCCGATCTCCTTGAGGTCGAAACCGGCGAGCGTGCCGCCCTCACCGGCGTGCACTCCCTTGTGGGGATGGCGCGTGGGGTGATGCGTGGGGTGGTGGGTGGGGTGGTGCGTCGGCCCGCCGCCGGCGATCGTCAGCCGCGCCGTGCCGCTCGACTCGTCACATTCGAAGCGCACGTCGTAGACGGCGCCGGGCTTGGCGTCCCAGTCCACGACGGCCGTCGCCCACGACTTCTGCGGCGGAATGACGACCACGTCGAAGACGGGTGAGTTGACCGCCGCCTCCCCCCGGCACGCCTCGTTGCGCTCCACCCGCAGCGTGACCTTCCCGCCCGGCGCGACCGTGGAGGGCTCCACGCCGAAGCCGAAGTCGGTCCGGATCGCCGCACCGGCGGCGGGCACGCAGGAGGTGAGAGCGCCGGCCAGCAGAGCGGCCGAAGCGACGCGTATCGCACGCATGGTGAAACCTCCGGGTCCCCGAGGAGCAGCCGCGGACCTGATCCGTTCGCGTCACAAATGCACCTCGTTGCCCGAAACGCTAAGAAGGTGGACCCGTCGGCGCGATCGCAGTAGTGCGAACGGGTCACACCTGTGCGCCGCGCGGGGGAACGCCGCTACCGCGACCGGGGGACGGCGACGGCGTGTCGCGCGTCCCCCGGCCGGGGTCCGTGGTGCCCGGGCCCGTCAGTCGCCGACGCCCGGGAACAGGTTCAGGAACGGGTCCGCCGATGCCGTGACGCCCCTGCTGTAGGGCGAGTCGAAGTCCCAGATGAGGAACAGCAGGAAGGCGATCAGCGCCGAGAACAGCCCGGCGAGGACCAGCTCGCGCGTCGTTCTGCGGATCTGCAGGGCGAAGATCATCCCGATGGTGATGACGGCCCCGGCCATCAGGCCGAACCACACCACGCCCGGCATGGTCTCCCCGGTGGACTCCGCACGGGCGATCCGCGCCTGGCTCGCCGCGGTCACCTGGTCGAGGAGGGGCTGGTAGGCCTGCGCCTCGAAGTCCGACGTCGGCTCGTAGTCGGTGACGTCGGCGCGGATCCGCTCGAAGAGCCGGGTACCGCGCTCGGTGACCTCGCCCTTGTCCGCCATGCTGTCCCACTCGGTGGTGACGACGTGGTTCACGTAGATCCGGATGTCGTCGCGGATGCGGTCGCGCTCCTCGGTGGGATAGACCCGGACCCGCTCCGAGATCTCGTGCAGTGCGGTGGCCTCGGCCTGGACGTGGTCCTGGGCGGCGCTGCGCCCCTCCCAGACGCCGGCGATCGCCAGGCCCAGGACGATGGCGTACACCACGCCGATCCACATCGTCATGTACTCGATGACGTCGGGGGTCTCGCTGGGGTCCTCGTCCTCGGGTGCCCTGCGGTGCCGTACGAGGGTGATGACGACCACCACGGCACAGGCGGCCAGCATCGCGAGGGTGAGAACAAGCCATTCCGGCAAGAGGTGCCTCCAGAGGTTCAGGGATCAGCGCGCGCGCAGCGCGGCGACGGCGACCACCGCGGGCACCGTGACGAGCAGGACGAAGGTGAGCGGCGACAGCGTGCCGCCGGTCCGCCGGGGCCGCGGCGGCGTGGCGCGGTAGCGCGGGTAGTGCACGGGCTTCGCGGACGGGCCCGGCGCGGGCGTCGCCGACGGTTTCGGCTTCGGCTCCGGGGGTGGCGGAGGCACGGGCCGGGGCGCCGGGCGCGCCGGGCGCGACGCGGGTGGCGGGGGCGGGGCCGGCGGCGCGGGCCGCGCCGTGGGGGCTGGTCGCGGTGGTGGGGGAGGGGGTGGGGGCTCGGGCGGGGGCGGCGGTGTCGGGTCCGGGCTCGGCGTGGGAGTCGGAGTCGGTTTCGGGGGCGGGGGCTCGGGGGGCGGCGTGGGGGTGGGGCACGGAGGCGGTGGCGGGGGTGGCGGGCACGGCGGTCCGGTCGGCCAGGTCAGGCTGCCGGCGACCGCCACCGCCTCGGTGCCGTCCGGCCCCGTCGAGGCGTACGCGCAGGCGTCGGCCACCGCCATGTCGGCCGGTGCCCCGACGAGTGCCCAGGTGAGCGTCGCCACCGCCAAGGCCCGTGCGGCAAGGGCGGATTGAGTCGATACGGGTCCATGCACGACGAAGATCATGAGCCCTGTGCCGCCGGGACGTGCCGGGGCGCAAGGGGATTGCCCCGAAAGAGGGATGTTCCGGTGCGGCCGGTTTGATGCCGGGTCGCCCGTGGGGTGTGCGAGGCGTACCTGTGTGCGGGGGTGCGGGGGTGCGGGGGTGCGGGCGGTGGCTGTCCCGGGCTCCGGAAAGAAATTTCGCCCCCCGTTGAACGCACCGGCCGCCCCCGTGCGTACTCATGTCCGTGCGGCGGCGCAGCAGGGCGCTGCAACACCCTTGCGATTATGGGGAGTTGACGATGAAGACCTCCTGGCGGAGCGCCTCACTCGTGGCGAGCGCCGCGGCGGTCCTGGCGCTGACGACGGCGTGCGGTCAGGACAGCCCACCGGCGGCCAGCCAGAACGTGGGCGCCACGGCCGCGCCCGGGGACTACGGCAGCATCGGCGCGGGCTCCGGGAACGGCGCCGTCGGCACCCCCAGCCAGCCGGCCGCGCCGAGCGCCCTCAGCCCGTCGAACCCCGCGGGCAAGCTGTCCGTCTCCACCGCCGAGATCGGCAAGGTGGTCACCGACAGCCTCGGCCTCACCCTGTACCGGTTCGACCAGGACACCGACCAGCCGCCCAAGTCGAACTGCGACGGCGACTGCGCCAAGACCTGGCCGCCCGTCCCGGCGGACGACGCCGAGGCCGGCGAGGGGATCGACAAGTCGCTGCTCGGCTCGGTCACCCGGGCCGACGGCACCAAGCAGCTCACCGTGGGCGGCTGGCCGGCCTACCGCTACGCGAAGGACGTCAACGCCGGTGACGTCAAGGGCCAGGGCGTGGGCGGCAAGTGGTACGCGCTCGCCCCCGACGGCAAGAAGGTGCAGGAGGGCGCGGGCGGAGCCGGCGGTGCCGGGACCGCCGAGGAGCTCGGGCTGTCCACCCGCAACGATGCCGAGCTCGGTGAGATCGTCGTCGACAGGAACGGCATGACGGTCTACCGGTTCAAGAAGGACGAGGCCTGGCCCAAGCCCGTCTCCAACTGCGTCGGCGCCTGCCTGGAGAAGTGGCCGATCGTGGAGCCCGTCGACTTCGCCGACACCAAGGGCATCCAGAAGAAGGGCTACATGATCTTCGACCGGACCGACGGGAAGGGCAAGCAGCAGACGATCAACTGCTCGCCGATCTACACGTTCGCCGGCGACAAGGCGCCGGGCGACACCAACGGCCAGGGCGTCGGCGGCACCTGGTACGCCGTGCGGCCCGACGGCAAGCTGGTCGGCGCGTCGGAATAGCAGAGCGACCTCCCCAGGGTTCATCTCGTCACCCGACGGTGCCTGCCAGGTCCGCCCCTCCGTGGAGCACGGAGGGGCGGACCGTTTTGCCGTGCTTCACCTGAACGCGGGGAATTCCCGGCGCTTTCCCCCCTTGCGGACCGGAACTCTCCGGAATGCCTCGGGCACTGATCGTCATATGTTCGAAGGGCAGGCGGAGGGGTATCAATTCGGCACGTGCCGCAGGCAGTGACCGGGAACGGATGGTCAATTTCCGTTTCGGGTCGCTCCCTTGGCGGGCGATCAGTAGCCTCTGCTCGAACACCGGATCGCCTACGCCTTGGAGAGATCGATGGAGCGTCCCGCCTGGGCCCCACGGAGCATCGACATATCGGTGCCCAGCGTTTCCCGGATGTACGACTACTACCTGGGCGGATCGCACAATTTCGAGGTCGACCGGGAAGCGGCCCGCCGGGCCATGGAGTTCATGCCGGGACTCCCCAAGATCATGCAGGCGAACCGGGCGTTCATGCGCCGGGCCGTGCGCTACGCGGCCGGTGAGGGCATAGGCCAGTTCCTCGACATCGGCTCCGGCATTCCCACGTTCGGCAACGTGCACGAGGTGGCGCAGGCCGCCCGCCCCGGAGCGCGCGTGGTGTACGTGGACCACGACCCGGTGGCCGTGGCGCACAGCGAGGCGGTCCTGGCGGGCAACGAGGACGCGGCCGTGGTGGCCGCGGACCTCCGCAAGCCCGCGGACATCCTGAGCAGCCCCGAGGTGGAGCGGCTGATCGACCTGAATCAGCCAGTGGCCCTGCTCCTCGTTGCCATACTGCACTTCGTGGAAGACGAGGACGACCCGTACGGGGCGGTGGCGGAGCTGAGCGCGGCGCTCGCGCCCGGCAGCCTGCTCGTGCTCACCCACGCCTCCTACGAGGGGATCCCGCTGCCGCCGGAGCGGGCCGGAGGCGCGGTCGACGTGTACGAGGACATCCGCAACCCGCTGATCATGCGCTCGCGCGAGGAGATCGCGCGGTTCTTCGAGGGGTACGACATGGTGGAACCCGGACTGGTGGCGATGCCGCGCTGGCGGCCCGACACCGCACCGGAGGACGAGGATCCGTACGCGTTCTCCGGCTTCGCGGGCGTGGGGCGTACGGCGTGATCGCGGAACCGGACGGGCCGGAGGACAGACTCCGCCGGTTCGCGACGATCTGGAGCCGGGCGGTCTTCCCGGTGACGTCGACGTCGTCGACCCGGCCGGAGTTCGAGGAGCAGCTGCTGCCGCTGGCCCGGCGGTTGAGCGAGGCACTGCTGGCCCGGGCCTTCGACGCGGACGCGGGCAAGGCGGTCGGCGCCGCCCTCGTGGACGCGCACTGCACCGACCCCGACGCGCTCGGCGCCACACTGGACTGCGTGGACGCCTACCTGGTGCTGTACTGCGGCGGCGACGGCGACCCCGAGACCCTGCGGGCCCGGTGCGCGCGCCTGCAGCACGCGATGGCCGCCGGCTTCGCCCGGGCGCTGCGCGAGCGGACCCTGGCCGAGCAGGAGGCCATCGCCCAGGCCGCCCTGCAGGCGCAGGGCGTGGTGGCGCAGGCCCTGCACGCGAGCGAGGCCCGCTTCCGCGCCGTCTTCGAAGGCGCGGCCATAGGCATCGGCATCGCCGACCTGGAGGGCAACATCCTCCAGGTCAACGGCGCGCTGCTGCGCATGTTCGGCATCTCCGAGCAGACGCTGCGCAGCCGCAACGTCCGGGAGTGGACCCACCCCGACGACGCCCCGCAGACCTGGCGGCTCTACGACGAACTCGTGCGCGGCGAGCGGGAGCACTACCACTTGGAGAAGGCGTTCTACCGCCCCGACGGGACGGTCCTGTGGACCAACCTGACGGTCTCCCTGCTGCGGGACGCCGACGGCGAACCGCAGTACCAGCTGGCCCTCATGGAGGACACCACCGAGCGGCGGCTGCTCAACCTGCGGCTGCGCTACGAGGCCACGCACGACGCCCTCACGGGCCTGCCCAACCGCACCTTCTTCTTCGAGCGGCTGGAGAAGGCACTGTCCGCCGGGGAAGGCCAGCGGTTCGGGCTGTGCTACCTCGACCTGGACGGCTTCAAGACCGTCAACGACAGCCTCGGCCACGCGGCCGGCGACCGGCTGCTCGTGGAGGTCGCCGACCGGCTGCAGTCCTGCGCCACCGCGCCCGGCGAGATGGTCGCGCGGCTCGGCGGCGACGAGTTCGTGGCGCTGACCACCGGACCCGACACCCAGCGCGAGGTCGACGAGCTCGCCGCCCGCATCATGAACGCGCTGCTCGCGCCGATCAGCGTCGACGGCCGGGAGCTGACCGTGCGCGGCAGCATCGGCATCGTCGAGGGCCCGGCGGGGGAGCGCAGCCCCGCCGAGGTGCTGCGCAGCGCGGACATCACGATGTACCGGGCCAAGTCGGCGGGCGGCAACCGCTTCGAGCTGGCAGACCCCGAGGCGGACGCCCGCGCCATCACCCGCCACGGCCTGACGACCGCGCTGCCGACGGCGCTGGAGCGGGGCGAGTTCTTCATCGAGTACCAGCCGCTGGTGCATCTCGGCGACGGCAGCGTCCGGGGCGCCGAGGCCCTGGTGCGCTGGCTGCACCCGCAGCACGGCGTCCTCGGCCCGGACCGGTTCATCCCGCTGGCCGAGCACACCGGGCTGATCGTGCCGCTGGGCCGCTGGGTGCTGGAGCAGTCCGTACGCCAGGCCCGCGAGTGGCGGGAGCTGCACGGCGGAGTGGACGCCGGGCCCCTGCGGATCAACGTCAACCTGTCGCCGTGCCAGCTGACCCATCCCGGGCTGGTCCAGGACACGGTCGACATCCTGGAGCGGACCGGTGTCGCGCCGGACGCGCTGTGCCTGGAGGTCACCGAGTCGGCGCTGATCGGGGCGGACGACGACCTGCTGAAGCCGCTGCGCCGGCTGGCGGAGATGGGCGTCGACATCGCCCTCGACGACTTCGGGACGGGCTACTCCAACCTGGCCAACCTGCGGCGGCTGCCGGTGAGCATCCTCAAGCTGGACCGGTCCTTCACGCAGAGCATGCAGCAGTTCCCGGCCGATCCCGTCGACCTGAAGATCGTCGAGGGGATCGTCTCGCTGGCGCACAGTCTGGATCTCGGAGTCACGGTCGAGGGCGTGGAGACGGGCGCCCAGGCCGAGCAACTGCGCATCCTCGGCTGCGACACGGCCCAGGGCTGGTACTACGCCCGCCCGGGCCCACCGGAGCGACTGCACGAACTGGCGCTGGTGGACGCGACGGGGTGACGCCGGGCGCGAACGGGTGACCGGCCGCGGCGGGGTGACCGGCCGCGGCGGGGTGTCCGGACGCGACCGGGCGCGCGCCTGGACGCCACCGGGTGGCGCCCCGGCTGTGTGCCCGGCCGGGGTGCGGTGCGGGCCGCGGCCGCCGTCATTCCGCCGCGCGGGGCGCCGCCCCCACGGAGGCGAGGGACAGGCCCACGACGACCCCCTTGCCCTCCGGGCGGCAGCTTTCCCTGGTCGCCAGGCGGCTCCGCGTCAGCTCGGCTGCCACCTCCCGCAGCGCGTACTGCCCGGGCGTCTCCGAGCGGGGCGGGTGCTCCTCCGCGCGCTCCCACGGCCAGCGCCGCCCCGGTCCAGGCCCGGGCCACCCGCACGGTGACCCGGCCGGTCTGCTCGGCGGCACAGGCCCCGAGGGCGGCCGGTTCCTGCCTGTCGTCCCGGTACCGGCCGGGCGTACTGCTCGTCACTCGCAGGCCCACGGCAGGCGCGGAGGGCTGCCGGACGCAGGGCATGCCCGGGCCGGCCCGGGCGCCGTCACCGCTCCAGCAGCATCCGCTGCAGTTCCCGGGCCGCCCGGGGCGGGGCCACGTCGCTGCGGTGGGCCAGGGCGATCGTGCGGTGCAGGCCCGGGCGGGCCAGGGGGGTCACCCGCAGTCCGCCTCCGGACCGCGCCGCGACCATGCGCGGCACGACGGCGACGCCCAGGCCGGCCCGGACGAAGCCCAGCACCGCGTCCATCTCCCCGCCCTCCACCGCGAAGTCCGGCTCGAAGCCCTCCGCCCGGCACGCGGCGACCGTCAGTTCGCGCAGGTCGTAGCCGTGGCGGAACATCACCAGGCGTTCGCCCTCCAGGTCCGCGACCCGTACCGTGCGCCGCCCCCGGCCCGGCTTCGGCGCGTCGGGGGAGGAGACCACGACCAGGTCCTCGCGCAGCAGCTCCACCGTGGTCAGCGCCGGGGACGGCGTCGGCAGCGGCAGCACGATCAGCGCCAGGTCCAGCGCCCCGCGGGCCAGCTCCCGCACCAGGTCGTGCGAGCCGCCCTCCTCGATCAGCAGCCGGATGCCCGGGTAGCGGTCGTGGAAGGCGCGCAGCACGTCCGGCAGCAGGCCCGTGCACAGGCTGGGCGTGGCGCCGAGCCGTACCCGGCCCCGCCGCAGCTGCACCAGCTCCTGCACCTCGTGCCGGGCGGTGTCCGCGTCGGCCAGGATGCGGCGGGCCAGTGGGAGCAGGGCCTCCCCGGCGTCCGTGAGCGTGATGTTGCCGCGCGCCCGGAGGAACAGATCCGCGCCGAGCTCCCGCTCCAGCGCCTTGATCTGCTGCGACAGTGACGGCTGCGCGACATGGACCAGATCGGCGGCCCGGGTGAAGTGCCGGGTCTCGGCGACGGCCACGAAGTACTGGAGCTGTTGGAACTGCATCCACCCACGATAGTCCCAGCCTATGGAATCAAGCCGGACCATGTCTTGGACCGATCGGCCGCGCGTCCGTAGCGTGCTGTTCCATGGCTCTGGCAACGCGGACGGACCGACGGCCGTCCATGGCACGCACCGTGTGGGACTCCACCGTCGGGAAGAAGACCGTGATGGCGGTCAGCGGTCTGATCATGCTGCTGTACCTGGTCGTCCACATGATCGGGAACCTGAAGATCTTCTTCGGCGCGGGCGAGTTCAACCACTACGCGCACTGGCTGCGCACCGTCGGCGAGCCGTTCATGCACTACGAGTGGACGCTGTGGCTGGTCCGCGTCGTGCTCGTGGTCGCCGTGGTCGCGCACGCGGTCTCCGCCTACCAGCTCAGCCGCCGCGACATCAGGGCGCGGCCCAGCAAGTACGTGCACAAGAAGCCCCGGGCCTCCTACGCCACGCGCACCATGCGCTGGGGCGGGATCATCCTCGGCCTGTTCATCGTCTGGCACGTCCTCGACCTGACGACCGGCACCGTGCACCCCGGCTTCGAGTCGGGCCGCCCGTACCAGAACGTCGTGGACACCTTCTCCACCTGGTACGGCAACGTCGTCTACATCGTCGCGATGCTCGCGCTCGGCCTGCACGTGCGGCACGGCTTCTGGAGCGCCGCGCAGACCCTCGGCGCCGGCAGCCGCACCCGCGACCGCGCCCTGAAGACCGTCGCGAACGTCCTCGCGCTGCTGCTCACGGCCGGCTTCATCGCCGTACCCGTGGCCGTCATGACCGGAGTGGTGAGCTGACATGACCTCTTACGCGGACTACGCGACCGGCGAGCCGGTCGTCGACACCAAGGCGCCGTCCGGGCCCATCCACGAGCGGTGGGACAAGCGCCGGTTCGAGGCGAAGCTCGTCAACCCGGCCAACCGGCGCAAGCACACCGTCATCGTCGTGGGCACCGGGCTGGCCGGCGGCTCCGCCGGTGCCACCCTCGCCGAACAGGGCTACCACGTCGTCCAGTTCTGCTACCAGGACTCCCCGCGCCGCGCCCACTCCATCGCGGCGCAAGGCGGCATCAACGCGGCGAAGAACTACCGCAACGACGGCGACTCCATCCACCGGCTGTTCTACGACACCGTCAAGGGCGGCGACTTCCGGGCCCGCGAGTCCAACGTGCACCGGCTCGCGCAGATCTCCGTGGAGATCATCGACCAGTGCGTGGCCCAGGGCGTGCCCTTCGCCCGCGAGTACGGCGGCCTCCTCGACACCCGCTCCTTCGGCGGCGTCCAGGTGTCCCGGACGTTCTACGCCCGCGGCCAGACGGGCCAGCAGCTGCTGCTGGGCGCGTACCAGGCGCTGAGCCGGCAGATCGCCGCGGGGAACGTCGAGATGCACCCGCGCACCGAGATGCTCGACCTGATCGTCGTCGACGGGCGGGCGCGCGGGATCGTCGCCCGGGATCTCGTCACCGGCAGGATCGACACCTACTTCGCGGACGCCGTCGTCCTCGCCTCCGGCGGCTACGGCAACGTCTTCTACCTGTCGACGAACGCCATGAACTCCAACGCCACCGCGATCTGGCGGGCCCACCGGCGCGGCGCGTACTTCGCCAACCCCTGCTTCACCCAGATCCACCCCACCTGCATCCCGCGCACCGGCGACCACCAGTCCAAGCTGACGCTGATGAGCGAGTCGCTGCGCAACGACGGCCGCATCTGGGTCCCGAAGGCCCAGGGCGACACCCGGCCGCCGAACGAGATCCCCGAGGACGAGCGCGACTACTACCTGGAGCGCATCTACCCGTCCTTCGGCAACCTGGTGCCGCGCGACATCGCCTCCCGCGCCGCGAAGAACGTCTGCGACGAGGGCAGGGGAGTCGGCCCCGGCGGCCAGGGCGTCTACCTCGACTTCGCCGACGCCATCAGGCGCATGGGCCGCAAGGCGGTGGAGGCCAAGTACGGCAACCTCTTCGACATGTACCAGCGGATCACCGACGAGGATCCGTACGAGGTGCCCATGCGCATCTACCCCGCCGTGCACTACACGATGGGCGGCCTGTGGGTCGACTACGACCTGCAGACCACGATCCCCGGCCTGTTCGCGATCGGCGAGGCCAACTTCTCCGACCACGGTGCCAACCGGCTCGGCGCGTCCGCGCTGATGCAGGGCCTCGCCGACGGGTACTTCGTGCTCCCCGCCACCATCAACGACTACCTGGCGCGCAACCCCCACCACGAGGCGGTGACCGACGAACACCCCGTCGTCCAGGAGGTGCTGGCCGAGACGCAGGACCGGCTCAACCTGCTGCTGTCCGTCGACGGCGACCGCACCCCCGACTCCTTCCACCGCGAGGTCGGCGAACTCATGTGGGAGTTCTGCGGCATGGCCCGCAGCGACTCGGGGCTGCGCAAGGCGCTGGAGCGCATCCCGCAGATCCGCGAGGAGTTCTGGCGGCGCATCAAGGTGCCCGGCACCGGCGAGGAGTTCAACCAGTCGCTGGAGAAGGCCAACCGCATCGTCGACTACCTGGAGCTGGCCGAGCTGATGTGCCTCGACGCGCTGCACCGCTCCGAGTCCTGCGGCGGCCACTTCCGCGAGGAGTCCCAGACGCCGGACGGCGAGGCCGCGCGCAAGGACGACGCGTTCGCCTACGCGGCCGCCTGGGAGTTCACCGGCACCGGCGAGGCTCCCGTGCTGCACAAGGAAGACCTGGTCTTCGAGTACGTCCACCCCACCCAGCGGAGCTACGCATGAAGCTCACCCTGCGCGTCTGGCGCCAGAAGAACGCCGACGCCGACGGCACCATGTCCACGTACGAGGTGGACGGCATCTCGCCCGACATGTCCTTCCTGGAGATGCTCGACACCCTCAACGAGGAGCTCATCCTCAAGGGCGAGGACCCGGTCGCCTTCGACCACGACTGCCGGGAGGGGATCTGCGGCGCCTGTTCGCTGGTCATCAACGGCGACGCCCACGGCCCCGAACGGACGACCACCTGCCAGTTGCACATGCGGTCCTTCCAGGACGGCGACACCATCGACATCGAACCGTGGCGGGCGTCCGCCTTCCCGGTGATCAAGGACCTGGTCGTGGACCGGTCGGCGTTCGACCGGATCATCCAGGCCGGCGGTTACATCACCGCCCCGACCGGTTCGGCACCCGAGGCGCACGCCACGCCCGTGCCCAAACCCGACGCCGACTTCGCCTTCGAGCACGCCGAGTGCATCGGCTGCGGCGCGTGCGTGGCGGCCTGCCCCAACGGGGCGGCGATGCTGTTCACCTCCGCCAAGGTCAACCACCTGAACGTGCTGCCGCAGGGAGCGCCCGAGCGGGAGACGCGCGTGCTGGACATGGTGGCGCAGATGGACGAGGAGGGCTTCGGCGGGTGCACGCTCGCCGGGGAGTGCGCCACCGCCTGCCCCAAGGGCATCCCGCTGATGTCGATCACCAGCATGAACAAGGAGTGGCTGCGGGCGACCCGGAAGGCCGCCAAGCGGTAGCAGACGTTCGCCGACCGGTGCGGACGGGCGGGACCGGGAATGGTGCTCTTCCCGGTCCCGTCTCGTACGGTCCGCGCGCGAGCCGTTCAACAACCCCACATCCGCGCTCCCTGCGCACGACACGCGAAGGTCGGCCGGCACCGGCAGAACTGGGGCGGAGGATCGCACCGCTCCGCCCAGCGTCCCCGCCGCACCGATCCGGCCCGTGACAGGAGAGCACCATGACCGGCGTACTGACCGTCGACCGTCCCGCGCAGCCCACGGCCCCCACCCGCTACACCGTCGCCCTCGCCCGCACCGAGGAGGACGTCCGCGCCGCGCAGCGGCTGCGCCACGACGTCTTCGCCGGCGAGATGGGCGCCCTGCTCACCGGCGCGGAACCGGGCCTCGACGTCGACTCGTTCGACGCCTACTGCGACCACCTCCTCGTACGGGAGGAGACCACCGGCCAGGTCGTCGGCACCTACCGGCTGCTGCCGCCCGAGCGCGCGGCCGTCGCCGGACGGCTGTACAGCGAGGGCGAGTTCGACCTGTCCGCGCTGGACGGGATCCGGCCGCAGCTCGTCGAGGTCGGCCGGTCCTGCGTGCACCCCGACCACCGCGACGGCGCGGTCATCGGCCTGATCTGGGCCGGCATCGCCCGCTACATGGTCGACCGCGGCCACGAGTGGCTCGCCGGCTGCTGCTCCGTCCCGCTCGCCGACGGCGGCACGCTCGCCTCCGCCACCTGGGACCGGGTGAGCGCCAAGCACCTGTCGCCGCAGGAGTACCGCGTCCGGCCGCGTCTGCCGTGGCTGCCGGGCCCCGCGCCCGCCGCCCGCACCGAACTGCCCGCCCTGCTCCGCGGCTACCTGCGCCTGGGCGCCTGGGTGTGCGGCGAGCCGGCCCACGACCCGGACTTCGGCGTCGCCGACCTGTACGTGCTGCTGCCCATGAGCCGGGTCGACGCGCGCTACCTGCGCCACTTCCTCTCCCTCGTGCCGGCCTGATGAGCGCCTGGCTGCCCTCCGCGCCCTGCACGCCGCGGGCCTGTGTCGAGACACCGGCCGCGGTGCCCGCCCGGCTCGTGCCGCGGGCCGTGCTGCGGCTCACCGGAGTGGCGCTGCTGCTCCTCGCCGGGATCGCCCTGCTGCCGCTCGGCGGCCGGGTCCCGGCCGGCCTCGTCAGGCGGTGGTGCCGGTGGATCGTGCGGGCCGCGGGCGTCCGGGTCCGCGTCACCGGTGCCACCGCCGTCCCCGCCGGGGGGCTGCTGCTGGTCGCCAACCACATCTCCTGGCTGGACATACCGCTGCTCGCCGCCGTGCGGCCCGCCCGGATGCTGGCCAAGACCGAGGTGCGGCGGTGGCCCGTCGCCGGGCCGCTGGCCGCGCGCGGCGGCGTGCTGTTCATCGACCGGGACCGGCTGCGCGCCCTGCCGGACACCGTCGCCCGGATCACCCACGCGCTGCGCGAGGGCACGGCCGTGGCCGCCTTCCCCGAGGGCAGCACCTGGTGCGGCCGGGCCCAGGGCACCTTCCGCCGGGCCGTGTTCCAGGCCGCTCTGGACGCCCGGGTCCCCGTCCAGCCGGTGCGCATCGCCTACCGGCTCGCCGCCGGGCCCGGCCGGGACGCCGGGGCCACCACCGCTGCGGCTTTCGTCGGCGACGACACCCTGCTCGCCTCGCTGTGGCGGGTCGCGACGACCCGCGGCCTGATCGCGGAGGTCGAGGTACGCGCCCCCATCCCACCGGGCGGCCACCCCGACCGCCGCTCCCTGGCCCGCTCCGCCCAGCCCCCCGAGGCGGCACCGGCGTGGACGCACACGGTGCTCGTGGCGTAGGGCCGCGCACCGGCCGGGCGGCGGGTGCCTCGCCGGGCCCGCGTGGGCCGGTGGCCGCGGCGGTGTGCCGTCCGGCGGCACCCTGGCCGCGGGCGCCCGCCTCCTCCGGCGAGGCCCGCCTCAGCGGTTCCCGGACAGCGCGCGCGTCAGACAGGGCGCCGTCCGGCTCTCCGCCGAGCGCGCCACCGCGGCGGGCGGTCCCGCCGCCACGATCCGGCCGCCCGCGTCGCCGCCGCCCGGGCCGAGGTCGACGACCCAGTCGGCGCCCGCCACGACGGCCATGTCGTGCTCGACGACGATCACCGTGTGCCCGGCGTCGACCAGGCCGTGCAACTGGCGCATGAGGACGTCGACGTCGGCCGGGTGCAGGCCGGTCGTGGGCTCGTCCAGGAGGTAGAGCGTGTGGCCGCGCCGGGCGCGCTGCAGTTCGCTCGCCAGCTTGATGCGCTGCGCCTCGCCGCCCGACAGCTCCGTCGCGGGCTGGCCCAGTCGCAGATAGCCCAGGCCCACGTCGAGCAGGGTGCCGAGGCTGCGCGCCACGGCCGGGGTGTCCGCGAAGAACTCCGCCGCGGCCTCCACCGTCAGGTCCAGCACCTGCGCGATGGTCAGCCCTCGGTACGTCACCTCCAGCGTCCCGGCGTTGTAGCGGGCCCCGCCGCAGTCCGGGCAGGGCGCGTACGTGCTCGGCAGGAACAGCAGCTCCACGCTGACGAACCCCTCGCCCTGGCAGGTCTCGCACCGCCCCCCTGCCACGTTGAAGGAGAACCGGCCGACGCCGAAGCCGCGTTCCCGCGCGCCGTCGGTCGCCGCGAACACCTTGCGCACGACGTCGAACAGGCCGGTGTAGGTGGCGAGGTTGGAGCGCGGGGTGCGGCCGATGGGCTTCTGGTCGACCGAGACCAGCCGCCCCACCCCCGGGGTCTCCTCGGTGATCTCGCCGATGAGGGTGGACTTGCCGGAGCCGGACACACCGGTGACGGCGGTGAACGCGCCGAGCGGGAACGCGGCGGTCACCCCGCGCAGGTTGTGCCGGGTGACCGGGCCGGTCTTCAGCCAGTCCCGGGGGGCGCGGACCTCCCGGCCGGGGGCGGGGGAGCGGCCGAAGAGGTAGCGGGCCGTCGCCGACTCCTCGACGCCGGCCAGGGCGGCCACCGGTCCGCTGTGCAGCACGCGCCCGCCGTGCTCGCCCGCCAGCGGACCCACGTCCACCAGCCAGTCGGCAGCGCGCATGACGTCCAGGTGGTGCTCCACCACGAACACCGAGTTGCCGGCGCGCTTGAGCCGCTCCAGCACGGTCAGCAGCGCCTCGGTGTCCGCCGGGTGCAGCCCGGCCGACGGCTCGTCCAGGACGTAGACCACGCCGAACAGGCCGGAGCGCAGCTGGGTGGCCAGGCGCAGGCGCTGCAGCTCGCCCGCGGAGAGGGTGGGGGTCGCGCGGTCGAGGCTGAGATAGCCGAGGCCCAGCTCCACGACCGGTGCGATCCGGGACCTGAGGTCGTCGGTCAGGACCCGGGCCGCCTCCGACGGTGCGTCCAGCCGGCCGGCCAGCTCCGCCAGCGGCAGGGCGGCCAGCTCGGCGATGGTCCGCCCGCCGAAGGTCACCGCGAGGGCCTCGGGCCGCAGTCGGCTGCCGCCGCAGGCCGGGCAGGGGGCGCTGGTGAGGAACCGCTCGGCCTTCGCCCGCAGGGCGGGGCTCTTGGAGTCCGAGAAGGTCTTCAGCACATGGCGCCGCGCGCTGGTGTAGGTGCCCTGGTAGGGCCGCTGGATGCGGTCGGCGTCCCGCACCGGGTGCACGGTGACCACGGGCTGCTCGTCCGTGAACAGGATCCACTCGCGCTGTTCGGCGGGCAGCTCCCGCCACGGCCGGTCCACGTCGTACCCGAGCGCGTCCAGGATGTCCCGCAGGTTCTTGCCCTGCCAGGCGCCCGGCCAGGCGGCGATCGCGCCCTCGCGGATCGACAGCGAGGGGTCGGGGACCAGCGAGTCCTCGGTCGTCCGGTGCACCCGGCCGAGCCCGTGGCACTCCGGGCACGCCCCGGCCGCCGTGTTGGGCGAGAAGGCGTCGGAGTCGAGCCGCCCGGCCCCGGGCGGATGGGTTCCGGCCCGGGAGAACAGCATGCGCAGGGAGTTGGAGAGGTTGGTGACCGTGCCGACCGAGGAGCGCGAGGTGGGTGCCGCACGGCGCTGCTGGAGCGAGACGGCCGGCGGCAGCCCGGTGATCTCCCCGACCTTCGGCGCGCCGACCTGGTGGATCAGCCGGCGCGCGTACGGCGCCACCGACTCGAAGTAGCGCCGCTGCGCCTCGGCGTAGATCGTGCCGAACGCCAGGGAGGACTTCCCCGAGCCGGACACGCCGGTGAACACGGCAAGGGCGTCGCGCGGGACGTCGACGTCGACGCCGCGCAGGTTGTGCTCGCGGGCTCCCCGGACCCGGACGTACGGGTCGTGGGTGTCAGGGGGGCCGGCGTGATGGGGGTCGCGCATGGGAGACGACTCTAACCGGAGGTGATCGTCCCGCCCGAGGCGATCGCGGCCAGCCGCCGGTAGGAGTCCAGCAGGGCCTCGCGGTCGTAGGTGCTGGTGGTGACCAGGACCTCCTGCGCCCCGGTCTCCTTCAGCAGCGTCTCCAGGTCGTGCGCGACCTGCTCCTCGGTGCCCGCGATGTGCCCGGCGAGCCCGGCCTCGTAGAGGTCGCGCTCCTTGCCGGTGAGGGTGAGTGCCTCGACACGCTCGGCGGGCGGCAGGGGAGGGAAGGTGCCGTGGGTGCGGGAGTGCGCCATCGACCAGGCCTCGGGGATCAGCAGCCGCCGGGCCTCCTCGGGGGTGGCGGCGACGGCGACCGTGCCGGAGACGACGACGTACGGTTCGGGCGCCCAGGCCGAGGGGCGGAAGTGCCGGCGGTAGTGGTCGATGCCGCGTCGCATCCGGTCGCGGTCGCGGAGGTCGCCGATCACCAGGGGCAGGCCGAGGCGGGCCGCGATGCCGGCGCCCTCGCCCAGGGCCAGGACGAACGGCGGCACCGTCAGCCCCTCGGCCGGGCGGGCGCGCACCCCGGTGGGGGAGCCGCCCCGGAACCAGCCCAGCAGCTCGCGCAGCTGGGCCTCGAAGTCCTCGGCGTCTCCCTTGTCGCGGCCCAGGGCCTTGCGGACCCCGTCCGTGAAGCCGACGGAGCGGCCGAGGCCCATGTCGATCCGCCCGGGGAACAGCGACTCCAGCACGCCGAACTGCTCGGCCACGACCAGGGGCCGGTGGTTGGGCAGCATCACCCCGCCCGTGCCGACCCGGATCGTGCGGGTCGCGGCGGCGACCGCCGCCGCCAGCACGGTCGGCGCCGAACCGGCGACCCCGGGGACGCCGTGGTGCTCCGACACCCAGAGCCGGTGGTACCCGAGCCCTTCCAGCTCCCGCGCCAGCCGCACCGTGTCACGCAGCGCCTCGGGGTGGGTGTGCCCCTCCCGGGTGCGGGAGCGGTCGAGGACGGACAGACGCACGGGTTCCATACGTGGTCTGACGTCGCGCGGGGCCGCCGGTATTCCGCCGCCGCCCGCGATCCGCCGCACGGCGGGCACCGCCCGGAAAACCGGGTGACCGTGTCCTCGCACGTCAGGACAATGTCCGGTACCCGGAAGCGAAAGGCGGCCGACCGTGACCGTCCCCAACGTCCTGCTCTGCGGCATCGTCGGATCGACCGCGTACGGCCTCGCCCGCGAGGGTTCCGACATCGACCGTCTCGGCCTGTTCGCGGCGCCCACGGCCCGGCTGCACGGCCTGCACCGGCCCAAGGAGTCACACGTCAGCACGGCGCCGGACCGCACCCTGCACGAGGCGGCCAAGTGGTGCCGGCTGGCGCTGGGCGGCAATCCGACGGCGATGGAGCTGGTGTGGCTCCCGGACGAGCTGTACGAGGTGCGGACCCCGCTCGGCGACGAGCTGATCGGCATACGGACCGCGTTCCTGTCCGCCCGGCGCGTGCGGGACGCCTATCTCGGGTACGCCACACAGCAGTTCCGCCGGCTGGAGAGCCGGGGCGACGGCTCCTTCTCCGCGGACACCCGCAAACGCACCGCCAAGCACGCCCGGCACCTGAAGCGGCTGTGCACGCAGGGCCTGGAGCTGTACACCGCCGGGCGCCTCACGCTCCGCGTCGAGGACCCGGAGGAGTACCACGCCTTCGGGGAGCGCGTCGCCGCCGACCCGTCGGCCGCGCGACCGCTGCTCCAGCGGTACGAGGAAGCCTTCTCGGCGGGCCCCACGGTGCTGCCGGACGAGCCGGACGAGGCTCCCGTGGAGGCCTGGCTGCTCCGGGTGCGGGCGCACTTCTACCCGGCGGCCGAGCGTTCAGCCGTCAGGGCGTAGCAGGCCCCGCTCGTAGGCCCGGACCAGGTGCTGCGGCACGAGGTGGCGGACGCCGTCGACGGTGACGGGCACCAGCGCCGGCGTGGCCGCCTTCCACTGGGCGCGGCGGTGACGGGTGTTGCTGCGGGACATCTTCCGCTTGGGGACGGCCATGGGACTCCTCCTCGGTGGACGGCACCGAGGACGCTACATGAAAATGGATCCCATTAACAATGCGTCCCCGGAGCCGCCCGGTCACCGCCCACGGACGGTGTCAGTCGTCGGCGCCCACGAGCATCCGCACCTCGAACCGCTCGCGCGTACCCGGCTCCTCCGCCGGACCCTTGTCGAGCACGGTGCCGAGCCAGCCCAGCAGGAAGCCGGCGGGGATGGAGACGATGCCCGGGTTCTGCAGCGGGAACCACGCGAAGTCCGCGTCCGGGTAGAACGAGCCCGGGGTGGAGGAGACCACCGGGGAGAACGCCGCCAGCAGGACGGAGCAGAGCAGACCGCCGTAGAGGCTGAGCAGGGCGCCACGGGCGGAGAAGCGGCGCCAGAACAGGGTGTAGACGATCGTCGGCAGGATCGCGGACGCGGCGATGGCGAAGGCCAGGAACGCGAGCGTGGCGGTGTTGGCGCCCCAGGCGACGAGGGCGAGCAGGATCCCGAGGATCCCGATGACCGCCCCGGACAGCCGGGCCACGGTCAGTTCCTCCGTCTCGGTCGCGCGGCCCTTGCGGATCACCTCGCTGTACAGGTCGTGCGCCAGGGACGAGGCCGCGGCCAGGGTGAGGCCGACCGCCACGGCCAGCAGGGTCAGATACGCCAGGCAGGTCAGCAGCGCGGTGAGGACGCTGCCGCCGAGCTCGTGGGCGAGCAGCAGGACGGCCGAGTTGCCGGTGCGGTCGGTGCTCACGAGGGTCTCCCGGCCGAGCAGCGCGGTGGCGCCGAGGCCGAGGATGCCGGCGCCGAAGCAGACCGCGCCGACCAGGCCGACGGCCCACAGCACGGAGGCGCGCAGCACGCCGCTCCTGCGCGGGGCGAGCAGGCGCATCAGCACGTGCGGGAGGGCGGCGAGGCCGAGGACGATGGCCAGTTCCAGGCTGAGGAAGTCCAGCTTGTTGCTGACCGTGCCGCCGTAGCGCAGACCGGGTTCGAGGAAGGCCGGTCCGGATCCGCTGCGCTCGGCCGCCCTCTCCAGCAGGGCGTTCGGGTTCCAGTGGAAGTGGTGCAGCACCCAGCCCGCGGTGAACAGCACGCCCACCACCAGCATCACGGCCTTGATGATCTGGATCACCGTCGCGCCGGGCATGCCGCCGAGTGAGGCGTACAGGATCACGAAGGTGCCGATCACGACCACGCACAGGGTGCGGGTGGTGCCGCTCGGCACTCCCGTGAACTGCGTCAGCAGCGCGACGCTGCCCACCAGTTGCGCCACCAGGTAGAGCGTGGCGATGGCCAGGATGCACACGGACAGGGCGACCCGGACCGGCCGCTGCCGCCGGGGCAGGCGCAGCGCGACCGTGTCGCCGAGCGTGAACCTGCCCGTGCGGTGCAGGGGTTCGGCGATCAGCAGCAGCACCATCATCCATGCGACGGTCGTGCCGCCGAGGTACATCAGGCCGTCGTACCCGGTCAGGGCGACGAGTCCGGTGCTGCCCAGCAGGGTCGCCGCCGAGAGGTAGTCGCCGCACATGGCCAGGCCGTTGCGCAGCGGCGACATGGTGCGGTTGCCGAGGTAGAACTCGCTGATCTCGTCGCGCTGCGGGGCCGTCAGCAGGGCCGTGAAGAGGGTGATCACGACCACGGTCAGGAACAGCACGAACGTCAGCTGCAGGCTGCGGTCGTCGATGGCGGCGGCGCTCACCACGTGCGGAACCCCCCGGTGCCCGGCTGGAGGGGGCGGCCGGACCCGTCGGTCCGCGCGGCGGAGCGGGCCCGGCTCGCGTTCTCGTGCTGCAGACGGGAGCGCAGGCCGCGGGCGAGGGGATCGACCCGGGTGCGCAGGTGCCGGGCGTGGCACCAGGCGGTCACGCCCATGACGGCGAACTGCCCCAGGCCGAGGGTGAGTCCGACCGTGAGACGGCCGAACAGGGGTTGGTTCATCACCGCGGGGACGAAACTCGACAGCAGTACGTACAGCAGGAATCCGCCGGCCGACACGATCGTCGCCCGGATGCCGAACCGGCGCTGCGCGCGGCGCAGGGAGTGAAATTCCGGATGGTCGGATATCCGGGACGGCGGAGTCTGCTCGATGTGCGGGAACGGGAAGGGGGGATGATCGTCCCGCCGCGGTGGGAATTCGGGCACAGGCGCACCTTCTTCGCTGCTTCGTGCCCCGCACTCGACCCCGTCGAGTCGGTGTCGCGCCCGGCTTGCGCGCAGGGTGGAGGGACGCCGGACAGACTGTGGGGGTGCGGGCTTCGTGGGGGGTTCGTGCAACCGGGAGAACTCGCTGCCCGGAAACACGGGTACGGCCTGGGGCTCGGTCGGAGATCCCCGGCCAGCCCCGGCCACGGGTGGTGGCGAGGCTGGAAGCGGAGTATGTCAGTGCCGTGCTTGAGCCATCAACAGTACGGATCAAGGGCCGTGTGCGCATGGCTCGTTCCCGCCCCTTCGAGGAACGGGAGAGCGTGCGGCGGCCTGCGGGAGAAGCCCGGTCCATGAGCGGCCCGGAGCCTGTCTCCGGGCAGGCTGGCCGAAACCCGCCATCGACGTCGACGGCGGACGACAGCGGGCGGGCACCGCGGCCGGGGGCCTAGGGTGGGTGGCGTGAGCGACGATCGCAGCAAGGCCCCGCTGGCCGTCTTCGACCTGGACAACACCCTCGCCGACACCGCGCACCGGCAGCGGTTCCTGGAGCGCCGGCCGAAGGACTGGGACGGGTTCTTCGCGGCCGCGCCGCAGGACGGGCCGCTCCCCGAGGGCATCGCGCTGGTCGAGGAGAGCGCCCGGGAGTGCGAGATCGTCTACCTCACCGGACGGCCCGAGCGTTGCCGGCGCGACACGCTGGACTGGCTGGCGGCCCAGGGACTGCCCGAGGGCCGGGTGTACATGCGGCGGGACGCCGACCGCCGCCCCGCCCGGTTCACCAAGCTGGAGATCCTCAAGCGGCTCGCCCGCACGCGTGAGGTGCGCGTCCTCGTGGACGACGACGAACTGGTCTGCGCGGAGGCCCGGCGCGCGGGCTTCACGGTCGTGCGGGCCGACTGGGCGGACCGGTCGGCGGAGATGAAGGCGGCTCAGGAGCGCGAAGGACGCACCTGAGAGCCGGGGCGGCGAGGCGACCGGCCGGCGTCTGCGCCGCCGCCCGGTCCGCCCGCCCCTCCGGGGTCCGGCGGCCCGGCCCGCGCTTCCCGCCCCCTACTCGGACCCCTCCAGCCGGAAGCCCACCTTGAGCCCCACCTGCCAGTGCGCGACCCGCCCCTCCTCCAACTGGCCGCGCACCTGTGTCACCTCGAACCAGTCCAGGTTGCGCAGGGTCTGCGAGGCCCGCTCGATGCCGTTGCGGATGGCCTGGTCGACGCCGTCGGGGGAGGTGCCGACGATCTCCGTGACCCGGTAGGTGTGGTTCGACATGCCGTTGCTCCTCTTCGAGTGACGGGGGTGCCACGCGTCACTCCACCGTGCCCCACCCGGCGGCGAAGCGCGAGACGTCGCCCCCGCCGCGCCGCCGTCCAGGGCCGGCCGGTGTCAGCGCGCCACGCTCAGCGACAGTGCGAACCGGCCGGCGGCGTCCGTCCACCAGTGGGACAGCTCCAGCCCCGCCGCGGACAGTTCGGCGCGCACACCCGCCTGCCGGAACTTCGCCGACACCTCGGTGCGCATCTCCTCCCCGGCAGCGAAGTCCACGGCCAGGTCGAGCGCCGGCACCTTCACCGTCTGCGCCGTACGGGAGCGCAGCCGCATCTCGATCCACTCGTGCTCGGCGTCCCACAGGGCCACGTGGTCGAACGCGCCGGGCTCGAAGTCGGCGCCGAGCTCGCGGTTGATCACGGTCAGCACGTTCTTGTTGAACGCGGCCGTCACCCCGGCCGCGTCGTCGTAGGCGCGGACCAGGACCTCCTCGTCCTTGACCAGGTCCGTGCCGAGCAGCAGGGCGTCACCGGGGGCGAGCAGGGCCCGTACGGCGGCCAGGAACGCGGCGCGTTCGGCGGGCAGCAGGTTGCCGATCGTGCCGCCGAGGAACGCCACCAGCCGGGGCCCCGGCGTGTCCGGCAGCGTGAGCTGCGCCGTGAAGTCGGCGATCAGCGCGTGCACGTCCAGCCCCGGCCGCTCGGCGGCGAGCGCCTGCCCGGCCTGGGTGAGGGCGCTCCCGCTGACGTCGACCGGGACGTACGTGCGCAGGTCCGTCAGGGCGTCCAGCAGGTGCCGCGTCTTCTCGGAGGAGCCGGAGCCCAGCTCCACCAGGGTGCGGGCCCGGGCCGCCGCGGCGATGTCGCCGGACCGGGCCATCAGGATCTCCCGTTCGGCGCGTGTCGGGTAGTACTCGGGCAGTTCGGTGATCTTCTCGAACAGGTCGCTGCCGTGGGCGTCGTAGAACCACTTGGGCGGCAGCGTCTTGGGGCGGCCGGTCAGGCCGCGGTGGACGTCGGCGCGCAGGGCGGCGCCGGTGGCGTCCTCGGGCAGGGTGCGGGTGAGGTGGAACGGACTCACGTGACGGGACTCCTTCGGGACGGCGTGCAGGCCTCGGCCGGCTCCTTCAGCGGGGTGAGCAGCACGTCGGTGCGGCTGGCCGCGAGGAGTGTGCGGTCGGGGACCTGCTGCCAGTGCGGGTCGTCGTCGTAGGGCTCGGAGGCCACGACGGTGCCGCCGCCGGGCCGGGTGAGGTACCACAGGGTGTCGCCCCAGGCGGTGGCGGTGATCGTGTCGCCGTTGGTGAGCAGCAGGTTGAGGCGGGAGGCGGGGGCCGCCGCCGCGACCTCCAGTACCGTGTCGGCCAGTGCCTGGCCCTCCTCGTCACCGCCGCGCAGCCGCGCCAGGACCAGCGCCCAGACGAGCGCCGAGTCGTTGCGGGCCTCCAGCGAGAGCAGATCCTCGGGCGGCAGCGTCCGGGAGAGGGCGGCCAGGGAGCCGGGCCAGCCCGCGACCGCGCCGTTGTGGCTGAACAGCCAGGCTCCGGTGCCGAAGGGAGCGGCGGCGGCCTCCTGGTCCGCTCCGGGCATCGTGGCGTCGCGCACCGCGGCGAGCAGCGCGGTGGACCGTACGACCCGGGCGAGGTCGGCGAACGACAGGTCCGCCCAGATGGGCCCGGCCCGCCGGTAGCGGGCCGGCACCGGGTCGCCGTGCGCGTACCAGCCCACGCCGAAGCCGTCGGCGTTGACCGTGCCGTAGCGCTGGTGCCGGGGTGCCCACGACTGCCGGTACAGCCCGTGCGGGGGCTCCACCAGGAACCGGCCCAGCGGCTCCTCGGGCCCCACGTACGCCACATGACGGCACATCAGGCCTCCTGCGAGCGGGCCGTGCGGAACCCGGAGAAGATCTGCCGCCGGATCGGGTAGTCCCAGTTGCGGAAGGTGCCCCGGCAGGCCACCGCGTCCACGGCGAACGAACCGCCGCGCAGCACCTTGTGCTCGGGGCCGAAGAAGACCTGCGAGTACTCCTTGTACGGGAACGCGCGGAATCCCGGGTAGGGCAGGAAGTCGCTCGCCGTCCACTCCCACACGTCGCCGATCAACTGCCGCACCCCGAGGGGCGACTCGCCGGCCGGGTAGCTGCCGGCGGGGGCCGGGCGCAGATGCCGCTGGCCGAGGTTGGCGTGCTCGGGGCCGGGGTCGGCGTCGCCCCACGGATAGCGCGTGGAGCGGTCACCGGCCGGGTCGTGGCGGGCGGCCTTCTCCCACTCGGCCTCGGTGGGCAGTCGGCGTCCGGCCCAGCGGGCGTAGGCGTCGGCCTCGTACCAGCTCACGTGCACCACGGGCTCGTGGGCCGGGACGACCTCCGTGACGCCGAAGCGGCGCCGCAGCCACTGCTTGCCGTCCCGCCGCCAGAACAGCGGGGCGCCGATGTCGTGTGCGCGGATGTGCGCCCAGCCTTCCGGCGCCCACCAGCGCGGGTTGGTGTACCCGCCGTCCTCGATGAACGCCTGGAAGGCGGCGTTGGTCACCGGCGTGGTGTCGATGAAGAACGGCGCCACCTCGCGCCGGTGCGCGGGGCGTTCGTTGTCCAGGGCCCACGGCTCGTCGGAGGTGCCCATCGTGAACGGGCCGCCCGGCACCAGGACTTCGGCCGGGCCGGTGAACAGCGCCACCGGATGCGGGTCCGGGGCGGTCAGCGCCGCAGGGCCGGTCCGCAGCTGATGGGTGATCAGCATGGTCTCGTCGTGCTGCTGTTCGTGCTGGGCGATCATCCCGAAGGCGAAACCGGCCTCGGTCAGCCGCGTGCCGTGGAAGGCGGCCCGCTCCAGTACGTCCAGCGCCCGGGCGCGTACGTCGGCCGCGTAGGCGCGGGCCTCCGCGGGGGCCAGCAGGGGCAGTTTCGGCCGCTCGGCGCGCGGGTGCTCGAAGGCGTCGTAGAGGCTGTCTATCTCGGGCCGTATCGCCTCCTGCCCGGCGACGGCCCGCAGCAGCCACTGCTCCTCCTGGTTGCCGATGTGGGCGAGGTCCCACACCAGCGGCGACATCAGGGGCGAGTGCTGTGCGGTGAGGTCGGGCTCTTCCACACAGCTGGTCAGCAGCGTGGTGCGGTCGCGGGCGAGGACCAGCGAGGCGACCGCGCGCTCACGCAGCGCCTCGGGGTCGACCGCACCGGCGGAGCCGGGGGCGACGGCGGGGGAGAGCTCGGTCATGGGCGGTAGTCCTTCTCGTGGGCGCGACCGTCCGTGCCGCGCCGTCGGTCGAGCAGGTCGTCGGCGGGGCAGCGGCCCAGGACGACATGGCGGTCCAGGTAGGCCGTGACGGCCTCGACGACCTCGGGAGCGGCGCCGAGCCGGGGCAGGGCGTCCAGCGCGGTCGTGAAGCACGTGACGGCCACCTCGCGCAGTTCCGCGTCGGCCAGCCCGGAGCGGGCCGCGTCGAGCCACAGCGGGTTGTGCGGCGCGGGCAGCCCCAGCGTCCGCTCCGCCAGCGGCTTCACGGCCCGGTAGGCGGTCTCGGCGGCCTCCGGGTCGTCGAACAGCGCCGCCGTCACCGCCAGCGGCACGATCCAGCCGTCGTCGCCGGGCTGCGCGTCGATCATGCGCAGTTCCAGGTGACCGCGCGGCCTGACCGGCGGGAACAGCGTGGTGACGTGGTAGTCGAGGTCCGCGCGGGTGGGCGGCCGGGGCGCACCGGTGCGGATCCACTCCCGGAAGGTGAGGTTCTCCGGGACGTCCCAGGGCGCGCCGTCGTGGCGTACGCACATCACGGGGGCGTCCAGCACGTGCCGGGCCCAGGCGCCGCGCGGGTCGGCGTCCAGCGGCGGTCCGCCCGCCCGTCCGGCGCCGATCCTGGTCCACAGCAGTTGCCGCGTGGACAGCCAGCCGGTCGGCCGGTGCGCGGCGAGCGGGGAGTTGGCGAACACCGCCACCAGGACCGCGCCCAGGTGGTGGGCGAGCCACCAGCGCCGCACGTGGCCGAGGGGGCCGGGTTCCTCGTGGCCGGCGTCCAGGCACACCTGCACGGAGGCGGAGGTGCACATCATCGCGCGGCCGGCCGGACCGGAGCGGTCCAGACAGGTCTCCATGGCGTCGTAGCGCGGCTCGCGCAGGA
Source organism: Streptomyces sp. NPDC085932 (assembly GCF_044540525.1). Lineage (NCBI taxonomy): Bacteria > Bacillati > Actinomycetota > Actinomycetes > Kitasatosporales > Streptomycetaceae > Streptomyces > Streptomyces sp. NPDC085932. The sequence continues at coordinate 1,272,349 of NZ_JBITSJ010000001.1, forward strand.
ACCGGCGGGGTTCGTGCCAGGGATCGTGGCCGAGGCCGACGAGGGCGAGACCGTCCTCGCGCAGGACCGCGCGGACGGCGTCCAAGTCGGCGGAGACGGTGCGGACGACGTCCGTCAGGGAGGCGGCGGGGGGCGAGCTCAGCTCCAGCTGGCCGCCGGGCTCCACGGTGAGCGCCGACCTCAGGGGCAGGGTCCGCAGTGCGGCATAGGCCGCTTCGAGTCGTTCGGGTGTGACGGGGAGCTGCGGTGCGCGCAACTCGTGGACGAGCCATTCCACCTCGACCCCGAGGCGGCGCGGCGGGCCGGTCTTGAAGCAGATGCCGCGTACCAGGGCCTCGACCTCGGCTTCGGACAATGACGTGCGTGGCCGGGTACAGCCACCAATCGAATCGGACATGTCGGGATCCTCCTGAGATTCCACCATGCCACCGGTCCGGGCTCTTCGGCGGCCCGGGCCGGGATCACTCGTCCCACCCAAGACGATGCGAGCCGCTCGGCACAAGGGGGCGAAGCGGGACGTTCCGGGTTGGTAATCCTTGTCGCGCCGGCGTTTCCCGGCCCTTTACCCGGGTGTTTTCCGGCCGCGGAAACCCCGTTGCGGCGCCGTTTCGCATCGATCACGATGTCCACGTGAGCACGACAAGTCGGGCCGCGCGGCGCGCGGTCACGGCGCGCACGGGGGTGGCGCCGTGACCGCGCGGCTGCGGGCGGAGGGCGAGGGCACGCCGATCGGCGGGCGGGAGCCGGTCCGGTACCGGCCGCCCGGGTGACGCGCACGCTTGGCGGGACCAGGACCCGGTCCGGAAGGCCTTTCCGGCTCCCGGGACCAGGTCGGACGAGGCGCTCGCCTTCACGAGGCGTTCGCCTTCGACGAGGCGCTCGTCATCGACGAAGCGCTCGCCTTCGAGGAGGTGTTCGCCCTCGGCGGGCCTTCGCCTTCGGCCACGTGTTCGCCTTCGCTCGTGGACCCGGCCCGGCCCGGGCCGCGGCGCGGGCGCTCAGCTCCAGCCGTAGCGTTCCTGCAGTCGGCGTCTGACCGCGTTGAAGCGCATGCGGTCCAGTGCGCAGGCCTCCCGGCGCATGCCGTCCTCGTGCAGACGCAGGACCCGGTCGACGTCCACCCACGAGTCCCGGCCCGACCGGTCCCAGGGGCCGCTGCCGATCGGCACCCACTCCCGGTCGCCGTCGTGCCGCTTGCTCGACAACTGCACGGCGAGGAACGTCCCGGCGGGCTCGCGGGCGACGACGAGCACCGGGCGGTCCTTGCCCCGCCCGTCGTTCTCCTCGAACGGCACCCACGTCCAGACGATCTCGCCCGGGTCGGGATCGCCGTCATGGGCCGGCGAGTACTCCGTGCGCACCCGGCCCACCTCGCGCGGATCGGCCTGGACGGTGGCGGAGCGGCCGTGGCGGCCCGGGACGTATCCATCGGTAAACGCGGTCACGAGGGCACCCTAGGGGCTGCCCGGGGGACGCTGCCCGACGGGTCACGGGTCCTCCGCCGGTCTCCGGCCGACCGCGCGTCGGGGGTCCGCCGCGGCCCGCGGCCCCTCAGGCGGCGGCGGAACGGGCCGTGACCGGCGGCGACGGCCACTTCTCGGACCAGCGCAGCTCCGCCTCCAGCTGCGCGGCCACCTGCACCAGGAGCGGTTCGCTGTGCGCCGGGCCGAGCAACTGCGCTCCCACGGGCAGGCCGTCCGGCGTGAAACCGGCGGGCACGTTGACCCCCGGCCAGCCCAGCACGTTCCACGGCCAGGCGTACGGGCAGGCGGCGATCATCGCCCGGTCGGTGGCGAACCCGCTGAGTTCCAGCAGGGCGCCGATGCGGGGCGGGGGAGCGGCGGTCGTGGGCGCGAGGACGACGTCGTAGGAGGTGAAGAACGCGCCGATGCGCCGGTGCAGCACGGCCTCCGCCCGCCGGGCCGCCCGCAGCGGGGCGCCGCCCAGGAGCCTGCCCAGCCGGGCCGCGTCCCTGGTGCGCCGGTCCAGCAGCGCCGGGAAGGGCGCCTCGCCCACCCGCTCGGCGATCCCGGCCGTCGCACGCGGAATGAAGGTCAGCCCGATCTGCCCGTAGGGCGGGTCGGCCTCCTCGACCCGGTGTCCCGCGGCGGCGAGGTGCTCGGCGAGTGCCACGACCCGGGAGCGGACCTCCGGCAGCAGACGCGCGGGCACCGCTGTGAACGGCGGCTTGAGGGAGAGCGCGATGCGCAGCCGCCCGGGGTCGCGGCCGACGGCCGCGGACACGTCGAGGGTCGGGGGCCGGTGCGGGTCCTCGGCGTGGTTGCCGCTCGCCGCGTCCAGCAGCAGGGCCGCGTCGGCGACCGAGCGGGCGAGGGTGCCGTTGACGGTGATGCCCTGGAAGGACTCGCCGCGCGGCCAGGTGGAGATGCGGCCGCGCTGCGGCTTGATGCCGACCAGGTGGGTCCACGCGGCCGGGATCCGCACCGAGCCCGCGCCGTCCGAGCCGAGCGCGGCGGGCACCAGGCCGGCGGCGACGGCGGCCGCCGAGCCGCCGGAGGAGCCGCCGGGCGTGTGGTCCGCGCTCCACGGGTTGCGCGTCGCGCCGAAGGCGGGTCCCTCGGTGAAGGGCCACTGCCCGAACTCGCAGGTGTTGGTCTTGCCCACGATCACCGCACCCGCCGCGCGCAGCCGCCGTACGGCCTCGCCGTCCTCCGGGACGGGCGGGAAGTCCCCGCAGCAGCCGAACGCGGTCGGCTCGCCGGCCACGTCCATGTCGTCCTTCACCGCCACGGGCACGCCGAGCAGCGGCTTGCGGACGCCCGCTGCCAGGTCCCGGTCGGCCGCCTCGGCCTCCGCGAGTGCCGCCCGGGTCCGCACGATCCGGAAGGCGTTGAGATGCTCCTGGGTCGCCTCGATGCGCGCCAGGGTGCGCTCGACCAGCTCCCGGGACGTCACCTCCCCGGCGGCGAGCGCGCGGGCGGTCTCCGCCAGGCCTGCGGCACGGTCGAGCGTCATACGGACACCTCCGGAAGCAGCTTCTCTACCGAACGGTAACGTCCGGTGGCCGGTGGGGGAACGCCACCGCCGGGAGTGGACGTTCACCCACGGGCCACATCCTCCTCACTGGGCTCATCCGCTCCTGTTCAAACCATGGACGGCCGCCGGTCCCGCCCCTACGCTCTGAGCCCCCACTCGCTGATCGGCGTGCCGAACTCCGTTCGACATGTCGAACCCTGGTTGCTCAAGGGAGAGCCGCCCGTGACCCCTCACCCCGCCGCCCCGTCCCGCCGTACGCTGCTGCGCGCCCTGGCCGCCGTGCCCGCCTCGGCGGTGCTGCTGGGCGAAGCGCCCGGGCTGCTCGGCGACGCCCTGGCCGCGGCGCCCCCGAACGGCTCGGCGACGCGCTACACGATCGTGCCGTTCCTCGACAGCGACGACGGCACCGTCGACGTCTACCAGTCCGACGACGCCACCGACTTCCGGCTGCTGCGCTCCTCCGCCTACACCCCGCCGGCGGGCCGGATCAGGGACGCGAGCGTCATCCGGCACACCGACGGCCAGTACTACGCCACCTACACCACCCGCACCTGGCAGGACACCAGCACGACCATCGGCTTCGCCCGCAGCGCCGACCGCGTCGACTGGACCTTCCTGTACGACCACACCGTGCCCGTGGCCAACCTCTCCCGGGCATGGGCGCCCGAGTGGTTCGTCGACGACGACGCAAGCGTGCACGTCATCGTGTCCTGCTCCACCACGGACGACGAGTGGAACTTCACCCCGTATCTGCTGCGCGCCACGAACTCGGCCCTCACGGCGTGGAGTTCACCCGTCGCGCTGGCCGGCATCGGCGCCAACCACATCGACACGTTCATCGTGCGGATCGGCTCGACGTACCACGCCTTCCCGAAGAACGAGACGACGAAGTACATCGAGTACGCCACCGCCTCGAACCTCGCCGGCCCCTACACGATCCGCCGGACCGGCGACTGGGCCGGCTGGGGCAGCTACCGCGAGGGGCCCGCGCTGGTCCGGCTCGACAACGGCGCCTGGCGCATCTTCTTCGACGGCTACGGCGACGGGACCTACTACTACAGCGACAGCCGCGACACCTTCGCCACCTGGACGGCACCGGCCGCGCTGCCCGCCCTCTCCGGCACGGCCCGGCACTTCACGGTCGTCAAGGAGACCGTCACGGGCGGACCGAGCCTGGCGCGGAACGTCACCCGCTCCTTCCGCTCGGCGAACCACCCGACCCGCCACTGGCAGCAACGGTCCTCGCTGCTGGACCTGCCGGTGGTGAGCGGTTCCAGCACCACGGCCGAGAAACAGGCTGCCACCTTCAGGGTCGTCGCAGGTCTCGCCGACGGCAGCGGCTGCTCCTTCCGCGACGCCGCCGGCAACCACCTGCGCCACTGGGGCTTTCGCGCACGCTTCGACGCGAACGACGGCACGCGCACCTTCGCCGAGGACGCCACGTTCTTCCTGCGCGCCGGAACGGTGCCGGGCTCCGTCCGCTTCGAGTCGTACAACCACCCCGGCCACTATCTGCGCCACTATGCCTACCAGCTGCGCGTGGAGCGCTCGAACGGCACGGACCTGTTCCGCCAGGACAGCTCCTTCGTGCCCGTGACGGCCTGGGCCTGACCCCGTCCCACCGCTCGGCCCGGACGTGACCGGGCCACCACGGACGTGGGGTCCGTGGTGGCCGGCCGGAGGGGGGATCAGCGGGTGAAGGTCACCCGGTGCTCCTTCAGGGCGCCGCAGTTGGAGCCGTACACCTGCACGTAGGTGTTGGCGATGCTGCCGCCCCAGTCGACGCAGTGGCCCTTGCCGTAGACGTAGGTCGGCCCGGCGTACGACGTGAACAGGCCCTCGTCGTAGTGGCTCTCCTCGGTGTCCGGCACGTAGATCCAGGCGGACATGTTCACGGCCGTGCCCGGGTTGTTGCGGATGGTGGCGACGCAGTTCTGGCCGTTGGAGGAGTTGTAGGTCAGGTAGACCGTCCCCAGCGAGCCGACGGCCGCCGAGTTGACCGTCTTGTAGCCGCTGCCGCAGACCTTCTGCGGCGTGGTGTTGGGTGCGGCGGAGGCCGGCGCGGCCAGGGCGGTCATGGTCCCCAGGGACAGCGCCGCCACGGCGGACGTGGCGAGGACGGAACGGGCGAATCTCATATTTCCCCCTTGCAACTCTTCGAGGTGGTTGCTCCTGCATGGTGTGACCCGCCGGAGGCGCAAAGGGTTGTGTGCCATCTCCCGGTGAAAACAAGTCAGTTGATGTGCGCGCGGCGCGAGCGCCGTCGCCGGGTGCCCGAGGATGCCCACATGCCCGCCGTGCTACTCACCGGTCACCCGCACCACACGGGAGATCCAGAGGATCTGCGCAGGGGTGACACACAGGCTGCACACGGACCGTTCAAAGTCTCGTTAGCGTTACGGCTCGATCCCACGTGCGAACGTGACCAGGCCGCGGCCGGCGAGCCGCCGGAACAGCCAGATCGGGAAGACCACACATGGACTACTGCTCCTCGTGCCGTCGGCACCTCAACGGCGCCTTGGTCTGCCCGGGGTGCGGCGCCTACGCCCCGGACATCGACCCGACCGCCGGCGACGGCCGCACCGGCCGGGCCCCCGCGACCAACACGGCCGCGGGCGGAACGGCCGGCCAGGCGCACCCGGCCGTCGGCGGCACGTGGCACGACTCGACCGTGTGGGACGGGAACCCGGCAGGCCCGTGGGACCTCCCGGGCGCCGAGGGCGACCGCCGACAGGCCGCCGGGGCCGGCCCGGACGACGGCAGTGACGTCCCGGACACCGAACTGCCCGACGGCTACGCCGCCCGCCCGCAGGGGCGGGCCGCCCGGCGGCGCCAGATGGCCCGCTGGAAGAAGAACCAGCGCCGGGCCGTCGTCGCCACCGCCGTCGCGCTCGTCGGCGGCGGCCTGACCGTCGCCGCGGTGAACGGCAACGCCACGCCCGGCGTGCAGGCGGCCACCACGCCGGAGGACACCCCCATGGGCGGCGCCACGGGGGAGGCGCCCGCGTACAGCGAACCGACGGCCGACCAGAACGCCACCCCGCGCTCCTCGGCCACCGCCCCGCCGCACACCGACCGCGCCTCGCGCCACCAGCAGTCCCGGGCCGCCGATCCCCGCACCACGCCGGTGCGGACCCGGACGGACGCGGCCGCGTCGCCGCGTGAACTGCCGCTGACGACACCGCCGCGCCGGACCACCGTCCCGGGCGCCGCCGACACGGCCACCGGTTCCCCGGGCTCCTCCGGCTCCTCCGGATCGGGCGCCACCGAGCCGGCGGCGCCACCGGCCGGCGGCGCTGACGCCCAGCAGCCGGCACCCCCGGCGAGCGACCCGCCCGCGACGAGCCCCGCCTCACCCGCGACACCGCCGTCCGACCCGGATTCCAAGGAGCTGTGCCTCCTCGTCATCTGCCTGGGCTGAGCCCGCGGCGGGAGCCGGCGCCGACGTCCCGGTGGGCCCCGCGCCTGTGCCCGCATGACGAGACCGATTCTCAACTCGCTGTACACGGAAGCGAGTTGAGGGAAACCGGGGAAATCACCCGGTCGGCCGGGGCGCGCGTTCGTGCGCGCCGCGCGGTGTCCGGAACCGGCGGTCCGAACCGGGCCGCGCCGCCTGCGCGGGAAGCGGAATACGCCCGTACAATCCTCGCGACCAAATCGGGGGCGTCATCAGCGGGGGAGTCCGCGTGGAAACCATCATCGTGCAGTTGCCCGGTCCGTCGCAGTGGGGCGAGGACGAAGCGGGCAGTCCCGAACTGATCCACCTCGGGCCGGGGGACGTCGCGGACTTCGGCCGCGGCGGGACCGGGGTGCGCATCGTCCTGACCGACCCCGGCATCTCGCGCCGGGCCGGGCAACTGGAAGCGGCCGGGGACTACTGGCGGCTGTCCAACTTCAGCCGCAGTGTGTCGTACGTCGTGGAGAACCTGGAGGGCGCCGGCGAGTACCTCACCGTCGCGCCGGGGCGGCTCGGGGCGCCCGTGCCCTTCGAGTTCTCCCGCGTGGTGCTCCCGGCGCTGTCCGGCACCGCCACGTTCAAGGTGTTCGCGCCCCAGCACGCCTACCTCGGCGAGAACTCGGTGCCCGGGGGCGGCGAACAGACCGTCCACCCCTTCGCCCTGGACCCCACCTCGAAGTACTTCCTCGTCCTGGTGGCCCTGTGCGAACCCCGGCTGCGCGATCCCTCCGACTCGGCGCTGCCCGGCGTCGGGCAGATCGTGGAGCGGCTGCGGCCGCTGGAGTCCTGCCGGGACCTGACCCGCTCCGCCGTCAACTACCACATCGACTACCTCGCCTTCGCCAAGCTCCGCCTCGACCTCGGCGAGGACACCGCGACCGGTGCCAAGCGCACCCGGCTCGCCTCCGTCGCCCTGCGCTTCGGGCTGGTCCGCGAAGAGCACCTCGCCCTGCTGCCGCCGCGCAACGCCGGCCGCCTCACTCCCCAGGAGGCCGGGGCGTGACCTCCGGACGCGACACCCACGAGGACGACCTGGCGGCGCCCCGGCCACGCCTGCCGGAGGGCTTCCGCATCGAGGGCTGGGAAGTGGGCGCGGTCATCGGCTCCGGCGGCTGGGGAACCGTCCACGAGGCCCGTACGGTCGCCGACGGCACGCCCGTCGCGGTGAAGGTGCTGCCGACCGGTTCGCTGGGCCCCGGGCAGCGTGCCGCGCTCGGCGAACTCGTCGCCCGCGAGGTCCGCTTCAGCGCCGAGGCCGACCACCCGCACCTCGTCCGCACCCACGCCGTGTGCACCGTGGAGGCACCGGACCTGCCCGCCCTGGACGGGGCGATCGCGCTCGTCATGGACCGGGCCGAGTCCAGCCTCAAGGACGTCCTCGACACCGCCGCCACGGGCGCGCCGATCGACGGGGCCGCACGGGTCCTGCGCGGCGTCGCCGCCGGGCTCGCCCACATGCACGCCGCCGGGTGGGTGCACGGCGACCTCAAGCCCGCCAACGTCCTGCTGGGCGAGGACGGGCAGGTGTGGCTGGCGGACTTCGGGCTGGCCGCCGAACTCGACGGCACGCACGCGCATCTGCCGCCCCTCGGCACGCTGGACCACCTGCCGCCCGAGTGGTGGTCCCAGCGCACCGGCACCGAGGGCGCCGTCGTCCGGCCCACCGCCGACATCTGGGCCTTCGGCGTGCTCGCCCACCAGGTCCTCACCGGCGGCCTCCACCCCTTCCCGGGCGCCACGGCCCGGGCCCGCTCGCTCGCCGCCCAGAGCTATGCCCGCGGCACCGCGCCCCTGCGGCTGGACGCAGGTCTCGACGAGGACCTGCGGCGGCTGATCGCCGACTGCCTGGCACCCGACCACACGGCCCGCCTGCCGCACACGGCCCGCAGCGTGGCCGACCGGGTCGAGGCGATCACCGGGGAACCGGCGCGCCGCCGTAGACGGCTGGTGCCGGCCGTCGCCGCCGGGCTCGTCGTCGTGACCGCCGCCGCGCTCGCCGGGGTCGCCCTGTTCGGCGCGGACGACGAGGACCGCGACCGCGGCACACCGACCCCCACGAAGACCGCCACCGGCAGCCTTCCGCCCGGGGAGATACCCGAGGACTCCGACGTGCCCGCGGCGCTGCGCCCCGTCATCACGGGGGCCGCGCACCGCTGCACCGACGAGGAGATCACCCCGGCCCTGCTCGCCGCGATGATCAAGGCCGAGAGCAACTTCGACCCCAAGGCCTCCCGCCCGGAGAGCGACGAGTACGGCATCGCCATGTGGACGCCGGGCGTGTTCAACGCCTGGGCGGTGGACGGGGACGAGGACGGCGACAAGGACCACTTGTCGCCGCCGGACGCGATCTCCACCATGAGCAGCTACGTGTGCTGGCTGGACCAGCGCTTCAAGGAGGAGGGGCTGCCGAAGAAGGACCTGCCCGCACTGGTCGCGGCCGGCTACCGCACCAGCGACCGCACGGTCATCGAGGAGGGCGGCGTGCCCGAGCGGGTCCGGCCGCACGTCGACAAGGTGCTCCGCTACCTCGCGGACTACCAGCGCTGAGCCGCACGCACGCGAGCGGGAGGCGGAGCCTCGGCCCCGCCCCCCGCTCGTCCCCCGTTCCCGTCGCGGGTGCTAGGACACGCACTCCGGGACGTTCGGCAGCCGGTTGTCCGGCGAGCTGATGTAGATGTTGGAGATGTAGCCCTTGTACTGGGGCAGGTAGGCCCACCACTCGTTGGTGTACGGCGGCACGCTGACCACCTGGCCGCGGACCTGGCAGCCCACCAGCACCTCCACCCCGGCCGGCAGCTGGGTGATCCGGTCGCCACCGGTGGACGGGCCCTTGCGGACGTTCACGAACTCGCCCCAGGTGCCGAACCACGTCCCGGAGGGCCGCACCCCGCCCGGCACGTTCAGCGAGCGGGTCAGCCGCCCTATGTCGGTGTACGCCTTCCCGTACGAGGTGCCGACCGGGTGCGTGGTCAGCACGGCCACGATCGTCCGGTCGTCCGCTCCCACCGTTCCGGTGCTGTGCAGGGCGGGACGGGTGAGGTCCACGTCCGCCGCGGCGCGCGGGGCGGTCTCACCGGCCGTCCTCGCGAGGGTGCCCGCCGCGCCCTGCGGGCCGCAGGTGCCCTCCGCGAACTTCCCGGACCAGCCCTGCTTCACCGCCAACGGGCGGTCGAACGCCCCGGCGATGCCGAAGTGCTGGTCGAACTTGTCGGAGGCGCAGCGCGTGGAGGCCCGCAGGTTGTCCATGATGAAGGTGCGCACGGGTGCGGGCGCCTTCTCCAGGACGTACCGGTAGATCGTCACCGTGTCCCGGGCCGAGGTGGCGGTGTAGCCCCAGTAGCCCGGGTAGCCGGCGGGCGGACCCTCGGTGTCGCGCAGACCGAGCCGCTCGGCGGAGGCCATGCGGTCGATGATCGCCGAGCCGCCGTACGTCAGCCAGTAGTGGTCCGCCGCGTCGTCGTAGCTGCTGCGCAGCATCGGCTCCAGCAGGGCCCGGTCGGCCGCGGGGATGTCGTAGTCGGGCCCGCGGTCCCAGAGGAAGTCCAGGGCCAGCAGCAGCTTCACGACCGAGGCGGACCGGAACTGCGCGCTGTCGTTGACCTGTTCGGTGAACGTGCCGGTGCGGCGGTCGTAGACGGCGACGCCGGCCGTGACGCCCGGCGGGATCTGGGCGGCGGCCGCCCGGGCGGTGCCCCCGGCCTCGTCCGGCCGTGGCTGTGCCGCCGCCCCGCTCGTGAGCGACGCGACCGTGACGACGGCCGCGAGTGCGGCGGCGCCGCGCAGGAGCATGCGCATGGTTGCCCTTCCTGGTCTGCCGGTGGTCTGCCGGTGGCCCGTGCGGAAACGCCGGCCCCGTGGCCGACACAGTAGGGGCCCGCGCGTGCGGACGGTCCTGACGGATGTCAGGGGCCCCGCACCCCGGGCGACCTGCGGCGTCCACCCTGATAGGTGTCAGGTGCCACCGACGGGCCGACGGGCCGTACGTTCTCCGGGGCGAGCGACGGCCGGCCGGGCAACCGGCCGTCCCCGCATCACCGGACCCACCCACCGATCCACACGAAAGAGGGCTGATGAGCCGCCGATTCCTCAGGACCATGCTGGCCGCAGGGGGCGCTGCCGCGGTGATGGCGCTCCTGCCGACCTCCGCGCAGGCCGCTTCCCACTCGGGCGGCAACTACGGGGCCTACGGGAACGAGGGGCAGTACCCCACCACCACCTACTGCTCGGGCACGTTCCGGCAGGTCGGGCCCACCAAGTACGCCGAGGGCATGGCCCTGAAGTACTTCTACTCCGACAAGTGCGGCTCGTTCGCCCGGATCGAGAACTCCCGGGCCGGCTGTGCCGCCGTCCTCCAGCGCTCCAACGACGGCGTGGGACGCGTCGACGGCTGGGTCTCCGAGACCGTCGACCCCGGCATCAACTACGCCTACACGATGATGGGCAACAACCTGCACGGCCGCATCTCCAAGGCCGTGCTCTCCTGCGACGGCCACGACCTGACCGAGACCGGCTGGTACTGAGCGGCACGCACGCCGAAGGGACGGACCGGCACTCCGGTCCGCCCCTTCGGGCTGCCCGTCCACCGGCCTCGGGCCGGTGGACGGAACGGTGCGTCAGCAGTCCGGGACGCCGGCGATCTTCTCGCCGCCCCGGATGTACAGGTTGTTCACCCAGGCGACGTCGCTGCCCGAGAACTCCATGACGGCGGTCCACCAGTTGTTGGTGCCGACCGCCGGGTCGTGCACGGTCTGGCCCTGCGTCTGGCACACGGCGTCCGCCCACCACTGCGAACGCTGGGCGAGACGCGGCGAGTCGGTCGTGGGCTGCTGACGCAGGTTCACGTCGGTGGCCCAGATGTAGACGTCCGTCAGCGTCGGGTCGCCGCCGTTGGCGACGGCCGGGGCCGCCTGGGCGGACGTGGCGAGACCGCCGACGGCGAGCGCGGTCGCGGCGAGGCCGAGGGCGGTGCAGCTGATCAGTCGCTTCATGTGTCTGTCCCCCGTAGGACTAGGAGTTGACGGTGTGGGCGGTGCGTGCCGCGCGGCCGGACGTGGTCATGTCCGGTCAGCAGCTCGCCGTGGGCGGCAGGTTGCCGTACTCGTTGCCCTTGAGGTAGACGGCGCTGACGTAGCCCTCCAGGAGCTTCACCCAGACGTCGTTGGAGTAGCCGTTGTCGTTGATGCGCTCGCCGCGGGTCCAGCAGTAGGCGCCGAGCGGCTGGCCCGCCGGAACGGTGGTGATGATGCCGTAGCCGGTGCCCGGGCCCCGGCGGACGTTGACGGCTTCGTAGGGCACGACCGCGTACGGCGCGGCCAGGACGCGGGCACCGCCCTGCTCGCCGGCGGTGGCCGCGGTGGCGGTCCCCGCGGTGAGCGGTCCGAGCAGGGCGAGCGCCCCGGCGCCGACGAGCGCTGCCTTGGCGAAGAGACGAGTGGACATGTCGAGATCCCCCTGGTGGTTGGCCGACGTCCAGAACTGTAGGGAGACCCGGGACGACGCGGTCCTGACAATTGTCAGGACCGCCCGGGACTCCAGGGGGCTGCCGGTCGCGCGGGAGCGCCCGGGACCCGAGGGTCCGGGGGCGCGCCGGGGCCGTGGCGATACGGCCGAAAACCGCTCGACGGCCGCGCCCGCCCTTGCCTACGATCCACGGCGCGGCATCGCGTGCCGGTCACCGGCCGGGTGAGGCATGGAGGCGCCGTGGAGATGCCCGTGGAGGCATTGACCGTGTCAGTCGAGTTCAATCACACCATCGTCCTGTCCCGTGACCGGGAGAAGTCCGCGCACTTCCTCGCGAGGATCCTCGGACTGGAGGTCGGGGCACCGGCCGGAGTGTTCCTGCCGGTGACGACCGCCAACGGCGTCACGCTGGACTTCCTCACCATCGACGCCGACGTCCCCATGCAGCACTACGCGTTCCTCGTCTCCGAGGACGAGTTCGACGAGGCGCTCGCCCGTCTCGTCGAGGCCCGGATCCCCATCCAGGCCGACCCGCACGGCAACCACCCGCGCCGGATCAACCGCAACGACGGCGGCCGGGGCGTCTACTTCCTCGACCCGGCCGGCCACGGCCTGGAGATCATCACCCGCCCCTACGGCGCCGATCCGGCCTCCCCCCTGAACGGGGTCACGGAGGACGTGGCCGGGGCCGTCTGACCCGGCGTCAGAGTCGCGAGCCGTACGGCGGCCGAACGGCCGTTCAGCCGCCGTACGGCTCCGGCGCCCGGGGCGCGGACCGCGCACCGGTGTCGGCGGCGAGGTCCCGGCGGGGCAGCAGCAGCGGGGTGGCGAGGAGGAGCAACCCCGCGAGCGCCAGGGCCGTACGCGGGCCGGTGAGGCCGGCCAGCACGCCCCACAGGGCCGTCACGACCGCGGTCGTGGCCTTGCCGGTGGCCGACCAGGCGGACAGGGTGCGGGTGACCCGGTCCGCCGGGGTCCGCTCCAGCCGGAGAGTGGCCAGCACCGGGTTGAACACACCGCAACAGGTGATCAGCCCGAACTCGGCCAGCATCACCAGCGCCAGCCCGGACGCGCCGGGACCGGTGAGGGCCAGGGCCGGCGGCCAGCAGGCGCGCAGGGTTCCCGCGACGCGCAGCACCCGGTGCACTCCGTACCGCGCGACGAGCCGCGGGGCCAGCCGGGCCCCGAGCAGGCCGCCGGCGCAGGGAAGCGCGAACGCGAGGGCGTACTGCCAGGGGGCGAAGTGCAGGTCGCCGACCATCAGGACCAGCAGGGGCGGCGTGCCCGCCATGACCAGGGCGTTGAACAGCAGCGTGTTGAGGAACAGCGGGCGCAGTCCCGGATCGGCCAGGATGTGACGCCAGCCCGCGGCCAGGCCACCGGCGTCCGGCCGCGCCACCGGCCGCCCCGGGCGTTTCCCGGCGCCGCCGATCGCCCGGAGCCCGGCCGCCGAGAGCAGGTAGCTCACCGCGTCGGCCACCACCGTCGTCACCGGGCCGAGCAGCCCGATCGCCGCCCCGCCCAGCGGCGGCCCGACCATGGCCGCCGTCCAGGACGTCGCCTCGAACCGCCCGTTCGCCACCAGCAGGTCCCGCCCCGGCACGAGCTCCTTCAGGAAGGCCCCGGCCGCCGCGTTGAACGTGATGTCGGCCGCCGCGACGGCCACCGACACCAGCAGCAGCTGCCCGAAGCCCAGCCGCCCGAGGGCGAACGCCACCGGGACGCTGAGCAGCACCGCACAGCGGACCAGGTCCGTAGTGATCATCACCGGCCGTTTGCGGCGGACCTCCACCCACGGCCCGAGCGGCACCGACGCCAGTGCGCCGACCGCCGGTCCCACCGCCGCCAGCAGCGCCACCTGCGCGGGGCCGGCGTCCAGCACCAGGACGGCGATCAGCGCGAACGCGTCGAACGCGAGCCACGTCCCGGCCGTGCTGACCGCGTACGCCCCCCACAGCCACCCGAAAGGCCGCCCCAGCGACCGCCCGCGCGCCATCCGCCGCCCGCCCTCCCCGCTCCCGTGGACAACCCCGCGTTGACCGGGAGCCATCCAAACCGGGAGCGGACCTGCGGAGCAAACAACCGCGCGGCACCCGCGCCACAACTCCTGGTTGTGGTGCCGGGCTGTGGGGCCGAGGGATCAGCGCTGATAGAGGCCCACCAGCGTCCCGTCCGCGAGCCGCCGCTTCTCGACCTCCTCGTGCACCTGGTCCGCGCGGGGCGCGCCCGGCAGGACGCACGGCTCGGACAGGGCGTACAGCCGGAAGAAGTAGTGGTGGGCGTCGTCACCGGGCGGGGGATGCGGACCGCCCCAGCCCGGCTGCCCGTAGCCGTTGACGAGCTCCGTGCCGCCCGGTGGGCAGTGCCCGGCCTCGACGCCGTCGCTGTGCGGGTCGATGCCGACCACGACCCAGTGCGTGAACGTGCCCGAGGGGGCGTCGGGATCCTCGCAGAGCAGCACCAGTTCGGCCGCGTCGTCCGGTACGCCGCTCCAGGTCAGCGGCGGAGAGACGTTGGGTCCCTCGTACGCGTACCGGCGCGCGATGAAGGAGTGGTCGTTGAACGCGTCACTGCGCAGTTCGATGCCGGTCATGCGGCCCGGGGTACCCCCACCGCACCGGCCGGACACCCGGCCCACGGCTGTTTCCTGCACGGCGGGCTGCCGCCGCACCGCGGGCGGTGGCTCAGGCGTCGACCCGCACCGCGCACGACCAGCCGTACGGATCGGGTCCGATCCGCAGTTCCTCCCACGCCACCGCCCTCGGGACCGCCCCGGTGATCTCGACGTCCTCGACAGCGGTGACCGCGAGCCGGACGTCGAGGCCGCCGTCGGCCTCGTCCGCCTCCACGTCGACGGGCACCTGGCCGTAGGCCTCCAGCCGGAAGATGACCTCGTCCAGCAGCGCGGCGAGCAGGTCGTCGTCGCTGGCCGCGCCCAGCCGCACCCGGTCCACGGCCGTGGGCCGCACCCCGGAGAGGTCCGCGAAGCACTCCACCATCGCCAGGACGGCTTCCGCCAGACAGTGCTCCCGGCACGCCGCCCAGGCCTCGATCCGGATGTCGCCCGGGTGCGGCACCGCCCGGTGCCCGCTGTCGCCCGGCTGCCGTCCCTGCCCGCCGTCTCCCGTGTCACCGCCCATGAACATCGCCTGCCCGAAGGTCGCGATCCCATGCGGCGCCCGGTCGCGGCCGGTGCGTCAGAGAGGTTCGTCCGCCAGGTAGGGCGGGGCCGGGTCGTACTGGATGGAGCGGCGCACCGCCCGCGCGTGGTCCCGGCCGTGCAGCCGGCCGACCAGCCACAGGGCGCTGTCGATACCGGCCGAGACGCCCTGGCTGGTGACCAGGCCGCCGTCGACCACGTAGCGGGCGTCGCGGACCACCGTCACGTCGCCGCGCGCCTGAAGGGCGTCCTCGTGGCTGCGGTGGGTCGCCACCCGGCGCCCGCGGGCCGGCCCCGCCGCATGAAGCAGGAACGTGCCGGTGCACACCCCGTGCACCCATGCGGACCGACGGGCGGTCTCCGCGATCCAGCCGGTCACCACCGGGTTGTGCACCTGTGTCTCCCGGGCGCCCCGGCCGCCCGGCACGTGCAGCACGTTTAGCGGCGGATGGTCGTCCAGCGTGTGGTCGGGCAGCACGCGCAGGCCCTTGTTGCAGCGCACGGGGCCCGGGTGCTCGGCGAGGAGCACCGCCCGGTCGGCCCCCTCGCGCAGCCGCGCGGAGACGGTGAAGACCTCCCAGGGGCCGACGAAGTCCAGCTCCTCGGCTTCCTCGAAGACCAGCAGGCCGTAGGTCGTCATACGGATCGTCCTTCTTCCGGGAGGGGAGGGGCGCCGGTGGGCGCCACCGTGGAGCGGAACCGGGCGCGGTAGTCCGACGGCGCGACACCGAGCCGGCGGTGGAAGGTGCGGCGGAGGGTCTCGGCGGTCGCGAAGCCGCAGCCCCGGGCGATCGCCTCCACCGGTTCGTCCCCCTCCGTCAGGGCGCGCCGGGCCGCCTCGACGCGCACCCGCTCGACGTACGCGGCGGGCGGCACGCCCAGCTCGGCGGTGAACCGGCGCTGGAGGTGGCGCGGACTCAGCCCGGCGCGCGCGGCGAGCCCGGCGATGTCGTGCCGGGCACCCGGGTCGGCGTGGATCGCGGCCACGGCGGCCCGTACCGGGTCGGTCGCGGGCTGCCGCGACCACAGCGCCACGCTGAACTGCGACTGGCCGCCCGGCCGGCGCAGGAACAGCACCAGCCGGCGCGCCACCGCGTGCGCGACGTCCCGGCCCAGGTCGTCCTCCACCAGCGCGAGCGCCAGGTCCATCCCGGCGGTCACCCCGGCCGACGTCCACACCGGCCCGTCCCGGAGGAAGATCGGGTCGCAGTCCACCCGCACCCCGGGGTGCTCCCGGGCCAGCTGCTCCGCGCGGGCCCAGTGCGTGGTGACCCGGCGTCCCTCCAGCAGCCCCGCGGCCGCCAGCAGGAACACGCCGCTGCACACCGAGGCGACCCGTCGGGCACCGGCCGCCGCGGCAGCGACCCAGGCGACCAGTGCCTCGTCCCGGCGGGCGTGGTCCACGCCCCGGCCGCCGACCACGACGAGCGTGTCCATCCCGGCCGGATCGAGGTCCGTCACGCCGTGCGCCGCGTGCACGAGCAGCCCGCTCGCCGACGGCACCGGCCCCGCCCGCGGCGCGACGACCTGGCAGGCGTAGCCGCCCGCCCCGTCGAACACCTCGTGCGGGCCGGTGAGATCGAGCGGCTGGAAACCGTCGAAGACGACGAAGACGACACGG
Source organism: Streptomyces sp. NPDC085932 (assembly GCF_044540525.1). Taxonomy (NCBI): domain Bacteria; kingdom Bacillati; phylum Actinomycetota; class Actinomycetes; order Kitasatosporales; family Streptomycetaceae; genus Streptomyces; species Streptomyces sp. NPDC085932. Next base: position 1,289,044 of record NZ_JBITSJ010000001.1, read on the forward strand.
CGATCACTCACCCCTCCACGCTCCACCGGCCCGCAGCGCGGCGTCAACGACGGGCACCCCACACATCGCGCCATGGGACGTCCGCCGCGGCGTGGGTACCACGGGACCCGGGGGAGAGGAGGCTCCCGATGAACTCCGAGACGGTCACCGTGCCCGCCGGGGGCGCGGCCCTCACCGGCGATCTGACCGTGCCGCCGGCCGCCCGCGCGGTGGTGCTGTTCGCGCACGGCAGCGGCAGCTCCCGGCACAGTCCCCGCAACCGCGAGGTCGCCGCCGGCCTGCGCACCGCCCGGCTCGGCACCCTGCTCATCGACCTGCTCACCGAGGAGGAGGACCGGCAGGACGCGCGCACCGCCGAACTCCGTTTCGACATCGCGCTGCTGGGCCGCCGGCTGGTCGCCGCCGTCGACGAGCTGGCCCGGTGGCCCGGCACCCGCGGCCTGCCCGTGGTCCTGTTCGGGGCCAGCACCGGCGCGGGCGCGGCCCTGGTCGCCGCCGCCGAACGGCCCGACCGGGTGCAGGCGGTGGTCTCCCGCGGCGGGCGGCCCGACCTGGCGGGCGAGGCCCTGGCCGCCGTGCGTGCCCCGGTGCTGCTGATCGTGGGCGGCCAGGACCGGCACGTGCTGCGGCTCAACGAGGAGGCGGCCCGCCGGCTGCACGTCCCGCACACGCTTCACGTGGTGCCCGGCGCGACCCACCTGTTCGAGGAGCCCGGCGCACTGGACCAGGTCACTGAGACGGTCCGGCGGTGGTGCGTCGAACAGCTGCGGACCACGACGGGCTGACGGCGGGCCGGCCCCGGCGGGAGTCGCGGCGCGCGCATCGTCCGGCGGCCGCCGGGGTACGCGGGAGCCGGACCGGCCGGGGGAACCTCTCCGTGCGGGAAGCGGAGGTGACCGTCATGCGGTTCCGTGATCGCCGGCAGGCCGGCGGGGAACTGGCCGAAACACTGCGCACCCGGCAGCGCGAGGGAGGCCTGCCGGATCCCGTCGTCCTGGCGCTGCCCCGCGGCGGCGTCGCCGTGGCGCGCGAGGTCGCAGCGGCCCTGCGCGCGCCGCTCGACGTACTCGTCGTGCGCAAGATCGGCGCGCCCTTCCAGGAGGAGCTCGGCGTCGGCGCGATGGCGGGGGACGAGGTGCCCCTCCTCGACGAGGACGCCCTGCGTCACCTCGGCATCGGCGAGGCCGCCCTGGCCCCCGTCATCGAGCGGGAACGCGTGGAACTGCGCCGCCGCGAGCGGCTGTACCGGCAGGGCCGCCCCGCGCCCGACCTGCGGGGACGGACCGTGATCGTCGTAGACGACGGCCTCGCGACCGGCTCCACGGCCCGGGCCGCGCTGCGCTTCGTGCGCCGTCGGGAGCCCGGACGCGTCGTCCTGGCCGCGCCGGTGTGCTCGACGGAGGCGGCCCGGCTGATGCGCGCCGAGGCGGACGAGGTGGTCTGCCTGCACGTGCCGGCCGCGTTCATGGCCGTCGGCCTGTGGTACGAGGACTTCGGGCAGCTGACGGACCAGGACGTCCTGGAGGCGCTCCACGTGCCTCTTTGACCAGGTGTTCACCCGGCCGCAGTGGCGGAAATCAGCCGTCGGGAATCACGATGGGCCCACCCCCACCCGTACCAGGAGTGACCCGTGAACGTCTCGCTCTCCGTCTGGCTGCTGACGGTGGCCGCCCTCTGCGTGCTCGTCGCCGTCGACTTCTTCATCGGCCGCAAGCCGCACGACGTGTCCCTGAAGGAAGCCGGCACCTGGACGGTGGTGTGGATCGTGCTGGCCGGGCTGTTCGGACTGGGGCTGTGGTACTTCGGCGGGAGCGGGCCCGCCGGCGAGTTCTTCGCCGGGTACATCACCGAGAAGTCGCTGAGCGTCGACAACCTCTTCGTCTTCGTCCTGATCATGGCGAAGTTCGCGGTGCCCTCGCAGTACCAGCAGCGGGTGCTGATGGTCGGCGTCGTGATGGCGCTGGTGCTGCGGGCCGGGTTCATCGCGGCCGGTGCGGCGATCATCTCCGCCTTCTCCTGGGTGTTCTACCTCTTCGGCGCGTTCCTGATCTGGACCGCCTGGAAGCTGGTCCAGGACGCCCGCAAGGAGGAGCACGAGGAGGAGTACCAGGAGAACAAGCTGCTGAAGGCGGCGGAGCGGCGCTTCGGCGTCGCGGACCGCTACCACGGCACCAAGCTGTTCATCACCGAGAACGGCAAGCGGGTCATGACCCCGATGCTGGTCGTGATGCTCGCGATCGGCTCCACCGACGTGCTGTTCGCCCTCGACTCCATCCCCGCCATCTACGGCCTGACCCAGGACCCGTACATCGTCTTCACCGCCAACGCCTTCGCCCTGATGGGCCTGCGCCAGCTGTACTTCCTCATCGGCGGCCTGCTGAAGAGGCTGGTCCACCTCTCCTACGGCCTGTCGGTCATCCTGGGCTTCATCGGCGTGAAACTGGTGCTGCACGCCCTGCACGAGTCGGGCGTCCACGTCCCGGAGATCGGCATCCCCTTCTCGCTCGGCTTCATCGTGCTGGTCCTGACCGTCACCACGATCACCAGCCTGCGGGCCTCGGCGAAGCGGGAGGCGGAGCAGCGGGATCCCGAGGAGTCGGCACGGGGCGCCGCCGACTCCCGGTGAACCGGCTCCGTCCCCGTCAGACCACGCCGTCCGCGCGCAGCGCCGCCACCTCCTCATCGGTGCGGCCCAGCTCGGCCAGGATCGCTGCGGTGTGCTCGCCCACGGCCGGTACGGGGTCCATGCGCGCGGGCAGGCCCGCCAGGTCGGCCGGCGGGAGCAGGGCCTCCACCGTGCCGCCGGGCACGCCGATCTCGGTCCGGCGGCCACGGGCCGTGAGCACGGGGTGGTCCAGGAACGCGGCGACGTCGTTGACCCCGGCGCAGGCGATGCCGATCCGCTCCAGGTCCTTGAGGACGTCGTCGGACGAGGAGAGGGCGAAGCGGCCGGCCACGACCGTGTCGAGCTTCTCGCGGTGGGCGACGCGGTCGGAGGCGGTGGCGAAGCGCGGATCGTTGACGAGTTCGGGCCGGCCGAGGAACTCGGTGCACAGCGCCTCCCACTCCCGCTCGTTCTGGATGGAGAACAGCACCTCCTTGCCGTCGGCGGCCGGGTAGGTCCCGTAGGGCGCGATGGTGGCGTGGGAGGTGCCCAGGCGCGGGGGCTGGGTGCCGCCGTACCGGGTGTAGTAGGCGGGCTGGCCCATCCACTCCGCGAGCGCCTCGAACAGCGACACCTCCACGGGGTGCGCCTCTCCCGTGACGGCGCGGGTGTACAGGGCCGTGAGGATGCCGCTGTACGCGTACATGCCCCCGGCGATGTCGGCGACGGAGATCCCCGTCCGGGCCGTGGCGTCCGGGGTACCCGTGAGGGACACCAGCCCGGTCTGGCACTGCACGAGCAGGTCGTAGGCCTTGCGGTCGGCCCAGGGGCCGGTCGTGCCCCAGCCGCTGATCGTGCACGGGATCAGCTGGGGGCGCCGGCTCGTGACGGTGGCGGCGTCCAGGCCGAGGCGGCCGGCGGCGCCCGGGGCGAGGTTCTGCACGAACACGTCGGCGCCGTCGAGCAGGTCGTGCAGGATCTCGCGGCCGCGCGGGTCCTTGAGGTCCAGCGTGAGGGACTCCTTGGAGCGGTTGATCCACACGAAATAGCTGGAGTGGCCGTGCACGGTGGTGTCGTAGCGGCGGGCGAAGTCACCACCGCCGGGGCGTTCCACCTTGATCACCCGGGCGCCGAGGTCGGCGAGCTGCCGGGTGGCGTAGGGCGCGGCCACCGCCTGCTCCAGGCTGACCACCGTGACCCCGGACAGGGGATACCGCTGCACACTCATGCCTCTGGCTCCTGATCCTCGTACGGGAGGGCGCCCCGACAGTGTCCCCCAGGGGGAGGGAGCCGGGGCGGGCCGCCCGGTGAGGTCCGCTGGCCACCCGTCCGGGCGGGCGCCGGTGCGGGCGCCGGCCGGCCGCGGGAGACGACGCGTGTGCCGTCGCCGTCGACGACCCGGACCTGCAGCGAGCCGCATCCGCAGCGCGTCCACTCCGTGCGGCCCGCCGCGGTCGCGTGCCGCGACAGCACCCGGAACGGCTCACTCCGGTCCGGCCTGCCGCAGTGCGGGCAGAGGGTGCCGGTGGTGCTGGTCATGACTGGACTCCTCGTGTACCGGGGGTGGTTGACCGTCGCGACACCCCCAGCGTGCGCCGGATGTCCGTTCACGTCCAGGTTGACTTCGCGCAGCGCATTGTGAAGCGTGGACTTCATGATTGACCTGCGCCGGCTGCATGTCCTCAGGGCGGTCGCCCACTACGGCACGGTCACCGCGGCCGCCCGTGCCCTGCACTTCACCCCCTCCGCCGCCTCCCAGCAGATCCGTCAACTCGCCCGCGACCTGGGCGTCGACCTGCTGGAGCCACAGGGGCGCGGAGTGCGGCTCACCTCCGCCGCGGAGAGTCTGCTGGCACACGCGGACGCCATCCAGGCCCGCTGGGACCAGGCGGAACTCGACCTGCGGGCCGACCACGGGGCGCCCTCCGGGGTGCTGCGCGTGACCGGCTTCCCGGTGGCCGTCTCGGTGCTGCTGGCGCCGATGGCGGCGACGCTGGGGGAGCGGCATCCGCGGCTGTCCGTCCGGATCACCGAGGCGGTCGTGCCGGAGAGCTTCGACCTGCTCTTCGAGGGCGAATCCGACCTGGCCGTCGTCGAGTCGACCCCGCGCAACCCGCCGCTGAGCGACACGCGGTTCGACCAACGGCCGCTGCTGGACGACCCGTTCGACCTGGTCGTCCACGAGGAGCACCGGCTGGCGGGGCGGCGCCGGGCCGACCTCGCCGAGGCCGCGCTGGAGCAGTGGATCGCGCCGGTGGCGCAGAGCCCCTGCCGCGCGCAGGTCCTGTCCGCCTGCGGCGCGGCCGGTTTCACGCCCGAGGTCGTGCACCACGCGCACGACTGGAATGTCACCGCCCACCTCGTCGCCCACCGGCTGGGCGTCGCCCTCGTCCCGCGCCTGGCCGACCTGCCGCCGCACCTGCCCCTCGTCCGGGTGCGCCTGACCGGCGACCCCCACCGCACGCTCCTCACCTGCACGAGAAGCGGCGGCCACACCCGCCCGGCGGTCGAGGTGGCCCTGCGCGAACTACGCGAAACGGCCCCGACGAGGGTCGCCTGACGGCCCCGACGTCCCCTCGCCCCTCGGGGTACGGCGGTGCGACGCGAACGCTTCGCGCCGTGGCCGGGGGCGACGGGGCGAACGCTTCGCACACGGCCGGGGGCGACGGGGCGAGCGCTTGGCACCGGGGTCGGGGGCGACGGGGCGAGCGCTTGGCACCGGGGTCGGCAGCTGGTCGACGGCGCCCCGGGGCACCGGACGCCCGCCGTCGCTCACCCCCCTGGCGCTCCCACCCTCAGCGCGTCCATGACCAGGTCAAGAAGGCGGGTCGCGCGGGGCTGCCAGTCGTCGTGGGGGTCGATCGTCCAGAGGCCGCCGATGGCGAGGAAGAGGTCGTCCGCGGTGATGCCGGGGCGGATGCTGCCGGCCCGCTCGGCGGCGCGCAGCAGCATCTCCGCCGCCTCGGTCACCGGAGCGTGTCCCGGCTTCTCCGGCTTCCCCGGCGCGCTGGTGGCCTGCCGGATCGCGTCGGCCAGGCCCGCCTTGGTCATGGCGAACCGGGCCAGGCGGTCCATCCACTCGCGCAGTGCCCCGTCCGGCTCCCGGGACTCCAGCAGTCGCGCCGCCGACTCGGCGACCTGCCGCATCTCGTGGCGGTAGATCTCCAGGACGAGCGCCTCACGGCTCGGGAAGTGACGGTAGAACGTCCCCTGGCCGACCCCCGCCTTCTTCGCGATGGCGCTCAGCGGCGCGTCCGCCGAGCGCGTCAGCTCGACCACGGCCACCTCCAGGATGCGCTCGCGGTTGCGCTGCGCGTCCGAGCGCAAGGGAGCGTCCTTCCGCTGCCGCACTCGCCCTCCTCGCGATCGGTGGCCGAAACCCGTCCTTGTTAAGCGGACAGTTGTCCGTTACGTTTCCGGGTAACGGACAACTGTCCGCTTGTCTCATCGTACCGGCGTGCCCTCCCCGCGGACACCCCGTACCGGCCCCGTCACGGCCGGTCCGCCCCCGCATCCTGCCCGGCCGGGAACCGGCACCGCCACCCGTACGCCCTCCCGCCTGACCTCGCGATGTGAGAAAGAAGGCTTCCATGCCCCCATCGACGTCCAGCGACCTCACCCTGTCCGTCAACGGCGAGAAGTACACGCTGACCGTCGACCACCGCACCACCCTGCTCGACGCGCTGCGCGAACGACTGGACCTGACCGGCACCAAGAAGGGCTGTGACCAGGGGCAGTGCGGTGCCTGCACCGTCCTGGTCGACGGCCGCCGCAGCGTGGCCTGCCTGCAACTGGCCGTCGCGGCCGAGGGACGCGAGATCACCACCATCGAGGGCGTGGCCGACGGCGACCGGCTGCACCCGGTGCAGCAGGCGTTCCTCGACCTGGACGGCTTCCAGTGCGGCTACTGCACGCCGGGACAGATCTGTTCGGCCATCGCCGTGATCGAGGAGCACGCGGCCGGCTGGCCCAGCGCGGCCACCGGCGACGTACGGCCCGAAGCCGGGCCGCCCGCACTCACCCCCGAGGAGATACGGGAACGGATGAGCGGAAACCTGTGCCGCTGCGGCGCGTACGTGTCGATCGTCCAGGCCGTCGCCCGCGCGGCCGAGTCCGAGGGAGCGGCCGCATGAGGGAGTTCGGCTACCGGCGCGCCCACGACGTCTCCGGCGCCGTCGCGCTGCTCGACGGCGACCCCGAGGCCCGCTTCCTGGGCGGCGGCACCAACCTGGTCGACCTGATGAAGACCGGCGTCGAACGGCCCGCCCTCCTCGTCGACGTCCGGGAACTGCCCCTGGACCGCGTCGAGCCGGCCGCGGACGGCGGCCTGCGCATCGGGGCCACCGTCACCAACAGCGACCTGGCCGCCCACCCGGAGGTCCGGCGCCGCTACCCCGCTCTGGCGCAGGCCGTGCTGGCCGGCGCCTCCGGGCAGCTGCGCAACATGGCCACCGTCGGCGGCAACCTGCTCCAGCGCACCCGCTGCGGCTACTTCACCGACGTCAGCTCGCCCTGCAACAAGCGCGACCCGGGCAGCGGCTGCCCCGCCCTGACCGGCGAGCACCACAACCACGCCGTCCTGGGCGCCTCCGACCACTGCGTGGCGACCCACCCCTCCGACATGGGCGTGGCCCTGGCCGCCTTCGACGCCGTCGTGTCGTACGAGACGGCGGACGGTCCGGGCGAGGTGGCGCTGGCCGACTTCTACCTGCCGGTGGGGGAGACCCCGCACCGGGAGACCGTCCTGCCGCCGGGCGCGCTGATCACCGGCGTGACCCTGCCGCCCGTCCCGACGGCGGCCAACTCCCGCTACCGCAAGGTGCGCGAGCGGGCCTCGTACGCCTTCGCCATCGGGTCCGTCGCCGCCGCCCTCGACGTGCGCGACGGCCTCGTGCACGACGTGCGCCTGGCCTTCGGCGCCGTCGCCTCCCGCCCCTGGCGGGCCCGCGCGGCCGAGCGCGCGCTGACCGGCACCCCGGCGAGCGCCGAGAACTTCGCGGCGGCCGCGGACGCCGAACTGGCGGCCGCCAGGCCCCTGCCCCACAACGGATACAAGGTGACCCTGATGCGCAACCTCGTCGTGGCCGTCCTGAGCGAACTCGCCGAGGAGGCCGCCCGATGACCACCGCCACCAGGGGAGCCGTCGGCACCGCGCACACCCGCGTGGAAGGCCGCGACAAGGTGACCGGAGCGGCCCGCTACGCCGGTGAGATCCCCTTCGCCGACCTCGCCCACGGCTGGCTCGTGCTGTCCACCGTCGCCCGCGGCCGGGTCCGCTCCGTGGACACCGAGGCCGTCCTCGCGATGCCCGGTGTCCTCACCGTTCTGCACCACCACAACGCCCCGCGCGTCACCACCGACTACGTCGGCCTGCTCGGCGTCCCGCCGGACCCGACCGTCGCCCTCTTCCAGAACGACCGGGTGGCCCACCGCGGCTGGCCCGTTGCGCTGGTCGTCGCCGAGACGTCCGAGCAGGCGCGGGAGGCCGCCGAGGCCCTCGTCGTCCACTACGACCAGGAACCGCACGACGTCGCCTTCTCCGCCGAGCGCGACGCCGAGGCCTACGCGGCCGACGGGCACCTGCCTGCCGTGGTGGAGAAGGGCGACCTGGAGGCCGGGCTCGCGGCGTCCGCCGTCGTGGTGGACGAGCGGTACACCACGCCCGAGGAGCACCACAACCCGATGGAGCCGCACGCGGCGACCGCCCGCTGGGAGGGCGGCCGGCTGGAGCTCGTCGACTCCAACCAGGGCACCAACTGGGTCGCCGGTGAACTCGCCGGCCTGTTCTCCCTCGACCCGGCCTCCGTGCGGGTGCGTTCCGAGCACGTCGGCGGCGGCTTCGGCAGCAAGGGCGTCCGCGCCCACCAGGTGGCCGCCGTGATGGCGGCGACGGTGCTGCAGCGCCCCGTGCGGGTGGTGATGACCCGCCGGCAGATGTTCTCGCTCGCCGGCTACCGCAGCCCCACGGCGCAGCGGGTCCGGCTCGGCGCCGAGCCGGACGGGCGGCTGCGGGTGCTGGAGCACCGGTCGCTCAACCTCACCTCGGCCGTGTACGAGTTCGTCGAACCGAGCGCGGCGGCCGGACGGTCGATGTACGCGGCCGACGCCCATCACACGGCCAGCCGCGTGGTGCGGCTCGACGTGCCGTCGCCGACGTGGATGCGCGCTCCCGGCGAGGCCCCGGGCTCCTTCGCGCTGGAGTCGGCGCTCGACGAGCTCGCCGAGAGGCTCGGCCTCGACCCGATCGAGCTGCGCGTGCGCAACGAACCCGCGGTGGGACCGGTTTCCGGGCTGCCCTTCGGCAGCCGCAACCTGATCGCCTGCTTCCGGGAGGGCGCCCGCAGGTTCGGCTGGGCCGGACGCGACCCGAGGCCCGGAGTGCGCCGCGAGGGGCGCTGGCTGCTCGGCACGGGCACCGCGGCCGCCTCCTTCCCGACCACGGCCATGCCGTCCACCGCGGCCGTCACCGCCGAGGCCGACGGCACCTACACCGTGCGGATCAACGCGGCGGACATCGGCACCGGCGCCCGCACCGCGCTCACCCTGGTCGCCGCCGACGCCCTGGAGGTGCCCACGGACCGGATCCGGGTCCGGATCGGCGACAGCGACCTCGGGCCGGCGATCATCGCCGGCGGCTCCATGGGCACCCGCTCCTGGGCGTGGGCCGTCACGGCCGCCGCCGACGAACTGCGCCGGAGCCTCGTGCCGGGCGCCGACATCCCGCCCGAGGGCGTCACCGCGCGGTCGAACACGGCCGAGGCCGTCGGCGCCCTGGCACAGAAGGAACGGCACGCGTTCGGAGCACAGTTCGCCGAGGTCGCCGTGGACCCGGCCACCGGCGAGGTGCGCGTCCGCCGCATGCTGGGCGTCTTCGCGGCCGGCCGCATCGTCAACCCGCTGACCGCCCGCAACCAACTGGTCGGCGGCATGGTCTGGGGCCTGTCCATGGCGCTGCACGAGGAGGCCGTCCGGGACCGGGCCAGTGGTGGCCTGTACGGCGCCGACCTCGCGGGCTACCACGTCGCCGCGCACGCCGACGTCCCGCACATCGAGGCCGACTGGGTCGACGACCCCGACCCGGACGACCCGGTCGGCATCAAGGGCATCGGCGAGGTCGGCATCGTCGGAGCCGCGGCGGCGGTCGCCAACGCGGTGTGGCACGCGACCGGCGTCCGCCACCGGAATCTGCCGATCCGGCCCGACCGCGTCCTGCTGGCGGGCGGCGATGCTTGATCTCGCCGGCCGGCTGCGGGAATGGATCGAGGCGGGCCGGGAGTTCGCCGTCGCCACGGTCGTCGCCGTCGGCGGCAGCGCCCCGCGCCCTCCGGGCGCCGCGCTGGCCGTCTCCGGCGACGGCACCGCGATCGGCTCGGTCTCCGGGGGCTGTGTGGAGGGCGCGGTGTACGAGCTGTGCGTCCAGGCCCTCGACGACGGCGAGACGCGGGTGGAGCGGTTCGGCTACAGCGACGAGGACGCCTTCGCGGTGGGCCTGACCTGCGGCGGAACGATCGACGTCATGATCACCCCGTTCGCGGCGGGGCACCCGGGTCAGACGCCCACGGCGCGGCGCCCGGGGGAGACGCCGGGGCGGGCGGCCGGGGCGGCCGACGGGAGTACGCGGGGGGCGGCTGGGGAGTCCTCAACGGCGTCGGGGCCCTCGGGGCCCTCGGGGGTCTCGGGGGTCTCGGGGGCCACGGGGCGAGCCGCCGCCTCGTTCGCCGCCGTGTCGGCCGCCGACCGCGGTGAGCCGGTGGCGCTGGCCCGTGTGGTCCGCGGTCCGGCGGAGCTGCTCGGCGGGGCGCTGCTGGTACGTCCGGACGGCACGCACGAGGGCGGTCTCGGCGGCGACCCCGCCCTGGACCGCACCGCCGTCGCCGAGGCCCGTGCCCTGCTGGACACCGGCCGCACCGGCACGGTCGAGCTCTCCGAGGACGGGTCGCACTGCCCGGGCGGCCTCACCCTGCTCGTCGAGTCGGCCGTACCGCCGCCCCGCATGATCGTCTTCGGGGCGATCGACTTCGCGTCGGCGCTGGTCGGCGCGGGCAAGTTCCTCGGCTACCACGTCACGGTCTGCGACGCGCGCCCGGTCTTCGCGACCCGGGCCCGCTTCCCGGACGCCGACGAGATCGTCGTGGACTGGCCCGACCGCTACCTGCGCGGCACGCGGACCGACCGGCGCACGGTGCTGTGCGTGCTCACGCACGACGCCAAGTTCGACGTGCCGCTGCTGAAGGAGGCGCTGCGGCTGCCGGTCGCGTACGTCGGCGCCATGGGCTCGCGCCGTACCCACGAGGACCGCGCCCGGCGGTTGCGTGAGGAGGGCGTCGGCGAGTCCGAGCTGGCCCGGCTGAGGTCCCCGATCGGCCTCGACCTGGGCGCCCGGACGCCCGAGGAGACCGCGGTGTCCATCGCGGCGGAGATCATCGCCGCGCGGCACGGCGGCACGGGCACGCCCCTGACGCACACGGACCGCCCGATCCACGCGGCGGAACGGCAGGCGGTCCCCCAGGCCGGCTAGCGAGGACCGCGGAGAACTGCCGGCGGCCCCGGGCCGGCCCCCTCAGGGGCGCGGGGAACCGCGCGACCGGCTCACGACGGACCCGCACCCGGCGACGCATCAGCACCGCCACGGCGAGGTCCGCACCCCGCATCCCGCAGACACAGCAACGGCATGACCCCCGCGCTCCCCGCCAGGGCCCCGGACATGCCGGAGGGGCCGCGGCCGTCAGCCGGCCGTGGCCCCTCCGTCGCGTCGGACGCGCCCCGCTCAGGCCGCGGCCGGCTCCGTGGCCCGGCCGTGCAGGCGGGCGATCACCTCGGTCAGCTGCGCGGCGACCTCGGCGTCGTCGGACGGGTGCGTCTCGGCGAAGCGGGTCACCGAGCCCGGGATGGACAGCTTGACGTCCTCCAGCACCGTGCCGCCGGCGATGCCGACCGCCTTGCGGGTCTCGTCGTGCGCCCAGACACCGCCGTACTGGCCGAACGCGGTGCCCACCACGGCGACCGGCTTGCCGGTGAGCGCACCCGCGCCGTACGGGCGGGACAGCCAGTCGATGGCGTTCTTCAGCACGGCCGGAATGGTGCCGTTGTACTCCGGCGTGAACAGGATCAGGCCGTCCGCGGCGTTCGCGGCCTCGCGCAGCCGTGCGGCGGCGGCCGGGACGCTGCCCTCGACGTCGATGTCCTCGTTGTAGAAGGGGATCTCGGCGAGCCCTTCGAAGAGGTTCACCTCGGCGCCCTCCGGGGCGAGCTTGACGGCGGCCTCGGCGAGCTGGCGGTTGTGCGAACCGGCGCGCAGGCTGCCGACGAGGGCGAGGATACGAACAGACATGCTGACTCCCACGTAGTGAAAACTGCAGTGAAACACTGCCGTCACGATCCGGACCGAGGTCCGTTTAATGTTCTAGCACCCTAACCGGACCGCGGTCCAGTTTTGTTCCCGATGCTTTACGCTGGCTTCATGTCCACCGTCCCGCCGCCCTTCCCGACGCCCCAGGAGCCCGTCGACCACCCCGAGCTGCTCCAGCTCGGCACCGGCCTGGAGGCGGACGAGCCGTGCCTGCGCGCCGACGCGGCGCGCAACCGCGCCCGCCTGCTGGAGGCCGCCGCGCGGCTGGTCGCGGAGCGCGGCGCCGAGGGCGTCACGATGGAGGCGGTGGCCGCCGCGGCCTGCGTCGGCAAGGGCACGGTCTTCCGCCGCTTCGGCGACCGCACGGGCCTGCTGACGGCGCTGCTCGACCACTCCGAGAAGAAGTTCCAGGCCGCGTTCCTCGGCGGCCCGCCGCCGCTCGGTCCCGGCGCGCCGCCCGTGGAGCGGCTGCGGGCGTTCGGACTCGCGATGCTGCGCCGCTCCACCGACGAACTGGAGCTGCAGCTGGCAGCGGAGCCCGGTGCGAACCGCCGCTACATGTCCCCGGCCCGCCGGGTGCTGCGCCACCACATCGAGGTGCTCCTGCGCCAGGCGGTCCCCGAGGCGGACTGCGAACTGCTCTCCCACACCCTCATGGGCCAGTTGGACCCGGCGCTGGTCCACCACCTGACCAGGCAGTGCGGGCTGCCCCTGAGCCGCCTGGAGGACGCGTGGATCGACCTGGTCGAACGGGTGGCGGGGGCCGGTCGCTCCGGCTAGGCGCGCCCCGTCTGCCGTGAACGCTCACGGCATCCTCACAACTCCCCCGCCGGAAAGGCGCGTTGGGGCTTCTGCCAAGATGCCGTCGTCATGGTGCAGATACCGAACACGCCCGCGCCCCCGTCCCCCGCGTCGTCGCGCTCCGTGCCCACCAGCGCCGATGTGGCCCGCCTGGCCGGCGTCTCGCGCGCGACCGTCTCCTACGTCCTCAACAACACCAGCGCCGTACGGATCAGCGAACCCACCCGCCGCCGCGTCCACGACGCCGCGCGGGAACTCGGGTACGTCCCGCACGCGGCCGCCCGCAGTCTGCGCGCCGGGCACAGCCGCATGGTCCTGATCCCCGCGCCGACCTTCCCCGTCGGCCCGCTCTACAGCCGCTTCCTCACCGACCTCCAGGGGGCCCTCGCCACCCTGGACTACACGGTCGTGCAGTACGGCACCGGGGGCCCGAACGGAGACGAGGCCGCCCGCGCCTGGGCCGAACTGCGGCCTGTCGCCGTGCTCGTCCCCGGCTCCGGACTCGGCCCGCGCGGGGTCGCGGTGCTCAAGCGCTCCGGGGCCCGGGCCGTGGTCACCCTCGGCCCCGAGACCATCGAGGGAGCGCACGCCCTGCTCATGGACCACGACGCCGTCGGCCACAGCGCGGGCGCCCACCTCTACGACCGCGGCCGCCGCCGGATCGGCGTGGTCGTCCCGCAGGAACCCGGCCTCGACGCGTTCTCCGCGCCCCGGCTCGACGGAGTCCGCCAGTCCGTGCGGGGCACCGACGCCACGGTCACCGCGCTGCCCCTCGCCTACGACGAACAGGCCGCCGCCCGCCTCGCCGCCCGCTGGCGCACCCTCGGCCTGGACGCCGTGTTCACCTACAACGACGAGTACGCGATGCTGCTGATGCGTGCGCTGCAGGACGAGGGCGTGCGCGTCCCCGAGGAGACCGCCGTGATCGGCGCGGACGACCTGATGCTGGGCCGGCTGCTGCGGCCGCGCCTGAGCACCGTCCACCTGGAGCTGCCCTCGGGCCGGGAACTGGCCGAGCTCGTCGACCGCGCGGTGCGCAACCCCGGTACGCAGCCCGAGACCCACAAGGCGCTGGGCGCGACGGTGGTGCAGCGGGAGTCCAGCTGAGCCGGTGCGACGCTCCGGCGGGCGACCGGTGACCGGGTTTTCGTGACAGGGCACGGCTAAGATGTTGCATGCTCAACAAACGCTGCATGCTCAACAAGACGAGGGCGTGTGCGCACGCCGAACGCGGCACACCCGGCCGCGGCCGGCCGGCGCGCCCCGCCCCGTGACCGCCGAACCGGCCGCGCACGTACGGGACGTCCGCCCACCCGTCAGCCGGTGACCGATCGATCGGAGAGCCGTCATGCCGTTGCTCGACGCCAGCACCTGGCAGCCCCGCACCCTCACGGGGCCCGGGTACACCGTCACCGAGCCCGCCACCGGACAGGCCCTCGGCAGCCTCGCCCTGGCCCGCCCCGAGGACGTCGAGGCGGCCGCCGCGAGGGCCGCCGAGGCCCAGCGCGCGTGGGCGCGCACCCCGCACTTCGCCCGGGCCGCCGTGCTCCGCAAGGCGGGTGACCTGTTCGCCGAGCACGCCGCCGAACTGCGTGAATGGCTCGTCCGCGAGTCCGGTTCCGTCCCCGGCAAGGCCGACTTCGAACTGCACGTCGCCGCCCAGGAGTGCTACGAGGCCGCGGCCCTCGCCTCCCGCCCGGCCGGCCAGGTGCTCCCCAGCGAGGCGCCGCGGCTGTCGTACACCCGCCGTGTCCCGGCCGGGGTGGTGGGGGTGATCGCCCCGTTCAACGCGCCGCTGATCCTGTCCATCCGGTCCGTCGCGCCCGCGCTGGCCCTGGGCAACGCGGTCCTGCTCAAGCCCGACCCGCGCACGGCCGTCTGCGGCGGCCTGGCCCTGGCCGCGGTGTTCGCCGCCGCGGGCCTGCCGGAGGAGCTGCTGCACGTGCTGCCCGGCGGTCCCGACGCCGGCCAGGCATTGGTCGCCGACCCGCGTGTGCCGGTCATCTCCTTCACCGGCTCCACCGCCGCCGGCCGGGCCGTGGGCGAGGCCGCCGGGCGTCACCTGAAGCGGGCGCACCTGGAACTGGGCGGAAACTCCGCCATGATCGTGCTGGAGGACGCCGACCTCGACGCGGTGATCTCCACCGCCGCCTGGGGCTCGTTCTTCCACCAGGGACAGATCTGCATGACCACCGGACGCCACCTGGTGCACGCGTCCCTGTACGACGAGTACGTCGAGCGGCTGGCCGCCAAGGCGGACTCGCTCGCGGTGGGCGACCCGTACCGGGACCAGGTCCACCTCGGCCCCATCATCGACGCGAACCAGCTCGCCAAGATCAGCGACCTGGTCGACTCCAGCCGGGCCGCGGGCGCCGAGATCGCCGCCGGCGGCACCCACGAGGAGCTGTTCTACCGGCCGACGGTCCTGGCCCACGTCGACGACCGCACCCCGGCCTACACCGAGGAGGTCTTCGGCCCCGTGGCGCCCGTCCGCTCCTTCACCACCGCGGACGAGGCGGCGGCCCTGGCCGCGCAGAGCCCCTACGGGCTGTCCCTGGGCATCGTCACCCGGGACCCGGCCCGCGGCCTGGACCTCGCCGAGCGCATCCCGACCGGCATCGTCCACATCAACGACCAGACCGTGAACGACGAGGCCGTGGCGCCCTTCGGCGGAGTGGCCGCCTCCGGCACCGGCGCCCGCTTCGGCGGCGAGGCCAACCTGGAGGCCTTCACCGAACTGCGCTGGACGACGGTACGCGGAGACGTGGCCCCGTACCCCTTCTAGACACCGCCCGCGCGGGCCCGGGATCCCGTCCCGGCGGCCGTCACTCGGCGGGCTGCTGCGGCTGCTGGGCCTGCTGCTCGGCGATCGCCTTGCGGACCTCGTCCATGTCCAGGTTCCGCGCCTGTCCGATGACGTCCGTCAGAGCGGCCTCGGGCAGCGCGCCCGGCTGGGCGAACACGGCGACCTGGTCGCGCACGATCATCAGCGTCGGGATCGACTGGATGCCGAAGGCCGCGGCCAGTTCCGGCTGCGCCTCGGTGTCCACCTTGCCGAACACCAGGTCCGGGTTCTCCTCCGCCGCCTTCTCGTAGACCGGCGCGAACTGCCTGCACGGCCCGCACCAGGACGCCCAGAAGTCGATCAGGACGAACTCGTTGTCCGTGACCATCTGGTCGAAGTTCTCCTTGGTGAGCTCCACGGTGCTGCTCATGGCGTACATCCCTCTTCCTGGGTGGGGTCAAGCCGTCGGCACAACACGGCCGGCCGGGCACGTATTCCGCGCCCCTACCCGTGTGGCCAGGGCGCACACCACCCACCAGACTGACCCCATGACGGAAACGGAAACCAACACGTACGACGTCGTGGTGCTCGGGGCCGGGCCCGTGGGGGAGAACGTCGCCGACCGCACCCGCGCGGCCGGTCTGACCACCGCGGTCGTGGAGAGCGAGCTGGTCGGCGGCGAGTGCTCGTACTGGGCGTGCATGCCCAGCAAAGCCCTGCTGCGGCCGGTCATCGCCCGCGCGGACGCCCGCCGCGTGCCCGGCCTGAGCCAGGCGGTGCAGGGCCCCCTCGACGCGTCCGCGGTCCTCGCCCACCGCGACTACTACACCTCGAACTGGACCGACGACGGCCAGGTCGGCTGGCTCGACTCCATCGGCGCCGACCTCCACCGCGGCCACGGGCGGCTCACCGGCCCCCGCACGGTGACGGTCACCGGCCCGGACGGCACCGAGCGCGTCCTGACCGCCCAGCACGCCGTGGCGGTCTGCACCGGCAGCCGCGCCGCCCTGCCCGGACTGCCGGGGCTCGACGCCGTCAAGCCGTGGACCAGCCGGGAGGCCACCAGCGCCAAGACCGTGCCCGGCCGGCTCATCGTCGTCGGGGGCGGTGTGGTCGCCACCGAGATGGCCACCGTCTGGCAGGCCCTCGGCTCGCGGGTCACCCTGCTGGTGCGGGGCAAGGGCCTGCTGCCCAGGATGGAGCCCTTCGCCGGGGAGCTGATCGCCGAGGCGCTCACCGAGGCGGGTGCGGACGTCCGCACCGGCACGTCGGTGGAATCGGTGACGCGCGAGAACGGCACGGTCGTGGCCGTCACGGACGGCGGCGACCGCATCGAGGCCGACGAGATCCTCTTCGCCACCGGCCGCGCCCCGCGCACCGACGACATCGGCCTGGAGACGATCGGCCTCGACCCCGGCTCCTGGCTGCCGGTCGACGACAGCCTCCGCGTGACCGGCCACGACTGGCTCTACGCGGTCGGCGACGTCAACCACCGCGCCCTCCTCACCCACCAGGGCAAGTACCAGGCCCGTATCGCGGGCGCCGCCATCGCCGCCCGGGCCGCCGGCGAGGACCTCGCCGCCCAGCCCTGGGGCGCCCACGCGGCCACCGCCGACCACGCGGCCGTGCCCCAGGTCGTCTTCACCGACCCGGAGGCGGCGGCCGTCGGCCTCTCCCTCGCCGAGGCGGAACAGGCCGGGCACCGGGTCAAGGCCGTCGACGTGGGCCTGTCCTCCGTCGCCGGGGCCGGCCTGTACGCCGACGGCTACAAGGGCCGCGCCCGCATGGTCGTCGACGTGGAGGACGAGATCCTGCGTGGCGTGACCCTGGTCGGCCCGGGCGTCGGCGAGCTCATCCACTCCGCGACGATCGCCGTCGCCGGGCAGGTCCCGATCGGTCGCCTGTGGCACGCCGTCCCGTCGTACCCGACGATCAGCGAGGTGTGGCTGCGGCTGCTGGAGGCGTACCGGGACAGCTGAGCCGGCCGGCACTCGGGCCTGACGCGGCGCCCGGACGGCGCGTTCGTCGTAGGGGACGGTGACGATCGCGCCGGGCGGGTCGTCCGCGGCTGCGAGGACCTCGGCGCGGCGCGCCTCTACGGCAGGTCGAAGCCCAGGGCCCGCGCCGCCTCCCGCGGAGTGGGCTGCGCCCAGCGCTCCGCCACCGCCCGGTGGGAGGAGAGCGACCGCGGCTCGGCACGGTCCAGGTACAGGACGCCGTCGAGATGGTCCGTCTCGTGCTGCACGATCCGGGCGGGCCAGCCCGTGACCACCTCGTCCAGCGCCCGCCCCTGCTCGTCCTGCCCGGTCAGCCGCACCGCTGCGGGCCGGGCGACGACGGCCTGCCAGCCCGGCACGCTCAGACAGCCCTCGAAGAACGCGGCCCGCGCCTCACCGGCGGGCGCGTAGGCGGGATTGACCAGCACCCGGAACGGCTGCGGCACCCGCCCGCGCGCCAGCCGCACCTCCTCCGGCACCGGCGCCGGGTCCTCGATCACCGCGATCCGCAGCTCCACCCCCACCTGCGGTGCCGCCAGCCCGACCCCGGGCGCGGCGCGCATCGTCACCCGCAGCGCCTCGACGAACCGGGCCAGCAGCGCGGGCCCCAGCTGACCCTCGTACGGCTCGGTGCCGCGCCGCAGCACCGGATCCCCCGCCGCCACGACGGTCAACGGACCGCCGCCCGCGAGGAGTTCCTCGACCCGCTCGGCCAAGGGTGCGCGATCGCTCGGAGTTCCCATCGCGTCAGCATGACATGGCGTCACCGCCACCGTGTGGCGCACGACACACGCGGCTCCCGGGAACCGGACGTCCCCGCGCTCCGACTACTGCACCGCAACGGCCCAGACGACGTCCCCCGGAGAAGCCCGCCGATGACCACCGCTCCCTCGACCACCACGGACGAGGCCCCGCCACCCGCCACCCCGGCCCCGTCGAAGAGCAGTTGGGCACCCCTGCGCCCGCTGGTCCTCCGCCTGCACTTCTACGCGGGTGTGCTGGTGGCGCCGTTCCTCCTCGTCGCCGCCGTCACCGGCCTGCTGTACGCGGCCTCCTTCCAGGCCGAGAAGATCGTGTACGACCACGAACTCACCGTCCCCGTGGGCCGGGAGAAGCTGCCCGTCAGCGAGCAGGTTGCCGCCGCCCGCGAGGCCCACCCCCAGGGCACGGTCTCCGCCGTACGCCCCTCGCCCGAGGCCGACGCGACGACCCGGGTGCTGCTGTCCGGGGTCCCGGGCGTCGACGAGGACTACACGCTCGCGGTGTTCGTGGACCCGTACACCGCCGAGGTGCGCGGCGCCCTGGAGCAGTACGGCTCGACCGGTGCGCTGCCCCTGCGCACCTGGATCGACAAGTTCCACCGGGACCTGCACCTGGGGGAGACCGGGCGGCTGTACAGCGAACTGGCGGCCAGCTGGCTGTGGGTGATCTCGGCCGGCGGGCTCGTGCTGTGGTTCTCCCGCCGCCGGGCCCGGCGCAAGGTGCGCGGAACCACGGGGCGGCGCCGCACGCTCGGACTGCACGGCAGCGTCGGCGTGTGGGCGGCGGCCGGGTTCTTCTTCCTCTCGGCCACCGGACTGACCTGGTCGGCCTATGCCGGTGCCACCATCGACGAACTGCGCACCTCCCTCGGCCAGGCCACCCCCTCGGTGTCGGCGGCGGGCGGCGACCACGCGGGCCACGGCGCCGCCGCCGGGCAGGCCGGGGACGCCGCGCACGGCGTGGGCCTGGACAAGGTCCTGGCGGCGGCACGCGCCGAGGGCCTCGGCGACCCGGTGGAGATCGTGCCGCCCGCCGACGCGACCTCGGCGTACGTCGTCAAACAGGTGCAGCGAGGCTGGCCCACCAAGCAGGACTCCGTCGCGATCGACCCGGCGAGCGGCGAGGTCACCGACATCCTGCGCTTCGACGACTTCCCCGTGCTCGCGCAGCTCACCCGCTGGGGCATCGACCTGCACACCGGCATCCTGTTCGGCCTCGCCAACCAGATCCTGCTGATGCTGCTCGCCCTCTCACTGATCCTGCTGATCGTCTGGGGCTACCGCATGTGGTGGCAGCGCGGCCGCGGCAGCGCCTTCGGGCGGCCGGTGCCGCGCGGCGCCTGGCAGCACGTGCCGCCGCAGATCCTGGTGCCGCTGCTGGCGGGAGTCGCCGTGCTCGGGTACTTCCTGCCGCTGTTCGGCATCCCCCTGGCCGCCTTCCTCGCGGTCGACATCCTGCTGGGCGAGATCGCCCACCGACGGGGGCGGCGGACGTACGGCACCGGAACCCCCGCGCGGTGAGGCGAGCCGCGCACGCACGGGTGCCCGGCTCCCTTCGTGGGAGCCGGGCACCCGTCGTCGTGTCCGTGCCGGTCAGAGCTCGGTGAAGTCACCCGCGAGCGCGGCGGCGACCCGCAGGTGCGGCTCGGCCTCCTCGTGCCGGCTCTGCCGCTGGAGCGTACGGCCGAGCATCAGCCGGGCGTAGTGCTCGACCGGGTCCTGCTCGACGATCGTCCGCAACTCGGCCTCGGCGCGCCGCAGTTGCGCGGAGTGGTAGTAGGAGCGCGCCAGCAGCAGCCGCGGCCCGGTCTGCTCGGGCACCTCCTCGACCAGCCCCACCAGCACGCGCGCGGCGGCGGCGTAGTCCTGGGCGTCGAAGAACAGCTGCGCGCGCTCCCAGCGCTCCGCCGGAGTTCCGTGGTCGTAGTAGGCCGGCTCGTAGGTCGTGTTCACTGGTGACCTCCTTCGAGGCCGTCAACCGCGCCTGTTGGTTCAATATTCCACTACTTGCCGGGGGTGCCGGACAGGGCCGCGAGCTCGGCGTCGGCCCGCTCGGTGATCAGGCTCAGCACCCGGCCGGCGACGGCCAGGTCCTCCCTCGGGATGCCTTCGTAGATCCGCGCGGAGAAGGGCGCCGTCTCGCCGGACGTCCTGGCGTACAGCTCCCGCCCGGCGTCCGTGATCCGTACGTGCGAGGCCCCTTCCGGGGCGAGCAGGTGCGCGGCGATCAGTTCGTCGATCACGCCGTGCGCCTGCGCCGGGTCGTTCTTGAGCGCGCCGGTGACGCCGTCGGCGAGCCGGTCGCGCCCGAGCGGGCCGTCGGCGACGGCGGCGAGGCGCAGGGTCACGGACTGCTGGAACGTGACGCCGTGCCGGGCCAGCACGGTCTCCAGGACGGCGCGCCCGGCGTAGTGGGCCAGGGCGATGACGCGGGGGTCGAGCAGGGGTGTGCTGGTGGTCATGACTGCTCCGTCTCGTGCTCGCTGAAGGGGTCAAGAGGTGCGTCGAGCAAGGCCGTGAGGTCGCGCATGAACTCCTGCGTCCGCGCGCTGCCGGGACCGCCGAGGGGGTCCAGGAGCTGCCGGAGCAGCCCCTGGACGACGTCGATCGCCCGCCGGGTCACCTCGCTGCCCTGCTCGGTGAGCGCGAGCTGCACCGCGCGCGGGTCACGCGGATCCCGGGTGCGCTCCAGGAGGCCGGCGGTCTCCAGTGCGCGGGCCAGCTTCGACACGTAGAGCGGTTCGAGTCCGGTGTGGTCGGCGAGACGGCGCTGACTGGGACGCTCGCCGGTGCGCTGCATGCCGTACAGCGAGGCGACGAGCGAGTACTGCGCATGGGTCAGACCCAGCGGGGCGACCGCCCGGTCGACGGCCACCCGCCACTTCATGGACAGCCGCCACACCAGGAAGCCGGGCGTCGCGCCTTCGGTACCTCTGCTCATGCAAAAACAGTACATGGCTACTATGTACATGGCTACTGTCTTTTCGCCGCCTCGCCTTCCGGTGAGGCGGCAGGACCGTCACGGCACGGCCGGGTGACGCGCTGACGCGGAGACGTCCGCCGGACTAGGTTGTGCGCCATGAGCAATCTCGAGCGGGAGGCGGCTCCCGCCGTGTGCGGGGGCCGGGGCTTCGTGGTGGCGGAGCCGGTCCGGGAACTCCTCAGCCCCCGGCACGTCAGGCTCGGCGAGTCCAGCGAGGTCCGCCGGCTGCTGCCCAACCTGGGGCGCCGGATGGTCGGCGCCTGGTGCTTCGTCGACCACTACGGCCCCGACGACATCGCCGACGAACCCGGCATGCAGGTGCCCCCGCACCCCCACATGGGCCTGCAGACGGTGAGCTGGCTGCACGAGGGGGAGGTGCTGCACCGCGACTCCACCGGCAGCCTCCAGACGATCCGCCCGCGCGAGCTGGGCCTGATGACCTCGGGCCGGGCGATCAGCCACTCCGAGGAGAGCCCCCGGGCGCACGCCCGCTTCCTGCACGGGGCGCAGCTGTGGGTGGCCCTGCCCGACAGCCACCGCCACACCGAGCCGCGCTTCGAGCACCACGCCGACCTGCCGCTCGTCACCGGAGGCGGTCTCACGGCCACGGTGATCCTCGGCGCCCTGGACGGCGCGACCTCGCCGGGCACGGCCTACACGCCGATCGTCGGCGCCGACCTGGCCCTGACCCGGGGCGCGGACGTACGGCTCCCCCTGGAACCCGACTACGAGTACGCGGTCCTGGCCATGTCCGGCGAGGCCCACGTCGACGGCGTCCCGGTACTGCCCGGTTCGATGCTCTACCTCGGCTGCGGCCGCGACGAGCTGCCCCTGCGGGCGGAGTCGGACGCGGGCCTGATGCTCCTCGGCGGCGAACCGTTCGACGAGGAGCTGATCATGTTCTGGAACTGGATCGGCCGCTCCCAGGAGGAGATCGAGCAGGCGCGGCGGGACTGGATGCAGGGGACGCGGTTCGGTGAGGTGAAGGGCTACGACGGGGCTCCACTGCCCGCCCCCGAACTGCCGGCCACACCGCTCAAGCCCCGGGGACGAGTGCGCTGAGCCGCGGACGGGCGGAGCGCTCGGGAGGCGGGCGGGCTGTACCCGGGCGCGGGCGGTGCGGTGCGTGCCTGCCCCGGGCAGGGCGGCCCGCCCTCCGGCGTCACTGGTCGCCCAGTGCCGTCGCCCGCTGGTCCACCTCCACGTCACGACGCGGCACCCCGGCGAACCGGGTGGGCCGGAACGGCCGCAGCAGCTCCTGGTCCTGACCGGTCGTGATCTCGGCGGCGGCCAGCCGGCCCAGCACCGGCGCCAGCGTGATCCCGCTGTGGGAGACGAGACAGTAGACGCGGGAGCGGGCGGAGGCAGGGCCGGCGACGGTGTGGCCGTCCGCGGGCAGGGAGCGGAGGCCGACCCGCAGGTCGATCCGCGGTCGCGCGCCAGGGTCGGGCAAGAGCGCGCGGAACCGGCGGGCGAGGGTGGCCGCGATGTCCCCTTCCGGGGAGGGCGGTGCCGCCGGGTCGACGCCCGCGTTCAGATCGAGGGCCTGGACGACGGTGTGCCCTCCGGCGGCGGGACGCAGGTTCAGCCCGGGACCGTGGACCACGCAGCGCAGGCCGAGCGCCGGTGACCGCACGTATCCGAGCAGGCCGACCGTCTGCGCTCCGCGCGCGGTGTCCGTCACCATGGGCACCTCGATACCGGCCCGCGCGGCCAGCCGTTCCGTCCAGCGGCCCGCCGCCAGGACCGCTACGTCACCCCGGACGGCTCCGCCCGCCGCCAGGGTGACGGACACTCCGCCCGGCCGGTCGTCGATGCCCACGACCTCACCCGGCGCGTACTCCGTACCGTGCCGCTCGGCGTCGGCCAGCAGGTTCGCCAGGAACAGGTCGGGCAGGACGTACCCCTCGGCGGGGAAGTGCGCGAGGGCCGTCACGGACTCCGGGATCCGCAGGTCGCCCGCGATGCGCCCCGCCTCCTCCCGGGTGACCGGCCGCGCGGGATGGCCGAGGGACCGCAGCCGCTCGACATCGGCCAGGAGGCGCTCCTCGCTCGCGCCGTCCGCCCAGTGCAGGGCCCCGCTCGGGACGTACGACCGCGGACCCGGCAGCCGCTCGGCGAGCCCGGCGTGCTCCTCCATCCCTGCGACGTTGAGCCTGTGGTAGGCCGGGTCGTGCTTCCGGTGCGCGTTCACCCAGGCGAACGTCGTCGCGCTCGTGCCGGTGCCGGGACCCCGGTGGTCCAGCAGCAGCACCTGAGCGCCGGCGGCGGAAAGACACCTCGCCGCGCTGACTCCGAGCACGCCGGCGCCGATGACGATGACCCTCATGGCCTGTGCATTCCTTTCGTCGATCTTGCCGTTCCGGGCGAACACCGCTGCCGCACGAGTCACTATGGGAGGACCGGTGTGAGGAGGCTGTGGTGCTCGGAAGGTGCGCGCGGTGGCTCGTGGGCGTCATGACCGTCGTCTGCATGGTGCTCGTCGGCCCCAGTGCGCCGAGCGGTGCCCTGCTCGGCGCTTCGCTGCCCGTCGGGGCCGTCAAGGACGTTGTACCGAACCGGGTCATGACGTGGAACATCTGCAACCCCTGCGACGCGGGCAACGCCGACCGGGCCGCGGAGATCGCCGCGTACGCCCCGCAGGTCATCGGCATGCAGGAGGCCTGCGTCCGTGACGTCGAGAGCATCCGGGAGCACCTGAAGAACCTGCACGGGCTCGTCTACCACGTCGAGTACGGGAGCGTTCTGCGCAAGTGGGGCCGGTGCGGGGGAGCGCCGTGGAGCCCGGGCGCCTTCGGCCAGGCGATCCTCTCCGCGGCACCGATGACGGACGCCGTCAGCGTGGAATACCCCGACGGCGGGTCGGAGGACCGCGGGTACATGGCGGTCACCACCACCGTGGACGGTGAACCCGTCCGGGTCTTCAACACCCACCTCGCCCAGCGGCAGCAGGAGGAGGTGCGGGCGGAGCAGGCCCGCGTCCTGGCCGCGGCCGCCGCACGGCACGAACGCGCCGTCCTCATCGGCGACTTCAACGCCGTGCCGGACGCCCCCGAACTCACTCCGGTGCAGCAACTGGCCGTCGAGGCGGACTCCCGGTGCCGCCCCCCGGCCACCGGCGACTGCGAGCCGACCACCGACTGGCAGCTCAGGTTCGACTACGTCTTCCTGCGCGGCATCACGGCCCTCGGCCACCGGGTGCAGCCGAGCCAGGCCTCGGACCACCACATGGTGTACGCCGACCTGGACACCGAGGAGCAGCCCACGGCGTGAAGCCCTGGTGAAAACCCTGTGGAAGCGGTGTCATGGGTGCCGTTTATGCTGCTCCGAACGATCACGCGGGACCAGGGGAGGGCGCGGCATGTTCGGCAGGCTGTTCGGCAGGGGCGAGGAGAGACCCGCGGCGGATCCGCACGCCCTTCCCGTCCCGCGCAGGCGCAGGGACGGGACGTACACGCTGCGCGCGCTCGGGGACACGCGGGTGCTCGCCCTGGTGGAGGCGGCCGACGCGGGTGACTGGGACGCGGTCAAGGCGGCGCTGGCCCCCTTCGACCTCGGCCGTGACCACCAGGTGCTGGGCGAACTCGCCGACCTGGACGGCGTGCAGGACTGGATCGTCCGGGCCGTCGAGGAGGACAAGGAGCACCGGGCGACCGCCCTGCTGATATCCGGCACGCGCCACGTCAGCTGGGGCTGGGAGGCCCGCACCGCCGCGCGCGCCGTCGATGTCACGCAGGAACAGTGGCGGATCTTCCACGAGCGGCTGCGGATCGCCGAGGAGCACCTGCTGGAGGCCGCCGAACTGCGCCCCGACTGGGTCACGCCGTGGCGCCGGCTCCTCACCTCCGGCCGGGGCATGTCGCTGGGCCGGGCCGTCAACGAGACCCGGCTGGACGCCGCCCTGCGCCGCGACCCGCTGGACCTGGAGACACACCTGGAGTGGCTGTCGCAGTTGCAGCCCCGCTGGGGCGGCGAGCCGGGGCAGGCCCTGGCGTACGCCCAGCAGGTGTTCGCCCGCGCCCCGCACGGGCACCGACTCGGCTGCGTGATCGCCATGGCGTACATCGAGGAGTGGGTCGAGGCGGACCGCGGCGACTACCTCGAAACCGACGAGATCCGCGCGCAGTTGCGGGAGGCCGCGGACCACAGCATCCTCCACCCCGCGTACGTGTGGCGCCCGGGCTGGCAGCACGACTTCAACATGTTCGCCATGGCCCTGTCGCTGGCCGGTGAGCGCCACACCGTCCGGCGGGTCTTCCGGACCCTGGACGGCGCCTGCACCACGTGGCCCTGGACCTACTTCGCGGAGCCCGAGAAGCAGTTCGCCCGCCACCACCGCAAGGCCTGAGCCCCGCGGCACGGTCCCCCGCCTCACGGAACACCGCCCCACCGGGCCCGAGCACGGCTGTCACCGCCGCCCCGAGTGCCGGGCGGGCCGTCGTGCCGGCGCACTCCGCACCGGCCCGAACCCCGATCACCCGCCGGACCCGGTCCGGCCCCGGCCCCGTGCCGCCCGCCACCCGTCACCCCTCCCACCCCGGACTGCCCGATGACACTGCCCCACACCGCCGCCGACCGCACCTTCCAGGTGGACCTGCGCGGCCTCGTCGACCTCCTCTCCCACCACCTCTACTCCAGCCCCCGCGTCTACCTGCGCGAACTGATGCAGAACGCGGTCGACGCGCTGACCGCCCGGCACGCCCTCGAACCGGACGCCCCCACCGGCGCGTTCGGCGTGCGCCTGTACGCCGACGGTGCCGTGGTGCGCGTCGAGGACGACGGTGTCGGGCTCACCGAGGCCGACGTCCACGGCTTCCTCGCCACCATCGGCCGCAGCAGCAAGCGCGCCGAGGGCATCGCCGAGCAGCGCGGCGACTTCATCGGCCAGTTCGGCATCGGCCTGCTCTCCTGCTTCCTGGTCGCCGACGAGATCCACGTCCTCAGCCGTTCCGCCCGCACCCCGGGTGCCCCGGCCGTGGAGTGGCGCGGACGCGGCGACGGCAGCTACACCGTCCGTACCCTGCCCGCCGACGCCCGGCCGCGGCCCGGCACCACGGTCACGCTGACCCCCCGCGCCGACGCGGGCGAGTGGACCCGCCCGGCGCAGGTGCACGCCCTGGCCCGCCACTTCGGCTCCCTGCTGCGCCACCCGCTGACCTTCGACGACGGCACGGCCGGGCCCGGCGCCCCGGGCGCGGCCGTCAACCCCGAGCCCGCCCCCTGGGCGCGCACGTACCCCACCCCGGGGGCCCGTTCCCGCGCCCTGGCCGCCTACGGCGAGGAGGTCTTCGGCTTCACGCCCCTGGACACCATCGAGCTGGACCTGCCGGCCGTCGGCCTGAAGGGCATCGCGTGCGTGCTGCCCGAGACGGTCCCGGCCGGACGCCGCCACGGCCACCGCGTGCACGTCAAGGGCATGCTGCTCTCCGAGCAGGCCGAGGAGATCCTGCCCGACTGGGCGTTCTTCGTCCGCTGCGTCGTCGACGCCGAGAGCCTGCGCCCGACGGCGTCCCGTGAGGCCCTGTACGAGGACGACACCCTCGCCGCCGTCCGCGACGCCCTCGCCGAGAAGCTGCGCGCCTGGATCGCCCGGGCCGCCGCCAGCGACCCCGACCTGCTGCACCGCTTCCTCCAGGCCCACCACCTGGCCGTGAAGTCGCTCGCCGTGCACGACGACGAGATCCTGCGGATGCTGCTGCCCTGGCTGCCGTTCGAGACCACCGACGGGCACACCACCCTCGACGAGTTCGCGCGCACCCACCGCACCGTGCTCGTGACGTCGAGCGTGGAGGAGTTCCGGCAGGTCGCCGCGATCGCCTCGGCCGCCGGGCTCGGCGTCGTCAACGGCGGCTACACCTACGACCGTGAACTGGTCCACCGGCTGCCCGAGATCAGGCCCGGGGCCACCGTCGCCGACCTCGACCCGGCCACCCTCACCGCCCACCTCGACCCCGTCGACCGGGAGACCGAACTCGCCGCCGCGGCCTATCTCGCCCGGGCCCGCGACGCCCTCGCCGTCTTCGACTGCGACGTCGCACTGCGCACCTTCCAGCCCGCCTCGGCCCCCGCCCTGCTCGTCGACAGCCGCGAGGCCCGGCACGAGCGCACCCGCTCGCGACTCGCCCGTGAGCAGGAGGGCGGCCTGTGGGGCGACATCCTCGGCGCCCTGCGCCAGGAGGCCCCGCGGGCCCAGCTGATCCTCAACCAGCTCAACCCGCTGGTGCGCACCGCCGTCACCATCGACGAGCCCGAGCTGGCCCGCACCAGCGCCGAAGCCCTCTACGGGCAGGCCGCGATGCTGTCCCGCCGCCCGCTCAGGCCCGCCGAGTCGAGCCTGATCAACCGCTCCTTCCTCGACCTTCTCGCCCACGCCCTCCGCAAGGACAGCTGACGATGCCGACCACACCCCAGACCACCGACGAGCTGTACCAGGCGCTCCAGGAGAACGACCAGCGCCCCTACGGCCGCACCCGCACCGTCACCGCCGAGGAACTCGTCGACGCGGCCGAGCAGTTCGAGGAGCCCGTCCCGCTCGTCCACGCCCTGCTCGAACTGCAGGAGGCGTACACCTACGGCTCCGAACCCCGTAAGTCGCCCGTGGTCTTCGCCCGGCTGCTCACTCTCTTCGACGAGCAGCCCGACGTGTTCGACGAGCGCCTGCGCCACCTGCTGTTCTGGCGGTTCAAGTGGGTGGCCCACGCCCTGCGCCAGCTGCCCGAGATACCGCTGGCCAGCCTGCGCCAGTGGCTGACGGAGATGCGCGACCGGTACGAGAAGGAGGGCCTGGGCCTCCAGCCCTACTACGGGCAGGCGTACCAGCTCGCCGCCCACGTCGGTGAGGACACCACCCCCGCCTACGAGTTGTGGGCGGCCCGCGCCCGCACCCGGCTCAGCGACTGCGAGGCCTGCGAGACGTGCCAGCGGGCCCTGTACCACCTCGCGGCCGGCGACGACGAGCGGGCGCTGCGCGCCTGGGAGCCCGTACTGGCGGGCAAGGAGTCCTGCCAGGAGGAGCCGGCCCGCTCCGTCTCGTACGCCCTGCTGCCCCTGCTGCGCACCGGCCACGCCGACCGCGCCCGCGCACTGCACCTGGCCGGCTACCGCGGCTGCCGCCGCAACCCCTCGATGTCCGCCGAGGTCGGCCGGCACCTGGAGTTCTGCGCGCTCACCGGCAACGAGGCACGCGGCCTGGAACTGCTCGCCGAGAACCGCGCCCTGTTCGACGAGGTCGACTCGCCCTCGGACCAGCTCGACTTCCTCACCGGCGTGGAGGTCCTGCTCCAGCGCGTCGAGTCCCTCGGCCACGGCGAACTGCCCGCCGCCGGATACGCGGGCCGCACCTGGACGGTCTCCGGCCTGCGCGCCGAGGTCCGCGACCGCGCCGACGACCTCGCCGCCCGGTTCGACGCCCGCAACGGCACGCCCACCCACACCGAGCGCCGCCGCGCTCGCCTCGACCGTGCCCCGCTGCTGGACACGCTGGAGCTGACCCTGCGGCCCCGCGCCCTCGACGAGCTGGCCCCGGCCGCCCCGGCCGCGGCCCCCACCGCCCGCACGGCCGCCGCCGTCCCCGACGCGCTGCCCGAACTCGTCCTCAGGGCACGGGAGCTGGACGAGCTGGGGCACCCGGACGCACGGGCCTGCTGGGCCCGGCTGCGCACGCTCGTCACCGCCCGCGACTACACCCACCCCGACGACCCGGTCGTCGGCCCCCTGGCCCGGCTCCGCGCCGACCTGCTGGACGACGAGGCGGGCCTGGCCGGGGAGAGGGACGAGTACGCCGACGCCGCGGCCCTGCACGAGGAGGCCGCGGCCCTGTACGAGGACGCCGGGCGGCCGGGCGACGCGGCGCTCTCCCGCGCCTGCGCCCTGCTCGCCACCGCCGAACTCCCCGCCGAGGGCGACGGCCGGGCCGAGGCCAAGGCCGCCGCGCTGTCCGCCGCCCACACGGCGATCGCCGGCCTGCACGAGGAGACCCCGGGCCTCACCCCGCACCAGGAGGCCCGCCTGCTCCGGCTGCGCGTGACCGCGCTGGCCCTGCGCCTGCAGACCACCGGCAGCGAGGAACACGTCCCGCCCGTCCTCGCCGAGGCGGACCTGCTGCACGCGTTCGCCGAACGGCACGACATCACCGGGCAGGTCTCCGGCGCCCTGCTGCTGCGGGTCAGCACGTTCGCCATCTCCGGTGACCTGCCCACCGCGCTCACCGAGATCGACGCCCTCCTCGACCGGCTCAAGGCGCAGGGCCCCGCCTGGCACCTGCCCCGCACGCTCGGTCTGCGCGGCCGGCTCCAGCTCGGCCTGCGGGACGCCCGGGCCGCGCACGCCGACCTCTCCGAGGCCCTGCGCCTGGCCGCCGACTGGCCGGCCGACGCGGTCGACACCGGCCGTCTGCACGGCGATCTGGCCGAGGCCGCCATGCACCTGGGCCGCCCCGAGGAGGCGCTGCGGCACCTGACCCGCTCGGCGGAGCTGGAGCTGCGCCGGGGCAGCCGCACGGACGCGTACTGCGCCTACAGCAACGCGGCCCAGCTCAGCCTCGACCTCGGCCGGGTCGAGGACTGCATCGCGCTGCTCGACTCCCTGCTCGCCGACCCGGACGTCGCCGCAGGAGAGCTGGACGACCGGCTCGTCGCGCAGCTGCGCCTGACCCGCGCCCGCGCTCTGCACGCGGGGGAGGACCTCAAGGCCGCCACGGCGGAGTTCGTCGCCCTCGCGGCCGAGTCGGCCGGCTGGGACGACGACCCGGGCAGCCACGCCATGATCGCCGCCGAGACCGCCGTACTCCTCGGCGAGTCCGGCGAGTTCGGCCGGGCCCGCGAGGCCGCCGACCAGGCGCTCGCCGCCCATGCCCGCGACCCCCGCTACGAGCTGCTCAGCAACTGCCTGCGTGAACTGGCCCGGCTGCAGGCCCAGCAGCAGGGCCCCGACGGCCTGGCCGGCGCCCGGGCCTTCCTGGCCGACGCCGGCCGCGTCGCCGACGAGGCCCGCGCCGCCGGACACGAGGCCCAGGGCCGCCCCCTGGACACGGCCCTGGCCTACGAGCACGGGCGGGTCAACGCCTACGCCGGCGCCTACGAGGAGTCGCTGGCCTCCCTGGACAGGGCCCTCGCCCTGCTCGGCGAGCCGGGCACGGACGGGGACCGCGCCGGCGAATGGGCCGAGTGCGTGCGCCTGGCCGGCGCCGTGGAGGGCATCTACCTGGAACGCCCCGCCCCCGCCCTCACCCGCCTCGACGCGGCGATCACCCGGCTGACCGCACTGGGGCACACGGAGGAGACCGAGGCGCTGACCGCCCTGGCGTCCCGTCTGCGCGACGAGGAGTGACACGGCGCCCGGCACGCCGCGCGGAGCGCGCGAGCGCCCGGCGCGGGCCTCTTGACGCGCTCCCGGCCCGGCCCGACACTCCGTAGAGGAATCCTAGGGAATCGGTAGGGAAATCATGGGCGGTGGGACGGCGGACTGCGGGAGCGACACCGTCCGCCTCGTCCTGCGGTCCCTTCCCCTGCTGACGTCACGCCGGCACATCGACCTGGCGAGGGTGTCCAGTGCGGCGAGTCGCACGACACCGCGCGCGGCGCACGGCCGCCGCGCCCCGTCGCCGTCGTACGCCCGTGACCGAGCCCCCAGGGAGACGCATGTCCGCCACCTTCCCGACCGCCGTGCCGCCCTTCCGGAGCAGGATCGGCCGTGACGCGCGCAGCGGCTACTACGCCGCGTCCCGCCGCTACCGGCTGCACCTCGTCCTGTCGTGTCCGCACTCCGTGCAGATCGCCGTCGTCCACGGCCTGCTGGGCCTCGACGACACCGTGCCGGTGACGTTGCTGCCGGCCGTGCCCGACGCACCCGGTGGGGGACACCGGGCCCTGCGCCCGCTCTACGAGGCCAGCGCCCACCAGCACCCCGGGCCGGCCGCGGCCCCGGTGCTCAGCGACGGCTGGACCGGACGGATCGTCAGCACCCACGCTCCCGACATCCTGCGCGACCTCGCCCGGCGGTTCGGCGGCGACGGACCCGCGCTTCTTCCGCGCGGCGCCGAGGAGGCGGTCGAAGACGTGGCCCGGCTCTGCGAGCAGGGCATCACCGCGGCCGCCCAGCGCGCCGGGCAGTGGGACGGCGACCCAGCGGCCCGTGCCACCGCCCTGGCCACCCTGCTGGACGCGCTGGACGCGTTGGAGGGGCGGCTCGACGGGCGGGAACACCTCCTGGGCGACGGACCGACCCTGGCCGACGTGCAGGTGTGGGCGGCGCTGCTGCACCTGGACACCGTCCACCGCCACCACCTGGACGCCGAAGCGGTGCACCGGATCACCGGGCATCCCCGCCTGTGGGCGTACGCGCGCCGGCTGGCCGCCCACCCCGCCTTCGGGTCCCGGATCGACCTCGACGGCATCGCCCGTAGGCACCACGCCCACTGCCGCGGCCGGGAGGCGGCCGGCGCGGCGGTGCCGATCGTGGACTGGACGGCGTACGCCTGACGGGAACGGACACGGTCCGTCAGAGGTGCGTCAAGGTCGCGGGCACGGGCGTAAGAGAGCCGTCAACGGGTGATCTCAACCGGTCGGTGAGGCGCTTTGCTGCATGCGTCCGTTGTTCCGCACCTCACCTCAGGAGTCAGCGATGGCCGATCCGGCCTTCGTCCTCACCGTGCTCGCGGCTTTCGCACTGGTGGCACTCGTCGCCAAGGGGGTGACGAAGCTGTGACCGCCGAGAACGTCGTCGGCCTGGTCGTGGCCGTCGCCCTGCTGGGCTATCTCGTCCTCGCCCTGCTCTTCCCGGAGACGTTCTAGATGGGCCCCGTCCTCGCCGGCGTGCTCCAGCTGCTGGCCCTCGTCGGCGCCCTGGCGCTGCTCCACGTCCCCGCCGGGACCTACCTGGCCCGGGTCTACTCCGGCAGCCGGCACCTGCGGGTGGAGCGGTGGATCTACCGGGGCGTCGGCGCCGACCCCGACGCCGGGATGACCTGGCCCGCCTATCTGCGCGGCGTCCTCGCGTTCTCGGCGGTCGGCGTCCTGTTCCTCTACCTGCTCATGCGGCTCCAGGGGCACCTGCCCGGCTCGCTCGGCTTCGCGTCGGTCGGCCCGGCCCAGTCGTTCAACACGGCCGTGTCGTTCGTGACGAACACCAACTGGCAGTCGTACTCCGGCGAACAGACGATGGGGCACCTCGTGCAGACCGCCGGCCTCGCCGTGCAGAACTTCCTGTCCGCGGCCGTCGGCATGGCCGTCGCCGTGGCCCTCGTCCGGGGATTCGCCCGCTCCCGCACCGACGAGCTGGGCAACTTCTGGGCCGACCTGGTGCGCGGCACCGTGCGGGTCCTCGTCCCCGCCGCCGCGATCGCCGCCGTGGTCCTGGTGGCCGGCGGCGTGATCCAGAACTTCTCCGGCATCCACGAGGTCGGGCAGTTCACGGGCGGCGCGCAGCAGTGGAACGGCGGCGCGGTCGCCTCCCAGGAGGCCATCAAGGAACTCGGGACCAACGGCGGCGGCTACTTCAACGCCAACTCCGCCCACCCCTTCGAGAACCCCACGCCCTTCACCAACCTCTTCGAGATCCTCCTGATCCTGATCATCCCGTTCTCCCTGCCCCGCGCCTTCGGCCTCATGGTCGGCTCCCTCCGGCAGGGATACGCGATCCTCGCCACGATGGTCACCCTCTGGCTGGGCTTCACCGCCCTGATGATGTGGGCCGAGTTCACCCACCACGGACCGGCGCTCCAGGCCGCGGGCGGGGCGATGGAGGGCAAGGAGGTCCGTTTCGGCGTCGGTTCGTCCTCGATCTTCGCGGTGTCGACCACCCTCACCTCGACCGGGGCGGTGGACTCCTTCCACTCCTCCTTCACCGGCCTCGGCGGCGGTCTCACCCTGCTGTCGATGATGCTCGGCGAGATCGCCCCCGGCGGCACCGGCTCCGGCCTCTACGGCATGCTCGTCCTGGCCGTCATCGCGGTGTTCATCGCCGGTCTGCTGGTGGGCCGCACACCCGAGTACCTGGGCAAGAAGATCGGCGCGCGCGAGATGAAGCTCGCCGCGTGCTACCTCCTCGTCACCCCGGCCCTCGTCCTCGTGGGGACCGCGGCCTCCCTGGCCCTGCCGACCCCCGCGCACTCCATGCTGAACCCGGGCGCGCACGGCTTCACCGAGGTGCTGTACGCCTTCACCTCCGCCGCCAACAACAACGGCTCGGCCTTCGCCGGGCTGAACGCCAACACCGACTGGTTCAACACCACGACCGGGCTCGCCATGCTGCTCGGCCGGTTCCTGCCCATGGTCTTCGTGCTGGCGCTGGCCGGCTCGCTCGCCCGGCAGCGGCCCGTCCCGGTCACCGCGGGCACCCTGCGCACCGAGAAACCGCTGTTCACCGGCCTGCTGGTGGGCGCCGTCCTGATCATCACCGGTCTGACCTATTTCCCCGCCCTGGCCCTCGGCCCGCTGGCGGAGGGGCTGGCGTCATGACCACCCGCACCAAACCCCGCGAGGACTCCATGTCCACTCCCACCCTCGTGCCCCGCCAGGACGCGCCGACGGAGCACCCCGCTCCCCGACACCGCGCCGGTGCGGGCCTGTTCGAGCCCGCCCGGTTGCTCGGCTCCCTGCCGGAGGCCATCCGCAAGCTGGACCCGCGGGTGATGGTCAAGTCGCCCGTGATGTTCGTGGTGTGGATCGGGTCCGTGCTGACCACGGCCTTCTCCTTCACCGACCCCGGCGACTGGTTCGGCTGGACCATCAGCGCCTGGCTGTGGCTGACGGTCCTCTTCGCCAACCTGGCCGAAGCGGTCGCCGAGGGCCGCGGCAAGGCCCAGGCCGACACCCTGCGCAGGGCCAAGTCCGGCACCGTGGCCCGCAGGACGGACGGCACGATCGTCCCCGGCACCGAACTGAAGGTCGGCGACCTCGTCGTCTGCGAGGCCGGGGACACCATCCCCGGCGACGGTGACGTCGTCGAGGGCGTCGCGTCGGTCGACGAGTCGGCCATCACCGGCGAGTCCGCCCCGGTCATCCGCGAGTCCGGCGGCGACCGTTCCGCCGTCACCGGCGGCACGCGCGTGCTGTCCGACCGGATCGTCGTGCGGATCACCACCCGTCCCGGCGAGACCTTCATCGACCGGATGATCGGCCTGGTCGAGGGCGCGGCCCGGCAGAAGACGCCCAACGAGATCGCCCTGAACATCCTGCTGGCCTCGCTGACCGTCGTCTTCCTGCTGGCCTGCGCCACGCTGCCGCCCTTCGCGTCCTACGCCGGCACCCACCTGACGACGGTCGTGCTGGTCGCGCTGCTGGTGTGCCTCATCCCGACCACGATCGGCGCGCTGCTGTCGGCCATCGGCATCGCGGGCATGGACCGGCTGGTGCAGCGCAACGTCCTGGCCATGTCCGGCCGGGCGGTCGAGGCCGCGGGCGACGTGTCCACGCTGCTGCTGGACAAGACCGGCACCATCACCCACGGCAACCGGCAGGCCGCCGCGTTCGTGCCGGTGCACGGTGTCACCGAGGCCGAACTGGCCGAGACGGCCCAGCTGTCGTCGCTGGCCGACGAGACGCCCGAGGGCCGTTCCGTGGTCGCCCTGGCCGAGGAGCGGTACGGCCTTCGCCCGCGCGAGCTCGCCGGTGCCGAGTGGATCCCCTTCACCGCGCAGACCCGGATGTCCGGCGTGGACGTCGACGGCCGCACCGTCCGCAAGGGCGCCGCGGGTTCGGTCATCGCCTGGGTCCGTGACCGGGGCGGCGCGATCCCCGACGACGCCGACGGCATCGCCGACCGGATCTCCGCGTCGGGCGGCACCCCGCTCCTGGTCGCGGCCGAGGACGCCGACGGCATCCGGGTGCTCGGCGTCGTCCACCTCAAGGACGTCGTCAAGGACGGCATGCGGGAGCGGTTCGCGGAACTGCGCCGCATGGGCATCAGAACCGTCATGATCACGGGCGACAACCCCCTGACGGCCAAGGCGATCGCCGAGGAGGCCGGCGTCGACGACTTCCTCGCCGAGGCCACCCCCGAGGACAAGATGGCCCTCATCAAACGCGAGCAGGCGGGCGGCAAGCTGGTCGCGATGACCGGCGACGGCACCAACGACGCCCCCGCGCTCGCCCAGGCGGACGTCGGCGTCGCGATGAACACCGGGACGTCGGCCGCCAAGGAGGCCGGCAACATGGTCGACCTCGACTCCGACCCGACCAAGCTCATCGAGATCGTCGAGATCGGCAAGCAACTCCTCATCACGCGCGGCGCGTTGACGACCTTCTCCCTCGCCAACGACGTCGCCAAGTACTTCGCGATCATCCCGGCGCTGTTCGCGGCCGTCCACCCCGGCCTGGACAGGCTCAACATCATGCGGCTGTCCTCGCCCGACTCCGCGATCCTGTCGGCCGTCGTGTTCAACGCGCTGATCATCGTCGCGCTCGTCCCGCTGTCGCTCAGGGGCGTGCCCTACCGGCCGACGAGCGCCGACCGGCTGCTGCGCCGCAACCTCATGGTCTACGGCGTCGGCGGGCTGATCGCGCCCTTCGCCGGCATCAAGCTCATCGACCTGCTCCTCTCCCTCATACCCGGGATCGGCTGACCGCCATGAACACCTCCCTCACGAACACCGCCCGGCTGCTCGGGGCGGGCCTGCGCGCCCTGCTGGTGCTGACCCTGGTGACCGGTGTGGTCTATCCGCTGGCCGTCACCGGCGTCGCCCAGGGGCTGTTCCCCGGCCGGGCGAACGGCTCCGAGACCAGGGCGGACGGCAGGGTCGTCGGATCGTCCCTGATCGGTCAACAGGGCTACGGCCTGGACTACTTCCAGCCCCGCCCGGCGCACGGCCTCGGGCGGAACACCCTCAACACCCGCTACCGGCTGATCGTCTCCGGGGCCACCAACCTGTCCGCCGACAGCGAGGTGCTCCTGCGGCAGGTCGAGGACGCCAAGGCCCAGGTGGTCCGGGAGAACTCCGTGCCCGGCCACCCCGTCCGGCCCTCCCAGGTCCCCGCCGACGCCGTCACCTCGTCGGGCTCCGGCCTCGACCAGGACATCTCCCCGGCCTACGCCGCCCTCCAGATCCGCCGCGTCGCGCAGCGCAACGGCCTCCCGGCCGACCGGGTCGAGCAGCTGGTCAAGGCCCACACCCAGGGCCGCACCCTGGGCTTCATGGGCGAGCCCCGGGTGAACGTCCTCGAACTGAACGTCGCGCTGAGGGAGCTGATCGAGCGGGACTCCTGAGAACGCCCCGGCCGGTAGCCCGCATACCGTGAGCCCGCGGGCGACGTCGTGAGTGCGCCCACTCGGTCACGTCCGCGCGACGACCGGTCCGGACGGCCCGCCACGACGGGAAGGCGCCCCCACGCCCACCTCGACGACCCTGCGCCACGCCCCGCTCGCCACCACGCTGGCCCTCACCGGGCCCGAGGCGCTCCGCGCCTAGACGACCGGCGTCGCGTCACGCCCGAAGGGCGCGGATCGCGCTGAGCGTCCACGGCGACACCTGCGTCACGGCGTTCGTGCAGCCGTCGGGCGCCGGCGCGGCGGCCCACGGCCCGTACCGGGAGACCGGCTGCTTCGCGCCGCCCGTCGGCCACTGAACGCCTGCCGGTCCGCCCTCACCCGTCCGTACGCGCCGGGCAGGGCGCGGCCGGGAGGCGGCCGTCACGATGAGAGGCATGACCGACACCGACAGGACCGGGACCTTTCCGGCCGGGACCTCCGCAGCCCTGACCGGGAGCGACCGGCCCGCCGGGGACCCCGCGCCGGCCCCCACCGTGACCGACCTGCGGCGCGTCGGGGCGAACCCCGACTTCTGGTACCCCGTCGCACGGTCGCGCAGCGTGCGGCGCGGGCGGGTGCGGGCGACCTCCTTCGCCGGTGAGCGCATCGCGCTCTACCGGGGGCGCAGCGGCGCCGTCCACGCGCTGGAGGACCGGTGCGCCCACCGGCAGGTGCCGCTGAGCATGGGTGTCGTGGAGGGCGAGACACTGCGCTGCTGCTACCACGCCTGGGCCTACCGCGGCGACGGCCGCGTCTCGCAGATCCCGTACCTGTCCAAGGGCGACCGCAGACCGCCGCGCGGTGTGCGCGGCTACCCCGTCCGCGAGGCCTACGGCCTGGTGTTCGTCTTCCCGGGCGACCCGGACAAGGCCGCCGCGACACCGCTGCCCGATCTGCCGGCCTTCGGCTCGCCGCGCTACCTGACCCTGACCTACGCGCGGAGCGTGCGCTGCCACTACTCGTTCATGCACGAGAACCTGCTCGACATGAACCACCAGTTCCTCCACCGGGGCGTCGTCGGCAGACTCCACCCGGAGCTGCTCGACCGCCGCACCGACGCCCGGTCGGTGGAGGCGAGGTACCTGTTCACGCACACCGGCGGCAAGCGGAACCGGGGCGCCAGCCTGCTGGCCGCCGAGGGCATCGGCGGCCGCGACTCCCGTGACGTCATGACCATCCGCACCGAGTACCCGTACCAGACGCTCGACCTGGTCCCGGAGAACGCCGAGCGCCCCGCCTTCCGCCTCTGGGTCGCCTACGTGCCCGAGGACGCCGAGCAGCGCAGGTGCCACACCTACGGCCTGCTCATGATCGAGAAACCGCGGGTGCCCGGCGCCCTGCACCTGGCCCGGCCGCTCATCCGGCGGTTCACCGAGCGCGTGTTCGCCGAGGACCGGATGGCCGTCGAGGCCGAGCAGCGGGCCTGGGACGAGCAGGGGGAGGACCGCAACCAGGAGGTGTTCTCCCTGATCCTGGACGTCCGCGAGGTGCTGCGCAGCAACGGCGTCCCGATCGCAGCAGGGCCCCGCCCCGCCGGCTGCGGCTCCGCCGCGCTGTGCGACGGCGGATGAGGGCAGCCGCTCAGGGCCGGGGGTCGGTCCGGTGCCAGCGGGGCCGGGCGTCGGGACCGCGGCGGCCCGCCACCGAGGCGCAGCGCGGGCACTGACGCCGCACCCGGTCCGCCGCGCCGCCGGACTCCGGGAAGGTGTCCGGCCAGCCCACGTGGGGGAAGCGCACCAGCTGCGAGCGGCTCAGGGACAGCCCGCAGACGGTCTCGTTGCGGCCCGGCTCCCAGGCGTGCACCTCTCCCGAGGGCAGCCGCCGCCGGCCCTCCTCCTCGTCGGTCCACTGCCCGGACGCCGCGACGGCGTACTGCTTGGCCCGTGCCACGGCGGTCAGTCCGCCGCGTCGTCGACGCGCAGCCGTACCTGTTCCTCCAGGCGCCGCAGACTGGTGTCGAGGGCGTCGCCGACGGGGCCCTCGCCCGGGTCGTGGCCGGCGTCGAAGAACGACAGGTGCAGCGTCACCTCGCTGGCCCCGCCGCCGAGGCCCGCGACCTGGAGCCAGCCCGCGTAGCCGCCCTGCTCGCGTGTGCCCCATTCGAGCCGCATCTGCTCCGGCCGGGCCCGCAGCACGGCCGGGGTGTCCTCGTCGGTGCGGTCCTCGTGCACGGTGACGGCCGGCAGCTCTCCGGCCTCCACGTGCAGGGCGTCCGGCAGCCAGCTCTCCAGCCGGCCCACGTCCGCGGCCCGGTCGAAGACGTGCTCCGGCGGTGCGGGCATCGTGCGGGAACGTTCGTACTCGGTCATCGCGGCACCCTCGGCTCGGGGACGTACAGCGCACCGCGTTCCCGGGCGGCCCGGTCCTAACCGCGCGATCGCCCCGGCCGCCGGGGATCAGGCGTCGGACGCGGCGTGGACCCGCCGGCCCTCGACGAACGTCTGCAGGACCCGGGTCGCGGCGATCTCCTGCGGCGGCCCCGCGAACGGGTCCCGGTCGAGCACCACGAGGTCGGCGTACCTGCCGGCGGTGATGCTGCCGGTGACGTCGTCGAGGTGGTTCACATGGGCGCTGCCCGCCGTATGGGCTGCGAGGGCGGTACCGAGGTCCAGACGCTGTTGCGGGAAGAAGGCCGGGGTGCCCGCGGGGGCGTCCGGGGCCACGCGGTTGACCGCCACATGGACCGCCTGGAGCGGATCGGGGCTGCTCACCGGCCAGTCGCTGCCCGCGGCGAGGGTGGCGCCGGCGCGCAGCAGATCGCCGAAGGGGTACTGCCACGCACCGCGCTCCGCGCCGAGGAAGGGCAGGGTCAGCTCGTCCATCTGCGGCTCGTGGGCGGCCCACAGCATCTGCAGATTGGCGCTCGCGCCCAGGGCGCGGAAGCGCGGCAGGTCGTCGGGGTGGACGACCTGGAGGTGCGCCAGGTGGTGCCGGGTGCCGCGCCGGCCGTTGGCCGTGCGGGCGGACTCCACCGCGTCGAGCGCCTCGCGCACCGCCCGGTCGCCCAGCGCGTGGAAGTGCACCTGGAAGTCCAGCGCGTCGAGTTCGGTGACGTACTTCCTGAGCTCTCCCGGCTCGACGAAGCTGATCCCGCTGTTGTCCGAGGCGCAGCCGCAGCGGGTCAGATACGGGTCGAGCATCGCGGCCGTGTGGTTCTCGGCGATACCGTCCTGCATGATCTTCACCGTGCCGGCCCGGAACCGGTCCCGGCTCAACTCCTCACGCCGGGCCACTAGTTCGGGGATCTGCTCGGCGCCGCGCTCACGGTCCCACCACAGCGCGCCGACGACCCGCGCCGTGAGCAGGCCCCGGTCGAGGGCGGCCCGGTAGGAGGGCGCCGGGTCGGTCATGTTCGTGTACGTGCCGACGATGGCGTCCTGCCAGGCGGTGACGCCGTGGGAGTGCAGCACCGCCTGGGCGCGCAGCAGCGCGGCGAGCTGTTCCTCCGGGGTCGGGTCGGGCACCAGGCGGCCCACCAGGTGGGCGGCGCCCTCCTGGAGCATCCCGGTCGGACGGCCGTCGGCGTC
Source organism: Streptomyces sp. NPDC085932 (assembly GCF_044540525.1). Taxonomy (NCBI): domain Bacteria; kingdom Bacillati; phylum Actinomycetota; class Actinomycetes; order Kitasatosporales; family Streptomycetaceae; genus Streptomyces; species Streptomyces sp. NPDC085932. Next base: position 1,329,095 of record NZ_JBITSJ010000001.1, read on the forward strand.
CCGCTCGATCCGGCCGTCGACGGGGTCGGGCGTGCGGGCGTCGATGCCCGCGCGCTCCAGGGCGCGGCTGTTCACCCAGGCGCCGTGGTGGTCGCGGTTGGGCAGGAAGACGGGCCGGTCGGGGACGACCGCGTCGAGGGCGGCGGCGGTGGGGGAGCCGCCCGGGAAGGCCTCCAGGGACCAGCCGCCCCCGGTGATCCACTCGGCGTCCGGATGCGCCTCCGCGTAGGCCTTGATCCTGCCCAGGTACGCGTCCGGATCGACCGTGTCGCCGAGATGGCACAGGCCGAGTTCGAGCCCGGCGCCCAGCGGATGGACGTGCGCGTCCTGGAAGCCGGGCAGCAGCAGTTTCCCGGCGAGGTCGACGACCTCGGTGCGCGGCCCGATCAGCTCGCGCACCTCGTCGTGCCCGACGGCCGTGATCCGCCCGCCGCGCACGGCCACCGACGTGGCACGGCTGCGGGCGGGATCGACGGTGTGCACGGGACCGCCGGTGAAGACGAGGTCGGCGGGTGCCGTGGCGTGAGGGTGTGACATGGGGGAGGACTCCAGGGGGGGGTCAGACCGCCGTGCGGTCCATGGGCAGGGTGAGGGCCTCGGCGTCGGTGCCGTGCCCCGTCGTGAAGTACGGCGAGCGCCGGACGTACTTGGCGACGACCGCCATGGCGAGACCGGCGAGCACGATCACGGCGGGCAGCGAGAACATGAACCAGCCGTTGTCCGGGCTCGGTTCGAAGTGATCGCTCATGGTCAGGTACGAGTGTCCGAGGTAGCCGCCGAGCCCCAGCAGCACCAGCCCGGACGCGGCCGGCACCCCCACGGCGAGCAGCGCCTCGCGCGGCCCCCGGTGCCGGGCGGACCGGAAGCGCACCGCGCAGGCGAGCGCCGTGAGGCCGTAGTACAGGGCCACGATCAGGCCGATCGCGTTGACGGCCGCCAGGAGCATGTCGCTCAGCCTGGGGATCGCGACCGCGCACACCGCGATCAGGGCGCCGACGGCCATCACCAGCACCGTGCCGGCGGCCGGTGTGCCGTAGCGCGGGTGGACCCGGGTCCACAGCGGGCCCATGGTGCGGTCGCGGCCCATGGCGAGCAGCCCGCGCGCGGTGGGGATGAGGGTCGCCTGCACGGAGGCGACCGCGGAGAACATCAGCGCGACCAGCGGCAGGGTGGCCCACGGCTCGGCGGCCAGCTTCCCGCCCAGGTACGGCAGGGCCTGCGGGCCGTTGCGCACCAGTTCGGCCAGACTCATCTCGCGCTGGAAGGCGACCGACGCGAAGAGGAACAGGCCGAGCATGGCGAACAGGGCGATCAGACCGCCGCGGGCCGAGTCGCCCGGGCTCTTCGTCTCCTCGGTGACACTGAACGCCGCGTCCCAGCCCCAGAAGAAGAACACCGCCAGGACCAGCCCCTGGGCGAACGCCGTGCCGCTGGAGATCTCGAAGGGGTTGAACCAGGACAGGGAGAAGGCGTGGTCGCCGGTGATCAGGGCCCAGCCGCAGAAGCCCAGCAGCACCGCGTACTCGAAGACCAGCAGGGCGAACTGGAACCGCGTGGCGGCCCGCATCCCGGTGACGGCCAGCGCCGCGAGCGCGAGCAGGATCACCAGCCCCACGGCCGTGCTGATCCCGGTGGACCCGGGGTCGAGGGCGACGCCGCCGAGCCGGCGCAGTCCGGCCTTGTTGGCGAAGAGCAGGACGACCGAGCCCATGATGGCGCTGGTGTAGGCACAGAAGATGATCGACCCGACCAGGGTGACCCAGCCGGTCAGGAAGCCGGGCCAGGGGCCGAGGGAGCGCCCGACCCAGGTGTAGCCGTTGCCGCAGTTGGGCTCGGAGCGGTTGAGCCGCGCGTAGGCCAGGGCGATGCCCAGCACCGGCAGGAACGCCAGCAGCAACAGCGCCGGGGCCTGCAGCCCGACGACGGACGCGATGGTGCCCATGCCGATGGCGATGCTGGTGGTGGCCGCGGTGCTGGACGCGGCGAGGGCGACGCCGTCGACGACGCCGAGCGATCGGCGCAGGCCGGGCGTGGAGGAGGACGAGGGCGGGGCGGACGACATGGATGGCTCCTCGGGGTCACGGGGGGAAGAGCCGCGCGGGAATGCGATCGAACATCCGGCGCCCATATTGGGTCAACCCTGTTGACGTAAGGCGGCCGAGGGTCGTTCACTGCTCCGTACCCGGCCACCGGAGGGTGGCGAAGGAGAGGATCCGGCCATGACGACCCGTGTCCCGCAGGAACGCAGACGCCGGCGCCCCACCCGCTCCGGAGTGCTGCTGTCGGAGGACCTCATCGTCGAGACGGCGCTCCGGCTCATCGGCGAGCACGGCCCCGAGGCGCTGAGCGTGCGCCGGCTCGGCGCGGCCCTGGGCTGCGATCCGACTGCCCTGTACCGCTACTTCGACGGCACCGACGACCTGGTGCTCGCCATCGCCGACCGCATCATCGGCGACGCCATGGCGGGCTTCGCCCCCGGGGACGACTGGGTGGCGGGGCTGCGCGAGATGGCCCTGCGCGTGCGCGCGGGCTACCTCGCCCATCCCCGGGCCGCCGCCCTGGCCGCGCACCGGGTGACCCGCCGCCGCAACGAGATCCGCGCCGTCGACACCGGCATCGGCCTGCTGCTGGGCGCCGGTTTCCCGCCGGCCGAGGCCGCACGGCTCTACCTGGCCTTCATCGACACCGTCCTCAGCCACGCCGCCACGGAGGCGGCCTTCCATGCCCTGCCGCGGCAGCGGCGGGAGGCCGACCAGCGCGCCTGGCGGGACGCCTACCAGGACCTCGACCCGGCGGCCTACCCGGCGCTGACCGCGGTACGGCGGGAGCTGCCCGCGATGGCGGACAGCTCCTTCGAACAGTCGGTGGACCTGCTGCTGGAGGCCCTGAAGGCCCGCGCCCCGCTCACCCGGCCCGGCGGGTCTCCGACCCCGGGACGCCGCCGTCTCCGGTGACCGGGACCCTCACCGCGGCCCGCCCTCGGCGGCCCGGGCGGCCAGCCGCACGCGGTCGATCCGGGAGTGGTGGCGGAGGTCGGTGGGGAAGCGGGGGTGGAACAGCACGGTGCCGATACGGCGGGCGTGCGGATGGTCGCGCAGGGCCGTGCGCAGGGCGCTCACGACCGCGTCCCTGCGCGCCGCGCGCTCCGGTTCGACGCAGAGCACCGCCCGCTGCCGCCCGGCGGGGCCGACGCCCACCAGGGCGGTGCGCCGCACCCCGGCGGCGGTGTCGGCCGTGGCCTCGACGTCCTCGGTGGTGAGGGTGAAGTCCTCGCCGGTGACCAGGTGGGCCTTGCGGCCCAGGTACCACAGGCGCCCTGCCTCGTCGACGCGCCCCAGGTCGCCGGTGCGGTGCCAGAGCGTGCCGTCGGCCCCGGTCCGCACGGCCGCCGTGGCCTCGGGCCGGGCGTGGTAGCCGGGGCTGACGACCGGCCCGGCGACGGCGATCTCGCCCAGGCCGGTGGCGTCGGCGTCCAGCACGCGCGCCTCGACACCGGGCAGCGGCCGGCCCAGACAGGTGCCCGAGTGGCCCGGCGGCGGCTGGACCCGCAGCACGCGCGACTGCTCGGCGTCGATGGCCGCGACGGGCAGGCACTCCGTGGCGCCGTGGACGCTGAGGATCTCCGCTCCCGCGGGGAGGGCCTTGGTGAGGGCCTCGGCCAGGCGCGGGCGCAGCGGAGTGCCGAAGGACAGCACGCGGCGCACCGAGGGCAGCGTCAGACCGCGCCGGGCGCAGTGACCGGCGATCAGGCCGAGCACCGCCGGTGACCCGAGCAGCACGGTCGCCCCGTGCTGCAGCAGGGGCCCCACCAGGTGCCCCGGGGGCGTGCGCGCCGGGGCCAGGTGGTCGACCTGCGGGGCGACGGTGGTCACGCCCAGCAGCGGGCCCAGCGCGGCGAACGGCAGGAAGCAGGACAGCAGGACGTCGTCCGCCCGGGTCCGCAGGACGGCGTCCAGGGCCGTGAGCTGCCCGGCCAGGGTGGCGTGGGCGTACTCCACGCCGAGGGGCCGCCCGGTGGAGCCGGACGTGAAGGCGATCGTCGCCAGGTCCTCCGGCCGGGGCTCCGGCACCCGCGGGGCCGGACCGGTGCCGTCCGGCACGGCCGACGGCAGGTGCCGCCCGAGGAGGTGGGCCTGCCCGGGGAAGCCGCGGCCGGTGACCAGGGCCGTCCGGACATGGCCGCGTCCCCAGCCCAGCGCGCGGCGCGCCACGTGCGCCAGGGGTTCCCCGATGAACACGCCGGGGGCGACCTCGTCCAGGCAGCGCCGCACCTCGGCGCGTGGCTCGATCAGCACGGGCACGGCGCCGAGCGAGGTCAAGGCGTAGACACAAGCGACGAGTTGGTAGGCGTCCCGGGTCATCACCACGGCCCTGTCGCCGGACCGCACCCCGGCCGCCCGCAGGGCGTCGGCGATCCGGCGGCAGCCGTCCAGCAATTGCGCGGCCGTCACGTCCTCGGCGGAGACGGGGCCGCTGCAGCGGACGACGGCGGTGGAGTGCGGCTCCTCGGCGAGGCGGGCCAGGCGGGCGGAGATGCTGTCGGGTACGGCGGTCATCGCTGTCCTCGCACAGGTTCGGGGAGCAGGAAGTCGCGGATGCGGAGGCCGAGTTCCGCCCCGGCGTCGTCCATGACGAGATGGCCGGCCCGGGGGAAGCGGTGCACGACGGCGTGCGGATGGCGGCGGGTCCACTCGGTGAGGACCTCCGCACTGAACACCGGGTCGCGCATGCCCCAGCCGATGAGCATCGGCAGCCGGGCGAGGTCGTCGGACTCCTCGGGCGGTGCGAGCAGCCGCCGGGCCGGGTCCGCGGGGCCCCGGGGGACGGCGCGCGCGAACTCCGTGATCGCCCGGCGGCTGCCGCGGCGGGCGTGCGGCAGCAGGCAGGCGCGGCGCTCGGCGGGACCGAGCCGGTGGGTGACGCCGAGACGGACCGTGGCCCGGGCGAGGGCGTCGGCGGCGTGCGCGGCGGCGGCCACCGGCCGGTGGTTGCGGAGCCGGCGCAGCCGGAACGGCAGCCGGTGGCCGTCGGACCAGGGGAACGCGATGGTGTCGAGGACCACCAGACGGGAGATCACCCCCGCGTTGCGCAGCAGCCGGGCGAGGTCGAGCGGGCCGCCCCAGCCGTGCACGACGAACGTCCAGCCTGTCGGCGTGACGCCCTCGTCGCGGACCACATGGCGGTACAGGGCGTCCACATGGTCCAGTTGGTGCAGGTGACGGTGGGCCGGGTCGGCCGGCGTCGCCGGGTGCCGGGACAGGCCGAGGCCGGGCAGGTCCGGGGCCAGGCACCGGGCGTGCGGGACCAGCGTGGGCAGCAGTGTGCGCCAGGCGTGGCTCCAGGTCGCGTTGCCGTGCAGGAACAGCAGGGGCCGGCCCGTACCCACGTCGAGGTAGTGCTGACCGGTCGACGGCACGAGCCGCCAGTGCTCGCGCGCCGGGTAGCCGGGCAGCAACTCCTGCAGGACGGTCCCGCGCGCGGCGGCGGACGTGCGCCGGCGCCCGGCCGTCACCGGCGGCCCGGGGCGGGACCGAAGCCGGCCGGGGCCGGGAAGCAGGGCAGGCTGCGTGGCGGGACGCGGAGGCCGGTCGGGGTGGTGATGTCGGCGCGAGTTTCCTTGCCGTTCCGGCGGTGGGACGCGAGGCGGACGGCGGAAGCTGTCAAGCGGGCACGCGGGGCTGTGGGCACCGCGCCACCGTAACGGCCGGTCACGCACCGTGACGCGACGTTCACTCGTGTGGCCCTCCGTCGTCACGCCCACGGGTGAAACGCCCGCGAGCAGCCGGGCCGCCGGGGCACGTCGCCCCATGAGACGTGCGGGCGTCTCCCCGGACGAGAGGAGACGGCCCGCCGTGCTACACCACGCCGGCCCGCCGGCCGTCTCCCCGGACGAGAGGAGACGGCCCGCCGTGCTACACCACGCCGGCCCGCCCGGCCGTGTCGTCGAGGAACCCGCCCGACTGGTGCTGCCACAGCTTCGCGTAGGCGCCGTCGAGCGCCAGCAACTCCTGGTGGCTGCCCTGCTCGACGATCCGGCCCCGGTCGAGGACGACGAGCTGGTCCATGGTCGCGACCGTGCTCAGCCGGTGTGCCACCACGAGCGCCGTCCGCCCCTCCATGAGCCGCCACAGCGCCTTCTGAACCAGCAGTTCGCTCTCGGAGTCCAGGGCGCTGGTCGCCTCGTCCAGCAGCAGGATCGGCGCGTCGCGCAGGATCGCCCGGGCCAGCGCGACCCGCTGGCGCTGCCCGCCGGACAGTTTCACCCCGCGCTCGCCCACCATCGTGTCGAAGCCGTCCGGCAGCGCGTCGGCGAACTCCGTGACGTGCGCGGCCCGTGCCGCCCGCCGGATCTCCTCGTCGGTCGCCTCCGGCCGGGCGAAGGCGATGTTGTCCCGCAGGGTGCGGTGGAACATCGCCGGGTCCTGCGGCACGTAGGCGATCTGCCCGCGCAGGTCGGCCTGGCGCAGCCGGCTGATGTCCTGGCCGCCGATGAGGATGCGGCCGCCGTCGATGTCCGTCATCCGCAGCAGCAGTCGCGTGAGCGTGGTCTTGCCGCCGCCCGACCGGCCCACGAGGCCGAGCTTCGAGCCGCTCGGCACGTCCAGGTCGAGCCCCTCGAACAGCGGTCGGCCGCCCCGGTGTGCGAAGGTCACCTTCTCGAAGCGGACGTCGGCCGCCCGGGGCCGCAGCGGCTCCGGCTCCGGCGGGTCGAGCACGGTCGGCGGCGTCAGCAGCAGTTCGGTGAACTGCGCGGCCTCCGTCATCGAACCCTCCAGCCGGCGGTAGATCTGGTTGAAGTCGAACATGATGCGGGTCGCATTGGTGTAGTACGTGAAGGCGACCACGATGGCCTCCACGCCGTGCGCGCCCCCGGCGAGCGTCACCGCGAGCAGCAGACCCACCGCGTTGGTCACCACGGACATCGGCGCGACCAGTGTGTCGATGCGCAGATTGCCGTAGTCCCACGAGCGCAGCGTGAGCCGGCGTGACGTGGCGACCCGGGAGCGGTGTTCGGCGGCCTCACGCTCCTCGGCGGCGAAGGCCCGCACGGTGTCCATGTTCATCAGACTGTCGGCGACATGCCCGGACACGCGGGCGATCGCCTCCTCACGCTCGTCGACGAGCCGCTGCCGCCGGCGGATGAGCGGCACCACCAGGACGGCCGTCAGCGCGATCATGAACAGCAGGCCCACGACGAGCAGCGGCTCGTAGCGCCACAGCACCACCGCGCCGAACGTCAGCGGCACGAAGCTGCCGACGATCTGGAAGGTGAGCGTGTCGACGAACGGCTCGAACCGGGAGGCGAAGCTGAGGACGCGCTTGGTCAGCGAGCCGGCGAAGTTGTCGTGGAAGAACGCGGCGTCCTTGGCGAAGAGTTCGTCCATCCCGATGACGTACAGGTGCTCGATGCCGAGGGCGTCGAGCCGGTTGAGGCAGTGCAGGGCGATCCGCCACAGCGCCTCCGCGAGCAGCAGCACACCGGCGAAGCCGAGCACGTACGGCAGTGCCGAGGCGGCCGTGACCTCCCCGTCGTCGGCGAGGTCGCCGACCAGTTTGGCGACGATAAGCGGCGCGATGTAGTTGATGCCGATGTTGCCCAGCGCCGAGAGCAACATGGCGGGAGCCGTCCACCGGCGCAGCCGGGACAGCTCCCTCCCGTAGTACCGAAGTGCCAGAAGGACCGAGCGTTTGCCCGGCTGAACCCTGCGTGATCCAGGCGTTTCCATCCCACCCCTGTGTCGTCCTGCGGCCGCCCGTCCCGCGCGCGTGCGGGCAGGGGGCGTCACCGCAACGGATGTGTGGAGTTTCGGGTCGAGTCCGGAAGTCTCCCGCGTCCGCGACGGCGCAGTCCAAGCGTTTTCCGGCCGGGCGGTGGTGTGCGGGGAGCGCCAGGAGGCGCGGCGGGCGGAGCCGGCGCGCCCGGCAGGCGGCACAGCGGTGGCCGCGCGCGCCCGTCGCACGGCCGGACGGCTGGACGGCGGGGCCGGGGTCGTCCCTCAGGGCGCCGCCGCGCCCCACGTCACGGCGCGGTGGCGTCCGGGCGCAGGGTGAAGACCCGGTCCAGGCCGACCAGGGAGAGGACGCGCATCAGGTTGGCCGGTGCGGCGGCCAGCACGATGTCGGCCCCGGCGGCCAGGGCGTGCTGGCGGGCGGCGAGCAGGGCGGTGATGCCGGAGGAGTCGCAGAAGCCCAGGCCGGACAGATCCATCTCCAGGCACTGTCCGGACGTCAGCGCGAGCTCGTCGATCCGGCGGCGCAGCTCCGGGGCCCGGTCGAAGTCGAGGTCGCCGGCCACCCGCAGGACCGGGCCGTTCGCGGCGGAGTGGAGGTCGATGGTCAGCGGGTTCACGGCAGGCGGCTCGTCGCGGGAGGTGTCACGGGGGCGGGGGAGGCGGGGACGCCGAGGGCGAGCAGGGCGGTGTCGTCGTCCAGCCCGTCACCGAAGCCCTCCAACAGCCCGGTGAGCGCGGTGACGACCTCGCGCGGCGTGGCGGGCGCCCGGCCGGCACCGAAGGCGAGCAGGGCGTCCTCCCCGTACCGGTCGTCCCGTCCGGGCCCGCTGCGGGCCTCGGTGAGACCGTCGGTGTACAGCACGAGCGTGTCACCGGGGTTCAGGACGGTCGAGGCGGTGCCGATCGGCGCGTCGGTGAGCACCCCGACGAGCATGCCGCCCGGCGTCGGCAGGTACTGCGCGCTGCCGTCGGACCGCAGGACGAGAGCCGGCGGGTGCCCGCCGGCGGCCAGGCGCACCACCGCCGGGCCGTGTTCGCCCGCGGGCTCGACGATCCCGAAGATGCAGGTGCAGTAACGGGGGTTGCCGTCGGCCGTGTACCGCTCGTGCAGCACGGCGTTGAGCGTGGCCAGCGCCGCGGCCGGCTCCGGGTCGAGGTGGGCGGCGGCCCGCAGGGTGTAGCGCGTCAGCGAGGTGAGCGAGGCGGCCTCGGGCCCCTTGCCGCACACGTCGCCGAGGAAGAACGCCCACCGGTCACCGGCCACCGGGAACAGGTCGTAGAAGTCGCCGCCCAGCCGGTCGGGCGAGGCCGTGTGGTAGTGGACGGCCGTCTCCAGGCCCGGCACGGCGGGCAGCGAGTCGGGTACGAGGGACTGCTGCAGGACGGCGAGCGCCGCGGCCAGCCGGGCCCGGTCGGCCTCCGCCTGCCGCCGAGCCGCCTCGGCCTCGGCACGGGACCGTTCCGCCTCCGCACGGGCACGCTCCGCCTCCTGGCGCCGGCGCAGCAGCTCCTCCTCGTAGGCGCGCCGGTCGGAGGCGTCGAAGACGGTGGTGCGGATCAGCAGCGGCTCGCCCTCGGTGCCGTGCTTGACCACGGCGGAGACCAGCACCGGCAGCCGGCCGCCGCCCTCGCGCCGCATCTCCAGCGCGACCCCGCGCAGTTCGCCCTGCATGCGCAGCAGCGGCGCGAAGTGGGTCTCGTGGTAGAGCCGGCCGCCGACCGTGAGCAGGTCCGTGAAGCGCTTGCGCCCCACCACGGCCTCGCGTTCCAGGCCCAGCCAGTCCAGCAGCGTGGCGTTGATCTTGGCGATGGTGCCGTCCATCAGCGTGGACAGATAGCCGCACGGCGCCGACTCGTAGAGGTCTTCGGCGCTGTCCTCCAGCAGAGCGGTGAACGCCGCGTCCGTGCTCGCCCCGTCCCCGGTCTCGGCGGGGTCCGGCACACCGCCCGTGCGGCACATCACCGGACGGACTCCAGGAAGTCGAGGATCGCCGCGGCGGTGGCCTCGGGGGCGCTCAGCTGCGGGCAGTGCCCCGTGGCGTCCAGCGTGACCAGGCGGGAGGACGGGATGGCGGCGTGCACGTAGGCGCCGACCTCGCGGGGCGCGATGGCGTCCTGCTCGCACTCCAGCACCAGGGTCGGCACGTCGACGCCCTTGAGGTCCTCGCGGCTGTCGGTCAGGAACGTCGTACGGGCGAAGACCCGGGCGATGTCCGGGTCGGTGGCGCAGAAGCTGTTGGTCAGTTCCCGGCCGAGCTCCGGGCGGTCCGGGTTGCCCATGATCACCGGAGCCATGGCGGACGACCAGCCCAGGTAGTTCGCCTCCAGCGAGGCCAGCAGCTCGTCGATGTCCTCGGTGCTGAAGCCGCCGCGGTAGTCCCCGCTGTCGATGTAGCAGGGGGAGGGCGTCACCATCACCAGGGCCCCGATCCGCTCCGGCGCGGCCTGGGCGGCGAGCACGCCCACCATGGCGCTGACCGAATGGCCCACGAACACCACCTGCCGCAGGTCGAGTTCCTCGCAGACCTCCACGACGTCGCGGGCGTAGCCGTGGAGCGAGGAGTACCGCTCCTCGGTCCACGCCGAGAGGTCCGACCTGCCCGAGCCGACGTAGTCGAACAGCACCACCCGGTAGCGCCGCGCCAGGACCGGCACCACCAGGCGCCACATGTTCTGGTCACAGCCGAACCCGTGTGCCAGGAGCAGCACGGGGGCGTCGTCGGGGCCGGTGACGTTCACGTGGTTCCTGCGGCGGATGTCCATACCGGCCATGCTCCCACCTCGCCCGGAGCCGTTCGACGGGGGGCCGGACGAGGGACCCGAACGGCCGGGCCGACGATCGGGCAGCCGGGGCGAAGCCCTGGAACAGCCGGCTCGAAGGCCCTGAGGCGACCGTGGCGGAAGCCCGGTCAGCCGAGGTACAGCGGGAACCGCGCGGCCGCATCGCCGAGCGCGGCCCGTTCCGCCCCGGTCGGCTCCCGCCTGCCCGTGCCGATCAGCAGCGCGTCCGCATCGGAGAAGGACGCGGGGAACGCACGGCCCGCGATCCGCTCCAGCAGCTCTCGGGACCGGCTGAGGGTCGCCGCCGGGGGCTGCTGCGGGTCCGGGAGGTGGGCGATCAGGTCCAGGTGGTGCAGCGTCCACTCCAGCACGTACACCGAGAGGTAGTCGGCCACCGTGAGCACCTCGTCGCGGGTGCCGACCCGGCCGGCCGGATCGGCGAGCGCAGCGGCACGGCCCGCGGCGGATCCGACGTCGTCCAGGTGGAACTTCAGCAGGTGCGGCTCCTGGTAGGCGGCGGCCAGCCGGACCGTCAGCGCGTCCAGCGGGTCCTCACCGGTCGGCGGGGTGCCGGAGACCTCCCAGTAGGTCACGGCGTCACGGGTCGGTTCCCGCCGGGACGGCGTCGCCAGGGTGATCAGGACGTCCTGCGCGTCGATGACCAGGTGACACACCAGGTCCCGCACCAGCCAGCCGGCACAGCCGGACGGGCGCGCGAAGTCCTCGTCGGAGAGATCGGCGACGGCCGCACGCAGCGCCGTCCAGGAGATCGAGAAGAGATCCACCTCGGCAACGTAGTGAAGTGCCCGAAGCTGGGCAACCGTAATGCACGGCCGGCCCGCCCGCGCGGGCGTCGATGCCCCGTGCGACGGCTGACGGCACACCCCGGCGGGCCGCCTCGCGCCGCGTCCCCGCGCGGCGCCCAACGAAGCTTGCGACCGGAAGAGTGGTGAGCATGGCGGTCACACACGGTCCCGGAACAGCCACCGCCGCCGGCGAGGCCGCGAAGCACCCCGCCGCGGCCGGCCCGAGCGCGGAACACCTCGCCCGGCCGGTCAACTCGCACAACGAGTGGGACCCGCTGGAGGAGATCATCGTCGGGCGTCTGGACGGGGCGACGATCCCCTCCGGCCACCCGGTGGTCACCTGCAACGTGCCGCCCTGGGCCGGGCGCCTGCAAGGCCTCGCCGCGGGCTTCCGTTACCCGCGTCTGCTCGTCGAGCAGGCCCAGCAGGAGCTCGACGGCTTCGTCGCGCTGCTGGAGTCCCTCGGTGTCACGGTCCGCCGCCCGGACGCGGTCGACCACCGGCGCCGCTTCGCCACGCCCGACTGGTCCTCGCGCGGATTCTGCAACACCTGCCCGCGCGACAGCATGCTCGTGATCGGCGACGAGATCATCGAGACGCCGATGGCCTGGCCGTGCCGGTACTTCGAGACGCACTCCTACCGGCCGATCCTCAAGGACTACTTCCGGCGCGGCGCGCGCTGGACGTCGGCGCCCAAACCGCAGCTGACCGACGAGCTGTTCGACCCGGACTTCCGTGTCCCGCGGGACGGCGAGCCCATGCGGTACATCCTCACCGAGTTCGAACCCGTCTTCGACGCGGCGGACTTCGTCCGGGCGGGCCGCGATCTGTTCGTGACGCGCAGCAACGTCACCAACGCGATGGGGATCGACTGGCTGCGCCGCCACCTCGGCCCCGGGTACCGCATCCACGAGATCACCAGCCGCTGCCGTACGCCCATGCACATCGACACCACGTTCGTGCTGCTCGCCCCCGGGAAGGTGCTGGTCAACCCCGAGTACATCGACCCCGGCCGGCTGCCGGACGTCCTGGACGGCTGGGACGTGCTGGTCGCGCCCGAACCGGACCCGATCGACGAGCGGCTGCTCAAGGTGACGTCGATGTGCGGCAAGTGGCTCAGCATGAACGTGCTGATGGTCGACGAGAAGCGGGTGATCGCCGAGCGGCACCACACCGGCATGCTGCGCGCCCTGGAGCGGTGGGGTTTCGAGCCGATCCCGTGCGACCTGCTCCACTACGCCCCGTTCGGCGGCTCGTTCCACTGCGCGACCCTCGACGTCCGGCGCCGCGGCGAGCTCCGCTCCTACGTCGACTGACCGCACCGCGGCGGGAGTTCAGGCCCCGGAGGCCGCCGGCCGACCGGCCGCCAGGGCGGCGAGTTCTGCGGGCGTGCGCGGCCCCGGCCGGTTGCCGGTCAACAGCCCCTGGGCGCGCAGGAGTTCCGTGACGGCGGCGCCCCACGGCAGCCGCAGTCCCGCCGCGCGCAGGAGATCGGCGCGGGCCAGGACGGTGGCCGCGGGGCCGGTGCGGACGCCGGACGGGGTGAGGAGCGCCGCGTCGTCGGCCCAGGCCAGCGCGAGGTCGACGTCGTGGGTGGCCATCACCACCGTGGTGCCGCCGGCGCGGAGCCCGTCGAGCGTGGTGAGGAGCCGTTCCTGGCCGTCGGGGTCGAGCCCGGCCGTCGGCTCGTCCAGGATCAGCACCCGGGGCCGCATGGCGACCGCGCCCGCGATGGCGGTGCGCTTGCGCTGCCCGTAGGAGAGCAGGTGGGTGGGCCGGGCGGCCAGGGCGGTGATGTCGAGGGCGGCGAGCGCCTCGGCCACCCGCGCCCGGACCTGCGCGTGATCCAGGCCCAGGTTGAGCGGCCCGAACGACACGTCCTGTTCCACGGAGGCGGCGAACAGCTGGTCGTCCGGGTCCTGCACCACCAGCTGCACGGCCGTCCGCAGCCGCGTCAGGCCCTTGCGGTCGTAGGTCACCGGCCGCCCGTCGACCGTCAGCCGGCCCTCGTCCGGCTTCAGTCCACCGCTGAGCAGGCGCATCAGGGTCGTCTTGCCGCTGCCGTTGCGGCCGAGCAGTGCCAGCGCGCGGCCCTCGTGGATGTCGAAGTCGAGGCCGCTGAGCACGGCCGGGCCGTCCTCGTAGCCGAAGGACGCGCCCCGCAGGGCGACGAGGGCGGGCTCGCTCATGTCAGCGGCCTTTCCAGGATCAGGGCGAGGGCGGCCAGCGCCCCGAGCAGGGCGCAACTGGCGGCCGTGAAACGGGCGGAGACCCGGGCCTCGGGCACCAGCACGCGCAGGGTGCCGTCGTAGCCGCGCCCGGCGAGCCCGGTCTGGAGGCGGGCGGCCCGGTCGAAGGACCGGACGAACGCGGTGGCGCCCAGGCCCGCCAGGGAACGCCACTCCGCCGCCCGGCTGGTGTGCCCCAGGCGCGCGGCCTGGGCCTCCCGGACCCGGCGCACGGAGTCCAGCAGCAGGAAGCTCATCCGGTACGTCACGAGCGCCACGTCGACGACCGGCGCGGGGATCCCGGCCCGTACCAGGCGCGGCAGCAGGTCGGACAGCGGCGTCGTGAAGGCGAACAGCAGCACGCCCAGGGAGGCCGCCGAGGTGCGCAGCAGCAACTCCCCGGCCCGGACCGGCCCGTCACCGGCGAGGGAGACGAAACCGTCCGGCCCGCCGACCTGGACGAGCAGTGTGAGCGCGCCGGTCACGCAGAAGCCCAGCGGCACCCGGTAGGCCCGCCACAGCTGCCGGCCCGGCACGCCCGCCGGCCCCAGCAGCAGCACCAGGGCCGCCACCAGCACCAGGGCCGCGCCCGGCCACGGCGGCAGCGAGATCGCGAGCACCGTGAGACCGAACCCGAGCACGGCCTTGTCCACGGGGTGGCGGCGGCGCCAGCGACTGCTGTGCGCCGCCACGTCGATCGGCAGCACGCGGACTCAGTCCCGCCCGTCGGCGGACTTCCCGCCCGCGCCGGCGAGCACGCTCCCGGTGTCCCCTTCCCGCTCCAGCGCCCGCTGCTCACCCTGCCGCCGGCCCCGGCGCAGCCCGAAGTAGTAGGCGAGGACACCGGCGCCGAGCGCCGCCTGGAGGGAGAACAGGGCCGACTCGATCTCCCCGGACGGTGGTTCGTACAGCGGGGAGAACCACGGCTCGTAGTCCGGCTCGATCTCGGTGATCGCGGTCTCGGCCTCGCCGTCGGCGCCCGCGAACGGCTCGTCCTTGTGGTCGCCGAGACCGAGGGCGAGCGGCAGCACGGCGAGGGCGGCGACGACGGCCAGCAACAGCAGGTTGATCTTCGTGTTCCGGCTCATCGGGCCACCGCCTCCGCCTCGGTCCTCGACCCCTTCGTGTTCGGCAGCACGCCCAGCCGGGCCAGTTCGCCCCTGCTGGACTGCACCAGCAGCCGCATCACGAGCACCGTCAGCAGCCCCTCGCTGACCGCGAGCGGGATCTGGGTGACGGCGAAGATGGACCCGAACTTGCCGAGCGCGCCCAGGAACCCACCGGCCGGGTCGGGGAACGCCAGGGCCAGCTGCACGCTGGTGACGCAGTAGGTGGACAGGTCGGCGACGAACGCGCCGGAGAAGACGGCCACCATCAGCGGCACGTCGTACCGGCGCAGCAGCCGGTAGACGGCGTACCCGGCCCAGGGGCCGACGATCGCCATGGAGAAGACGTTGGCGCCGAGCGTGGTGAGCCCGCCGTGCGCCAGCAGCAGCGCCTGGAAGAGCAGGGTGATCGTGCCCAGCACCGCCATGATCGGCGGCCGGAACAGGATGGCCCCCAGGCCGGTGCCGGTGGGGTGGGAGCAACTGCCGGTGACGGACGGCAGCTTCAGGGCCGACAGGACGAACGTGAAGGCGCCGGAGGCACCGAGGAGCAGCGTGCTCTCGGGGTGCTCGCGCACCTCACGGGTGAGTGACCGGACTCCGTGGACGACGAACGGCGCCGACGCGACGCCCCAGGCGGCCGCGTGCACCGGAGGCAGAAAACCCTCGGCTATGTGCATGGCTCAGCAGACCCTCTCCAGCACCTCGTGGATGGTTGACGCGCCTTGGCCGGTCTCCTGGCTGACGGGTACCACCGCCCGAACTCCGCCTTCCCGGGTCACGAGGACCCAGTGGCTGCCCGCGAGGGCCGGAGCCGGACTTCCCGATTCACAGTGGCGAGGGCCGCACCGGCATCACACCGGATTTCCCGTTCACCAAGGCGTGGTGACAATAAGGCCGCGATAAGGGCGATGACAAGCCGCCCCAGGGGGCGCGCGAGGGGCGCCCGCTCGCACACCGGCGCAGACCCGTTCAGTCGTCGCCCTCGTCGTCCTCGTCCTCCCCGCCGTCCACGGGACCCCGGGGAGGATGCGGCTTCGGCTGCTCCACCTGTTCCGCGCCGCCCCCGCTCGTCTCCCGCTCCGGGCCCGGCGGTTCGGGCGCCGGCTCGGAGGGAGCGCCGGTCTCGGGTGCCTCGGCGGACGGAGTGACATCGGCCACCGTACCCACGGTCGACGTCCCGCCGTCCTGCGCGGTGGAGGCGAGCGGGTCGGCCGATGCCCGCGGCTGCGGGTCCGAGGGCGAGGCCGGGCTGCTCGCCGAGGGCGAGGCGTCGGGTTCGGTGCCCTTCGTCGCGGTGTCGTCGGGCGAGAACCAGACCATGCCGAGGTACATCGCGGCGAGGAAGAGGGCCGCGGCGGCGGCCGTGACGGCCAGGCGCGAGCGGTGGTCGGGGCCGCTGCGCGGCGCCGCGCGGCGGGCCCGCCCGCCCGGGGCGGTGCGCGCCCCGGTGGGCAGCGCGTAGGTGGCCGGGGCGCCCCTTCCGGCCGGCGCGTGGGCCGCGGTGTTCGCCCGGGCCGGTGCGTGCGCCGACGGCCCCGGCGGCGGCGAGGACGCCGGGCGCGTGGCCTCCGGCAGCGGCTCGGGCCGCCCCTGCCAGGCGCCGCCGGCGAACCACTCGGCGGCCTGCTGGGCCGACGGCCGGTCCTCGGGCTGCTTGGCGAGCAGTCCCAGCAGATAGTTCTCGAACGCCGGCGGGAGACCGGCGACGCCGAGTTCGCGGGGCGGCACGGGAGCGGCGTCGAGATGCTGGTGGAGGAGCGCGACGGCGGTGTCGGCCTGGAACGGCGGGCGGCCGCTGAGCAGCTGGTAGAGCACGCACCCCAGGGAGTACATGTCCGAAGCGGGGCCGGCGGGCTGCCCCAGGGCGCGCTCGGGTGCCAGGTAGAGGCCGGTGCCGACGATCTGCCCGGTCGCGGTGAGCGCCGCGCCGGGGTCGTCGAGGAAGCGGGCGATGCCGAAGTCGCCGATCTTCAGGGTGCCGTGGGGGTCCAGCAGGAGGTTGGCGGGCTTGATGTCGCGGTGGACGATGCCGTGGGAGTGCGCGGCGGCGAGGCCCGCGGCGGCCTGGGCGGCGAGATCCGCCACCCGGCCGGCCGGGAGGGCGCCCGACGCGGCCAGCACCCCCGCGAGGCTGTCGCCGTCGACCAGTTCCATCACCAGGTACAGCCGGTTGTCGTACTCGCCGAAGTCGAGCACGCCGACCAGGTTCGGGTGGTTGAGACGCCCGGCGGTCTGCGCCTCCAGGCGGAACCGGGAGGCCGCCGTGGCGTCGGTGTCCTGGGGGAGCAGCAGCTTGACGGCCACCGCCCTGGCGAGCGTCTCGTCGTACGCCCGCCAGACCTCTCCCATTCCACCGCGCCCGATCTCAACATCCAGCCGGTAGCGGCCCGCTAGCAGCACTCGTCCTCGTCTCATGCAGGTGGGAAGTCCGTCGCCGCGGCCCGAACTCCCCGTGTCCGCACGAGGGTTGGTGGGGGGTGCCACAGCCGGCCCAGGATACTGGCGCCGGATGATCATTGTGCTCCACGCCGGAGTCCCCGGACGCCACCGCCCCGGAAGCGCCGGGGCGCGTGCGACGTCGCACTCCGCGTGACGCGTCCACGCGCGCCGGCGGGGGCCGGATCACTCCCCGCAGGCCGTCCCCACGCCCTTGCTTCGCCCCGTCCGGCCCGCCTGCCGCTCCCGGTCCGCCCGGCCCTCCCCGTTCTCATGGCGCCCTTGGCCGTCCCGCTCGTCCCCGTGCGGCAGCAGCGCCACCGCCAGGGCCGGTACGGCCGCGAGGACCAGCCACGGCACGGCCGCCGGCAGCCCCAGGTCGAGCAGGGACCCGGTGGCCGCGCTGCCGGCCAGCACGATCAGGCCCGAGACGGAGGACAGCGCGCCCATGTACAGGCCGATCCGGCCCTCCTCGGCGAGGTCGGGCACCCAGGCCCGCGCGGCGGGCACCACGAGCATCTGCCCGACGGTGAGCAGGACGACGAAGCCCGCGGCCGGCAACAGCCCCGCGACGCCCGTCCAGCCGGCCGGGCGGGCGGCGGCCACCACGGCGAAACCGGCCGCGATCAGCAGCAGCCCGGCGGCCATCGAGCGGCGCAGGTCGAGCCGGTCGCCCGCCCAGCGGGTCACCGGCAGCTGCGCACCCACCACGAGGACCGACGACAGCGCGAACAGCCAGGACAGCGGCGCCTGGGAACCGGCCGCGCGCTGCACCTCGTCCGGCAGGGCCAGATACAGCTGGTTGTAGCCCAGCAGGTACGTGCCGTACGCGCAGCACAGCGCCAGGAACCGGCGATTGCGCAGCAGCACGCGCGCTCCGCCCCGCTCCACGGCGCGGATCCGGCCGGGGATGTGCTGTGGCATCAGCCACAGGTGCCCGGCGAGGACCAGCACGAAGACCGCCGCGCCCGCGAGGCAGGCCGTGCGGAAGTCGACGGCGAGCAGCAGCGCGCCGAGCAGCGGCCCGGCGAAGGCGCCCACCTGCCCCGCCACACTGAACAGGGCCAGGACCCGGGTGCGCGGGCCGTGCCCGTCCTCCTCCCACGCGACTGCCTGGCGGGCCACCTCGGACTCCACGGCCGGGGAGAACAGCGCGGCGGCGAAACCGATCACCAGCACCGCCCCGACCACGGCCCAGGTCGCCTCCGCGTACCCGAGCCAGGCGAACCCGGCGATCCGCAGCGCGCAGCCGGCCAGCACCACCGGCCGCACGCCCCAGCGGTCGACGAGCCAGCCGCCGACCACGAACAGGCCCTGCTGGCTGAAGGTGCGCAGCCCGAGCACGAACCCGACCAGCCAGCCCGCCATGCCGATCGCGGTGCCCAGGTGCTCGGCGAGGAACGGCAGCACGGCGTAGAAGCCGAGGTTGAAGGCGAGTTGGGTCAGGACCAGCAGCCGCAGCAGCGGGGGGAGGCCCGCCCACAGGCGCCGGGTGCTCTCGCGCGGGGCGCGTGGTGTCGCGCCGCCGGTGGTCGCGCTCCGGGGCGCCCGGCGGGCCCGCCGGGCCAGGACGCGGGAGATGAGGTCGGTCATCGTTCGTCCGTCGGTGAGGCGGAGGCCGGGGCAGGGGCCGTGGCCGGAGCCGGGAGGGGGCCGGGGCGGCCCGGGCTCTGCCGTGGCACCACGGGACGGGACGGCTGCGGGGGCGGACCCGTCCGCCCGGCGGGCCGTCCGCGCCGCCCGGGCAGGCGTACGCCCCCGGCGGCCGTCACCGCCAGCGCCCCCAGCAGGGCGAGCACGGCCGCGGGGAAGAGCAGGGCCCAGGGGGCGCGTTCGGCGTAGGGCCGGTTCTCGGAGAGCAGCAGGCCCCACTCGGGCGACGGCGGCTGGGCGCCCAGCCCGAGGAAGCCGAGCGCGGCCAGTCCCAGCGCGATGCCGGGCAGCCGCAGCAGCGCGTGCCGGGTGACCGGGCCCAGCACCGCCGGCAGCAGTTCGCGCCGCAGCAGGTACCAGCGGCCGGCGCCCAGCGCCCGGGTGGCGGCCAGGTGGGTCGTCGCGCGCTCCTGACGCAGCAGCGCGGAGGCGTGGGTGGCCAGCGGGGCCCAGGCGACGACCCCGACGGCGAAGGCGGGCGTCCAGGGACCGGTGCCCGCCACACCGGCGGCGAGGAGACCGGCCAGGGCGGGCGGCACGGCACTGACCGTGTCGGCCATCGGCCCGGACAGCCGCGGCAGCAGCCCCAGCAGCAGCCCGGCCACCAGCGCGGCGGCGCTCACCGCGAGGGCGGTGCCGAGAGTGGTCAGCGCGCCGTGGGCGACCCGGGCGAGCACGTCCCGGCCGAGCGCGTCCGTGCCGAACGGGTGCGCCGGGGACGGCGCCTGGAGCCGGGCGAAGGTGTCCAGGGCGAGCGGATCGCGTGGCAGGCCGAGCCCGATGACGCCGGCCAGGAGTGCCGCGTACAGCAGGGGGAGGGCGCGGGGCGCCGGCGGGGCGGGCCGGTGCAGGGAGTGCAGTGCGCCGGCGCGCAGGGCGGGCCCGATCAGCGGCCGGGCCGCGAGCCGGGCGAGCAGTCCGGCGGCGGCCGCGAGCAGGAGCAGGGCGAGGGTGCCGGTCTGCAGCACGGGCAGGTCCTGGGCGAGGGCGGCGTGCAACGTGAGCCGGCCGAGGCCCGGGATGTCGAAGATCTGCTCGACGGCGACCGAGCCGCCGGTCAACCCGACGACGAACAGACCCAGGTTGGGCAGCAGTCCGGGCACGCAGCGGCGCACCGCCTGCCGCGCCAGCGACGCCGCGGGGATGCCGCGCGCGGCCGCGGCCGACGCCCACGGCTCGGCGAAGGCGCCGGGCAGCAGGTCGTCCAGCATCCGCCCGAGGACCGCCCCGGCGGGCAGGCCGAGAGCCAGCGAGGGCAGGACCATCCACCGCGGGCCGTACCAGCCCAGGGCGGGCAGCCAGCCCAGCTGCACGCCGATCACCGACGCCAGCACCGAGGCGACGAGGAACTCGGGCAGCGCGGCCAGTACGGCCGCCGCCGAACCGCCGGGCCGGTGCGCGCCGAGCCGCCGCCGCGCACCGAGCCGGAGCGTGCGCGCACACACCGCGGCCGCCGTGAGCGCGGCGACGGCGAGCGCCCCGGACATCAGCAGCAGCGAAACACCGAACGCCTGCACGACCCCGGGCAGCACCTCCGAGCCGGACACCCACGACGTGCCCGCGTCCCCGTGCGGCAGCCCGCCCAGCCAGCGGCCGAGCAGGTGCAAGGGGCCGTCGTCGAGACCGAGTTCGGCACGGACGGCGCCCAGGGCCTCAGGGGTCGGGTCGCGGTCCGCCGCACGAGCCTTGAGGACCGTGAGCGCCGGGTCGGTGCGCGACAGCCACGGCAGCAGGCCGATCGCGCCCACCAGGGCGGCGGTCAGCACGGCCCGCCACAGCAGCGCCGGGCCGCCGCCCCGGGCCAGGACGCGCAGCCTCTTCGCGCCGGCGAAGGTCCCGCGGACGGCCCCCATGACGACGGCCCTCATGCCGAGGAACCTCATGAGGCCGAGCCTCATGCGGACGAACGTCATGCGAACGGGATCTCGAAGTGCACGGCTCCGCTGCCCCCGCCGGGCACGTCCTTCCGTTCGTCGCACAGCTCCTTGCCCAGGGTCCGCCACAGGCCCATCGCGCCGGGGGAGTCCGGGTACGTGTGCAGATACACCGACCGGTAGCCGCCGTCGGCCCGCGCGAACTCCAGCAGCCGCGCCACCAGGTGCCGGGCCAGCCCCCGCCTGCGGTGCTCGGGCCGTACGTACACCCGACGCAGCTGCGCGGTCTCGCCGGACGGGAACCGCTCGGCCAGCCACCGCGGGTTCGGCGGGTGCGCCGGCCCGCGTGCGTCCAGCGCGGCCGTGGCCGCCACCGTGCCGTCGCTCCCGTCCACCGCGACCAGAAGCGTGTGCCGCACCGGCGTGACGTAGAACGCCACCGGATCGATGATGTCGGCGTGCCACTGGGGCACGTAGCCCGTCCCGAAGTCCCGGTACACCGCGTCCAGCATCACCACCCGGGCCCCGTCGACGTCGTCCGGCGTGGCTTCCCTGATGATGTAGTCGCGCATTTGCGCATCATATGCAAGTAGCGCGACGGCGCTCCGCCAGGTCCCCGCCGGCCCGGGACCGGACCGGCGGGGCGGCGTTCACATCCCGGACGGCGTGAGCAGCACGAAGTCCGCGTTCGCCTGGTCCAGGCAGACCGCGAGGCGGCCCACGCCCTCCGCGTCCTCGGGGCCCATCTGCACGCTGCCGCCGTTCTCCCGGACGCGGGCCACCGCGGCGTCGCAGTCGTCCACGGCGAAGACCGGGTGCCAGTACGGCCGGCCGTCCGCCAGGGCGAGGTCCTCCTTGCCCAGCTCCATCAGGCCGCCGTGCATGCGCTCCTCGGGAAGCCCCGCCGGGGTGATGAGTGTGTACGTGCCTCCGCCGCCCGGCAGCGGCATGTCGCTGAACTGCCAGCCGAAGAGACCGCCGTAGAACTCCTTCGCGGCCCCCGCGTCGCTCGTGTACAGCTCCGTCCACGACAGCGAGCCCGGCTGGTCGACCAGTTCCAGGCCCGTGTCGGTCCCCGGCTGCCAGACGGCGAACTGGCCGCCCAGCGGGTCGCTGAACTGCGCCATCCTGCCCCACTCGTCGAGGTCCATCGGGGCCACCCGGACCGTGCCGCCCGCCTGCTGCACGGCCTGGGCCGTCGCGTCCGCGTCGGTGACGTGGAAATAGAGCATCCAGGCCGAGCGGGCGCCCTCCTCGGTGAGCCTGCCGAGACCGGCGACGATCTTGCCGTCCTTCCGGAACATGCCGCCTTCGAAGTCCTCGCTCTCGCCCATGGACTCGTACTCCCAGCCGAGCACGGCGCCGTAGAAGGCCGCGGCGGCCCGGACGTCCGGAGCACCGAGGTCGAGCCAGCAGGGGGAACCGGGGGCGAACTCCGTGGTGATCATGGCGATGCTTCCCTTTCGCAGGTTGTGTGCCCAGCCTGACACCGGGCACCGGCCCGCGCCCGTCGGCGCATCCGCCGTGCGGGGAGCCGCGACGGCCGGGCGGTCGCGGGAGCTTCGCCCTAGTGGACGGACAGGCCGCCGTCCACGAAGAGGGACTGCCCGGTGACGTAGGCCGACGCCGGGCTCGCCAGGAACACCGCCGCGCCCGCGAAGTCCTCGGCCAGGCCGTTGCGCCCGATCAGCGTGCGCGCGGCGAGACCGGCCACCGTCTCCGGGTCCGACGACAGCCGTGCGTTCAGCGGGGTCATCACGAAGCCCGGCACCAGGACGTTGCAGGTGACGCCGCGCGGCGACCAGGCCTCGGCCTGGGACCGGGTGAGTGCCTCCAGCCCGCCCTTGGACGCACCGTAGGCACCGCTCTGGACGAACGCCCGGTGCGCCTGCTGCGAGCTGATGTTCACGATCCGCCCGTACCCGCGCTCCGCCATGCCGGGGCCGAAGCGCTGCCCGAGCAGGAAGGGCGCCTCCAGGTTGACGGCCATCGTGGTGTCCCAGACGTCCTCGGTGAGCTCGTCAAGGTGCGGACGGAGGTTGATCCCGGCGCAGTTGACGAGGATGTCGGGCTCGCCGAACGCCTCGACCGCCCGCTCGGCGGCCGTCCGTACGCCCTCGCGCGTGCCCAGGTCCGCGCTGACCCTTGCCACGCGGCAGCCCTGGGCCGTCAGTTCCTCCACCGTCGCCTTCAGGGTGGCCTCGGTACGGGCGACGACCACGACGCTCGCCCCGGCGAGTGCGAGAGCGCCGGCGATGGCGCGGCCGATCCCGGAACTGCCACCGGTGACCACCGCGACCCGGCCCTCCAGGGAGAACAAGGAAGAGAGGTAGTCGTGCGCGGCCCGGCCGGTCCGCCGCGCCTCGTCCGCCTGGTCCGCTTGCCGTGCCTGCTCCGCCGCCGGGTTCGTCGTCATGCCGAGCACCCTAAGCGGCCCGGCCGGCGGAGCGGGCGCCGCCCCGCGCCCGGCCTCCGCGCCTGCCGCCTCGCCGTCGCGCGCGACCGGTGTGATGTGGTTCACATATGGCCAATTGAGTGTCCGGCCCGGCCGATGTGCGTACTCAAGGGTGTTCCCGTGGGGCCGGAATGCGAGGATGAGGCGCCATGACGGCTGGGTGGGGTGTGCGCGCGACGCGGGCCGCGGTGTTCGCGGCCGTCTGTGTCGTGCTCGCCGCCCTGGGCCACGTCATGATGTCCGGCGATCACGTACCCGTGCCGGTCCTGCTGGCCGGCTGGGCCGTGACCGGGATCGCGGGCTGGTGCCTGGCCGGACGTGAGCGCGGTCTTCGGTTCGTCGTCTCCGTCGCCGTGGTGGTGCAGACGGCGCTGCACTCGGCCTTCTCGCTCGCGCCCGGGACAGCGGCCCCTGCTCCGACGGCACACGGCACGGACTCCATGGACTCCATGCCGGCGACCATGCCCGCGTCCATGCCGATGCCCCTGCACACGGGCATGGGGCACGCCGGCCACATGGGGGACGCCTCCGGCGGGGACTCCTCCCTCGGCATGCTGGCCGCCCACCTGCTGGCCGCGCTGCTGTGCGGTCTGTGGCTGGGCCACGGCGAGCGCTCGGTCTTCCGGCTGCTGCGGGCCGTGGGCGGCCGGCTGGCCGCACCACTGCGACTGCTGCTCGCCTGGCCCGCGCCGCCGCCCCCGCCCGCGCGCGTACGGCCGCCGTCGTCCGACCGCGCCCCCCGTCCGCTCCTCCTCGTCCATGCGATCACCTCTCGCGGACCGCCCGTGGGGACCGCTGCCGCCTGACGGCAGCCGGCACTCCCGGGGCCGCCCCGCGCGCCCCGGTCCCTCACGGCCGTGCCGCGGTACGCCGGTGCCCCGGGCGTCCTGCCTGCCCGGAGCGGGCGTGCCGCACGGGCACGGCCGTGTCCCCACTCAGCTCACCGGACCGCGCCGCCCCGCGCGCACGCCCCGGCACCCCTGTGCCGCCGTGCTCGCCCGCCCGCGGCCCGGGAAGATCCGAAGGACATCAGGTGATCACTCCTGCCCTGCCCCGCGCGCACGAGAGAACGGCCTCGGCCGACGCGTCGATAACCGCCTGGGCGCTGGCCGCCCGCGGCGGGGACGCCGCGGCCGTCGAGCGGTTCGTGCGCGCCCTGCACCGCGACGTCATCCGGTACGTCGCCCATCTGTGCGCGGATCCGCAGGCCGTGGACGACCTGGCGCAGGACACGTTCCTGCGGGCGCTCGGCAGCCTGCACCGGTTCGAGGGCCGCTCCTCGGCCCGCACCTGGCTGCTGGCCATCGCCCGGCGCGCGGTCGCCGACAGCATCCGGTACACCGCCGTACGTCCCCGCACGGCCGACCTGGTGGAGTGGGAGCCGGCGGCCGAACGCGCCCAGCCGCGTGGTCTGCCCGGCTTCGACGACGGCGTGGCGCTGCAGGAACTGCTGGCCGCGCTGCCCGACGAACGGCGCGAGGCGTTCGTCCTCACGCAGGTGCTCGGGCTGCCGTACGCGGAGGCCGCCGCGCTGAGCGGCTGCCCGGTGGGCACCGTCCGCTCCCGGGTGGCCCGCGCCCGGGCGACGCTCCTGGCCCAGCTCGCCGAGGCGGAGGAGCGGGCCTCGCCCCCGGCGCCCGCACTGGCCGCGGCCTGACACGCCCGCGCCGCCGCTGCCCGCTCCGCTGCCCGCCGCTGCCCGCCGGTTGGCTCCGGCGGGCAGCGGTCCCGGGACGCCGGGGCGTCCTCGGGCGGGGCGCGGACCGGGGCACCGTGGCGTCCTCATGCCGGGCGCGGCACCGTCCGTCCCGCCCCCCAGCGCCGAGCGCGGTACCGGCCGGCGACCCGGCACACCGCGTAGAGCGTGAACGAGATCGTCGTGACGTAGGGGCTGATCGGGATGCTGCCGCCCAGGGCGAGCAGGATGCCGCCCTCGATCGACACGACGGCGAACAGCACGCTCAGCACGGGCAGCAGGACCGGTGAGGCGGTGACACGGGCTGCGGCCGCCGCCGGGGTGACGACCAGGGACAGCACCAGCAGAGCCCCGACGACCTGCACCGACAGGGCGACCGCGAGGCCGAGGACCAGCATGAACACGAAGGACAGCCCGCGCACCGGCACCCCGCGCGCCTGGGCCACGTCCGGGTCCGTGCTGGCGAAGACGAGCGGGCGCCACAGGACGGCGAGCACGGCCGGCACCAGCGCGGAGGTGCCGAGCAGCCACGCCGTCCGCGGGGTGTCCACGGCGACGATCTGGCCGGTCAGCAGCCCGAACTTGTTGGCGGCGCGGCCCTTGTACAGGGCGAGGAAGAGCACCCCGAGCCCCAGCCCGAACGGCATGATGACGCCGATCACCGAGTTCCGGTCCCGGGCCCGTGTCCCCAGCACCCCGATGGCCCCGGCCGCGAGGAGCGAGCCGGCGATCGAGCCCGCCACGACGTCCGTCCCCGCCAGGAGCGCCGCCGAGGCGCCCGCGAAGGACAGTTCGCTGATGCCGTGCACCGCGAACGGCAGGTCCCGCATCAGCACGAACACGCCGGCCAGCCCGCCCACCAGCCCGAGCGCCGCACCGGCGACGAGCGAGTTGCGCACCAGGGACAACAGGGCGCCGTAGGCGGTGAAGTCGAAGATCTGGTGCCAGATCCCGCCGGCGGGCGTCATGCGCGCACTCCGTCCGTCTCGTGCGGCCGCCCCGGGTGGTGCGGCGGCGGGGCGGTCTCGTCGGGCGCTCCCGCGACGAGCACGCGGCCGCGCACCCGGACGACGTCGACCCGCGTGCCGTAGAGGCGGGTCAGCGACGCGGAGGTCAGCACCTCGTCGGGGTTGCCGAGCCGATGGCCGCCGCGGGCCAGGTACAGCACCCGGTCGGCCATCCCCAGCACCGGGTTGATCTCGTGCGTCACGAAGACGACCGCCGTGCCGTGGGAGCGGCGCCGGGCGTCGATCAGACCGGTGACGGCCCGCTGATGGTGGAGGTCGAGCGAGAGCAGCGGCTCGTCGCACAGCAGGATCCGCGGGTCGGTCGCCAGCGCCTGCCCGATGCGCACGCGCTGCCGCTCGCCGCCGGAGAGCAGGCCGAGCGGGACATCGGCGTAGGCCAGGGCGCCGACCGACTCCAGAATCTCGTCCACCCGCCGGCGGACGCCCGAGCGGCGCGGCCCGGGGCCGAAGCGGTGCCCGTCGATGCCGAACCGCACCAGGTCCCGGGCCCGCAGCGGTGCCTGCGCGGACAGTGTCGCCTGCTGCGGGACGTAGCCGATGCGTCGTGCGGACTCGCGTGCCGGGCGGTCCAGGACGGTCAGCGTGCCGGCGGACAGCGGCTGCCGGCCCAGCAGGGCCCGTACGAAGCTCGTCTTGCCCGCGCCGTTCGGGCCGAGCACGGCCAGGAACTCCCCGGGCCGCACGTCGAGGTCGAGCCCGCTCCAGACCCGGCGGTCGCCGTAGGACAGGGCGGCGCCGCGCAGCCGGATCACGGGGGCGGCGTCCCGCCCGGAGGCCGCGTTCACCGGCCGAGAGCGCCGGCGAGGGCGCGGACGTTGGCGGTCATCCAGCCGAGGTAGTCCTCGCCCTGCGGCAGGGTCTCGGTCACCGGCACCACGGGGATGCCGGCCGCCCTGGCAGCCGCCTCGGCCTTCTCGGTCTGCGGGCCGGAGGTCTGCACGTTGCAGACGAGCGCCTGCACCTTCCTGCCGCTGAACAGGGCCAGGCTCTCGCGCAGGACACGCGGCGAGACGTCGTCGCCCTCCTCGACGGCCTCGCTGAACGCCGGGGGCGTCCGGTTGACCAGACCGCTCGCCCCGGTCAGGTACAGCGGCACCGGTTCGGTGATCGCGATGCCCTCGCCGGCGTGCTCCTTCCTGATCCGCGCCTCCCCGGCCTCCAGCGGAGCGAGTCCGGCCTTGAAGGCCGCGGCGTTCCTCTCGAAGGTGCGCGCGTGCGCGGGGTCGGCCCCGGCGAGGGCGGCGGCTGTCCGGTCGGCGACCTTGGCGACGGTGGGGAAGTCGTACCAGACGTGCTCGTTGAGCTCGCCGCCCGGCGGCGCGGTCTTGCCGGAGATCCGGACCGCGTCGACCACCCGGGCGGAGCCGTTGTGGCCGGCCTGGAGCATGCGCCCGACGAAGTCGTCGTATCCGCCGCCGTTCTCGACGACGACCTCCGCCCGGGACAGGGCCAACCGGTCCTGCGGGTCGGCCTCGTAGGAGTGCGGGTCCTGGTCCGGGTCGCTGATGAACGAGGTGACGTCGACCCGGTCGCCACCGATGTGCCGGACGATGTCGCCGTAGACGTTCGTGGAGGCCACCACCGCCACCCGGCCGGGCGAGGCCTGGCCACCGGCCGGGTCCGGGGCACTGCCGCACCCCGCGAGCAGAGCCAGGGACGCGCCGGTCAGCAGCGCGAGACGACGGGACGCGGTCAGGGGCATGGCTCCTCCAGGGCGGGGACGGACGTGCGCGGGGGTGATCGGCAGCCGTCACGCTAGATGAGAATGAATGTCAAAAGCGGTTCGCGGCCGAAGTCATGTGAGAACCATTGCCGATCGTTGAGGGAGGCTGGACGGTCTATCCAGAGGCTGGACTGGTGGTCTAGGGTGGCGGGGTGGAAAGAAGAGACATGGCCCGCGCTCGGGGCGCCGAGCAGGACGCGATCCTCGCCGCGCTGACGCCGGTCGTGCACGGCATCGCCGCGACCTTCGGCCCCGTCTGCGAGGTCGTGCTGCACGACTACCGGAACCCGGAGAAGTCGGTCGTCGCCGTGGCCGGATCGGTGACCGGCCGGGCGGTGGGCGGCGCGATGAGCGAGATCGGCATGCGCGTCCTGGCCCACGGCGACGAGGCGGCCGACGAGCTGAACTACGTCACCCGTGCCGGGAACGGAGCGGTCGTGAAGTCCTCCACGATGGTGCTGCGCGACTCCACGGGCGCCGTCTTCGGCGCCCTCTGCGTCAACGTGGACGTCACTGCCGTCAGCAGGGTCCACGACCTGCTCGGCGCGCTCGCCGGAGCCGGCGCCGCCCCGGCCGAGCTGCCGGTCACCACCTTCGGCAACGACATCGACTCCGTGGTGGACGCCCTCGTCGACGCCCACCGGACCCGGCAGCGGGGGAGCTGGCCCGAACTCGACCGCGCGGAGCGCCTGGAGCTGTTCGACGGGCTGGACGCGCGCGGCGTCTTCGCCGTGCGCGGGGCCGTCGAACAGGTCGCCGCACGCCTCGGCATCTCCCGCGCCTCCGCCTACCACTACCTCGCCCGGGCCCGGGCGGCCCGCGACACGTCCCCTGGAGGGCATCCGTGACGACCACCACCCCGCCGGTCACCGCCGACGACGTCCGCGACGCCGCCGCCCGCCTCAAGGGCGTCGCCCACCGCACGCCGGTCCTGCGCTCGCGCACACTCGACGCGCTCGTCGGCGCCGAGGTCCACCTCAAGTGCGAGAACTTCCAGCGCGTCGGCGCGTTCAAGTTCCGCGGCGCCTACAACGCCGCATCCCGTCTCGGCCCCGAGCAGCTGTCCCGGGGCATCGCCGCCTACTCCTCCGGCAACCACGCCCAGGCCGTCGCCCTGGCCGCCCGCGAGCTCGGCACCACCGCAGTGATCGTCATGCCCGAGGACGCCCCGCCCTCCAAGCGCGCGGCCACCGCCGGGTACGGCGCCGAGATCGTCACCTACGACCGCTACACCGGCGACCGCGTCGCCATCGCCGAGGCCCTGGCCGCCGAGCGGGGCCTCGCCCTCATCCCGCCCTACGAGCACCCGCACGTCATGGCGGGGCAGGGCACGGCCGCTCTCGAACTCCTCGAAGAATCCGGGGAGTTGGACGCGCTGCTGACACCGGTCGGCGGCGGCGGGCTGATGGCCGGCAGCGCCACGGTCGCCAAGGACCTGTACCCGGACATCCGGATGATCGGCGTCGAGCCGGAGGCGGGGGACGACACCAAGCGCTCGCTGGAGGCGGGACGGCGCGTCAGCATCCCCGTGCCGCACACCATCGCCGACGGCCAGGCCCTGCACACGCCCGGGGAACTGACCTTCTCCGTCAACGAACGGCTCCTCGACGGGATCGTGCTGGTCGGCGACGACGAGATCCGGGACGCGATGCGGTTCGCCTTCGAGCGCCTGAAGATCGTCGTCGAGCCGAGCGGCGCCACGCCGCTGGCCGCGCTGCTCACCGGCCGCGCGGGCCCGCTGCCCCGGCGCGTGGGCGTGATCGTCTCCGGCGGCAACGTGGACGCGGAGCGCTTCGCTGCGCTGTGCGGGCCGGGCGCCGTCTGAATGGCGTCGCCCGTCCGGCGGACGGACGATGGAAGCAAACCCCTCACCGAGGAGGAGCGTCATGCTTGAGGTGAAGACGCTCGACAAGCCGGACGAGCGGCGCGACTACCCCCGGGGCCACCTGGAAGCCGTCCACATGACCGGACTGGACTTCGCCGTGGCCACGTTCGAGCCGGGCTGGCGCTGGTCCGAGTCGGTGGCCCCGATCGCCGGGACCGACAGCTGCCGGATCCACCACAACGGCTATGTCGTCTCGGGCCGTATGCACATCCGCATGGACGACGGCGCGGAGAGCGAGGTGGGACCCGGGGACGTGTTCGTCTGCGCGCCCGGGCACGACGCCTGGGTCGTCGGCGACGAGCAGTGCGTGGTGTACGACTTCGCGGGCAGCATGGCCAAGGAGTACGCCAAGAAGGACTGAGGTCCGTCCCTTCCGTGAAGGCGGCCGTCACACGGTGACGGCCGCCTTCACGCGTTCCCCCTCCGGGCGTCGGACCGGCCCGCCGGAACCCCGCCCTTGCCCTCGGAAACCGATCGGTTTACGCTTCCCGGCAAGAGACGGAAACCGATCGGTTTCCGACTGAGGCAACGAGGGAGATTCCCATGACCGCCATCGAAGGTTCCGTCGCCCTGGTCACCGGCGGCAGCCGCGGCATCGGCCGGGCCCTGGTCCAGGGCCTGTACGAGCGGGGCGCGAAGAAGGTGTACGCCACCGCCCGCGATCCGCGCACCGTCACGCACCCGGACGCCGTACCGCTCGCCCTGGAGGTCACCGACCCCGCCTCCGTCGCCGCGGCGGCCGAGCAGGCCCGGGACGTGACCGTGCTGATCAACAACGCCGGCGCCTCGGTGAACGCCAACTTCCTGGACTCGCCCGTGGAGGACGTGCGCCGCGAGTTCGAGACGAACTTCTACGGACCGCTCCTGGTCACCCGGGCCTTCGTCCCCGTCATCGAGCGCAACGGAGGGGGCCACATCCTCAACGTCCACTCCGTGCTGTCGTGGATCGGCCTCGCCGGCTCCTACAGCGCCTCCAAGGCCGCCTTCTGGTCGCAGACCAACTCGCTGCGCCTCGACCTGAAGCCGCGCGGCATCGAGGTCACCGGCCTGCACGTCGGCTACGTCGACACGGACCTGGCCGCCGGGATCGACGCCCCGAAGTCCACGGCCGAGTCCGTCGCGGCCCAGGCACTCGACGGCATCGCGTCCGGCGCCTACGAGGTCCTCGCCGACGACGTCTCGCGCCGGGTCAAGGCCGGACTGGCCGCAGACCCGTCCGCCCTGTACCCGCAACTCTCCGCCGCCTGATCGCCCTGTACCCGCAACTCTCCGCCGCTTGATCACCCCGTACCGACAGCCGGCCGCCTTCTGATCACACCGGCAGCAGCCGCGCCACCAGCGCGCCGAGCTGCCGGGCGGTGCGGCACTCGTGCATCTCGACCAGTTCGGCGTAGGCGGGCGCCACCGAGTCGCCCGTGCCCCAGCGGGAGCGCTGTTCCGGGTTCAGCCAGTAGACGCGGCGGGCGCGTGCGGCGATGTGCCGCAGGGCCGGCAGGTTCGGGTCGCCGCCGTTCGTACGGGCGTCGCCGAGGACGAAGACGGTCGTGCGCGGGCCGGCTGCGTCCGCGTAGCGCTCCGCGAACTCGCCCAGGGCCATGCCGTAGTCACTGCTGCCGTGCCAGCCCGTGATCTCCGCCTCCGCCTGGATGCGGGCGCCCAGCCCCTCCGGGTCGGCCCTGCCGTGCTCCAGCAGGCCGGTCACCTCGTCGATCCGGTTGACGAAGGCGAACACGCGCACCTTGCTGAACTGGTCGTGCAGCGCCTGCACCAGCAGCATCGTGAAGTCCGAGAACCCGGACACCGAGCCCGACACGTCGCACAGCAGCACCAGCTCGGGGCGGGCCGGACGCCGCCGGCGCAGCACCGGCTTCATCGGCACGCCGCCGGTGGACAGCGAACCGCGCAGCGTGCGCCGCAGGTCGACGGTGCCCCGGGCGGCGTGCCGGCGCCGCGCCGCCAGCCGGGTGGCGAGCTTGCGCGCGAGGGGCTGCACCGTCCTGCGCAGCTCGGCCAGCCGGTCCTTCCCCGCGAACAGGAAGTCGACCCGGTCGGCGGTCGGGGCCACGGCCCGGCGGGCGATCTCGTCCCGGCCGCGCCGCTCGGCGACCCGGCGGCGCGCCTCCGCGGCCACCAGCGCCCGGAAGGCCTCGATGCGCCGCCGGACCTCGTCCTCCAGCAGCCGGTCCGTGAAGCCGGAACTCCCGCCGCCCGCGCGCACCTCGTCCCGGACCCGGGCCATCAGGGTCTGCGGGCGCAACCGTTCCAGCGTCTGGTACGACGACCAGCCGTCCGACTCGGGCGAGGACCCGTAGCCGCCGAAGCCGTCCACCGCCTCGATCGCCAGCCGGCCCAGCATCGCCCGGTCGTCGGCGGCCAGGGCGGCCGCCAGCCGCTCGCGCAGGTCCTGCCGCCCGGCCGGCTCCCGCTCAGGGCCGCCGACCCCGCGCGGGAAGTAGAGGTCGAAGACCGGGTCGAACACCTGCCGCTGCCCCGCCCCGTGCAGCAGGGTCGCCGCCAGTCCCTCGCGCAGCAGCTCCCGGTCCGCCAGGCCGAGTTCCCCGACCGCCCGCGCCGCGTCCACGGTCTCGCCGGTGCCGATCCGCACGCCGTGCGCGCGCAACGCCCCGGCCAGGGACGTCAGCCGCTCGGCGACACCCGCCGCCGTGGTCACAGGGCGTCCAGGTCGAGCTTGGCGGAGGCCTTGAGGACGTCGTCCTGGTGCTTGAGGAGCACGCCGAGGGTGGCCCGCACGACCGTCTCGTCCAGCGTGCCGGCGCCGAGCGCGAGCAGGGTGCGCGCCCAGTCGATCGTCTCGGCCACCGACGGCACCTTGCGCAGGTCCATCGCCCGCAGCGCCCCCACGACCCGGACGACGGAACGGGCCAGCGTCTCGTCGAGGCCCGGCACCTTCAGCCGTACGATCCGGCGCTCCAGCTCCTCCTCGGGGAAGCCGATGTGCAGGAAGAGACAGCGGCGGCGCAGCGCCTCCGACAGCTCCCGGCTCGCGTTGGAGGTCAGCACGACGAAGGGGCGGCGCGTCGCGGTGATGGTGCCGAGCTCCGGAACGGTGACCTGGAAGTCGCTGAGCACCTCCAGGAGCAGGCCCTCCACCTCGACGTCCGCCTTGTCGGTCTCGTCGATCAGCAGCACCTTGGGGTCGTCGCCCCGGATGGCCGTCAGCAGCGGCCGGGTGAGCAGGAACTCCTCGCTGAAGATGTCCGTGCGGGTCTCGTCCCACGACTCGTCCCGGCCGGCGCTGATGCGCAGCAGTTGCTTGGCGTGGTTCCACTCGTACAGCGCCCGCGACTCGTCGACACCCTCGTAGCACTGGAGCCGGACGAGGCGTGCCCCGGCGACCTGGGCGACGGCCTTGGCCAGCTCCGTCTTGCCGACGCCGGCCGGGCCCTCCACCAGGAGCGGCTTGCCCAGACGGTCGGCGAGGAACACGGTCGTGGCGACCGCGGGCGAGGCGAGATAGCCGGTCTCGGCCAGACGGGCGGAGACGTCGTCGACGGACGTGAACACCGGGGCCTCCAGGTCGGGGCTGCGGGCGGGCGGTCGGAGACCTATCTAAGCGCTTGTTCACTCACGCTGTCACGGGTTCGCAGCCGCGGGAGCTTCGTGAAACCGATCGGTTTCCCCGGCGGGTGCCGCGCGGTAACCTCACGGGTATGACCACCACCGACAAGGCGTCCACCAGGGACCGGCTCCTCGACGCCGCGTCCGAGCTCTTCTACCGCGAAGGCGTCTCCCTCGGGGTCGAGACGCTGTGCCGCAGCGCCGGGGTCTCCAAGCGGTCCATGTACCAGCTCTTCGCCGGCAAGGACGAGGTCCTCGCGGCGAGCCTGGCCCGGGGCCTGCCGGAGTACGAGGCGCGGCTCGTGCCCGGCGCGCGGGAGCCGGAGGCCACCCCGCGCGAGCGGATCCTGGGCGTCTTCGAGCAACTGGAGAAGGGAGCGGGCGACCCGGACTACCTGGGCTGCCCCTACCTCGCCGCCCTGGTCGAGCTCAAGGACCCCGGACACCCGGCGAGCGTGGTCGCCCGCCGGGCCAAGGAGTGGATGCGGGAGTACTTCCGCACCCACGCCGAGGAGGGCGGCGCCCGCGACCCGGAACTCCTCGCCCGCCAGCTGATGCTGGTCTTCGACGGGGCCAGCGCGCGGGCCGGCGCCCGGATCGAAACCCTGGACGGCCTGACGACGGCGACGGTCACGGCCCTCCTGGACGCGTCCGGGACACGGTAGACCGGGGCGGCCGCCGCAACGATCGCTCCCGGTCCACCACGTCCGCCGCCGGCATCACGCCGCCGAAGCCACCGCGCGTACCGCCGGAGCGCGCAGCACGCGGCGGGCCGTCGCCAGGGCGGTGCCGAGTGTCACCGCCGCCGCGACCGCCACGACCACGAGCCACACGGCGAGCAGCTGGCCGGGCAGCACCCGGTCGGTGCGCACCATCGTGAACGGCACGATCCCGGCCAGCGCCGCCAAGGTGCCGAAGCACACCCCGGTCACCGTCAGGACCAGCCCCTCGGCGCCCACCGTGCGCAGCACCTGCCCGGGAGTCGCCCCGGCGAGGCGCTGCTGCCCGAACTCCCGCTCGCGGTACGAGGTCGCCGCGTACAGGGAGTTCACCAGCATCACGCAGACGAACACCACGATGATGCCGACGACGGTGAAGTTGAGCGTCTCCAGGTTCTTCGCCTCGACCGACTTCGCCGCCCCCGAGGCCGCCACTTCGTCGCTCTCCACGGCCTGCATGGTCAGGGTCGCCGTCGCGACGGCCGTGAACATGATCAGCGACATCAGGATCCCGGCGAGCTGCGGGGCCCGCTCGCGCAGGTTCCGCACCGCCAGCCAGCCGCTCGCCCCGGTGAGCGGCAGCCGGTCCAGCACCGCCGACAGCAGCCGGGGCGCCCGCAGCGCGCACCCGACGGACAGCAGGATCGCCCCTTGGGCCGGGGGCGCCATCAGCGCGGCGTCCCTCGCCGAGAACGCGAACGTCGAGCTCACGGCGACGGCGCCCGCCACCAGCGCCCCGTACGCCAGGACCGTCCGTGCCCGGCCGCGCCGCTTCCGGCCGCCCGCCGTGGCGCGCCGCACCGCGAGGAACGCGGCGCCCGCGGCGGCGAGCAGCGTGATGTCGAAGCCGGTCAGGTAGGCCACCGTCCCGAAGGAGTACTCCACCGACCGCGCGACCTGACCGCTGTCCTGGAACATCTCCAGCAGCGCCCGGCCGCCCAGCATCGCCGGGCCGACCGCCAGCGCTGCGCCCACCAGCGCCACCGCCACCGCCTCACCCACGACCATCCGCTTGATCTGCGCCGGAGTCGCCCCCGAGCAGCGCAGCAGCTCCATCTCGGCGGCCCGCTGGCGCACGTTCACCGTCAGCGTCGAGGCGATCGCGAAGAACACCAGCAGCGTGCCGTAGCCGCCGACCACACCCGCCGCCGTGGACAAGGTCTCCGAACTGACCGCGTCCACGCCCGGCTGCCCGGCCGTGTCGTGCATCGAGTGGAACGTCATGATGATCGCCGCGCCCAGGAACGCGGACAGCAGCGTCGCGAGGAACCGCCCGGGCCGCTGCCGGATCGAGCGCATCGCCAGTACGAACACCGCTCACACCCCCGCCGGCACGTCGTCGCCCAGGTGGGCCAGCCGCTCGGCGACCGCGTCCGCCGTCGGGGCGTCCAGCCGGCCCGCCAGCCGTCCGTCCGCGAGGAACAGCACGGTGTCGGCGTAGGAGGCGGCGACCGGATCGTGCGTCACCATCACCACCGTGCGGCCGTGCACCCGGACCGACTGCCGCAGCAGCTCCAGCACGTCCCGCGCGCTGCGCGAGTCGAGGGCGCCCGTCGGCTCGTCCGCGAAGATCACCCGGGGCTCGGTGACCAGGGCCCGGGCGATCGCCACCCGCTGGCGCTGCCCGCCGGAGAGCTGGTCCGGCCTGTGGCCCAGCCGGTCGCCGAGCCCCAGTTGCGTGAGCACCTCCCGGACCCGCCGCCGGTCCACGCGCCGCCCGGCCAGCTTCAGCGGCAGCACCGTGTTCTGCGCGACGGTCAGCGTCTCCAGCAGGTTGTACTGCTGGAAGACGAAGCCGATCCGGCCGCGCCGGAACCTCGTCAGCTCCGCCTCGCCGCCACCCGTCAGTTCCGTGCCGTCCACCCGGACGATCCCGCTGTCGGGCCGGTCCAGGCCCGCCGCGCACTGCAGCAGCGTCGACTTGCCGGAACCGGACGGCCCCATCACCGCCGTGAAGGTGCCGTGTCCCAGCCCGAGCGTCACCCCGTCCAGGGCGGTCACGGCGCTGTCGGCGCTCCCGTACGTCTTGGTGACCTTGACCAGCCGCAGTGCCTCCGCGGCGGGTTCCGGGTCCTGGTGCTGTCGTGGGCCGGTGCGGACCATCTCGTCTCCCCCTTCGGGCGACACGCCCTGTGTCTCGCCCTCGACGCTACGGAGGAGGGGGCGTGACCACACTGGCCGCAGAACCCGTATCGCGGGGTGTACTCAGCGACACCCCCCCGGGTACTCGATCACCCCACGTACGGAAAGGGCTGACTCGGCATGCAGATCGATCTGAAGGGCCGCACCGCTCTCGTCACCGGCTCCACGCAGGGCATCGGCGCCGCCATCGCCACGGGCCTGGCCCGGGCGGGCGCCCGGGTGGGTGTCAACGGCCGCTCACCCGGCCGGGTGGAGGAGGCCGTGGAACGCATGCGGGGCGAGGCCCCGGGCGCCGACCTGGTGCCCGTCGCCGCCGACGTGACCGGCGACGAGGGCGCCCGGCAGGCGGTGGACGCCCTGGGACAGGTGGACATCCTCGTGAACAATCTGGGGGTCTTCGAGTCCGCCGATCCCCTGGAGATCAGCGACGAGGAGTGGCGGCGCTACTTCGACGTGAACGTCCTGGCCGCCGTGCGCCTGACCCGGCTCGTGCTGCCCGGCATGACCGAACGCGGCTGGGGACGCGTGCAGAACATCGCCAGCGACTCGGCCGTCGTCATCCCCGCCGAGATGATCCACTACGGCATGTCCAAGACGGCCCTGCTCGCCGTGGGCCGGGGCTTCGCCAAGCAGGCCGCCGGGACCGGCGTCACCGTCAACTCCGTCATCGCCGGGCCGACCCACACGGGCGGCGTGGAGGACTTCGTCTACCAGCTCGTCGACCGCGACCTGCCCTGGGACGAGGCCCAGCGCGCCTTCATGCGGCAGCACCGGCCGCAGTCGCTGCTGCAGCGGCTGATCGAGCCGGAGGAGATCGCCAACATGGTCGTCTACCTCGCGTCCGACCAGGCCTCGGCGACCACGGGCGGCGCCCTGCGCGTGGACGGCGGCTACGTCGACTCGATCCTGCCCTGAGTCACGCGCCGCCCACCAGCACCACCTCCAGCGTGCGCGGCCCGTGCACCCCCTCGACCCGGTCCAGCTCGATGTCACTGGTCGCCGAAGGACCGGAGATCCAGGTCAACGGGCGCGCCGGGTCCAGGCGTTCGAGCCCCTGCGGCACCGAGGACACGACCTGGTCCGGGACCCGGACGACGCAGACGTGATGGTCCGGGACGAGCGTGATCCGGCGCCGCCCCTGGTCGGGTGCGCCGTCCAGCACGATCGTCCCGGTCTCCGCGATCGCGACCGCACAGGCCGTCACGACGCTGTCCACCCGGTCGAGTTCGCCCGGGGTGCTGTCCGCCCGGTCCGCGACCCGTGTCACCCCGGTCCCCGCCAGCCAGCCCTCGTCCAGCCCGGGCGGCACCAGCACGGAGGCCGATCCGCGCTTCTCCAGCAGTGCCGCGATCAGCGCGGCCAGTCCGTCCTCGTCCGTGCGGTGCACGATCGCCCGGTAGTCGGCCAGGTTCCCGGCGAGCAGTTCCACCGTCTCCGCGACGGTCCGCTCACCGTGCTCGCGCAGATAGTCCCGCGTGATCGGTGTCGCGTCGGCGGGCACGTCCGCGAGGGCGCGCCGCACCCGCCCCAGGATCCGCTCCCTGCTGTTCACTTCGCCCCGTCCTTCCCGCCGCGCGTGCGCTGCCACCAGTCCCGGAACGGCTCGGCCGGCACCGCCGGCAGCTCCCGCGTCCCGCTCCACGCCCGTCCCGGGCCGGGCAGCGTACGGGGATGGAAGCGGCGGGTCCGGGAGGCCGCGCGCTGGCCGGTGCGCAGCGCGCCCGGGTGCGTGAACGCCCAGCGGGCCGCACGCATCGCCGCCCGCTCCGCCGCGTGGCCCCTCGCCGGCCGCAGCACCACCCGGTTGCCCTCCCGGGTGACCTCACCGCCCTGTACGACCCGCTCCCGCAGGTGCACCAGCACCTCGGGGATGTCGATGGCGACCGGGCACACCTCGTAGCACGCCCCGCACAGCGAGGACGCGTACGGCAGCGAGGCGTCGATCTCGCTGCCCGTGCCCCGCAGCTGCGGGCTGAGGATCGCGCCGATCGGGCCGGGATACACCGAGCCGTAGGCGTGGCCGCCGGCCCGCTCGTACACCGGGCACACGTTCAGGCACGCCGAGCAGCGGATGCAGCGCAGGGCCTGCCGGCCGACCTCGTCGGCGAGGGTGTCGGTGCGGCCGTTGTCCAGCAGCACCAGATGGAACGTGCTCGGCCCGTCACCGTCGGTCGTGCCGGTCCAGGTCGAGGTGTACGGGTTCATGCGCTCGGCCGTCGAGGAGCGGGGGAGGGTCTGCAGGAACACCTCCAGGTCCCGCCAGGTCGGCACGATCTTCTCGATGCCGACGACCGAGATCAGCGTCTCGGGCAGGGTCAGGCACATCCGCCCGTTGCCCTCGGACTCCACGACCACGAGCGTGCCCGTCTCGGCGACCATGAAGTTGGCACCGGAGATGCCGACCTTGGCCCGCAGGAACTTCTCCCGCAGGTGCAGCCGGGCCGCCTCGGCGAGTTCGGCGGGCGTGTCGGTCAGGCCGTCGGGAGCGGGGCGGCCCCACTCGCTCATCTCCCGGGCGAAGATGTCGCGGATCTCGCCCCGGTTGCGGTGGATGGCCGGCACCAGAATGTGCGAGGGGCGGTCCTCGCCCAACTGCACGATCAGCTCGGCGAGATCGGTCTCGTAGGCGCGGATGCCCGCGGCCTGAAGCGCCTCGTTCAGCCCGATCTCCTGGGTGGCCATCGACTTGACCTTGACGACCTCGGACTCGCCGGTCGTCTGCACGAGCCGGGTGACGATCTCGTTGGCCTCGGCCGCGTCCGCCGCCCAGTGCACGATGCCGCCCGCGGCCGTGACCGACTCCTCCAACTGCACGAGGTAGCGGTCGAGACGGCGCAGCGTGTGGTCCTTGATGCGCTTGCCCGCCTCGCGCAGTTCGGCCCAGTCGGACACCTCCGCCACGGCCTTCGCCCGCTTGGCACGGATGGTGTGCGTGGCGTGCCGCAGATTGCCGCGCAAGGTCTCGTTGCCGACGGCCTCCCGCGCGGCCTCCGGGAACGCAGGGGGAAACCCAGGCATCCCGACGAACGTTCCGCTCATACGGCCGGTTCCTCCTCCGTGCTCGCCAGGATCTCCGCGATGTGCACCGGCCGCATGCCGGTCCGCAGCCGGGCCATCGTGCCCCCGATGTGCATCAGGCAGGAGTTGTCGGCCGCGCACAGCACCTCCGCGCCCGTCGACTCGGCGTTGCGCACCTTGTCCGCGCCCATCGCCGCCGAGACGTCGGAGTTCTTCAGCGCGAACGTGCCGCCGAAACCGCAGCACTCCTCCGCGCCCGGCAGCTCCACCAGCTCCAGACCCTTCACCGCCCGCAGGAGCCGCAGGGGCCGCTCGCCCAGGCCCAGTCCGCGCAACCCGTGGCAGGTGGGGTGGTAGGTCACCGTGCGCGGGTAGTACGCCCCGACGTCCGTCACGCCCAGCACGTCCACCAGGAACTCCGTCAGTTCGTACGTCTTCGGCACCACCGGCGCCAGCGTGGCCGCGAGCCTCTCCCCGCGCCCCTCGGCCCGGGCCCGCTCACCCATCCGCGGATACAGCTCCCGCACCATCGCCCCGCACGACCCGGAGGGTGTCACGATCGCCTCGTACCCGCCGAAGACATCGGAGAAATGCCGGGCGAGCGGTTCGGCCTCGTGACGGTATCCGGTGTTGTAGTGCGCCTGCCCGCAGCAGGTCTGCGCCGCCGGGAAGTCGACCTCGACGCCCAGTCTGGTCAGCAGTCTCACCACGGCGCGCCCGGTGTCCGGATAGAGCGTGTCGTTGACGCAGGTCAGGAACAGAGCGACACGCATCGCGGCTCCTCGGGGGTTGATCATCGGATGGGTGCAGGGTAGTCCGGGCGTACGGCCGGGGGGAGACCCCGTCAGTGCCCGGCGAGGCGGTCCTGCGCGGCGCGCCACCGCCCGGTGCCGCCGCGCGGTGCGTACCGGACGAGCGGCTGGGTGCGCCCGAGCAGTCGCCGCATCCCGGCCAGGTCACCGACCAGCCCGTGCGCCCGCGCCTGCACGAGCACGTTGCCCAGGGCGGCCGCCTCCGCCGGGCCGGCCACCACCGGCAGCCCGCAGGCGTCGGCGGTCAGCTGGCACAGCAGCGCGTTGCGCGTCCCGCCGCCCACCACGTGGACGACGTCGACCGCGTGCCCGGCGAGCCGCTGCGCGTCCTCGACCGCCTTGCGGTGCGCGAGGGCCAGCGAGTCGAGGATGCAGCGCGTCACCTCGCCCGGGGTCCGGGGCACGGGCTGCCCGGAGGCCCGGCACGCCTCGGCGATCCGCTCCGGCATGCGCCCCGGCGCGAGGAACGCCGGGTCGCCCGCGTCCACGACCGACCGCAGCGCCTCCGCCTCGGACGCCTCCCGCAGCAGCGCGTCCAGGTCGGGCTCGCCCCAGGCCCGTACGCACTCCTGGAGCAGCCACAGCCCCATGATGTTGCGCAGGTACCGGACCGTCCCGTCCAGCCCCAGCTCATTGGTGAAGTTGGCCGCCCTGCTCTCCTCGGTGAGCACCGGCGCCGCCAGCTCCAGGCCGGCCAGCGACCAGGTCCCGGTGCAGATGTACGCGAACCGCTCGCCCGTCGCGGGGACGGCGGCGACCGCCGAGGCGGTGTCGTGCGAGGCGACGGCCGTGACCGGCACGGGACCGGCCAGCCCGGTCTCCTCCAGCACCTCGGGCCGCAGCACCCCCGCGGGGTCCCCGGGCCGGCGCAGTGGCGCGAACAGCCCGAGGTCGATCCCGAGGCGCTCCGCGACGCCGTACGCCCAGTCCCGGGTGCGCGGGTCGATCAGCTGGGTGGTCGAGGCGTTGGTCAGCTCCGTGCCCTGCTCACCGGTGAGCCAGTACGTCAGCAGGTCCGGCATCAACAACAACCGCCTCGCCTGGGCGAGTTGGGCCATGGAGCGGGCCGCGGTCAGCTGGTACAGGGTGTTGAAGGGCGCGTACTGCAACCCGGTGGCGGCGTACAGCTCCGGTGCGGGCACGCTCGCCCAGACCTGCTCCGCGACGCCCTCGGTCCGCGCGTCCCGGTAGTGCACGGGGTTGCCGAGCAGCGCCCCGTCCGCGTCGAGCAGCCCGTAGTCCACGGCCCAGCTGTCGATGCCGACGGAGTCGACCTGCCCGGCCGCCCTGAGCCCCTCCAGGACCCCGGCGTACAGCGCGAGAACGTCCCACCGCAGTCCCTCCGGAACCCGCACGGGCCGGTTCGGGAAGCGGTGTGCCTCGGTGAGCTCCAGACTGTCCGGGCCGACACGGCCGACCATGACGCGCCCGCTGGACGCGCCGAGGTCGACCGCGGCGTACGCCTGCACGTCCGCGCTCATCGCAGGAAGGCGGCCGCGACACCGGCGTCGACGGGGATGTGCAGCCCGGTCGTGTGGGTGAGGTCCCCGCCGGTCAGCGCGAACACGGCGTTGGCCACGTGCTCCGGGAGCACCTCGCGCTTGAGGATGGTCCGCTGCGCGTAGAACTCGCCCAGCTTCTCCTCCTCGACCCCGTACACCGCGGCCCGCTGCGCGCCCCAGCCGCCGGCGAAGATCCCCGAACCCCGCACGACCCCGTCGGGGTTGACGCCGTTGACGCGGATCCCGTGTTCGCCCAGCTCGGCGGCGAGCAGCCGCACCTGGTGGGCCTGGTCGGCCTTGGTGGCCGAGTAGGCGATGTTGTTGGGCCCGGCGAACACGGCGTTCTTCGAGGCGATGTAGACGATGTCGCCGCCCAGGCCCTGCGCGATCATCACCCGGGCCGCCTCCCGCGACACCAGGAAGGATCCGCGCGCCATGATGTCGTGCTGGAGGTCCCAGTCCTTCGCGGTGGTCTCCAGCAGCGGCTTCGAGACGGAGATGCCCGCGTTGTTGACCACGAGATCGACACCGCCGAAGGCCAGCACCGCCGCCCGGAACGCCTCGGCGATCTGCTCCTCGGACGTCACGTCGACCGTCACGGCGACGGCCTTGTCCGGCCCGCCCAGCTCCTCGGCGACGGCCTCGGCGTTCTCCGCGTTCAGGTCGGCGACGACCACGCACGCGCCCTCGGCCACGAGCCGGTGCGCGATGGCCTTGCCGATCCCGCTGCCGGCGCCGGTCACCAGCGCGACCCGCGTGGCGAGCGCCTTGGGCCTCGGCATCCGCCGGAGTTTGGCCTCCTCCAGCGCCCAGTACTCGATGCGGAACTTCTCCGACTCCTCGATCGGCGCGTACGTGGACACGGCCTCGGCACCGCGCATCACGTTGACGGCGTTGACGTAGAACTCGCCCGCGACCCGGGCGGTCTGCTTGTCCTTGCCGAACGAGAACATGCCGACCCCCGGAACCAGCACGATCGCCGGGTCGGCGCCGCGCATGGCGGGGGAGTCCGGCTCGGCGTGCCGCCGGTAGTAGGCGGCGTACTCCTCGCGGTAGGCGGTGTGCAGCTCCCTCAGCCGGGCGATCGCCTCGTCGAGCGGGGCGGTCGGCGGCAGGTCCAGCACCAGCGGGCGGACCTTGGTGCGCAGGAAGTGGTCGGGGCAGGAGGTGCCGAGCGCGGCGAGCCGCGGGTGCCCGGCGCTCGCGAGGAAGTCGAGGACCACCTCGGAGTCGGTGAAGTGCCCCACCTGCGGCCGGTCCTGCGAGGCGAGGGCGCGCACGTACGGCGCGAGGGCGGCGGCCCGCTCCCGCCGCTCACCGGCGCCCAGTGCCGCGTACCCCTCGACCACGGGCCCGAAGGGCTCTGCCTTGCCCCGATCGGCGAGGAACGTCTCCGCGGTGCGGATGATGTGCAGCGAGTTCC
Organism: Streptomyces sp. NPDC085932; assembly: GCF_044540525.1. Taxonomy (NCBI): domain Bacteria; kingdom Bacillati; phylum Actinomycetota; class Actinomycetes; order Kitasatosporales; family Streptomycetaceae; genus Streptomyces; species Streptomyces sp. NPDC085932. The sequence goes on from NZ_JBITSJ010000001.1 coordinate 1,371,697, forward strand.
GCTCGCACTCCTCGGAGGTGTCGCCCCAGGCGGTGATCCCGTGCCCGCCGAGGACGCATCCGATCGCCTGCGGGTTGGCCTTCTTCACGGCGGCGATGTCGAGGCCCAGCTGGAACCCCGGCCGCCGCCACGGCACCCACACGACCGTGTCCCCGAAGCACTCGGCGGTGAGCTTCTCGCCGTCGGCGGCACAGGCGAGCGCGATCCCGGAGTCCGGGTGCAGATGATCGACGTGCGCGGCCTCGACCAGCCCGTGCATGGCGGTGTCGATGGACGGGGCGGCCCCGCCCTTGCCGTGCAGACAGTAGTCGAACGCGGCGACCATCTCGTCCTCGCGCTCGACCCCCGGGTACACGTCGACGAGCGCCCGCATCCGGTCCAGCCGCAGCACGGCCAGTCCCGCCTCGGTCAGCGTCCCGAGATCCCCGCCGGACCCTTTGACCCACATCAGCTCGACGTCCCCGCCGGTGACGGGATCGGTCCCGACGCCCTTGGCGGAGGCGTTGCCCCCCGCGTAGTTGGTGTTCCGGGGATCAGCCCCGAGCCGGTGCGACCGGGCGAGCAGAGCGTCGGCTTCGGGATGAACAGCCATGCCAGTTCCTTTTCGAGTAAGGGGGTGAAGTGTCGTCCTCGAGGGGCGCGGGGAACTGCGCGGTCGACCACGCACGACCCGCGCTCCGCAGATCACAGAACTCGGCAGACGCCTATGCACCCCACCCCGCCTGCTGCCCGCCCACCCGCTCGGCGACGATCTTCTCGGCCCACCCGGACCGCCGGTACGCGGCAAGCGGCTCGGGGTCCAGCCCCATCTCCTCCCGCACCTCCCGCAGCAACGGCCGCACATCCGTGTTGTACGCGTCCATCACCACCGCGTTCGCCTCCAGCACGTCCCCCGCCCGCTGCGCCGCCGCCAGCGCGTCCCCGTCGACCAGCAGCGCCTTCGCCGTGGCCTCCTGCACGTTCATCACCGACCGGATGATCGCCGGGATCTTCGCCTCGATGTTGTGGCACTGGTCGAGCATGAACGCCACCTCGGGCGAGAACCCGCCGCCGCGCACCACCTCGTACATGATCCGGAACAGCTGGAACGGATCGGCCGCCCCGACCATGAGGTCGTCGTCCGCGTAGAACCGGGAGTTGAAGTCGAACCCGCCGAGCTTGCCCTCCCGCAGCAGCGTCGCCACGATGAACTCGATGTTGGTCCCCGGTGCGTGGTGCCCCGTGTCCACCACGACCTGCGCCTTCGGCCCGAGCTTCAGGCAGTGGGCGTAGGCGGTGCCCCAGTCCGGGACGTCCGTCGTGTAGAAGGCCGGCTCGAAGAACTTGTACTCCAGCAGCATCCGCTGCCCGTCGCCGAGCCGCTCGTAGACCTCGGCCAGCCCCTCGGCCAGCCGGTCCTGGCGGCCGCGGATGTCGTCCTGCCCGGGATAGTTCGTCCCGTCGGCGAACCACAGCTTCAGATCCGTGGACCCGGTCGCGTCCATGATGTCGACGCACTCCAGCAGATGGTCCACGGCCTTGCGCCGCACGGCCGCGTCCGGGTGACAGATGCTGCCGAGCTTGTAGTCGTCGTCCTGGAAGGTGTTGGAGTTGATCGCCCCGAGCCGCACCCCGCGGTCCTCGGCGTGCTTGGCCAGGGCCGCGTAGTCGTCGACCTCGTCCCACGGGATGTGCAGCGCGACCGTCGGGGCGACGCCGGTGAACTCGTGCACCTTCGCCGCGTCGTCCAGCTTCTCCCGCGGTGTGCGCGGCACGCCCGCCTGCGCGAAGACCTTGAACCGCGTCCCGGAGTTCCCGTACGCCCACGACGGCGTCTCGACGGCCTGTGTCTTGAGAGCGGCCTTCGCCGCGGCGAGCTCGGTCACGTCAGAACTCCTGAGACATCGGGTCGCGACGGCCACGCGTCACGACCACGGAATGAAACGATTCAGGACGCGAAGCTATGGGCCTCCCGAAGGGGTGTCAACCCCTCCGGCCGAGACAGTTCCCCGTGACCGGTGCGTGACCTTTTGGGCTCGAAACTTTTTCGACGGGAACCCATTGACGTGACATGCGCCGCCCGCCTAACGTCCCGGCAACCCAGTTGAAACCTTTCACGACGCCCACGACGCCGAGAGGCGGTCACGCCGGTGTCGTCGAGGAGCCCCCAATGACCCACCCGTCCACCACGGGTTCGGCCCCGGTTCTGGCGCTGAGGGACGTCTCCAAGTCCTTCGGCGCGGTCCGCGCCCTGCGGGACGTCTCCCTGGAGCTGTTCCCCGGGGAGGTGCACGCCCTGGCCGGAGAGAACGGTGCCGGCAAGTCGACCCTCATCAAGACCCTCGCCGGAGTGCACCGGCCGGACGCCGGCCAGGTGCTGCTCGACGGCGAGCCCGTCGCCTTCCACGGGCCCGGCGACGCCCGCGACGCCGGCATCGCCGTGATCTACCAGGAGCCCACGCTCTTCCCCGACCTGTCGATCGCCGAGAACATCTACATGGGCCGCCAGCCGCGCCGCACGCTCGGCCGGATCGACCACAAGGCCACGCACAACGCCACCGCCGAGCTGATGAAGCGCCTCGGCGTCGAACTCGACCCCGACCGTCCCGCACGCGGCCTGTCCATCGCCGACCAGCAGATCGTCGAGATCGCCAAGGCCCTCTCCTTCGACGCCCGCGTCCTGATCATGGACGAGCCGACCGCCGCCCTCACCGGCAGCGAGGTCGCCCGCCTCTTCGGCGTCGTGCGCACGCTGCGCGACCAGGGCGCCGCCGTGCTGTTCATCACCCACCGGCTGGAGGAGATCTTCCAGATCTGCCGCCGGGTCACCACCCTGCGCGACGGCGCCTGGATCGCCAGCGAGCCCCTGGAGGGCATGACCGAGGACGACCTCGTGCGCCGCATGGTCGGCCGCGACCTCGACGAGCTGTACCCCAAGCAGGAGGTCGAACCGGGCGAGGTGGCCCTGAGCGTGCGCCGGCTGACCCGCGAGGGCGTCTTCACCGACGTCTCCTTCGACGTCCGGCACGGCGAGATCGTCGGCCTCGCGGGCCTCGTCGGCGCCGGGCGCACGGAGGTCGCCCGGGCCGTCTTCGGCATCGACCGCTGGGACGCCGGTGAAGTGACCGTGCACGGCAAGCCCTTGGTCAACGGAGCCCCCTCCACCGCCATGGCCGCCGGACTCGCCCTGGTCCCCGAGGACCGGCGCGCTCAAGGCCTGGTGATGGACATGTCCATCGAACGCAACATCGGCCTCACCGGACTGCGCACGACCGTCAGGGCCGGACTCATGGACCGCGGCGCCGAACGCAGCCGCTCCCTGGACTGGGCCGTCAAGCTCCAGGTGAAGTACGCCAGGATCGCCGACACGGTCAACACGCTCTCCGGCGGCAACCAGCAGAAGGTCGTCCTCGCCAAGTGGCTCGCCACGGGCCCCAAGGTGCTGATCGTCGACGAGCCGACCCGCGGCATCGACGTCGGCACCAAGGCCGAGGTGCACCGGCTGCTGTCCCGGCTCGCCGCCGACGGCGTGGCCGTCCTGATGATCTCCTCCGACCTGCCCGAGATCCTCGGCATGGCCGACCGCGTGCTGGTGATGCACGAGGGCCGCGTCACCGCCGAGATCCCGCGCTCCGACGCCACCGAGGAAACCGTGATGGCCGCAGCCACCGGGAGGGCCGCCGCATGACGGTCGTGACCCCGCAGGAGGCCCCCGCGGCCGACGTGCCCAAGTCCAGTGGCACACGCCTGGTCGACCGCGTCTTCAAGATGCGCGAACTGGCCATCCTGGTCGTCTTCCTGGTGATGATCGCCGTCACCCAGGCCGGCAACAGCGAGTTCCTCTCCGAGCAGGGCATCAAGGACCTGCTGCTGAACGCGACGATCCTCGTCCTGGTCGCCACCGGCCAGTCCCTGGTCGTCATCACCCGCAACGTCGACCTGTCCGTCGGCTCCACGCTCGGCATCAGCGCCTTCGCCGCCGGCACCCACCTCCAGGGCGGCGGCAACGCGGTCGTGGCGATCGCCCTGGCCGTACTGCTCGGCATCGCCTTCGGACTGCTCAACGGACTGCTCGTCAGCCTCGGCCAGGTGCCCGCGCTCGTGGTCACCCTCGGCACGCTCTACATCATCCGCGGCATCGACTCCATCTGGGTGGGCTCCCGGCAGATCACCGCGGCCGACCTGCCCGGCGGATTCGTCGACTTCGGCTCCGGCGGCATCTCCGCCGTGCCGTACCTGGCCCTGATCGCCCTGGCCGTCCTCGTCGCCACGGCCTACTGGCTCAAGCACTTCGGCGGCGGCCGCGAGCTCTACGCCCTCGGCTCCAACCCGGAGGCCGCACGGCTCGCCGGCATCCCCGTGCGCAAGCGGATCCTCGCCGCGTACACCTTCTGCGGCGCCCTCGCCGGACTCGCCGGCGCGCTGTACCTCGCCCGGTTCGGCAACGTCGACTCGGGCACCGGCAACGGCTACGAACTGACCGTCGTCAGCGCGGTGGTCGTCGGCGGAGTCGTCTTCACCGGCGGCTCCGGCAGCGTCTACGGCGCGGCCCTCGGCGCACTGCTGCTGACCTCCATCAACAGTGTGCTGCCCGCCCTCGGCGTCAGCTCCGTCTGGGTGCTCGCCATCAACGGCATCCTGCTCATCCTCGCCATCGCGGTCGACCGGATCGTCGCGCTGCGCGTGGCCTCCGCCCTGAAGAAGAGGAACGCCCGCCATGGCTGACATCTCCCTGAGCCGAGCGGTCCGCCGGTCCGCCCTGAAAAGGTGGGATTCGGCCGTCGGTGCCCTCCTCATCGTCGTCCTGCTGCTCTCGTTCGGTTTCGTCGACGGGTTCGGCAACGCGCTCAACCTGTCGTTCCTGATCGGCAACACCCTGCCCATCGCGCTGATCGCGCTGCCGATGACCCTGCTGGTCGTCTCCGGCGAGATCGACCTGTCGGTGGCCTCCACGGCCGGCCTGTCCGGCGCCGTGATGGGCGCCCTGTGGAACCAGGGCATGGCCATCGAGACGATCATCCCGGTCTGCCTGCTCCTGGGCGTGGTGTGCGGGCTGGTCAACGGCCTGCTGGTGACCAGGCTGGGGCTGCCGTCCCTCGCCGTCACGATCGGCACCCTGGCCGCCTACCGGGGCATCGCGCAGATCGTGCTCGGCTCCGACGCGGTGACCGACTTCCCCACGCAGTACCTGGACTTCGCGGCCGGGCGCATCGGCGACACCTTCGTGCCGTACGCCTTCCTGCCGTTCCTCGTCCTGCTCGCCATCGCCGTGGTCGCGCTGCACGCCACGCCGTTCGGGCGCTCGCTGTTCGCGATCGGGGCGAGCGAGGAGGCCGCCCGCTTCGCCGGGATCCGGGTCAAGCGGCAGAAGCTGATCCTGTTCACCCTGACCGGTCTGATGGCCTCGCTGACCGGCATCTTCTGGGCGCTGCACTACGCCAGCGCCCGCTACGACAACGCCACGGGTCTGGAACTCTCGGTCGTGGCGGCCGTGCTGCTCGGCGGGATCGACTTCGACGGCGGCAAGGGCACGCTGGGCGGCGCGATCGCCGGGGTGTTCCTGCTGGGGGCGCTGCAGAACGTGATGAGCCTCCAGGACGTCTCGGCGCAGTCGCAGATCGTCGTCACCGGCGTCCTGCTCGTTCTCTCCGTGCTCGGCCCCCGGGTCGTACGGCAGATCTCCACAGCGAGGGCGGGCCGCAGAGCCGCCGCCTCGACTCCCAGCTCATGACCAGCCCTTCCTCGTAAAGGACGACAGCCATGCGTAAGACAGCCCTCCGCCGCAGCTGCGCGGCGCTCGCCACCGCCACCTCCCTCGCCCTGGCGCTCACCGCCTGCGGTGGCGGCACCACCAAGAAGGACGTCGCGAACGAGGGCGGTTCCGCGGCCGCCGCCGGCAAGGCCGACCCGAACGCCGAGCTCAAGAAGGGCCTGACCGTCGGGTTCCTGCCCAAGCAGGTCAACAACCCCTACTTCACCACCGCCGACAAGGGCGGCCAGAAGGCGCTGAAGGAGCTGGGCTCCGGCTACAAGGAGGTCGGGCCGTCCAGCGCGACCGACACCGCCGGGCAGGTCTCCTACGTCAACACGCTCACCCAGCAGCAGGTCGACGCGATGGCCGTCTCCGCGCAGGACCCCGGCGCCCTGTGCACCGCGCTCAAGCAGGCCATGAAGAACGGCATCAAGGTCGTCACCTACGACTCCGACACCACCCCCGACTGCCGCAACGCCTTCGTGTCGCAGGCCTCCGCCGAGGACCTCGGCCGTACCGAGGTGCAGCTGCTCGCCCAGCAGATCGATTACAAGGGCGAGATCGCGATCCTGTCCGCCGCGCAGACGGCGACGAACCAGAACACCTGGATCGACTTCATGAAGGACGAGCTGAAGAAGCCCGAGTACAAGAACATGAAGCTGGTGAAGGTCGCGTACGGCAACGACGACGCCCAGCAGTCCTTCCAGCAGACCCAGGGCCTGCTCCAGGAGTACCCGAACCTGAAGGGGATCATCTCCCCGACCACCGTCGGCATCAAGGCCGCCGCCCAGTACCTGTCGGGCTCCAAGTACAAGGGCAAGGTCAAGCTGACCGGCCTCGGCACCCCCAACGACATGCGCAAGTACGTCAAGAACGGCACCGTCGAGGCGTTCGAGCTGTGGAACCCGGCCAAGCTCGGCGAACTGGCCGCCCGCACCGCCGTCGCGCTGTCCTCCGGCCAGATCACCGGCAAGGAGGGCGAGACCTTCAAGGCCGGCTCCATGGGCGAGTACACCATCGGCAAGGACGGCGTGATCAACCTCGGCAAGCCGACCGTGTTCAACGCCGGGAACATCGACCAGTTCGACTTCTGATCCACGAAGGGGCGTCGATGCGACGCGTGTGCTTCCTGCTGAAGGTCCGGGCGGACCGCCTCGACGAGTACCGCGAGCGGCACGCCGCCGTGTGGCCCGAGATGCTCCAGGCCCTGAAGGAGACCGGCTGGCACAACTACTCGCTCTTCCTGCGCGAGGACGGACTGCTCGTCGGCTACCTGGAGACCGAGGACTTCGCGGCCGCACAGGCCGGCATGGAGGCCACCGGGGTCAACGCCCGCTGGCAGGCGGAGATGGCGCCGTTCTTCGAGTCGCTGGACGGCGCCCGGCCCGACGAGGCCATGAAACCCCTCACGGAAGTCTTCCACCTCGCATGACGACGGAGTCCACGCGATGCACAGACGTACCCTGCTGGCCGCCGCCCTCACCGGAGCGGTGGTGACCCCCGCCCTGGCCTCCGGCACCGCCCGGGCCGCGGCCCCCGGCCCCTCGGTCACCCGGACCGGGACCACCACCCTCGACCGCCAGGCCCTCTTCTTCGTCTCCTACGACGGACTGGTCAACAACAACGCCTTCCAGAAGAACGGCCTGCTGACGTACAAGGGCCACCAGTACGCCGCCTGGTACACCGCCGACCGCAACGCCGTCGTCGGCCGCCGTGCCCTCGGTGCCGGTACCTGGTCGACGGTGCAGGTCGGGCACACCCTGCGGTACGACGACTCCCACAACGTCATCTCCATGGGCGTCTCCCGGGTCGACGGCCGGTTGCACCTCAACATGGACTCGCACAGCGACGGCTTCACCTACGTCAAGTCGGCCGCCGGGCTCATGGACGACCCCGGGGGCCTGAGCTGGACCGCGAGCCGCTTCGGCGCACCGCGGTCGACCCTCGACGGACTCGCCCTGACGTCGCAGTTCACCTACCCGCAGTTCGTCGCCACGCCGGAGGGCCGGCTCCAGCTCAGCTACCGCGTCGCCGTCTCCGGCAACGGGCGCAACGCCCTCGCCGAGTACGACGGCACCCGGTGGACCGATCTGGGGGAGTGGTCGAGTTCCACCGGCACCTACACCAGCGAGCACGGCTCCTCGACCGCCCGCAACATGTACCTGCACGGCATCGACTACGACCGCACCGGCCGGCTGCACTCCTTCTTCACCTGGCGCGAGCAGAACGGCGCCGTCATGTGCAACGGCGGCGGCATCACCAACCACGACACCGGCTACGTCTACTCCGACGACCGCGGCCGCACCTGGCGCAACGGCGCGGGGACGGTCGTCGGCACCACCGGCGGCTCCGACAAGGTGTCCGTGAACGACGCCGGGCTGGTCGTGGACCCACTGAACCCGGACCACTCCCTGATGAACCAGGAGAGCCAGTTCACCGACTCGGCGGGCCGGCCGCACGCGATCATCTCCTACGTCCCGGGCCGCTTCGGGCAGTGCACCACGAACTACGTCGCCGACCGCACCAGGAACGGCCGCGCCTTCCACGTCCGCAGGAACGCCTCCGGCACCTGGCAGAAGACCGAGATACCGGTCCCGCTCGACTCCAGCCAGCGCACCAAGCTCGTCCTGGACCGGTACGACAACGCCTACGCGATCTTCCCCTTCGGCCGGATCGCCGGCGCCTCGGCGGCCTCGGGGCACACCGACTGGAAGATCCTCTTCGACGGCAGCGGTCTCAACGCCTTCGGCGAGGTCGTGATCGACGAGACCCGGGTCGCGCAGGACGGGGTGCTGTCCTTCATGTACCAGGAGAAGTCCAGCGGGACGACCCCCTCGGCGCTGCACGTCGCCGACTTCCGGCTGCCCGCCTGACCGTGACCGGTTCCCGGGGCGGCGTGCCGGTAATGTGAAGCCGCCCCGGGCCGCCGCCCCCCTCGTTCCCCTCTGGAGGTCCCTGCCCGATGGCCCAGTCGGTGGGTATCAAGGACGTCGCCCGTGCCGCCGGAGTCTCCGTCGGCACGGTGTCGAACGTGATCAACCGCCCGGACACGGTCGCCACCGAGACCCGGGCGCGCGTGCTGTCCGCGATAGACCGGCTCGGCTACGTCCGCAGCGAGTCCGCGCGCCAGCTGCGCGCCGGCCGCAGCCGCATCATGGGGCTGCTCGTCCTCGACATGGGCAACCCCTTCTTCGTCGACGTCGCGCGCGGCGCCGAGCGCGCCGCCCGGCAGGCCGGGCTCGGCGTGATGGTCTGCAACAGCGCCCAGAACCCGGGCGAGGAGGCCGAGTACCTGTCGCTCTTCGCCGAGCAGCGGGTGCGCGGCGTGCTGCTCACCCCGGCCGACGCGACCGGCCGCAACATCGAGGCGTTCCGCCGGCACGGCATTCCGTTCGTCCTGGTCGACCGGGTCGCCGAGGGCACCACCGAGTGCTCGGTCTCCGTCGACGACGTCGCGGGCGGCGCCCTCGCGGTACGCCACCTCGTCGACGCCGGGCACCGCTCCCTCGCCTACGTCAGCGGCCCGCCCGGCCTCAACCAGGTCCGCGACCGCCGCACCGGCGCCCTGGAAGCGCTCGCCGAGGCCGGACTCGGTCCCGACGCGCTGCGCGAACTGCCCACCGAACGGCTGGACGTCGCCGCGGGCCGGGACGCCGGAGCCCGCCTGCTCGGGCTCGCCGACCGGCCCACCGCCGTGTTCTGCGCCAACGACCTGCTCGCCCTCGGCGTGCTCCAGGCCATGTACGCGGCGGGTGTGCGCGTCCCCGACGATCTCGCCATCGTCGGCTACGACGACATCGAGTTCGCGGCCGCCGCGGCGGTCCCGCTCACCTCGGTGCGCCAGCCCGCCGTCACCATGGGCGCCATGGCGGCCGACCTGCTGCTGGAGGAGACGGAGGAGGAGAGCGCGGCCCGGCCGCACGAGCACCGGCGGGTCGTGCTCCAGCCCGAACTCGTGGTCCGCCGCTCCAGCCTGGCCGGACGCTGAGCCTGAACGGCCGTTCAGCAAGGTTTCATGATCGAAGGGCTCACCCCCGGACGTTCCCTGTGATGAACTGGGACGCGGTCCGAAAATCCGTCCGTCCCGGGAGCCCTGTTGATCCTCAGCTACCGCCAGCCCGGAGTCGTCCTCACCGACCGGCGCTTCACGGTGCCACTCGACCACGACCGCCCCGAGGGCGAGACGATCGAGCTGTACGCCCGCGAGGTCGTCGCCGGCGACAAGGCCCACCAGGAGCTGCCCTGGCTGCTCTACCTCCAGGGCGGGCCGGGCTTCGGCGCGGACCGCTCCGTCGGCCGGCCCGGCTGGCTGGGCCGGGCGCTGCAGGAGTACCGCGTGCTCCTGCTGGACCAGCGCGGCACCGGCCACTCGACGCCCGCCAACCGGCAGACGCTCCCGCTGCGCGGCGGCCCCGCCGAGCAGGCCGACTACCTCACCCGCTTCCGCGCCGACTCGATCGTGCGCGACTGCGAGGCCGTCCGGGCCGAGGTCACCGGCGGCGCGCCCTGGACCGTGCTCGGCCAGAGCTTCGGCGGTTTCTGCGTGACCACGTACCTCTCCCTCGCGCCCGAGGGCCTGGCCACCGCCCTCGTCACCGGCGGGCTGCCGTCCCTGGACGCCCACGCCGACGACGTCTACCGGGCGGCCTTCCCGCGCATCGAGCGCAAGGTGGCCGCCCACTACGCCCGCTACCCGCAGGACGCCGAACGCGCCCGGCGCATCGCCGACCACCTGCTCACCCACGACGTGGTCCTGCCGAACGGCTACCGGCTCACCGTCGAGGCCTTCCAGTCCCTCGGCATCGTCCTCGGCACCGGCGACGGCACCCACCGTCTCCACCACCTGCTGGAGGACGCCTTCGTCCGCACCCCGCAGGGCCTCACCCTCTCCGACGCCTTCCAGGAGCAGGTGCAGGGCATGCTCTCCTACGCCCGCCACCCGCTGTACGCCCTGATCCACGAGGCGATCTACGGCCAGGACGCCCGGCCCACCGCCTGGTCGGCCGAGCGGGTCCGCGCCGAGTTCCCCCAGTTCGACGCCGCCAAGGCCCTCGCCGGCGACGAACCGCTGCTGTTCACCGGAGAATCGATTCACCCCTGGATGTTCGCGTGCGACCCGGCGCTGCGTCCGCTGCGCGAGACCGCCGAACTGCTCGCCGCCCGCACCGACTGGACGCCGCTGTACGACCCCGCGCGCCTCGCCGCCAACGACGTCCCGGTCGCCGCCGCCGTCTACCACGACGACATGTACGTCGACACCGCCCACTCGCTGCGCACCGCCCGAACGATCCGGGGGCTGCGCACCTGGGTCACGGACGAGTTCGAACACGACGGCGTGCGCACCGGCGGCCCCCGCGTCCTGGACCGGCTTCTGGCCCTCGCGCGTGACGAGGCGTGATGCCGGTGCCGCGGACTAACCTGCCGACATGACCGAGCCGAAGAGCACCCGACTCCAGCCCATGCCGGACGACTGGCGGCGCGCCCTCGCGGTCGTGGCCCACCCCGACGACCTCGAGTACGGCTGCTCCGCGGCGATCGCGGCCTGGACCGACGAGGGCCGTGAGATCGCCTACGTCCTCGCCACCCGCGGCGAGGCGGGCATCGACACGATCGCACCGGAGCAGTGCGGCCCGCTGCGCGAGCGGGAGCAGCGGGCGAGCGCGGCGGTGGTCGGCGTGAGCGAGGTGGAGTTCCTCGACCACAAGGACGGTGTCATCGAGTACGGCACCGCCCTGCGCCGCGACATCGCCGCCGCCATCCGCCGGCACCGGCCCGAGCTGGTCATCACGCTCAACCACCGCGACACCTGGGGCGGCGTCGCCTGGAACACCCCGGACCACGTGGCCGTCGGCCGGGCCACGCTCGACGCGGCCGGCGACGCCGGCAACCGCTGGATCTTCCCGGAGCTCACCGAACAGGGCCTCGACCCCTGGGACGGTGTGCGCTGGGTCGCCGTCGCCGGTTCCAGCACGCCCACCCACGCCGTGGACGCGACGCCCGGCATGGAGCGCGCCGTGCGCTCGTTGCTGGAACACCGTACGTACATCGAGGTGCTGACCGACGAGGACCCCGAGACGTACGTCCGCGGCTTCCTGACGCAGCACGCCGAGGCGACGGGGGAGCGGTTCGGGGGCCGGCCGGCGGTCGCGTTCGAACTGTTCGGCAGATGACCTGAGCCGGCCATGACGGGGGAGACGGGGAGACAGGGGGAGACGATGACGGGCAGCGAGGAACTGGCCGGCCGGTTCGAGGAGCACCGGGGGCGGCTCAAAGCCGTGGCGTACCGCATGCTGGGGTCGCTCAGCGAGGCGGAGGACGCCGTGCAGGAGACCTGGCTGAAGCTCAGCCGCTCCGACGCGGACGACGTCCGCAACCTCGGCGGATGGCTCACCACCGTGACCGGCCGGGTCTGCCTGGACCTGCTGCGCTCGCGTGCCGCGCGGCGCGAGGAGCCGATGGACGACGACGCGCTCGGCACGTTCGTCCCGGATCCGGTGCTCCGGCCCCTGTCCCACCTCGACCCGGCGGAAGAGGTGCTCCAGGCCGACTCGGTGGGCCTCGCGCTGCTCGTCGTCCTGGAACACCTGGCGCCCGACGAGCGGCTCGCGTTCGTGCTGCACGACATGTTCGCCGTGCCGTTCGACGACATCGCGCCCGTCGTGGAGCGCACCCCGGCCGCGACCCGGCAGCTCGCCAGCCGCGCCCGGCGCCGGGTGCGCGGTGCCACGCCCTCGACGGAACCCGGGCTCGGACGCCAGAAGGAGGTGCTCGGCGCCTTCCTGGCCGCCTCCCGGGCCGGGGACTTCGAGGCGCTGCTGGCACTGCTCCACCCGGACGTGGTGCTGCGGGCCGACTCGGGCGCGCTGGCGCGGGGCGCGGCGGTGTCCAAGGCCGTCCGGGGGGCGAAGGCGGTCGCGGAACAGGCGCTCCTGTTCGCCCGGTTCTCGCAGGCCGCGGAGCTGGTGCTGGTCAACGGCTCGGTCGGGGTGGTCAACGCGCCGGACGGACACGTGCGGTCGGTCATGGGCGTCACGATCACCGACGGCCGCATCACCGGCATGTACATCCTCGCCGACCCCGAGCGGCTGGCACGCCTGGAGGCGCCCGGGCCCGCCCACTGAGCGGACCGGCACGGCCACCGGCGCCCCAGGTGTCGTTTCGTATGCTGAACGGCATGCGAGATCACCAAGCCGCGCGAGCGGAACTGCGCGGCGACTGCGAGCGGTGCTTCGGGCTGTGCTGCGTCGCCCTGCCCTTCGCCGCCTCCGCCGACTTCGCGGTGACCAAGGACGCCGGCACGCCCTGCCGCAACCTCCGGGACGACCACCGCTGCGGCATTCACGCCGGGCTGCGGCAGAAAGGGTTCACCGGCTGCACGGTCTACGACTGCTTCGGCGCCGGGCAGCGGGTCTCGCAGGTCACCTTCGACGGGCGGGGCTGGCGGACCGGGCCGCCCGAGCACGCCCGCCGCATGTTCGACGTGTTCCCGGTCGTCCGCCAGCTGCACGAGCTGCTGTGGTACCTGACCGAGGCGCTCGCCCTGCCCGCCGCCCGCTCCCTCGGGGCCGAGCTGCGCGCGGCGCTGGAGCGGACCGAGGAACTGGCCGGCGGGACCCCCGGGGAACTCGCCGCGCTGGACGTGGGGGCGCACCGCCAAGAGGTCAACGTCCTGCTGCTGAAGACCAGTGAACTGGCCCGGGCCGGCACCAGGGGCCGCAGGAAGGACCGCCGGGGTGCGGACCTCGTCGGCGCCCGTCTCAAGGGCGCCGACCTGCGCGGCGCCACCCTGCGCGGCGCCTGCCTCATCGCCGCCGACCTCACCGGCGCGGACCTGCGCGGCGCCGACCTCATCGGAGCCGACCTGCGCGACGCGGACCTCACCGACGCCGACCTGACAGGGGCGTTCTTCCTGACCCAGCCGCAGCTCAACGCCGCGCGGGGCAGCGCCGGGACCCGGCTGCCGGAGTCAGTCACCCGCCCCGGGCACTGGACGGCGCAGGTCTGAGGCCGTTTCCCGCACCGGCGTCCGGCGCTCCGGGCGCAGCCGCAGGCCCTCCGGCATCAGCGTCAGACGTTCCGTCACACGCAGCCGGTAGGCCGGGTCCGGCCGCAGCTCGTCGCGGCGCAACAGCAGACCGAGCACCAGCGTCGCCTCGTGCAGCGCGAACTGGCGGCCGATGCAGGCCCGGGCCCCCGTCCCGAAGGGTTTGAAGGTGTGCGGGGCCCGGGACCGGACCGCCGGTGCCTCGAAGCGGTCGGGGTCGAACCGCTCGGCGTCCGCGCCCCACACTTCGGGGTCCCGGTGCAGCATCGGCGTCAGCACCAGCGCCCACGCCCCGCGCCGCATCGGGTGCTCGCCGGCCAGCACCGTGTCCGCGCGGGCCTCCCGGGCGAAGGCCGGCGCGGTGGGCCACAGCCGCAGCGACTCGTCCAGCACCCGGCGGACGTACCGCAGCCGGGCCACCTGTTCGTAGGCCGGTTCCGCCGTGCCCGCCCAGACCCGGTCGACCTCGGCGCGCGCCCGGGCCGCGACCTCGGGATGGCGGGAGAGGTAGTGCAGGGCGAAGGAGAGCGCCCCGGACGTCGTCTCGTGCCCGGCGACCAGGAAGGTGATGACCTGGCGCCGGACGTTGCGGTCCGCCAGGCGCTCCCCGGTCTCGGGATGGGCCGTCAGGAGCATCCGGTCCAGCAGATCCCCGTCCCCGCCGCCCCCGGCGCGCCGGGCCCGGACCAGCTCGTCGACGGTGTGGTTGAGATGGGCGATGTCGGCCGCGTTGCGCCGGCTCGCGCCGCGCAGCAGCAGCGGGGCCAGCGGGAAGGGCACCGTGTTGAGCCGCTGCGCGTAGGTCAGCGTGCCGACCATCGCGGTCACGAAGGGGTGCGGCCGGGAGCGTTCGAACGAGCCGAAGTCGTGCCCGAAACCGGTCCGCGCGATCGTCTCCAGCGTCAGCTTGGTCATGTCGCCCGGCACGTCCACGGTCCGCCCGGCCGCTGCCGACCGGTCCCAGTGTTCCGTCAGCCGCCGTGCCACGGACAGCATCATCGGGTGGTAGCCGGCCATGGCCTCCCGGCTGAACCCGGGGGCGAGCACGTCGTGGGCCAGCTGCCAGTTCGGCTCGTGGTTGTACGCCGTGAACAGGCCGTCCCCGGCCACGGGCCGCAGATTGGCGACGCCGAGCCCCACGTGCTTGGCGAACCGCGACTCGTCCGCGAGGTCGGCCGCGGGCCGGGCGCCCCAGACGAACACGAACTCCTTGCCGAAGGCCTTCCGCCGGAAGACCGGGCCCAGCCGGCGGGCGTAGCGCATCGAGTCCTGCAGCGGGGTGCGCCGGTTCACGCCCACCACGTCGCCGAGCAGCGGAATCCGGTGCGGGGGGTGCGGAATGCGGTCGAGTTCCGGCCAGCCCAGCTCGGCGCTGCGGAACCCCTTGGGCTGCTCCGCCCGTATCGGCGCCTCCGTCATGACGCGATCTCCCTTGATCCAGCGGCGGCTTCGCGCGTGTTGTACGTGGGTTCAATAGCGCGGTTCAGTCTGGTCCCGCTGTTGAACCGGCGTCAAGTAAAGTGCGGGCATGGCCGCGAACCAGGGCGGGCGCACGCGCCGCCGGCTCAGCACCGAGGAGCGCCGGGCGCAGCTTCTGTCGGTCGGGGCGCGGTTGTTCTCGGAGAACCCCTACGACGACGTGTGGATCGAGCAGGTCGCCGAGATCGCCGGGGTGTCGCGCGGGCTGCTGTACCACTACTTCCCGACGAAGCGGGACTTCTTCGCGGCGGTCGTCGAGCGCGAGAGCGAGCGGATGCTGCGCATGACGGCGGCGGTGCCCGGTGTCCCGGTGCGCGCGCAACTCGCGGCCGGCCTCGACACGTTCCTGGAGTACGTGCGCGCCCATGCGCACGGCTACCGGGCCTTCCATCGCGCCGACGCGGCCGGGGACCAGGCGGTGCGGCGCGTCTATCAGCGGGCCCTGGCCGCACAGGAGCGGCAGATCCTCGCCGCCCTCGCCGAGGACCCCGAGTTCGGCCCGGCCTTCGAGGAGCGGCCCGAGGTGCGGCTGGCGGTGCGCGGGTGGCTCGCGTTCACCACGTCCGTGTGCCTGGAGTGGCTGCGCGACGCGGAGTTGACTCGGGATCAGGTGCGCGAGCTGTGCGTGCGCGCGCTGCTGGGCGTCCTCACGCCCTGAAAGGACTCGTAAAGATCACGTGCCCTGGTTGGCGCACACCCCGATCTTCGGTAGGTTAGGCAAGGCTTACCTAAGGAGGTCTGGGATGGGTGACGACAGCCACAGCTGGACGGCGGCCCCCGCCGCGGCGGAGCGGGCGCGCTCGGTGCTCGCCGCGGCGTGGTCCTGCGCGGTGACCGCGGAGGGAACGCGGGAGGAGCTGGTCGGCGCGCACACGGTGGCCGAGGACGGCCGGGTGACGGTGGCCGTGCCCGAGGACAGCGCCCTGCTCGGGGCCGCGATCTGCGCGCCCCGCGGCGAGCCGTCCGCGGTGCTGGAGTTCGCCGACGTCGCCCCCGTCCCGCTGCGCAGCCGGATCCGCGCCCGGCTGTGGCTCGCCGGGTGGTTCGCCGCGGAGGAGGACCGGCTCGTGTTCACCCCCACCCGTGTGGTGCTGCGCCGGCCGTCGGGGGCCGTGGTGGTGGACCTGGACGAGTTCGCCGCGGCCGAGCCCGACCCGCTCACCACGGCCGAGGCCCGGCTGCTGACCCACCTCGCCGACTGCCACGCCGACGCGGTCGAGCGGCTCACCCGGCTCGTGGAGCCCGACAGCCTGCACGGCGCGGTCCGCGTCCAGCCGCTCGCCGTCGACCGGCACGGGCTGACCCTGCGCATCGAACGCGCCCGCGCGCACGGCGACGTGCGCCTGGCGTTCCACCGCCCCGCCGACGACGTCGCACAGCTCACCGAGCGGATGCACGTGCTGCTCAGCCAGGCGGCCGCCGCCTCCTGCCCCCGGGCGCTACAACGGCAGCGCACAGACGGCGACCGGTGAGGGGAACGGTTCTCCGGCAGGCCGCAGGGCGCCGCTGCCCTCGTCCACGTGGAAGACGGTGACGGTGGACGACTTCTGGTTCGCCGCGAACAGCAGCGTCCCCTCCGGGGAGAAGGCGATCTGACGCGGGAAGTCCCCCTCCACGGGCACGGTGTCCAGCAGCCTCAGCCGGGCACCGTCCGCCTCGATCGCGTAACGCGCGATGCTGTTGTGGCCGCGGTTGGCGAGGTACGCGTGGCGGCCGTCGCCCGTCACCAGCAGTTGCGCCGGATGGTTCTCGCCCGGGCCCGCGCCCGTGGACTGCGCCTCCCCGACGCGCAGCCGGCCGGAGGCCGGGTCGTAGGAGCAGACGGTGACCGTGTTGCCGACCTCGTCGGCGAGGTAGGCGTGACGGCCGCCGGGGTGGAACGTGAGGTGCCGCGGCCCGGCGCCGGGCCGGGTCCGGGCCCGGGCGACCTCGGTGAGTGTGCCGGCCTTCTCGTCGAGCCGGTACGTGTAGACGGTGTCCGTGCCCAGGTCGACGGCGAGCACATGACGCCCGTCCGGACTCGTGACGCACTGGTGGGCGTGCGGCCCGTCCTGCCCCGGCCCGGGCGGCGGACCGGAGTGCCGGACGAGGCCGGTGCGCTCGCCCAGGGCTCCCGAGGCGTCGATGGGATGCACGGCCACGCTGCCCGAGCCGTAGTTCGCGCTGAACAGCCAGCGGCCGCCGGGGTGCACCGACAGGTGGCAGGGCGCCGCCCCGCCGGTGCTCCGGCTGCCCAGCACCTTCCGGTCGGACAGCCGCACGGCCGTGACGGCACCGGCCTCGCGCTCGTCCACCGCGTACAGCGTGCGCCGGTCCGGGTGGAGCGCGAGGTACGACGGGTCGCCGACGCCGGTGATCGTGCCCGTGCCGGTGATCCGGCCCGTCGACGGGTCGTAGGCCGCCACGCCGATGCCCTTGCCACCGCCCTCGGCGGACGTGTAGGTGCCGAGGTAGAGAGGCCGGGGCCCGGAGGGGCGGCGGGCCGGGCCGGACGGGCTCGTGCCGGTGGCGGACGAGGCCGTGGGAGTCGTCGCGGGCGCGGGCGCGTCGTCGCAGGCCGGCAGTGCCGCCGCGGCGGCCCCGCCGGCCAGGGCGCCGACGAACCGGCGCCTGCTCCAGCCACTGTGCATGTCGTCCCTCAGGTCGTCACTCGTCCCGTCGTGGACAGCCACCTTGACGTGGATCACCGGTCGGGTGCAACAACGGCACCGGGCGTCGCCCCCGGCGCAACCCGCCCCTCGCGCCTACCAGTCGCCGTCCTCCACGGGCCGGCCCGGCGCGTCCCGCAGCGGCCGCACCTGCCCGGGCGCGGGCGGCTGCCAGGGCTCGTGGTCGTCGCCGAGCCAGTCGCCGACGGGCTTGACGGCCTGCAGCGCGTCCGGGGCCCGCAGGTCCTCGGCGTCCTGGTCGTAGTAGTCGAACCAGGGCAGGCCCGCGCGGGTGTAGGCGGCCCGGTCCACCGGGGAGGGCGGCGGTGCCTCGCCCGTGATGCGGTGCCACTCCGGCGGTGTCACCAGGTGCACGAACACCCGCCCGGCGGGCCGGCTCGACCAGTGGGTGAGCGGCCGGTCGTCCTCGTAGACCTCCTGCCGCATGGAGCCGCCGACGCCCAGGCCCATCGCGGCGGGCGCGCGGCGCGGACTCGCCGGGGCGGCACCGGCGGCCGGGGCAGCCCCGGGGGCGGGCGGGGGAGAACCGGGGGCGGGCGGCGCCGCCATGGGCATCGGGACGCCGTGACCGCCGGTCGCGGGCGGGGCCGCCACGGGCATCGGCGCGCCGAACCCACCGGGCGCGGCCATCGGCCCGCCCGGCATCGGGGCGCCGTAGGGCGGCGGCGCCGCGAACCGGGTCCGCTCCAGCCGGCGGCGCTCCACGGCGCGCCACGTCGCCAGCTCCTCGTCGTTCAGCGGGAACGCCCGCAGCTGCACGCCGCCCCACACCTCCTCGCCCGTGACCTGGCCCTCGACCGTGGCGCCCATGCCGAGCGGCACGGCCACGAACTGCCGCACCGTGCCCGTGCCGGAGTTGATGCCGTCCAGCCAGGGCTGGCGGGGCAGCACCACGTAGTTCTGCGGGTCCCGGGACAGCCCGTCGCTCCAGGGCCGGCCCGAGACCGCGCAGACCTTGCCGACGCCGACCTGCAGTGCCGCGGGTTCCGCCGTGCCCGCGAAGTTCAGCCACATCGCCTCGCGCAGGTACACCGGCAGCATCACGCCGCCGCGCGCCCGCATCGCCTCGGGAACCCGGTCCGCGTGGTCCGCCACCCGCCGGACGGGGAACTCGCCCAGGCCCGGCGGCAGCGGGTGCGTGCCCGTCTCGGGCAGGCGCAGGGTGCGGATGAACCGCACGGTCACACCGCCCGGAAGCCGCAGTGTGTTCCCGTCGATCCGCACGCTCGTGTCGGCCATCGGCCCGCCCCCTCGCCTCGGCGCCGGCCCCGTGCCGGCTTCCCTCAGCGAGAACGCCCGCCGAACCCCGCGCGGTTCCGCCACAGCTGCTCCTGAACGCCCAGGCGCTCCCTGAGCCGGGTCAGCCGCGGCATCCGGGCGCGCTGTTCCGCCGACACCCGGTCCAGCTCCTCGAACAGGCGCTTGGTGCGGTGCTCGGTGTCCATCTCGTCGAGGATCCGGTTGACCTCCGTCAGGACGGCGCCCGGCAACTGCCAGTTCCCCTTGTCGCGCTCGGCCTCCTCGCGCAGCAGCACGGCGAGCTTGTCGCGGGTGGCCGCGGCGGAGCGCAGTTCGGCGGCGAGACGTTCCTCCGCCGACTCGGCGCTCGCGCTCAGGTGGGTCGTGACCAGCACCGCGAAACTGACCACGGCGTCGGCGATCTCGGACAGCAGCTGCTCCAGCACGGCACCGGTCTCGGGCCCGAACAGCGGCTCCGGCTCGCGCTCCTTCGCGAGGTCGGTGAGGGAGCGGGCGAGCACGCGCAGGACGACCGTGCAGATCTCCAGCGTGTCGAGGCCGGTGCGCAGCACCACCCGGTGCAGCAGGCCCTCCCGCACGCGCGGGTTGAGACGCAGACTGTCCTCGGCCTGCCGCAGGGCGGCGTCCACCTCGACGATGTCGTGGTCCAGGCGCCGGGCCTCGTGCAGCCGCTCCGCCGCGCGGTCCGCGGGCGGCGCGCCGGCGGCCTCCTCGCCCATGCGGAGCATCAGCTGGCGCAGCCGGCGGGCCAGGCCCTCGATCGACTCGCCGGCCTCCTCCACCCACACCGGGGGAGCGAGCAGCAGGTTGCAGCCGAGCCCGACGACGGCGCCGATCAGCGTCTCGAGCACCCGCGCCCAGGCGGTGTCGCCGACGGTGGTGACCCCGAGGACCAGCATGGCGCTGATCGCGACCTCGGGCACGTACTCCTCCACCCGCACCAGCCGGCCCACGGCCAGCGAGGCGACGAGCAGCAGGGCCAGGCTCCACCAGGTCAGGCCCACCAGCAGGCTGAACGCGATGGCGACGAGCACGCCGGTCACCACCGCGTTCACCCGCCGGAAGCCGTTGGTGAGGGTGGCGTACAGCGTCACCTGCACGACCAGCAGGGCCGTCAGGGGAGCGGTGAGCGGTGCCTTCTCGGGACTCAGCCGGAGCGCGATGACGTAGGCGATCGTCGCCGCGAACGCCGATCGCAGCGTCTGGACGACCACGGGGTCACGGCGCTTCCGCAGGATCCTGCCGGCCTGCACCGTCCACTCACGTACCTCTCGCATCCTCGGGCTGTTCCCCTTCCTCCGGCGTCGAACGTGTCCATGAAGGACGTTAGTGCCGTCGGGTACCACGGGCGACCGAGGGAGATCACAGGAAAGATCACACGGAGGATCACGTGTGGAGCTTGTCGAGGAACGCGGCCAGGTTGCCCCGGGTCCGCGCGATCTGCTCCTCCAGGCTGAGGCTCTCCTCGAACCGGGCCCCGGACTCCGGCTCCTTCTTCCCGCGCAGGTACAGGGAGCAGGCGAGATCGGTGCACATGTAGACGCCGACCGAGTTGCCATCGCGGCCGGCCGCACCCGCCTTGGGCGCGGTCATCAGCGAGACGCCGCCGCGCGGGTGGGTGGTCAGGCACAGCGAGCACATGCTGCGGTGCAGGAACCCGCGCTGCGCGGTCTGGAACCGCATCGTCACCCCCACGAGCCTCCCGTCCCGCTCGGTCACCAGATAGCTGCGGTCGGGCGCTCCCGGGTCGCGCCACCCGAGGAAGTCGAGGTCCTCCCAGGGGCGCTCGGCGAGGTCCCGGGGCACCGTCAGCCGCTTGGCCTCTCCCTTGGAGCAGTTGACAAATGAGTTGCGGATGTCCTGCTCGGTGAGTGATCTCATGGGAGGGCTCCTGGTCGTCGTACCAAACCTAGGGGTCCTAGGTTTCCGGGACAGGGTAGGCGTCACCGACGAGGGAGAGCCAATGGATTTCCGAGCAGTCGTCCCCCCGCGCGCCCGGGCGGCGCTCCGCCATGTGGCGGCCCGCTCGGCCGGGCCCGTCGTCGACAGCCGGCTGCGCATCACACTGAACTTCCACCCGGACCGGTCCACGCCGGCCGGCCCGCTCCTCGCGGGACTGGCCCGGGACGGCGCGTACCACTCACAGTTCGTCACCGGCTCCGGCAACGGCGGCCTCACCGCCCACCCCGGCGGCGATCGCTGGCTCTGGGAGAGCAGGATCTTCGGTGGGGCGTACGACGACGGGCCCGGTCACGAACGGCCCGTGTACGGCGCCCTGAACTTCCGCGGCCAAGTGGTCGGCGCCGCGCCGCGCTTCGGCTCCGCCCACTTCCGGCTGCACGCCGCGACCCTGGACCGTGCCACGTTCTGCTACCCCGACAGCGCCGCCGAACCGGCCGACTTCGGCGTCGCGGCCGGCATGTCGCTGATCGCGCTCGCCGAGGCCGACGAGCGGGACGCCCTCGACGACTACGTCGAGGCCCATGTGCACGGCGGCGTCCGCCTCGACCGGGACGTCGAGGCGCTCGTGCTGGACGCCTGCTACCGGGGCACACCCGTCGAAGCGGCGGCCCGGCGGCTGCCCTGCCCCGTCGAGTGGCACCCCGGCTACCGCCTCACCGTGGCGGAGCTGCGCCGCCACGCGGACTACCGCGGCCCCGAGTACGCCGAACTGGGCGCCCTGATCGCCCGGGACGGCGTGGTCGACCCGCGGGCCATCGGTGACGCCGCCCGCACCGGCCGCCACGAGCTCCAGGACCTCAAGATGGTCTGGCACACCCTGGCCCGCTTCGGCGCGCCGGAAGGCGCGGGCACGGCCAGGAGCCTTGCGGGGGCTGCGCCGGACGCGGGCTGCTCCACCGCCGCGGGCCGTGGCGGCCGGACTCCCGGGATCAGCACCCCCGGCGCGTAGGCCCGGGCCACCGGTTCCGTGCGGTTGGCGGCCTGCCGGCGGGAGGACAGACGGCGCAGGTGATACGTCACGCCGTCGGCGGTCAGGCCGGTCTCGCGGGCGGCCCGGGCCGTGGTGGCAACTCCGGCCGGCAGGGCCAGGAACCGTGCGTCCGTCGCCGTCACCGGGGCCTGCCCGGGCGACGGCGACGGGCGGGCTGCGCGCTCGCCGTCCACCCCCAGCATCACCAGCAGGGCCGGAGCCTCCTCCACGGTGTCGCTGACCGGGTCCGCCGTCAGCTCCCCGTACCGCTCCGCGCCGCCGGGCGCCCGCCGGCGCACCGAGACCTGGTGGCACGAGCTATGCCGCAGCCGCAGTGCCCGGGCGATCCGCTCGACCTGCGTCGCCTCCCGCGGGCTGAACAGGTCCGGCGCGGCACGGCCGCGCAACCGGCAGCCGACCGCGCCGCGCCCGAGGGGGAGGTGGTCGGCGGCGATGCGGTGCTGCTCGGCGCCGGAGCGCGCGTCCACGTCTGCGGAGACGGTTTCCGAATGGCCCCCGGGGTGCGGGAGGCGTTCCGTACGCTGTTCCGCAAGCACACGCCGGGCGCCGACGACACGGCCGCCGGGCGGTGGCTCGACGGGCTGACGATCGCGGACGGGCGTCACACGGAGGACGTGTACGCCGCCGGCTGACCGCGGACGCGGGGGAGGGGTGGGCACACGGTGGTGGACTCCTGGGAACGGGCCCGGCACGTCCTTCGGGAGGCGGGCCTCGACCCCGGCCGCCTCGCCCGCCTCGCGCCGATGGCCGGCGGCACGTACAACACCGTCGAGGAACTGCGCCTGACCGACGGCAGTCGCTACGTGCTGAAGATCCCGCCCGACGCCGCCGTCCCCGGCCTGCGGCACGAACGCGAGCTGCTGGTGTCGGAGGCCGAGTTCTACCGCTCGGCCGCCCGCGCCGGGGTCACCGCACCCCGGCTGGTGGCCAGGGGGGACGGCTTCCTGCTGATGACGGCCTGCCCGGGCGAACCGTGGGACGCCACGCTCACCGACGCGGAGCACACCGCCCTGCGGACGGAGCTCGGACGCCAGGTGGCCCGGCTGCACCGCGAGACGGGCCCCGGCTTCGGCTACCCCTCCGGCGCCCTCGGCCCGCTCGCGCCCGACTGGCGCACCGCGTTCACCGCAATGTTCGACGCCGTACTCGACGACGCCCGGCGTTACGGGGCGGAACTGCCCCGTCCTCTCGACGCGGTCGCCCGCACCGCTGCGTCCGCGTACGGCGCCCTCGACGAGGTCACCGTCCCGTGCCTGGTCCACTTCGACCTGTGGCGCGGCAACATCCTCGTCGACCGCTCGGCCGGGCCGGCCCGCGTCGGCGGCCTGATCGACGGCGAGCGCATGTTCTGGGGTGACCCCGTGGCCGACTTCGTCTCCCTGGCGCTGCTGGGCGACATCAGGCGGGACGAGGCGTTCCTCGACGGCTACCGCGAGGCCGGCGGCCGGACCCGGTTCGACGTTCCGGCCCGCCTCCGCCTCGCCCTGTACCGCGCCTACCTGTACCTGATCATGCTGACGGAGACGGTTCCGCGCGCGGCCGGCGAGGAGCAGCGGCGGCGGGTATGGCAGGCGGTCGCGCCGGAACTGGTCGCGGCCCTGGACGAGATCCGGGCGACCGCCGGGGCCGTCGGTTAGCTCACATCGTGAAATAAGGGTTGGAGGAATGTCGCGCCGCGCCCGGCCACGACGGTATGTTGCAGGTCGGACAGGGGATGCCGGAAGGAGCCACATGGCGGGGCGGAACGGGCGCACGGTACGCGACCTCAGGCGGGCCAATCGCACGGCCGTGTTGCAGCGGCTCTACTTCGACGGCCCGCTCAGCCGCTTCGAACTCGGCCCGGCGACCGGACTGAGCTCGGGTTCGGTCAGCAACGTCGTCGCCGACCTGGTCGCCGACGGGCTGGTCGAGGAGGCAGGCAGTGTCGACTCCGACGGCGGCCGCCCCCGCACGCTGCTGCGCGTCGCGCCCGGCAGCGGGCACATGATCGGCGTCGATGTCGGCGAGACCCGCGTCCGCGTCGAACTGTTCGACCTGACCCTGACCGAGCTGGCCCGGGCCGAGCGCCCGCTGACCCCGCAGCGATACGAGGTCGAGGTCATCGTCGACCACATCCGGCACGGCATCGCCGAGGTGCTCGACGCGGCCGGACTCGCGCCCGAGCGGCTCCTGGGCGTCGGCATCGGCGTCCCCGGCATCGTCGAGCGCACCTCCGACCGCGGCGCGGTGGTGCACGGGCAGACCATCGGCTGGGACGCCGTCCCGCTGGAGGCCCTGCTGCGCACCGGCTCCCCGCTGCCCGACACCGTGCCGTACTTCATCGACAACGGCGCCAAGACCCTGGGCCAGGCCGAGATGTGGTTCGGCGCCGGCCGCGGTGCCCGCAACGCGGTCGTGGTCCTCTTCGGCTCCGGCGTCGGCGCCAGCCTCGTCACCCCCGACGCCGACCAGGGCCGGGCCGTGGAATGGGGGCACCTGACCGTGCGGGTGCGGGGCCGCCGCTGCCGGTGCGGGGCGCTGGGCTGCCTGGAGGCCTACGCGGGCGCCGAGTCACTGCTCGCCCGCTGGCGCGAGGAGGGCGGCCGGGTCCCGGACGGCACCGACGAGGAGACCGCCCTCACCGCCATGCTCGCCGCGGCCTACCCGCCCGGGGACGGCGAGCCCGACCCGGTCGCGCTGGCCCTCCTGGAGGAGACCGCCGAATACCTGGGAGCGGGTCTGTCCGACCTGATCAACCTCTTCCAGCCCGAGCGCATCCTCATCGGCGGCTGGGCGGGCCTCGCGCTCGGCTCCCGCTTCCTGCCCGCCGTGCGCCGCCACGCCCTGTCGTACGCGCTGCGCCACCCGGCCGGGAAGGTGACCGTCGGCCTCGGCCGGCTCGGGCCCGACGCGGTCACGGTCGGCGCCGCGATCCTGCCGCTCGCCGACTTCTTCGCGCGCGGTGGCCGGCGTCCCGACCCGGTACCGGAGTCCCCGCTGCCGGCCTGGCGCACGGCCCTGCAGGAACGGGCGCCGCGCTGAGGTTTCGCGGATCACCGCGGAGGTACTCGCGAGGCGCCTGACGACCGAAGGGAGCACGCCGTGACCGACCACCGCCTCGACGCACCCGGCGAGAACGGTGATCCCGTCCCGCGGGACATGCCGGACCAGCAGGCCGACGCGGGCGAGGACCCGTGGGAGGTCGCGCCGCGCTTCTCGGGCACCGGCAAGGACGACGACGCGGACGAGGACCGGGCCGGTCGGGCCGACGGATCCGACGAGCCGGCCGCTGACGTCCCCGACACCGACGAGGCGGGGACGGGCCGGCAAGGGGCACCGAGCTCGGGAACGGGACAGACCGAACACCCGGTGCCGGACGAGCCCTCCGGCTGAGAGGCCGGGCAGGGCACACACCGAGGGCCGCGGCCGACTGTGGGGGTCGGCCGCGGCCCTCGCCCGTGTTCCGGGACCGCCCGCCGGCGGTCCCGGACGGGGGAGTCACCCCACCTTGCGGCCCCGCAGCGGCTCCGTCCGCGCCCCGCCGCCCTGCTGGAGGCCCTCGAAGAACTCCCGCAGCACCTCCGTCGCCGTGCGCTCCGGTTCCCAGCCCAGTTCCGCACGGGCCCGGGAGGAGTCCATGAGGGGCAGCCGCAGCACCGCGTCGAACAGGTGCGGCGAGGCGGGCAGCAGGTGCAGGCCCCAGGCGGCCGCGATGGCCGACCGGGCCGCCGTGCGCGGCAGCCGCACCGGGCGCGCCCCGAGCATCTCGCCCAGCATCCGCGCGTCGACCGCCGGCTCCGCGGCCAGGTTGAAGGCACCCCGGACGTCCTTGCGCACCGCCAGGCGGTAGGCCCGGGCCGCGTCGTCCGTGTGCAGGGCCTGCACCCGCAGCCCCGGGACGTCGGGCAGGAAGGGCAGCAGCTCCGGGCGGGCCAGCGGCCCCGGCAGGAACTTCCCGCCGAAGATCCGGCGCTGCTCGCTCGCGGACTCCCATTTGAACAGGAACGCCGGCCGCATCCGCACCACCCGTGTGCCGGGGTGATCACGCTCGAACGTGTCCAGCGCACGCTCCAGATAGGCCTTCTCCCGGCAGTACGCGGCGTCCGGCCAGCCGTGCGTCGGCCACGACTCGTCCACCGCCTCGTCCTTGGGGCCGGGGGAGTACGCGCCGACCGACGAGGCGTGCACCAGCGCCGGCACCCCGGCCTCGGCCACCGCCTCGAACACCCGCATGCTGCCGAGCACGTTGGTGCGCCAGGTCGCCGCCGGGTCGTGCGTCGGCTGGAACGCCCAGGCCAGATGGACGACGGCGTCGGCCCCCCGGAACCGCTCCACGAGGTCCGACCGCTCGGCGGCCAGGTCGACCGCGTCCCAGTCCGTCTTCGGGGGAGACCAGTCGGGAAGGCGCCGGGCCAGACCCAGCACGGAGCCGACCTCGGGATCCTCGGAGAGGAGACGCACCACGCTCGTGCCCACGTTGCCCGTGGCACCCGTGACGACGACCCTCATGCCCGTTGCGCTGCTCACCTGTGGCTCCTCTCGGCCGCGTGATTCCGCGAGAGACCACCGAGTACCCGGGTGGGCCGGATTGCACGTGGGCAGAAGGAAGCCCCGGCCGGACGGGGGAATCACGGCCGGGGCGGCTCTGAGGTGGGCGCGAATGGCGGTCGCCTCTCGGCGAAGTGCTCCACAGGGCTTCAGCCGAACGATCGTCCCTGTGGGCGGATGGTGAGGCCCGGGGACACTGTCCCATCCGCACCCACGTGTTGTTCAACGGGGAACTACCTCTGGGTGTTCCTGGCGTGCCCCTCCCGGCGCGTGAGGTGCGTCACTGCCCTTCGCCGTCGGGCATGGTCTCCGCCCAGAGGTTCTCCGCCTGCAGCAGCAGCGTGCCGAGCACCGCCGTGTGCGCGGCACCCTCCCGGGCGTGCGCCCGCAGCCGGTCCTGCAGTTCCTCGTGGAGTTCCCGCAGCGTCTTCTCGGTCTCGTCGTCCGGCCGGCCGTGCAGGCTGCCCTCGCGCAGACTCTCCGCCTGCACCCGGCAGGCGTCGCCGATGAGCTCCAGCATCCGTGCGTACGACCGCAGGGCCCGGCCCTCGGGCGGGGCCGGTGTCCGGTTGTCGTCCACGGACACCGCCAGGGCCCGGGTCAGCGCGGTGACGTGCCCGGTGATCCGGCCGAACCGCTCGTCCTCCTCCACCGGCGGCAGGGCGGCCCCGTGCGGGACGCGGTGCAGGGCGCGCAGCGGCGCGTAGGTCAGGCGCAGGCTCTCCTGGCTCCACCGGCGCGCCGAGTGCAGGGCCTCCACACGGTGCTCGAGACCCGCCGAGGAGCCGAGCCAGCCGGCGGCGGTCTGCGCGTCCCACTCGCCCTCGCGCAGATCGGCGGCGACGGTGTGCAGCACGTCCCCGACCTCCCGGGCGAGCGCCGCCAGGTTCTCGCGGACGTCCCGCAGATGGATCGGCGGCAGGATCAGCGCGTTCACGGCCACGCCGATGACGGCGCCGAGCGCGGCCTGCCCGATCCGGTGCCCGACGCCGGACAGGCTCACGGTGCCCGCCGCGAGGGTGAACAGGGCGGTGGTCGCCGCGTAGATGCCCTGGTCGCCGAAGCGGGGCCAGTTCGCGAGCAGCATCAGGACCGGGACGGACAGGGCGAGCGCCCAGGTGGTGTCACCGGTGAGGGCCTGCGCGCCCGACGCGAGCAGGGCGCCCACGCAGATCGCGCCGAACTGGCGGGCCCCCTGGACCAGCGAGCTGTAGACGGTGGCCTGCACCAGCACCAGCGCCACCCAGGGCGCCATCAGCGCCAGCGGGTCTCCCATCCACACGCCGCCCACCAGCCAGGCGATCACGGCCGCGACGGCGGCCTTCAGCGACTGGACGACCAGATCCCGCTCCCGGCCGGGGCCCCGCCAGGCCGCTCGCATCGCGTCCCAGGCGGCCCGTGACTCCCGCCGTACGGCGTCCACCGGCTGCACGGCGCGGATGCCGTGCTCCAGGTTCCGCATCCGCCGCGGGGCGGTCGCCGCCGCCTCCGACCGCGGGCCGGTGCTCCCCGTCGTCGTGTCCTCCTTGCTCCGCCGGCGCAGGGCACCCGCCCTGCGCCGTACCCCACTCGTCACTCGCGTCATGCGCTGCGGGTATCCGGGTGGAGGGGCCTTTCACTTCCCGGTCAGGCCAGCGGGCTTCCGGCCAGGGCGGACAGCAGGTGCGCGGGATCGGCGTAGACCGCGTCCGCGCCGGACTCCTCCAGGTCCGCGCGCGGGATGCCGCCGCACAGCACACCCACGCAGCGCACCCCGGCCCTGCTGCCCGCGCGCATGTCCCACACGGTGTCACCGACGAAGACCGCCCGCTCCGCCGGCACCCCGGCCAGCTCCAGGGCGTGCTCGACCGGCTCGGGTGCGGGCTTGCCCGCGTCGACGTCGTCGGCGCTCGCCGTGGCCGTGATGGCGTCGTCCGCGTCGATCGCCCGGCGCAGCGCGCTCAGCTCCGCCCCGCCCGCCGACGTGGCCAGCACCACCGCCCAGCCGTTCCGGTGCAGCCGCCGCAGCAGCTCACCGGCCTGCGGCAGCGCGGGCAGCCGGTCGCAGTACTGCCCGTACAGCGCCTTGTGCCCGGCGCTGAGATCCGCGTCCTGGTCCGGGTCGCGGTCGTCGCCCAGCAGGTGGGCGACGAGGTCGCCGGACGGCAGGCCGACGGCCCGGTGGACGGCGTGCATCGGCACGTGGTGGCCCGCCTGCCGGAAGGCCTCCCACCAGGCGACGACATGCAGATGATTGGTGTCGACCAGAGTGCCGTCGACGTCGAACACGGCCGCGCGTTCCATATCCCGTTCCTTCCTCTCCGGCCGCGCGAGTACCACGTCAGCCGGACGGCATCCGCCGCTCACGGGACCAGGCCAGCAGTGCGTCGAGGGACCACGTCGTCACCACCCGCTCGGGCGGCACCCCGCACTCCTCGGCCCGCGCGCAGCCGTTGATCTGCCAGTCCAGCTGCCCCGGCGCGTGCGCGTCGGTGTCGATCGAGAACAGCACCCCCGCCTCCACGGCCCGGCGCAGCAGCCGCCGCGGCGGGTCGAGCCGCTCCGGCCGGCTGTTGATCTCCAGGGCGGTGCCCGCCTCCGCGAGCGCCGCGAACACCTCGTCCGCGTCGAACTCCGACTCCGGCCGCCCCCGCCCGGTCAGCAGCCGGCCCGTGCAGTGCCCGAGCACGTCCGCGTGCGGATTGCGCACGGCGGCCACCATCCGCCGGGTCATCGACCGGGCGTCCATGCGGAGCTTGGAGTGCACCGACACCACCACGACGTCGAGCCGTTCCAGCAGCTCGGGTTCCTGGTCGAGCGAGCCGTCCTCCAGGATGTCGCACTCGATGCCCGTCAGCAGCCGGAACGGCGCCCAGGTCCCGTTCAGCTCCGCCACCACGTCCAGCTGCCTCCGCAGCCGTTCGGGCGACAGGCCCCGCGCCACGGTCAGCCGCGGCGAGTGGTCGGTCAGCACCGCCCACTCGTGCCCCAGCTCCGCCGCCGCCCGGCCCATCTCCTCGATCGGGCTGCCGCCGTCGGACCAGTCGGAGTGCAGATGGCAGTCCCCGCGCAGCCGCGCCCGCAGCTCCTGCCCGCCCCGTACGGCCGGCGGCTCCTGCGCCTCGGCCTCGAGCTTCTCCAGATAACCCGGAACCTCTCCCGCCAGTGCCTCCCGGGCCACCTGCGCGGTCTTCGGGCCGACCCCCTTGAGCCGCTCCAGCGAACCGTCCGCGGCCCGGCGGCGGACCTCGTCCCCGCCCAGCTCCCTGAGCACCCGGGACGCCGTACGGAAGGCGCGCACACGGTAGGTCGGCGCCAGGGACCGCTCCAGCAGGAAGGCGATCCGGTCCAGTGCCTCAACGGGATCCATGGCCACCTCCACCTCAAGGGTTCCCCAGCACCCGGCACCCCGCACGGCCGCACGGCCGGTTTGCCCGGTACCCACCCGGGTACTGCGATGCCTCGTCCCGCCCGCTTCGACGAGGAGGCAGCCTGTCATGTCCGCCCCCAGCGCGCCCCGCGACCGGGTCGCCGTGATCACCGGCGCCGACTCCGGCATCGGCCGGGCCACCGCCGTGCACCTGGCCCGTGCCGGCCTGGACGTCGGCATCACCTGGCACAGTGACGACAAGGGCGCGCAGGAGACGGCCGAGGAGGTCCGCGCGCACGGGCGGCGGGCCGAGGTCGCCCGGATGGACCTCACCCGGCTGCCCGGCGCCGCCGACACCGTCGACGAGCTGTGCGAGCGCCTGGGCCGCATCGACGTGCTGGTCAACAACGCGGGCACCGGCACCATGACGCCCTTCCTCGACCTGGAACTGTCCCAGGTGCGCGAGGTCCTCGACGTCGACCTCGTCGGCCCGTTCCTGTGCGGCCAGAAGGCGGCGCGGCGGATGATCCGGCAGGGGGACGGCGGACGGATCGTCAACGTCACCTCCGTCCACGAGCACCAGCCGCGCGTGGGCGCCGCCCCCTACTGCGCCGCCAAGGGCGGACTCGGCCTGCTCACCCAGGTGATGGCCCTGGAACTCGCCGAGCACGGCATCACCGTCAACGCCGTCGCGCCCGGCGAGATCTCCACCCCCATGACCGGGCAGGAGGACACCGACCCGCACACCGAGAGCCGCCCCGGCGTGCCGCTCGGCCGGCCCGGCGACGCGCGCGAGGTCGCCGCCGTCATCGCCTTCCTCGCGGGTCCGGACGCCTCGTACGTCACCGGCGCCTCCTGGAGCGTCGACGGCGGCATGCTGCGGATGGGGCCGCAAGCCGGTTCCCATCTCACGAGCGACGACTGGCGACGGCCGTGAGCGGGCCGCGGTGAGACTGCGCACCAGCTCCTGCGACGAGCCCGGCTTCCGCCGCGTCCGCCACGGGCGCGGCTTCCGCTACCTCGACTGCGACGGCCGGGCGCTGACCGACCCGGAACACCTGGCCCGGATCAAGGCCCTGGTCATCCCGCCCGCCTGGCAGGACGTGTGGATCTGCCGCCGCGCCAACGGGCATCTCCAGGCCGTCGGCACCGACGACGCCGGACGCCGGCAGTACCTGTACCACGAGGAGTTCCGCGCCAAGCGGGAGCAGGCCAAGCACGAGCACGTCCGTGACGTCGCGCGCACCCTGCCGGACCTGCGCGCCCGGGTCGGCTCGGACCTCGCCGGGCGCGGCCTGAGCCGGGAGCGCGTCACCGCCTGCGCGGTACGCCTGCTCGACCTCGGCTTCTTCCGCATCGGCAGCGACCGGCACACCCGCGCCAACGGCACGTACGGCCTGACGACGATGCTGCGCGAGCACGTCACCTGCGGCCGGGGCGAGATCGCGTTCACCTACCCGGCCAAGGGCGGCATCGACCTCGTCCGGGCCCTCGTGGACGACCAGGCGCACGCCGTCGTCCGGGCCCTGCTGCGACGGCGGAAACGCGGTGAGCGGCTGCTGGCGTACTGGGAGGGGCGGGCCTGGCACGAGCTGCACGGCGCCGACCTGAACGAGGCGCTGCGCCGGCTTTCCGGGGTCGACATCACGGCCAAGGACTTCCGCACCTGGCACGCCACCGTCCTCGCGTCCGTCGCGCTCGCCGTCATCCCCGAGGCCGCCCGCGAGACGGCCGCGGCCCGGCGCCGCCAGGCCGCGCGGGCGGTGCGCGAGGTGAGCCACTACCTGGGCAACACCCCGGCCGTGTGCCGGGCCTCCTACATCGACCCGCGCGTCTTCGAGCTGTTCGAGCAGGGGCGGACCATCGCGCCCGCGCTCACGCGGCTGGGGGAGCACGGCGCCTTCGGGCGGCCGGCCACGCAGGGGGCCGTCGAGGCGGCGGTCCTGGACCTGCTCGACCGCTGACGCACGACCCGCGCTCCGGCCGGTTCCGCTCTACGCTCGATGCATGACCGAAAGCGCGAGCCCGTACATATCCCACCCGCGGATCATGGTGCTCGGGGTACAGCCGGGCACACCGCCGTTCCGGATCGTGCAGATCGACGGCCAGGTGGTCGGAGAGGCCACCGCCGTCACGGACGTCCTCGCGGCCGCGGCCGCGTTCGGCATCACGGTCCACGACATGGACGACCCGGACGTGGTCCGCTGGGTGGGCGGCGACAAGTTCACCTGGACCGTGCACTAGCCGCAGGGCCGTGGCGTAGGCTTCCCGATCGTGCCCGACTACGCACACGGCACCGGCGACCATGCGCCCGAGGAACTCGCGTCCCTCGTCGGTGCCCGCCTGGGGCTGGTCTTCTCCGCCCGCGACAGCGACTTCCTCGGCGCTTATCACCTCGCCGCCTTTCCCGGCGGGCAGATCCGGGTCCAGCCCAACAGGATCCCCGGTGACGACGGCGAGGACGATCTCCACGCGGAGGACCTCCCGGCGGACTGGGTCCTGCTGCTCACCACCACGGCGGCGGGAGGTGCTGCGCTCGCGGCCCGCCTGGACGCGATCGACGGGGTCGTCCGCATCGACGGTCCGACGTGAGGCCGGGGGAGGGCCCGTTGCGAGGCCCGGGGGTCAGCTCTTCGCCGGTGTCGTGGTGGGGCGGCGGCGGGGTTTGCGGGCGTGGACCGCGCGGCTGAGGCGGCGGCCCAGGAGCAGGTAGCCGATCAGGGCGCCCGTCGTGTTGAGGATGACGTCGTCGATGTCGAAGGCGCGGCCCGTCACCAGGGCGCCCTGGGCGAACTCCACCAGCAGCATCACGACCGCGGTCAGCAGCAGGACACGGAGGATGCCGCGCGTGCGGGGGGCGACGACGGGGACGAGGACGCCGAAGGGGACGCCCAGCAGGATGTTGCCGCCGATCTGCTTGACGGCGTCGCGCAGTTCCGGCTGGTCGAGGTAGGCCCGCAGCGAGTCGCCCGGCCGCAGGTTGGTGTGCGTCAGCGCCTCCGAGGCCGGCGACGGCTGCAGGGTCAGCCGCGCCAGCACCACGGCGAAGGCGACCATGAACGCGAACGCGCAGAGCGTCGCCAGCAGGCGGATGGGCCACGGCAGCGGGCGTCGCTCGCTCCCGGACCCCCCGGTACGGGGGCGTGAGACTGCACCGGCCATGTGTCCTCCAGACGTCAACTTCCGTGCGATGTACGGCGGTTACCCGGGGGAACGCCGACGATGCCACCGCCTCCCGGTCCCACCGTCGGATTCCCGCCTTCCCCCGGAGCACTCCTCACGACCGCTCCGGAAGGAGGCGGGGGGCGGTCAGTTCCCGTACGTGACGCGCACGTCCTTGAAGCCCAGGGAGCGCAGCAGCCCCTCCAGCATTCCGGTGGTGTTCGCCTCGGCGCGCGCGGTCAGCTCGCTCTCCTTCGCCGCGTCGCCGATGTGCCGCACCGCCAGCTGCTGCACGGCCTGTTCGCCGTTGGGATTGTCCGAGAAGAGGTCGCCGAGCCGGTCGAACAGACCGCGCTGCTTGGACACGGCGTAGGAGCGGTCGGGGTCGAGGGACGGCTTGCCCAGCCGGGCGTGGGGCAGCCGGAGCGTGGCCGACGTGCGGTCCTCGTCGACCCGCACGTCGTCCTCGCCGACCTTGCCCAGGTCGACGTAGGCGTCGACGGTGCCCGCCCCGACGTACAGGGTCCGGGTGCCGCGGATCGCGTCGGGCAGGAACTTCGCGTCCTTCTCCAGGTCCACGACGACCTGGAAGTTCCCGGAGGCGGCGTCGTAGCGGCTGATGTCCTGGATGGACTGCAGCAGCGCCGGGCCGGACCGGTCGTGGGTCTCGGTGCCGAACAGGTCCTTCAGGCCCGGGATCACGCTCAGCCGGAGCCCGGCGAAGAACACGACGAGCACCAGCACCAGCGCGGCCACCACCTTGGCCCAGCCGGGCATGCGCCTGGGGAGACGCTTGACGGGAGTCGTCATGCGACGGCCCTCCTTCCTACACACCGCATGCCCACCGCATCCCCTGCCAGACCGACGAGTTGAGGATTCGACGACCCCGGCGGAGGCACACCGGGCGCACACCGTCACGGGCGGGGCGTCACCTGCGGCTGCTCCAGCGCCGCGTCCAGCGTCGGCTGCGGCGGCAGCAGCCGGGACAGGCCGGTGATGCGCAGGACGCGCAGGGTCAGCGGGTGGGAGCAGACCAGCAGCACGGAGCCGTGCCGGTCGAGCACCCGGCTGCGGGCCCGGTACAGCAGCCGCAGGCCCGAGCAGTCGAAGAACTCGATCCGGCTGAGGTCGAGCACCACCCGGGCGGCGGGACGGCCGGTCTCCCGGTCGAGGTGCGGGGCGATCTCCGCGGCCGCGGCGAGATCGATCTCGCCGCGGAACTCCAGCACCGTGTGCCCCCGTTCCTGGCGGACGCGCAGATGCCGGGTGAGCGGTGCAGGGTCCTGCCGCACGACGAGATCGCCTCCAGCCTGCTCCGTGCGTGGGGAGGGGGCATCGGTCCTCACAACCGTTCCCCGCCCTGCAAGTTACCCTCCATCGAGTGAATTTGAGCATGTTCGATTGACATATGTCTTTGAATTACAGCCGAGTTGGCCGAGGTTCGCGCGGAGGCGTGCGCGGTCGTGAGCGCGGGCGCACCGTGAGGCGCGTGTGACGCGAGGTGTGAGCGTGCGCGCTACGACAAGGCGTGCGGGGTGGGCGGGACTCCGCGGGTCGCGTCACGCGGACCCGCGGTGCCCCTGGCCGGGCGCGGGGCATCGGCCCCGTCATCCCGCTCAGTCGTTCACCAGCACCAGCTTCCCCGTCGTGCGGCCCGTTTCGCCCTGGGCGTGGGCCTCGGCCGCCGACGTCAGCGGGAACGTGCCCGCGATGGTGGCGCGCAGCGTGCCCGCCTCCGCGAGCCGCCCGATCGCCTCCATGCCCGCGCGGTCCGCGTCCACCAGCATGCGCACGGCCCGGACGCCGAGCCGCTGCGCCTCCTGGGGGAACTCGTCCGAGCCGACCGGCAGGATCGACACCACGACGCCGCCGGGACGCAGCACGCGCAGCGAGCGCAGGGACGTGTCGCCGCCGATCGTGTCCAGCACGACGTCGACGTCCTTCACGGCCTCCGTGAAGTCCGTCTCCCGGTAGTCCACCGTCTCGTCCGCGCCGAGCTCGCGCAGGAAGTCGTGCTTGCCCGCGCTCGCCGTGCCGATCACGTACGCGCCGCGCTCCTTGGCGATCTGCACCGCCACGTGCCCGACCCCGCCCGCGGCGGCGTGGATCAGCACCCGCTGCCCGGGCTGCACGTCCGCGTGCTCGGTCAGCGCCTGCCACGCGGTGAGCGAGACCAGCGGGAGCGCGCCCGCCTGGACGTGGTCGATCCCGGCCGGCTTGCGGGCGAGGGCACGCACCGGCGCGATGACGTACTCCGCGTGCGAGCCGTGCCCGAAGGGGTACGGCAGCATCCCGAAGACCTCGTCGCCCGGCGCGAACGCCGCCACGCCGACGCCGACCGCCTCCACCACACCGGAGACGTCCCAGCCGAGGACGAAGGGCGGCTCGCCCAGGAACCCTCCGGTCGCGCGGTGCTTCCAGTCGGTCGGATTGACCCCGGCGGCCCGCACCCGGACCAGCACCTCGTTCGGACGCGGCACCGGCCGCTCGATCTCCACTGTCTTGAGGACCTCGGGACCGCCGAGGACGTCCTGGCTGATGGCTCGCATCGTGTTCTGTGTGCTCATGGTGATCCAGCGTGCCGGTTCGCACACCGTCCGCCAATGGCAAGATGGTCAACATTCGATAGGATCGTGCCATGCGGCGTGAGCGAGTGGTGGTCCTGGCCCTGGACGGCGTCTACCCCTTCGAGCTGGGCATCCCCAGCCGGATCCTCGGCGCGGCCGACGGCCGGTACGAGGTGCTGACCTGCTCGGTCGACGGCGGCCCGGTGCGCACCAACGCCGACTTCGGCGTCACCGTGGAGCACGGGCCGGAGGTCCTGGCCACGGCCGGCACGGTCGTGATCGCCCCGGTCGCACCCGACCGTCTGAGCGACGAGGTGTCCGGCGCCGTGCTGGCGGCGCTCGCCCTCATCCGCCCCGGCACCCGCATCGTCTCCATCTGCACCGGCGCCTTCGTCCTCGCCGCCGCCGGGTTCCTGGACGGGCGCCGGGCGACCACCCACTGGCAGGTCGCCGACCACTTCCGGCGCATGTTCCCGCGCGTCGACCTCGACCCGGACGTGCTCTTCGTCGACGACCACCCGTTCCTCACCTCGGCCGGAGCCGCCTCCGGCGTGGACGTCTGCCTGCATCTCGTCCGCAAGGACCACGGCAGCAGGCTGGCCAACAGTGTCGCCCGCCGCTGCGTCGTCCCGCCCTTCCGTGACGGCGGTCAGGCCCAGTACATCGAGCAGCCCGTCCCCGAGCAGGGCGCCGCGAGCACCGCCGCCACCCGGGCCTGGGCCCTGGAGCACCTCGGTGAACCGCTCACTCTGGCTGATCTCTCCGGCCATGCCCGGATGAGCCAGCGCACCTTCGCCCGCCGCTTCCACGACGAGGTGGGGCTCAGCCCCGGCCGCTGGCTCATCCAGCAGCGCGTCGCCCGGGCCCGGCACCTGCTGGAGTCCAGCGACCTGACGGTGGATCAGATCGCGGGCATGGTCGGCTTCGCGACCGGCGCCTCCCTGCGCCAGCATCTGCACGCGGCGATCGGGGTCTCGCCGCAGGCCTACCGCCGTACGTTCCAGACCGCCCGCTGAGCCCGCGCGGCGTCCACCTCAACTCGCCTGTGGGCAAAGGGCATTTGTCGACCTGTTGCCTTCTCTCGAAGCGTGACGGAACCCTCACTTCCGCCCAGGGTCGAGGTTGATCCTTTCGGGTTCTGAACCGATAAGGTTTCGA
The DNA here is from genome assembly GCF_044540525.1 of Streptomyces sp. NPDC085932. Lineage (NCBI taxonomy): Bacteria > Bacillati > Actinomycetota > Actinomycetes > Kitasatosporales > Streptomycetaceae > Streptomyces > Streptomyces sp. NPDC085932. Next base: position 1,408,596 of record NZ_JBITSJ010000001.1, read on the forward strand.
TCGTCGCTGCGAGTTCACGATCGTGTCCGGTCGCTCGCAGTGCGTACTCATGAGTGCGGTCCACCCACCCCCCCCGTTCGATCGTGTTGCTCGAAGGATGCAGATGGAACTCGCCACTCCGCCACCGGCGGCGCGGGCCCCTGTCGCCTGGTACAGCTGGTGGCTGATGCCGCTGGGCCTGGGCGGCGGGACGGTTGCCGGCACGTTCATGAGTTCGGAGCGAATAACCGTGGCCGTCGCCGGAGTCGCGGCGACGGCGGCCGGCACGATGTGCGTGCGCATGCTGCTGCGTACCCGGGCACAGCTGCACCGGGCGGAGAGCTCCTTCCGCGCCGCGCAGACCGAACACACCCTGCAGTGGCAGCAGCACGTGGCGGGTCTGGAGCGGAGATCCGCCGCGGAGCGCGCCGGCCTGGAGTCCCGGCTCACCGAGCAGAACACCTCCTACGAGCGGCGCCTGGCCGAGCAGAGCAGCACGTACGAAACGCAACTCGCCGAGCAGTCCCGGGCCTACGAGGAGCGGCTGACCGAGCAGGCCGCCTCCTACGAGGCCCAGCTCGCCGACCAGGCCGAGGTCTGGCGCGAGCAACTCGCCCACCAGCTCGCGGCGGTCGCCCGGCTCGCCGACGAGCAGCTGCCCGACGCCATGGAGAAGCTCCGCTCCGGCGAGGCCATCGACGACGTGCTGCCGACGGTCAGCCAGTGCGCCAAGGTCAGCGCCGAACTCCAGGCCGAGTTGCGCAAGTTGCTGCGCACCGCCCTGATCGGCCTGGAGGCCGAGTTCGACCGGTCGACCACCGCCGAGCAGGCGGTCATCAGCATCGGCAACCGCATCCACGTGCTGACCAGCAAGCTGCGCGGCCGGCTGCACGAGATGCAGGGCGAGCACGGCAGGCTGCCCGCTGTCGCCCGCGGTCTGATGGAACTCGACCAGGAACTCGGCCCGGCCGACTCGCTCGCCGCCAGCATCGGTGTGCTCGGCGGCACGGACCGCCCCGGCCGGCAGTGGCAGGAACCGCAGCGCCTGCTCAGCGTGGTGCGCGGCGGCATCGGCCGGATCAAGGACTTTCACCGCGTCCAGGTGCGCCACCTGCCCGAACTCGGCGTCGACGGCGGCCTCGTGGACCACCTCACGCTGATCTTCGCCCACCTCCTGGACAACGCGGCCCGCTACTCGCCGCCCACCGAGCCGGTGCTCGTCTCCGGCAGGGAGGTCCCCAACGGCGTCGGCATCGAGATCCAGGACTCCGGCAAGGGCCTGAGCGAGGAGAAGAAGCGGGAGGCCGAGCACGCCCTGGCGGGCACCGCGCCCGGCGCGGGCCTCGGCGGCATCACCGAGGACGCCAGCATCGGCCTGCGCGTGGTCGGCGCCCTCGCCCACCGCTACGGCATCCGCGTCACCTTCGCTGACTCGCCCTGGCTCGGCACCTCCGTGGTCGTCGTCGTCCCGCACAAGTACTTCAGCCCGCTGCCCGCCGCGGCGAGCGTCCCGGCCGCCGCGGCCACCGCCTCCGCCCCGGCCCGGGAAAGCGCCGTCGCGTCGCCGGCCGCCCGCGCCGGGGAGACCACCCCCGGCGGGCTGCCCCGGCGCCGCAGCAGGCGCAACGAGGCGGACGCGCCGCAGCAGCCCGAGCGGACCGACCGGGGCACCGTCACCGCCGTGCCGCCGGACGCCTCCTTCTCCGGTCTCGCCGCCTTCGCCACCGCCGGCCGCGACGCGGCGGCGGCCTCCCGGACGGCCGACGACCGCGACCTCCCCGCCGGACGCGAGTCCACCGAGCACCGCACCGAAGAGAGCGACTAGTCCTCATGACGCAACAAGGAACAGACGTGAGCTGGGCGCTCCGCGATCTCGTCGAGAGCATCAAGGAGATCCGTTTCGCCCTGGTGGCCTCCAGCGACGGCAAGGCCATCACCTCCTACGGCGCCGAAGACCCCGACGACGTGGACCGCTTCGCGGCCGTGGTGGCCGGACTGCAGGCCCTGGCCCAGCCGGTCGCCGAGCAGTTCCCCAGGTTCGCCGGGCAGCTGCGCCTGGCCATGATCGAGGTCGACGGCGGGCACCTCTTCGTCGTGCGCGCCGGTGTGGAGACGTACCTCGGCGTCCTGGCGAGGGAGGGCCTCGACCAGGGTGTGCTCGGGCACCAGATGAGGGACCTGGCCCGCAGGATGGGCGAGCTCCTCGGCACCTCCGTGCGCCTGGAGGAGCACTCTGGATGAGTGCTCCCCGCAAGCCGTCCGACCCGTCCGGTCTCGAGCGCTACTACGTCCTCACCGGCGGGCGCAGCGGGCCGGGCGGTTCGGCGGCGGGCCTGGACGTGGCGACCCTGGTCGTCGCCCGCGCCGCCCCCTTACCGGGCATGCAGCACGAGCACGAGGAGATCCTCCGGCGCTGCCGCGATCCGCTGTCGGTCGCCGAACTCGGCGCCCATCTCGGGCTGCCCTTCAACATTCTCGCGGTGCTGCTGTCGGACCTGCTGGAGGCAGGTCGCGTCGAAGCCCGTAACCCCATCCCGGCGCACGGCGCCGGCCGCGGGCCCGACCTGGCGCTCCTGGAGGAGGTACTCAGTGGACTTGAAAGGCTTTGACCGCCCCGGTGAGCGGGCGGCGGCCGGGGACACCCGCTCGGTGAAGGTGATGATCGCCGGCGGCTTCGGCACCGGCAAGACCACGATGGTCCGGTCGGTGAGCGACATCAGGCCGCTCACCACCGAGGAGACCCTCACCGAGGCCAGCGCCGGCGTCGACCGGGTCATCGGGGTCGCCGACAAGACGCAGACCACCGTCAGCCTGGACTTCGGCAAGATCGGCCTCAGCGACAGCCTGGTGCTGTACCTGTTCGGCACGCCGGGGCAGGAGCGGTTCTGGTTCCTGTGGAACGGGCTGTTCAAGGGAGCGCTCGGCGCGATCGTGCTGGTGGACACCCGCCGGCTGGAGTCCAGTTTCCGGGCGATCGAGGAGATGGAGCGCCAGGAGGTGCCCTTCGTCGTCGCCCTGAACGTCTTCCCGGACTCCCGCGACCACCCGGTCGAGGAGATCCGGGACGCCCTGGACATCCCCGAGCACACCCCGGTTGTGGCCTTCGACGCCCGGGACCGGGCCTCCAGCAGGGACGTCCTCGTCGCCCTCATCCACCACCTGAAGGAACGCTCGGCCGTGGCCCTGGAGGCCTGATGAACGCTTCGCCCGACACCCCCCTCCAGCCCCCGAGCGGCTGCCCCGTCGCCCACCACGGGTCCGAGCCGGCCCGCCTGTACGGCCCGCAGGCCGCGACCGACCCGGGCGGCATCTACGAGCGGCTGCGCAAGGAACACGGCTCGGTCGCACCCGTCCTGCTCGAAGGAGACGTGCCCGCCTGGCTGGTCCTCGGCTACCGGGACAACCGGCGGGTGCTCGACAACCCCCGCCAGTTCAGCCGTGACGCCCGCATCTGGCGGGACTGGGCGGAGGGCCGGATCGAGGAGACCTCGCCGCTGATCCCGATGCTGGGCTGGCGGCCGGACTGCGTCTCCCAGGACGGCGAACCGCACCGCAGGCTGCGCGCCGCGGTCACCGACGGGCTCCAGGCCGCCGCCGCCCGGGGGGTACGGCGCCACGCGACCCACTTCGCGAACAAGCAGATCGACGCGTTCGCCGACGCCGGACGCGCCGACCTCGTGCAGGACTACGCCGAGTACCTGCCGATGCTCGTGCTCTCCCGGATCCTCGGGCTCCCCGAGGCGGAGGGACGCGACCTGGTCGAGTCCTGCGCCCGGGTCCTCAAGGGCGGCGAGGACGCGCTCGCCCACGACGCACGCATCAAGGAGATCCTCGGCCGGCTCGCCGAGCGCAAACGGACCGAACCGGGCGGCGACTTCACCACCGCCCTGCTGGCGCACCCGGCCGGCCTGGACGAGGACGAGGTGGTCAGCCATCTGCGGCTCGTCCTGATCGCCGCGCACACCACGACCAGCAACCTGCTGGCCCGGGTTTTGCAGCTGATCCTCACCGACACCACCCGGCTGACCGGGCTGATCGGCGGTCAGCTGACCGTCTCCGCCGTCGTGGAGGAGGTCATGTGGAACAGCCCGCCGCTGGCCGTGCTGCCCGGCCGGTTCGCCGCCGCGGACCTGGAGCTCGGCGGCCACCGGATCCAGGAGGGCGACCTGCTGGTGCTGGGCCTCGCCGCGGGCAACGCCGACCCGGAGATCCGGCCCGACACCGGCGTCTCCGTGCAGGGCAACCAGGCCCACCTGGCGTTCAGTTCGGGTCCGCACGAGTGCCCCGGCCAGAGCATCGGCCAGTCCGTCATCGAGATCGCCGTGGACGTCCTGCTGCACCGGCTGCCGGGACTGGCGCTCGCGGTACCCCCGGAGGAGCTCGGCTCGACCGCCTCCACGTGGGAGTCCCGGCTGGACAGCCTGCCGGTCGAGTTCCCCGTCTGACCGCGCGGCGGTGCTGCCCGGCCCTTCCCGTGGCCGGGCAGCACCGACTCACACCGTCAGCAGGTCGTCCACCGAGCCCCGTCCGGCCAGTTCGGCCGTGGCCACCGGGCCCTCCTTCGCCGCCGCGTAGCGGCCGGTGGTCAGCGCCCACTCGTAGTTGCCGCCGATCCAGTGCTGGATGGCCTCCACGCCCATCCGCACCCGGTCGCGCTCCGCCTCGTCGAGCCGGAGCTCGTCGCACATCCGCGGGACGCGCGCCTGGAGTTCGAGGTACGCGTCGAGGCGGCCGGTCGTCATCCGGTACGCCTCGTCGGTCGCCTCCTGCCAGGAGCAGCCCCGCTCCCGGCGGAGCACGGCGATGAGGTTGTGGCCGTCGCCGCGGCGCTTCTCCCGCTCGAAGGAGTGGATGTCGTTCATGAACCCGATGGTGTCCGCGGCCAGGTCGCGCATCCGCTCCATCACGGGGTGCCCCATCGCCTGCGCCGGCACCTCGAAGCCGCGGCTGCGCTCGCCCGCGTCGATGCTGTGGTGGATGCCGACCGTGCGGCGCCGGAACGCGGTGTACTCGTCGAGCCCCAGGGTGCCTTCCAGCCCTCGCGCGGCCAGGTCGACCTCCTCGCAGTGCGCGACCAGGAAGCGGCCCCACGAGGCGGCGAACCGGGTCTGCCATGTCAGGGACATGCCATGCGAGAGATGCTTCCAGACCTCCGTCCAGGCAAGGGTGATCGGACACGCCACCCGGGGCGGACTGCCGACCGGCCGCAAGGGGGTGACGATGAGCTCCCGCGCGACGTCGGCTATCGGATCGGCACGGTCCGGCCGGCCGGCGGCGAACTGGTCGTCGAAGAGGAAGGCCAGGGAGAACCAGTTCATCAGGACGACCATGTCGTCCGCCGACGCGTACGGGTAGGTGCGGGCGGCGGCCTGGGGCAGGTCCCAGGACCTGTACTCCTCGAACCCCTCCCGGCTGCGGACCAGGCGCATCTCCCACACCCAGCGCAGATGGCGGGCCCGGGCGTACTCCAGATGCTCGCTCACGGGGGTGTCGAAGGGGAGGTCGAACCGGACGTCCTGAGGCATGCGCTTCCTTTCGGGGAACGGACCGCAGAGCCCCCCGCCCCTGCGAGCGGACGGCGGCCCGCACCGCCCGCACACTCCAACTGAGCCTCACGGCACGCAAGTTGAACCGCGAAGCGGTACCAGGATGCCCGTGACAGGAACCGGTCGCTCCGCTGTCCCGCCGTGATCTTGGTTACTGCGGAAAGCGCTTGAGTCACGTACACTCCTCGTCCCTCACCGGCACCGGCTCTCCCGCCCGGCCGCCCGCCCTCCGGAGCGGTACGGCGTCACACTGGACGCGTCCGTACGACGACCGCTCAGGAGGCGCACCGACGATGACGTCCGCACCCGCACGCAGTGCCGATCAGCGCACCAAGGACACCCTGCACCGGCTGGAACACGACGTGGACGCCTGGGTCGCCACCGCCGACGGCGCGTCCGGCACGCCGTACCTGGTCCCGCTGTCGTTCCTGTGGAACGGCTCGTACCTGCTGTTCGCCACGCCCGCGTCGAGTGTCACCGGCCGGAACCTGGCGGCGACGGGCCGGGCGCGCGTGGGCATCGGCCCGACCCGGGACGTCGTCATGGTGGAAGGCGCCGTCGAGACGGTCCAGCCCGCCGACCTGACCGAGGAGGACGCCGAGCTCTTCGCCGCCAAGACCGGCTTCGACCCGCGCCGCCTCGCCACGCCGTACCTCTACTTCCGTGTGGTGCCGCGGCGGGTGCAGGCCTGGCGGGAGGCCGACGAGCTGGAGGGCCGCGAACTCATGCGCGACGGACGGTGGTTGAACACCGACTGAATCGGCCGGTCCGGGATATCCGCAAGGTACGGGGCCGCGGGGCACGACCGCCCCGCGGCCGGATCCTGCGGAGGAGACATGGCACTGGTGAAAGCGGGGGTCCTCGTGCTCGACTGCGCCGAGCCCGAGAAGCTCGCCGTGTTCTACAAGGAACTACTGGAGGCAGAGGAGTCGGACGCGACCGCCAACCGGGTGGAGATCAGGACCGCCGACGGATTCCGGATCGCGCTGCGCCGGGACGTCAACGCCACCCCGCCCAGCTGGCCGCGCCCGGAGAACTCACTCCAGGCCCACCTGGAGTTCGTGGTGGACGACCTCGACGCGGTGGAACGCCGCGTCGTCAGCCTCGGCGGCCGCCCCCTGGAGGCCAAGGACGCCTCGGGCCCCCTGGAGGAGCGCGGCTACGCCGACCCGGCCGGCCACTCCTTCACCCTGCGCCGCACCGCCCCGACGGCACCCAAGCAGGGCTGAACCGACGGGCCGGCCGTCGCCGGCGGCTTCCGGGCCGAGCGCGACGGAGGGCCGGGGGCACGGGACGGCGGGCCTGGACACGGGACCGACGAACGGCCGCGGACACGAAACGGCCCCGCCCGGCGCGCTGCCGGGCGGGGCCGTTCGGCGCCGGTGACGGCCGGGTCAGTCGCGGCCGCCCTTCTCACCGACCGGCCACGTGCCGGTCGAGCGCTCGATCGCCTTGGCGCCCGCGCGGTCCACGGCACTGCGCACCACGGCGAAGATGGCGCCCTGGATCGCGGCGGCCAGCAGCACCTCGCCCCAGCCGCGGTCCTTGTCCAGTGCGTCGGGCGCGTCGTCCTCGTGCCGGATCGCCTTCCACGTCTTGCGGAAGGCGAGCCCGGCCAGCCAGCCGCCGGACCAGCCGAGCACGAAGCCGACCGGCTGGTAGGCGAGGGACATCTTCTTCTTCTTTGCCACGGGGATCTCCTTGATGCCTGAGGGTCGTTCGAACGTGGTCAGGGGGTGTGCGCGGCCGGGATCCGCTCCTCGGCGCGGACCGGCCCGGGCGGGGTGCCGTCGCCGAACGGCCGGCCGCCCAGCTCCTCGCGGTGGTGCGGGGTCAGCCAGCCGGACAGGTCCGGCCCCAGCGGCACGACACCGGTCGGGTTGATGCCCGTGTGCACCTGGTAGTAGTGCCGCTTGATGTGGTCGAAGTCGACGGTGTCGCCGAACCCCGGCGTCTGGTAGAGGTCGCGCGCGTACCCCCACAGCACCCGGTTCTCCGTCAGCTTCCAGCGGTTGCACTTGAAGTGGCCGTGATAGACCGCGTCGAAACGGACCAGTGTGGTGAACAGCCTGATGTCCGCCTCGGTGATCGTGTCGCCGACGAGGTAGCGCTGCCGCTCCAGCCGGGCCGCGAGCAGCTCCAGCCGCCGGAACACGCCCGCGCAGGCGGCCTCGTACTCCTCCTGCCCGGTGGCGAAACCGGCGCGGTACACGCCGTTGTTGACGTCCTCGTAGACGTCCGCCATCACCTCGTCGATCTCGTCGCGCAGCCGCTGCGGGTACAGGTCCGGGGCCCCGTCCCGGTGCAGGGCCGTCCACTCGGTCGCGAGGTCGAGGGTGAGCTGCTGGTAGTCGTTGGTGACGAGCCGTCCGGTCGGGACGTCCACCAGCGCCGGTACGCTCACGCCGCCCGGGTAGTCCGTCTCCCGGCGGTCGTAGGCCTCCCTCAGATAGCGGATGCCGAGGACCGGGTCGCGTCCGTCCTCGTCCAGCGTGAAGCGCCAGCTGCGGTCGTCCTGGATCGGATCGGCGACGGCCAGCGACAGCGCGTCCTCCAGGCCGAGCAGCCGCCGGGAGACCAGCGACCGGCTCGCCCACGGGCAGGCCCGGCTGACGACCAGGCGGTAGCGGCCGGCCTCCACCGGCCAGCCGTCCCGGCCGTCCGCCGTGACCCGGTCCGCGAAGTGCGCCTTGGACCGCCTGAACCTCTTCCTCCCGTAGGCGCTGTTGCCGTCGTCGCCGTCGTCGCGGCTCATGGGGGTGACCTCCTTGCCGTACGTGTTCCCTGGTGAACGCGTTCCCCGTTTTCCGCGGACGGCACGGTGTGAGCACCGCCGACCGGGGCAATCGGCGGAGGTGACTGAACAAGCATCTGATCGGAGGACCCGCGTCACCGTCCTGGTGGCGCTCGCGGCCAACCTGGTGATCGCGGCCGCGAAGGCCGTCGGCGGCCTCGCCGCGGGATCACCCGCCCTGCTGTCGGAGGCGGCCCATTCGGTGGCCGACAGCCTGAACGAGGTGTTCCTGCTCGCGGCCCTGCGCCGCAGCCGTCGCCCCGCCGACCGGCGGCACCCGTTCGGCTACGGCAAGGAGCGGTTCTTCTGGTCGCTCCTCGCGGCGGTCGGGATCTTCGTGATGGGTGGCTGTTTCTCGTTCTTCCAGGGCATCGAGGCCCTGACGAGCGACTCGGAGGAGGACCTCGGCGGCTATGTCGCCGGCCTGATCGTGCTCGGCGTCGCCCTCCTCGCGGAGGGCGGTTCCCTGCTGCGCGCGCTGTACCAGGCGCGACGGCAGGGCGGCGCCGGTGACGGGCTGCGGGACCCGGCCCTGCGGACGGTCGTCGCGGAGGACGGCACCGCGGTGCTCGGCGTCACGCTGGCCATCGTCGGCATGGCGCTGCACATGGCCACCGGGCAGGTGGTGTGGGAGGCGGGCGCGTCGCTCGCCATCGGCACGCTGCTTGTCTACGTCGCCTACCGGCTGGGCCGGGAGGCCCGCGACCAGCTCATCGGTGAGGCGGCCGACCCCGAGGCCAGCGGCCGGATCCGGGCGCTGCTGCGGGCGCAGCCCGAGATCGACAGTGTGGAGGAGCTGTTCACGATGAAGACGGGCCTCGACTCGACCTTGGTGGCAGCCCGGGTCGATCTGGTGCCGGGGCTGGACAGCGAGCGGGTGGAGGAGGTCGCCGTCCGGATCAAGCGCTCCATCGCGAGCACGGTGCCCGAGGCCGACCAGATCTTCCTCGACGTCACGGACCGCCGGCTGGCGCGCGAGGCAGCGGAAAGCCCCGCCGCGACGGGGGAGCGCGGCGGGGCCTGACCCACGCGTGCCCGGCCGGAGCCGGTTCATGCACCCGGGCGGAGACTTTTTCCCGAGCGGTTCGTGACGGCAGCCGGCCCGGGGGCGAGGGAGCGGGGAGCCGAGGGCTCCGGCGACCGGGCCGGGCCTCACGGCGCCGCTCGTTCAGGCCGCCCGCACGCGGGGCGCGACCGGGCCGCGCCCCCCAGGTGAATCCAGCCTCAGGACTCCTCCGCCGGCTCCAGGACGAACACCGGGATCTCCCGGTCCGTCTTCTTCTGGTAGTCGGCGTACGCCGGATACGCCGCCACGGCCCGCTCCCACCACCGGGCCTTCTCCTCGCCCGTGACCTCACGGGCCGTCACGTCCCGCTTGACGGGGCCGTCCTGGAGTTCGGCACGGGGGTCGGCCTTGAGGTTGAAGTACCAGACGGGGTGCTTCGGCGCGCCGCCGAGGGAGGCCACCGCGGCGTAACGCCCCTCGTGCTCCACCCGCATCACCGGCGTCTTGCGCAGCTTCCCGCTCCGGGCACCCCGGGTCGTCAGGACCACCACCGGCATCGAAGTGCCCTGCAGTGTCGTGCCCTGCGTACCGCCGGAGCTCTCGTACAGCTCCACCTGCCGGCGCACCCATCCGGTCGGGCTCGGTTCGTACTCGCCCTCGAGAGGCATGGCATCCGTCCCATCGTCGTCACGTCCACGGCTGACTGGCTGGTGCCTACAACACACCCGCGCCCGGGAATCATCCGGCTGGGGCTGGGGCTGGGGCTGGGGCTGGGGCTGGGGCTGGGGCTGGGGCCCTCACCCCGGGGCCACCGCCATCCGCACGGCCAGCACCGTCATCACCCCGCTCGCCACCAGTGCCGTCACCAGCCGGCCCCGGGGCCCGGTCAGCGCCCGGCCCAGCAGCGCGCCGCCCCCGGCCAGCAGCACCTGCCAGCTCGCGGACGCCGCGAAGGCGGCCAGGACGAACACGGCCTGCTCGAACGGCCCGGCCGGGCCGGAGGCCTGCGCACCGAGCACGAGCGCGGCGAAGTAGATCACCGTCGTCGGGTTGAGCAGCGTGATGCCGAGCAGTCCCCAGAACGCCCGGGCCGGACTCGGGGGAGCGGAGGCCGCACGTGTGGCGAGCCGGTGCCCCCGGTACGCGCGCAGCGCGCCGGCCGCACCCCACAGCGCCAGCCCCAGCAGCACCAGCACGCAGACCCACCGCAACGGCCCGAGCACCGGCCGCAGCGCGCCGGCCAGGGCTGTTCCGCCGAGCGTCGCGGCGAGGGCGTAGAGCCCGTCGGCGGTGGCGACGCCGAGCGCGGCGCAGACCCCGGTACGCAGACAGGTGCGGGCGGTGAGGGAGACGAGGTAGGTGCCGACGGCGCCCACGGGGACGGCGATGCCGTATCCGGCGAGCAGTCCGGCGACGAGCGCGGCGGTCATGACCGCGGCGCTGTCGGTCCTCCCGGGCGGCCGGACCGCTGCTGTCGGCGCGCGGCGGGACCGGCGGCGGACAGCGGCAGGGAGGCGGCGAAGGAAGGCATGGCCGGATCCTGCACCCCGGACGGCACCGCCGACAACCGGATTTCGCTGCCGCGCCGCCCCGCCCGGCCCGGGGACCTGCCACGGCGGCCCCGGAGGCGCCCGGACCCGTCCGCCGTTCGAACGGGACGACGGCATTCCCCGGCCAACTTGCACGTCACCCCCGACATGGCCGAAGTTGACGTCGCCCCTTAGGTGCCTGGGGCATCTAATGAAGATCGGCACGACGCACACTTCGTCTGCGAGGTCTTCATGACGGAAACGACCGCACCCGTCGCCTTCCCCCAGAGCCGGACCTGCCCCTACCACCCGCCCGCCGCCTACGAACCGCTGCGCACCGAGCGCCCCCTGACCCGGATCACCCTCTTCGACGGCCGTGAGGCCTGGCTGGTCACCGGACACGCCGCGGCCCGGGCGCTGCTGGCCGACCCGCGGCTGTCCTCCGACCGCGACCGGCCCGGATTCCCCGCCACCACCGTGCGCTTCACCGGCTTCCGCAACCGCAGGACCGCCCTGCTGGGCGTCGACGACCCCGAGCACCGCGCCCAGCGCCGCATGGTCGTCGGGGACTTCACCCTCAAGCGGGCCGCCGAACTCAGGCCCCGCATCCAGCGGATCGTCGACGAGCGGCTCGACGCGATGATCGCCCAGGGTCCGCCCGCCGACCTGGTCGGCGCCTTCGCGCTGCCCGTCCCGTCCATGGTGATCTGCGCCCTGCTCGGCGTCTCGTACGGCGACCACGACTTCTTCGAGGCACAGTCGCGGCGGCTGCTGCGCGGCCCGGAGGCCGCCGACGTGCTGGACGCCCGGGACCGGCTGGAGACGTACTTCGGGGAGCTGATCGACCGCAAGCGCCGGGACCCCGGCACGGGCCTGCTGGACGACCTCGTCCAACGGCAGCTGCGCGACGGGGAGATCGACCGCGAGGGCCTGATCGCCCTGGCGCTGATCCTGCTGGTCGCCGGCCACGAGACCACCGCCAACATGATCTCCCTCGGCACCTTCACCCTGCTCCGGCACCCCGAGCGGCTCGCCGAACTGCGCGCCGACCCGGGCCTGGTGCCGGCCGCCGTCGAGGAGCTGATGCGGCTGCTGTCGATCGCGGACGGTCTGCTGCGCACGGCCGTCGAGGACATCGAGGTGGCCGGGACGACGATCCGCGCGGGCGACGGCGTCGTCTTCGCGACGTCGGTCATCAACCGCGACGAGACGGTCTACGCCGAGCCGGACACGCTCGACTGGAACCGCCCGGCCCGTCACCACGTCGCGTTCGGCTTCGGCATCCACCAGTGCCTCGGCCAGAACCTGGCCCGCGCGGAACTGGAGATCGCCCTGCGCACCCTCTTCGAGCGGCTGCCCACGCTGCGCCTGGCCGCCCCGGCCGAGGAGATCCCCTTCAAACCGGGCGACACGATCCAGGGAATGCTGGAACTCCCCGTGACCTGGTAGAGGCTTCCGGACATGCACATCGACATCGACAAGGACGTCTGCATCGGCGCGGGCCAGTGCGCGCTGACCGCCCCGGACGTGTTCACCCAGGACGACGACGGCTACAGCACCCTGCTGCCCGGCCGGGAGGACGGCGGCGACAGCCCCCTGCTGCGGGAGGCGGCCCGGGCCTGCCCGGTGAGCGCCATCACCGTCTCGCAGACGGTGGGCTGACGCTCAGGCGGCCCGCAGCAGCAGCCGGGCCGCCTCGCGCGCCTCGCTCGCGGGCTTGGCGCTGCCGGTGATGCCCGCCGTGACCATCGCACCCTCGGCCAGCAGGAACAGCTGCCCGCCCATCGCGGCGGGCAGCCCCGCCTCGGCGGCGAGGGCGTGGAGGTACTCCCTGAAGGCCCGCTTGTGCGCCCGCACCCGCTCCGCCACCGGCGCGGACGTGGCGCCCAGTTCGCCGTAGGCGTTGATCCACGCGCAGCCCCGGAAGCCGGGCTCGTCGAACCACCGGCCCAGCCAGTCGAACACGGCCAGGATCCGCTCCCGCGCCCCCTGCTGCTCCTCGACGTACGCGGCCAGCCGCCCGCGCCAGCGCGCGTCGCGCCGCTCCAGGTAGGCCTCCACCAGGCGCTCCTTCGCGGGGAACAGCTGGTAGAGCCGTTTGAGCGAGACCCCGGACGCGCTGCGCACGTCGTCCATGCCCACGGCCTGCACGCCCCGCCCGTAGAAGAGCTCCTCGGCGGCGTCCAGCGCCCGCTCCCGGGCCACCGAACTGTCCATGTACGACCACTCCTTGACGCGAGAACCAGCGTTCTCCTACCGTAGCAGCCCAGCGGAGAACGCACGTTCTCCATCTGTTCCTCCGGGAGGATCCATGACCGAGCGACCGCCCCTGCCGCCCTTCACCCGCGAGACGGCGGCACAGAAGGTGCAGGCCGCCGAGGACGCCTGGAACACCCGCGATCCCCGGCGGGTCGCCCTCGCCTACTCCGAGGACTCCGTCTGGCGCAACCGCGACACCTTCCTCACCGGCCGCGCCGAGATCGTCGCGTTCCTCACCGGCAAATGGGCGCGCGAGCGGGAGTACGCCCTGCGCAAGGACCTGTGGGCCTTCGACGGCAACCGCATCGCCGTCCGCTTCCAGTACGAGTCGCGCGACGCCGACGGACAGTGGTGGCGCTCCTACGGCAACGAGCTGTGGGAGTTCGACGAGCACGGCCTGATGACCCGGCGCGAGGCGAGCATCGACGACGTGCCGATCGAGGAGACCGACCGCCGCATCCACGGCCCGCGGCCGGACGACGAGCGGGGACGCACCCTCCCACTGCGCTGACAACCCTCCCGGCCGCGCCGACACCCTTCCCGTGCCCGCACCCTTCCCGCTGCGCCGGCACCTTTCCCTTCCCTGCACCCCTCCCGCTGCGCCGACGCCCGCCCGCTCCGACGGCACCTTCTCGCTCTTCGGCGGCCCTCCGCTCGTCGGCGCCTTCCCGCCGTGGGGTCCCGTGCGGTCACTAGGGTTGCGGGGATGACCGCACAGACCACCCGCAAGCCCTTCCTCTACGTCGTCGTCTGCGCCGCCGGCATCGCCGCCGAGGTCGGCGAGCTCATCGCCGCCGCGCAGGAGCGGGACTGGGAGGTCGGGGTCGTCGCGACACCGGTCGCCATGAACGGCTTCTTCGACACCGCCGCCGTCGAGGCCCGCACCGGCCGCCCGATCCGGTCCGCCTGGCGCACCCCGGGCGAGCCGCGCCCGTTCCCCGCACCCGACGCCGTCGTCGTCGCCCCCGCCACCTTCAACACCGTCAACAAGTGGGCGGCGGGCATCGCCGACACCCTCGCGCTCGGCACCCTCTGCGAGGCCGCGGGGCTCGGGGTGCCGATCGCCGTCCTGCCGTGCGTGGCCGACGCGCTCGCAGCCCACCCCGCCTACCGGGCCGCCCTGGAGCGGCTGGGCGGAATGGGCGTGCGCTTCGGCGAGCCGTACTCCGGAGAGCCGCAACCGGACGGCAGGCGGCCGGAGTTCGCCTGGAAGCGGGCACTGGACCTGCTCGAACGCGGCTGAGGTCAGGTGCAGCCGACGGTCGGGCCCTCCACCATGCCGCCGGTGTACAGCGCCTGCCCGCGCGGCATCCAGTAGCCCAGCTTCGAGACCACCGTCGAGCAGGCGGACGCCAGCCGTACCGTCACCCGCACGGTGGCCGGACGCCCCGGCTGCAGATCGGTGAGCGCACAGTCGACCGAGAACCCCAGCCGGTCGCGCGACGGAGCCCGGCCGACGAGCGGATTGACGCACCGCGCGTCCGACGTGCTGATCCGCACCCCGGTGCGCTCCTCGCCGATCAGCCCGAACCGCGCGCTGCCGTCGCCCTGTTCGCTGTCCCGGTACACCCGGTAGGTCAGCGCGGTCGTGGTGCCGGGGCGCAGCGTGTGCCGGTCGACCTCGACACGGTGCGTGGGCTGCTGCTTCGGCGCGGTCAGGGTGAGCGTGGCCCGCACCGTGCCGCGCAGGTCCACCCCGGACGGAGTGGACCGCACGTGCACCGAGGCGGTGACCTCGTAGGTGCCGGGGCCGGGGTACGGCTGGGAACCGGGCAGTGTCCCGGAGGCCACGGTCACGCCGTCGCGCCGCGCCGTCCAGCTGCCCGAGGTCAGACACGCGTACCGGACGGACGTCCCGGGCCGGCGGCAGGAGGCGGGGGCCGAGAGGGCCGTCATCGGGGTGCCGCTGCCCGCGCACAACTGGACCACGGCCCGCTCGCCGCCCGGGCCCCGCAGCACACCCGCGGGCGCGCACAGTGTCGCCGGACCTTCGGCCGCAGGCGCCCCGGTCGTCGCCGACTCGGTCACCGGTGCGCCGGCCGCTGCCGACTCGGCCCGGACGTCGTCGGCCGGCGGTGGGACCGGCCGGCTCCAGGCCGTGGAGACGAGCGCGGCGCAGACCGCCGCCGCCCCGGTCAGGATCCTGAGTGTCCTCCGTCGTGCCGCCACGTGTCCTCCCGCACCCGACCGACCGGCCGGGCACCGGTCACCTGCGCCGAGGATGCGCCGCGGGACGGACCGCCCCGCCGCTCCCACGCCGGTCGGTCCCCTGAGGGCAGCAACCGGCGGCCGGCCGCCGGACGGCCCCGCCTTCGAGCGCACACCAGCACGTACGGTGGCGCTGACAATCCACCCGATGGCAGGAGCAGCGACGATGCAGTACGTGAAGCTCGGTTCGACGGGCCTGGACGTGTCTCGGATCTGTCTGGGATGCATGACCTACGGCCTGCCCGACCGCGGCACGCACGAGTGGACCCTCGACGAGGAGGCCTCCCGCCCGCTGATCCGGCAGGCGGTCGAGGCGGGCATCACCTTCTTCGACACGGCCAACGTCTACTCCGACGGCACCAGCGAGGAGATCGTCGGCCGCGCCCTGCGCGACTTCGCCCGCCGCGACGAGATCGTCCTGGCGACGAAGGTGAACAACCGGATGCGCCCCGGACCGAACGGCGGAGGCCTGTCCCGCAAGGCGATCATGACCGAGCTGGACCGGAGCCTCGCCCGCCTGGGCACGGACTACGTCGACCTCTACCAGATCCACCGCTTCGACCCGCACACCCCGGTCGAGGAGACGATGGAGGCGCTGCACGACGTCGTCAAGGCGGGCAAGGTCCGTTACCTCGGGGCCAGTTCGATGTACGCCTGGCAGTTCTCCAAGATGCAGTACACCGCGCGGCTGAACGGCTGGACCCGTTTCGTCTCGATGCAGAACCACTACAACCTGCTCTACCGCGAGGAGGAGCGCGAGATGCTGCCCCTCTGCGCCGACCAGGGCGTGGGGGTCCTGCCGTGGAGCCCGCTCGCCCGCGGCCGCCTCACCCGCGACTGGGACACCACGACCGGCCGCAGCGCCACCGACACCTTCGGCAGCACCCTCTACCGGGACGGTGACCGCGCGATCGTCGAGGCCGTCACACGCATCGCCGAGGCCCGCGGCGTCCCGCGCGCCCGCGTCGCCCTGGCCTGGCTCCTCCACCAGGACACGGTGACGGCCCCGATCGTCGGCGCGTCCGAGCCGCACCACCTCACGGACGCGGTCGCGGCGGTGGAGTTGGGGCTCGACGGCAAGGAACGAGAAGAGCTGGAACGCCCCTACGCCCCGCACGCCGTCGCCGGTCACTGAGACCGCGCGTGACTAGTGGGGCCCCTGCGGCGCGAACTCCGTGCCGCAGGGCCCCGCGCCCTCGCTCTCCGGCAGCACCACCCGCGCCCCGTCCATCGCCAGGGTCCGGTAGAACGCCCCGATCCGCTCGGCCGACCGCCCCACGTAGTGACCGATGAACGACCGCCGGAACCGGTCGGCCGAGCGGTTGGGCTGCGAGCCGTGCACCAGACTGCCGTTGAAGAACAGCACGTCCCCCGGCCGCATGTCGACGGGCACGGCCGCCAGCCCGGGCGGCGGCGGGACGTACTCCCGCGCGAAGGACACGTCGGAGTCGGCGAGCTCCGGGCAGAACAGGTCCATGCGGTGCGTGCCCGGCACGACCTCGAGACCGCCGTTCTCCCGGTCGATCACGTCGCAGGCCACCCACGCCGCCACGCACGTGCCCGGCTCGACCCGCAGGTAGAAGTTGTCCTGGTGCAGCGCCTGCCCGCGGGCGCCCGGCGGCTTGAAGTAGAACATGCTCTGCGCAGCCAGCACCTCCTCACCGAGCAGCGTCTCCAGCACCGTCCGCAGCCGGGCGTCGAGCAGGACCTCGCGCGCGTGCTCGCTGATCTCGTGCGGATGCATCACGCGCGGCCACACGTGCAGCGGATCCGCGTCCGGCCCGGCGGCGCGCGGCTGGAAGTGCCCGGGCACACCTCCCGCCTCGCGCAGCGCCGCCAACTCCCCGCACAGCCGGTCGGTCTCCTCGGCCCCGAAGAGACCGCGGACCACCGTGAAGCCGTCCTCCTCGAAGCCCTCCCGGTGTCGCCGGAGCCCGGCGTGGTCCAGGATGGGAGCGCCGGTGGCGCCGTTGCCCGTGACTGCCATGAACGCACTCCTCGATCGGTGTCCCCCGGTCCTCACGCTAGGCCGCCGCGTCGCCCAGGAGGATGCCCGTGCGTGCTGACGGATTGCCCGGCACTGCTGCGCGGGAAGACGCCGGCGATCCGGCGCCGCCCCCCGGCCTGGTCGTGCTCGGCCACTACGACCAGCCCTCCGGATACACCGTCAACCGGCCCCAGGGGTCCCCGAGCTGGCTCGTCACCTGGACCACGGGAGGGCGGGGACGGCTGTGGCAGGGCGCCGCGCGGACTCCGGCCGGCCCGGGCGACCTCGTCGTGCTCGCGCCGGGCGCCCCGCACGGCTACGCGGTCGGGCCGGGTGCCCGGCACTGGCGGTTCTGGTGGGCGCACTGCCAGGCCCGCCCGGCCTGGACCGCGTGGCTGCGGCCGTACGGCACCGGCGACGGGATGTACACGGTCTTGTCGGTCCCCGCCGCACTGCACGGCCGGGTCGCGGCGGTCTTCCGGCGCATGCACGCCGACGCCCGCTGGACCGGGACCGGCGCACCGCCCGGCCCCGGCCCCGCCGGTTCCCCGGACGGTCAGGTCGCCGTCGCGCACGGCAGCGCCGCCCGCGAACTCGCCCTGTGCGCCCTGGAGGAGATCGTCCTGCTCGTCACCGCCGCCGCCCGGCCCACGGTCACGCGACCGGGTCTGGACGCCCGCGTCCGCCGCGCCGAGGAACTGATCACCGCCGATCCGGGCGCCCCGCACACCGTCCGCTCGCTCGCCGAGGACGTCGCCCTGTCACCGTCCCGCTTCGCCCACCTGTTCAGCACACAGCTCGGCCAGTCGCCGATGCGGGCCCTGCGCGAGGCCCGGCTGCGGCACGCGGCCCGGCTGCTGGAGAACACCGACCTGCCCGTGGAACGCGTCGCCGCGGCCTCCGGCTTCGCCAGCCCCTTCCACTTCAACCGGGTCTTCCGGGAGCGCTACGGGATACCGCCCGGCGCCTACCGGACCCGCCACTGAATCCGGGAACAGAGCCGAAATCCCTTTTGCTCGGCCGGTTGACATTCTGTCAAAAGGCGGCGGCCGCGCACGCAATGCACGAAACGGCTGGTTCTCTTGTTCCCTGTCGCTGACCTGTGCAAAGGTGTGCCGTGCAGGCGTGCGGACAACGCGCCATTCTTGGTATGCGCGCGGCCGACGTGCCGGCATACCCCTTGGTCCGGACTTTTATTCCGCATGTCCTCGAGAGGAATGCAGTCGTGAATGACGCAGGCCCGTCGAATTCTCCGGCCCCGGCCCGCGGGTTCGGAGCGACGGACGAGCAGCTGAGTGCCGAGCTCAGGAAGTGGACGGGGGCGACCCCGGCCCTGCACCCCGTCGGCGAGCTGCTGGACCGCCATTGGGAGGCGGGCTTCGCCTACGCCCGGCTGTGCACCGACGGCCCGCGCGCCGCCGGCATCCTCACCACCGCCGCGTTCACCCGGCTGTTCGGGGAGACGCTGCGCCGGAACGGCCCGACCTCCGCCTGGCGCCCGCACCTGCTGGTGACCGTACGGCGCATCGCGGCCGAATGGGCCGGTGACCACCGGCGCGACATGCTCCACCCCGACCTGCGGGCCGAGGACGGTCAGCGGCCCGCCGCCCGGCTGCTGCCCCCGCCGCACCGGCGTCTGCTGTCCGGGGCCTTCCCCCGGCTGCCCCAGTCCGCCCGCTGTCTGCTCTGGCACGTCGAGGTCGAGGCGGAACCGCCGGCCGCCCCGGCGAGGCTGCTCGGCCTGGACGAGGACGGCGCCCGCGTCGAACTGGAGCGGGCCCGGGACCGGCTGCGCGAGGAGTGCCTCCAACTGCACCGCGAACTCGCCCCCGACGAGGAGTGCCGGCGCTACCTCCGCCTGCTGGACGTGACGTACCGGCGGGGCGGTCACGCCATCGACCCGGATCTACGCGCGCATATCGGCAGCTGCGGGCACTGCGGCGCCGCCGCCGACCAGCTCGGCCACTTCGACCGCGGCCTGGGCACCGCCCTGGCCGAGGCGGTGCTCGGCTGGGGCGGGCGGCAGTACGCCGAGGGCCGCCCCGCCGGGAGCGCGGAGGCCTGGCCGGACAGCGGCATGCCCGCCGGCGCGACGGCCCAGGGGAGGGCCGTCGAGGCGGCCCAGGAGCTGTTCGGGACCCCGTCCGCACCGCCGCGTGCGGTCACGCCCGGTCCGGCGGGCCCTGCCCGGGAGGCCTTCCCGGACCCGGTCACCCTCGCCGGCGCGATCGGGGAGTCGTTCACCGACTCCGGCGCGACCGGAGACGGCACCTCGTCACCGGCGGCAGCCCGGAGCGGCGCCCAGGAGCAGGACCCGGACCCGGTCCTGACCCCCGCACATGCCGTGGCGCCGTCGTCCGACGACGCCACCCCCGGCCCGCGTGGCGCGGCATCGCGTGCCGCCGGATCACGCTCGGCGGGATCACGTGCCGCGGGATCACGTGCCGCGGGATCCCGTGTCGCCGCCCGCCGATCGGCCCACAAGGCGGCCCGCCGTGCCGCCCGGCGCCGCCACCTCGCCGCCGGCGTCCTGACCGTCAGCGGCCTCGTCGTCGTGCCCTTGGTGCTGTGGTCCCTCGCGAACTCCGGGGACGGCGGCCCGCCGGGCACCGGGCGCGGTGCCGAGGAGGCACCCGGTCCGGACACGGGCGAGCGGACCCGCGACCCGTCCTGGGCCGGATCCGGCGACGCCGCGAAGGGCGCCCTGCGCGGCCGGCTGCACAACGTCGGCTCCGACCGGTGCGTCGGCCTCGACGGCGGGAAGGCCGTAGAGGGCGCGGAGGCCGAACTCGCCCCGTGCTCCGCGGACTCCGGTCAGCAGTGGACGTACGAGACCGACGGCCTGCTGCGCAACGGGGCCGCTCCCGAGCTGTGCCTGGACTCGCGTCTCGGCTACTCCGTGCGGCTGGCCCCCTGCACGGGCGCCTCCCGGCCGGACCCCAGGAACGTCCGCTACGACTTCACCCTCCAGGGCGCCCTGGTGCCCCGCTGGGACCAGGACCTCGCTCTGGCCCCGGCGGCGACGGACGGTTCCGGTTCCCTGGTCCTCAAGGCCCGCGCCGATCAGGACGTGCAGCGCTGGGTGATCGACACCGCCAAGGCCGACCTGCGGATGGCGGCCGTCACCTGGGACGCCGCTCTGCCGTCCCCCCGGCCCACGCCCCCACCCGCCCCGGCACCGGCTCCGTCCGGAACGGCCACGCCCGCGCCGGCCCCCACCACCTCCGAGCCCGCCCCGAGCAGCCCGGCCCCCAGCGAACCGCCCTGCCACCGCTACGGGCACTACTGCGACGAGGACGGCGGGTACGGCTCTCCGGAGTACGGCTACCCCGGCTACGGATACGGCGGCTACGGATACGGCGGATACGGCCACGGCGGCCGTGGCGGGGGCGACGCCCGCTGAGGCGAGGGCGGATCCGCCGCCTCAGCCCTCCAGCCCTCCAGCCCTTCAGACCCCCAGGACGCGCAGGGACAGCCACAGCGCCACCACGGCCGGTACCAGCGCCGCCGGTACCGCCAGGAGCCCGAGCCGGGTGAACTCACCGAGCCCGACCCGGTGCCCGTGCTGCTGCACGATCCGCCGCCACAGCAGGGTCGCCAGCGACCCGGCGTAGGTCAGATTGGGGCCGATGTTCACGCCGAGCAGCACCGCCAGCACGGCACCGGGGCCGGACCCCGCGCTCAGCGGCAGCAGCACGAGCACCGCGGGCAGGTTGTTGATGAGGTTCGCCAGCACCGCGGCCAGGGCGGCCAGGCCCAGCAGGGCGAGCAGACCGTCACCGCCGGGCAGCACCCGCTGGAGGGCGTCGGCCAGCCCGTGGTCCACGACCGCGCGCACGACGACCCCGAGCGCGAGCACGAACGCCAGGAAGGCCGGTGCCGCGGAGCGCACCACCGTCAGCGGGGTGGCCCGCCGACGCAGCAGGGCCCGCCCGGCCAGCACCAGCGCCCCGGCCAGGGCGGCCCACGCCGGTGACACGCCCACGGCGGAGGCCACCACGAACCCGGCCAGCGTGCAGCCGACCGTGACGAGCGCGAACAGCGGCAGCGGCTCGGGCGGTCCGGCGTCGTCGTCGGGGGAGGGGAGCGGGGCGCTCAGCTCCTCGTCGAAGAACCGCCGGAACACCAGGTACTCGGCCGCGATCGCGACCAGCCAGGGCAGGGCCATCAGCGCCGCGAACCGCGTGAAGCTCAGTCCGCTCGCCGTGAAGGCCAGCAGATTGGTGAGGTTGGAGACCGGCAGCAGCAGCGAGGCGGTGTTCGACAGGTGGGCGCAGGCGTACAGGTGCGGACGGGCCCGCACGCCCATCCGCCCGGCGGTGGCGAGCACGACCGGGGTGAGCAGGACGACCGTGGCGTCCAGGCTGAGCACGGCCGTGATGAGCGAGGCCAGGACGAACACCGCCGTCAGCAGCCGGGTGGGGCGCCCGGCGGACCTGCGGGCCATCCACGCCCCGCAGGCGGTGAAGAGACCTTCGACGTCGCAGAAGTGGGCCAGCACCAGCACGGCGGCGAGGAAGCCGACCACGGGGCCGAGCCGCTGGATCTCCTCCCAGGCGTGGGCGGGCGAGATGATCCCGACGGCGACCGCGAGTGCCGCCGCCGGCACCGCCAGCACGGCTTCGGGCAGCCCTTTCGGGCGGGCCACGGCCCACAGGAGCACGGCGGCCAGCAGCGTCACGGACAGGACTTCGGCGAGCGGGGTGTGCAGGGGAGTCCTCCGGGACGCGAACAGATGGTGCCCGCCGAGGGAACCAGGTGAAGGTAAGAGAGCCGTAATGAACGCGACGGCGTCGCGGGAGCGGTCCCGTCCGGCCGGGCGCCGGCCCGGGGCCGGTCAGATGTCGTCGAGCAGCGCCAGCTCCGCCCAGATCGTCTTGCCCTCGGTGGTGTGCCTGCTGCCCCAGCGCTGGGTGAGCTGCGCCACCAGGAGCAGGCCCCGGCCGCCCTCGTCCCAGGTCTTGGCCCGCCGCAGGTGCGGCGCCGTGTGGTTGGTGTCGGAGACCTCGCAGATCAGCGTGGACGCGTCGTGGATGAGCCGGAGCCGGATGGGCGGGGCGCCGTAGCGGATGGCGTTGGTGACCAGCTCGCTGACCACCAGCTCGGCCGTGAACGTGGCCTCCAGCAGCTCCCAGCGTTCCAGCTGGTCGACGACCTGCTTGCGGATGGGGGCGACCAGCGCCGGGTCGGCGGGGATGTCCCAGGTCGCCACCTGGGAGGAGGGCAGGCCGCGGGTGCGGGCCAGCAGCAGGGCCACGTCGTCGGCGGAGCCGCCCGGCGGGAGCAGGGCGTGCAGCACGCGGTCGCAGGTCTCGTCCAGGGAGTCGGAGGGTGCCGACAGGGCCTCGCGGAGCATCCGCTGGTTCGCGTCGACGTCCCGCTCGCGGCTGGCGAGCAGTCCGTCCGTGTGGAACGCCAGGACGCTGCCTTCGCGCAGGTCCACCTCGGCGCACTCGAAGGGCAGCCCGCCGACGCCGAGCGGCGGCCCGGAGGGCAGGTCGAGCTGCCGGGCCGGACCGTCCGGCGGGACCAGCAGGGGCTGCGGGTGCCCGGCCCGGGCCAGGGTGCAGCGCCGGGAGACCGGGTCGTAGACCGCGTACAGGCAGGTCGCACCCACCTCGCCGGTGCCCGCGTCGCCGCCGCCGGACTCCTGGGAGAGCCGGACGACCAGGTCGTCGAGGTGGGTGAGCAGCTCGTCGGGGGCCAGGTCGATGTCGGCGAGGGTGCGGACGGCCGTGCGCAGCCGGCCCATGGTGGCCGAGGCCTGGATGCCGTGGCCGACGACGTCCCCGACGACCATGGCGACCCGCATCCCGGACAGCGGGATGACGTCGAACCAGTCGCCGCCCACGCCTGAGCGGGTGGCGGGCAGATAGCGGGAGGCCGCCTCCACGGCCGCCGTGCGGGGCAGGGTCCGCGGCAGCAGGCTGCGCTGGAGGGTGAGGGTGGTCTCGCGCTCGCGGGAGTAGCGGCGGGCGTTGTCGATGCAGACGGCGGCGCGGGCCGTGACCTCCTCGGCGAGCAGCACGTCGTCGTCGGTGAAGGCCTCCGGACGCCGGAAGCGGGTGAAGACGGCGACACCGAGCGTGGTGCCCCGGGCCTGCAGCGGGACGGACATCGTGGAGTGGATGCCGTACTCGCGGACCCGGCGGAAGCGGACCGGGTCCCAGGCGAGCCACCGCTCCAGGTCGGCGGAGGAGCCGGTGGCCACGACGGTGTGGCCCGCGACCAGGGAGGCGGCCTGCGGGGAGTGCTCCGGGTAGACGTCCACCTGGCCCGGTTTGGCGACGGCCTCCGGGTTGCCCGGATTGACCGACCGGTGGGCCGCCCGGCGCAGGCCGACCGGCGGCACCGGCGTTCCGGAGGGCTCACCGCCCTGCCCCGGGTCGAGCAGGTCGACGCTGACGAAGTCGGCGAGCGCCGGGACGCACACGTCCGCCAGCTCCTGGGCCGTACGGGTCACGTCGAGGGTGGTGCCGATGCGCACGCTCGCCTCGTTGACCAGCTGCAACCGCTCCCGGGACCGGTACTGGTCGGAGAAGTCGTGGGCGGTCACGCACACGCCCCGCACCCGTCCCGCTTCGTCGGTGAGCGGGGCCATCCGGGCCAGCCAGGCGTGCGGCCCCCGGTCCTCGCCGGTGGCCTTCATGTACGTCTGCATGTCCTGCCGCCGGCCCGTTGCCAGCACCCGGCGCAGGTGCTCCTCCAGGTCGCTGTTCTGCTGCCGGCTGCCGATGTCGGTGGGCCGCAGTCCCCGCACCCGGCCGGCCGGCAGCCCGAGCAGGTCCGCCATGGCGTCGTTGACGCCGTGCAGCCGCAACTCCTCGTCGAAGATCATCGTGGCGCAGGGCGACTGGGTGAGGGCCGCCCGCAGCAGCGGGTCGTCCGGGTCGTCCCGGTCCGGCATCGCGGGCGGGGCGACGGCGAGCCAGTCGGTCGTCTGCGGACCGTCGGGGGGCCGGCGGTGGGCGAGCACCCACACGGACACCGTGCGGCCGTCGCGGTGGCGCAGGCTGAGCGTGCCGCTCCAGCGGGCGTCGACGGGCGTGGGCGGCGGTTGCGCCCCGTCGGCCAGCAGCCCCGCGGCCGGGCGGCCCACGACCTCGTCGGCCGTGTGCCCCAGCAGGCGGCGGGCGCCCTCGCTCCACTGCGTGAGCGTGCCGTCGGCGGCGATGACGGCACGGGCAGCCACGCCATCGTCGAACGGCTCGTCCGGGCTCATCGTCGCCACTCCATACGGACACTCACAGTAAACAGGGAGGTCACTTGAGTTCCAGACTAGTCCGTAGACGCCCGGCGTGGACGGGTAACCCCCATGCGGCCCGGTCCCGCGCGGTGGAGCCGTGATCCGGCCGGCGTGACGGCGGGAGGGGAAGCGTCTCCCGCATCCGCGGCGGTGCCATGTGACACCTCGACAGAACGCGCCGGCCGCGATCAGTTGAGCGGGCCTCCGCGTCCTGGGGGGAGAGCCGTCGTGCCGGTCGCGCGCGGGCCGGTCCGGGCCGGGCCGGACGGTCCCGTGCGGTCAGTCCTGTCCGCACCGTTGACGGCGCGTCACATCTGCCACAACCATGGCCTGCGTCCGCATCTGGGAGCGCTCCCATGCCGAGCGCCCACCCGCACCTCCCGGAGGAGCCCAGACGTGAAACGACGCAGAACCGCCCTGCTGTCCCTGACGGCCCTGCTGGCGACCGTGCTCACCGCGCTGCCCTCCGCGCCGGCCGGGGCCGAGGAGATCGAGCAGGTCAGGAACGGCACCTTCGACACCACCACCGCGCCGTGGTGGACGACCAGCAACGTCACCGCCGGCCTGTCCGACGGCCGCCTCTGCGCCGACGTGCCCGGCGGTACCACCAACCGCTGGGACGCCGCCGTCGGCCAGAACGACATCACCCTCGTGAAGGGGGAGTCGTACCGCTTCTCCTTCCAGGCGACGGGCAGTCCCGCCGGGCACGTGGTGCGCGCGATCGTCGGCCTGTCCGTGGCGCCCTACGACACCTACCACGAGGTGACGCCGCAGCTCAGCGTCTCCGGCGACACCTACTCGTACACCTTCACCTCACCCGTGGACACCACCCAGGGCCAGGTCGGCTTCCAGCTCGGCGGCAGCGCGGACGCGTGGCGTTTCTGCATGGACGACGTGTCGCTGCTGGGCGGGGTCACGCCGGAGCCGTACGAGCCCGACACCGGGCCGCGGGTGCGCGTCAACCAGGTCGCCTACCTGCCCGCCGGACCGAAGAACGCCACGCTCGTCACCGACGCCACGACGAAGCTGCCCTGGGAACTGAAGAACTCCGCGGGGACGGTCGTCGCCCGGGGCACGACCGTGCCGCGCGGGGTCGACACCTCCTCCGGGCAGAACGTGCACTCCTTCGACTTCGGCGCCTACCGCAAGAAGGGCTCCGGCTTCACGCTCGTCGCCGACGGCGAGACCAGCCGCCCCTTCGACATCGGCGCGAGCGCCTACGAGCGGCTGCGGCTGGACTCGGCGAAGTACTACTACACGCAGCGCAGCGGCATCGCGATACGCGAGGACCTGCGCCCCGGCTACGGCCGCCCGGCCGGTCACGTCGGCGTGGCACCCAACCAGGGCGACACGTCCGTGCCCTGCCAGCCCGGCGTCTGCGACTACACGCTCGACGTCAGCGGCGGCTGGTACGACGCCGGCGACCACGGCAAGTACGTCGTCAACGGCGGCATCTCCGTCTGGGAACTGCTGAGCACCCACGAACGCGCCCTGCACGCCCGCACCGGGGACCCCGGCAAGCTCGGCGACGGCAGCCTCGCCCTCCCCGAGAGCGGCAACAAGGTGCCCGACCTCCTCGACGAGGCCCGCTGGGAGCTGGAGTTCCTGCTGAAGATGCAGGTGCCGGACGGCAAGCCGCTGGCGGGCATGGCCCACCACAAGATCCACGACGAGCAGTGGACCGGGCTGCCGCTGATGCCCCACGACGACCCGCAGAAGCGTGAGCTGCACCCGCCGTCCACGGCCGCGACCCTGAATTTGGCCGCCACGGCCGCGCAGGCGGCCCGGCTGTACCGGCCCCACGACAAGGCGTTCGCCGGGAAGACGCTGGCGGCCGCGCGCAAGGCCTGGGCGGCGGCGCTCGCCCACCCCGACCGCCTCGCCTCCGAGAGCGACGGCATCGGCGGCGGCGCCTACGCCGACACCGACGTGTCCGACGACTTCTACTGGGCGGCGGCCGAGCTGTACCTCTCCACGGGGGAGCGGCAGTTCGAGGAGTACCTGCTGAAGTCACCGGTCCACACGGCCGACCTGTTCAAGCCCATCGGCTTCGACTGGGCCCGCACCGGCGCGGCCGGCCGTCTCGACCTCGCCACGGTGCCCAGCAGGCTGCCCGGCCGGGACAAGGTGCGCCAGTCCGTGATCAAGGGCGCCGACCGGTACCTGGCCACCCTGAAGGCACACCCGTACGGCATGCCGTACGCCCCGGAGGGGGACACGTACGACTGGGGCTCCAGCCACCAGATCCTCAACAACGCCGTCGTCCTCGCCACCGCGTACGACATCACCGGCGCCTCGAAGTACCGCGACGGCGCGCTGCAGAGCATGGACTACATCCTGGGCCGCAACGCGCTCAACATCTCCTACGTCACCGGCTACGGAGAGGTCAGCGCCCAGAACCAGCACAGCCGCTGGTACGCCCGGCAGCTCGACCCGAACCAGCCCAACCCGCCGCGGGGCACCCTCGCGGGCGGGCCGAACTCGAGC
Organism: Streptomyces sp. NPDC085932; assembly: GCF_044540525.1. Classification (NCBI taxonomy): domain Bacteria; kingdom Bacillati; phylum Actinomycetota; class Actinomycetes; order Kitasatosporales; family Streptomycetaceae; genus Streptomyces; species Streptomyces sp. NPDC085932. Next base: position 1,435,637 of record NZ_JBITSJ010000001.1, read on the forward strand.
ATCCAGGACCCCTACGCCCAGAGCAAGCTGCAGGGCTGCGTCGGCCAGTTCTGCTACATCGACGACATCCAGTCCTGGTCGACCAACGAGCACACGATCAACTGGAACGCCGCCCTGACCCGCATGGCCTCCTTCGTGGCCGACCAGGGCTAGTCCCCGGCACACCACCGCCGATACCGGAGGCGTCCGCACGACAGGACGCCTCCGGTACCCGCGCGTAGCCTGGTGCCATGCACGCGGTGCGGGTCGACGGCATCGAGGTCGCGTACGACCGGGTGGGCCAGGGCCCGCCCCTCGTGCTCGCGCACGGCGCGACGACCGACGCCCGCCTCTTCCGCGGCCAGCTGCGCGATCTGGCCGACGAGTTCACCGTCGTCGCCTGGGACGAACCGGGCGCCGGCCGGTCCTCCGACGTACCGCCCGGCTTCGCCCTGGCCGACTACGCCCGCTGTCTGGCGGCGGTCGTGGAGGACGTGGGCCTGGGCCCGGCCCACGTCCTCGGCCTGTCCTGGGGCGGGACCGTGGTGCTGGAGCTCTACCGGCGTCATCCCGGGCTCGTCCGTACCCTGCTCCTGGTCGACACCTACGCCGGCTGGAAGGGCTCCCTGCCCGCGGCGGAGGTGCGGGCCCGGGTCGAGGGGGCCGAGCGGATGCTCGCCGTCCCGCCGGCGGAGTTCGCACCCACCGTGCCCGGCCTGTTCGCCGGGACACCGCCTGCCGAAGCCGTACGCCTGCTCTCGGTGATGTCGGCCGACACCCGGCCGGGCAGCGTGCGTACCGAGCTCGCCGTCATGGCCGAGGCCGACCTCAGCGACCTGCTGCCCGGGATCACGGTGCCGACGCTGCTGCTGTGGGGCGAACTCGACCGCCGCTCCCCGGTGGACCTCGTCGCCCGCGCGTTCCTGGCGGCGATCCCGGAGGCCACGCTGGTCGTGCTCCCCGGCGTCGGGCACCTCAGCAACATCGAGGCACCCGAGGCGTTCAACCGGACCGTCCGGGAGTTCTGTCGCGCCCGCTCCTGACGACGAGATCCCCGGGCCGTTCGTGCGCGGTCAGCGTGTGCAGCCGCGCCGGGTCGAGCGGCTCGTGCACCTCGACGTACCCACCGTGCGGCAACCGCTTGATCACCCCCGTCGCCCGGCCGTGCGCCACCAGCTCCCGGTCGCGCGCCCGCAGCCCCAGGCAGACCCGCCGGGTCACCACGAAGACCACCGCCGGCACCGCGAACATCCCGATCCGCACCGCCCACGTCACCGTGTTGATCGACAGGTGGAAGCGGGTCGCCACGATGTCGTTGCCACCGCCCGCCAGCAGGACCAGGTAGAGAGCGATCCAGGCCGCCCCGACGGCCGTGCGCACCGGGCGGTCGCGCGGCCGGTCCAGGAGGTGGTGCTCGTGCCGGTCGCCGGTGAACCGGGCCTCCAGGAAGGGGTACACCCCGATGAACACCAGCAGCAGCGGGAACACCACGACGGGGATCAGCACGCCCAACACCAGCGTGTGGCCCCACAGCGTGATCTCCCAGCCGGGCATGATCCGCACCAGCCCCTCCGCGAAGCCCAGGTACCAGTCGGGCTGGGCGCCCGTGGACACCTGGTCGGCGCGATAGGGACCGTACGACCAGACCGGGTTGATCGTCGCGACCGCCGCCATCAGCGTGAGCACCCCGAACACGAGGAAGAAGAAACCGCCCGCCTTCGCCAGGTACACGGGCAGGAACGGCGCCCCCACCACGTTGCGTTCGGTGCGCCCGGGCCCCGCGAACTGGGTGTGCTTGTGATACACGACGAGCAGGACGTGGACGACGATCAGGGCGGCCATGATCCCGGGGACGAGCAGCACGTGCAGCGCGTAGAAGCGGGCGACGATGTCGTCGCCGGGGAACTCGCCCCCGAACAGGAACATCGCCAGGTACGTCCCCACGATCGGCACCGACAGCAGCGCCCCGTGCACGAACCTCAGGCCCGTGCCCGACAGCAGGTCGTCCGGCAGCGAGTAGCCGAACAGCCCCTCGAACAGGCCCAGGAGCAGCAGCAGCCAGCCGAACAGCCAGTTCACCTCTCGGGGTTTGCGGAACGAGCCCGTGAAGAAGTGCCGCATCATGTGCGTCAGCATCCCGGCGACGAAGACCAGCGCCGCCCAGTGGTGCAGCTGCCGGATCAGCAGCCCGCCGCGCACGTCGAAGCTGATGTCCAGGGTGGAGGCGTACGCCTCCGACATGCGCACCCCGTTGAGCGGCGTGTGACTCCCGTCGTAGACCACCTCGTTCATCGACGGGTGGAAGAACAGCGTCAGATACACGCCGGTCAGCACCAGCACCACGAAGCTGTACAGGCAGATCTCGCCGAGCAGGAAGGACCAGTGGTCCGGGAACACCTTGCGCAGGTACTTCCGGCCGAGCGTGTGGATCCCGAGCCGGCCGTCGAACCAGTCGGCGACCCGCTCGCCCCGCCCCGCGCTCACGCCGCCTCCCGGGGCAGGTGGGCCAGCTTGTCCGGGTTGGCCACGACGTAGATGCCGCGCACCCGGTCGCCCTCCGGGGTGAGGTCCAGGACCAGGACGGCGAAGGGCGCGTCGCCGTCGAACAGGACCGCCGCGTCGTCGCCGTTGACGCGCCGGTAGCGCCACACGGGACGATCCGGGCCGCCCCGGCCGGAGGTGAGCAGCCGGGTCACCTTGTCCCGGCCGTGCACCGGCCGCAGGCCCGCCCGCCGGCGCTTGCCGCCGGCGTCCGTCCACGCGGTGACGTCCGGCGCGAGCACCTCCATCAGCTCGGCGATGTCCCCGCCCAGTGCCGCCCGCACGAACCGCTCCGTCGCCTCCCGCCGCACCCGCGGATGCGCCTGGTAGCGCGGCCGCCGCGCGTGCACGTGCTCCCGCGCCCGGTGCGCCAGCTGCCGCACGGCGGCGGGGGAGCGGTCGATGATCCCGGCGATCTCGGCGTGCGGATAGCCGAACACCTCGCCCAGGACGAACACCGCCCGCTCCAGCGGTGTCAGCGACTCCAGGACCACCAGCATCGCCAGTGACACCGCCTCGCCGCGCAGGGCCGGGCCGTCGGCGGTGCCGGCGTCCTCGTCGGCGACCAGCGGCTCGGGCAGCCACGGGCCGACGTACGTCTCCCGCCGGCGGCTGATCGCGGCCCGGCGGCGCAGCGCGTGGTTGACCGCCACCCGGACGAGATAGGCGCGGGGGTGGTCGACACCCGCCAGGGGGGCGCCGCCGCAGCGGGCCGTCCAGGACAGCCACGTCTCCTGCAGGACGTCCTCGGTGTCGGCGACACTGCCGAGCATGTTGTAGACGACACCGAACAGCAGCTCGCGATGGTCGACGAACACCCCGGTCGCCTCGTCGAGCGGGGCGTCGGTGCCGGGTGCGGAGATCTCGGTCATGCGTGGCCCTCCCGTATGCGCGCTCACCCCTGCGAGCCGGACAGGGCCCCGGAATGTGACATCGCACCGCCGGATGTGACCCACATCTCAGCCCCGAGATGGGCGAGACACCTGGGTGGTACCTCCCGCTACCGGGTGTGACCTGGGGCTATTTACGGGTCAGTACCCCGGGCGCTACCGTGAAGGCATGCCAGCTCTCAACGTCGAGTTCAGCGACCGCGAACTTGAGGACCTGCGGCAGATCGCCAAGGAGCGCGGTACGTCCATGAAGGCGCTGGTGCGGGAGGCGGCCGCCGCCGACATAGCCCGCCACCGGGCGCTGCAGGAGGGCGCCGAGGCCTTCCGGCGGTTCTTCGCGACCCACGCCGACGAATTCGCCGCCGCCTTCCCCGACGACGAACCGCCCGCCAAGGGCGAGGGCCGGGCCGCCTGACCGATGGCACCCGTCCTCCATATCGACGTGCCCTGGCTGCTCCAGCGCCACGAAGAGGTCCTGCCGGACCAGCCCACCATCAACGACTTCTCCGCGCTGGTCGCCGCCGTCGCCCGGCACCGCGTCGACCCGCCGCGCCTCGGGGTGGACTCCGACCCCGCCTGGCGGGCGGCCGCGCTGCTGCACACCCTCGCCGTGCTGCGGCCGCTGCCCTCGGCCAACGCCCGATTCGCCTGTGCGACGGCCGTGGCCTACATGTTCGTCAGCGGCGTCGGCATCGACCCGCCCTACGGTGCTCTCGTCGATCTGGCCCGGGACCTGATGTCCGGCACGACCGACGTCTACGGCGCGGCGGACCGGCTGCGCGCCTGGCAGATCTGAACAGAGTCGAAAACCGGTACGACCTGCGCAGAGGTGTTCCCCTTCTGACTTTCTGTCAATGGCAGGGATGTGGTCCGTGCGCCTTGTTGGCCGTGTGGGGATTGTGCAAGAGTGCACGCACGTGCGGGGGGAATGACCAAGAGTCGCACGGCATTTGTTGACCGGGTCCGATTCGCCGTCGGCGAATTCGCACCCCCCGCGCCGCGCCCAAAAAGGTACGCACCAACCGGGCTCCTTTTTCGGCGGCAGGACTTCTGTGTGCCACCTGCGCGTGGGAAGGAACCATCTCAGTGCCCACCCCCCACCCCCCTCGACCTCCGTATCCCCCGCCCGGCGGGGATCCGGGGGAATCCGACGAGAATCTCGCCACCCCGTTGAGAGGCAGCCCGGAGGGCGGGGTAGCCGCCCATTCCGTCGCGCTGCTGATGGCGCGGCACTGGCAGTCGGTGCACGACTACGCGGTCATCTGCCTCGCCTCCTCGGCCCAGGTCGCCGCGATGGTCACCGGGACCGCCTTTCACCGGACCCTCAACCGCCTCGCCTTCGGCGAGTCGGCCGTCGCGCTGCGCCCGGCCCTGCTGGTGACCGTGCGCGACACGATTCGGGAATGGTCCGGCGACGATCGAATATCGGCCGTTCTGCCCGCGTTGCAGAAGCCGGCCGGAGGGCGCGGGCTGCGCGCGGCCACGTCCCTCACGCCCGAAAACCGTGTTCTCACGGAGCGGGCATTCCAGGCGCTTCCCGCCGCCGCGCGCTGTGTGCTCTGGCACGTCGAGGTCGAGGCCGATGCCATAACCGTCCCGGCCGGTCTGCTGGGCATGGACACCGACCTCGCGTCGGCCGCCCTGGAACAGGCGCGTGACGCATTCCGTGAAGGCGTCGTACGGGCCCATCGCGAACTCGCGCCGACCCAGGACTGCCGGTTCTACAACCGCCTGCTCGACGTCCCGATCCGCCGGGGCGGAGCCCTCCTGCCGGACGTCCAGGAGCACTTGGACCAGTGCCGCTACTGCCGGGACGCGGCCGAGCAGCTGAGCCACTTCGAGGGGCCACTGGGTCCGCTGCTCGCCGAAGCGGTGCTGGGCTGGGGCGCCCGCCGCTACCTCGACTCCCGTCCGGGCCGGGCCCCGCACGGCACCCGGGGCGGTCGCGCCGGCCGGCGCGGCGGGCGGCGCGGCACGGGCGGCCACCGGCTGCTCGCCCGGATCCCGCTCCCGGCGCGCGGGGCCGACGGGACACGGATCCCGCAGGCGCTGCGGTCCTCCCGGGGACTGCTCTCGGGCGTCGGCGCGGTGTCGGCCGGTGTGCTGACGGCCGTGCTCATCCTCGGCACGACGTCCTACGACGGCGGGGAGGCCGACCCGGCCGGCTCCAACAGCGCCGGCAGAGGTGACAGCGCCACCTCCGCGACACCGCCCGGCACGGCCGGACTGCCCACGGCACCGGGGGTGACGCGGCTGCGCAACACCGGCGCCGGCCTCTGCCTCGACATCCGGGACCTGCCGAAGGAGGGCTCGGGGACGAAGCTGGCACCGTGCTCGACGGTGTGGACCCAGCAGTGGACGTACGAGAAGGACGGGTCGCTGCGCAGCGTCGCGGATCCCGGGCTGTGCCTGGATTCGCACAAGGACGCCGGCGTCGTGGTCCTCGGCACCTGCGCCGACGAGGATGCCGAGCGGGGCGACGACGTGCGCTACGACCTCACCGTGCGCGGCGAACTGCTGCCCCGCTGGGACGAGCAGCTCGCCCTCACCCCGGCCGACGACGACCCGGACGCCGACATCGTCGTCAAGGTCCGCGACCGGTCCGACGCCCAGCGCTGGCAGGCGGAGCCCGTGCCCACGGCCTCCGGTTCGCTGTCGATCGAGGAGCAGGAGAGCCCGGCGGCCCGCCAGGTGACCGGCCCGGCCGGCCGAACCGGCTGAACCGGGGCCCCTCGGGCCGGACGGGGCCGCGCGGAACTCGGGCCGCGCGGCCCCGTCGTCGTCACGCCGGGTCCTCGACGAGGTCGGCGGGCCCGACCGTGCCCGGTGTGGCGTGGCCCGACAGGGCGAGGGTCAGGTCGAGTTCGGCCAGCAGACAGCGGATGACGTGCTCGACGCCCGCCTGTCCGTCGAGGCCGAGGCCGTAGACGTACGGGCGGCCGAGCAGGACGGCGCGGGCCCCCAGGGCGAGGGCCTTGAAGACGTCGTCGCCGGTGCGCACACCGCTGTCGAAGAGGACGGTCAGCCGGTCGCCGACGGCTTCCACGACGCGCGGCAGCGCGTCCGCCGCCGCGACGGAGCCGGCCACCTGCCGCCCGCCGTGGTTGGAGACGACCACGCCGTCCATGCCGGCGTCGGCCGCGAGCCGGGCGTCGTCCGGGTGCAGCACGCCCTTGAGGACGATCGGCCCGTCCCAGTTGTCCCGCAGGAACGCCAGGTCCGGCCAGGTCTTGGCCGGGTCGGCGAACAGGCCGACGAAACGCATCACGGCCGCGTTCGGATCCTCGTGCACCGGCTTGGCCAGCCCCGCCTGGAAGGCAGGGTCGGAGAAGTAGTTGGCGGTGCCGACGCCGTGCAGGAACGGCAGGTAGGCCTGGTCGAGATCGCGGGGCCGCCAGGACAGCAGCGGTGTGTCCAGGGTGACGACGAGCACGCTGAACCCGGCCGCCTTCGCCCGGTCGAGGAAGCTGCGCGCCACCTCCGGGTCCTTCGGCCAGTACAGCTGGAACCACCGCTCGGCGTCGCCCATGGCCTCGGCGACCTGCTCCATGGGGGTACTGGACGCCGAGGACAGGATGTACGGCACGCCCTGTGCGGCGGCGGCCCGGGCCGCGGCGGACTCGGCGTCCGGGTGCATGATCGACAGCACGCCGACCGGGGCCAGCGCCAGCGGGGCCGGCAGGGCACGGCCCAGCACCTCGACCGACAGGTCCCGCTCGTGCACGTCCCGCAGCATGCGCGGCACGATCCGGCGCCGCTCCAGGGCGGCCCGGTTGGCCCGGGCGGTACTTCCGTCGCCCGCGCTGCCCGCCACGTAGCCGACCGGCCCGGGCCCGAGCCGCTGCTCGGTCAGCTCCTCAAGCCGGGTCAGATCGGTGGGCAGCCGCGGTACGGCACCCGTCATCCCGTTCAGATAGATCTCGTACTGGAAGTCCGCCCAGTGCTTGCCCACCGTACGTACCCGCCTCTCGTCGTCTTCTCGTCGAGACCGTGCCGTACGGGCGACGATACCGAGCGGTATGGACGGCCCCCGACCAGGGGCGGGGGAGATGCGGCGGGTGCAGGGCTCGTGGTCACTCCCCGTCGTCCGGGCGCCTGTCCTCCGGTCCGGCGTCCGGCCCCCGGGCCCGGACCCGCTGCACGTGTTCCAGGGAGTCGCGCAGCTCCGCCGGCCAGTCGTCCGTGTGGCGCCGGACCAGGCGCACGCACCAGGCCAGCGCGTCACTGCGGCTGCGCGCCACACCACCGGCGATCCAGGTGTCGAGGACCTGCCGCTCCGGCGCGTCCGGGACGTCCTCGGTCGGCCCGGCCGATGACGGTGATCTCCTCGCGGTCGACCGTGACCTCGGTCAGCTCCTCGAAGAAGCCGTCGGGCAGGCGGCCGGCGAACCAGCCGCGCAGGTGCTCTCGCTGCTCGTTCGTCATCGTGCAATGACGTTTACCCGGCGGGAGCATGAACGCAAGCGGTTGCAAAGTGGTCACCCGAGAGCGGAATCGGAATGTTTCAGGCCTATTAACGAACGCATCGAAATCGGCCATCTGGCCGCTTCGCACCACCGGAGACCGTGCGGTTACGGGCTTCACCCGCTTCGATTCCGTAACTTCACGCCACTGATTCAACACGCAAGGTTACTGAAACCCGTGGGGTCGATGTGTGTTTCCGCGGCGGACTCGGCAGAGTGGCGCTCGCCGACCCGGCACCGACCGAGCACGGGCCGGCACACCCTGTCATTCGAGCGGAAGGATGCACACAATGCGGACCACCGCGCGCTGGGCCACGACTGTCGGACTGACGGCCACCGCCGTCTGCGGACCCCTCACGGGGGCCGCGCTCGCCGACCCGGGTCAGGCCCCCGCCGCGCTCTACGCCCCGTCGGCCCTCGTCCTCACGGTGGGCCACGGCGAGAGCGCGATCTCCGCGACTCCGGAACGCGCGGTCACCCTGACCTGTGCCCCGCGGCCCTCGGGCACCCACCCGGCCGCCGCCGAGGCCTGCGCGGAGCTGCGCGGCGTCAGCGGCGACTTCGACGCCCTGACCGCCACCGAGGGCGTGATGTGCACCAAGCAGTACGACCCGGTGGTCGTCACCGTGGACGGCGTCTGGCAGGGCCAGCGCGTCTCCTACGAGCGCACCTTCTCCAACGACTGCATGAAGAACGCCTACGGCACGGGCGTCTTCTCCTTCTAGGAGCGGGCACCCCCATGGACCGGGATCGCGCCGTTCCCGTGAGGTACAGCGGACCGTGGCTGGGGAGCCGGGCCGCTGTCACGGGCAACCGCGATCTCGTACAAGGAGGCCGGCGGGCGGAGTGGGGCCGCCCGCCGGCCTCCGGGCCTTTCACGTCCCGGGGCTCAGGCCCGGTCGCGATGGCTCGTGTCGCACCAGGGATAGCGGCGGCTGCGCCGGCAGGTGCACAGCGCCACGCGGAAGCGGTCCGAGGAGACGACGGAGCCGTCCTCCAGCTCCACCTCCACCGGGCCCTCCATCAGCAGCGGGCCCTTGCGCTGCACGGAGACGCGGCGCGGTGCGCCGGACCGGTCAGACGGGGAATTCGGCACGGACCACCACCAGCTCTTCCTTGTCCTCGTCGGCGGACAGCAGCCCGCGCTCGCGCAGCCAGCGCTCCCGGCCGCGCAGCACCGGACCGAACGCGATCCGCTGCCGCCGGGTCACCGCGGCCTTCAGACCGGCGGCGCGCAGTTGTGCCACGGTCAGGTCCGGGCCGCTGAGCGCCGACTGCACCAGCAGCAGTACCCCGCCCGGCCGCAGCAGCGCGGGCGCCTCCCGGCAGATGCGGTCGACGACCATCCGCCCGTCGCCGCCCGCGTCCCACGCCCGGGCCGCACCGCGCGGCGCGCGGTGGCCGTGGGGAGCGGGCACGTACGGCGGATTGGCCAGAATGAGGTCGAACGTCTCTCCGCGCACGGGCCCGAAGAGGTTGCCGTGGCGGATCCGGACGCGCAGTCCCGCGAGCCGGGCGTTCAGCCGGGCCGCCAGCACGGCGCCCCAGGACACGTCCACGGCGGTGACCCGCAGGCCGCGGCGGGCGGCCTCCAGGGCCAGGGCGCCGGATCCGGTGCCCACGTCGAGTACCTCCGCGCCCGGCGGGAGCGGCTCGTCGGACAGGGCACCGGCCAGCAGCTCGGTGTCTTCCTGTGGGGCGTACACGCCCGGGAGTACCAGTGGATTCACGGGCGCCGAGTACCCCCTTGTTCAGGAGATATGGGTTGCCTCGCGGGCAAGCGGTTCACGCAGTGACGAACGTGACGCGCGCCAGTCCGCGAGCAGCCGGGCTCCGAAGCGTTCCTCGACGAACTCGGTGGCGTCGATGCCGAAGGCGACGTCCGCGGCGAGGTGCGGCTCATTCTCCAGCAGCCCGCCGATGACCTCGTGGCGCACCACCTGCTCGTGGACCGCGTCGGCCTCGACGTGCTCGTCGTAGAAGTGCTCGGCCGCGGGGCCGGCGCCGGTTCTGCGCATCGCCTCGGCGAGCCGCCGCGATCCCGGTGACGAGGTGATCTCGACGGTCGCGAAATGGCCGACCAGGGCGCCCCTGAGGGCCCGGTGCAGGCCGAACAGGGACATCATGTTCACGGTGACCAGGGCCTCGGCGGACGCCGCGTCGAGATAGCGGCCGTACGTGGTGTCCAGGCCCAGGTCCGTCATCAGGTCGGCGAACAGCCGGGCGTGCACGCGCTCGGTGCGGCCCCCGCCCCACTCGTCGAACTCCACCGCCGCCATCCCGGCCTTCGCCCGGCCCCACAGCCGCGGCAGCACCCAGGCGTGCGGGTCCGCCTCCTTGAGGTGGTACAGGGAGCGCTGCGCCGCGTACTCGCGCAGATGCCACAGCTCGCCCTCGTCGCGCAGGAAGTACGAGACGCCCGTACCCTCCACGGGCTCGACCAGCAGGGCCGCCAGCGCCTCGTCCACACTGTCGTGGACCCGGGCGTCGGTGCGCAGGGCGGACAGGAAGCGGTGCTCCATGGCCGCGCGCACCCGCAGCAGGTCGGGGTCCCACTCCCGCTCCGGGGGAACCCCCGCGAAACCCCGGTAGTGCAGTTCGTAGCAGAGGTAGAGGGCGAGCTGGAGGTCCTCGCCGTACACCGCGGCCCGGGCGACGTCCTCCATGCGGGGCAGTCGGCCCGCACCCCGCAGATACGCCGCGACGCCCCTGCTCAGCGGGCCGCGCGGCGTGGGCAGTCCTGGTTCTTCGTGCTCCATGCGAGCCGGGTACCCGGACCGGGCCCAAGGTCACCGCCGGAGCGGGAGATCCTGGTCATGGGCCCGGGCCCGATGCGGGCGGCTCAGTCCCCTTCGGCCTGCTCCTGCGCGCCGGTGTTGGGAGAGGTGGCGTCACCCGCCTCACCCCGGTGGCGCCGCTGCTCGGCGGAGTCCTGCGTCCGCGTCTCGGCGTCCTCGATCTCGCGCAGGACCTCTTCGAGGGCCGTCTCGTGCTGCTCGCCGGAGTGGTCGTGGTCGTGGGACACGGGTGTCTCCTTTCCTCGGAGGGGTGAATCGTCGGTGTGGTGGCGCATCGCCGGTGTCCGGGGCGGGTGTCGTCGGGACGCGCCGGGCAGGGCCGGCGCTCAGTGCGAGGAGGTCGCGATGCGCAGCGGCACGGGTTCGGCCGGGGCCGCCTCCGCGTTGCGCCGCGAGACCTCGGCCCACCAGGACGGTCCGTCCTCGATGTGCCGCAGCATCACACCCTCGCGGATCGCCCAGGGGCAGACGGTGAGGGACCGCAGGCCGGTCAGTTTCATCGCCGTGTGCCCGACGACCGCCCCGGCCAGGCTCTGCGCGGCCCGCGGCGCCGAGATGCCGGGCAGGCGCGCGCGGTCCGCCGCGGGCAGGGCGGCCAGCTGCTTGATCGCCTCCCGCAGGTCCTCGCGGCGCATCTCACGGTCCACGAACGGGCCGTGACGCCCGGGGGCGGCGCCGCACAGCCGGCCCAGCTGCTGGAAGGTGCGCGAGGTGGCGACCGCGGTACGCGGGCCCTCCCAGCGGATCCGTGCCGCGACGTCCCGCAGCTGGTGGCGGACCTTGCGGCGCAGGGCACGCAGCCGCTCCGGCGACGGCGGGTCCTCGTCCTCGAAGTACTCGTGGGTGAGCCGCCGCGCCCCCAGCGGCAGCGACGCCACGAAGTCCGGCAGACGGCCGCGCCCGAAGGCGACCTCCAGGGTGCCGCCGCCGATGTCGAGCAGGGCGAGCGGGCCCGAGCGCCAGCCCATCCAGCGGCGGGCCCCGAGGAACGTCAGCTCCGCCTCGACCTCCCCGGGCAGCGTGCACAGGTCCACGCCCGTGCGGCTCCGGACGGTGTGCAGCACCTCCTGCCGGTTCGGCGCGTTGCGCACCACGGCCGTGGCGAAGGCCAACGGTCCGGCCGCGCCCCACCGGGTGGCCGTCCTGCTCGCCTCCGCGACCGCGTGCACCAGCTGCTCCACGGCCTGCTCCGGGACGGGTCCCCCCGGTGGGACCTGCTCGGACAGCCGCAGGCGCCACTTGGCGGTGTGCACGGGCAGCGGTACCCCGTCCTCCGCGTCCGCGACGACCAGTCTGACCGTGTTCGATCCCACGTCCACCACGCTGATTCGCATGCGCGGTGGGTACCCATTTCCGGCCCGGACCAACGGATCGCGCCGAGGGATGGCCGAGGATGCGCCCTCGTGGTCGCGGACCGTGCGCCCCGTCATGCCATCTGCCGGCGTACCAGCTCGTGCAGCCGGCCGTTCGTGTCGGCGAGCAGACGGGCGGGCGGGCCCTGCTGGATGACCTTGCCGTTCTCCATCACCACGACCCGGTCGGCGTCCAGCACGGTCGACAGGCGGTGCGCGATGACGATCCGGGTGGCGTTGAACGCCTTGGTGCTCTCGATGACCGTGCGCTGCGTCTCGTTGTCGAGGGCGCTGGTCGCCTCGTCGAAGAACAGGATCCGCGGCCGGCGGATCAGCGCCTGGGCGATCATCAGCCGCTGGCGCTGGCCGCCGGAGACCGCCCCGCTGCCCGAGACGATGGTGTGCAGGCCCATCGGCATCCGCTTGATGTCCTCGGCGAGCCCGGCCATCTCGGCCGCCGCCATCGCCTCCTCCGGTGTGAACGGCTCGGTGCCGCAGATGACGTCCAGGATGGAGCCGGTGAACGGCTGCGCGTGCTGCAGCACCACCCCGCACTGCCGGCGCACCGCCGACTGGTCGAGGGCCGCGAGGTCCTGGCCGTCGTACAGCACGCTGCCCGCCACCGGGCGGTCGAAGCCGATCAGCAGGCGCAGCAGCGTCGACTTGCCGCAGCCGCTCGGTCCGACGATCGCGACGAACTCGCCCGGCCGCGCCTCGAACGACACGTCGTCCAGCACCAGCGGCCCGTCGTCCGCGTAACGGAAGGACACGCGCCGCGCCTCGATCGCCCCGGTCAGCGGGCCCGGCCGGGTGCTCGCCGCGCGCACCTCGGGCGTGGCGTCCAGCACCGGCCTGATCTCCTCGAACAGCGGCAGCGCCGCCACCGCCGAGACGAACGCGCCGGTCAGCTGGGTGACGGAGGTCAGCAGCATCGTCACCGAGGTGTTGAACGTGAGGAACGCCGCCGCCGACATCGAGCCCCGGGCCGGCCCCGCCAGCAGCATGAACATCAGCAGCGTGCACAGCGGCAGGTACACGGCGCCCAGCACCGCGGTGATGTTCTTGATGCGCCCGACCCGCTGCTGGAGTTCCCGGCTGCGTGCGAACTCCGACGCCCAGGCGGCGTAGGCGTAGTTCTCGGCGGCGGCCACCCGCAGCTTGGGCAGGCCGCGCAGGGTCTGGAACGCCTGGTTGTTGAGCTTGTTGGAGAGCACCACCAGCCGCCGCTGCCAGCGCACCTGCCACAGACCGAGTCCCAGGAACACCGCGGCGATGACGACGAGCATGCCGATCGCGGCCATGGCCATCGGCACGCTGAACCACAGCAGCAGCCCGAGGTTCATCGCCCCCACCGTCACCGACTGGGCGACCGTCGGCCCGACCCCGGCGAGCAGCCGGCGGATGGAGCTGATGCCCATGGCCGCGCTGGCCAGCTCGCCGGTGGAGCGTTCGGTGAAGAACTTCGTCGGCAGCCGGAGCAGCCGATCCCACACGGCCGGCTGGAGCGTGGCCTCGATACGGCCCTCCAGCCGCAGGATGGTCAGGTTCTGCAACAGCATGAAGGCCGCGGCGACCACGCTGCTGAGCATCACCGCCAGGCACACCTGCACGATCAGGTCCGTCTGCGCCTTCGGCACGAACTCGCCGAGCACCTTGCCCGTGGCGAGGGGCACCAGCGCCCCGATCGCCACCGTGACCAGGCCGCTGAGCAGCAGGGCGGTCAGATCGCCGCGCATGCCCCGCACACAGAACCGCAGCAGCCCGAGCGGACCGAGCCCGCGTTCCGGCAGTGGGCGGTAGAACATCACCGCGCGCGGCTCGAACTCGTCGGCGTTCGCCTTCTCGACCGGCGTCTCCCGCCCGGTGGAGGGGTGCACCGCCACGTACCCGCCGCGCCGCCACAGCAGCGCCACCGGCGCACCCGACAGGGCCCGCCGGCCCACCAGCGGCCCCACGTCGTCCCGCCACCAGCGGCCGTCCAGCCGCACGGCGCGGGTACGGACCCGGGAGGCCAGGGCGACCTGCTCGACCGGGTCGAGGCGGTCACCGCCGGTGCCCTTCTGCGTGGGTTCCGAGAGGCTGATCCCGGCCGCCTGCCCGACCAGCCGGCATGCCGCCCAGGTCGCGTCGGCGTCGGCCGCGGTGGTCCGCTTCGACGACCGCTTGCCGATGGAGGCGAGCAGGGTCTGATCGGCCCGGGCGCGGACCGCCTCACCGGCCTTGATGCCCTCGGCCGTGCGGTCCTCGTGGGTGCGTTCCAGCTGCTCGATCCAGCGGTCCAGCGTGGTCAGCAGCCGGTGCTGCTGGTCGACCATGGACTGCCACAGTGCCGGGTCCATCAGCAGGTCGGCCGCCGCCTCGGCGCCGTAGAGCGAGCCGTACTGGACGCTGCCGGGCGGCACCTGCATCCAGAACACGTCGTCGTCCTCCCCCACGCTCGCATACGCCCGCGCGGGGGGTCCTCCGGGCGCCGCAGCCCGTTCGCCCGCCATCGGCGCCTGGAACAGGACGGAGAGGCTGCGGCCGATGCCGAGGGCGAGCGCGTACTCCAGGGGGCTCGTCGTCGGCGGCACGTACTGCGGGGTGCCGTACTCGTCGTACGACCAGGTCGCGGTGTTCGCTGGCTGGTACAGCTCGCGCAGGCCGATGCGGTGCACCACGCAGTCCCGCAGCGGGCGGGCCACCAGGGTGTGCTGGGGTCCGGCCACCGGGCCGAGCACCAGCGAGCCCGCCTCCAGCCGGCCCAGGTGGTGCCAGTGGCCCTGCCGGCCGGCGTCGACCGCGAACAGGTCGACGGCGCCGGACGCGACCAGCCACAGCACCTGGGGGCCTTCCAGGTCCAGGCGGCTGAAGCCGGCGCAGTCGAGGCGCGAGCCCAGCTGCCCGAAGGCGCCCAGGACGAGGTCGCCGTCGTGTGCTTCGTGGACGGTCGTCATGTCACCGTTCCCTGACCAGTGCCGCGTAGGCGCCGCCGAGCGCCACCAGTTGCTCGTGCCGTCCGCGCTCCACGACCGTGCCGTGCTGCAGGACGACGATCTCGTCGCTGTCGCGCACGGTGCTCAGCCGGTGCGCGATCACCACGCACGCGCAGCCGCGCCGGCGCAGGTTGTCCATCACGACCAGTTCGGTCTCCGCGTCCAGGGCGCTGGTCACCTCGTCGAGCACCAGGATGCTGGGGCGGCGCACCAGGGCCCGCGCGATCTCCAGGCGCTGGCGCTGCCCGCCGGAGAAGTTGCGGCCGTCCTGCTCGACCCGGCTGTGGATGCCGCCGGGCCGGCGCGTGATCACGTCGTACAGGGCGGCGTCGCGCAGCGCGTCCTCCACCGCGTCGTCCGGGATCGACGGGTCCCACAGCGCCACGTTGTCGCGGACCGTGCCCTCGAAGAGGAACACGTCCTGGTCGACGAAGGAGACGGAGGCGGCCAGCGCCCCGCGCGGGATGTCCTCGATGCGCTGCCCGTCGATGCGGATCACGCCCTCCCACGGCGCGTACAGGCCGGAGATCAGCCGGGACACCGTGGACTTCCCGGAGCCCGAGCCGCCGACCAGCGCCACCTGCTGCCCGGGCCCGACGGTCAGGTCGAAGCCGGTCAGCAGCGGCTTGTCCAGCGGGCTGTAGCCGAAGGTGATGTTCTCCAGTTCGACGTGGCCCTGCAGCCGGCGCGTCGACTCACCGGCGCCGGGGCGGCCGTAGAGCGGGTCGGCCCGGAAGTTCTCCACGTCCTTCAGCCGGGCCACGTCGGCGGCGAAGTCCTGGATGCGGCCCGCGACGCCGTTCAGCCGGGTCAGCGGCGCGGTGAACCGGGTGACCAGGGCCTGGAAGGCGACCAGCAGACCGACCGAGATGTGCCCCTCGACCGCCCGCATGCCGCCGATCCACAGGATCAGCGCGCTGTTGAGCGTGGCGAGCGTCGGCGCGACCACGCCCAGCCAGGCGCTCGGCACACCGAGCCGCTGCTGCTCCTCCAGCGTGGTGGCGTGCTGTCCGGCCCACTTGCGGAAGTAGCCGTCCTCGCCGCCGGTCGCCTTCATCGTCTCGATGAGCTGAAGACCGGTGTAGGCGGTGTTGGTGAGCCGGGCCGTGTCGGCGCGCAGCTTCGCGGTGCGGGTGGCGCGCAGCCGTACGACGATCCGCATGGCCACGATGTTCAGCAGGGCCACCCCGATGCCGACGAACGTCAGCTGCGGGTCGTAGGTGTACAGCAGCACCGCGTACAGCACGACCACGATCGCGTCCACGCCCGCCGCCGCGAGGTCGCGGGAGAGGGTCTCGGCGACCGCGTCGTTGGACTGCAGGCGCTGTACCAGGTCGGCCGGGCTGCGCTGGGAGAAGAACGTCACCGGCAGCCGCAGCAGGTGGCGCAGGAACCGGGCGCTGGACAGGGTCGAGGAGATGATCCGGCCGTGCAGCAGATTGGCCTGCTGGAGCCAGGTCAGCACGACCGTGAGCAGCACGCACGCCCCCATCGACGCGAACAGCACGCCGAGCAACGAGGTCTGGCCGCCGATCAGGAACTCGTCGATGTAGGTGCGGCTGAGCGCGGGCACCGCGGCGCCCACCGCGACCAGCAGCAGGCTCGCCAGGACGGCGGCCGGCAGGGTGCCCGCGGTGCCGCGCAGCCGGGCGGGCATCGCGCCCAGGACGCCGGGCTTGCGGCCGCCCCGGGCGAAGTCCTCGCCGGGCTCCATGACCAGTACGACGCCGGTGAAGC
This sequence comes from Streptomyces sp. NPDC085932, assembly GCF_044540525.1. Lineage (NCBI taxonomy): Bacteria > Bacillati > Actinomycetota > Actinomycetes > Kitasatosporales > Streptomycetaceae > Streptomyces > Streptomyces sp. NPDC085932. The sequence goes on from NZ_JBITSJ010000001.1 coordinate 1,452,372, forward strand.
TGCCGTCGAAGTCCTCCATGGGCACGAACCGGCGGCCCTTGCCGGGGTCGTTGATGTAGACGCCCCGGCGGCCGAAGCGGCGGCCCATGCCGTCGTAGACGACGTAGTGGTTGAACTCCCAGAACAGGATGGCCGGCGACCTCACCTCGGCGAGGGCGGCCAGGTCCATCTGCATGCCCTTGGCGGTCAGGCCGTAACTGCGGGCCGCCTTGAGCAGGTTGCTGGCGCGCGAGCCGTCGCGGGAGACGCCGCAGGCGATGCGCAGCTCCTCCAGCGGGACGTGCTTGCCGTAGTGGCCGAGCACCATCGCCAGGGAGGCGGCGCCGCACTCGACGGCCTCCATCTGCAGGACGGTGGGGGTGCGCACGGTCTTCGCTGCGGCCCCGGGCACCTTGCGCTTCGGCGGGGCGGCGCGGCGCCTGCCCCGGCTCTGCTGCGCGGGCGCGCTCACGGCAGCAGCCAGTCGACGGGACGCTGGTCGGCCAGCTTGATGGAGCCGGAGGCCGGCGTCATGGACGTCAGCCGGAACGGCGGCCCGTCCGCGGAGGACCACGCGTAACCGCTCTTCGTGGTGGAGGACCTGTCCAGCCGGACCGTCACGGCCACCGGCCTGCCCTTCTGCGTGAACTGCTCGCCCAGCTGACTGTCGCCGAGGAACGCGGCGATCTGCTGCGGCGACTGGGCCGAGCGGTCGACGGACTTCACATGGCCGCGCAGCACGCCGTACTCCTGCGTCGGCACCGACTGCACGGTCAGGTCGACGGCGGCGTCGTCGGGGATCGAGGCGGCGTTCTCGGCGGGTACGTAGACCGTGGCGTAGAGGGGGTCGCCGGTGCGGGCGACCTTCTCGACGGCGGCGACGTTCGCGCCGGTGCGGATGATCTGCCCGACGCTCGCGGCGAGCGCGGAGACCCGGCCGGCGTCGAGGGTGCGGACCACGGTCTCGCCCCGGGCGGTGCGGACCTTGAGCACGGGGGAGTTGGCCGGGAGCCGCTCGCCCTGCTCGGCCAGGACCGCGGTGACCTGGCCCGCGACGGGGCTCTGCAGGACGTAACTGCCCTGCCCGTGCGTGAGGATCGCGGGCGCGCTGACGGTGGAGGCCACCGAGCCGGTCACCGCCCACATCGAGGCGGCCGCCATGGCGACCACCGTCACGGAGAGCACGAGCCAGCCCTGCGGGCGGGCGAAACGCACCGGAAGGTCGAGCTCTTCCGGCGACTGCAGCTTGGCGAGGGCCTGTTGGCGGAACTGCAAGGAGCTTCCCTCACCCGTGGAAGAGGTTCATACGGACGTGGCGGAGACGGCCGGGCGCCCGGTCACGGTCGGGGCGCCCGGTCACGGCACCGGGTCACGGCACCCGAAGATCCCGGAACCGCCGGCTGCGGCTCCGGGAGTCGACGGCGTGAGGCCGGATCAGAGACCGGCGACCAGGTTGGTGACCGGGGCCGTGTTCAGGCCGGTGACACCCTCGACGGTGCCGACGGCGGTGTTCACCAGGCCGGAGACCGGAGCGATGCTGTCCACCGTGTCGGTGACGGTGCTCACGGCGTTCACGGACAGGCCGCCGGAGACGGCGTCGAGCTCGGCGTCGGCGATCTCGACGGTCTCGACCTGGGGGGTGGAGTTCATGATGGAACTTCCCTTCGTATGGATAACTCACAAGGGGGGAGCGGCCCCCTCTGGGGACAGATGACGGCCGCGACCGCGAGCGCCGGGCAGCCGTTTCCGAATGCCCTTCGCGGCTCCCGCGGTGCGATGGATCAAAGCACGCCGCCGGTGCGGGCTTCCAATCAACCACCCGTCCCACCTGGGAACTTGCGGCGCAGAAGCGCCTTTCCGTGCAGGCTTGCGCACGGCTCGGTGGCGACTTCTTCACATGCGCCACGGCATCGGCTCATTCCGGCTCTTGAATCGCCGGACGGTGAATCCGGCACTCCCGCCGTAAAGGCGTGACCGACGCGAAGGGCACGCGGACGACCCCGTTTTCGGTGACCGGGTTGAGCATTCGATGTGCAGATTCGCTGAAGGTGGGATTCAACTCGGCGCACACAACAGACCGTTTCCGACCGGATACGCACCGTGCCGAGATCGGGACTCGGTCTGGCCCTCGCGACTGACAGGCCGTCACCGGGCCGGGGAGCCGCTTGCAAACGGAATTGAACGCCCGGCGCGGCCCGTGCGTACCAACAGCCATCCAGGCGCCCCCAACGAGCTGCCGGACGGCGGCCCCCCACTCCGTCCCCCAGGAGGAGAGAAGTTTGAGTCACAAGCGAATTCCGAAGCGCAAGGCAGCGATAGCGGCGGGCAGCGTGGTGGCGCTCGGCGCGGCCGCGATCCTGCTGCCCAACGCCAACGCGTCGCAGGACGGTTCGGCCGACGGCGCGGCGGCCGCACCGAAGACCCTTAAGGCCGGCGACGCCTCGGACCTCGCCTCGCAGCTCGCCGGGCTCCTCGGTGACGCGTTCGGCGGCTCCTACTACGACGGTGACAACCAGCAGCTCGTCGTCAACGTCGTACCGGGCGACAACAACAACGTGATCGTGCAGGCCAAGGCGGCCGGGGCGAAGGTCCGCGAGGTCGACAACAGCTGGTCGGAGCTCCAGGACGGGGCGTCGGCGCTGAAGTCCGAGGCGACCATCGCGGGCACCTCGTGGTCGATCGACCCGCGCACCAACAAGCTGCTGGTGACGGCCGACAGCACCGTGACCGGCGCCAAGTGGGACAAGCTGGAGTCCACCGTGCGGAGCCTCGGCTCCGGCATGGCGACCCTCAAGAAGTCGGCGGGCACCTTCAAGCCGTTCGTCTCCGGCGGTGACGCCATCTTCGCGGGCGGCTCGCGCTGCTCCCTCGGCTTCAACGTCACCGCGGGCGACGGCTCCCCGGCGTTCCTGACGGCCGGTCACTGCACCCTCGGCGGCAACGAGTGGTCCGACGCGCAGGGCGGCCGGCCGATCGCCACGGTCGACCAGTCGACCTTCCCCGGGGCCGGTGACTTCGCACTCGTGAAGTACGACGACCCGGCGACCCAGGCGCCCAGCGAGGTCAACCTCGGCAACCAGACCGTCCAGATCACCGAGGCCGCTGAGGCGACCGTCGGCCAGGAGGTCTTCCGGATGGGCAGCACCACCGGGCTCGCCGACGGCCAGGTCCTCGGACTCGACGCCACGGTGAACTACCCGGAGGGCACGGTCACCGGCCTCATCCAGACCGACGTCTGTGCCGAGCCGGGCGACAGCGGCGGCTCGCTCTTCACCCAGGACGGGCTCGCGATCGGCCTGACCTCCGGCGGCAGCGGTGACTGCACCGTCGGCGGCGAGACCTTCTTCCAGCCGGTCACCACCGCGCTGGAGGCGGTCGGCGCGACCCTCGGCGGCGGCGCGGCGGACGGCGGAGCGGGCGCGGGCGGCGACGCCGGCGCCGGTGCCGGTGAGGAAGCCGGAGCCGGCGAGGAGGCCGGGGCCGGTCAGGACGCCGGTGCCGGTGAGGAAGCCGGAGCCGGTCAGGAGGCCGGTGCCGGCGAGGAAGCGGGCGCGGGTGAAGAGGCCGGTGCCGGTCAGGGTGCAGGCGCCGCGAACGGTCAGGACGCCGGCCAGGGCGTCGGGGACGACTCGGGTCTGACCGAGTCGCGCTGACCCCACCACGTCGGCAGCCGGTCCGACGCCGCCGCTCCGCTCCCGCCCCCCTTCCCGGCGGGACCGGAGCGGCCACCGGCACCCCACGCCACCGCTCGGCCACGCCCCCGGCCGACGGTGAACGGGGCCGGCCCTCCGGCGGGAGGACCGGCCCGCCGCGCTGCCCTAACCGAGTGCCCGGATCAGCAGCAGGGCGATGTCGTCCAGTCGTTCCTCGCCGTCCGTGTGGTGCCGTTCGTGGCGCACGAGGCTGTCGGCCAGCTGGTCCAGCGGCTGGTCCCCGGCGTCGGCCAGGCGGTGGCCCAGATCCGCGAGGGCCTCCTCGAAGTCCGTGCCCGGGGACTCGACCAGCCCGTCGGTGTAGAGGACGAGCAGGGAACCGGGAACGAGGGCGACCTCCGTCGTCGGGTACACCGCCCCGGCGTCGATGCCGAGCAGCGGACCCCCGGCCAGGTCGAGGACGCGCACCCGCCCGTCCGGCCGTCTCAGCAGGGGCGGGGGATGACCCGCCCGGGACATCACGGCCCGCCCGCGCGCCGGGTCGAGCCGCAGGTACAGGCAGCTCGCGAACAGGTCGGAGCCCAGCTCCAGCAGCAGCCGGTTGGTGCTGCGCATGACCTCCTCGGGCGCCTGGCCCACGGCCGTGTACGCCCGGACCGCCGTCCGCACCTGCCCCATCAGCCCGGCCGCCGTGACGTTGTGCCCCTGGACGTCCCCGATCACCGCCGCCGCCTTGCCCTGCGTGCGCACCAGGTCGTAGAAGTCGCCGCCGATGTCCATGCCCTGCGTGGCCGGCACATAGCGGCCGGCCGCCTCGATGCCCGGCAGCGACGGCAGCGAGTGCGGCAGCAGCGCCTCCTGGAGGCCGTGCGCGAGCCGGTGCTTGGCGTCGTACAGCAGGGCCCGTTCCAGCGCCTGGGCGATCAGCCCGGCCAGGCTGGTCATGATCGCCCGCTCCTCGGTCGGGAAGGGATGCGGCTCGGCGTAGGAGAGCACGCACGTCCCCACCGGCCGCCCCTGGGCGATCAGCGGCAGATAGGCCCAGGCCGCGAAGCCGTCGGGCGTGGCGAGCCGCGCCGGGTACAGGCGCTCCAGCTGCTCCTGCGACTCGAAGAACGCCGGCACGCCCGTGCGCAGCACCTGCGTGCCGGGCGTCGGCCGGGACAGCGGCAGACCGTCGAACCGTTCCACCACGTGCGCGTCCGGGTAGCCCCGGTGCCCGAGCACCCGCAGCCGGTTGGCCCGCGAACCGAGCACGACCAGGGCCTGGCTGCCCACGGCCGGTGCGATCTCGTCGGCGACCAGCTGCACCACGTCCTGCACCCCGACCGCCTCGGTCAGCGCCCCGGCCAGGTTCAGCACCTGGGAGATGGTGACCAGCCGGGACGGTGTGCCGTCGGGCGGCGGCACGGTCCGGTTCATCTCCGACACGGCCCGGGACCGGGTGATGCGCACGCTCAGGCCCGTCGTGCTCGGGTACAGCCGGAACGACAGCCACTCGCCGGGCGGGCGCAGCGCCACGAACGACGTGATGTGCTGGCTGAGCAGCGCGGCGCGGTACCGGTCCTCGTACACGGGGTCGTTGAGCCACGGCACCGACGCCCACAGCTGCGTGCCCAGCAGCCGGCTCACCGGCACGTTCAGCAGCTCGGACGCCGCCGCGTTGACGAAGCCGATCCGCCCGTGCAGGTCCAGCGACACCAACCCGTACGGCAGCCGGCTCACCATCCGGGCCGCCTCCACCGTGCCCAGCGTCCCGGCCACCCCGCCCCCCAGGGGAGCGGCGACCAGATCGGGCTCGGGGTGCGGCGGGATGCTGTGCTCGGCGGCCCGCTCCAGCCGGACCGCCAGCCGGCCGCAGGCCGCGGTGAGGTGCTCGCGCTCGTGGTCGGACAGCTCCGGCGGATGCGCGCCCGGCCAGGTCACGAAGACCGCGCCGTACACCGTGGAGTCGGTGGCGACCGGTACCGCGGCCAGGGCGAACGGATAGGGCAGCACCACGGCGATGCGCGGGTACTGGCGGGCCATCTCCTCCTCGCCGCCCACCCACACCAGCCGCCGCTCGCGCGCCGCGTCCGCCACCGGGATCGGCGCCGTCAACCCCACCCGCTCCCAGGGCGCCGCGAACGCCCGCGGCAGGCCGGCCATCACCGCCATCTCCAGCACGGGCTGGTCCGGCGCGAGCAGGTACACCGCGCCGGAGTGGGCGTGCACCTCGTCCATCATCGAGGCCAGTGCCAGGGACAGCAGCGGACGGCCGACCGGCGCCCTGGCGGCGGCCGGCGCCTGCGCCGACGACTGCCCGTCGGACACGCCGACCACCTCCTCGCACGGCCGCGCGACCGCACCCAGGACCAAATCTCCCCCCTCGCGGCCCGTCGCGCACGACGAACGGACGGCGACGGTGCTGGTTACCGTCGGTCACACATGGTGGGCCTCGCCGGGGCGCCGCGTGTACCCCGACCGCCCCGGCCCATGCCCCCGCATCGGAAGCGCGGCCGGGCGTACGGGCGCTGCGCGTGCGCCCCCGCGCACCCTGATGGCCGGTTCTTCGCACCCACGCAGGGTCACGGTCGCGAACAATGGGCACGCGCTCCACAGGACGAGGGGCGTACGGCGAGCCGAGGGGGTGGCAGTGATCCGGGTGCTGTTGGTGCACGACGAGTGTCTGGTCCGATCGGTGCTGGCGGAGTGGCTGCGGGCGGAGCCCGATCTGGCGGTGCACGACACGTCGTGGCGCGGCGCGCCGGGCCTGCTCCGGTCGGTACGGCCGGACGTGTGCGCGGCGGACCTGGAGTGCGCGGACTCCTACGGCATCCCGCCGCTGGGAGAACTGGGCCGGCCGGGCCCGGACCAGGTGCGTCCGCGATTACTCGTGCTCGCGACCGCGAGCCGACCGGGTCTGCTGAAACGTGCCGTGGAGGCGGGGGCGCTGGGTTACGTCGACAAGGAGGGGTCGCCGGAGAACCTGCTGCGCGGGATCCGCCGGGTCGCCGAGGGGGAACGTTTCGTCAACGACTCGCTCGGCTTCGGATTCCTCAAGGCGGCCGAGATGCCGCTGACCCGCAGAGAACTGAGCGTGTTATCCCTCGCGGCCGAGGGTGCCTCCATCGCGGAGATCGCCGGGAGCCTGCATCTCTCCCACGGGACGGTGCGCAACTACATGGCGGCCATCACCCGCAAGACCGGGGCCCGCAACCGCATCGACGCGATCCGCATCTCGCAGGGCCAGGGCTGGCTCTGACCGCCGCCGGGCGGGCGCGGGCGTCCAGCTGCCCACCAGGTTCCGGTAGAGCGCCGAGGTCCGCATCAGCTCCTCGTGACGGCCGTACGCCGTGTCCCGGCCGTCCATGACCAGTACCCGTCCGGCCCGCCGGGCCGAGCTGATGCGGTGGGCGACCACGACCAGGGTCCCGCCCGGCCGCCGGGCGAAGGCCCGCTCCGCGCGCTCCTCGGTCTCGGGGTCCAGGTGACAGGTGGCCTCGTCGAGCAGGGCGAGCGGGGCGGGCGACAGGTAGGCCCTGGTCAGGGCGATCAGCTGCCGCTCGCCGGCCGACAGGGACGCCGGGTCGACCCGCGCGTCGAGACCGCCCAGGCGGGCGGCCAGCGGGGTGAGGCCGACCGCCTCGGACGCGGCGAGCAGTTCCGCCTCGGGGACCGGGCCGGGCCGGAGATAGGCGAGATTCTCGGCCAGGGTGCCGCCGAAGACGTACGCCTCCTGCGGGATGAGCACCCGCCCGGCCGCGGCCTCGGGCCCGGGCACTGGATGCCCGCCGACCCGGATCGTCCCGCAGCGCGGCGTGAGCAGGCCGGCCACGAGCGCCGTGAGCGTCGACTTGCCGACCCCGCTGGGTCCCACGACGGCCAGGTGCGACCCGGACGGAACGGTGAGATCGAGCCCCCGGACCACCGGCTCACTGGCCGGACCGTAGGCAAAGGTGACACCGGCCAGCTCGACGGCGGGCACGGCGGCACCGGTGACGACGGACCGCGACCGGGGCGCGGGCGGCCGCTCGCTTGCGCGTTCACAGCCCGGCCGCGGCCCGGGTGCCTCGGCATCCGCCGGCTGCCGACGCGCCTCGGGGCTGTGGCGCTCCCCGGCTGTGGGCGGGCGGCCGGACTCCGGCGTGGGCGTCGTCCCGGCCGGGGTGGCAGAACCGGCTGTGCCTCCGGGCGGGCCCCCGTGTCCGGATCCACCACTCGTCCTCGGGCCGGGCACTGCCGTGCCGGGGGATGCAGGATCCGGCTTCGGGTTGGACGCTGCCGTGCCGGGGGATTCTCGGTCTGGTTTCGGGTCGGGCACTGCCGTGCCGGGGGATGCAGGATCCGGCTTCGGGTTGGGCGCTGCCCTGCCCGGGGGGTCAAGGTCCGGTTTCGGCGCGGGCGCTGCATTGCCGGGGGATTCAGGTTCCGGCTGCGGTCCGGGTGCCTGCCCCGGTGCGGGATCAAGGCCCGGCGTGGGGGTGTCCGGGCGGGAGAGTCTGCGCAGGACCACCGTGAGGCGGGAGCCGCTCGTGCCCAGGCCGTGGACCAGGTTGCGCAGGGCGGGGAGCAGGGACTGCGTGACGTACGCCAGGGCACCGATCAGGGCACCCGCGGTCACGCCGTGGGCGAGGAGCCAGGGGGCCGTGACGAGCAGCAGCACGATCGGCAGCTGACCGCCGACCGCCAGGGACGCCACCCGCAGCACGCCCCAGTGCGCCAGGGCGCGGGCCGCGCGCAGCTCCGCCTCGACACGCTCTCCGGTGCCGGCGGCGACCTGCGCCTCCGCGCCGGTCGCCGTGACGTCCCGCAGGCCCGGGCAGACGGTGCCCAGATGTCCTGCCAGGGCCTCGTCGGCGACCAGGAACGCCTCCTGCCGCCGCGCCAGCGGCCGCAGCGTCACCGCGAACAGCGCCACACCGGCGGCCAGCGGCGGTCCCACGACCAGCAGCAGCGGCGGGGCGAGCGCGAACAGCCCGGCCAGGGCACCCGCGGCGGTGAACACGAAGGAGCGGGAGACCATGACGAGCCCGGCGAAGGTGTCCCGGGCGATCTCCACCTGCTGGGTGACCCCCGACAGCGACCCCGGGTCACCGGTGCGCACGCCGCGGGCGACCACCCGGTGCACCAGCCGGTCCCGGAAGGGCTCGACGAGCGCGGCGACGGCGGCGTAGATCCGCGCGGTGCCGTAGGCGCCGATCAGCACCCCGGCCCCCGTCACCGCGAGCCAGACCAGTCCCGTGTCCGCCCGCCCGCGCAGGAAGCCCTCGTCCAGGGCGCGGGCGGTCCCGTAGCCGATGAGGAAGGTCTGGCCGGTCTCCAGCACGGACCAGAACGCGAGTCGTGCCAGGGCCCGCCGGCGCTCCAGCAGGAACCGCATCCCGCGCGCCGCCAGGCCACCGCCACCGCCACCGCCCCCGTCGGCCGTGCCGCCCTCCGGCCTGTGCGGATCTGCCCTGCCCTTCATGTCTCCGCTCCGCTTCCGGACTCCGCGTGCGCCGGTTCCTCCGTCTCTCCGAACACCGCCCGGTACTCCGCGGTGCGCCACAGCTCCTCGTGCGGGCCCACCGCCCGCACCCGTCCTCCGTCCAGCCAGGCCACCGCGTCGGCGCGCGCCGCGGTCGCGCTGCGGTGGGCGACCAGGAGCCGGGTCGTGCCGGGCCCCGCGCCGAGGAGGGCGTCGGCGATGCGGCGCTCCGTGACCGTGTCGAGGCTGGAGAGTGCGTCGTCGAGGATCAGCACGCGGCCGCCGTGGGCGAACGCCCGGGCGAGGCCGAGTCGTTGGGACTCGCCGCCGGAGCGCGGCGCGTCGGCGACGGGTGTGTCGTACCCGTCGGGCAGGCGGCGGACGAAGTCGTCCGCCAGGGCCGTGCGGGCCGCCGCACGGATCCCGGCGGGGGAGGGGGACGCCAGGCCGAGGCCGATCGCCTGCCCGACCGTGCCGCCCAGGAGGGCCGGACGGGCGAAGGCGTAGCCGACGGCGCGGCGCAGGTCGTCGTGGGGCAGGTCCCGCAGCGGCACCCCGTCGAGCAGGACCTCGCCCCCGTCCGGGTCCGCAAGGCGGCCGGCGAGTGCGGCCAGCAGCGACTTGCCGGTCCCGGAGCGGCCGACCACGGCCAGGGCGGTGCCGCCCGGCACGACGAGGTCCACCCCGTCGAGCACCGTGCGTCCGCCCCGCCGGGCCGTCACGCCCCGAAGCTCCAGCCGGCCGGGGCCGTCGGGCAGCCGGCGGGTGCCGAACACGGTGGCCGGTTCCGTCTCGACCTCGCCGAGGCGCCGGGCCGCCGCCCGGGCCCGGGCCAGCCCGGCGAGCCGCCCGACCAGGACGCCGACGCCCGTGGCGAGCACCGCGTACCGCGAGGCGGCGAGCACCTCGCCGGCCGAGAGCCGGTCCCGGGTGAGCAGCACACCGGCCACGGCCACGACCCCGAGGTGCAGCAGCGGAGCCACGGCGACCGCCCGGGCCGCGGCCCGCCCCTGCACCCGCCACATGTGGTGCCCGGCCCGGGACAGCTCCGGCAGCGGCCGCAGCACGCGGGCCGTCTCCCGGTCCTGCGTACCCGCCGCCCGGACGGTACGGATCCCTTCGACGGCCTCGGCCAGCGCCGCCGCGATGCGGCCCTGAGCCCGCTGGTAGTGCGCCGCGCTCTCGGCGGTGTCCCGGGCGACGGCCCGCAGCAGCAGCGTCAGCAGCGGTGCTCCGGCGAGGAAGACGGCCGCGAGCCACCAGTCGATCAGGCCGAGCGCGACGACCGCGCCGACGGGTCCGGCGAGCGCGGCCAGGAGAGCCGCACGGGCCGCGGGCGTGGTCCCGGCCTCGGCGGCGTTGCCGACCAGCCGCGCCACGAGGTCACCGGAGCCGAAGCGGTCGGCGGCGCGCGGCCCGGTGCCGAGCACGTGCCCGGTGAGCCGGCGCCGCAGCCACGCGGTCGCACGGGCGTCGGCGGTGCCGGTGAGGACCGTCTGGGCCGCGTCCAGCAGGGCCAGCGACAGCACCAGGCCGGCGCAGTACAGCACCCAGCGGGTCGCGGGGGCGTGCGCCAGCAGCAGATCGAGGGTCCGGCCCAGAGCGGCCGGAAGCAGCAGTCCGGCACCGGTCGCCGCCGTGCTCACCAGGCACAGGGCCGCACAGCGGGCCGCGCTGTGCCGGGTGGCTCCCCGCAGCAGCGCACGGGCGTGCCCGGCCGCCGGGTCGTCGTCGGCACGCGTGGTCATACGGGCCTTTCGTGAAACGGGTGGACCCCGGGCGGCCCCTCCCCGTGGGGAGGGAGCCGCCCGGAGCCGTGCGCGGACCGTCGGTCAGAGACAGAGCAGAACGCTCGCCGCGCTGATGCAGGAGATCAGGCTCACGGTGCTGGCGCCGCCGCCGTCCGTCCGCTCTTCCGTCTCGATGGTCTGCAGGTCGAGAAGTGCCATGGTGTGTCCTTTCATCGGGTGTCCGTCCGTGGTCATCCGTGGGGACGGGGTGGTGTCACGACTCCGCGGGAGCGCGGAACCGCGTCGAGGGGGCCGCCGTGCGGCGGCGGGGGGAGGAACGGCAGGTGGGCGCCGGCGGCCGGGTCCAGGGCCGCGCCGAGCGCCAGCAGGCACCCGGCCGTTCCGGTGGCGAGGTCCATGGACAGCCGCATCATCTGGTGCCCGGGAAAGGCGAGTTGGCCCTCGTACGCCATCGAGAACCAGCCCAGCCCGGCGATCTGCCCGGCCAGCCGGCCGGGGGTGGCGCCCGGCGCGGTCGTGCGGCTGAGGTGCAGGATCATTCCGGCGCGGCCCTGGAACAGCCCGGGCTGCGCGTAGAAGCGTGAGGTGGCCGCGGTGAGGACGCCGGAGCGCGCGGCGGCGAACTCCCCGGCGAGGGCGGGTGCGTGGGAGACGAGGTCGTCGAGGACCATGCCCAGACCCGCGCTGCCGTCGCCGAGGTAGGGCAGGGTCCGCCAGCCCTCGTCGACCTCCAGCGCGCCGTTGTCGCGGGTCACGCAGGACTGCAGGTCCCGGCGCAGGGCCACGGCCGCCGCCTCCAGCCAGGCGTCCTGGCCGGTCCACTCGTACTGCCGCAGCAGGAACAGCGCCGGTCCGGTCGCGCCCTTCAGCAGCCCGGCGCGCCGGCGTGCCGCGGCCGGGGGAGGCTCGGCGAGCCGGTGCACGAGGATCCGCGCGGCGTCGTCGGCCCGGTCGCGCAGTTCGCTCTCGCCCGTGGTGCGGGCCAGCTGCCCGAGGACCAGGCCCAGTCCGGCCAGTCCGCCGTGCAGGTCGGAGGAGAGGTTCTGCCAGCGTTCCGCGAGGATCGCCTCGATCAGGTCCAGGGCCCGCTGCCGGTGCCCGAGCCGGTCCAGGACCAGCGCGACGCCCGCGAGCCCGTCGTACAGCCCGAGGGGCGTGCCCACCGGGGCCGGGGCGGTGTGGGCCAGCAGCCAGCGCTCGCCCTCCTCGTACCGCTCGGCGCCGATCGCGTCCAGCGCGTACAGCACCCCGGCCGCGCCGTGCGCGATCCCCAGCCCGCCGCCGTCGGAGAACTGCGCGACGTCCCCGGGGAAGAGCCGGTCGGTCCGCTCCGGGGTCGCCGAGGCGAGGATCGCCTTGACCATCGAGTCCCGGCTGTACGGCCAGTCGCCCGGGTCCACCGGCGAGGAGGCGGCGGCCGGCGTGCGGCCGGACACCTCCCGCGTGATCTCCGCGACCGCCTCGTCGAGGAACTCCCGCGGCACCTGCGGGAACTGCTGCGCGATCACCTCCGCCAGATGCGCCGCCTTGCCGCGGTCGACCACGAACAGCGTGGTCACCGGCAGGAACAGGGCCAGTCGCAGACAGGCCAGTGCATAGCGGTCGACGTCCGCGCCCCGGCGGTCCGGCGGCGCGAAGAAACCCGGGTGGGCGACGACCTGACGGCCGTTCTCCCCGACCGGGGCTGCGGCCTCGAAGTCGATCAGGAAGACCGACTCCTCGTCGGGGGCGACCATGATGTTGAAGACGTGCAGGTCGTTGAAGACGATGCCGCGTTCGTGCACCGCCGCCACGGCCTCCTCCACCCTGCGGTGGACGCGCAGCGCCCACGCCGTGTACGAGGCGACGGCCTCCGGGTCGGGGTCCTGCGCCAGCAGCGGGTGCCGCTCCGCGAAGAAGGAGTTGAGCGGACGGCCCTCGACGAAATCCATCACCAGGAAGCGGTGGCCGCCCAGCTCGAACCAGTCGCGCACCTCCGGGACCACACCGGTGCCCGCGACCTGCTCCAGCGCCCGCCGCTCGCGCTCCAGCCGGGCGATCGCGTCGGCCCCGTCCGAGGCGAGCCCCGCGTGCGGCCGGCCCTCCTTGAGGACGACCTTGCGCCCGTCACGGGTGTCGGTGCCCGCGTACACCCCGCCGCCGTTGGAGAAGTGCAGTGCCTTCTCGATGCGGTAGGGCAGGTCGCCGACCGTGGTGGTGTTGCGCGCGTCGAGGTGCGGCTGGAGGAACGCCGGGAGCGTGACCCACTCGGGCACCTGGAAGGACGGCGACCGCCGGTCCGGGACGAGGCGTCCCTCGCCGTCCCGCACCGCCGGCACCAGCGAGCCCCGGTCGTCCACGACGAACGAGCGGGCGAACGCGCCGTACCGGACGTACAGCGGTCCCTCGCCCCAGCGCAGGTCGGTGAGGATGTACGGTCCCTCGAACCCCTCCAGCAGCGTGCCCAGCCCGCGCAGCACCTCGTGCAACTGCTCCTCGCCGTCCGGGTAGACGGTGACGAACTTGCCGCTGCCGTCGCGCGGCGCGTACTTGGTGTTGCGCAGGTGCAGCAGGTGCGGTCCCGGGACGAACTTGAAGGGGATCCGCCGTTCCACGCAGTAGTCCCACACGATCCCGGCGATCCGCTCCGCGTTCGCGCGGGTCGCCGAGGCGTGGATCTTCCAGCCCTGCGCCGGGCCCTGTGCCGGCTTCCCGTCCGGACCGAGCGGCGTCATCGTCAGCCAGTCGCCGATCCGCGCGGCCTCCCAGCCCTCGGGCACCGGTCGGCGGGCCGTCTCGTAGAGGGGCGCGGCCGTCCCCTGCCCGCCGTCCGCGAGCCGGTCCGGCGTCTCGTAGAAATGCCGGTCGGCCAGCGCGTACACCTCGTACCGCTTGTCCATGCGTCCCCCTCCGTGACGAGCACCGAGCCTTCCAGCCGGCCGAGGGGCCCGCACAGTCACGGCTGTCACGAGGTCACCGTGCGGAACGCATGCGTCAAGACATGTTCGACAGCGTTCGAGCGCACGGGTGAGTAGCGGCGCACGGAACGCTCACAGGGGCTGCGCGGGTGTCTCATTAGCGCTGTAATGGCCAACGTGGTCAGTCCGGGCGCCCGAGAACGCGGAACGCGAACGCTGCGTGCCGAAGGTGCCCTCAAAGCGGTCGCGGCCGATCAGGAGTCACCCGACCGGGTGCGCCGCGTCCTCGAACAGGCACTCGTCTTCGCCGGAGCGGCGTTCGCCGCCGTCTACACGCCCGGCGAGGACGGCGAACTGCTGTGCCTGGTCGAGTCGGCCGGGGTGCCCAGAACCCTCTACGGACTGCGCGACGCGTACCCGCGTGCCGGCTGGTCCCCGGCCGCCGTGGCCCACCGGGAAGGGCGGACGGTCTCCCTGGGCCCGGCGGAACTCGCCGCCCACGCCCAGTCCCGGCGCGTGCCGTCCCGGGACTTCCACCTGACGGCCCTGCCGTTGCGTGGCAACGGCGGCGGCTGCCTGCTGGCCGTGAGCGAGCGCCCCGACGGGTTCGGCGCCGACGACCGCGAGTGCCTGGAACTCGTCGCCGAGGCCGTCGCCTACACCGCCCCGGCCGCGCCCGCCGAGGGCGCCGACCTGCCGCCGGGCACGTTCAGCCTCGCCATGGACACCGGCCGCGTCCGGGTCGGCGACGACCTGCTGGACCTGTTCGGCCTCGACCCCGTCGACTTCGACGGCCGCGTCGAGACCCTGCTCGGCCTCACCGTGCCGGAGGACCTGCCGTCGCTGATGTCGGTGGTGGAGGCCGACCACATGTCCATCGGCGACCGGGAGCTGGAGTTCCGCGTGCTCCAGCCCACGGGCCCGCCGAAATGGCTGCGGCTGCGCGGGCGCCTGGTGCCCGGCGGCGAGGGCCGGCCCGCGCGGCTCGTGGGCACCGTGGCCGACGCCTCCACCCTGCGCTCCGACGTCACCGACGTGGCACGGGTGCAGCGCCTGGCCGCCTCGCTGGCCACCGCCGTCACCGTCCGCGACGTCGGCAAGGCCGTGGTCGCGGCCCTGCGCCGGCCGCTCAGGGCCGACCGGATCGCGCTCGCCGAGCTGGAGGGCGACCGGCTCGTCGTCACCGTCCTCGACCCGCCCGAACCCGAGGCGTGGCCCGAGCTGTGGCGCAGCGAGTGGCGCGGGGAGTGGCCCGACGCGCCCGTGCGGGCCATGCCCACCCTCGCCGCCGCGCTGCGCGAGGGCCGGGCCCGGATCTGGCCCGCCGGCAGCCCGCTGGAACACGCCCTCGGCGAGGTGGGTCCCGGCGGCCTCGCCGTCCTGCCGCTGCCCGCCGGGAACCGCATGGCCGGGGCCTGCCTGATCGGCTGGGACGCCCCGCACGACTTCGGCGCCGACGAGCGCGCCCTGCTCACCGCCTGCGCCGGCCTCGCCGGACAGGCACTGGTGCGGGCCCGGGCCTTCGACGCCGAACACGAACTCGTCGGCATGCTGCAGCGCCAGCTGCTGCCGCGCCGCCTGCCCCGGCTGCCGGGCGCGGTGGCCGTCGCCCGTTACCTGCCCAGCACGGCCGGGCTGGAACTCGGCGGCGACTGGTACGACGTCATCCCGCTGCCCGACCACCACGTCGCCCTCGTCATCGGCGACGTCCAGGGCCACAGCGCCGGCGCCGCCACGCTCATGGGCCAGATGCGCACCGCCCTGCGCGCCTACGCCGTCGAGGGCCACCCGCCGGACGTGGTGGTCGCGCACGCCAACCGGCTGCTCATGGACATGGACAGCGAACTCTTCGCCACCTGCTGCTACGTCGACCTCGACCTGGAGGAGGGGGCCGCCTGGTGCGTGCGGGCCGGGCACCTGCCGCCGGTGCTGCGCTACCCGGACGGCCGCACCGAGATCGCGGAGGCCGAGGGCGGCCCGCCCCTCGGCGTGATCACCCGGGCCGACTTCCCCATGAGCCCGCTCCGGCTGCCGCCCGGCACCCTGATCGCCCTGGCCACGGACGGCCTCGTCGAGACGCCCGACGCCGACATCGACCAGGGCATGGACCGCCTGGCCGGCCGGCTGGCCGAGGCCGCCCCCGTCGACCTGGGACTCGTCGCCGACGCCCTGCTCGGCGAGGCCCGGCGCAGCGACGACGTCGCGCTGCTCCTGATGCGCTACGACGGCATGGACACCCGCCCGCTGCGGGAGAGCTGGACGGTGTGGCGGGTCCCGCAGGCGGTCGGGCAGGCCCGCCGTTTCGTGCGGCGCACCCTGCGCTCCTGGGGCGTCACCGAGGACCACGACGCCGTGCTCGTCGTGGTCTCCGAGCTCGTCACCAACGCCCTCGTCCACACCGACGGCCGGGTCCGCATGGACCTGACCCTCATCAACAACCGCCTGCGGGTCGCCGTCGCCGACGCCTCCCCGCGCACCCCGGTCCGCCCCACCAGCATCGGCTGGGAGGCCACCGGCGGCCGCGGCATCCTCCTCGTCGAGGCCCTCTCGGTGACCTGGGGCACCCTGCCGGTCAGCGGCGGCAAGCAGGTGTGGGCGGAACTGGTGCTGGGGCGCTGAGCGCCTCAGCCCAGCCGCTTCAGCAGTTCCTGCGCCAGCGGTGCCGAAGAGGCCGGGTTCTGGCCCGTGACGAGGTTGCGGTCGGTGACCACCCGCGGGGCCCACGGCTCACCGGCCCGCACGGTGATGCCCGCCTCGGTGAGACGGTCCTGCAGCAGCCACTTCGCGCGCTCGGCGAGTCCGCCCTGGATCTCCTCGGCGTTGGTGAACGCCGCGACCTCGTACCCGGCGAAGACGTTCCGGCCGTCGGCCCCCGCCGCGGCCAGCAGCGCCGCCGGCCCGTGGCAGACCACACCGAGCGGGAGGCCCGCCTCCAGAGCCCGGGCGAGCAGCCGGCCCGACTCCGCGTTCACCGCGAGGTCCTCCATCGGGCCGTGTCCGCCGGGGTAGAAGACGGCCGCGTAGTCGTCCAGCCGGACGTCCTCCAGACGCAGGGGGCTGCGCAGCTCGGCGAAGGACTCCAGCGCCTTCGCGATCCGGTCGGCGTTCTCCTGGCCCCCGTTCACCTCGGGAGCCAGCGAAGCCCGGTCGACGGTGGGCACGACACCGCCGGGCGTGGCCACGACGACCTCGTGGCCGGCGGCCCGGAACGCCTCGTAGGGGGCGACGGCCTCCTCGGCCCAGAAGCCGGTGGGGTGCTCGGAGCCGTCGGCCAGGGTCCAGCTGTCGGCGCCGGTGACGACGAAGAGGATCTTCGACATGGTGGTGCATCTCCATGGGACGGCCGCGGTGGGACAGCGCGGCGATGGTTCGGACAGGGACGACCGTAGGCACCCCGACCCCAGGTTTTCCAATGGCGAAACCGATGGCTGCCATAGGAATCCGCATGGCAGGGGCGAGTAGGCTCGGATCACGTGAGACCCCTGGACCCCCTCGGCACGGCCGGGACACCCGCGCAACCCGACCTCAACCTCCTGCGCACCTTCCTGGCCGTCTACCGGTCCGGCTCCTTCACGGCCGCCGCGCAGCTCCTGGGCCTGTCGCAGCCCACGGTCACCACGCAGATCCGCTCCCTGGAGCGCCAGACCCGCCGTGAGCTGTTCGAACGGCTGCCGCGCGGGGTCGCCCCGACGGCCGTGGCCGACGAACTCGCGGCCCGTGTCGCGGCCCCCCTCGACGCGCTCGCCGAGGCCACCGGGCACGGCACCCGGCAGGAGGCGCGCGCCGAGCCGGTCCACCTCGCCGGGCCCGCCGAACTGCTGTCCACCCGGGCCCTGCCCGCCCTGGCCCCGCTCGTCACCGAGGGCGTACGGCTGCGCGTCGCCACGGGGCTGACCGAACCGCTGCTCGACGAGCTGCGCGCCGGACGGCACGACCTGGTGATCGCCACGACCCGGCCACGCGGCCGCACCCTGTCGGCGGTGCCGCTGACGGACGAGGAGTTCGTCCTGGTCGCCGCCCCCGTCTGGGCCGACCGCGTCGGAGCGCAGCTCGCCGCCGAGGGGCCCGCCGCGCTGCACGGCGTGCCGCTGATCGCGTACGCCGAGGACCTGCCCATCGTGCGCCGCTACTGGCGGCACGTCTTCGGCCGGCGGCTGAACTGCCGGGCCGCCGTCTCGGTCCCGGACCTGAGGGCCGTCCTGGCGCTGGTCACGGCCGGAGCCGGCTTCAGCGTCCTGCCCCGCTACCTGTGCGCCGGGGAGCTGGCGTCCGGCGCCCTGGTCCCCCTGGGCACCCCCGAGGACGCGCCGATCAACACCGGCTACCTCGTCCAGCGGCCCGGCACCTCCGCCAACCCGCACGTCGCCCTCGTCCGCGACCGTCTGCGGGAGGCCGGACGCACCTGGTGATCCCGCGCCCGGCCCGGGTACCCGGACCGCGCAAGACGGAGACAACCGCACGAGCCGAAGGAAGAGGAACGTCATGGCTCAGCACGTCCGCGACATCATGACCGGGAATCCGGTCACCGTAGAGCCGCAGACCTCCGTCGCCGAGGTGGCGCGCCTCATGCGCGACGAGGACCTCGGAGTCGTCCTGGTGACGGACGGCGACGATCTGCGCGGTGTGGTCACCGACCGCGACCTGGTGGTGCGGTGTGTCAGCCGGGGCGGCGACCCCGAGGAGATCACCGTGGCCGGGGCCTGCAGCGACGAACTGGTCACCGTCGGCCCCGACGAGGACCTCGGCCAGGCGGTGGAACTGATGCGCGAGCACTCCGTGCGCCGGATCCCGGTCGTCGATCACGGGCACCCCGTGGGCATCGTCTCCCTCGGCGATCTGGCCATGGAACGCGACCCGGAGTCGGCGCTCGGCGACATCAGCGCCGCGCGTCCCAACACCTGACCACGGCGACCGCCCGACGGCCCCGCGCACCCGCCCGTGCGCGGGGCCGTCGCACGCCGCGGTGAACAGCGCGGCGGGGCCGAGGGTTCGGGGGACGGTGCCCGGGCGCCCGCACCCGCGTTTGTCCGGTCCCTCCCCGGGGACTCGAACACCTGCGGATGCAGAAGGAAGATGATGAGTCGTGACGCCCATGGACACCCCTGAGAAGACCGCCGTCCGCCGGCCCGAGACCGGCTGGTCGACGGCACGCCGCCTGCGCGGCAAGGCCGCGCTGCGCACCTGCCTCCCCGCCGTGGAGGACCGGGCCACGCCCGGAACCACGCACTCCGGGCCGGAGTGGAACATCGTCCGGGGCGAGGACTGACCGCTCCGCGAGAACCGCTCGGTGACGCGCCGGGTAACTGCGCGCGTCGACAACCGAAAGAAGTGATGTTCACAACCGCCGGATGGCGACTAAGGTGAGCTGAATGAAGGCTCTCGTGCTGTCCGGCGGTGCAGGAACACGGCTCAGGCCGATCACTCACACGTCGGCCAAGCAACTGGTGCCCGTGGCCAACAAGGCCGTGCTGTTCTACGGGTTGGAGTCGATCGCCGACGCCGGCATCACCGACGTGGGCATGATCGTCGGGGACACGGCCGCGGAGATCGAGGAGGCGGTGGGGGACGGGTCGAGGTTCGGCCTGAAGGTCACCTACATCCCCCAGGAGCGGCCCCTCGGGCTGGCCCACGCGGTGCTGATCGCCCGCGAGTTCCTCGGCGACGACGACTTCGTGATGTACCTCGGTGACAACTTCATCGTCGGCGGCATCACCGGCCTCGTCGACGAGTTCCGCACCCACCGGCCCGACGCGCAGATCCTCCTCACACGCGTCGCCGACCCGCGTGCCTTCGGCGTCGCCGAACTCGACGCCTCCGGCCAGGTGACCGGGCTGGAGGAGAAGCCCCAGCAGCCCAAGAGCGACCTCGCCCTGGTGGGCGTCTACATGTTCACGCCCCTCATCCACGAGGCGGTCCGCGCCATCGAACCGTCGTGGCGCGGCGAACTGGAGATCACCCACGCCATCCAGCACCTCATCGACTCCGGCGCCGACGTGCGCTCCACGGTCATCAAGGGCTACTGGAAGGACACCGGCAACGTCGGCGACATGCTGGAGGTGAACCGCACGGTCCTCGAAGGCATGGAGCGCCGCATCGACGGTGACGTCGACGACGCCTCGCAGACCATCGGGCGGGTCGTCGTCGAGGAGGGCGCGCGGATCGTCAACTCCCGCATCGTCGGCCCCGCCGTCATAGGCGCGGGCACGTTCGTCAGCAACTCCTACGTCGGGCCCTTCACCTCCGTCGCGGAGAACTGCCGGATCACCGACAGCGAACTGGAGTTCTCCATCGTGCTGCGGGACTCCTCGATCCAGGGCGTCGGCCGGATCGAGTCCTCGCTGATCGGCCGGCACGTCGAGGTGACTCCGGCGCCCAGCGTCCCCAGCGCCCACAGGTTCGTCCTCGGAGACCACAGCAAGGTGCAGATCACTTCATGAGCAAGGTGCGGATCACTTCATGAACCTCCTCGTCACCGGCGCCGCCGGCTTCATCGGCTCCCGCTACGTGCGCGCACTGCTCGCCTCGGACGCCCCCGACGCGCCGCGCGTCACCGTGCTGGACAAGCTCACCTACGCCGGCACCCTGGACAACCTCGAACTCACCCACCCGCGGCTGGAGTTCGTCCAGGGCGACATCTGCGACGCCGAACTCGTCGACAAGCTCGTGGCCGAAGCCGACCAGATCGTGCACTTCGCCGCCGAGTCGCACGTGGACCGCTCGATCACCGGTGCCGCCGACTTCGTCCGCACCAACGTGCTCGGTACCCAGACGCTGCTGGACGCCGCCCTGCGCCACGGCACCGGCCCGTTCGTGCACGTCTCCACCGACGAGGTCTACGGCTCCATCGAGACCGGTTCCTGGCCGGAGACCCACCCGCTGCAGCCGAACTCCCCGTACTCGGCCTCCAAGGCCTCCTCCGACCTGCTCGCCCTGGCCTACCACCGCACCCACGGCCTGGACGTCCGCGTCACCCGGTGCTCCAACAACTACGGCCCGCACCAGTTCCCCGAGAAGGTCATCCCGCTCTTCGTCACCAACCTCCTCGACGGGCTGACGGTGCCGCTGTACGGCGAGGGCCGCAACGTCCGCGACTGGCTGCACGTCGACGACCACTGCCAGGGTGTCGACCTCGTGCGCACCAAGGGCCGGCCCGGCGAGGTCTACAACATCGGCGGCGGCACCGAGCTCACCAACAAGGAGCTCACCGGCCTGCTCCTCGACGCCTGCGGCGCGGGCTGGGACCGGGTGGAGTACGTCGAGGACCGCAAGGGCCACGACCTGCGCTACTCCGTCGACTGGTCCAAGGCCCGCGACGAACTCGGCTACCGCCCCCGCCACGACTTCACCACCGGCCTCGCCGAGACCGTCGCCTGGTACCGCGACAACCGCGCCTGGTGGGAGCCCCTGAAGCGGCGCGTCGCCCAGGAGCGGGCATGAAGTGGCTGATCACCGGCGCGGGCGGGATGCTCGGGCACGACGTCGTCGAGGAGCTCACCCGGCGCGGTGAGACGGTCGTGGCCCTGGACCGCGCCGCCCTGGACATCACACGCTCCGCGACCGTCGACGCGGCCGTCCGGGAGCACGCCCCCGACCTCGTGGTGAACTGCGCCGCCTACACGGCCGTCGACGACGCCGAGACCGACGAGGCCCGCGCCCTGGAGATCAACGGCACGGGCCCGCGCCTGCTCGCCCGGGCCTGCGCCGCGCACGGCGCCCGGCTGATCCACGTCTCCACGGACTACGTCTTCTCCGGCGAGTCCCGCACCGCCCCCTACCCGGAGGACCACCCGACGGGACCGCGCACCGCCTACGGCCGCACCAAGCTCGTCGGCGAGCAGGCGGTGCTGGAGGAACTCCCCGGGGCGAGCGCGGTCGTGCGCACGGCGTGGCTGTACGGCGCCCACGGCGGCAACTTCGTGCGGACCATGATCGACCTCGAAGCGCGCCGCGACACCCTCGACGTCGTCGACGACCAGCGCGGCCAGCCCACCTGGAGCGCGGACGTCGCCGAGCGGATCGCCGACCTCGGACCCCGGATCGGCCCCGGCGCGCACGGTGTCTTCCACGCCACGAGCTCCGGCGAGGCCAGCTGGTACGTGCTGGCCCGCGAGGTGTTCGCCCTCATCGGCGCCGACCCCGACCGGGTGCGCCCCACCAGCAGCGCGGCCTTCCCGCGGCCCGCGCCCCGCCCGGCGTACAGCGCCCTCGCGCACGACCGGTGGCAGGAGATCGGCCTGCCGCTGCCGCGCGAGTGGCGCTCCGCCCTGCACGAAGCACTGCCCCGCATCCGCAAGGAAGGTCTTCCTCGTGAAACGCCATGAGTTCCTCCGGGAACTGCACAAGGTCAGCGCCAACCGCAACTACCTGGAGATCGGCGTCAACGACGGGCGCAGCCTGACGCTGTCCCGCGTCCCCAGCATCGCGATCGACCCCGCCTTCAAGGTGGTCTCGGAGCTGAAGTGCGACGTCCACCTGGTGAAGGCCACCAGCGACGACTTCTTCGCCCGTGACAATCCGCTCCAGCACCTCAAGGGCGGCCGGCACCCGCTGCGCAACCTGCGCCGGGGCCGCAGCCCGATCGGGTACTGGCGCCGCACCACGCTCGACCTCTCCTTCATCGACGGCATGCACCTGTTCGAGTTCGCGCTGCGCGACTTCATGAACGTCGAGAAGTACTCGGACTGGTCCAGCGTGATCGTCCTCGACGACATGCTGCCGCGCAGCGTCGACGAGGCGGCCCGGGACCGGCACACCAACGCCTGGACCGGAGACGTCTTCAAGATCACCGAGGTGCTGGCGCGTTACCGCCCCGACCTGGTGACCGTCCAGGTGGACACCGCGCCCACCGGCCAGCTGGTCGTCTTCGGCGCCGACCCGAAGAACACGGTCCTGCACGACAAGTACGACGAGATCATGGCGGAGTACAAGGTCCCGGACCCGCAGAAGGTCCCGGAGGCGATCCTGGAGCGGGCCGGCGCGGTCCGCCCCGAAGCCCTCCTGGAAGCCGGTTTCTGGCGCCCGCTGGCCCAGGCCCGCAACCGCGGCCTGCCGCGCTCCGTGGGCTGGGAGCCCCTGCGCAAGGCCCTGGAGCAGGTCGGCGTCAGCCGCTGACAACACGGACGCCGGCCGCCCCGGAAGGGGGCGGCCGGCGTCGTCGTCCGTGCCCGTCAGCCGGATCGCCGGCCGCCGCGCAGCTCCTCGTAGTACGCACGGCACGCCTCGTACGACGGCAGCAGGCCCTGCCGTTCCGCCTCGGCCAGCGTCGGGGCCTGCTCGTCCTTGGGGGACAGCACCGGTGTGACGTCCTCGGGCCACTCGATGCCGAGGGCCGGGTCGAGCGGGTGGATGCCGTGTTCGCGTTCCGGGGCGTATCCCGCCGAGCACAGGTACACCACCGTGGCGTCGTCGGTCAGCGCCATGAAGGCGTGGCCCAGGCCCTCGGCCAGGAAGACCGCGGCACGCGAGTCGTCGTCCAGCCGGACGGCCTCCCACGTGCCGTAGGTGGGAGAGCCGACACGGATGTCGACCACCACGTCCAGGACGGCGCCGCGTACGCACGTGACGTACTTGGCCTGGCTCGGCGGCACATCGGCGAAGTGCACGCCGCGCAGCACACCCCGCCGGGAGACCGAGCAGTTCGCCTGGGCCAGGGACAGGTCGCGGCCCGTCGCCTCGCGGAACTCCGCGCCCCGGAACCACTCGTGGAAGCTGCCCCGGTCGTCCGGGAAGACCTTGGGCTCCAGAACCCAGGCGCCTTCTATCCCCAGTGGTCGCATTCCGTCACTTTCCTCCGGTCCTGATACGGGACAACACCGTGCGGCGCGCGGTGCCGAGCACGCGCCGCGCCCGCCGCGCCAGCCGCAGCGCCACTCCGGGCCGCGGCACCTCGACGACCCGCACCTCACCGTCCACGGCGCGCAGGGCGAACGGCAGGCCGGTGAAGCGCGGCTGCTCGCCACCCGGGGCCGGACACAGCGCGACGCGCCAGACACCGTCCGCGAGGTCATCGGCCGGCAGGTCCGCCGCCAGCACGGACCCCGTTCCGCCCGGGGCGGGGGAGAGGACGCCGGGCGCGTCGAAGAACCGGCTGGCGGAGACGAGCCGCAGCCGCGCCTCCGTCTCCCCCGGGACGTGCAGCGGAAGAGGGACCTGGAAACGGCTGCCGGAGACGGTGACGTCCGTCCGCCGCACCGCGCCCAGCCCGAGCCGCTTGCCGCGGGTGCCGAACTCCAGGGAGAGGTTGCCGTGCGGCTGCGTCCAGTACGGCAGGGCCGTGCGGTCGCCGACGACACCGGCACCCGGCGCGGGCCGGTCCTCCCGGGGCGCCGGGCCCAGCCGGCACTCCTTGGTCCAGCCGCCCAGCTTGACCCGGACCAGCGCGTCCCAGACACCGCCCGCCGGCAGGGCCGTGGGGTCGACGGTGGCGGTCGCCCGCAGCACCAGCCGCACCTCCTCGCCGTCCTCGGCCGGCACGGTCTCGCGCGTGAACTCCACCGGCTGGAAGTACTGCGCGGCGCTGGAGCGCTCCCGCAGCAGCAGATCGGCCGTGGCCTGCCCGAAACGCGCGGCGGTCTCCGAGGCCACCCACCGCACCGCCTCGGTCACGTCCTTCGGCGCGTCGGTCAGCGGCGAGGCCTCGGCGTCGGCCGGGAACACCATCGGCTCGCCCGCGGAGACGTACTCGGCCGTGAAGCCGATGCTGATCGAGCCGTCCCGCCACTCGACGTCCAGGGGGGTCGCCCGGGGAGCGACGCCCGCCTCCCATTGCGCGAACGCCACCACGTCGTCGTACCGGTCGGCGGCCGTCAGCGCGGCGACGACCTGCTGCGTCGGCTGCAGACCCGCCGCCACACCGGGCCCGAAACGCTCGACGACGACCTCGTGGATCTCGGTGAACAGCTCCCGGCGGTAGTCGTCCGGCAGCTTCAGGAACCGCCGGGCCCGCAGCCGCTCCACCATCTCCACGCGCAGCCAGCGGCGGAAGAGCCGGTCGCGCACCGGGCCGGGCTCGGTGTACCGCTCGACGACGTCGAGGGCCTCGCGCAGGTTCCTGAAGTAGCCGACGGGGTCGAAGCGTTCGAAACCGGCGTTGGACCCGTCGTCGCGCCTGAGGTGGTAGTAGCAGACGTAGTCGCTGAGCACGGAGACGTTCTCCGCGCGCAGATACGCCTCCGCGATGAAGACGTGGTCCTCCAGACGCCGTCTGCCCTCGGGGAAGCGCAGGCCGATGCGGTCGAGGAAGGCCCGCCGGATCATCTTGTGCGGGGTGAGGCTGTCGATGAGCGGGGCGTTCTCGACGGTGGCGCGGGGGTGGTTGCGGCGGAACAGCTCCACCGGCACCCCGCGGCCCTTGCCGGCCATCTTGCCCACGATCACGTCGGCGCCGTGGGCGACGCCGTAGTCGTACATCCGCTCCAGGGCCTCGTCGCCCAGGTAGTCGTCGTTGTCGACGAACATCACGAACTCGCCCCGGGAGGCCTCGATGCCGACGTTGCGGGGCTTGCCCGACCAGCCGGAGTTCTCCTGGTGGATGACCTTCATCCGGGGGTCCTCGGCGGCGAGCGCGTCGAGCCGGGCCGGGGTCCCGTCGGTCGAGCCGTCGTCGACGAAGATCACCTCGTACTCGTCGGGAGGCAGCGACTGCCGCTGCAGCGAGGAGATGCAGTCCTCGATGTAGATCCCCGGGTTGTACACGGGGACGATGACGCTGACCTTGACCGGCATCGGGTTTCCGGGCCCCTTCGGGTCGCTTGCCGTAGACGTCCTGTTGTACTGCGTGTTGCCCGATGCTAACCCGCTCGGCGAGGCCGCCCCACCTTTCGAGACCTCGCCGTGATCATCTCGCCCCACGGCAACTGAGCTGCGGTGTCTGTCTGTTCGCGGTCAAAGCGGTTCAGTCGGCGACCTCCACACCGTAGCTCCGGGCGAGGGCGTCCAGCCCTTGGTCGTACCCCTGCCCCACGGTGCGCAGGCGCCACAGCGGGCCGCGGCGGTAGAGCTCGGCGAGCAGCAGGGTGCGCTCGGTGGTCGCCGCGTCCAGAGTGGCCTGGACCAGGGGTGCGGCGCTGGGGCCCGGCCCGGAGCTGATGTGGATGGCGCCGACGTCGCCGAAGGTGGGCGAGCCGTCGATGGCGGCGGCGACCACGACCTTGTGGGCCGAGGGCGGCAGGGCGGCGAGATCGACGCCGATCGTCTGCTCGGTCGGCCCGTCGCTGTGCAGCCGCACCGTCCCGCCGGGATTCTCCGGTGCGCCGTAGAAGACGAAGTCCTCGTCGAAGCAGACCTGTTCGTCGTCGTCGACGACGAAGGCGACCACGTCGATCTCGCACGACGTCTGCTGCGCCCAGGCCGCGGTGACGGTCCAGGGGACCGCCGGCGCGGACCCGCTCGGCTGGGGCAGGTCGATGACGCCACCGCGTGGCAGGACGCGTGGTGCCGCCGGCCCGCCGCTCCGCCGGGGGAGCGGGGCGATGACCGGGGCGTCGAGCCACGCGGCGCCGTGTGTCGGGAACGCGAGGGCGGTGATCCGCTTCATCCGCCGGTCCCGCTCGCCGCCGTCCAGGAGGACGACGTCGGTGACGCTGGAGGAGAGGTTGATCGCCGCCGCCCCGCCGAGCGCGACGATCCTGGCCCGGGCCGCGACGGCTTCGGGGTGCGTACCACCGAGCACCAGCACGCGCCGGCCGGCCAGGGGACGGTCCCCGGCGACCGGGCGCGCCGGGTGCGGTGACGCGGCCGGAGCCGGCGCCGCCGGACCGGGCGGGGTGAGGGCCGCGGGAACCGGGCCGGGCCGCTCGGGGGTCGTGGCCGCGGGCGTCGGGCCGGGTGCTGCGGGGTTCGTGACGGCGGGCGTCGGGCCGGGTGGTGCGGGGTTTGCGACGGCGGGCGTCGGGCCGGGTTGCCCAGGGGCCGTGACGGCGGGAACCGGGCCGGGGCGCTCAGGTGTCGTGTCGGCGCGTGCCGGGCCCGGGTGCGCGGGGTTCGTGGTGGTGGGCGTCGCGGGCGACGGGATGGTGGCGTGCGAGCTGCGGGTGCGCTCATGCGGGGTTCCCGGTCTGACGTCCGCGAGCAGCGCGACGAACGTGGACTCGTCGAGCACCGGCACGCCCTCGGCCCGGGCGCGCCGTGCCTTGCCGGAGCCCGACGAGGCGTCGTTGGTGACCAGGGCGCTGGTGTGCCGGCTGACGGACCCCATGACGTTCAGCCCGGCTTCGACGGCCTGCCGCTCCAGCTCCGCGCGTGGCCTGCGCGTCTCACCCGTGATCGCGACCTTCATGCCCTGCACCAGGGGCCCGCCCGGCTCCGGCCGTCCCGGATTGCGGTATGCGCAGGGCGTCTTGGGCGTGCGGGGAGCGAACCGGGGATCCTGGCGGGGCGGGCAGGACACGAACGGCAGCGGCAGTTCCAGGCGCGCCGCCTCCCGCAGCGATTCACGCAGCACGCCCACCAGCACCCGGGTGTCGTCGAGCGCGTCGTGCGCCCTGACCTGATGGACACCGTAGTGGGCGGCGAGCGTGCCCAGCCGGAGATCCTCGGTCGGCGGATCGACCCGCCGGTTCAGCGCGAGCGTGCACAGACGACGAGTCACCGGCAGCGCGGTGCCGGCACGGGCGAACTCGTGGGCGAGGAAGTCGTAGTCGAACTGGGCGTTGTGCGCGACGAGCACCCGGTCCCGGAGCATCGCCGCGATCCGCGGCGCGACCTGGTCGAAGGCCGGAGCATCGCGCAGCCTCTCGGACGTCAGACCGTGGACGTGCACCGGCCCCGGATCGCAGCCGGGGTCGAGCAGCGTCGAGAACTCGTCCGTCTGCTCCCCGTCCGGGCCCAGGACCACCACGGCGAGGGACAGCACCCGGTCCCGGCGGGCGACCAGTCCGGACGTCTCCACGTCGACCACCGCCCAGTCGTGGGCGTAGTCGCGCAGGCCGGACGCATCGAAGGCGGGGGAGAGGAGAGACATGGGGGAAGGATGGAGGGATCTTCACCGGCCCTTCAACCCGGATGCCGATTCATCCGTATAAGTGGAGATCGAACGGCACCCTCTAGAGTGAGGACGTGCGACTGCTCCTGATGTCCGACACCCATCTGCCCAAGCGGGCCAAGAGCCTGCCCGGCCCCCTGCTCGACGAACTCCCGCACGCCGACGTCGTCTTCCACGCCGGGGACTGGGTCGACACGGACACCCTCGATCTGCTGGAGGCCCGCTGCCGCCGGCTCGTCGGGGTGTACGGCAACAACGACGGGGCGGAGCTGCGCGCCCGGCTTCCGGAGGTGGCCTATGCGGAGCTGG
The DNA here is from genome assembly GCF_044540525.1 of Streptomyces sp. NPDC085932. NCBI lineage: Bacteria > Bacillati > Actinomycetota > Actinomycetes > Kitasatosporales > Streptomycetaceae > Streptomyces > Streptomyces sp. NPDC085932. The sequence goes on from NZ_JBITSJ010000001.1 coordinate 1,480,391, forward strand.
AAGGGGTGCGGTTCGGCGTGATCCACGAGACGGGCGCCCGGCAGGGCCGGGAGCAGCGGTGCGCCGCCCGTTTCCCCGACCTGGACGTGCTGGTCTTCGGCCACAGCCACATCCCCTGGGACACCGTGGCCCCGACCGGCCTGCGCCTGCTCAACCCGGGCTCCCCGACGGACCGCCGCCGTCAGCCGCACTGCACGTACATGACGGCCACGGTCGCCGACGGGCTCCTCACGGATGTGGAACTGCACCGGCTGCCGTCCCGCGCACCCCGCTGAACGGCCCGTCCGGGAGCGGCCGGGCGGGGTCAGCCCGTCGGGTCGAGAAGGATCTTGCGAACGCCGTCGGAGCGGCTCACGAAGAGTCCGTACGCGGCCGGGCCCTCGGAGAGGGCGAAGCGGTGGGAGACCACGACCTCGGGCCTGATCCGGCCGGCGCGGGTGAGGGCGATCAGGGGAGGCAGTTCGTAGTGCACGGAGCACAGCCCGATGGCGAACTCCAGTTCCTTGACCTGGGCCAGGTACATGTGGAACGGGAAGGCCTTGTTCTGGCTGACCCCGATGACGCTGACCCGGCCGGCCTGCCGCACGGCCTTGAGGGCGAGTTGGATCGTGGCGTCGGAACCCACCGCCTCCACCACGGCGTCCGGCCCACGGCCGGCTGTCATGTCCCGGATCGCCGCCCGCGTGTCGTCCCCCTCGACCGGCTCGACGCCCAGGCCGGCGGCGAAGGCGCGGCGCTCCGCGACCAGGTCCACGCCCAGCACCCGGGCCGCGCCCATGGCGAACGCGGACTGGGCGGCCATCAGGCCGACCGGGCCGAGGCCGACGACCAGGACGGTCTCACCGGGCTGGATGCGGGCACGGCGGCAGCCGTACCAGGCGGTGGGGGCGTTGTCCGTCAGGACGACGGCGGCGTCGTCGGAGATGTCCTCGGGCAAGGGCACGAGATTGACGTCGGCGCAGGGCACGGCCAGGAGTTGCGCCTGGCTGCCCGGGAGCTTCGGACTCACCCCGTAGCAGAGGTCCGTGCCCGACTCGGCGTACTCGCAGCGGGCGGTGAACCCGGCCGCGCACTGCCGGCACCGCGCACAGCCGACGGAGGCGGGCACCAGCACCCGGTCGCCGGGCTTGACCCGGGTGACCTGGCCGCCGGTGTCGACGACCACGCCGACGCACTCGTGTCCCGGTGTGTAGCCCAGTTCCGGGCTGAACCCGTGGCCGTCGTAGATGTGCAGGTCGCTGCCGCAGATGCCGGCCGCGGTCACCCGCACCACCGCGTCGGTGGGGCCGGTGACGACCGGGTCGGGGACCTCCCCGTAGCGGATGTCGTGACGGCCGTGGTAGGTCAGTGCCTTCATCGGATCTCTCCCGCCCCTCGGTTCCGTCAGTCCGCGATCTTCAGCACGAGCTTGCCGTGGTTCTCACCGCGGAACAGGCGCATCAGGGTGTCGGGGAAGTCCGCGACCGAGCCGGACACCACGTCCTCCAGGGACTTCAGCCGGCCCTCGGCCCGCCACGCGGCCATCCGCGCGATGCCCTCCGCGTAGCGGTCGGCGTAGTCGAACACCACGATGCCCGTCATCGAGGCGCGGTTCACCAGCAAGGAAAGGTAGTTGGCGGGACCTTGCGGCTTGGTGCTGTTGTACTGGGAGATCGCTCCGCAGACGACCACGCGGGCGCCGCGCGCCAGCCGCAGCAGCACGGCGTCCAGCACGTCGCCGCCGACGTTGTCGAAGTACACGTCCACCCCGTCGGGGGCGTGCTCGCGCAGCGCCTTGCGGACGTCCTCGCTCTGGTAGTCGATCGCGGCGTCGAACCCGAACTCGTCCACCACCATCCGGCACTTGGCCTCGCCACCGGCGATGCCGACGACCCGGCAGCCGAGGATCTTGGCGATCTGCCCGACGACGCTGCCGACGGCCCCGGCCGCCCCCGAGACCACGACGGTCTGCCCCGGCTCGGGACGCCCGACCTCGATCAGACCGAAGTAGGCCGTCAGGCCCGACATGCCGAGCGTGCCGAGGTAGGTCGGCAAGGGGGCCGCCGCCGGGTCGACCTTGGTCACGCCGCGCCCGTCCGACACGCAGTACTCCTGCACCCCGAACGTGCCCGAGACGTGGTCGCCGACCGCGAACCCGGAGTGCCGGGAGGCGATCACCCGGCCCACCGCGCCGGCCCGCATCACCTCACCGACCTCCACGGGGCGGATGTAGGACCTGCCCGCGTTCATCCAGCCGCGCATGGCCGGGTCGATCGACAGGTAGAGCACCTGTACCAGGAACTCCCCGTCGCCCGGCTCCCCGGCCGGCTCCTCGGTCTGCCGCCAGTCGGTGGGACGAGGCTCTCCCACGGGACGGGCGGCCAGGCGTATCCGGCGGTTGATCCTGCTCATGTGCGGCGACTCCCTCGGCGGCATACCGTCCAGTCGGTACGGCGTGAGCGTACGGGCGCCACGCCGTGCGAGGCAAGAGCCCGTCCGCCACGACTTACGGCTCGTGCCGGCGACCGTCCCGTTGTCGGGGAACTACTCCTGGTCCGGCACCGCCATCTCCCCGAGGAGCGACCAGTCGTCCTGCGGCACGTTCGCGTTCACGATGCGCGGCGTCTCGGCCAGATGCGGAGGCAACGTCCGCTGTGCCGCCTGGAAGTGCGCGGACTGCACGTGCGCTGCTCCGGCCGCGTCGTCGCGGAAGGCCTCGACCAGGACGTACTCCGACGGCTCGTCCACGCTGCGCGACCAGTCGAACCACAGGCAGCCGGGCTCGGCGCGCGTCGCCCGGGTGAAGTCGGCGGTGATCTCGGGCCAGCGGTCCGCGTGCTCGGGACGGACCCGGAACTTGGCGGTGATGAAGATCATGGGATGCCCTTCGCTGAGATGTGCTGGATGCGCTGATGTGCTGGATGTGGTGGACGTGATGCGTGCGCTGGACGCGCTGGTAGGGCGACACGATCGTACGAACCCGGCGTCCCGGCGTCCCGGCGTCCCGGCGGTGTGGCGGGGAGCGCCCGGGTGATCAGGAGGACCGGGGCGGATGCACTGCCCCCTCCGTGACGGACAGCGGCGCGCCGCTGCCGCCCCAGCGCAGCGCCACGATCTCGGCGGCCACGGACACCGCCACCTCCTCCGGCGTACGGGCCCCCAGGTCCAGCCCCACCGGTGAGCGCAGCCGCGCCAGTTCCCGCCGGGTCAGCCCGGCCTCGGTCAGCCGGGCCGCCCGGTCGTCGTGGGTACGGCGGCTGCCCATCGCCCCGATGTACGCGGCCGGCCGGCGCAGCGCCTCCGTCAGCAGCGGCACGTCGAACTTGGGGTCGTGGGTGAGCACGCAGATCACCGTGCGGTCGTCGGTGTCCGTCTCGCGCAGATAGCGGTGCGGCCACTGCGCGACCACCTCCACGCCCTCGGGGAAACGGCGGGGCGTGGCGAAGACCGGGCGGGCGTCGCAGACGGTGACCCGGTAGCCGAGGAAACCGCCGATCCGGGCGACGGCCGCCGCGTAGTCGATCGCCCCGAAGACCAGCATCCGCGGCGGAGGGGCGAACGACTGCAGGAAGACGGCGACGTCGTCCTCCCGGCGCTGCCCGTCGGGGCCGTAGTGCCGCAGAACGGTCGCGCCGAGGGCGAGCTCCCCACGCGCGTCCGCCGTCACGGCCGCGTCCAGGCCGCTCGCGCCCAGCGTGCCGAGCACCCGGTCCGGCCAGACGGCGAGCACCACCCCGCGCCGCGCGGGTCCGTCGGTGACGGTGGCCACGGTCACCGGTTCGCCCGCCGCGACGGAGTCGGCGACCGCGCCGAACGCGGGATCGCGTTCCGGCGTCACGGCCCGCACCAGGACCGTGATCTCGCCGCCGCAGGTCAGACCGACGGCGAAGGCGTCCTCGTCGCTGTAGCCGAAGGTCTCCAGCCGGGCCCCGCCGCTCGCCACCACCTCCTGCGCCAGTTCGAACACCGCGCCCTCGACGCAGCCCCCGGACACACTGCCCACGACCTCCTCGCCGGGCCCCACCGCCATCGCCGCGCCCGGGTCGCGTGGCGCGCTGCGGCTGACCTCGACGACCGTCGCGAGGCCGAACGGAAGCCCGGCCGCGTACCAGCCGCCGAGCACCGGAAGGACGTCACGCACGAGCCGCTCCTCTCCGTCGCGCACCCCGCCGGGTACCCCGGCGGCGGTTAATTCCGTTGTGGCCCGCAGGGCCGGTCTGCTGCACTGCTCGGGTCGACCACGTCATGGAGTCCCGAGGAGAGCCGGATGCGCACTGCGTTCATGTCCCCCCAGTCAGCGACAGCTCTCTCTTCGAAGGACATGACGCTTCGTGCACGTGCTCAACCTCGGGATTCTCGCCCATGTCGACGCCGGTAAGACCAGCCTGACCGAGCGGCTGCTCCATTCGGCCGGGGTGATCGACGAGATCGGCAGCGTCGACGACGGGAACACCCGCACCGACACCCTCGCGCTGGAGCGCCGGCGCGGCATCACCATCAAGTCCGCCGTCGTCTCCTTCCCGCTGGACGGCGTGACCGTCAACCTCATCGACACCCCCGGGCACCCGGATTTCATCGCCGAGGTGGAACGGGTCCTCGGCGTGCTGGACGGCGCCGTCCTCGTGATCTCCGCGGTGGAGGGCGTCCAGGCACAGACGCGGGTGCTGATGCGGACGCTGCGGCGGCTGCGCATCCCGACGCTGCTGTTCGTCAACAAGATCGACCGCGGCGGCGCACGCGATGCGGAGGTGCTGCGGGAGATCGCGGCCCGGCTGACCCCGGCGATCGTCCCGATGGGAACCGTCACCGGTCTCGGCACCCGATCGGCACGCTTCACCCCGGGACCCGGAGCCGGTGCGCCCGGCGCCCTCGACGTGCTGACCGAGCACGACGACGCCCTGCTGGCCGCGTACGTCGGCGACCGGGTCACCGACGGGCTCCTGCACCGGTCCCTCGTCGCACAGACCCGGCAGGCCCTGGTCCACCCGGTCCACTTCGGCTCCGCCGCCACGGGCGCCGGTGTGGCGGAACTGCTGTCCGGCATCGGAGAACTGCTGCCGGCGGCCGAGGGGGACGCGGACGGGCCGGTCTCCGGCACCGTGTTCAAGGTCGAGCGGGGCCCGGCGGGGGAGAAGATCGCCTACGCCCGGATGTTCTCCGGCACCCTGCGCGCCCGCGACCGGATCCCCTTCGGCGCGGACGGCGCCGAGGGCCGGGTCACCGCGATCAGCGTCTTCGGCCACGGAACCGACACCCGGGCGGACGCCGTCACCGCCGGGCGGATCGCCCGGCTGTGGGGGCTGGGCGACGTCAGGATCGGCGACGCCCTCGGCGAACCCCGCAAGGCCTACGAGCACTTCTTCGCCCCGCCCACCCTGGAGACGGTCGTCGTCCCCGGCCCGGACACACACCCGGGAGCGCTCCACCTCGCCCTGACCCAGCTCGCCGAGCAGGACCCGCTGATCGGTCTGCGCCACGACGCACGCCGGCGGGAGACCTCGGTCTCCCTCTACGGCGAGGTGCAGAAGGAGGTCATCCAGGCCACCCTCGCCGACGAGTACGGTCTCGACGTCACCTTCCGCGAGACCACCCCGCTGTGCGTCGAACGCCTCGTCGGCACCGGCCACGCCGTCGAGTTCAACAAGCGGGGGCCGAACCCGTTCCTGGCGACGGTCGGGCTGCGCGTGGAGCCCGCGCCGCCCGGTTCGGGCGTCACCTTCCGGCTGGAGGTGGAGCTCGGCTCCATGCCGTACGCCTTCTTCAAGGCCGTCGAGGACACCGTGCGCGAGACCCTCGACCAGGGCCTGTACGGGTGGCGGATCCCCGACTGCGTGGTCACCATGACGCACAGCGGCTACTCGCCCCGGCAGAGCCACGCCCACCAGGGGTTCGACAAGAGCATGTCGAGCACCGGCGCCGACTTCCGCGGCGTGACCCCGCTGGTGCTCGTCGAGGCGCTGCGGCGGGCCGGGACACGCGTGCACGAGCCCCTGCACCGCTTCCGCGTGGAGGCCCCGGCCGACACCCTGGGCGTCCTGCTGCCGGCCCTGGCCGGGCTGGGGGCGGTGCCGGAGGCGACGCGCACCCGGGACGGCCTCTGCGTCCTGGAGGGCACCGTGCCGGCGGCCCGCGTGCACGCCCTGGAGCAGCGGCTGCCGGGGCTCACCCGGGGCGAGGGCGAGCTGGAGACTTCCTTCGCCCGCCATGCTTTGGTCACTCACGGCACCGTCCCCGAGCGTCCGCGCACCGACCACAACCCCCTGGACAGGAGGGAATACCTGCTGAACGTCACGCGACGGGCCGGCGGCTGAGGCGGGCGCCGTCGACGGACGTGAACTTACTCCGGAGTCAGGGGTGTTGACGGTGTCCTGATATCACCGGACTGTAGTGGACATGCCGACTATTCGAGCGCGTCTCCTGGTCGTCCTGGCCGTCCTCTTCGGCTCGACGTCGGTGGCGGGTGCCCCGCCCGCCGCCGCCGCGCCCCCGTCCGGCTCCCTCTGGTTCGACGACCCCACCGTCACCGTGCGGGACGGCCGCTTCACCGACGTCCACGGCCGCGAGATCGTGCTGCGCGGCTACAACGTCTCCGGCGAGACCAAACTCGCCGAGAACAAGGGCCTGCCCTTCGCCTCCGTCGCCGACGCCCGCACGTCGGCCACCGCGCTGCGCGCCCTGGGCGGCGGCAACACCGTCCGCTTCCTGCTCTCGTGGGCGTACGCCGAGCCCGAGCGCGGCCGGGTCGACACGGCCTATCTGTCCGCCGCCACGGAGCAGATGAAGGCCTTCCTCGACGCGGGCCTGCGCGTCTACCCCGACTTCCACCAGGACCTCTACTCCCGCCACCTGTTCGACGCCGACAGCTGGTACACCGGCGACGGCGCCCCCCGGTGGGCGGTGGACGCCGGGAACTACCCCGACGAGTCCTGCGGCATCTGCCTGTTCTGGGGACAGAACATCACCCAGAACGAGGCCGTGAAGCGCGCCACGTACGACTTCTGGCACAACGCGCACGGCGTGCAGGACGCCTTCCTCGCCACCGCCGAGAAGACCATGGCGCATCTTCGCCGGCACCTGAGCGCCGACCAGTTCAAGGGCGTGGCCGGCTTCGACCCCTACAACGAGCCGCACGCCGGCGTGTACGACTCCGGGCAGTCCAGCCGCGCCTGGGAGAAGGACGTCCTGTGGCCGTTCTACGAGCGGTTCCGCGCCCGTATGGACACGGCCGGCTGGCGCGACAAGCCCGCCTTCGTCGAGCCGAACCTCTTCTGGAACGCCAATCTCGACTTCCAGAAGCAGGAGGGCGGCCTGCTGGACGCCGGCCCGCTCGGCCCGCGCTACGTCTTCAACACCCACTTCTACGACCAGAAGGCCATCTCCGGCGTCTTCATGTGGGGCAAGGCGGCCGACGGCCAGTACGCGGGCGACTTCCGCACGGTCCGTGACCGCGCGGCGGCCGCGCGGACGGCCGCGGTGGTCAGCGAGTTCGGGCACCCGCTGGCCGGTACGGTCTCCGACAAGGCGCCGACCGTCCTCAAGGCGATGTACCAGGCCCTCGATTCGCGGATGAAGGGCGCCGACTGGTGGTCCGACCCGGCCGCCTCCGGGCCCGTGCTCTCCGGCTCGCAGTGGCAGTGGGACATCTACAACGGCCGCCACCACGAGGCGATGAACGGCAACCCCGGCAAGGTCCTCACCGAGGGCGACGCCTGGAACGACGAGGACCTGTCCGCCGTCCGCCTGGACGACACGGGCAAGCCGGTGCTGCGCCAGGACGCCCGGTTGCTGGACCGCGTCTATCCGAGCGCCACGGCCGGCACGACCGTCGGCTTCACCTACGAGGACCGCTCCCGGGACGGTGCGACGACCCTGACCTGGAACCCGGTGCCGAGCTCCCTGCCGAACGTGCGGCGGCTGGTGGGGGCGGGCCAGTACGGGCTGCTGCTGTGGCGCTCGAACGGCGGCCCGGCGCCCACCGAGCTGCACCTGCCGGCGAGCTTCCCGGCCGCGTCCGCCACGGTCGTCTCCGACCTGGCCGCCGTCCACGCACCGCCGGCGTACACGGCGACGACCGCGGTCGGGGTGGCCGAGGAGCCCGGCGACACGGGAAGCCGCCGCCTGCTGCTCACCGCGCCGGACTCCGGGGTCCTGCACTACGCGCTGGTGACCAACGGGGCGACGGCTCCCTCGGCGGACCTGCTCGCCGCGGCCCGCTCCGAACTGTCGGCCTGGGCGGCGAGGGAGGTCAGCTAGCGGACGGGCTCGTCCAGCCGGCGGCCACCCGGCCGAGCCGGACGCGCTGCGGGTGGTCGCCGACCGGTACGGACACGACCTTCCTGCCGGTGGCGAAGTCGATGGCCGTGACCTGGTCGGTGCCGCTCTCGGAGACCACGCAGGACCTGCCGTCACCGCTGACCGTGGCCCAGTAGGGCTTGGAGGCGGTGACGAGCGGACCCTCCTGGAGGGTGGCGCGGTCGACGACCGTGGCGTAGTCGTCCATGGTCCCGGCCACGCACAGCTTCTTTCCGTCCGGACTCATGGAAAGGCCGTGGTGGCGCGAGTCGTTGACGAAGGTGGTGCGGTCGTCGCTGGTCGCCGGGTTCTTCGGCAGGGTCTTCGTACGCGTGATCCGGTCGGTGGCCAGGTCGTACTCGAAGAAGCCGTTGAAGAACGACACCTGGAAGTACAGCTTCGACTCGTCCGGCGAGAACACGGCCGGGCGCACCGCGTCGGAGAAGTCCTTCAGGCCGATCGCGTCCAGGCGCGCTCGCATGTCGATGACCTTGACCTGCCGGTACGTGGTCGCGTCGATGACGGTGATGCGGCGGTCGCCCTTCGTCCAGTCCAGCCAGGGCGCGTCGGTCTGCGTGTTCACCTCGCCGATCGACATGTTGTAGAGGTACTTGCCGTCCTTGGTGAAGATGTTCTCGTGCGGTTTGTCGCCGGTGGTGGCCTTGCCGAGCTGCTCGCCGGTGGCGATGTCCAGGACGTGCACGGCGTTGCCGGTCGAGGCCGACACCGCGACCCGTTCGCCGTCGGGGGAGACGGCCATGTGGTCGGCGCGGAAACCGGACACCGGGAAGCGCCAGTTGAGCCGCCCGGAGGCCAGGTCGATGGAGACGACGTCGGCGAAGCTGGGCCGCGACACGACCACCGACTTCCCGTCCGGCGTGGAGTACATGTCGTCCACGAACTGGTCGTGTCCCTCGCCGACGCTGTTGCGGATCGTCATGAAGGCGATCCATCTGATCGGATCGGCGTTGATCTCCGCCATCCGCTCGTCCTTGTCGGGGACGACGTTGATCCGGCCGATCCTCGCGAAGTCGCCGGTGGACTCGATGACATCGGCGGTGCCGTCCCAGTTGTTGCCCACGAACAGCACCTCGCGCAGTGCGGCGGAGGAACCCGGCTGCGCCGCGGCGGCGGTCGCGGGCAGGGCGGTGGTCAGGGCGAGGGCGGCGGTCAGGGAGCACAGGTGCCGTCGTCGGAAGACGGACATGGCTGATCCCTCCTCTGTGGTGGGGTGAGGAATCTGAACACACGTGCTTTCAGAGTCAACTTACTGCAAAGTAAGGAAGGGGTGGCCTTCTCCACAAGACCGCGTACACGACAAAATCGGTGGGCGCGAGGAACGCGCGCGAGGAAGGGAGAGTTGGTGCCGGGCAGACTCAGAGCGCCGACCGGCCGCTACGGCGGCAAGACCGCAGCGGAGCGGCAGGCCGAGCGGCGCCGGCGGTTCCTCGACGCCGCGCTCGACCTGTTCGGCGGCGCCCCCGGCTTCCGCGCCACCACCGTCGCGGCGCTCAGCGAGGCGGCCGGACTGTCGACCCGTCAGTTCTACGAGGAGTTCCGCACGCTGGAGGACGTGCTCGCCGCCCTGCACCTGGAGGTCAACGGCTGGGCGGAGGCGGCGGTGCTGGAGGCGGCCGCGGGGGCGGCGGACCTGCCGCTGGCCGAACGCGTCACCGCGATCTTCCGCGCCTACGCCGGGAGTCTCGCCGCCGATCCGCGCCGGATCCGTATCACGTTCGTCGAGATCATCGGCGTCAGCCCGCGCCTGGAGGAGCAGCGGCTCGCCCGCCGCGCCGGCTGGGTCGACCTCATCTGCGCCGAGGCCGGGGCGGCCGCCGCGCGCGGGGAGGCCGCCCCGCGCGACTACCGCCTCGCGGCGACGGGCTTCATCGGCAGCGTCAACGGCCTGCTGCACGACTGGAGCGCCGGCTGGGTGGACGCCACCCTGGACGAGGTCGTCGACGAACTGGTCCGCCAACTGCTCGGCATCCTGCGGCCCCCGGGCTGGGACCCGCGCGGCTGAGTCAGATTCGGGCGGTCCCCTACCCGCCCGCCCGCGGCCCGGGAAAGGCCCGCCGGTAGGCGCCGGGGGAGACCCCGAGGTGCTTGAGGAAGTGGTGGCGGAGGTTGTTGGCCGTGCCCAGACCGCTGAGTTCGCCGACCTTCTCGATGGGCAGGTCCGTCGACTCCAGCAGCGAACGGGCGCGCCCCAGCCGCTGGTCCAGGAGCCACTGCAGCGGTGTGGTGCCGGTGGCCGCCTGGAGGCGCCGGTAGAACGTCCGCGGGCTCATCGCGGCCCGGCGCGCCAGGTCCGCGACGGTCAGCGGCCGGTCCAGGTGGGCCCGCGCCCAGGCGAGGACGGGGGCCAGCCCCTCGTCGTCCCGGGCCGGTACCGACAGCTCGATGAACTGCGCCTGCCCGCCCGGCCGGTGGGCCGGCACCACCATGCGCCGCGCCAGCTGGTTGGCGACATGTGCGCCGAGGTCGCGCCGCACCAGGTGCAGGCACAGATCGAGGCCGGCGGTGAGCCCGGCGCTGGTGAGCACGTCACCCTCGTCCACGTACAGCACCGACGCGTCCACCTCCACCTTCGGGTAACGCTCGGCCAGTTGCGCGGTGTGCATCCAGTGGGCCGTCGCGCGCCGCCCGTCCAGCAGCCCGGCCTCGGCCAGGGCGAAGGCGCCGGTGCACAGGGACACCATCCGCGCGCCCGCCGCATGGGCCCGGCGCAGCGCGTCGATCAACTCCGGCGGCAGCGGCCTGCCCTCCTCGACGCACGGGTCGGGCACCGACGGCACGACGACCGTGTCGGCGCGGACCAACTCGTCGAGACCGTAGGGCGTGCGCAGACTCAGCCCGGGCCCCTCCGCCTCCCCGCCCCCGACCCGGCACAGCCTCACCTCGTACCAGGGATCGGCCAGATCGGGTTGCGGCTTGCCGAACACGGTGCAGGGGATGCTCAGTTCGTACAGATCCCATGAGGGGACCCCGATGTCCTCGGTGACCACGACGGCGACGGAACCGGCACTCATGCCCCGAAGCGTATGGCAGGAATTTGGTGGAGGCCGTCACCGCTGTCACTGTCCCGGGTCCTCGCGCCCTGCGAGCGTGGACGCACGTGATCACACGGCACGTACGAACACCCCTGCACACGCGAGGAGCCGCAGCATGACCGCACCACAGCAGGCCGTCACCGTCCTCGGGCTGGGCCAGATGGGCTCGGCCCTGGCCGCCGCGCTGCTGGACCGGGGACATCCGACCACGGTCTGGAACCGGACCCCCGGCAAGGCCGGGCCCCTGGCCGAGCGCGGCGCCCGCGCGGCCGCGACGCCCCGGGAGGCGATCGCCGCCTCCCCGCTGGTCATCGCCTGCGTCCTGGACCACGAGGCACTGCACACGGTCGTCGACCCCGCCGCCGACACCCTCCGGGGCAGAACCCTCGTCAACCTCACCTCCGGCTCCCCCGAGCAGGCCCGGGAAGCCGCCGCATGGGCTGCCTCCCGCGAGGCCGACTACCTCGACGGCGCCATCATGACCACCCCGCCCGGCGTGGGCGACCCGGCCATGATGGTCCTCTACAGCGGCGCCGAGAAGGTCTTCGAAACCCACCGCCCGGCCCTCGCGGCCCTCGGCGATCCCCTGCACCTCGGCGCCGACCCGGGCCTCGCCTCCCTCTACGACGCCGCCCTGCTCGGCCTGATGTGGTCCACCATGACCGGCTGGCTGCACGGCACGGCCCTGGTCGGCGCCGAGGGCACACCGGCCGCCGCGTTCACCCCCGTCGCCCTGCGCTGGCTGACGGCGGTGGCGGGCTTCCTCACCCGGTACGCGCCGCAGGTGGACGAGGGCCGCTACCCGGGCGACGACGCCACCGTCGACGTGCAGATCGCGGCCGTCGACCACCTGCTCCACGCGGCGGCGGCCCGGGGCGTCGACAACGCCCTGCCCGGCCTGCTGAAGGCCGTGATGGAGAAGGCGAGCGCCGCCGGCCACGGTCAGGACAGCTACGCCGCCCTCATCGAGGTGCTGCGTCCGGCATCCAGGACCTAACCCACCGCCGACAGGGTGCACCCGATCGCCACCGCCGACGCGAGCCCGAGCAGCAGGACGGCCAGCGACCGTGCCCGCAGTCTCCGGTACACCGCCTCGTACTCGCCCCGCAGTTCCTCCCCGCGCCGGGCCGTCCGCTCCCAGGAGGCCCGGGCGAGAGCGAGGTGCTCGGCTGCGAACCGCCGCTCCACCTCCGCCCGGTCCGCCGCCGGCAACCAGTCCAGACCGGCGGCGAACCGGGCGGCGGCGGCACGGGCCTCCGCACGCGCCGCGGCGGCGAGCAGATGGCCCGCCACCTCGTTGTGGAACGCCCGCAGATCCACCGGGGGTTCGCCCGTCGCGGTCATCGCAGCGTCAGCTCCCGTTCCGCCGCCGCGACCCGCGCGTGGTGCAGGTCGAACGCCGGGGACTCGCTGCGGATCCTGGGCAGGGTCAGGAAGTTGTGGCGGGGCGGCGGGCAGGAGGTGGCCCACTCCAGGGAGCGGCCGTAGCCCCACGGATCGTCGGCCGTGACCCGCTCGCCGTACCTGGCCGTCTTCCAGACGTTGTAGAAGAACGGCAGCATCGACATCCCGAGCAGGAACGAGAAGACGCTCGACAGTGTGTTGAGCGTCGTCAGGCCCTCCGCGGCGAGGTAGTCGGGGATCCGCCGCTGCATGCCCTGGGCGCCCAGCCAGTGCTGCACCAGGAACGTGCCGTGGAAGCCGATGAACAGCGTCCAGAACGTGATCTTGCCCAGGCGCTCGTCCAGCATCCTCCCGGTGAACTTCGGCCACCAGAAGTGGAACCCGGCGAACATCGCGAACACCACCGTTCCGAAGATCACGTAGTGGAAGTGGGCGACCACGAAGTACGAGTCCGAGACGTGGAAGTCGAGGGGCGGCGAAGCGAGCAGCACCCCCGTCAGGCCGCCGAACACGAACGTGATCAGGAAGCCGGTGGCCCAGAGCATCGGGGTCTCGAAGGAGAGCGAGCCCTTCCACATCGTGCCGATCCAGTTGAAGAACTTCACACCGGTCGGGACGGCGATGAGGAACGTCATGAAGGAGAAGAACGGCAGCAGCACACCGCCGGTGACGTACATGTGGTGGGCCCACACGGTCACGGACAGGCCCGCGATGGCGATGGTCGCGCCGATCAGGCCCGTGTAGCCGAACATCGGCTTGCGGGAGAAGACCGGGATGACCTCACTGATGATGCCGAAGAACGGCAGGGCGATGATGTACACCTCTGGATGGCCGAAGAACCAGAACAGGTGCTGCCACAGCAGTGCGCCGCCGTTGGCGGAGTCGAAGACGTGGGCGCCGAACTTGCGGTCCGCCTCCAGCGCGAACAGGGCCGCGGCCAGGACCGGGAAGGCCAGCAGGACCAGCACACCGGTCAGCAGCACGTTCCAGGTGAAGATCGGCATGCGGAACATCGTCATGCCGGGTGCGCGCATGCAGATGATCGTGGTGATGAAGTTGACCGAGCCGAGGATGGTGCCGAAGCCGGAGAAGGCCAGACCCATGATCCACATGTCGGCGCCGATGCCCGGGGAGCGGACCGCGTCCGACAGCGGGCTGTAGGCGAACCAGCCGAAGTCGGCCGCGCCCTGCGGGGTGAGGAAACCGCCCACCGCGATGAGCGAGCCGAACAGGTACAGCCAGTAGGCGAACATGTTCAGCCGCGGGAACGCCACGTCCGGCGCGCCGATCTGCAGCGGCATGATCCAGTTCGCGAAGCCCGCGAACAGCGGCGTCGCGAACATCAGCAGCATGATCGTGCCGTGCATCGTGAACGCCTGGTTGAACTGCTCGTTCGACATGATCTGCAGACCCGGCCGGGCCAGCTCGGCGCGCATGAACAGCGCCATCACGCCACCGATGACGAAGAACGCGAACGACGTCACCAGGTACAGCGTGCCGATCGTCTTGTGATCCGTGGTCGTCAGCCACTTCAGGTGCCTCATGCCCCGCCTGTGTCCCGGTCCCGCCCGCACGTCACACTTCAGGGGCGCGACGAGCATCACGGGAACCGGGTGTGACGATCGGGAAGGTGCCGGACACGAACGGGACATGAGCAACGACGAGATCTTCGCCGCTGCCTACCGCGAGCACTACTGGGCGGTCAGCCGCTATGTCGCACGGCGACTGGACGGGCGGGCCGGTGAGGTGGAGGAAGTGGTGGCGGAGGTGTTCACGGTCGCCTGGCGGCGCCGGGCCGACCTGCCGGACACCCCCCTGCCCTGGCTGTACGGCGTGGCGCGCAACTGCCTGGCCAACGCGGTGCGCGGGCACGGGCGCCGGCGCCGGCTCGTCGACCGGCTCGGCAACGACGACACCGCCCACGGCCGGCACATCGCGGCGGGCCCCGAGGCCGACACGCCCGGCGGCTGGGTGCACGAGGCCCTCGCCCGGCTCTCCCCGGCCGACCAGGAGGTACTGCGCCTCGCGGCCTGGGAGGACCTCGGCGTCGAGGAGATCGCCGTCGCCCTCGGCTGCGGCAGCCGGGCGGCGTCCATGCGGCTGCACCGGGCGCGGCGCCGCCTGAGAGCGGAGATCGACCGTATGCGCCCCGCGCCCGCCCTCACCGAGCATCCCCGCGTGACCGTCCCGAAGGAACACGGCCATGGCTGACGAACTCGACCTGCTGCGCAGCGCCGACCCGGTGCCTTCCGACGACCACCGCTTCGGCGACGGCCCCCTGAACCCTCGCGCGGAGCACCGGCTCGCCAGGCTACTGACCGGGGCCGACGAACGGGCCGCCGGGCGCCCGGGGGAGGGGCAGGAAGCACGATCCGGTCGCCTCCGCCTGCCGTCGGTGTCCTGGTCCGGCCGTCCGGTCGTCCCGTCGCTGCCGGGCGCCGGGCGGCTCCGGATCGTCTGGGGCCTGCTCGCCACCGCTCTCGTCGCCGCCCTGACGCTCGGCCTCGTGGTGAGCGGCCCGAGCAGTCCGCCCGCGGTCGCCGCGCCCCGTCCGCTGGTGATCGAGACCGGTTCCGCGCCCGTGCCGCTGGACCGGCTGGCCGAGCGCGCGGCGGCCCTGGCCGGGGATCGCGACGCGCCTCGCCTGCGCAAGGGCACGCACGTACAGTCCTGGAGCCTCGGCATGTCGGACGACGATCCGCCGGTCACCCTGGCCGAGGAGCGGCTCGTGCGCTGGCGCCCCGACGGCAGCCACACCGAACTCGTCGTGGCGACCGACCCCCGGCACCCCGGCCGCCCCGTCCTCTCCGACGAGGACGGCACGCCCCGGCTCGTCGACGACGGCCACGTCCTGCTCGACCGCACCTACCCGCCGAGCTGGAGCGACGCCCCGCCCCAGTCACCTCCGCCCCGCGCACCGGACCGGCTGCGCGCCTACCTGACGGAGACCCAGTACACCGACACCCCCTTGACCACGCCCGAGCTGCTGGACGCCGTGGCGACGCTGCTGGACCACTGGACCCTCGGCGCCCGGGAGAGCGCGGCGCTCGCCCGGCTCCTCGCCGACACCGAGGGGCTGCGCCCGGCCGGCCGGGTGACCGACCGGCTGGGCCGAAACGGTCAGGCCTACGTCACCGACGACGCGCACGGCGTCCGCCGCATGCTGATCATGGACCCGGCCACCGGTGCCGTCCTCGGCCTGGAGAGCACCCTCACCGCGCCCGACCCCGAGTACCGCGCCGACCGGGGCGCCGTCATGGCGTACAGCGCCTGGATGCCCTGATCACGCCCCGGGCGCACCGAGCCGGGGGGGCCTCCTACTCGTCCCAGGCCTGCACCAGGGTCTGTTCGGCGATCTTGCCGTCCCGCAGCGACAGCATGGACTCCGACAGGACGCGCACGCCGTCGGAGTACTCGCAGCTCTCGCTGTACGCGGCCTCGTCGCCCTGGATCACGCAGCGCTCCAGCTTGTGCGACATGTCGCGGCTGTAGACGTCCTCCAGCATCCGGCCGATCTCGTCCCGGCCGTGCAGGACCTTGGGGTGGCTCGGCTGGGTCGTACGGTCCACGATCCGCAGCTCGGCGTCGTCCGCGTAGAGGGAGAGGAGGATGTCCGGGTTCTCCCCTTCCAGGCCACGGCGGAGTGTCTCTCTGTCGAAGGCGGGGTCTGCGGCGGTTCCCATGGTGACCTCCTCCGAAGGGTCTCTCCTCCCGAGCCTCCTCCCGCCCGGCGGCCCCGGCAAGCGCTGGGGACGCTGGTCCTGACGGGTGAGCGCGGCGGCCCGCCCGTGTCCGCCGGGGGCCCGGGCGCGTTGCCCCATACATGATCTCAACACGACGTATCGTCGCCGCCGTTGGTCTCGCCGCTGGGGTCACCGGCCTCGCCGCGCCGATGGCGCACGCGGCCGACGCCGGGGCGAAGAGCCCGCTCAGCCCGATGGCCGCCCTCGACTCGCTGACCGTGAGCGACATCCCCGCCGAGCACAAGGACGAGATCCCGCGGCCCTCCTCGCAGCTGGCCGGGCTCAACCGCCTCAACGACCTCGACCAGCTGAACCAGGTCGTCGGCCTGGTCTCCCCGGTCTTCGGCTTCGTTCCGAACATCCGCTGACGACCGCGCCCGCGTGAGGGCCGCCCGGCTCCGGGCGGCCCTCACCCGCGCCCGGACTCAGTCCGCGGCGGCCAGGAACTGCGTCGCCGCCAGCTCAGCGTAGAGCGGGTCGGCCGTCACCAGCTCCCGGTGCGTGCCCACGGCCCGGACCCGGCCCGCGTCCATCACCACGATCCGGTCGGCCATCGTCACCGTGGACAGCCGGTGCGCGACCACCAGGACCGTCGTCGTGCGGGCCACGTCCGCGACGGTGTCGCGCAGCGCCGCCTCGTTCACCGCGTCCAGCTGCGAGGTCGCCTCGTCGAGCAGCAGCAGCCGGGGCCGCCGCAGCAGGGCCCGGGCGATGGCGACGCGCTGCCGCTCACCGCCCGACAGCTTGGTGCCGCGGTGCCCGACGAGCGTGTCGAGGCCGTCCGGCAGCCGGGCGACCAGCCCGTCGAGACGGGTCGTCTTCAGCACCCGGGCGAGGGCGTCCTCGTCCGCGTCCGGCCGGCCCAGCAGCAGGTTGTCCCGCAGGGAGCCCGACAGGACCGGCGCGTCCTGCTCCACGTAACCGATGGCGGCGCGCAGCCGGGGCAGCTCCCAGTCGGCGAGGTCCCGGCCGTCGAGCGTGATCACCCCCGAGTCGGGGTCGTAGAACCGCTCGATCAGCGAGAACACGGTGGTCTTGCCGGCGCCGGACGGGCCCACGAACGCGGTCATGCCCTGCGCGGGGACGGTGAACGTCACGCCGTGGTGGACGTAGGGCAGGTCGTCGGCGTAGCGGAAGCGCACGTCGTCGAAGGCGACGGCGGCGGGCTCCGTGCCGGGGGAGGGCAGCGGCGCGGGCGCGGCGGCCGGCTCGGCCGGCAGGCCCAACGCCTCCTGGATGCGGGTGAGCGCCGCGGCACCCGTCTGGTACTGCGTGATGGCCCCGACGACCTGCTGTATCGGCGACATCAGGTAGAACACGTACAGCAGGAACGCCACCAGGGTGCCCACGTCGACGGCGCCGGTCGCGACGCGCGCACCGCCCACCGCGAGCACGGTGATGAAGGCGATCTGCATGGCCAGCCCGGCCGTGTTGCCCGCGGCCGCCGACCACTTGGCGGCCCGCACGCTCTGCCGCCACGACTCCTGCGCCGCCTCGTGCAGCGTGATCTCCTCGCGGTGCTCCGCGCCGGACGCCTTCACGGTGCGCAGCGCGCCGAGGATCCGCTCCAGCGAGGCACCCATGACGCCCACCGCGTCCTGCGCCTGCCGGCTCGCCTTGTTGATGCGCGGCACGATCACGCCGAGGACCACGCCCGCGCCCAGGATCACCGCCAGGGTCACGCCCAGCAGCACGGCGTCCACCAGGCCCATCATCACCACCGTCGCGACGAGCGTGAGCCCGCCCGTGCCCAGGCCGACGAGGGAGTCGGTGGTGACCGCGCGCAGCAGGGTCGTGTCGGAGGTGATGCGGGCCATCAGGTCCCCGGGCTCGCTGCGGTCCACCGCCGGGACCCGCAGCCGCAGCAGATACGACGACAGGGCGCGCCGCGCGCCGAGCACCACCGACTCGGCGGTCCGCTGCAGCACGTACGAACCCAGCGCGCCCACCGCCGCGTTGGCGACCACCAGGCCGGACATGGCCAGCAGCGCGCCGGTGATGGCCCGCTCGTGCGCCAGGTCGTCGATCAGGCCCTGCGCCACGAGCGGCAGCAGCAGCCCGGTCGCCCCGGTGACCAGCGAGAGCACGGCGCCGACGACCAGCGCCCGGCGGTGCGGCCGGACGTAGCCGAGGAGCAGCCGCCAGGGAGGTGGGGCGGTGTCGGTCTCTGCGATGCTCACGTCGCTCCTTCGGCGTCCGGCTCAGCGTTCAGGCTACGTCCGTGCCGGCCCGTGCGGCCTGCCCTTTTCCCGGAGAGGCAGGTGGCCGATCCGTGCCTGTTACCGATCGGTCGCGCGTAGGGTCGGGAGGG
Source organism: Streptomyces sp. NPDC085932 (assembly GCF_044540525.1). Taxonomy (NCBI): domain Bacteria; kingdom Bacillati; phylum Actinomycetota; class Actinomycetes; order Kitasatosporales; family Streptomycetaceae; genus Streptomyces; species Streptomyces sp. NPDC085932. Next base: position 1,499,173 of record NZ_JBITSJ010000001.1, read on the forward strand.
ACGGACCCGGCCGACGAAGGAGTCAGCGCATGGCGCAGGAAGTACGCGGTGTGATCGCACCCGGCAAGGACGAGCCGGTGCGGATCGAGACCATCGTGGTGCCGGACCCCGGACCGGGCGAGGCGGTCGTGCGCGTCCAGGCCTGCGGCGTGTGCCACACCGATCTGCACTACAAGCAGGGCGGCATCAACGACGACTTCCCGTTCCTGCTCGGCCACGAGGCCGCGGGCGTGGTCGAGGCCGTCGGCGAGGGCGTGAGCGACGTCGAGCCCGGTGACTTCGTGATCCTCAACTGGCGCGCGGTGTGCGGCAAGTGCCGCGCCTGTCTGCGCGGCCGGCCCTGGTACTGCTTCGACACGCACAACGCGCGGCAGAAGATGACCCTCACCGACGGCACCGAGCTGTCCCCGGCGCTCGGCATCGGCGCCTTCGCCGAGAAGACGCTGGTCGCCGCCGGGCAGTGCACCAAGGTCGACCCGGCCGTGGCCCCGCAGGTGGCCGGGCTGCTCGGCTGCGGCGTGATGGCCGGTATCGGCGCCGCCATCAACACCGGCAACGTCGGCCGGGGCGACTCGGTCGCCGTCATCGGCTGCGGTGGGGTCGGCGACGCGGCCATCGCCGGCTCGCACCTGGCCGGAGCGGGGACGATCATCGCCGTCGACATCGACGACCGCAAGCTGGAGACCGCCCGCTCCATGGGCGCCACCCACACGGTCAACTCCCGCGAGACCGACCCCGTCGAGGCCATTCGGGAGCTGACCGGCGGGTTCGGCGCCGACGTCGTCATCGAGGCGGTCGGCCGCCCCGAGACCTACAAGCAGGCCTTCTACGCCCGCGACCTGGCCGGCACGGTCGTCCTCGTCGGCGTGCCCACCCCCGAGATGAAGCTGGAACTGCCCCTGCTGGACGTCTTCGGCCGCGGCGGATCCCTGAAGTCGTCCTGGTACGGCGACTGCCTGCCTTCCCGGGACTTCCCCATGCTGATCGACCTGCACCTGCAAGGACGCCTGGACCTCGGCGCGTTCGTCACCGAGACCATCGGTCTGGACGAGGTGGAGAAGGCGTTCGAGCGGATGCACCACGGGGACGTGCTGCGTTCGGTGGTGGTGCTCTGATGACCACGCGCGTCGAACACCTCGTCACCTTCGGGCAGTTCACCCTCGACGGCGGCACCTGGGACGTCGACAACAACGTGTGGATCGTCGGCGACGACCACGAGGCGATCGTCATCGACGCCGCCCACGACGCCGACGCCATCGCCGAGGCCGTCGGCGACCGACGCCTGACGGCCATCGTGTGCACGCACGCCCACAACGACCACATCGACGCCGCCCCCGCCCTCGCCGAGCGCACCGGCGCCACCGTCTGGCTGCACCACGACGACCTGCCGCTGTGGAAGCAGACCCACCCCGACCGCGAGCCCGACGCCTGGCTGGTCGACGGCCAGGTCATCGAGGCCGGCGGCGCCGACCTCAGGGTGATCCACACCCCGGGGCACGCGCCGGGCGCGGTGTGCCTGTACGACCCGGGCCTCGGCACCGTCTTCACCGGCGACACGCTCTTCCAGGGCGGCCCGGGCGCCACCGGCCGGTCCTTCTCGCACTTCCCGACGATCATCGACTCGATCCGCGACCGGCTGCTCGGCCTGCCGCCGGAGACCGTCGTGCGCACCGGCCACGGTGACTCCACCACCATCGGCGCGGAGGCCCCGCACCTCCAAGAGTGGATCACCCGGGGCCACTGACCGCGTGTCGCCCGCAAAAGGCGACAGAGGATGTCCGGCTTACCCGTCACCCTGAGACCGGCACACAGTCGAGGACACGGGAGGCCGGACATGTCAGCTCCGCTCAAGGACAAGGTCGCACTGGTCGCGGGGGCGACCCGGGGCGCCGGACGGGGCATCGCCGTCGAACTGGGCGCGGCCGGCGCCACGGTCTACGTCACCGGCCGCACCACGCGCGAACGCCGCTCGGAGTACGACCGGCCGGAGACCGTCGAGGACACCGCCGACCTGGTCACCGAGGCAGGCGGCCGGGGCATCGCGGTGCCCACCGACCATCTCGACCCGGCGCAGGTGCGCGCCCTGGTCGACCGCATCGCGGACGAGCAGGGCCGCCTCGACGTCCTCGTCAACGACATCTGGGGCGGCGAGAAACTCTTCGAGTGGGACAGCCCGCTGTGGGAGCACGACCTGGACAACGGCCTGCGCCTGCTGCGCCTCGCCGTCGAGACGCACGTCATCACCAGCCACCACGCCCTGCCCCTGCTGCTGCGCAACCCCGGCGGCCTGGTCGTCGAGGTCACCGACGGCACCGCCGACTACAACGGCGACCACTACCGCGTGAACTTCTTCTACGACCTCGCCAAGAGCGCCGTCCTGCGCATGGCCTTCGCCCTCGGCCACGAGCTCGGCCCGCACGGCGCCACCGCCGTCGCCCTCACCCCCGGCTGGCTGCGCTCGGAGCTGATGCTCGACACCTACGGGGTGCGGGAGGACAACTGGCGCGACGCCCTGGAACGCGTCCCCCACTTCGCCATCTCGGAGACCCCGCGCTACGTCGGCCGGGCGGTGACCGCGCTGGCCGCCGACCCGGACGTGGCCCGCTTCAACGGCACCTCCCTCTCCAGCGGCGGCCTGGCCCAGGTGTACGGCTTCACGGACCTCGACGGCAGCCGCCCGGACGCCTGGCGCTACCTGGTCGAGGTCCAGGACCCGGGCAAGCCGGCCGACACGACCGGTTACCGCTGACGGGGACGTCTCCGGAACGACCCGTGTCCGAGATGCCCTTTATGTAGTCGTCCAACTGTCATGCGCCGGTGGGGAATGTCACCGTTCCGTCGCATCCCCGCCGGGCGCACAACCGGAGCCCCCTCACGGCCGTCTAGCTGGCAGACATCGCAGACCACTGACGTGAAGGGGCATGACAAGCCATGGGGGACGTACGCAGACGGGGTGCCGTCGTACTGGGGGTCACCGCGCTGGTGGCGCCGCTCACGCTCGCGCTCGGCGCCACGCCGGCCGCCGCGGCGAGCTGCACCACGCAGACCGGCCCGTACCAGAAGCAGGTGGAGAAGTTCCTGGGCCGTCCGGTCGACGGCAAGCAGTCCGCCGCCGACTGCAAGGCCATCAAGGCCTTCCAGACCAAGCACGGCATCACTCCGAACATCGGCTACGCCGGATCCGTCACCTGGGGCGTGATGGACCTGATGCAGAAGCAGAAGGCCGTCGGCAAGAACCCCAACAAGGACGGCAAGTGCCCGGTGAACAAGGGCCGGATCGCCTGTGTGAACCTCACGCTCCAGCTGAGCTGGATCCAGGACGGCAAGAAGCTCGTCTACGGCCCCGTCCCGGTCCGCACCGGCCGCAACGGCGACGAGACCCGCACCGGCCTGAAGAAGATCTACTGGCGCAACATCGACCACGTCTCGTCCATCTACGACGTGCCGATGCCCTACGCCCAGTTCTTCGACGGCGGCCAGGCCTTCCACCAGGCGAACGTCAGCATGTGGAACCCGCCGGGCTCGCGCGGCTGCGTCAACATGACCAAGACCGACGCCAAGAAGTACTGGTCCATGCTGAAGAAGGGCGACGACGTCTTCGTCTACGGCCGCAAGCCGGGCACCTGATACCGGGCACCCGGCCCGCCCCGGACCCGGCCCTACCGCGGTGCGTCCCCGAAGTCCGGGACCTCCAGCCGCACACCGCCCTGCCGCGCCGACTCGTGCGCGACGATGCCCGGCAGGGTGTAGCGGGCGGCCACCCAGGCGTTCACCGACGGCAGGGTGCGCTCGTTGACGGCGGTCACGAAGTCGTCCACCAGGAAGTGGTGGCTGCCCTCGTGGCCGTTGTGGAGGTGGTCGAACTCCCTCGGCAGGCGCCCGCGGTCGTGCACGGGTGCCGACCCGGAGGTGAAGGCGGCCCGCAGCTCCGGCGCGATGTGCTGCAGGGAGGGGTCGTCGGGGGACATGGTGGGCTTGGGCTCCAGCAGTTCGCTGATGTCCTTCACCCCCTGCTTGTCCTGCCACAGGGCGACCGTGGCGAGTTGCTCCATGCTCGCCTCGGTGCCGAAGAACCGGAAACGCGACTCCCGTATGTGCGAGGGGTAGCCGACCCGCCGGAACTCGTTCGTGCGGAACGAGCCGCCGCCCGCCACCTCGAACAGCGCGGTGGCGTTGGAGAAGTCGTTGCCGAACTGGCTGATCTCCTTGTCGAAGACGCCGTCGCCCCGGTCGTCGACGACCCCGATCGCCGAGACGCTGACCGCGTGCGTCCGCCAGGCGCCCAGCACCCCGCCGACCGCGTGCGTCGGGTACAGCAGCGGCGGGTAGCTGGCGGTCGCCTTCCAGTTCTCGCCGCCGCTGTACTGATAGGCCTCGTAGAAGCCGAGGTCCATGTCGTGGACGTAGTCGCCCTCGGCGTAGAAGAGCCGCCCGAAGGCGCCCTCGGCGATCTGGTTGCGTGCGTGCACGGTGGCCGGGTTGTACTCGCTGGTCTCGCCCATCATGTAGGTCAGCCCGGTGGCCTTGACCGCGTCGATGATCGCCGCGATCTCCTCCGTGCTGATCGCCATCGGGACCGCCGAGTACACGTGCTTGCCGGCGTTGAGCCCCTGGAGCACCAGCGGCCCGTGCGTCCACCGCTGCGTGAAGATCGCGACCGCGTCGACGTCCTCCGACTCCAGCATGGCCTGGTAGGACGGGAAGGTGCCGGCCAGCGACTGCGCGGCGGCGAGCCGTTCGGCCCGCTCGGGCAGCAGGTCGGTGACGTGGACGGCGCTGACGCCGGGATGGGCCTGGAACAGCGTGGCGAACTGGCCCGAGAACTGTCCGGCGCCGACGATGCCGAGGGAGAACGTCATGGAACGCGTGCCCTTCACTGGGAGAGGATGAGGTTGATCTGGTCGTTGGTCTCGTCGAGGCTGCTCACGGGCTTGCCGTTGCCGTAGATGTCCTCCATGGCAGGGGTCATGAGCGCCGTCACGTCCGCCGAGTAGCTGGCGATCGGATAGGAGAAGGTCCGGAAGTTCTTCTTGTCGGCCACCGGCTCGGTGAACGACGAGACGTCGATGCCCTTCTTCCGGTACGCGGCGACGGCGGCCTCGGTCCCGGCCCTGGTGGCGGGGAAGACCACGCCGTAACCGCCGACGACCCTCTGGCACTCGTCCGAGGCCAGGTACGCCACCCACTTCTTGGCGCCCGCCTTGTTCTTGGACGCCCTGGTGACGGAGTCGGCGAGGCCGTTCATCATGGTGGCCCGCTTTCCGGTGGGGCCGACCGGTGTCACGGCCGTCTTGATGTCCCTGCCCTTGAAACCGGCGTACGTGGAGATCATCCAGGCCCCGTCGAAGGCGGTGGCGGCCTTGCCCGCGGCGACCTGCGTGTTGGCCTGGTTGGACTGGACGTTGTAGTCGGACAGCGGAGGCATGTAGCCCTTCTTCGCCAGACCGAAGTACCACCGGATGACCGACTGGAAGGTCTTGCTGTCGTACTGGTACTTCGTGCCCCAGCGCGGCTTGTCCAGGTAGCTCCAGCCGGCGGAGGCGGTGAAGGGGCTCCACTGGGTCTGGCCGTCACCGAAGCCGCCGCCGTTGGTGGCCAGCCCGTACACCCTGACGTTGTTCCGGTCGAAGCCCGGCTCGTCGCCCCGCTTGCCGTTGCGGTCGATCGTCAGGCGGGCGATGGCCTTCTCGAAGGTGCCGCCGTCCCGCGGGTTCCACGACAGGCTGTTGAGCTCCCCGGCGGTGAGACCGGCGTCCTTCGCCATCCTCGCGTCGTAGAACAGCGCGACGGTGTCCCAGTCCTTGGGCGCGCCGTAACGGTGGCCGTCCCTGCCGACCCAGTTGGCGGCGAGGCCCGGCTGGTAGTCGGAGTCCTCGATGCCGAGGTCGTCGAGCGGTTCGAGGACCCGCAGATCGGCGTACTGGCCGAAGTTCTGGATGTGGTCGGTGAACACGTCCGGCTGGGTCCCCGCGATGAAACCGGCCGTGAGCTTGGTCCAGTAGTCGGACCAGCCCAACTGCGTGATCCTCACCTTCAGTCCGGGGTTCTCCTTCTCGAACCCCTTGGCGCAGGCCTGGTAGGCGGGCAGCTGGTTGGCGTCCCACAGCCAGTAGGTGACCGTGTTCGGGGAGGATCCGGCGGCGCCTCCCTGCGCGCATCCGCTGACCAGGGACAGCGCCAGCGCTCCGGCCGCCGCGACGAGCGTACGCAGACGAATTCGCATCACAGTCCCCTTACTTGATCCCGGTGAAGCCGATGGAGCCGACGATGCGCCGGGCGAAGCAGGCGAACAGCACCAGCATCGGCAGCGCGGCGATGAGCGTCGCGGCCATGAGCCCGGACCAGTCGACGCCGGTCGCCGGGGTCTGCGCCCGGAAGATGGCCAGTGCGACGGTCAGGACGCGGGAGCTGTCGCTGTAGGAGACCATCAGCGGCCAGAAGTAGTCGTTCCAGGACGTGATGTACGTCAGCACGCCCAGCGTCACGAGCGGGGTGGAGGCCATCGGCAGCACCACGCGGAAGAAGATCCTGACCTTCCCGGCGCCGTCGAGCAGTGCGGCCTCCTCCACCTCCTTGGGGATGTTCATGAAGAACTGACGCAGGAAGAACACCGCGAACGGGGTCATGAACATCGTCGGCAGGGCGATGCCCAGGAGCGTGTCCACCAGATGCAGTTGCTTGATGAGGACGAAGTTCGGCAGCAGCGTGAAGATGGCCGGCACCATCATCCCGGCCAGGAACAGCCCGAACACCGCGTCCCGTCCCCGCCAGCGCAGCCGCGAGAAGGCGTAGGCGGCCATCGCGGAGAAGAAGATCTGGCAGCCGGTGATCAGGGTCGAGACGAGCACGGAGTTGAGCAGGTAGCGCCAGAAGTCCAGCCCGCCGCCCGCGCCGCCCTGCGCGATCGCCTCCTCGGCGGACTGCAGGCCCAGGGCCCGCTCGAAGCCGCTGAGGGTGAGGTCCACCGGCAGCGGGTCGGTCGGGTCCGCGCCGAGGCCCGCGTTGGTGGAGAGCGCGGTGCGCAGGATCCAGTAGAACGGCAGCAGGGTGATGAGGACGATCAGCCCCATCACGGTCCAGGCGACGGCCCGCCCGAAGGAGAAGGCGCGTCGGGCCGGTCGCACCCGCGCCGGTGTCGTTGTCGTCACGGCGGTCATGGCCGGTGTCTCCCTTCCGTCAGCCGAGGTCGGTCCGGCCGGCCCGCGTGAGCCGGTACTGGAGGACGGTGATCGCGCTCAGCACGACCAGCAGGGCGACGGACATGGCCGAGGCGTAGCCGAACTGGAAGCGGCCGAACGCCGAGCCGTAGATGTAGTACTGCAGGACGTTGGTCGCGTTCGCCGGCCCGCCCGCGGTGGTCACCGCGACGGTGTCGAACACCTGGAACGAGCCGATCACCGTCATGATCAGCACGACCGCGAGGACCGGCCGCAGCAGCGGCATGGTGATCCGCCGGAACATCCGCCACTCGCTCGCGCCGTCCACCCGGGCCGCCTCGTACATGTCGTTCGGGATGGCCTGCAGACCCGCGAAGAGCAGCAGCGCGGTGTACCCGACGTGCCGCCACACGTTGATCAGCGCGATCGTCGGGATCGCCCAGGTCTCGTCGGCGAGGAACGGGATCCGGTCGACGCCGACGGCGCCGATGATCTCGTTGCCGATGCCCAGCTGGGTGTCCAGGATCCACAGCCAGACCAGACCGGCCACGACGTTCGACATCAGGTAGGGCGTGAGCACGATGCCCCGCAGCATCGCCGACTGCGTCAGCCGCTGGAGGAGCACGGCGATGGCGAGCGCCGCGACCGTCTGGACGCCGATGTTGATGACGACGTACTCGACGGTGACCCACAGGGAGTTCCAGAAGATCGGGTCGTTGACCATGCGGACGTAGTTGTCCAGGCCCACCCACTCCGCGGGTGTCAGCAGGTTGTAGCGGGTGAAGCTCAGATAGACGCCCCGCAGGGTCGGCCAGAGCAGGAAGACCAGGAAGCCGAGGAGCGCCGGCGCGATGAACAACGCGGCCAGCCGCCCGTCCCCGCGGTCCTCCCCGGCCCCGCCCGGTCGTGTTCGGGTTCTGCTGCGGACCTCTGCCGCGTCACCCGTGGGCAGACGCGACGGAGGGCTGCTGGAGGCGATGGTCATCGGGAGACTCCCTCGCTGCGGCGGCTCGTCCTCTGGCGGGACTTACTTTTGGTGCGAAACAATTGCCGCGTCAAGAGGAGGGCGAACATCTTTTCCCAGAAACCTCCACCGGCCTAGAGTGGTCCTGTTCGTTTCAGTGCGAAAAAAAGTGAGGGTGACGTTCATGACCGCAGGCGCCGCCGGCTGGCTGCCGCTGAGCCAGGGGGAGCGCTCGGTGGCGATCGAGGTGCTCGTGAACGGCCCGTTGTCGCGGAGCGAACTCGCCCGGCGTCTGGGCCTGTCGGCCGGCAGCCTGACCCGGCTGACCAAGCCGCTGATCGAGTCGGGCCTGCTGGTCGAGGTGCCCGAGGCGGGAGTGCCGGCGGAGACGCGCCAGGGCCGGCCCTCCCAACCGCTGGACGTCGTCGCCGACTCCGGTTTCTTCCTCGGCTTCAAGATCACCGAGGACATGGTCTACGGCGTGGTCACCACCCTGCGCAGCCACATCGTGGCCCGCCGCGACCGCCCGCTGACCACCCACGATCCCGCCGAGGTCGCCGACCTGCTCGCCGCGATGACGGCCGACCTGGCCGCGGCGCATCCGGGGCTCGCCGGCATCGGCATCGGCGTCGGCGGCTTCGTGCAGGACCGGGCCGTGGTGGGGGAGTCGCCCTTCCTGCTGTGGCGGGACGTGCCCCTCGCCGAGCTCGTCCGGCGGCGCACGGGGCTCCCCGTCGTCGTCGAGAACGACGTCGCGGCCCTGGTCGAGGCCGAGACCTGGTTCGGGGCCGGGCGGGGCCTGGACCGCTTCGTCGTCCTCACCATCGGCGCCGGCCTCGGCTACGGACTCGTGCTGGGCGGAAAGCGGGTGCCCTTCGCCGAGGAGGACCGCGGCTTCGGACGCCACTGGATCGTCGACCCCAACGGCCCGCTCACCCCGGACGGACGGCGTGGCAGCGCGGTCTCGCTGCTGACCATCCCCAACATCCGCTACCAGGTCCAGGCCGCCACCGGCCGCGACCGGACCTATGAGGAGATCCTCGCGCTCGCCGCCGCCGGGGACCCGATGCCCGCCCGGGTCGTCGAGGAGGCGGCGCGCGCCCTGGGCACGCTCGTCGCGCAGATCTCCAACTTCGTGATGCCGCAGAGGATCCTGCTCGCGGGGGAGGGGGTGGGGCTGATGGACGTGGCGGGCAGGACGGTCGAGGAGACGGTCCGTGACCACCGTCACCCGCTGGCCGCTCCGGTCGACCTGGAGACGAAGGTGTCCGACTTCCACGACTGGGCGCGTGGCGCTGCCGTGTTGGCCATCAAGGTGCTGGTCCTGGGATCGGCCGAAGCGTGAACAGGCTCACGTTTACCGGGACATGGACGTGATCAGCAACACTGTCCGTAATGTCCCTTTGGCTCGTGATTACTCACATCGTCTTCACCTGCGGAGACGTATGCTTCACACCATGTCCACCACTGTTGAACCCTCTTCCGAGCGATCGGCTGACGAGGTCAACGAGGAGATCCGGGCCCTGTGGCGCCGATCGGGCGGGACACTGAGCGTCGAGCAGCGCGAGGAGTACCAGCGCCTCGTCCTGGAGTGGGCCGCAGCGGCCCCGCAGTCGGCGCCGGCGGCCTGACCCGCCCGGTCCCGCTGAGGCATCGGACCCTCGTCCCCGGGCACCCCTGACCCGATGGGTGCCCTTCTCGCACTGTCCTCGGCCGTCGTCCACGGCATCGTCGTCCCCCGAGCTCTCGGCCTCGCTCTGGCAGGGCGGTGCCCCCATCACCGGCGGCCTCCTCTCCCGTCGGACGCACCACACCGCCGTCACCTTCCTGGGACGACGGGCGGCGGTCCCGGGCCGGCCTCATCCCCAAGTCGCCGAGTAGTACTGCCGGTACGCCTTGCGGTCCTGCTCCGCGCGGATCCACCGCGTCGCCACCAGGGCCACCAGGCTGCCGGCGATGACCAGCAGGCCCGGGCCCACGTTGCGCGGGTCGGTGAGCCGGCTCAGCAGCGACGACACGTCCGCGCCCGACACCGGCGCCGACGACCCGGGTGAGGCCGCGGCGGCGCCCTGCGACGCCGACGGCGCGGGCGCCGCACCCGTGCCCCCACCGGCCTGCCTGGCCACGATCAGCTTGACCCCCAGCTCGGTCAGCGCCTTCGTCACCGGCTGGAAGAACGTCGTACCGCCCGCCACGCAGTCCCCGCTGCCGCCCGACGTCACGCCGAGCGCGATCCCGTCGGCGAACATCGGGCCGCCGCTGTCCCCGGGTTCGGCGCACACATTGGTCTCGATGAGCCCGGTGACCGTCCCCTCCGGGTAGTTGACCGTCGCGTTGAGGGCGGTCACCTCGCCCTCGCGCAGTCCGCTGGTGCTGCCGCTGCGGAAGATCCTCTGCCCGACCTCGGGATCGGCCAGGCCCGTGATCCGCACCCCCTTGCCGCCGCCGACCGACACCACGTCCGCGCCCTGCCCCGCGCGCCCGCCGTCGTACTTCACGAGGGAGTAGTCGTCGCCCGGGAAACTTCCCCGCAGCGAGGTGCCGACCTGCTCGCGGCCCCGGTCGTCGGCGAACCAGACGGAGCCGTCGGGCCCGCAGTGCCCGGCCGTGAGGATGTAGTCGCTCCTGCCGTCGGTGACGTTGAACCCCGCCGAGCAGCGCCCCGCGGTCGACAGGATCGGCTCCGCTCCGTTGAGCCGTGTCGTGAACGTGCCCGCGGTGCGCTCCATCCGGACGAAGCCGCCGATGCTCTCCGCGACATCGGTGAGCCGGGACCAGTCGGAGGCCGAGACGGTGCTGTCGCCCCGCACCACGACCTGGTTGCCCTTGTAGTCCAGGGCCCAGGCGGTGCCGGCGACCCGGGGGGCCGAACGCAGCGTCGCCGCGGCCGACTTGAGGTCCTTCATGCTGTGGGCGACCATCTTCGCCCGGGCGCCGGCCCGTTCGACCTCCGCGGCGGCCTTCTCGTCCGTGACCGCGACGACCGGACGCCCGGCCGCGTCCACCCAGCTGCCGGCCGTGCGGGAGGCGCCGAGGCGGGACACCAGGTCGGTGCCCGTGCCGGTGGCCGGCTTCGCCGCGTAGGGGACGCCGATGGACGGGTCGGGAGGCTCGCTCGCCACGGCGCGTGTGACCATCGTTCCTCCGAGGAGGAGACCGCCGACGGCCGCCAGCCGTGCCACTCGCCGGACGACCCGTCGTCGTGCGTGCCTCATGCATGGCTCCCGAACCAGAACAGCGCGGTGCGAACACCGCGGGGCCCTCCGTCAGTTGAGCACCCTTCAACCCATACGGGACCGAGCCGTGCGGTGTTCACCCCGTGCGTGATCAATTCGCCCTGCCGGCCACCGGGGCGGCCAGCAGGGCCCGGCTGCGCGCGTCACCCCACACCGAGCCGGGGTCGACGTACGGCCGCAGCAGGGCGGTGAGCACCGGGTCCCCGCGTCCGTTCAGCTCGTCGGAGGCGATCTTGCGGGCAATGCCGGCCAGGAAGTCCGCCACCTGCACCCGGGCGTCGTCCCGCGCGACGACCAGGCGCAGCCCGGCCAGGGCCACCCCGGTCTGCCGGGCCGCCTCCTCGATCCAGGCGATGCGGTCCGGGGTGAGCATGTTCTGCCGGTCGTGCACCAGCCGGACCGGCCGCCCCTCCCCGCTCCACAGCGCGGCCGTCCGCACGATCGCCGGGAGCAGCGGATTGAGCATCGGGATCAGCGGCGGTCCGTCCAGGAACTCCGCCCGGTAGGCCTCCGCGCGGCCTCGCGTCGTGGCGAGCCGGTCGAGGAACCGGGCCGCCTCCGTGCCCGGGTGCGCGTGGCGCAGGGCGTCGACGGTGCCGTAGAAGGCGTCCACGGGGTCGCCGTGGTCGCGCACCCGCAGCAGCCGGTTGGCCGCCTCCAGGAAGGCTCGCCAGCCCTCGTCCCCGAAGGTGGGGCGTCCCGCGCGGAACAGGGCCGGGGCCCCGGCCGCGCCGTCGAGCAGCACGCCGACGGCCCGCTCCACCACGAAGTACGACTTCTCCATGAGGTGCACCCGCGCCCGCCCGTGGATCGGTCCCTCCGGCGCGAGCAGCCACTCCAGCACCGCCCGGTGCTTCTCCCGCAGCAGGTGGTTCGCCTTGTACTCCTCGGCGGGGGAGCGGATCCGGTCCCTGATCTCCCGTACGGCCGCCGCGGCCGCCGCGACGGACAGCGACACGCTGCCGTGCGCGAACACGTCCGTGTTCCCGCCCGTGAGGTTCTCGCCGTCCGATCCGGACTCGTCGCAGGCGATCTCCAGGAAGGCGCCCGGCGCCCCGTCCTGCTCCCCGTCCTCACGATTCCCGCTCACCGCGCAGCCCCCTATCGTGTGCCCATGACCAGGATCCCGCACGAGACGTCCGGTGAACGGAATCCCCTGCAGGCCCTCACCCTGGAACAGCTCCGGCGCCGCACGAGTGCGAAGTGGCGCGCCCACCCCGAGGACGTGCTGCCGCTGTGGGTGGCCGAGATGGACGTGCCGCTCGCCGAACCCGTCGCGCGTGCGGTCACCGGCGCGCTGGAGATCGGCGACACCGGTTATCCCGCCGGTACCGCCTACGCGCAGGCCCTGGCCGGCTTCGCCGCCGAGCGGTGGAACTGGGACGGGATCGCCGTGGAGCGCACCGCGATCGTGCCCGACGTCATGCTGGGCGTGGTCGAGATGGTCAAGCTGGTCACCGGGTACGGGGACGCGGTGGTCGTGAACCCGCCGGTGTACCCGCCCTTCTACGACTTCCTCACGCACCTGGACCGGCGCGTGGTGGAGGCTCCGCTCGGGGCGGACGGGCGCCTCGACCTCGACGTTCTGGAGGAGACGTTCCGGCGGGCCGTCGCGGACGGCGGGCGTGCCGCCCACCTGCTGTGCAGCCCGCACAATCCGACCGGCACCGTGCACACGTCCGAGGAGCTGTCCGCCGTCGCCGCACTCGCCGAGCGGTACGGCGTGCGGGTCGTCGCCGACGAGATCCACGCCCCGCTCGTGCTCGGCGGCACGGGCTTCGTGCCCTACCTGAGCGTGCCGGGCGCCGAGCGCGGCCTGTCGCTGATGTCGGCCTCCAAGGCCTGGAACCTGGCCGGGTTCAAGGCCGCCGTCGCGATCGCCGGGCCGGGGGCCGCCGTTGACCTCGCCCGGATGCCGGCGGAGGTCGGGCACGGCGCCAGCCACGTCGGCATCATCGCCCACACGGCCGCCCTGCGCGACGGTGGCCCCTGGCTGGACGCGCTGCTGACCGGCCTCGACGCCAACCGGCGGCTGCTCGCGCAGCTGTTGGCCGAGCACCTGCCCGCCGTCCGCTACCGACCGGGCGACGCCACTTTCCTGGCCTGGCTCGACTGCCGCGGGCTCGGGCTCGGCGACGACCCCGCGGACGTCTTCCTGCGCCGCGGCCGCGTCGCCCTCACCTCCGGTCCGCCCTTCGGCACCGGCGGGGCCGGGCACGCCCGGCTCAACCTGGCGGCCTCACGCGAGGTGATCACCGAGGCGGTGCACAGAATGGCGGCCGCGCAGGTCTGAGACCGCTGCGCGCCCGTAGACTGCCCGCCATGGACGACAGGGCGTTGGATGAACTGGGCGCGGGCAAGTACCTGCTGGTCACCAGTTTCCGCAAGAACGGCACGCCGGTCGCCACCCCCGTCTGGGTGGTGCGCGACGGCGACGCGCTCGGCGTCTGGACGGTGGCCGACTCCTGGAAGGTCAAGCGGATCCGCAACCGCGCCGACGTCCTGGTCGGCCCCTGCGACCTGCGCGGCAACCCGACCGGTGCGCAGGTGCCGGCCACGGCGGAGATCTGCGACCCGGACACCACCGCGCGCTACCGGAAGCTCATCGCCCGCAAGTACGGTCTGACGGGCCGGCTCACGCTGCTCGGCAGCCGGCTGCGCCGGGGGGCTGACGGCACGGTCGGCCTGCGGATCGTGCTCGCACCCTGAGGCGCGCCGTCGCGGACCACCTGTTCCCGAGCCGGTCGGGTGTGAGGGGGCGTCAGCTCCAGGCCCGGTACGGCTCGTCCAGGAGCTGGAAGACCGGCTCGCCGCGTACCGGGTCCTTGGCCGTGGACAGCCGGACGCGGTCCCCGCTGTGGATCCCGATGGGCGGGCCCATGACCCGGCCACGCACGACGAACCCCTCGGACATCTCGATCAGGGACACATTGCGCGCGGCGGGCGTGTTGCGGTGCACCACGGTGGAGTGGCGCACCGTGCCCGTGCCGGCGCTGCGCTCCGTACGCAGGTCGGAGCCCCGGCAGACCGGACACAGCAGCCGGTGGTACATGGCGGTGCCGCACCAGGTGCAGCGTTGGAAGAGGATGGCGTCGGCGTCCGCGCTCCTGGTGTCGAGCAGACCCGTCGCGGAGCCGGCGGCCTGCTGAGTGACGCTTCCTGAGTGGTGGTACACGCTGGTCAACTCCCTGCACTCGGCCGGAATTGCGCGGGCGCGGTCACCCGCGCACACGCGTGCGCGGTTCGCCGTGCCACCGTGCACGCAGCACAGAGTATGGCACTCAGTGCCACTCGTAAAGGCACTCCGTACCATCAATGTGGGCCCCTCAGGGCCGCCCCATCGCCGACTCGATCTCCTGCACCACACGCCACAGCGGCGCGCCACGCCGCGAGACGACGACCACCACGTCGTCGGGCTGCTCCGTGACCGGAGGCACCGGCGTGCCGCCGAAGGCGGACTGCACGTACGCCAGCGCGTGGTCCATCGCCGCGTTCGCCTCGCCCCGCCCGTCGGAACGCAGCCACGAGCGCAGCGCGTTGTTGTGCGCGGCGACCACCGCCGCCGCGATCACGTCGGCCCGCAGGGTGCCGTCCCGCCGGGCCGCGAACCGCCGGCGCAGATACTCCGCGAGGGCCCGCTCGTAGCGCCACACCACCGACAGCTCGTAGGCGCGCAGCGCGGGAACCTCCTTGGTGAGGCGGTAGCGCTGCACGGAGAACGTCGGGTTCTCGGCGTACATCCGCAGCACGAGCCGGGCCGCGTCGCAGACCCGCCGTACGGGTTCGTCGTCGTCCGCGCTCGCCGCCAGGAAGGCCGTCATGTCGGCCAGGCACCGCTCGTGGTCCGGGAAGACCACGTCCTCCTTGGAGGGGAAGTAGCGGAAGAAGGAACGCCGTCCGACCCCGGCGAGCGCCACGATGTCGTCGACGGTGGTCTGCTCGTACCCCCGCTCCAGGAACAGCCCGAAGGCCGCCGCCACCAGGGCGTCCCGCATGCTCGGCTTTCCGTTCCCCGGATCGGCTTTCTCGGAGCTCATGCCCCGGAACGTAGCACCCGCGAGGCCCGATATGGCACTCAGTGCAGCTGTGGGGAGGTACTGAGTGCTTTCCGGGCCGGGCCGGTCGGCCGTTTGAGCTTCCGGTGCCGCCGCCGCGTATACAGCGGCAGGACGATCCCCGACGCCGGGCACCCCCGAGCCCGGACCGAAGGAGAGCAGCGTGTCGACACCGTCCGGGCCCCGGCCGCCGCACGGCGAACCGCCCCTCGAACCCATCCGCGTGCTGCGGCCGCGGCGCACCGACGCGCTCGCGGAACTGATGCGGGAGTACCACGAGGAGACCCGCCGCGCGACGGGCGGTCCCGCGGCCGGCGACTACGAGTCCGTCACCCTGCCCCGCTCACCGGCCGGTCCGCGAGCCCCCTCGCGTCCGCCGGCCCCTTCGGAAGCCCTGACCCAGGAGCTCCCGCCGCTCGCACCGGCCCACGGCGGTGGCCGTGCCGCGCCTCGAGGCGCCGGGCCGCGCCGCGCCGCCGTCGCGGTGGCCGTCGCCGCCGCGGCGGTGCTCGGCTTCGGCGGCGCGCTGCTGCTCGTGGAGGGCGGCGGCACCGCGGACGAGGCAGCCCCCGCCCCCCGGCCCACCCGGTCCGCCGCCGCCCCCGCGCCCGCGCCCACCCCCACCCCGCCCGCCGCCGACCCCGACGGCCCCGGCACGCTCCGCGAGGGGGCGACCGGCCCCGAGGTGACCGAACTCCAGACACGGCTCCTGCGCATCCCGGACGTCTACCGGGACGGCTCCACCAGCGGTCGCTACGACCCCACCCTGACGGCGGCGGTCGCCCGATTCCAGCTCTGGTACGGCATCCGCGGCGACGAGACCGGCGTCTACGGCAACGACACCCGCGCGGCGCTGGAGTCCCGCACGGCACCGGTCACCGGCTGATCGGGGGGCCGCGCCGGACGACACCCCGGGACACGTCGGCCGCGCGGCGCGGCGATGATGCGACCATTGCGGGCATGGACGCGTTCATCGACCGGCTGAATCCCGACATGTACGTCGTCACGGCCGTCGCGGGCGGTGAACGGGCGGGCTGTCTGGTCGGGTTCGCCTCGCAGTGCTCGATGAAGCCCGTGCGGTTCGTGGTGTGGCTGTCGGAGCTCAACCACACCTTCCGGGTGGCCCGTGACGCCGACGTCCTCGCCGTGCACCTGCTCACCCGCGAACAGCTCGGCCTCGCCGAGCTGTTCGGCGGCCGCACCGGCGACGAGACGGACAAGTTCCAGGGCGTGCGGCTGCGCGAGGCCTACGGCGGCGCGCTCGTCCTGGAGGACGTCCCGGCCTGGTTCGTCGGGCGGATCGTGACGCGCGTCGGCGGCGGCGACCACATCGGCTTCGTGCTGGACCCGGTCGAATGGGGCGGACGCAAGCCCTCCGAGGAGGGGGAGGAGCCCTTGCTGCGCCTCTCGGACGCCCTCACGATCGATCCCGGTCACCCGGTCGACTGACCCCGGCGCCCGCGGGTCGAACGCCGGGCAACGTCCGGGGAAAACGGCGCGGCGGCGGGCCCGCGTGACCCCATCCTGGCCGGGGGCGGCGGGCGAGCCGCCCGAACCGCCGCGAACCGAAGGCCACGCCCATGAACGGCTCCCGCATCCCCGGCCTGGTGCTGCCCACCGTCTTCCTGCTGGCGCTGATCGTGGGCCTGTGGTGGTACTGGAGGCACCGCGGCGACTCCTGAGCGGAGCCCGCGCGGACCCGGCTCAACCGGAGAGGAGTCCTACCGCTCCGGGCCCACCGGGTCCACCGGACCCATCGGAACGACCGGGTCCGCCGGGACCACTGGATCCACCGGAACCCGGACGTCGACGACGCACACGTCGTCCCGTCGCTCGTCCGGCAGCATCCGGGCCAGCAGCGGTCCGAGCGACACCGGCCCCTCGGTCCGGGCCGTGGTGACGGCGTCGGCCAGGCGTTCCATGCCGCGGTCGATGCTCTCCGGCGGGTGTTCGACCAGGCCGTCGGTGAACAGGATGAGCCGGTCGCCCGGCTCGAGACGGCACTCCGCCTCCTCGAAGACCGGAGTGGCGGTGGCCCCGATCAGCATGCCGCGCGGGCGGTGCAGATACCGCGCCTCGCCGTTGCGCAGCAGCAGCGGCGGCGGATGCCCGGCCTGGGCCCAGACCAGGCGGCGATGGCGGGGGTTGTAGCGGGCCAGCACCATCGTCGCCGTGGCGTGCGTGTCACGCGAGTGCAGCAGCAGCGTGTTCAGCCGGGCCAGCGCGCCGGTCAGCGACGAGCCCGTGATGACCATGCCCTTGGCGGTGAAGCGGAGTTGAGCCATCGTCGCGACGGCGTCGACGCCATGTCCGGCGACGTCGCCGACCACCAGCAGCGCGTCCCCCTCGGGCAGTTCGATGGCGCTGAACCAGTCCCCGCCGACGTGCACCCCCGACTGGGCGGGCAGATAAGCGACTTCCACGCGCAGCCCCGCCAGGTGCACCGGCCGGTTGGCCAGCGGCAGCAACGCGTGCTGGAGCCGGGACGCCAGGGTCCGCTCGGCCTGGAGCACGTCGTGCTGGGTCAGGATCGCCCGCTCGCTCTCCACCAGGGCGAGTTCCGCACGCCGCCGGGCGGTCATGTCCTGCACGAAGCCGTGCACCTCGACGGGCCGGCCGTGCATGTCGCTCACCGCCTCGGCGGCGAGCCGCAGATGCCGGATGCCACCGCCGGTCCTGATCCGGAACGGCACGTCGAACGCCCGGCCCTCCGCGACCAGTTCACCGACGGCACGGGTCAGCGCGGGCGTGTCCTCGGGCAGGGCGAGCTCGGGCATCTCGGTCAGGCCGACCGGGCCGCGCGCCGGGTCCCGGCCGAGGAGGGCGAACACCTGGGTCGACCAGGAGGCGTCCCGGCCGCTCAGGTTCCAGCTCGCCCAGCCGAGGTTGCCCAGCCGCTGCAGATCCGCGAGCCGCTGTTCCTGCCGGTCGGAGGAGCCGTGCCGGATCCAGGAGACCACCAGGGTGTCGCCCAGCGGTGCCACCCGCACGGTGTACGTGAACAGCTCGGGGACGCCCGCCACGACCTCCTCGTGCGCGAAGGGCCGGCCCTCGTACTGCTCCCCGGTGGCCAGGACGTGCAGACAGCCGCGCCACAGGGGCTGGGCCGCCAGGGCCGACCGGAACTCCAGCAGCCGCCGCCCGGCCGGCTTCGCGCCGGGGCGGCCCAGCAGGTCTCCCACCTGAGTGGTCGCTGCCTCCACCCGGAAGTCCTCGGTCTCGCCCGACGCGCCGGGCAGCGGGGTGAGCAGCATGGCCGCGACCGGCAGTGCCTCGAACAGCGCCTGCACGGCGTCCGTGTCGGCGTCGGGCCGCCGCTCGGCGGGGGTGTCGAAGGCCCGCAGCCGTCCGGCGCACAGGCCGGTGAGCCCCCGCAGGTGAGCGCGGTCGCGGGGGGTGAAGACACCGGCCCGGCCGCGCAGGACGCCGATGCAGACCCCGCCGGAGCCCGCGGCCATGACCGGCAGCCAGGCCCGCGAACGCCACCGCTCGGGAGGGTCGCCGATCAGCAGGTACCGGCGCACGTCCGAGGCGAGGTCCTCCAGCCAGCGCGGCTCCCGCGCCCGCAGCGCGTCCAGCGCGGCGATCCCGCTCAGCGGCGGCACCCGGCACCACTGGGCGGCCAGCTCGTCGTCGATGCCCGCGTGCCCGATGAGTTCGAGGCCGCCGTCGGGCCGGTGGGCGTAGATCAGGATCGCGTCCGCCCCCATGTCCGGGGCGAGGTGCTCCAGCAGGCAGCGGGCCAGGTCCTGCGGCGTCGTCACCCGGACGAGGGCCTGCCCGAGGCGGGCCAGGGCGGCGGCGACGTCGTCCGGCGTGGACACCTCGTCCAGGGCGGGCTGCTCGGTCTCCGGAGTGTCCGTCGCGGCGCTTCCGGCCGTCCTGCCCGGGCCGGGCGTCGTGGGGGCGAGGTTGCCGAGCGTGATCCAGCACTCCTCCAGCAGCGTGTGACGGCCCGCCTTGGCCCGCTGGAGCAGCCGTTCGCCCGCCGCGTCGGCGGAGCAGCCGGTCAGGGCCATCACCGCGCCCTTGGCCCGTTCCACGACAGCCGAAGTCGCCGCCTGATCGCGCAGCCGGTCCATCTCGGCGCGCTGCCGGGCGACGATCCTGGCCAGTTCGACCAGATCCGGTGCGCCACCGGGTCCAGCCGGTGTCACGGGCTCGCTCACGCGTTGAGCATCGCACATCCGGCCCGATCTGAAGAGCGCCTCGTGAGCAGGGACTGCTCACGCATCACGCGCCCCGCCGGTCACACGCCACCCGGCGTCAGTGGCCGTCGCGCGGGTACAGCCACTGCCGCAGCAGCCGGCTGAGCCGCGGCATCACCAGGTAGGTCAGCACCGGCAGCAGCACCAGGGGGAAGACGGCGGCCCGCAGCGGCAGCGGCCAGCCGGTGGTGTGCGGCGTCACCAGCCACTGGACGAGCAGCGTGAACGGGTAGGCGCCGAGGAAGGTGGTCAGCACCATCTTCCAGCGGGGCGGGGCCTGCACGGTGGTGCCGGGCAGGCTGAACCAGGTCTCCATGCCGGACGTCGACTGGCGTTCGCTGCCGACCTCCGTGGCGATGTCCTCGATCCGCCGGTGCCAGTCCGCACGCTCCGGCGACTCCAGCCAGGCGGCGAGCCGGTGCCGGTCGGACCAGCGCAGGACCGCGTGGTAGCGGTGGCCGTCCTCCACCGTCAGCCAGGAGATGCCCTCGTTGCCGGGGAACTGCCGGGCACAGCGGCTGATGCCGCGCGTCCACTCCTCGAACTCCCGCTCACGGCCGGGGCGCACCCGCCAGGTCAGGACCGTTGTCACCGGCTCGCCGCGCCGGACGTCGGTGGTGCTCATTCAGCTACGCGTGCCACGCGCGGCGCGAGTCATGCCTGAGCCGTCACGAGTGGCGGCCGGCCTCCACCAGGGCCTGGGTCACGGCCCGGACGCTGCGCGCGATGTGCTGCAACTGCATGACCTCGGCCGCGTACAGCTTGATGGTGTGCTCGATGACGCCTTCGTGCAGGCCGAGCCCGGGCAGGTCGGCGCGGGCGGTCTGCAGCGCGGTGCGGGCGATCCGGATCTCGTTCTGGACCTGGATGTGGGCGTGCCGGGCGAGGAGCACCGGGTGGCGGACGAACACGGGGTAGCCGGCGTAGCGCGCGGGGACCAGCTCGCGCAGCCACTTGGCCGCCGAGCGCTCCCAGTCGTAGCTTCCGGGGGTCTTGACCTGGCAGGGCCAGTCCGGGCTGATGCGCGTGGACGTCAGGGGCATGATCATCGCTTCCGGGTGTGCGGCGTCGTGTGGGTGGACGACGGGTCGGGGCGGCCCCGGCCTAGGGGATGACCGGGGCCGCCACGGACACCCGGGACGCCGGAGCGGGTAGGACCCGGCTCCACGGGTGCGGAACGGATCCGGAGCAGCCGGGTCGCGATCCGTGAGCAGTATTTATATATGCCAACCGGTTTGCAAGAAGCATGAAAACATTCATGCGCGCTTTGTTGCGGCTGGTGCCCTTCTGTGCCGGGCGCGCCGCTCAGTCGCGCAGGAAGAACTGGTGCTGGTCGGCGACCTGCTCGTACTCCTCCAGCCGGGCCTGCGTCCGCTCCGGGTCCGCGTCCGTCATGGCCTGCAGCAGCGCCGAGCACATCACGCCCGGGGCGGCGTAGGAGTCGAACACCAGGCGTGAGCCGGTGCCGGTGGCGAAGACGACGTCGGCCTCGTCGGCGAGCGGCCCGAGGGCCAGATCGGTGATGAGGGCGACCTTGAGCCCGGCGCCCCGCGCGACCCGGAGGGCCGTCAGGGTCTCCTGCGCGTGCCGCGGCATGGAGAACGCCAGCACCCAGGTGCCTCCCGCCTCACGTGACTGCAGCAGGGCGTCGTAGGCGACGCTGCCGCCGCGCGTCACGACCCGGACGTCCGGGTGGACCCGGCGCGCGGCGTAGGCGAAGTACTCGGCGAGGGAGACCGAGATGCGCAGACCGAGGACCGTCAGGGGAGCCGACGACGACAGCTTGCGGCCGATGTCGATGACCAGGTCGGGGTCGGCGAAGTCGCGGCGCAGGTTCTCCAGGTTCTCGATCTCGGCGTCGACCGCCGCCTGCAGTTCGTTGCCCCGGTTCTCCTCCGCGGGACCGCCGGCGAGGGTGCCGAGCGCGATCGACTGGAGCTTCTCCCGCAACGCCGGGTAGCCACTGAAGCCGACCGCCGAGGCGAACCGCGTCACCGACGGCTGGCTCACCCCCACCCGGTCCGCGAGGTCCGTGATCGACAGGAACGCCGCCTCGGTGATGTGCTCGATCAGGTACTGGGCGATGCGCCGCTGCCCCGGGGACAGGCGCGGCCGGTCGAAGAGCGCCCTGAGCCGGGCCGACGGGGAGACCTCCGCTTCCGGGGCGGCCTTCCCCGAGGTGATCGCGGATGCCTGTGCGCGTGCCTGCTGCGGCGATGGCACCGGTGCGCCTCCTTCGTCTCCCAGAGACGTTCAACATAGCTCACGCACCGTGGTGACCAGGGCTTCTCACGGAGGGCACATGAGCGGCCCGGGCAGGGATACCCGGAGGCCGGGCGGGAACCCGCCGCCCACAGCAGATCGTGAGAGGAGTCACCGCCATGACCACCCCCGAGGAGAACCGGCCCAAGACGGACACCACGGACGAGGTCGTGCAGCAGCACGACGACCACGGCTCCCGGCCGCCGGGCGCGACCGGCCGCACGATGCGCGAGGCCCTGGAGGAGGCCGAGGTGCGTCCCGACGACTACGACGAGCGGTAGCCCACGCCGGCCATCGCGACCCGACCGACGACGTATCCGGCAGGTGAGACCGCATGGGCGCGCTGAGTGCGCTGGAAGAGACTCTGGAGAACCGATGGGAGGCGCTGTGGGCGCGGGTCCTCGACAAGGAACCGGTCGAGGTCGTCGACGCCCTGCGACGCGAGTGCGACGACAACGCGGTGGTGTGCAGTGAGGGCCGGGTCATGGTCCCGAACGCCTACGACGTCGAACTGCCCGACGACGTCCACGAGCACCTGGTCCGCTCCGGCACCGACGTGGGGCAGGCGCTCACCGACAGCCTGTCCCGCCACGCGGAACGCCGCGGCTACGAGTGGGCGGGCCCCCTGGCGGTCCACGTGGCGAGGTGCCCCGAGGTCCCCAACGGCCGTTACCGGGTGGCCAGCAGGGTGATGCCCCACGTGAGCGCCGACGGGTTCTTCCGCGCGGCCCATTGAGACGCACGCCTTCGAACGCCCCCTTGCCGCGTCGGACGCGGGGCCGGGGGACGCTCAACGGCGATAGATCGTGATCGAGTGCCCGACCCGGTCGACGGGGCGGCTGCCGCCGAGCAACTCGGCCAGCCGCCCCGTCGCCTTGGCGGCGGCGGAGTCCGACACCACCACCAGTCCGCGCACGGCGGCCAGGGGCGCCCGGCGCGGGTCGGTGCTCTCGATGCCGTAGAACTCCGGTACCCCACTGCCCTTGTACACGAGCCACACCCGCTCACCCGCGTACCGCTCCCGCAGCCGGTCCGCGAGCCGCCCCAGGTCCTGCCCCCAGTCGACGTTCGAGTCGTGCAGCCACTCCCGCGTCCTGCCCGGCCCCCCGAACGCCTCGTTGGAGTACGGCAGATAGAAGGGGTACGCCCGCACCGAACTCACCGCGGCGAACGCCACGAGGACCGCGGCCCCCGCCACCACCCACCGCCTCCGCACCGCCGTGACGCACCCCGCCGCCACGGCGAGGAACAGCGGCACGAAGACGACGTACCGGACCCCGAGGTCCCGCGCCCCCGGCACGGCCGCGGCGAACAGCACGGCCGGAGCGGCCAGCACATAGGGGGCGGCGGGCCGCAGCCGCCGGGACGCGACCACGGCCACGACACCCCCGGCCCACAGGGCGATCGCCCCGAGCGGCGTCTTCACCAGCAGCGCGGCCGGCAGGTAGTACCAGAGCGAACCGTCGTACACACGGCCGAACAGAAAGCCCTGCCAGGGCCGGTTCTCCAGCCCGAACTGCAGGCGCACACCGTCCCGGTAGGCCTCGGGGAACGGAAGGAGCCGGACCAGCAGTCCGCGCAGCCCGTGCACCACGGGCACCTGCTGCTCCGGTGCCCAGCGCAGCCGCGGATCGACGGCCAGATACACGGCCCACACGACGGCGATCGCCGCCAGGGCCACCACACCGGCGCCGGCCATGGCACGCACCGCACGGCGGCCTCCCGCCACCACCGACAGCGCGGCCAGAGCCATCACCACCGGTACGGCGGGCAGCGTGCTCATCCTGGTGGCCAGCGCCGCGCCCAGCGCCACGCCCGCGAGCGGCACGTACCACCGGGGCCGCCGACGGGCCCGCCAGGCCAGCCACGCCGACGTCAGCACGAACCCGGCGGCCGGCACGTCGAGCGTGGCGAGCGAGCCGTGGGCGATGACGTCGGGGGAGAAGCAGTACAGCGCGAGCGCGGCCGATCCCGCGGCCCGGCCCGCCAGGTCCCGGGCGAAGGAGAAGACGACGAGCCCGAACAGCAGCGTCAGCGCGATCACCGGCAGGCGGGCCCACACCATCAGGTGCCAGGGGTCGTTGCCCGACTCGTAGAGCAGATGCCGGCCCAGCCGGCCCTGGTCCCCGGCGAAGTCCCGGTCCACGTGGGGCTCCGCGAGGGCCACCCCGGCGCCGATCAGCAGCTTGCCGAGCGGTGGGTGCTCGGGATTGTGCCGCAGCCGGTGCTCGTGGACGTACTCGGCGGCGGCGCCGACGTACACCGGTTCGTCGATCGTGGGGGTCTGCCGGACCGCGGTCGTGAGCATCGCACCGGCCATCTGCGCCAGCAGCACCGCCACGAGGAGCCGCACCGGCCACCGTCGCCCGGACCACCGCGCGGCGCCCGGCCGGGGCGCGGCCGGCACCGGCCGGACGGCGGCGGGGGCGAGCAGGTCCCTCATGGACCCACTGTGCATCAGCCCCCGCCGCGCACCGCGTCACCGCCGCACGAGTCGCACCGACACTCCGTCAGCCGTGTGGACGGGCACGGCCCGCAGCGTCGCCGAGTCCAGCTCGATCCGGTCGAACCGGCCGCGCAGCCCCGGGGCGGACAGCACCGGAACGGTCGTGCCCGCGAGCGGTGGCCGCCCGGCGCCGAGCCGCAGCGCCAGCACCCCGCCCTCGAGCAGGACCCGCCGGCTCACCGTGAGGGCCGGGCCGTGGTCCCGCCGCAGCGTCAGCTCCAGCCGCGACCCGCCCTGCTGCACGTACGAGCCGCGCACCCGCAGGGTCCGGTCCGCGCGCAGCGTGCCGCCCGTGACCCGGACGTCCCCGCGGCCCAGGGCGTCCGGGGAGGCGGCGACCAGGGTGCCGGCCTCGACGACCGTCCCGCCGCGGTAGCGGTTGTGACCGGTCAGGGTGAGCGTACCCGTGCCGCGCTTGGTCAGGCCGCCGTCGCCCACGATGTCGTTGCGCCAGCTGTCGGCCGCGTGGAAGCCGCCGGCCGCCGCGTCCAGCGTGACGGTCACGTCCCGGTCGAAGGCGCCGTAGCCGTCCGCCGCGGCGAACAGATCGAGACGGCCCCACTGCTCGAAGCCGTCCAGCAGGACGTACCCGGAGGGCAGCCCGGTCGTGCGCAGCACCTCGCGCCGCTGCTCCGCGCTCAGGTACGGCAGCCGCGTCTCCAGCAGCACCTCCGCGCCCTTGGGCACGGTCAGCGGGTCCTTGCGGCCGCGGCGCGGCAGCACGTACGTCAACCGGGGCCCGACCGCACGGGCGTTGGCCTCGCGGTCGGCGTACGCGTCGGCGGCGTCGGAGTGGGCGTAGGCGTGGAGCGTGTCCGCCGTCGTGCCGGTCCGCCGGGTGAAGTACGCGAGGGCCTGGGCGCGGGCCGCCGCCTTCAGCTCCGCGTTCGCCGGATCGCACAGGGCAGCGGCGCCCAGGGCCGTGGCCATGATCCGGCCGCCGATGACGTCGACCGTGGAGTGCATGCCCGCCGTGATCCGGGTGTGGCTCAGCTCGAACGCGCGCGTCACGAGCTCCTGGAAGCGTTCCGGCACCGCGTACGCGAAGGCGAGAGCGGCCAGGTGGAAGGCGTTGGTGTGGCCGCTGGGGAAGCCGCCGTCCTCCTGCGCGTTCTCCGAGCGCTGGCGCAGCAGTTGCGGGGCGACGACCACCTCCGAGTCGTACACCGGGTAGCCGAGCGGGTCCTTCCTGCCGGTGTCGACGACCTCGCTGTCCTCGTTCATGCGCCAGGGGCGCGGGTACTGGAAGGCGAACTTGGCCGGGTTGCCCGAGGCGAACGGGCCGCGCACGGTGTCGACCAGTTCGGCCACGCGGCCGAGTTCCGAGTCGTGGGAGCCGGCGCCGAGCGCCGATCCGGCCGGGGCGTCGGCGGGCAGGGTGTCGCTGATCCTCCCGGGGGGTGTGCCGTCCGGGGCGCCGGTGATCGACGTGACGGCCTTGGCGCCCTCCTTGTACAGCCCCGCGAGCGGGCCGAGACCGTCGATCAGGGCGTAGCTCTGGTGCCGGCGGTCGTGGACGAAGGCCTCCTTGGCCTGCTCCTCGGTGCGGGCCCGGGTGACGCGGGCGCAGTAGCGCATGTTGGCACGCAGCACCTCGTGGTCCAGGACCCGGCCGGTGTCCCAGGCGTCGCCGGTCTTCCACACCTCGGCCATCCCGCCCAGGATCCGGACGACCGCGTTGGTCTCGGGGGTCTGGTTGGCCACGACGTTCGACCGGTAGTCGTCGACGAACGCGGCGGGACCCGTGGCCGCCTTCGCGTCCGCGGCCCCCGGCCACGTGACGAACGCCGGTGCGGCGACGAGGCCGGCCGAGGCGCCCAGGGAGGTCCTCAGGAATCCGCGCCTGTCGACGGCGGTGGCGGTGTGGTGCCCGGCTGATGACGGCATGGTGCGCCTCTCTCGAGTGCTGCGGCGGCAAACCCCGGCCGTGCGGCCGGAGGGCGGTGCGGTGTGCGGCCCGGGTGCCTGCGGCGACATCGGCGACATCGGCGGCCTCCGGGGCGGACGGGTGACTTCGGGGCCACCCGATGGGAACGGGTGACTTCGGGGCCACCTGAGGGGAACGGGTGGGATCCGGTGCCACCCGGTGCGGACGAGCGACGGTCCACGGCCGGGGCGTGACCCCGGGAGGAGGGCCGGGCCACGGGCCGGGATCCGGACGGTGAACGGCGGCCGCCCGGCTCACAGCAGCGAACGGGCCAGCGTGAGCGCGCCCTGCACCGGCGGCACCCCCAGGCGGTGGGCACGGGCCGAGGGCAGGGACTCGGCGAGGGCGGAGGTGAACGCCTCGTAGAGGGCCGGCTGGGCGAGCACGGTGCCGCCCGCCACCACGACGTCGTCCACGGTGACGCCGCGCGCGGCGAGCCGGACGACCAGGGCGGCCAGCGCCCGGCCGCCGTCGGCGATCACGGCCCGGGCGAGCGGTGAGCCGGCCTCGGCCGCCGCGAAGACGACCGGGCAGTGGCGTCCCCACTCGGCGGAGACGTCCGTGGCGGCCTCCAGGGCCGCGCCGAGCGCGGGCACCTCGGCCACGCCGAACGCCGCGACCAGACCGGCCGCCAGCGCGTCGGGTTCCTCGCCGCGGTCGTGTGCCGCCCAGACGGCCCGCGCGGCCTCCCGGACGAGGCCGGCCGCGCCGCCCTCGTCGCCGAGTACCGCGCCCCAGCCGCCGACCTGCACCGGATCGCCCTCGGGGGAGCGCCCCACCGCGACCGAACCGGTACCGGCGACCAGGCCGACAGCCCGGTCCAGGCCGGCGGCCGGGACGAGCAGCTCGGCGTCGCCCACGACCAGCGCGGGTACCGCCAGCCGCTCCTGAAGCGCGTCCCGGATGCCCGCGCACTGGCGGGGTGTCTCACAGGCGTGACCGCCCACGGCGACCGCGGACGGCCGGGCGTGCGCGGGCAGGGCGTCGTGGACCAGCGCGGCCAGCCAGCCCGCCGCGGCCGGGGCGTCGTGAGGGCGCCAGCCCGCACTGCTGCGGACGCGGTCCACGACGGTCCCGTCGCCCGCGAGGGCGCGCAGCTGTGTCTTGGTGCCGCCCACGTCGATACCGACCGCGTACGGCGTGGAGTCCTGCACGGAGCCTCTCCCGTCATTGCGCGGTCACGGCGGGCGGCAGGCGAACCGCCCGTCGGACCACGGCAGTTGAGGAGGTAGGGAAGCCCCGGGACGGGCTTCTGCGGGGCACGGCAGGCGAGTACCGTGAAGTTCGTTAGGAAGTTAACTAACGAAGTAGGGTGCGTCAAGAGGCACGGAATTCCCGCTGCCGCGCCACCCTTGCGGCTGCCCTGTCCGGCCGCAGCACGACCTGGGGAGACCATGCACCTGAGTGAGAGTGCCCGTGTGGTGTTCGACGTACTGGCCGGGACGGGCACGGCCACCCGCCCCCAGCTGGCGACCGGTGCGGGCCTTTCCAAGCCGACCGTCTCCGCCGCGGTGGCCGAGCTGGAGACCGCCGGGCTCGCCGCCCACTCCGGGCGGGCCTCCGGATCCACCGGCCGCAGCGCCGCCGTCTACCGGCTCGGTCCGGCCGCGGGCGCCGTGCTCGCCGTGGACCTCGGGCCCGCCGAGACGCGGGCGCGCGGCTGCGCCCTGGACGGCACGCTGCTCGCCGAGGGCACCGGGTCCCGCCCGGAGGCGGCCGGCACCGTGCGCGAGGTCCTCGACGCGCTGCCCGCCGGGGCCCCGCTGCGGGCCGTCGTCGTCGCGGTCGGCGACGTGCCCACGCGCGACGGGGAGGGCGCCGGGGAGCGCCCCGCGACCGCCAAGGCCGGTCCCGTCTTCGACGCCATGGCCGTCGCGCTGCCCGAGGGCGTCCCGGTCCACCTGGAGAACAACGTCAACTGCGCCGCCCTCGCCGAACTGCACGAGGGTGCCGCCGTCGGCCGTGACACCTTCGGCTATCTGCGCATAGGCGTCGGCATCGGTCTCGCCGTCGTCATCGGGGGCAGGGTCCTGCGCGGCGCGAACGGCGCCGCCGGTGAGGTGGCCCGGCTGCCCTACCCGTGGGACGACGACCGCGCCCCGCGCCACGAGGGCCTGGAGCAGCGCATGGGCTCGCGCACCCTGCTGCGCCGGGCCGCCGAGGCCTGGCGGGACGGGGACGGGCCCCGGCCGCGCACCGCGCAGCGGCTGCTCGCCCTCTCCGCGCAGGGGCACGCCACCGCCCGTGCCGTGGTCGACGCGCACGCCGCCGACGTCGGCCGGCTCGCCGCCGCCGTCGCCGCCGTGCTGGACCCGGGGCTGATCGTGCTGGGCGGCGGCACCGGCGCGGATCCGCAGCTCCTGCCCGGTGTGCGGGCCGAGCTGGCCCGGCTGAGCTGGCCCACCGAGGTGGTCAGCAGCGTGGTGGGGGACACCGGGACCGTGGCGGGCGCGAGCAGGCTGGCCGTGGCCCATGGAATTCAAACCGTGACCGGAGCTGTGCGGACGAAGCATTGACGGCCGCGCCATCGGTCTGCCAATGTCCGGACAAGCGCTTTCTAAGTCGGCCGGGACGCCGACTCCGGGTAAGCCTCCCGCTCGTACGCGCAGTACGGCAGCCGCACCAGGGCGAGCTTGTGCGGTGCCGGCCGTCATGGCCGGGGACCCCACCCGTGAAGGCGACGCGGCCGGGCGAGGCCGCGCCCCGGAAGCGACATTCGACATCTCCTGCACAATGCACCCGTGCCGCCTCGGCTGGCGCCGTGCTTCCTCCGCTACGAGAAAAGGGATCGAAGATGATCAGTGTGGGTGTGCGGCGCTCCCGCCGGCTCGGCCGCGGCGGCATACGCCGCCTGGTTCCGCTCGCCGCCGTGGCCACGGCGGGTGCCCTGGTGCTCTCCGCCTGCGGCTCGGGGTCCGGCTCGGGCGGCAGCGAGAAGTCGCTGACGTTCTGGATCTCCACGGTCCCGGGGCAGGACGCGGGCTGGAAGAAGATGGTGGCGCAGTACAAGAAGGAAGCCGGCGTCTCCGTCAAGCTCGTCAACATCCCCTACGACGGGTACCCGGCGAAGCTGCACAACGCCGCGCAGGCGAACTCGCTGCCCGACGTGGCGGCCGTGCCGGCCCTGGACCCGATCTGGGCGAACAAGCTGATCGACCTCAGCTCCATCGCCGACAACAAGAGCTACAAGATCAACAAGAACTTCATCGCCAAGGACTCGTCCGGGAAGGTGCTGTCCATCCCCTCGGACATCACCGCGTCGGGCCTGTACATCAACAAGTCGCTGTTCGAGAAGGCCGGCGTCGACTACCCGACCTCGCCGGAGAAGACCTGGACCTGGACCGACTTCATCAAGGCCGCGGACAAGGTCCGGGACAAGACCGGCGCCAAGTACTCCCTCACCTTCGACCAGTCGCCCTCCCGGCTGCGCGCCATGGTGTACGAGCTCGGCGGCAAGTACGTCCACGCGGACTCCTCGGGCACGTTCTCCGTGGACGCCGCGACCCGGAAGGCCGTGAAGCGCTTCGTCGGCCTGAACGACGACAAGACCATGCCGAAGTCGGTGTGGACCAGCGGCGCCGACCCGTCCGCCATGTTCCAGAGCGGTGACGTGGTCGCCTACTGGTCCGGCGTGTGGCAGGTGCCCGCCTTCGCCGAGAGCATCAAGAAGTTCGAGTGGGCGAGCGTCCCGACCCCCGCCGAGCCGGTGCAGGCCAGCGACGTCAACAGCGGCGGCATGATGGTCGGCTTCAACAACAACGAGGCCGCGGCCGGCGCCGCGAAGAAGTTCATGTCCTGGCTGTACGAGCCGGACCACTACCGCGCGCTGTGCGAGGCGTCCGGATTCCTGCCCGTCGAGACCGGCCTGAACCCGAAGTACCCCTTCACCTCCGAGGCGGCCCAGGCGGCGTTCAAGCTCTACAACGAGTCGATCCCGCTGTACGAGCCGATCTCGGGCTACTTCAACACCGCGCAGACGAACTGGGTGCTGAAGGGCAAGAGCCTCACCGAGGACCCGACCAAGACGGAGCTCGGCAAGGCGATCAACGGCCAGCAGTCGGTCGACAAGGCCCTGGACAACATCGTGGCCGGCTACAACCAGCAGGTCGGCGGCGGATCGTGAGCCGGGGGCCGGACGGCCGGGCCGAGTCCCGGCCGTCCGGCCCCGAGCACCCATGGCCGCCCGGCTCACGCCGTGAGCCCACCGCAACCCCTTCCACCAGCACGGAGTCAGGAAGATGACCAAACGCGCCCCGGACGTGTCCGCGAGCCCGCCCAGGAGACGCAGTCGCTACACCCTCGCGCCGCTCGTCCTCATCGCGGCCAATGTCGTGCTCTTCGCGCTGTTCTTCGTCTGGCCTGCGGTGATCGGGCTCGTCTACTCCTTCACGAACTACACGGGCGTGGGGGCGTTCCAGTTCGTCGGACTGGACAACTACAGCAACCTCTTCGGGGACTCCACCTTCTACGACGCGGTGACCCGGACGCTGTTGTACACCGTGCTCTTCGTCCCGCTGAACTTCGTGTTCTCGCTGCTCATCGCCAACCTTCTGGTGAGCCGGCACGCCAAGGGCGCTTCGGTCGCGCGTGTCTTCTTCTTCATCCCGTGGCTGCTGTCGCCGATCGTCGTGGGTGTCCTGTGGCGGTGGCTGTTCGGTGAGAACTTCGGACTGGTCAACTACCTCATCGAGAAGGTCGGCGGCAACGCCGTTCCCTGGCAGTCGAACGCGGACCTGTCGCTGCTGGTGGTGGTCGTGGCGGCGTCCTGGGCCTGGACGGGCTTCTCCATGCTGCTGTTCATCGCGGCGATCAAGAACGTGCCGGCGTCGTACTACGAGGCGGCCGCGCTCGACGGCGCCGGTCCGTGGCGCCAGTTCGTGAGCATCACCCTGCCGAGCATCGCGCCCACGTCCTTCATCGTCATCCTGCTCAACACGATCCACGCGATGAAGGAGTATCCGCTGTTCGCCTCCCTCAACAACGGCGGGCCCGGAACGTCGAACAACCTGCTGGTGCAGTACATCTACCAGACCGGCTTCAAGTCGGGGCAGATCGGCTACGCGAGCGCCGCGTCGTTCGTTCTCATGCTCATCCTGATGGCCGTCGCGGTCATCCAGCTGATCGTCAACCGGCGGGTGGAGAACCGATGACAACCACGGACATGCCGCGCAAGGTCGACTCCACGCCCGGACGGGCTGTTCCCGGGAAGCGGTCCGGCGGCGCGGCCAGTGGCGGGCTCAGGCGCGCGATCCCCGCGACGACCCTGCTGTGGGTCCTGGCGGCCCTCTACGGGGTGCCGGTGCTGTGGTTCGTGCTCAGCTCCTTCAAGCCGGCGGGAGACCTGTTCTCCCTGCCGCTGACGCTGTTCCCGCACGACCCCACCGTGTCGGGCTACCAGGCGGCGTGGGACAGCGCCAACTTCTCCCAGTACTTCATCAACACCGCCGTCGTGTGCGTGATCGCGACGATCCTCACGGTGGGAGTCAGCTGCTGCACGGGCTACGCCCTGGCCAAGTACGACAACAAGTGGCTCAAGGCCTTCTTCGTCGGCATCCTGGCCACCACGATGCTGCCGGGCGAGGTCATGCTCGCCCCGCTCTTCCTGGTGGTCCGCGACCTCGGCTTCTACAACTCGCTCGCCGGCATCATCCTCCCGGCCGTGCTCACCGCGACCGGGTGCTTCATGTTCCGCCAGTTCTTCCTGACGGTCCCCGACGAACTCATCGAGGCCGCCCGCATCGACGGGGCGCGTGAGCTGTCGATCTTCCTGAGGATCATGGTGCCGATCTCCCGGCCCATCATGCTGACGCTCGCCATCCTGTCGTTCCAGTGGCGGTGGAACGACTACATCTGGCCGCTGCTGATGCTCAACGACCCCGAGAAGTTCACCGTGCAGATCGGCATCCAGAGCCTCGTCGGCGCGCAGAACATCAACTGGTCGGTGCTGCTCGGCGGATCGGTCATCTCCATGATCCCGCTGATCGTCGTCTTCCTGGTGTTCCAGCGTTACGTCATGAACGCCGACATCAACGCCGGACTGAAGGACTGACCGTGCCCGTCGAGCCCGACCACGCATTCGTCCGGTCGGCGGCCCGTGCCGCCGACCGGCTCGCCGTCCCCCTGGCCTCCCGCCCCGACGAGGAACCCGCCGGGGTGACCCACCGCGCCCTGGCGCTGCGGGTGAAGACCCTGATCGCGGCGTACCGTTCCCCGCACTCGGCCCTGCACGGCAGCGGGCAGGCCGTCGCCGCCGCGATGACCCACCTCGGTGCCCTGCGGGCCGCGCAGACCGCCGGCGGTCTCTTCGCCGGCGGCGACAACGTGCAGTCCCCGCCGGACTCCGCGTTCACCGTCAACGACGTGTGCGACGCGCACGTCCTCGCCGCGGGCGCCGGGCCGGAACTGGGTGACGTCACGGCCGCCCTCGCGGGGATCGCCGGCGCCACCCGCGAGGCGCTCCTGGCCGGTGGGGTGCACACCCCGAACCACCGCTGGGAACTGTGCGCGGCGCTGGCCCGCCTGCACCGGTCGTTCCCCGACGAACGGCTGCTCGACCGGATCGGGGAGTGGCTAGCCGAGGGCGTCGACATCGACGCGGAGGGCCTGTACTCGGAACGCAGCGCCAACTACGCGGCCCATGTGTCGAACCCTTCGCTGCTGCTGCTGGCCGACGTGCTCGGCCGCGCCGACCTGCTGGACGCCGTCGTGCGCAACCTCACCACCACCCTGGACCTGATCCGGCCGGACGGCACCGTGGAGACCGTCCACTCGCGGCGGCAGGACCAGCACGCCCCGTTCCCGCTCGCGCCCTACCTGCCGCACTACCGGCTGCTCGCGATCCGCACCGGCCGGGGCGACTTCAGCCGGGCGGCGCGGCAGGCGGCCGCCGGCGGCATCGACGACCCCGGACTGCTCCCCGAGACACTCCTCACCCCGGACCTGTGCGGCGTCCTGCCGGCACCGGCCGCGCCGGAGCTGCCACGCGGGCGGTACCTCACCACGGCGCGCCTCGCCGACCACGCCTCGGCCACCGCGCACACGGTGGTGTACGGCGGCTCCGACGTGCCGGCGCACCGGCGCATCCGCTCGGGCCTGGCCTGCAATCCCACCTTCCTGCGGCTGTTCGCCGGTGACGCGGTCCTGGACGCGGTCCGCCTCGCCCGGGGCTTCTTCGACCTGGGCCCGTTCCGCGCCGCCGGCATGCGGCGACCGGCCGGCCACCGCTATCTGCTCACCGAGACCCTCTCGGCCGCCTACTACCAGCCGCTGCCGCCGGGCCTGCGCCGGGACGACGGCGCCTACCGGATGGCGGACGAAGGACGCTTCTCGGCCGCGATGGCCTTCGAGGACCGGCCCCGGGACGAGGTCTCCCTCACCACCCGTGTCGAGGCGGACCTGCGCGAGGACGGTGCCGACCTGCGGATCGGCATCGACGGGCCACGGGTGCCCTGGGCCCTCGAACTGACCTTCCGCCCGGGCGGCGTGGTCGAGGGTGCCGTACCGATCGGCGAGGGGCGCTGGTGCCTGACGGCCGGACCGATGACCTACCGGGCCGGTGGCGACGAGATCCGGGTCGTGGCCGGCGTGGAGGCGGGTGAACCACTGGCCGGGCCGGACCGCGGGGACGTCCTGCGGTACGACCCTGGTCAGGACTACACCGTGGTCGGCGGCACCGACGCGACGACCGGTGACCGCGTCTACATCGGCGGACTCGGCCCGCACATCCTGACCGTCGCCCTGCGCGCCCGCCGGTCGGCACCGGACTGACCCCGCAGGGCCGCGCCGGGCTGACCCCGCAGGGCCGCGCCGGACTGACCCCGCAGGGCCGCAGCGCAGTGCCTCCGTCGTCCGCAGCGGACCGACCGTGCCGCCGGGCCCGGCTCACCCGCCGGGGGCCGGGTCCACCACCGTCGGCGCCTGGGCGGCGAGGGCCTCCAGGGACTCGCCGCTGAGCCGGCACACGGTCCACTCGTCCATGAGCTCCACCCCGAGCGACCTGTAGAAGTCGATCGTGGGGGTGTTCCAGGCCAGGACCCACCACTCGAAGCGGTCGTAGCCGTTGCGCCGGCAGAGCGCGGCCAGGGCCGCGAGCAGGGCCTTGCCGTGGCCGGAGCCGCGTGCCTGCGGTCGTACGTAGAGGTCCTCCAGGTGCATGCCCCGGGTGCCCGTCCAGGTCGAGAACCGCGGGAACCACAGGGCGAAGCCCAGGATCCCGCCGGTGTCGTCGTCCTGGGCGATCAGGGCGTGGGCGGCCGGGTGTTCACCGAACAGCGCCTCGCGCAGCTGCTCGTCGGTGGCCCTGGCGTGCTCCTCGGCCCGTTCGTAGGCGGCGAGTTCGCGGATCATCGCGCGGATCTCGGGAATGTCGTGCGGCGTCGCGGACCTGATCATGGGCACATCATGCCGGACGGGCGGGGGCCGCCGGGCCGGTCACACCCCGTCCGTCCGCACCACCACGTCGGCCCGTCCCCGGGTCGCCGCGACCAGCTCGGCGTTGGGCTGGTCCGAGCGGGCCACCCAAGCCCGCGCCTCCTCGTGGGTCTTGCCGAACCGCTCGTGCCGGGCGACCAGGCGGCGCACACGCTCCGGCTCGGGCAGTTCGCAGAACCACACCTCGTCCAGCAGGGGCCGGACCCGAGCCCAGGCGCCGGTGTCCAGGAGGAGGTAGTTGCCCTCGGTGACGACCAGACGGGCCGTCGGCGGGACCGGGATCGCGCCGGCGAGCGGCTGCTCCAGCACGCGCTCGAAGCCGGGGGCGTAGACGACGTCCCCGGCGTGCTCCTCCTCGCGCAGGCGCGCCAACAGGGCCGCGTAGCCGGCCGCGTCGAACGTGGCGGGAGCGCCCTTCCTGTCGCGCAGGCCGAGACGCTCCAGTTCGGCGTCGGCCAGGTGGAAACCGTCCATGGGCACGTACGCGACCCACGGCTCGCCGGGTCCGTTCAGCTCCCGGACCAGGCGCTCGGCGAGCGTGGACTTGCCCGCGCCGGGGCTGCCGGCGATGCCCAGGACCGCGCGCCGCCCGCCCTGCGGGAGGGCACGGGCGCGCCGGACGAGATCGTCGAAGGTGTGCGGCACAGGGGAGAGTGTGTCACCCGGCTCCGGGCGTCCGTACGGGCAGGGCCGCGCCCCGCGCGTGTGGCGTGCGCCACTCACTGGAACATCGCCGGGAGGGGAACCGATCCTGTATGACGCAGCTCGGTCTACCCGACGACATCCACGCCTGCCTCTTCGACCTCGACGGCGTCGTCACCAAGACGGCCGTCGTGCACGCGGCCGCCTGGAAGGAGATGTTCGACGCCTTCCTGCGCGCCCGCGACGGCGAGGACTTCCGGCCGTTCGACCCGGCCGACTACGACCAGTACGTCGACGGCCGGCCGCGCGCCGACGGCGTGCGCACCTTCCTCGCCTCCCGTGGCATCGACCTGCCCGACGGCGATCCGGACGACCCACCCGGCGCGGAGACGGTGCACGGCCTCGGCAACCGCAAGAACGACCTGGTCCTGGAGAAGATCCGCACCGACGGCGTCGAGGCGTACGAGGGCACGCTGCGCTATCTGGAGGCGGTCCGCGCCCACGGGCTGAGCACCGCGATCGTCTCCTCCAGCGCCAACTGCCAGGACGTGCTGCGCTCGATCGGCGCCGAGCACTACTTCGACGTGCGCATCGACGGCGTCGTCGCCGCCGAGCGCAAGCTGCCCGGCAAGCCGCACCCCGACACGTTCCTCGCGGCCGCCGAGGACCTCGGGGTCCGCCCGGCCGAGGCCGCCGTCTTCGAGGACGCGCTGGCCGGGATGGACGCGGGCCGCGCCGGCCGGTTCGGGTACGTCGTCGGCGTCGACCGGGTGGGACAGACCGACGCGCTGTACGCGCACGGCGCCGACGTCGTGGTGCGGGACCTGGCCGAACTGGGAGGCGCCGAGTGATAACCCAGCGGGCGTACGGCGTCGAACCCTGGGCGGTGCGCGAGACGGAACTCGACCTGGACGTGCTGGCGCAGAGCGAGTCCGTGTTCGCGCTGTCCAACGGACACGTCGGCTGGCGCGGCAACCTCGACGAGGGCGAACCCCACGGTCTGCCCGGCTCGTACCTCAACGGCGTCCACGAACTGCACCCGCTGCCGTACGCCGAGGCCGGCTACGGCTACCCGGAGTCGGGGCAGACGGCCATCAACGTCACCAATGGCAAGGTGCTGCGCCTGCTCGTCGACGACGAGCCGTTCGACCTGCGCTACGGGCGGCTCGTCGCCCACGAGCGCACCCTCGACCTGCGCCGGGGCGTGCTGGAGCGGGTCTGCGAGTGGACCTCCCCGGCCGGCTCGACCGTACGCGTGCGCTCCACCCGGCTGGTCTCCCTCACCCAGCGGGCGATCGCCGCCGTGGCCTACGAGGTGGAGCCCGTCGACAGCCGCACCCGCGTGGTCGTCCAGTCGGAACTCGTCGCCAACGAGAGCCTGCCCGAGCCGGACGGCGACCCGCGCGCGGCCCGTGCGCTGAAGTCGCCCCTGGAGCCGGAGGAGGACCTCGCCACGGGCACCAGGCTGCGCCTGGTCCACCGCACCCGCCGCAGCGGCCTGCGGGTCGCGGTCGCCGCCGACCACACCGTGACGGGTCCCGAGCGGACCACCACGAGCAGTGAGAGCAACGTCGACGTGGCGCGGCTGACCGTCACCTCCGTCCTGGAGCCGGGGGAGCGGCTGCGGGTGGAGAAGCTGGTCGCCCACGGCTGGTCCGGCGCCCGCTCCCGGCCCGCGATGAGCGACCAGGTCGAGGCGGCCCTCGCGGCGGCCGGACACAGCGGCTGGGAGGGGCTGCTGGCGGAACAGCGGGCGTACCTGGACGACTTCTGGGCGCGCGCCGACGTCGAGGTCGACGGCGACGAGGAGATCCAGCAGGCCGTCCGCTTCGCCCTCTTCCACGTGCTGCAGGCCGGCGCCCGCGCCGAGCAGCGCGCCATCCCCGCCAAGGGGCTCACCGGCTCCGGCTACGACGGCCACGCCTTCTGGGACACCGAGGCGTTCGTGCTGCCGGTGCTGACCTCCACCGAGCCGAAAGCCGCCGCCGAGGCCCTGCGCTGGCGCCTGGACACCCTGCCCGCAGCCCGGGAGCGCGCGGCCCAACTCGGCCTGCGCGGCGCCGCGTTCCCCTGGCGCACCATCGAGGGCTCGGAGGGCTCCGCCTACTGGCCGGCCGGCACGGCCGCCTTCCACGTCGGCGCCGACATCGCGGACGCCGTGGTGCGCTACGTGGCCGCCACCGGCGACGAGACCTTCGAGCGCGAGGTCGGTGTGGAACTGCTGGTGGAGACGGCACGCCTGTGGCGCTCCCTCGGCCACCACGACGACCGGGGCGTCTTCCACATCGACGGCGTCACCGGGCCGGACGAGTACAGCGCGATCGCCGACGACAACACGTACACCAACCTCATGGCCCGGGCGAACCTGCTGGCCGCCGCCGACGCCTGCAAGCGCCACCCCGACGAGGCCGCGCGACTCGGCGCCGACGAGGAGGAGATGGCCGCCTGGCGCGACGCCGCCGAGGCGATGCACGTCCCCTACAACGAGGAACTCGGCGTGCACGAACAGCACGCCGGCTTCACCCGCTACCAGCGCTGGGACTTCGCGCGCACCCGGCCCGACCAGTACCCGCTGATGCTCCACTTCCCCTACTTCGACCTGTACCGCAAGCAGGTCGTCAAGCAGGCGGACCTCGTGCTGGCGATGTACACCTGCGGCAGCTTCTTCGAGGAGGCCGTCGAGGACAACGCCGAGGAGCAGATCGCGCGCAACTTCGCCTACTACGAGCCGCTGACCGTCCGGGACTCCTCCCTGTCCGCCTGTGTCCAGGCCGTCATGGCCGCCAGGACCGGCCATCTCGACCTGGCCTGCGCCTACACGGCCGAGGCCGCGCTGATGGACCTGGGGGACCTGGAGCACAACACCCGCGACGGACTGCACATCGCCTCGCTGGCCGGGACCTGGATGGCGCTGGTCGCGGGCTTCGGCGGCATGCGCTGCACCGACGGCGGCCTGCGGTTCGCCCCGCGTCTGCCCGACCGGTACAGCCGCCTGGCCTTCACGATCCGGTTCCTCGGCCGGTCGCTGCGGGTGGAGCTCACCACCGGCCGGGCCACCTACACCCTGCGCTCCGGACCGCCCCTGACCATCCGCCACCACGGCACGGAGCTGACGGTGAGCGAGGACACGCCCGTGACCCGGCCCGTCCCGCCGTCGCCCCGGCGTCCCGCTCCCGAGCAGCCGGCGCACCGGGCCCCGCGCACCCGCTGACCGTCCCGGCGCGTCAGGCACTTGGCCGTATTCCGCCCTGCACCCCCTCGGCCGGCGGGTTAGTTTGTCCGTGTTTGCCGACTTCACGGGGTAAGGGGCGGAACATGGCCGACGGCGCGAACGCCATCCTCGTCCGCAGGCGGCGGCGCGACCAGCCGCCGGCGGCGGGCACGGCCGGCAGGAAGCGCGGCGACCGGGCGCTCGCCGCGCTCGCCGCCGTCTTCACCCTCGCGCAGCTCGCCCTCGTCCGCCCCGTGCTGCTCCTCGGCTGGGACGAGATCGTCTACGTCAGCCAGGTCACCTCCCACACCCCGGCGGCCTTCTTCAGCGCACCCCGCTCCCGGGGCGTGTCCCTGCTGGTCGCGCCCGTCGCCTCCTGGTCGTCGTCCGTCCCGCTCCTGCGCGTCTATCTCGCCGTCCTCTCCGGAGCCGCCCTCTTCCTGGCCCTGCGCGCCTGGCGCGGCCTGTTCCCGACCAGGGTCCTGGTCGTCGGCGGTGCCCTGTTCGCCACGCTGTGGACGACCCTCTTCTACGGCCCGCAGGCCATGCCCAACTACTGGGTCGCGATCGGCGCCCTGATCAGCGTGGGCTGCTTCCTGCGCGCGCGGCGGGAACGTTCCGCCCGGGCCGCACTGTGGGGCGTGGCCGCGGGCGGTGTGCTCATGGCGCTGATGCGGCCCGGTGACGCGCTCTGGGTCGCCCTGCCCCTGCTGGCCCTCGCCCTGGCCCGGCGCCACTGGCGCCTGCTGCTCGTGCTCGCTGCGGGGCTCGCTGCGGGCGCCCTGCCGTGGGTGATCGAGGCGTGGCTCGGCCACGGCGGTCTGGCGCAGCGGCTGTCGGACGCCTCCCGCATCCAGGGCGGGCTCGGCTGGCAGTTCGCCGTGGACGACCAGCTGCGCAGCCTGGGCGGACGGGCCCTGTGCCGGCCGTGCACCGGGTCGGTGCCGCATCCCGTCGTCACCGTCTGGTGGTTCGCCCTGCCCGTGCTGGCCGGACTCGCCGTGGCCGTCGCGGCCCGGGCCCGGCGCCTGGAACGGACCCTGGTGCCGCTGGCCTGCGCCGCCACGGCCGCCGTGCCCTATCTGTTCATGATCGGCTACGCCGCTCCCCGCTTCCTCCAGCCGGCCTACGCCCTGCTGGCGATCCCGGCGGCCGACGCCCTGTGGCACGTGGTGCGCAGGCCGGGCGGCTCCTGGCGGCCGGTCGCCGCCGCGCTGGTCGCGCTCGGCCTGGCCGGGCACCTGGCCGTACAGATCGCCGTCCTGGAGGGTGCCGTGGCCCGCAACACCGACAGCCGCCGCGACTGGGACCGCACGGCCGGCGCCCTGCACCGCCTCGGCGTCCGCCCGCCCTGCCTGCTCACCGGGCACGAGGCGATCCCCATCGGCTACTACACCGGCTGCTCCTCGGGCGCGACCTCCGGACACAACGAGAACACCACCGTGCCGGAGATCCTGCGCACCGCGGACCGGCTCCCGGTCGCCCACCTCGCACCCGCCGGCGGCACCCCGCCGAAGTACGCCCGCGCCTGGCCCGTCCACCGCGTCTCGGACCTCGACGTCCGCGTCGCACCGCGCCCCTGACGCCCCACGCGCGTTTCCCGCCCGTTCCGTCCAGGTAGGTAGGACTCGGACGACGGCCGCGGACGAGGGGGGACCGGTATGGCGCTGGGCGAGTACGAGGGCGGGCTGGGCGAGGAGTTCTTCACGCCGGGGTCCTCGTCGTTCACGGAGTTCCTGGCGGCCCACCGCCCCGGTCTGCTGAGCACCCGTCGCGTCCTGCCGGACGGCGTCCGCGCCGAGGGCGTCCCGCACGGCACGACGGTCCTGGCCCTCACCTTCGGCGACGGCGTGCTGATCGCGGGGGACCGCCGGGCGACGATGGGCAACCTGATCGCCCAGCGCGACCTGGAGAAGGTGCACCCCGCCGACGACCACACCGCCGTGGCGTTCGCGGGCTCCGTCGGACTCGCCCTGGACCTGGTGAAGCTCTATCAGGTCGAGCTGGCGCACTTCGAGAAGATCGAGGGCATCCCCATGACCCTCGCCGCCAAGGCCACCCGGCTGGCCACCATGATCCGCGGCAACCTGGCCCAGGCCATGCAGGGCCTCGCGGTCGTCCCGCTGCTGGCCGGTTACGACCCCGCCGGCCCGGAGGGCGGACGCGGCCGCATCTTCGGCTTCGATGTCGCCGGCGGCCGCTACGAGAAGTTCGGCTTCCACGCCGAGGGGTCCGGATCGCCGTACGCCCGGGGCGCGTTGAAGAAGCTGTACCGTCCGGGCATGACCCGCCGCGAGGCGGCCCTGGCCGCGCTGCAGGCGCTGTACGACGCCGCGGACGACGACTCCGCCACCGGCGGACCCGACCTCACCCGGCGCATCTACCCGGTCGTGTCCGTCATCACCGAGGACGGCTTCGAGCGCCTCACCGAGGCGGAGACGGAGCGGCTCAGCCGCGAGACGGTCGAGCAGCGCCGCACCCGCCCCGACGGGCCGAACGCCGCCGTGTGACCCGAACGCGCTCGGTCACGTCGTCGTCACCCGTTCCCCGGGCAAGCGGGGGATCCGGCCGTCCGCCGAGGTTAGGGCCCGCGTTACGGGAAACGCGGAACGGACAGCGGAGACGAACGAGTCGACGCAGCGCGACAGGGAGGCAGGAGTGATGGGCACGGAACCGATGCGCCCCGAACCGATGGCGGACGACGCGTACCAGCCCACCGGGACCAACGAGGAGCAGGAGGACGCCGCGCCGCTGGACCTCCAGGACGCCGTCGACGAGCGGACCTACGACGACACCCTCGACGAGGGCTACTCCCCGCCGGAGAAGCCTCTCGGCGTCACCAAGCACGGCACCACCGCCGCGGAGCAGCACGAGGGCGAGACGCTCGACGAACGGCTCTCCCAGGAGGTCCCCGACGTCAGCGCCGAGCCCGTCGGCGACGGCGTGGGCGACAGCCCCGACAGCGACGGCGAACCGGTGGACCCCGAGGCGGGCACCGCCCGGGCCGGCCGTCTGGTCGCCCCGGACGAGGGCGCCCACGAGGACACCACGAAGGAGACCGTCGCCACCGACGTCGGCATCGACGGCGGCGCGGCCGGCGCGGAGGAGGCCGCCGTCCACGTGGTGGAGGACGACACCGTGCTGCCCGAGGACGACGGCAGGGTGTGATCCCGCACCCGCCGCTGACCGGTCTTCGACGTACGAGGCCACCGCACCAGGGCGCGACGGGTGCGGTGGCCTCGTACGGAGCGGGGGCAGTGCGCTAGGGCAGCAGCTTCTCGAGCGCGGCCGGTCCCTCCGCCGCCAGCTTGCGCTTGGCCCATTCGAGGTTGTGCGGCGTGAGGTCCTTGCCCGAGGCCAGGACGAGGTCCTCCGGTGACACGTCGGTGCCGGTGCGGGCGTGGAGCAGGCGGTCCGGGGTGGTGCTGTCCTCGGGCGGCCGGGACGCGGGGGGCTGTGACGTCGACATGGTCTCTGCTCCTAGGGTCCGGATCGCTGGTGCGGCCCCGGTGCTGAAAACGGGTCCGTTATCACCATTCACCGCGGGAGCGCGGTGTGCATCCGGAGAGCGCGGCCCGGGCCCCGCAGACCCCCCGCACCCCGTTCGGACGCCCCCGGATGTCGCGCCGCCGATTTCCGGGTGAGGGTGAAGACACGTGTTCCCGCGACTGACAGGAGCTTTTCCATGCGCACACGTGTGACCGCCGCTGCCGGCCTGGCCTGCGCCGCCCTGCTCGCCTTCGCCGGTACGGCGAGCGCCGACGACGGCACCGTCGGTATCACCAACGAGAGCGGTGGCTTCCTCTCCGGCAACGTCATCCAGATCCCGGTCGACATCAACGCCAACGTCTGCGGCAACTCGATCAACGTGATCGGGCTGCTCAACCCGGCGTTCGGCAACGAGTGCACGATCAAGGACTGACGTACAGGCCGGACGGCTCGCCGGCGGCGGCCCGCACCATGGTGCGGGCCGCCGCCGGCCGTCGTCAGGGCCCGGCCGGCGGGCACGGCGCCAGCACCAGCATCGTCACGTCGTCCCGGACGTCCGGGCAGTGCCGCACGAGGTCGGACCACACCCGCTCGGCCAGTGCGGCCGGGTCCTCGGCGGCCAGGCCCGGCAGCCGCTCGGCCAGCGGGTAGAAGGCCCCGTCCGCGTCCCTGGCCTCCGTGACGCCGTCGGACGCGAGGAAGAGCCGGTCACCGGCGCGCAGCCGCACCGAGACGGCCCGGGGCGGGGCGGCCTCGGCGAGTCCCAGCCCGAGCGGTGTCCCTGGCTCGACGTCCGGTTCGACGACCTGCCCGTCCCGGATCAGCAGCGGGCCGCACTGACCGCACGCCACGATCCGCACCACCCGGGCGTCGGCGGAGAAGTCGAGCAGGACCGCCGTCGCGAACAGCTCGGCGTGGGGGTCGTCCGCCGAGTCCACGGTCAGCCTCCGGTCGAGCCGGGCCGCCACCGCCTTCGGGTCCGGCTGGTCCAGCACCGCCTCCCGGAAGGCCCCCAGCAGCGAGGCGACCGTGGCGACGGCCGACAGGCCGTGCCCCTGGACGTCGCCCATGACCGCCCGGACGCCATAGGGGCCGGCCCGTACGTCGAAGAAGTCGCCCCCGACGAGCGTCCCGCGCTGTGCGGCCCGGTACAGGCCCGCGCACCGCACCGGCCCGACCCGCTCCGGCAGCGGTGGCACGACCGCCCGCTGTGCGGCCTCGGCCACGGCCCGCTCGGTGACCAGCTGCGCGTCCCGCCGGCTGCGCACGTACGACAGCAGCACGCTGAGCACCGACACGAAACACACGGTCAGCACATCCGTACTGCCCGGATCGTCCAGGGCGAAGACCGGGACGGTCAGCACCACCACCGCCAGCGCCCCGAGCACGGCCGTCGTCACCGGCCCGTGCGCCAGCACGGCCAGCGGCGGGATGGCACCCAGCAGGAACCCGATGTCGAGCGGCTCGGGGCTGATCAGCTCCGCCAGGCACACGCCCACCAGCAGCGCCGTCGGCAGCACCCGGGCCCACCACGGCGGCGGTGCCCCGCGCAGCCAGCCGGGCCGGTCCCGTTCGGGGGCCGTGCGGGACCGGCCGCGCGTCACTTTCACACCACCACGCTGCAACGCCCGACCGGCCACCGCACGCCGGGGCGGCGCCTCCGCGGCGTGCGCGGCCGGGCTAGAACGGCGTGAGCGTCAGCCGGAAGCCCGTGGGCGCCGTGTCCTGGATGTAGGAGGCGAAGTCGGCCACGTCGTCGAAGGCGAAGCCGTACGCCTTGCCGTCCTCGGCGGCCGCGTGCATGGCCTTGGCGTAGTGGTTGGTCAGCTCGCCGTGGTAGAAGGACGCCGGGTCGGTCGTCGGCTGGGCGGCGGAGCCCAGCAGCGTCGAGCGGTTGAACCCGGCGCCCAGGATCGCGGCGACCGGGCCGGTCGTGCCGTCGTTGGGGGCGGCGAGGGCGCCGTCGCAGAACAGCACGTCGCGCGTGGACGGCTTGCCGAACGACACCTCGGCGGGCCCGGTGAAGGTGAACCGCTCACCGCGCACCCGGCCGGTGAACGTACCGGCGTTGGTGGTCACCTTCAGGTCCCGGCCGGTGTACGTGCTCCACACCTCGTCGATGGCGGGCGCGAAGTAGTCCTCGGCGAACAGTCCGGCGTCCAGGCCGTGGCCGGGGGCGATGATCCGCGTGTCGTCCACCACCAGCCGGGCGAACTCCGGGATCTGCCGCACGGCGGCGAACGCGGCCGCCCGGCCCCCGTCGCGCAGCGTGCCCGTCGTCTGGTCCTTGGCGCCGGTCAGCCGGATGCTCATCGGCACGCTGAACATGTCGACCATGGTGGTGTTGCAGAACATGCCCGCGGAGTTGTACGTGAACTCGGCACAGTCGTGCAGGACCCCGTAGTTGGGG
Source organism: Streptomyces sp. NPDC085932 (assembly GCF_044540525.1). Lineage (NCBI taxonomy): Bacteria > Bacillati > Actinomycetota > Actinomycetes > Kitasatosporales > Streptomycetaceae > Streptomyces > Streptomyces sp. NPDC085932. The sequence goes on from NZ_JBITSJ010000001.1 coordinate 1,543,670, forward strand.
TCCGAGGACACCCAGCCGGCCGGGTACTGCAGCGCCGGGTTGCCGGCGCCGTCGGCGACGACCTTGAACTTCAGCTTCGCGCCCAGCGAGACGTAGATCCGGCCGGACATGTACGGCAGGGACAGCCGCGTCTCGCCGCTGCCGGCCAGCGGGATCGCGTAGTCGGTGAAGCCGTCGGCGCCGTTGTCCGACAGGGCCACCGGGGCGAGGGTGCCGTCGGGGCGCAACCGCACCTGACGGCCGTCGGCGTTGCCCACGACGTAGACGTGGACGCTCGCGTTGCCGAACGAACCGCTGTTGTTGACGAGCGTCACGGGCAGGGCGGCGGCCGCCTTCGGCGTGCTCGGGGTGGTCTCCGCGAGGGCGTGGGGGGCCAGCGCGGCGACCGCAGGGGCGGCGACCACGGCGCCGCCGAGACCGGCGAGGAGCGTACGGCGGGCGACGGGGCGGTGGTGACGAGGAGTCATGTGGGGGGCCTCCTGTGGTGCGGGTGGGGAGACGCCTGAGAGCGCTCTCAGGGCAATCGCCACGGATGCTACGGACGAGCGGCGTCCCAGCCAACCCGTCCGTCACGAACAAATCCCCCGTACCGCCGCCCACTTGAGTGCCTTAGGAGTCGCTTAACCCGCTCTTAAGGGCCGGTTGAGCGAGGCCGGTAAACGCGTGGACGGGCTCGCCGGTGATCGCGTAACGTGTGGCCCGCCACGCCCCGAGGCCGATGGAAGGAGGGCAGAGCCGTGCCGTTCACACCGTTCCCGCGCTCCCTCCCCGTTGACCCGGCGTGCCGCCACTGACCGACCGGGAGCGCTCCTCGCAGCATCCCTCCCGGAGGACATCCCATGACCGAACCGGTCATCCGCGCGCTCGACGCGAGCGACGCCGCACTCTTCGACACCCTGCCCGACCCGCTGGGCGCCCGTGAGGGCCACCGGCTGACCCGGTACCGCCCCGACTGGAAGCGCGTGGCGCTGCGCGACGGCCGCGTCGTCGCCCGGGGCGCCTGGTGGGGCGGCCCCGACGACACCGCACCCGTCAACGTCAACTGGTTCGACGTGGCGGAAGGAGAGGAGGAGGCCGGCGCCGCCCTCCTGCGCTCCGCCCCCTGGCAGGTCGAACTGGAACTCAACGCGCCGGCCGGCTGGCGCGACGACCCGGCGCTGCGTGACGCGGCCGAGGCCCGCATCACTGCGGCCCGCAAGGCCGGTTACGACCTCCTCGTCGAACGCCTGCTGTACCGCTGGACGCCCGACCTGGGCCTGCCGCAGCGGCCGGGGCGCCTGGAGTTCCGCGCCGAACCGGACGACGCCGTCTTCTTCGACGCGCTGCGCCGCATCCACTCCGCCACCCTCGACGCCCACGCGCTGCTGGCGATCGAGGAGGGCGGACTCGACCGGGCGGCACAGCAGGAACTCGACTTCTTCCACTGGTGCCCGTCCCCGCGCGAGTGGTGGCAGGTGGCGTACACCCCCGAGGGCGAGACGGCCGGCATCCACATCCCGGCCCACAACCCCTCCGGGCCGTGCGTCGGCTTCATCGGGGTGATGCCGGACCAGCGGGGCCGGGGCTACGCCTACGACCTGCTGGCCGAGTGCACCCACTTCCTCGTCGAGCGGGGAGCGGAGTTCGTCACCGCCGCCACGGACCGGGGCAACGTCCCGATGGCCGCGAACTTCGCCAAGGCCGGCTTCCCGGTGGTCCGCGAGCGCCTCAACTTCCAGCCGCCGCGGGAGGCCCGTACCGCCTGAGACGGCCAGGTCGTGTCCGCCACCGTCCCTCCGTCCGCCCGCAGGGCAGGAGGGACTGTGCGGACACGGCCTAGCGCTCGCCACCGTCCAGCAGGTCCTGGGCCGCCGTGAGGATCTCCGTCACTCGGAGTCCGAACGCCGCGTCGCAGGGGTGCGGGCGGCCCGTCCGGACGGTGGCGAGCAGGGCGTCCGCGGCCCGCATCAGGGCCGGGACGGCCCCGTCGGACCCCTCGGGCAGCACCGCGACCCCGGCCTCGCCCCGGAGTTCGACGGTGGCCCCGGCCGCGGCGGGCGGTGCCGTCAGGCTCAGGGTGAGGGTGCTGGCGGCGCCCCGGTCGTGATCGAGGACCACGTACACCGTGTCCCCGGGCCCGTACGCCGCCGCCGTCACGCGCCGCACGTCGCCGAGCACCGGCAGCAGCACGGACAGGGCGTGCGGGCCGACGTCCCACAGGGCGCCCTTCTCCCGCCGCCACGGCGTCGCGAACGGGCTCTCGCTGGTGAACACCGCCCCGAGCCACTGCGCCCGTGCGGTGAACCAGCCCGGCACCGCCGCCTGTTCGGCGATCCAGGTCTGCGGGCCGGGCTGGAAACGGGTGGTGAAGAACACGACCGAGGCCACGCCGGCCGCGTCGGCGGCCGCCACCACCGCCCGCCCCTGCTCGACCGTCGGCGCCAGCGGCTTGTCGAGCAGCAGATGGCACCCGGCCCGCGCCGCCCGCACGGCCAGATCGGCCTGCACCTGGGGAGGCAGCGCCACGGCGACCGCGTCCACGTCGGCGAGGAGCGCGTCCACGTCGTCGTACGCCCGCACCCCGTGCCGCTCGGCCAGCTCCTTGGCGGCCTCGGGGCGACGCCCCCACACCCCCGCGAAGTCCAGCTCGTCGTGCCCGCTCAGGGCGGGTGCGTGGGCGATCTGCGCCCAGGGTCCGGTGCCGAGCAGTCCTATCCGCATGCCGCCGCCTCTCCACGCTGCCTGAGGGAAGAGCGTGACACACGCGCACGACCGGACCACGAGAGGGTGCGCGGAAACACGAAAGGCAAGGAGCCCTCTCCTTGCCACTCTCAACGTATAGCGCACGGGGGGTCTTGCGGCAAGGCCCCCCGTCTCCCGCACACTGTCCGGCCTGAGCCCATGACCTGCGGAAACGGGAGCATGACGTGACCTATGCGACCACGAGCGCGTTCGGCCTTCCCGACCGCCTCGCCCACAAGGCCGCACCGGAGCTGATCTCCGGCGACGAGCGGCACTTCGCCGCCGTCGCCGCGTGCCTGCGGCAGACGATCGCCGACCTCACCGGCCGCCTCGACGCCCAGCGCCGGGCGCCCGGCGGCAAGGGACGGCAGGCGATGGACCGGGACGCCGAGATCCACCGGCTGACCGCGCGGCTGCGCGCACTGCGGCGCTTCGGGCTCGACCTGTGCCTCGGGCACATGGCCGGCGCGGACGGCTCGCCGCCCGTCTACGTCGGACGGCTCGGGCTGACCGACCGTGAGGGCCGCCGTCTGCTGGTCGACTGGCGCTCCCCGGCGGCCGAGCCGTTCTTCGGCGCCACCCACGCCGACCCGATGGGCCTGGCGGCCCGCCGCAGGTACCGCTGGACCGACGGCCGCGTCAGCGACTACTGGGACGAGGTGTTCGCCCCCGGCGCCCTCACCGGGCACGCCGCGCTGGACGACCAGTCGGCCTTCGTCGCCAGTCTCGGCGCCGACCGCTCGCCCCGGATGCGGGACGTGCTCGGCACCATCCAGGCCGACCAGGACGCCGTCATCCGCGCCGGTTCGCGCGGCGCCCTCGTCGTCGACGGCGGCCCGGGCACCGGCAAGACCGTCGTCGCCCTGCACCGCTCCGCCTACCTCCTCTACTCCGACCCCCGCCTCGGACAGCACCGCCGGAGCGGTGTGCTGTTCGTCGGCCCCCACCGGCCCTACCTGTCGTACGTCGCCGACGTCCTGCCCGGCCTGGGGGAGGAGGGCGTGCAGACCTGCGTCCTGCGCGACCTCGTCGAGGAGGGGGCCACGGCCCGGGAGGAGACCGACCCGGAGGTGGCCCGGCTGAAGTCGTCCGCCGCCATGGTGCGGGCGATCGAGAAGGCCGTCGCGTTCTACGAGGAGCCGCCCACCGAGGCCATGACGGTCACCACCCCCTGGTCCGACATCCAGCTGAGCCCGGCCGACTGGGCGGCGGCGTTCGCAGCGGTGGAGCCGGGCACCCCGCACAACGAGGCCCGCGACCAGGTCCGGGAGGAACTGCTGACGATCCTCGTCGCCCGGCACGAGGGCGACGTCCCCGACGAGCTGCTGCGCGCCTCCCTGGCGCGGGACCGGGAGTTGCTCGCCGCCCTCGACCGGGCCTGGCCGGTGCTGGAGGCGACCGACCTCGTCGGGGACCTCTGGTCGGTGCCGGCCTACCTGCGCCTGTGCGCCCCGTGGCTGGACCGGGACGAGGTGCGCACGCTGCAACGCGCGCAGCCCCGGGCCTGGACCGTGTCCGACCTGCCGCTGCTGGACGCGGCGCGGCAGCGGCTCGGTGACCCGGAGGCGTCCCGGCGCGCTCACCGCCGGCGGGCCGCGCTCGACGCCCAGCGCGAGCGCATGGCCGACGTCATCGACGACCTGCTCGAAGCGCACAGCTACGACGACGGAGAAGGCGTGCTGATCATGCTGCACGGTCAGGACATGCGGAACTCCCTGGTCGACGAGTCCGCCCTGCCCACTCCCGATCCGGACCGGCTGGTAGGGCCGTTCGTGCACGTCGTCGTGGACGAGGCCCAGGAGCTGACCGACGCGGAATGGCAGATGCTGCTGCGGCGCTGTCCGTCCCGCAGCTTCACCGTCGTCGGGGACCGTGCCCAGGCCCGGCACGGGTTCACCGAGTCGTGGCGGGAGCGGCTGGAGCGGGTCGGGTTCGACCGGATCGAGACGGCCTCGCTCGGCATCAACTACCGCACACCCCGGGAGATCATGGCGGAGGCCGAACCGGTCATCCGGGCCGTGCTGCCGGACGCCAACGTGCCGGTGTCGATCCGCGACGGGGGCCTCCCCGTCCGCCACGCCTCCACCACCGAACTGCACGCGATCGTCGACTCCTGGCTGGCCGGACACGCCGACGGGACCGCCTGCGTCATCGGCGATCCCGCGTACCGGCCGCCTTCGGCCCGGGTCCGCTCGCTGACGCCGGAGCTGTCCAAGGGCCTGGAGTTCGACCTGGTCGTGCTCGTCGACCCGGAGGCCTTCGGCACCGGCGTCGAGGGCGCGGTCGACCACTACGTGGCGATGACCCGGGCGACCCGGCAGCTCGTCGTCCTCACCCACTCCTGACCTCCGGCCTCCGACGCGGCAGGGCCGCCCTGCACGCCGGTGCCGACGGCGCGCGGGCGGCCCGGCGGGTGCGGCGTCAGCTCTCGGGACTGCTGATGTTCACCATCCACGGGACGCCGAAACGGTCCGTGCACATACCGAACTCGTCCCCCCACATCTGCTTCTCCAGCGGGACCGACACCGAGCCGTCCCGGGACAGCTTCTCCCAGTAGCCGCGCAGCTCGGCGTCGTCGTCACCGCTCAGGCTCACCGAGAAGGGGCTGCCCTGCGGGACCTCCGTGCCGGGCGGGTTGTCCGCGCCCATCAGGGTGAGGCCGCCGGTGGTCTCCAGCATGCCGTGCATGATCTGGTCGGCGTGCGGAGTGTCCCCCTGGCCGAAGTCGCCGTAGGAGTTGAGGGTCAGGGTGCCGCCGAAGACCTCCTTGTAGAACTCCATCGCCTGCCGGGCGTCGCCGTTGAAGGTGAGGTAGGGGTTGAGGCGCGTGGCCATGAGAACCTCCCAAAAGGGGGCAAGGGCATGTGCGCGCAGCGTAACGCCGGGCACTGACAACGGCTCGGCGAGCGCGCCCGGCCGGGGCGGGACGGTGCCCCCCCCGGACCCGGGGGCCGTCCCCAACGGGGCTTGTTAGCGTGCCTCTTGAGCCGAGGGGGAGGACACCGCGCATGACATCGACGTTCCGTATCGGCGGGGACCTGGAGGTGCGCCGGCTCGGTTTCGGGGCCATGCACCTGCCGACCGGCCCCGGCCCGGACCGCGAGAACGCCCTCGCCGTGGCCAGGCGGGCCGTGGAGCTGGGCGTGAACCTGATCGACACGGCACACCTGTACGGCGGGGGAGCCAACGAGGAGCTCCTGGCCGAGGCGCTGCACCCCTACCCGGACGGGCTGCTGATCACCACCAAGGTCGGGGTCGCGCGCACCGGCCCCGGCGGCGACTGGAGACTCGACGGCCGGCCGGCGATCCTGCGCGACCAGGTGCGGCAGGCCCTGCGCCGGCTGCGCGTGGAGCGGATCGAACTGCTCCAGCTCCACCGCATCGACCCCGACACGCCGCTCGCCGACCAGCTCGGCACCCTGCGGGAGCTGCAGACGGAGGGGCTGGTCGGGCGGATCGGACTGTCCGAGGTCTCCGTCGACGAGCTGGAGCGGGCCCGGGAGATCGTCGACGTGGCGAGCGTGCAGAACCGGTACAGCCTGCTCGACCGTGAGCACGAGCCGGTGCTCGACGCGTGTGCGGCGGCCGGCATCGCCTTCCTGCCGTGGCGGCCCGTCGCCCGGGGCGAGGCGGGGGCCGAGGCCGGGATCGCCGCCGTGGCGGCCGAGCTGGGGGCCACGCCCACCCAGGTCGCGCTGGCCTGGCTCCTGGACCGTTCGCCGGTCGTCCTGCCGATCCCGGGCACGGCGCGGGTCGAGCACCTGGAGGAGAACGTCGCGGCCGCCGCACTGGAGCTGACGCCCGCCCACCGGGCCAGGCTCGACACGGCGGCGGAGACGGCACGCACCGGATCCGGCTGAGGAACGTCACCCGGCACGCGGCGGCTCACGCACGTCCGGCCGCAAGGTGGCCAGGCCTCCACGGACGGGCGGCGGATCCGGCCTCCCCGGGCGCGTGGCGGCTCACGCCTGTCCGGGCGCGTGGTGGCTCTCGCCTTCCTGGGCGCGTGGCGGTTCACGTCTCTACGGACGGGCGACGGATCCGGCCTCCCCGGACGCGTGGTGGCCCACGCCTACTTGAGCGCGTGGCGGCTCACGCCTCCTCGGGGGCCCCGCTGTTCCAGTCGTACGGGCCGCCGCCCCGCCACTCGATCAGCTCGGTGTCGTCCACCGCCGTGTCGGCCGTGGGCAGGCCCTCGCGGTGCACCAGGTCGAGCACGTCGAACAGGCTGTAGGCGACGCCCTTGTCCTCGCCGCGGATGGTCACCAGCCGTCCGCCGTCCGACGCGGGCGGCTGCACGACCACAGGGGGTTGACCGTCCATAGCCCCACCATGCGCCCGAAACGGCCGCTCCGCAGCTCGATCGCGTCCACAAGCGGTAACGGACCCGCCGGGCTGCGCCCCTTCCCCGGCGCACCGTACGCCGGTGACAGGAGGCGGTCCGCGACCCCCTGAGGGTCCGTCCGCCACCGCCCGGCCCCGTGGCACGGGCAACCCCCCCTCCGTCACGGTCGTCCGCCCGGGCCGGTGAGGGATTCAGTTGCGTGGCTGCTGAATGCGTTCTCCTTCTTCTATTGGACGTCCGGGCGCGGGGCGTCCAGGCTGGAGTCGACCATCGCCCGAACAGCCGAACCGACAGCCGGAAGAGGTCACGAGCCCATGCACACCCGCCGCATCGGTGACGTCGAGGTCAGCGCGATCGGCCTGGGCGCGATGCCCATGTCCATCGAGGGCCGCCCGGACGAGGAGCGCTCCCTCGCCACCCTGCACGCCGCGCTCGACGCCGGCGTGACGCTGATCGACACCGCGGACGCCTACCACCTGCACGCCGACGAGGTCGGCCACAACGAGACCCTGATCGCCAAGGCCCTGGCCTCCCACGAGCGCGGCGGCGAGGTCCTGGTCGCCACCAAGGGCGGCCATCTGCGCCCCGGCGACGGCAGCTGGACCCTGGACGGCAGCCCCCGCCACCTCAGGGAGGCGTGCGAGGCGTCCCTGCGCCGCCTCGGCGTGGAGGCCATCGGGCTCTACCAGTTCCACCGCCCCGACCCGAAGGTGGACTACGCCGAGTCCGTCGGCGCCGTGCGCGACCTGCTCGACGAGGGCAAGATCCGCATGGCCGGCATCTCGAACGCGAACCCGGAGCAGATCCGGCAGGCCCAGGAGATCCTCGGCGGCCGTCTGGTCGCCGTGCAGAACCAGTTCTCCCCGGCCTTCCGCTCCAGCGAGCCGGAGCTGCGCCTGTGCGACGAGCTCGGCATCGCGTTCCTGCCCTGGAGCCCGCTCGGCGGGATCTCGAAGGCAGGCGAGCTGGGCTCGGCCCACGGGGCGTTCGCCCGCATCGCCGAGGCGCGCGGCGTGAGCCCGCAGCGGGTGTGCCTGGCGTGGATGCTCGCCAAGTCGCCCGTGGTGGTGCCGATCCCGGGCGCCAGCCGGCCCGAGACCATCCGCGACTCGGCCGCCGCGACCGATCTCGTCCTGACCGCCGACGAAGTGGCGGAACTGGACGCCGCCTGAGCGGACCACGGGACCCGGGGACGGACACGGTCCGCCCCCGGGTCCCGCGCTGCGGACACCCCGCGACATCACCGCCCCGGCCCCGGTGTACTCCGGAACCGCACGGGAAGTAAGCGCTTGCTACACCCAACGGCAACCGGGGAGGAACACCGCCGATGGCGTCGCCGTCAGACAGACCCCTCGACCACCGCTACCGGGGCGAGCACCCGATCCGCACGCTCGCCTACCTGTTCCGCGCCGACCGCCGGCGGCTCTCGCTGGCCGTCGTCGTCTTCACCGTCAAGCACAGCCCGATCTGGCTGCTGCCGCTGGTCACCGCGTCCATCATCGACACGGTCGTCCAGCACCGGCCGCTGAGCCGCCTGTGGACCAGCACCGGGCTCATCCTGTTCATCCTGCTGGTCAACTACCCACTGCACGTGCTGTACGTCCGCCTGCTGTACGGCAGCGTCCGCCGCATGGGCACCGCCCTGCGCTCCGCCCTGTGCACCCGCATGCAGCAGCTCTCCATCGGCTACCACTCCCGCGTCAGCGCCGGCGTCCTCCAGGCCAAGGTCGTCCGGGACGTGGAGACCGTCGAGCAGATGGTCCAGCAGACCGCCGAGATCGGACTCGGCGCCACCACCGTGCTCACCGGCGGGCTGGTCATCATCGCCGTCCGCACCCCCGAGTTCCTGCCCGTCTTCCTCGTCGTCGTGCCCGCCGCAGCGCTCCTGGTGGCCCGGCTGCGGGCGAGACTGCGCACCCACAACGAGCACTTCCGCCACGAGGTGGAGGCCCTGTCGTCCCGTGTCACGGAGATGACCCGGCTCATCCCCGTCACCCGCGCCCACGGTCTGGAGGGCAAGGCCCTGCGCCGCATGGACGGCACGCTCAACCGGCTGCTCACCTCCGGCCTCCGGCTCGACCTGGTCAACGGCCGGTTCGGTTCGCTGGCCTGGGTCGTCCTCAACGTGGTCGGTGTCCTGGTCCTGGCCGGCGCGGCGCTCATCTCGTACCACGGCGTCTGGGGCGTCACCCCCGGCGACGTCGTCATGCTCAGCGCCTTCCTGACCACCCTCACCAACTCCACGACCACGCTGGCCGGACTCGCCCCCGTCATCACCAAGGGCCTGGAGTCGGTCCGCTCCGTGGGTGAGGTGCTCCAGGCCCCGGAGCTGGAGGACAACCAGGGCAAGGCCGAGCTCACCGCGCTGCGCGGAGCCGTCACCTTCGAGCAGGTCGGCTACGCCTACGGCACCGACGGGCGCGCCGCCGTACGGGACTTCACCCTGGACGTGCGGCCGGGGGAGACCGTCGCCCTGGTCGGGGCGTCCGGCGCCGGCAAGTCCACCGTGCTGAACCTCGTCATCGGCTTCATCCGCCCCACCTCGGGCCGGCTGCTGCTCGACGGCACCGACATGAACACCCTCGACCTGCGCACCTACCGCCGCTTCCTGTCGGTCGTGCCGCAGGAGTCGATCCTCTTCGACGGCACCGTCCGCGAGAACGTCGCCTACGGCATGGACGACGCCGACGAGGAGACGGTGCGGGCGGCCCTGCGCGACGCCAACGCCCTGGAGTTCGTCGACCGGCTCCCCAGGGGTCTCGACACCCTGGTCGGGGAGCACGGCGCCCGGCTCTCCGGCGGGCAGCGGCAGCGGCTCGCCATCGCCCGGGCCCTGATCCGCGACCCCAGGATCCTGGTCCTCGACGAGGCGACGTCGGCGCTCGACACCCGCTCGGAGGCACTCGTCCAGCAGGCCCTGGCCCGGCTGCTGCGCGGGCGCACCACGTTCGTCGTCGCGCACCGGTTGTCCACCGTCCAGGGCGCCGACCGGATCGTGGTGATGAGTGACGGCCGGATCGAGGAGATCGGCACGCACGAGGAACTGCTGCGCCGGGGTGGGGCCTACACGGCCCTGCACAGCGGCCAGCTCACCTGAAGGTGATCAGCGGGCGGTCAATTCTCGTCACTTCCGCCCCTGCTGAGGAAAAGGTGTGAATGTTTCCGCGTGGTTCGGGCATACGCAGCGCAAACCACAGAGAGGGGCGCTTCGTGCTCGTACCGGACCGTAAGGCCGTCAGGGAGTTGCTGACGCGGTACGCGTCGCTGAGGATCGCTCAGGCGGAGAGGCACACGCCGGCGACGGCACGCGAGCTGGACGACGTCAGTTACACGCTGTGCGTGATGATGGGGACGTCCGACATCAGCGATGCCATCGCCAAGGCGGATGTGCTGCTGCTCACCAAGGAGCGGTCCACCGCCGAGGGGTCCACTGCCGCGGACACGGACGGGGAGAACGGCCTGACGCTGGTCGGCTGAGATCAGGGGACCGGGCCCGGACCCGGAGCCGCCCCGGCGGTCCGTGCGCGGACCGCCGGGGCGGCGCTCTTCCCGTGGAACGCCGCGCGATACGCGTACGGCGTGGTACCGGCCACTTTGCGGAACCGCTCCCGGAACGCCGTCGGGGAGCCGAAGCCGGCCTGCCGCGCGATCCGCTCGACCGGGTGGTCGGTGTTCTCCAGCAGGAACTGGGCGCGCCGCACCCGCGCCCGCAGCAGCCACTGCAACGGCGTGGTGCCGGTCTGCTCCCGGAAGCGGCGGCTGAACGTCCGCTCGCTCATCCCGGCGCGCGCCGCCAGTGTGGCGAGAGTCACCTCGTGCGCGAGGTGGTCCTCGATCCACTCCAGCAGCGGCTCCAGTTCCGACCCCCGGGGCACGGGCGGGTGCTCGTGCACGATGAACTGGGCCTGACCGCCCTCCCGTTCCAGTGGCATGACCGACATCCGGGCGATGTTCGCCGCCACCGCCGAGCCCAGGTCCCGGCGGATCATGTGCAGGCACAGATCGAGCGCGGCGGCCGCACCGGCCGAGGTCAAAATCTGCCCGTTGTCCACGTACAGCACGTCCGGTGCCACCTCGACCCGGGGGAAGCGGCGGGCCAGTTCGCCCGCGGCCACCCAGTGCGTGGTCGCGCGCAGCCCGTCCAGCAGCCCCGCCTCCGCCAGGACGAAGGCACCCACGCACACGGACGCGATCCGGGTGCCGGCCTCGGCCGCCTGCCGCAGGGCCGCCAGCACCCGGGCGGACGGCGGCGGCGCGTCGGGGGAGCAGCCGGGCACGATGATCGTGTCCGCGTCCGCCAGCGCCTCCAGCCCGCGCTCCACGCGCAGCGTGAAGCCGCCGTCCGCGCGCACCTCCGGTGTCTCGGCGCAGAGCCGGACCCGGTAGGCCGGCCGCCCGTCCGGCAGATGCGTCCAGGCGAACGTCTGCTGGGGGGCCGCCATGTCGAACGGCACCACGTGATCGAGGACGAGGATCGCCACAGAGTGCATGAACGCCACCCTAGGCGTGTTCCCGCCAGGCCCCCGAGCCGGGGTTCTCGGCGGATCGAGGCACGAGCGGGCAGGTCGGCGCGTTGGCGGGAATCCGTCGGATGTTGTCGTTCCTGCCCATGGGCGAGCGGGCCGGGGCTCCCTAACGTGAGCGCCGTAGATCGTCTTCGTGGAAAGAGCCCCGGTGACCAAGTTCCTGCTGTCCCTCCATGTCCTGGCCGCCATCGTCGCCGTCGGTCCCGTGACCGTCGCGGCCAGCATGTTCCCGCCGGCGGCCCGGCGTACGGCCCCGGCGGGCGGCGGCGCCCCCGACCCCTCGGCGGTCGGCACGGTGGCGCTGCTCCACCGCATCTGCCGCGTCTACGCCGGTGTCGGGATCAGCGTCCCCGTCCTCGGCCTCGCGACCGGGGCCGTGATGGGCGTCCTGGGCAGCGGGTGGCTCGTCACCTCCATCGCCCTGACCGCCGCGGCCGCGGGAGTCCTCGCCGCGTTCGTCCTGCCCCGCCAGGAGGAACTCCTCGGTCAACTCAGGGGCGAGCAGGCCGTCGACCGCCGGGACACCGTGCAACTCGCCATGTTCACCGGCATCTTCAACCTGCTGTGGGCCACCGTCACCGTCCTGATGATCGTCCGGCCCGGCTCCACGACCGGAGCCTGACGCCCCCGCGCACGCCTGTCACAGATGTCCGGTCTGCGTCAAGTCATCCCAAGGAATTCACACTCCGGGACTCCGTGCCGCCTACACTCGCAGTCTCGCCCCCGCTCGGGGCCGACGAGCAGAAAGGCACGTTGACGGGTGTTCCAGGATTCCCCCATCTACGACCGACTCATCGCGGAGCGCGGCGACGTACCCGCACAGGTGCGCCGCGAGGCCGAACGTGTGAGCAGGGAACTGGAGCTGGTCATGCGGCCCTCACAGTCCCTGGGCTACGACCGTCCGCACTCCCCGGGCACCGGCTGGCAGCGCACGGCGATGCTGCCCGGCCCGCGCCCGTAGTGACCCGCTGAACCGGGCCCGGTGCGAGTGCCGGGCCCGGCGCTCAACGGACCGTGGTGTCCAGGCCGTTGAGATGCGACGGCTGACCGGGGACGGGCCGGGCCAGCCACTCGGCGATGGCCCGGGCGATCGGCTGCCCCGTCTCCACCTCGACGAAGCCGAACTGTCCCGACTGGTTGCACTCCAGGAACCACCAGGTCCCGTCCGCGTCCTCCACGAAGTCGAAGGCGCCGTAGGCGAGTTCGGCCTCCAGGAGATAGGAGCGTACGGCCGCCGCGACGCGCGGTGGCACCTCGACCGGCTGCCACGGTGAGCCGGGCGCGGCGAACCGCACGTCGACCTCCTCAAGATCCGCGTCCGCGGCGGCGGCCTTGCGGGCGGCCAGCATCCGTTCGCCCACGACGGTGAGCCGGATGTCGGCCCGCTTGGCGATCCGCCGCTGCAGCAGCGTCGGCCCGAAGGCCACGGCGGAGAAGTCCGTGTCCGGTGCGACCCGGCTGGTCGGCACGGCCCGCGGCGGATCCTGCGGATGCGCGCCCGACACCGGCTTGACCACCAGGTCCGGGTAGCGCTCGGCGAACTCGCGGGCGGCGCGCGGAAACGTCGTGATGAGGGTCGCCGGCACGGGCAGACCGCACCGCTGGGCGAGCCGCAGCTGCCAGGGCTTGTGCCGGGCCCGCCGGGCCGCGTCGGGATGGTTCATCCACCGTGCGTCCGAGCCGCGCAGCATGCCGTAGAGCGCCTGCGCGGCCTCCTCGGTCAGCCAGGCGGACGGCTGCGCCGCACGGCCGGCCGGCACACCGGGCCGGCGCACCCAGACGGACCGGAGCCCCCCGATGCTCACCAGCCGCCCCCCGGCGGACAGATGGCCGCGGAACCGGCCGTGCACGTACTCCCCGGACAGCGCGACGCCCCCGGTCAGATCGGCGGGGTCGACGCGGACCACCGGGACCCCCGTCGCGTTCAGGTGCACGACCACCATGTCCGCCGTCACGTCCTCCTCGCAGGTGAGGATCAGTACGGTCATCTTCGGCGGCCCGTGGTCAGTCGTCGAAGTGCGTCTTGGAACCGGCGGTGGACGTCGTGGTGCCGAACTCTCTGAGCAGGGCGAAGTCGGAGGCCGCGACCCGTCCGTCGCGGAGCACGTTCAACTGCAGTCCGGCGTCGTACACGTACGGAACGGCAGCTTCCGACTCCACTGCCGGGCGCGCGTAGTTGAGCGCGAACGGTTGCATCGTCTCTCCCTCGTCGGTACTGCGCCGACCAAGCGGAAGTCCGGGGGCGCGGCCACCCGGTCCACCGGCTCGTTTCGGCTTCCAGAGACTTATACGAATCGAACGGGTGGTTGGTTTCCTTACTTTCCGTAGTCATGCGCCGGTTGCCGGTCCGGCGGGGGTGCCGTGCTGCGCTCCCGTACGCCGAGGGAGCCGCGGACGGTGCGCAGAGCGAGCAGCAGGACGCCGATGTCGTCCAGGTACACCGGGTCGGGCAGAAGGTCGACGGGCAGCACGAGATAGAGCACCGCGCCCCAGAAGACCCAGCGCGGTCCCGTGGGCAGTCCCGCGCGCCGCAGATCGCGGCGGGTCCGCACGAGCCGTACGAGGACGCCGACGGCGCAGACGAGGACGACGGCCGCGAGCACCACGGCCACCGTGATCACCGTTGTGGTCGTATCCACGGGCTGCCCCCTCCTGACGTGCCGCGACCCGGGGTGTCACCTTGTGGATTCCCGTTTCCGGCGGCTGTATTGCGCGCGCGGCCCGACATGTCGTCGTGTCGGCGGATTTTCCCGTGCGGGCGGTCATCCCGGTGGCTCACCCGAGTGGCACGGCGTGACGGGGGCGCCTAGTAATGGTCACCGTAACGTCGCTCGTCACACGACGGGGGGCGCAGGAGCGGCCGCACTCTTCCCTTGGAGGCGAGTATGACCACCTGCTCTTCATCACCCCGCTCGAACGAACCTGCCATATCCCACGAGCCGAACGGGTCCGCCCAGCCGTCCGCCGAGACCACCGCCGCCACCGGTACGCACCAGGTGGAGCAGACGAGCACGCAGCTCCCCGCCGGCTCGTACGAGGCGTACGGCTCGCCCCGGACCGCGCCGACGGGCCCCGGCCCCGCCGCCCCCGGATCCCACCCGGCGGCCGCGGCGGGCCCGCAGCCCCCCGCCGTGCCGGAGCGGCCGAGTCACGCCCCCTCCGCCGCCGGTCCCTACCGCCCGCCCGTGCCGCCGACTCCGGCCGGCGCGGCCTGGACGGATCCCGCGGAGGCCCCGCCGGCCGCCCCCGGCCGGGAACGGCCGGATCCCGGTGAGGCCCCGCCCGTGACTCCCGGTCAGGACTGGACGGACCCCGCCGAGGCCCGGCCCGCCGCGCCCGGTGACGCGCGGACGTACGCGCCGGCCGGACCCGGCCCGTCCGACGTGTCCGGCCCGTCCGGGACCGCCGCGGCACCGGCTCCCACGCTCGGCCGGGACGAGCCCGCCCCGCCGACCGCCCCTGGCCCGGACGGGCCCCGGCCCGCCGCCGCATCCGGCCAGGACGAGGAGGCGGAGGCCTCGGCCGCCCGGCCCTTCGTCATCCGCTCCCTGGACGACAACCCGGTCGAACTCCGGCCCGGCACCGGCACCGGCGGGGCGCCCTACGGCGACGCGGTCAGCGACCTCGTGCACGCCGCCGTGGCCGACCGGCCGCTGGAGGAGGTCGTCGACCTCATCACCTCGCTGGAGGAGTCGGCGGACCACACCCAGGCCCGGGTCGACGCGCTCCGCACGGCCGGCGTGGCCCGGCCCGTGGAGGACGTGTCCCGGCTCATCGCCCTGCTGACCAAGCCCCCGCGCGAGGCCGACTGCGCGGACGAGGCGATCCGGGCCGCGGCCGCCCACCGCCCGGTCGAGGAGGTGACCCGGCTGGTCACCCTGCTGCACAAGGAGCCGCAGGAGCCCCACGTCCGGGAGGAAGCCCTCCGCGCGGCGGCCACCGGCCGGTCGGTCGGGGAACTGGTCGAGCTGATCGACCGCCTCGGCCTGGAACGCCTGGACCGCAACGGCCGTCCCGCGAACGCCGCTCCGCGCCCCGAAACCGGCGGCGACGGACCCGGGAAGCCGGCCCGCCCGGGCAAGCGCCGCCCGGCACGCGCCGGTTCGGGCGAGGCCCACCGGACCCTCGACGCCTCGCCCGGGGAGGAGAACCGCGCGACCGACCGGCTCGCCCGGTCCGTGTCCTGGTCGGGCTGGCTCGCCGCACTGGCGCTGGCCGTCTGCGCGGCGGCGCACTTCCCGCTGGAGCGCGGCGAGGCGTCCCTGCGGCTGCACGCGTTCGCGCTCGGCCTGTCGGTGCTGTGCACCGTGCTGGCGCTGCTGCTGGCCCTGCGCCCCGTCGCCGTGGTGCTGGCCGGAGCGGTGCTGGTGCCCACGGTGCTGGCCGGCGCCCAGGCCTACGGCAGTTCCTTCCCGTCGGCGTCCCTGTCCCGGGCCGTGGATCTCGCGCTCGCCCCACCGTGGCTCGCCGCCGCGACCGCGGTGTGCGCGGCGCTGCTGGCCCTCGTCGCGCTGGTCTTCCGCGTCCTGGCGCCGATCGCCGGCCGGCAGTGGGCGGCCGTCCCCACGCCTGAGGCACCCCGCCCGGCGGAGTGACCTCGTGGGCCTCGTACCGGACCGGATCCGCTCGCCGCGGCTCCGGTCCGGCCCATGCGCTACGGCGTCCGGTGGGCGAGCAGCCCGGCCAGCACCCGGTCGGGCGTGAGGGGCAGTTCGCGGAAGCGGACGCCCGTGGCGTGATGCACCGCGTTGCCGATCGCCGCGGCCGTCCCCACGATGCCGATCTCCCCGATCCCCTTGCTGCCCATCGGATTGAGCCGGGGATCGTCCTCGTCGAGCCAGTGCGCCTCGATCTCCGCGACGTCGGCGTGCACGGGCACGTGGTACGACGCCAGGTCCGACTCGACGAAGTCACCGAACGCGGCATCCATCGTGCTGCCCTCGGTCAGGGCCATGCCCAGCCCCATCGTCATGCCGCCGACGAACTGGGAGCGCGCGGTGCGGGCGTTGAGGATGCGCCCGGCCGCGTACACCCCGAGCAGGCGGGCGACCCGGACCTCGCCGCTGACCGTGTCCACGGTGACCTCGGCGAAGTGCGCCCCGAAGGCGTGCCGCGCCCACTGGCTCTCGGCGTCCGCCGTGCCCGCGGTGTCCGCGTGGACCTCGATGCCCCGCTCGGGCAGCGGCCCGCTGTGCCCGGCCAGCCGCCGCGCCAGCCGGGAGCAGGCCTCGTGCACCGCCCAGCCCCAGGAGGCGGTGCCGGACGAGCCGCCGGCCAGGGGAGCGGACGGCAGATCGGTGCTGCCGACCTCGATCCGCACCCGCTCCAGCGGCACCTCCAGCGCGTCGGCCCCCACCTGCGCCAGCACGGTCCGGGCGCCCGTTCCGATGTCGGTGGCGTCGATCCGCACCAGGAACGTGCCGTCGGGCAGCGCACGGGCCTCGGCGGTGGAGGCTCCCACCATCACCGGGTACGTCGCCGCCGCCACGCCCGTCCCCAGCAGCAGCGGCCCCTCCCGGCGTGAGCGCGGGCCCGGATCGCGCCCGTCCCAGCCGAACCGCCGTGCGCCCTCGCGCAGGCACTCGACCAGGTGCCTGCTGCTGAACGGCCTGCCGCTGTCCGGCTCGACGTCCGGCTCGTTGCGCACGCGCAGCTCGATCGGGTCCATGCCCAGCTCGTCCGCCAGCTCGTCCACGGCGGACTCCAGCGCGTACATGCCCGGTGCCTCGCCGGGCGCCCGCATCCAGGACGGCGAGGGCACGTCCAGCGCGGCGACCCGGTGCAGCGTCCGGCGGTGCGGCGCGGCGTACATCACGCGCGCGGGCACCGCCGCCTGCTCGACGAACTCCTTGATGCGCGAGGTGTGCGTGGTGACCTCGTGCGTGAGCGAGGAGAGACGCCCGTCGGCGTCGGCCCCGAGCCGCAGCCGGTGCAGGGTCGGGGCGCGGTGCCCGACCACCGCCGGCAGGCAGCGGCGGGGGAAGGCCACCGTGACGGGCCGGCCGGTGTGCCGTGCCGCCATCGCGGCGAGCACCACGTCGGGCCGCGGCGTGCCCTTGGAGCCGAAGCCGCCGCCGACGTGCTCGGCCGTGACGACGATGGACTCCTCGGGCAGCTCGAACAGCCCCGCGAGCACGGCCCGTACGGTGTGGGCGCCCTGGCTGGAGGTGTGCACCAGGAGCCGCCCGTCCTCCCAGCGGGCGGTGCTGGCGTGCGGCTCCATGGGGTGGTTGTGCAGCGCAGGCACCCGGTACACGACGTCGACCCGGGCGGCCGAGTCCTGGAACGCGCCGTCGGCATCGCCCTGTTCGCGTACGGCCGGCTGCCCCGCGTTGGCCTTCTCGGGCACGTACAGTCCCGGGTGCGACGTGCCCAGGACCACGTCGTGCTGTTCGGCCTCGTACTCGACGCGGACGGCGGCGGCGCCCGCCCGGGCCGCCTCCAGGGTCTCGGCCACTACCAGGGCCACGAACCAGCCGCGGTGCGGGACCCGGGGGCTCTGCAGCACGGCGAGCGTGGCGTCGTCCGGCTCCGCGAGCCGCGGCGCGTTCTCGTGGGTGAGGACGTCGAGCACGCCGGGCACGGCCAGGGCGGCCGCCGGGTCGATGCCGCTCACCCGCCCCCGGGCCACGGCCGCGGGCACGGGCCAGGCCTGGGCCCGCCCGGGCAGCGGGAACTCGGCGGCGTAGCGGGCGGTGCCGCCGACCTTCTCGCGGCCCTCCCGGCGTTCGGCCGGAGCGCCGATGGTGTGCGTCATGAGGCCCTCCCGGTGAGCGCGGTGTCCGTGAGCCGGGACAGCACGTCCACGGCGAGGTTCCGGGCGAGCGGCACCTTGTAGCCGTTGTCCCGCAGTGGCCGCGCGGCGGACAGCTCCAGGTCGACGGCGTGTTCGAACGCGGCGGTGGTCGGAGCGGCCCCGGCGAGCGCCTGCTCCGCGCGCCGGGCCCGCCAGGGCCGGTGGGCCAGCGCCCCGAAGGCGATGCCGACCCGGTCGGTCACACCGTCCTGAAGCCGCAGCACGACCGCGACGGACGCGAGCGCGAAGGCGTACGAGGCCCGGTCGCGCGCCTTGCGGTACGCCGACGGCAGACCCGCCGTCGCGGCCGGCAGCACCACGCCGGTGACCAGCTCGCCCGGCCGGATCTCGGTGTCCTGCTCGGGCCGGTCCCCGGGCAGCCGGTGGAAGTCGGCCGCCGCGACACTCCGGGCGCCGTCCGGCCCGGACAGCTCGACACGCCCGTCCAGAGCGGCCAGCGCCACCGCCATGTCCGAGGGGTGGGTGGCGATGCAGTGTGCCGAGTACCCGAGCACGGCGTGGTCGCGGTGGACGCCGTCGCGTGCGCCGCAGCCGCTGCCCGGCTCGCGCTTGTTGCACGGCTTCGACAGGTCCTGGAAGTAGGGGCACCGGGTGCGCTGGAGCAGGTTCCCGCCGGTCGTCGCGGCGTTGCGCAGCTGCCCGGAGGCGCCCGCGAGGACCGCCTGGGACAGTGCCGGGTACCGGTCGCGCACCAGGGGATGGGCCGCGAGGTCGCTGTTGCGGACCAGCGCCCCGATCCGCAGATCGCCGTCGGGCAGTTCCTCCACCGCGTCCAGCGGCAGGCGGGTGACGTCGATGAGCGCGGCGGGCGTCTCGACGCCGAGCTTCATCAGGTCGACCAGGTTGGTGCCGCCCCCGAGGTAGCGGGCGCCGGGGTGCGAGGCGTACGCGGCGGTGGCCTCCTCGACGGTCCCGGCGCGGACGTAGGCGAACTCCTTCACTCGATCACGTCCTCGACGGCCTCGGCGATCCTCGGATAGGCGCCGCACCGGCACAGGTTGCCGCTCAGCCGCTCCCGGATCTCCGCACGGTCCAGCGGTACGGGCGCGCCCGAGGGCACGGCCGGGTCGGTGACGTGCGAGGGGTGGCCGGCCGCGGCCTCGGCGAGCATGCCGGCCGCGGAGCAGATCTGGCCCGGGGTGCAGTAGCCGCACTGGAAGGCGTCGCGCTCCAGGAAGGCCCGTTGCAGCGGATGCGGTTCCTCCGCGTCACCGGACAGGCCCTCCACGGTCGTGACCTCGCAGCCGTCCAGGGCGACCGCGAACAGCAGGCAGCTGTTGACGCGCCGCCCGTCCACCAGCACCGTGCAGGCACCGCACTGGCCGTGGTCACAGCCCTTCTTGGCGCCGGTCAGGTCCAGGTCCTCGCGCAGGAGGTCGAGCAGGACCCGCCGGTGGTCGACGGTGAGCGTGTGGGGTTTGCCGTTGACGCGGAGCGTCGTCTCCGAGCGGTGCTGGTCGTTGCCCATGCGTGGTGGACCTTCCCGGGCGGGCCGTACTGCCGTAGGGACCGCGTATCCACCGGGCCACGACTGACACGTACGTCCCGCGAGGAAAGGGCCGGGACGCGCTAGCGCTCCGACCTCACCTGGTGGGCGTCGGCGCTCTCGCCGTCCCGGGACGGCGTCGCGGGCAGGATCGCCTTGAAGCGTTCGAACGTGCGTGTGATCTGCTGGAGCGGGGACGCGACGGGCGCGCCGGACGACTGCTCGCGCGGGGGAGCGGCCGCTGCCGTCTGCTGGTAGGCCGCCAGCGCCTCGTGGGCGCGCTCGGCCGCCTCCCGGTACAGGTCGCGCGACTTCGTCATGGCCTCCAGCGCCTCGGCGTACATGGCCACCAGGCCGCGCTGGCGGTTCAGCTCCTCCTGGAGGGTGAGCAGGTGCCAGTCCTGGCGCAGCGCCCGGAGGGACTCCTCGGCGCCGTCGGGCAGCGGCCTGGGCAGGGCGGCGAACCGCCGGACCGCGTCCACCAGGTCGGCCGGTTCCGTACCGTCGAGGAAGACCGCGCGGACGGAGAAGTCCCCGGCGTCGTACCCCTCGGGCGCCGGGGTGCCGGGCAGCACCACGGCACCACCGCGCGGCACCTCCACGCCGGAGTCGCGCAGCGCCCAGTTCAGCCCGCGCAACTGCTGCGGCGCGGCGCGGTGCTCCACCACGCGGTGCCGCAGCCCCGGCGGCAGCCAGCGCGCCACCGGCACCCGGCCCCGGTCGTCGGTGGTCATCGCCTCGTGGACGACCACATGGATGTACCACCCGCCCCGTACCGCGCTCCGCAGCAGGCGCCGGACCTCCTTGTCGTCCCGGGGGAGCGGGTTGATCTCGCCGAGGGACAAGCGCGCGGTGGCGTCCTCGTCCCAGGCCGTCTCCGGCTCGTCCGGCCAGAACAGCGCGGTGGGGGAGGGCCAGTCGTCGTTCCACGGCTCCTCCGCCTCGGCGGCCAGCAGCCACTCCCGGCGGTCGCCCGCCCCGGCGGTGACGCTCAGCCGGGCACGCACGGTCACCCCGCCGCCGGCCCGCCAGCGGGCCTCGAAGACCCGCTCGGCCGGGCCGGCCCCGGCCTCGGGCAGCTCCAGGAAGTCGTCGATGTCCCCGTCGTCCTTGCGTCGCTGCAGCGAGCGGCGGAGAACGTCTTCCGCGGCGCCTGAGGCATGGCGGCCGCGCGCCAGCCACACCGTGGCGGGGGTCAGGGGGCGGGCGGTGTCGGATGTCGGCATGAGTCCATCTGTGAGCGGGGGGCACGTGCGCCTGCCAGTATCGTCGCCGCAGGCAGGTGGGTATGACCCGGGGTCACGCAGTCCCTACCCCGGTCGCGCCGCGGCATGTGCCCCGGGCGCGGCGCGGTGCGGCACCGGGCGGCGCCCCGAGGTGGAGCGAGGAGTGCGGGAGGTGTGCGGCGCGCACGGGGTGTGCGCGCCGCGCGCACACCGGTGGATCTCACTCGTGGCCCGGCCGGTACGCGGTGCCGACAATGGTGCGCACGAGCAGGGCCCGCCCACCATCCGCATCGGGGCGGGCCCTGCTCGCCGCGCCGCCCGGCCGCGGGGGCGTTTTGCTCCTCTTATCGCATGAAGCGCCGTCATGCCCCGTCCGACCCGCGCGCCCTGGGCACACGCCTGGTCCGGTCCGCCGGCGGACCGGTAGACCGAGAGGCGTGGCTGCGCGTCCTCGTGCGGCGGGCGAACCGTCCCCCGCCCTGCCGAGGTGCGTCCCGCGCACGCCGCGACCCCCGCAGTTGTACGGCCTGCAGTCCCGAACGCCGCGTCACCACAGGGCACACACGGCTGAAGGAGAGCTGAGACAAGTGGGCAAGGACAGCGCGATCAACCCCGTCGGCCGGGCGTACCTCGGCGACGTGTTCATGCGGCACCCGCTCACCACCAGGAACCAGGAGGAGCTCGACATCGCCGCCAAGGCCGATTCCATCCTGGAACGGAACCTGCCGGCGCTGAAAAGGACCCCCGAGGGCGGAGGAGAGCAGATCGCCCCGGTGGGCTTCTCCCTCAACGGGGTGCGCTACGGCCGGTATCCCGAGGAGGAGAGCACCGCGCACGAGCGCGGATGGCGCGCCTACATGAATCTGGGCGTGCCGCTGATCGAGGAGCAGAGCGACATCGTCCAGCCGCCCCCGGACATGCTGTCGAAGCAGACCTACGTCAACGCCACCGACCCCATCGAGATCACCGCGACGGACACGGTCGAGTTCTCGATCTCGAACACGATCAGCTGGTCGCTCCAGGGCACGGTGCAGCTCACGTTCGGGGCCAAGGCCACCGCGTCGGTGCAGGCGCAGCTGCAGAAGGCCATGGCGCTGAACCAGTCCCAGAAGACCACGGTGAAGAACAGCAAGGACAACGTCGGCGTCGACAACGAGACCCAGACCCAGGCGACCGGCACGACGACGGCGTCCAGCTCCGTCACGGGGACCGGAGAGCTGTCGGCCCAGCTGATGCTCGGGATCACCGCGTCGGTCAGCGGCTCGCTGACCACCGCGTGGAAGCACACCTCGTCGCTCAGCCTGAAGGTGCCCAGCCGGGTCGACGTCATGGCCACCACACGACGGCAGATCAGGCGCTTCGACTACGCGATCCCCGTCACCTTCGGCGGGTGGCTCGCCCTGTACTACCCGGAGCCGGTGCCCGTGCAGTGGACGCCTCCACAGGCCGCGACCCCGCGCCACGCGAAGGTCCTCGCGTGGCCGCTCGGTGAGATCGCCCAGGCCAGCAACCACTTCGACATGGCGGACGAGAACAGGCACTTCCTGCAGAAGGGCGTGGCCGAGGTCGTCGCCGTCCGGGTCGGCGAACACCGGGTGTTCCAGCCCGAGAAGATCGACTACGAGAGCCAGCAGCAGCCGCTCTGACCGCCTTCGGTGTCACCGTCCGTCGAGGAGATCGGGAGACAGGGCCGTGTCCTTCAAGAACGTTTTCGATGCCGGTGGGAGCGAAGCCGGTTCCGCCAGGAAAGCCGCCGACGACCTCAACCGCGACACCCCCGGCGCCGGCGGCGTCTCGGGGGACGTGCGCGATCTGGAGAACGAGCGCGACCCGGGGGTGATGCGCCAGACGGCACAGGGCGCGTTCGACGTGATGGGGTTCCTCGGCCCCCTCCTGCAGAAGTTCCAGGACGTGTCCGCCGCGCAGCGCGGGGTTGCCGAGGACCCCGCTTCGACGTCGGGCATGGCCTCGTCGGCCATGAAGGCCGCCGGACCGCCGAAGGTGGACCTCAGCCCCGACGACCTGCCGAAGCCGGAGGACCTGTCGAAGCTCATCGGCAACCGGACGAGCTTCGCCCGGATCGCCACGGGCCTGGGGTCCTCCGAGGGCCTCGCGGTGGACCCGGCCCGGAACACGGCCTACGTGGCCGACCGCACCGGCCGGAAGCTGTCCGCGGTGAAGCTCGACACCGGCGCCCGGCACGTGGTCGCGAGCGGCCTCGGCGACCTGGGCGACGTGGAGGTGGACGGCGCGGGCACGGCCTACACCACCGACTACGCCGGTGCCCGCCTGGTCGCGGTGGACCTCTCCAGCGGTGCGAACCGCACGGTCGCCGGTGTGCCCGGCGCGTACGGTGTCGCCCTGGACGGCGCGGGCACGGCCTACGTCGCCAACTGGAACAACGGGCACCTGATCGCCGTCGACCTGGACAGCGGCGAGAAACGGACGGTCACCGACGCCCTGCCGGGCAACATCGCAGGGGTGGCGCTGGACGGGCAGGGCAAGGCGTACGTCGGCCGGCGGGAGGGCGGCGGCGACCTGTACGAGGTCGACCTGGCGGACGGCACCCACCGCCTGGTGACCAGTCTGGCCGGGGCGAGCACCGTACGCGTGGTGCTCGACGGCGCCGGCCGGGCCTACACCTGCGACCACGGGGGCGGGCGCCTGTACGAGATCACCCTGGCCGACGGCGCCCAGCGCGTGGTGGCGACCGGTCTGGGCGTCTGCGAGGGCCTCGCCCTGGACGGTGCCGGTGACCGGATCCTCGTCAGCAACCACGCGGGCGAGCTGTGGCAGATCTCCCTGCGCGCGGCCCGGGCTCTGGGCGGCGTCGGCACGGTGGTGGTGCCACCGGAGCGCAGGGCCTGACGGAAGGGCACCGGCCGGGGCAGGCGATCCCCCCGGCCGGCGCCTTCCCGGCCGGCGGCCCGCAGTTCGCCGCGGGTGCGCAGCACGCCCAGCGCCGGTGCGCAATCCGTTCGCCGCGGGTGCGCGGCACGTCAGCCGCGGTGCGTCAGGGCGCGCCGAGGCCGCGCAGCAGGGTGTCGACGACGATGTCGGCCGCCTGCCCCGGGGTCAGTCCCGGCATCTCGCGGGACACCAGGTGCATCAGCTGGGTGAGCAGCGCGCTCGCCCACCCCGCAGGGAGGTCGGCGCGCAACAGCCCTTCCTGCGTGGCCCGTTCGAGGAAGGCGTCGACCTCGCGGACGGAAGCGTCACGGCGGGCGCGGACCGCGTCGTCGTCGAGCATCCGGGCGAGGTCGACGGGCCAGGTGCGGTTGACGACGATGATGTTCTCGACGTACCGGTGCAGGGCGACGGCGACGGGCGCCTCGCGCAGCCGCGCGTCCTCGATCGCGTGCTCGATGGCGGTGAGGCGGGACGCGTAGATGGCGGCGAGGAGTTCCTCACGGGAGGCGAAGCGCCGGTAGACGGTGCGCCGGTCGACACCCGCCTCGGCGGCGATGCTCGCGATGCTCGCGCCCGGGTCGGCGGCGAGCATCCGCGCGCCGGTGGTCAGGACGGCTTCGAGATTGCGTACGGCGTCGGCTCTCACCGCACCGAGTCTGCCACAGCCGGTGGACGTTCGAACGCGGAGTGTCTCGTGGCTGTGGAGGAGCATGGCTCAAATGCCACAGGGCCGACCCACAGGCCCGTCACCCTCTCGAATGGTGACGCGCGATCCGGTTTCCCGGTCCGATGTGCGAGGCTGGATCCGCGTGGATCGACGCAGAGAGAAAGGGGACGCGCCATGAGCGACGTCGAGGAGAGGGCGCTGCTGGCGGGTGGCTGCTTCTGGGGGATGCAGGAGCTGATCCGGTCGCTGCCCGGGGTGGTACGCACCCGGGTGGGCTACAGCGGTGACGACGGCAAGCCCAACCCCACCTACCGGGACCACGGGCGGCACGCGGAGTCGATCGAGATCGTCTTCGACCCCACGGCCACCGACTATCGCGCGATTCTGGAGTACTTCTTCCAGATCCACGACCCGACCACCCGGAACCGGCAGGGCAACGACGTGGGGCTCAGCTACCGCTCGGCCATCTTCTATCTGGACGACGAGCAGCGGCGCGTCGCGCAGGACACCATCGCCGACGTCGAGGCGTCCGGGCTGTGGCCGGGTCCGGTGGTGACCGAGGTCGTGCCGGCCGGTCCCTTCTGGGAGGCGGAGCCGGAGCACCAGGACTACCTCCAGCGCTACCCCGACGGCTATACCTGCCACTTCCCGCGCCCGAACTGGCGGTTGCCCAAGCGCGCGGTGTCCTGAACCGCGAGATCTCGCGAGCGCGGCCGGGAAGGGTTCTCCCTTCCCGGCCGCGCTTGTTTTGTGTCGAGCACGGCAACGTGAAGCTAAAGGAGCTAAGTGCTACATTGAAGTGACAGATTCAAGTAGAGGCCCGGACAGGCCCGTCGGCTGCAGGGAGAAAGCGCATGATCACGTACGAACGGCTCTTCATCGGAGGCTCCTGGGTCGAACCGAGCGACCCGGACCTCCTCGACATCGCCTCCCCGCACGACCGGTCGCTGATCGGCCGCGCGGCGCAGGCGCGGCCGGCGGACATCGACCGCGCGGTCGCCGCGGCGCGCGCCTCGTTCGAGACCGGTGCGTGGCGCACCACCCCGCCCGGGGAGCGGATTGCGCTCCTGCGGCGCTTCAACGCGCTCCGTGAGGAGAACGCGGACCGGATCGCGGACCTGATCTCGCTGGAGAACGGCTCGGCCGCGTGGTTCACCAGGGCGGGCCAGCCGGGTCTGACCCGGCAGGCCAACGCCTACCTGAAGGCGGCCGAGGAGTTCGCCTGGGAGGAGACGCTCGTCCCCTCCGACCCGGCGTCCCCGGTGCGCAGTGTGGTGCGCCGTGAGCCGGCCGGCGTCGTCGCCGCGGTGATCCCCTGGAACTCGCCCTTCTCCTCCGCCACCACGAAGATCATCCCCGCGCTGCTCGCGGGCAACTCCGTGGTCCTCAAGGTGTCCCCGGAGAACTCCCTGAGCATGGGCTTCCTCGCCGGGCTGCTGGAGCGGGTGGGGCTGCCGGAGGGCGTGGTCAGTGTCCTGCCCGCGGACCGGGAGACCAGCGAGTACCTCGTGTCGCACAAGGACGTCGACAAGATCGCCTTCACGGGTTCCACCCGGGCCGGCCGCCGCATCGCCGCCCTCGCGGGTGAGCAGCTCAAGCGGGTCAGCCTGGAACTGGGCGGCAAGTCCGCCGCGGTCCTCCTGCCCGACGCCGACATCGGAAAGGCGGTCGCGGGCTTGAAGTTCGGTTCCCTGCTCAACAACGGCGAGTCGTGCATCGCCCAGACCCGGATCCTGGCCCCGCGCGACCGGTACGAGGAGGTCGTGGCCGCTCTGAAGGAACTGGTGGAGTCGCTGCGGGTGGGCGATCCGCACGACCCCGACACCTTCATCGGCCCGATGATCCGCCCCGACCAGCAGGAACGCGTGCGTGCCTACATCAGGCTCGGCATCGAGGAGGGCGCCCGCCTGGTCACCGGCGGCCCGCACGTCCCCCAGGGCCTGGAGAAGGGCAACTACGTCACGCCCACCGTCTTCGCCGACGTGACCCCCTCCATGCGGATCGCCCAGGAGGAGATCTTCGGCCCGGTCCTGGTCGTCATCGCCTACGACGACGAGGACGACGCCGTCCGCATCGCCGACGACTCCGAGTACGGCCTGTCCGGCGGCGTCTGGTCCGCCGACGAGGAGCACGCCCTGGCGGTGGCCCGGCGCATCCGCACCGGCACCGTCACGGTCAACGGCGCCCCGATCGCCTTCGACGGCCCGTTCGGCGGCTTCAAGGCCAGCGGCCTCGGCCGTGAATACGGCGCCGTCGGCCTCGGCACCTACACCGAGTACAAGACCATCACCGTTTGAGCCCGCACACGGTGAAGAGATCGATGTGCGTCACCCCTTTGACAGGTGACGCCGAAGCGAGCATGCTGAGAGTCGTCACGGAAGTGGGACGGTGTCGACTCCCGAACGGAGAACGGTCATGGGCAAGGACGTCACGACGGACGCCGCCGCGGTGCTGCGGCACGCACGGTTCGGTCAACTCCCCGAGCGCATCCGCTTTGAGGACATGACCGAAGAGGTGGAGACCGGGCCGGGCGGGGGCGCCGGCGCCGCCCACAACCCGGAGGGCTCGTGGAAGTACTACTCGTGCCTGGCGCTCGATCTGGGCCTGTGACGCGACGCGACCTCGGCGTGATCGCCACCTCGACCGGTGATGAACTGCCGTGATCTCGTCACCGCTTCAGCCGGTCTGCTCGACAGTCTTCCTGCGTGCGCGGTAGGCCGCCGCCTTGATCCTGTTGCCGCAGGATTCCATGCCGCACCACTGCCGCCGCGTGCCGCGGGACCGGTCGATGTAGACCCGTGTGCACTCGGGGTTGCCGCACTCCTTCATCAGGGGCACGTCGGGGCCGCTGAGCAGCTCGACCGCCTGGCGGGCGACGGTGGCCAGGGCCTGTGCGGGGGTGGCGTCGGTGTGCCGGCCCGCCAGGGTGAGCTGCGGTGTCACGGGAGTCTCGCGGGCGGCGGCGTTGAGGACGGCGAGTGCCTGCCGGTCGAACTCCTCGCCGAGGCGGCGGTCGGTGACGAGCCGGTAGACGGCCTCGCGCACGGTGATCGCCGTGCGGACGTCGTCCTCGGTGGCGGGTGTGATCGTGTCCACGAGTCCGGACTCCAGGTACCAGGCGTTGAGCCGGTCCGGCGTCACGAACATCTCGAACCGCGTCGAGCGCCGGGCCCGGAGCGTGGCCGCGAAGTCGAGCGCCGGGTTCCCGCAGACGAAGACATGGTCAAGATTCACATCACCATCCTGACAGGTGACAGCTCGGCCGTGCAAGGACGGTGACAGCTCGGCCGTGCGAGGTCAGGGCACCGCGCCCGGCCGGGTGAGGAGGGTCACCGCGCCCGACCGGGCGCGGAGGGGGCACTGCGCCCGGCCGGGCTCAGTCCGCAGGACGCGGCCGCTGCCGCACGGTGCCGCCTCCCTGCCCCAGGCGGAGCTCACGGCCCTGCCACCGCCCCCGCAACCAGCGGTCATGGCTCGCGACCACGATCGCGCCCGGCGCGGTGCCCAGCGCCTCCTCCAGCTCGTCGCACAGACGGGGGGAGAGGTGGTTGGTGGGTTCGTCGAGCAGGAGCAGCTGCGGCGGGCGGGCCACCAGAAGCGCCAGATCCAGGCGCCGGCGCTGTCCGACGGACAGCTGCCCGACGGGCTGGTCCAGAGCCGCCTCGGGCAGCAGACCCAGCTCGGCCAGCGGCACCCGCTCGGCCCGCTCCGGGCCCAGCGACAGCCGATAGGTTTCTAGGACTGTGCGGTCGGGCCGCTCGAACACGGAATCCTGGGCGAGCAGCCCGACCGTCACCCCCTCCCGTCTGCGCACCTCGCCCTCGGCCCGCAGCCGCCCGGCGAGCACGGCGAGCAGGGTCGACTTGCCCGTCCCGTTGCCGCCGGTGACCAGCAGCCGGTCCCTCGCCGGCACCTCCAGGGCGCCCAGGGCGAGCCGCCCCGGCACCCGCACGTCCCGCAGGGACACCAGCGGCCGCGGGTCCTCCTCGGCGCGGGCGGCGAGTTCCCCGGCCGCGAACCGCAGCGGCGGGGGCGGTTCGGCGACCCCGGTGCGCTCCAGCTCAGCCAGCCGCCGTCCGGCATTGCGCACCCGGCGGGAGATCTGGCTCTGCACCCGGCCGGCCCGGTGGCCGTAGCCCATCTTCTCGTTGTCGCGCGGGCCCCGGTCCGGAGCGACCCGGCGCGCGGTCACACCCGCGGAGTGACGCAGCGCCTCCCACTCCTGCCGCTCCTCCGCGTACCGCCGCTCCCAGCGCTCCCGCTCGGCGCGCTTCTCCCCCAGATAGGCGCTGTAGTTGCCGCCGTAGCGCACCGGTCCGTCCACCGCCGGATCGAGGTCGACGACATCGGTGCAGACGGCGTCGAGGAACGCCCGGTCGTGACCGGCGCACACCACGGCCCCCGGCAGCCCCCGCAACTGCTCCTCCAGGAAGGCGGCGGCATCGTCGTCGAGGTGGTTGGTCGGCTCGTCCAGCAGCAGCGCGGACGGGCGCCGCACCAGCAGGGCCGCCAGGGCCAGCCGGCCGCGCTGCCCGCCGGAGAGCGACCCGAGGGTCCGGTCGTGCCCCAGCGCGCCGAGCCCCAGCCCGTCCAGCACCAGGGCCGCGCGGCGGTCGGCGTCCCAGGACTCCCGGTCCTGGGCCTGTTCGAGCCGCCTGCCGTAGGCGTCCAGGAGTCCCTGGTGACCGGGGTCGTCCCGGGGCACGCGGGCGAGTTCCTCGCCGAGCCGTTCGAGCTCCGCGAGGTCCTCACGGGCCTCGCGCAGCGCCTCGTCCAGCACCGTGGCGAGGGTGGCGCCGGCGTCGAAGGGCATCTCCTGGTGCAGGAAGCCCAGGTCGGCGGGGCGCGAGACGCTTCCTCCGTCGGGTTCGTCCACACCGGCGAGCACCCGCAGGAGGGTCGACTTGCCGGCGCCGTTCTCCCCGATCAGGCCGATGCGCCGGCCGGGGGAGGCGGTCAGGGAGACGCCGTCGAGAACGCGGCGTCCGCCCAGGATGCGGACGAGGTCATGGGCGAGCAGAGAGGGTTGAGGCACAGGTATCCGTCCCGGAACGATGGTGGGTCGGCCCGCCGGGCGCACGGCCGCGGACGCGGGCCACTGCCGGTCCGGCGGATCACACCGCGGGCGCCCCCTCCTCCGTGAGCCTGCCGTCCTCCAGCCGCAGCCGGCGGCCGACGCCGATCTCGGCGAGGAACCGCTCGTCGTGGCTGATCACCACGAAGGCACCCCGGTAGGAGTCGAGGGCGCTCTCCAGCTGGCCGGCGCTGACCAGGTCGAGGTTGTTGGTCGGTTCGTCGAGCAGCAGCAGGTGCGGGGCCGGTTCGGCGTACAGCACGCAGGCGAGCGTGGCCCGCAGCCGTTCGCCGCCGGAGAGCACCCGGACGGGGAGGTGGGCCCGGGCGCCCCGGAAGAGGAAGCGGGCGAGCAGGTTCATGCGCTCCGCCTCGGGCCGCTGCGGGGCGAACACGGCGAAGTTCTCCGCCACCGTGCGGTCCACGTCCAAAAGGTCCAGGCGCTGCGAGAGGTAGGCGATCCGCCCGTCGTTGCGCCTGATCTCCCCGCCGTCCGGGGTGAGATCGCCGGTGACCAGACGCAACAGGGTCGTCTTCCCGGCACCGTTGGGCCCGGTCAGCGCGATGCGCTCGGGCCCCCGGATCGTCAGGTCGACGCCGCCCTGCGCGAACACGGGCCCGCCGCCGAGGTGGACCTGCATCCCCTCGCCGAGGAAGAGGGTGCGCCCGGCGGGCACCTGGGTGTCGGGCAGGTCCAGGGCGAGGCGCTGCTCGTCGCGCAGCGCGCGCCCGGCCTCGTCGAGCCGGGCCCTGGCCTCGCCGACGCGGGCGGCGTGCGTCTGGCCGGCCCGGCCCGCCGACTCCTGCGCGCCCCGTTTCATGTTGCCCGCGAAGATGCGCGGCAGGCCGGCGTTCTTGAGGTTCTTCGCGGCGTTGCTCGCCCGGCGCTCGGCGCGTTCCCGGGCCTGCTGCATCTCCCGCTTCTCCCGCTTCAGTTCCTGCTCGGCGTTGCGGACGTTCTTCTCGGCGACCTCCTGCTCCGCGCGCACGGCCTCCTCGTAGGCGGTGAAGTTGCCCCCGTACAACCGGAGTTCGTCGCTGCCCAGTTCGGCGATGCGGTCCATGCGGTCGAGCAGCTCACGGTCGTGACTGACCAGCAGCAGACAGCCGTTGAAGTCCGACAGCACGTCGTGGAGCCGGTGCCGGGCCCGTACGTCGAGATTGTTGGTCGGCTCGTCCAGGAGGAGGACGTCCGGGCGCCTGAGCAGCTGGGCTGCGAGCCCGAGGGAGACGACCTGGCCACCGCTGAGCGTGCCGAGGCTGCGGTCCAGGGCGAGGCCGGCCAGGCCGAGACGGTCGAGCTGGGCGCGGGTGCGCTCCTCGATGTCCCAGTCGTCGCCGATGGTGACGAAGTGCTCCTCGCTCACGTCCCCGGACTCGACGGCGTCCAGGGCGCGGATCACCGCGGCCACGCCGAGCACGTCGGCGACGGTGAGGTCGCCGGTCAGGGGGAGGGTCTGCGGGAGGTAGCCCAGGGTCCCGTCCACCGACAACGTGCCGGTGAGGGGGGTGAGTTCCCCGGCGATCAGCTTGAGCAGCGTGCTCTTGCCGGAGCCGTTGGGGGCGACCAGACCGGTACGGCCGGCCGTGACGGTGAAGGACAGGTCGTGGAAGACGGGGGTGTCGTCCGGCCAGGCGAAGGACACGTGGGAGCAGACGACGGCGGCGTCGGACATGGAGAGAGACCTCGGAACGGGTGCGGACAGAGAGAGCTCTGCCCGGGGCAGACGTGGGACAAGGGGGTACGACGAACCGGCCACTACGGCTGCGCTCCTCGGCGCGTCCGGTGGCCGTCAGTTCCGGATCTCACCCGGAGATGTCGTCTTCACCCACCACGTCTGTTACTCCTCGCTGCACGGTCAAGGTCACTTACAGCGTAACAGCCGGCCCCGCGAAACCGTGGGCGGCGACGGGCCGCCGAGCGTCGTATCCTGCCCGCTTCCGTTCGAGCGCGGTCACCGCTCGCCCGCTTCCCTGCACATTCCTTTGGAAAATGCCAAAGCGTTCACCTGGGCCGTGCACCCACCGTAGTGTCGTGCTCACGTTCGCGGGAACGGCCGTGCAGGGGGAGGGGATTCGGCGTGCCCGGAATCGACGAGAGTCTGCTGGAGGCCATGCGGCTGCCCGGTGCCCGGGGGGCGGCGGTGGTCGACTGGATCAGCGGCCTGGCCCTGGGCGCCGTGGGCGACGCTCCGGGCGGCGACCCGGAGGCGACGGCGGCGGAGACCGCCGAGCTCGCCCGGCTCGCCACGGAGAGCGGGGTGCTCGCACCGGCGGACGCCGGCCCGGGCAAGGAGCCACCCGTGCAGGATCTGATCCTCACCAACACGGACTCGTACCACCTGCTGAGGTTCGTCAGCACGACGTTCGACAGCACGGTGTTCCTGCACTTATGGCTCGACCGCACGGACGGCAACCTGGCGCTGGCCCGCATACGGCTGGCCGAGATGGCGGACAGACTGGTGCTCGGATGATCACGCAGATCCTCACCTCACGCACCGACGAACCGGCCTCGGCCCGGCTCGCCACCCTGGCCGAGCGGAGCGCGAGCGGTGCCCTGTCCACCGAGGCGGGGATCGTCTACCTGGCCGCCGGACGCGTCGTCCACGTCGAGTCCGCCCACACCCCCGCCCTCGGCGACCTGCTCACCCACAGCGGAGCGCTCGCCTCGGACGGCTGGTGGGAGGCG
The DNA here is from genome assembly GCF_044540525.1 of Streptomyces sp. NPDC085932. NCBI lineage: Bacteria > Bacillati > Actinomycetota > Actinomycetes > Kitasatosporales > Streptomycetaceae > Streptomyces > Streptomyces sp. NPDC085932. The sequence continues at coordinate 1,576,130 of NZ_JBITSJ010000001.1, forward strand.
ATCGACCGGGCCGGCCGCCGCTGCCGCGTGGGGCGGCAACTCGTGGACAGCGGCCATCTCGCCGCCGGCGCGCTGGAGTTGTGCCACCTCGGCGCCCTCTTCGACGCGGCGTACTTCGTCCTCGCCCACGACGGTCCGGCCCTGCGCTTCCGGCCCGGAGTCGCGCACTGGCTCGGCGCCGTCCGCTCCGTACCGGTGGACACCGTCCTGCGCGAGTCCAGACGCCGCCGCGAGCTGCTGCACCGCATATGGCCCGAGCCCGCCGTCGACCGGGCACCGCTCGCCCGAATACCCGAAGCCGGGCCGGTGGACCTGCCCGCCCGCCGCAGCCGGATCCTCGCCCAGGTCGACGGCGTCCGCACCGCCGCGCAGATCGCCACGGCCCTGGCCTGCCGCACCTTCCACACCCTGGTCGAACTCCGCCGCCTGGCCGCCGCCGGGATGGTCGCCCCGGCCGACTCCATGGCTCCCGGGGACCCTTCGGCTCCCGCAGCCTCCGTGGCGCCCGACGCGCCGGTGACGTCCCCGGCGCCCGCCGCCCCGGCCGCCGGGTCCGCCGCGCCGGTGCCCGCCCCCCGTCCGGCGTTCCCGGACGAGCCCGACACCGCTCTGCTGCGACGGCTCCTGCACGCCTTGGAGGCACTGTGATCCGCGCGCGACGCCAGCGTGCCGAAAGGAGACTGCTCATGGCCGTCGAAACCGACGTCCTGGACGAACTGCGTGGGCTGCGCACCCGCATACCCCGGCTGACCGGCGCGCTCGCGGCCACCGTCGACGGACTCGTCCTCGCGCACGACGTGCCCGAGACCGAACCCGAGGGACTCGCGGCGCTCACCGCCGCCGCCCTCGGCGTCGCCCACCGCATGACCGACGCCGCCGCCCGCGGCGACTTCCGCGAACTGCTCGTGCGTGGCTCGGGCGGCTACGTCGCGACCTACGCGGCCGGTGCCACCGCCGTCCTCACCCTGCTCGCCGAGGACCGGGTCAACGTCGGCCGCCTCCACCTGGAGGGCCGGCGCAGCGGAGCCCGGATCGCCGACCTGGTCGCCACGCGCGTCGGACCGGGCACCGGCCGCCACGCCGACCGTCCGGCGCCCGCGCCGGCCCCGGAGCGGGCCCCCGCGCCCGCGCTCGACACCGAGGAACACCTCACCGCCGCACCCCCGGCCACCACCACCCGGCCCATCGGAACCCTGCCGGTACGCACCCCGCAGCGCCCCGCCCACCAGCCACGCCCCCAGGCCGGCACCTGAACCGCCCGGCACCGGGCCGTCCGGCACCGCGCCGCCGGCCTTCGAGTGCCGGGCCTTCGCACCGCCCGGCCCCGGAACGGCCCGCGCCTGAACCGCGGAGCCGCTCCGCACTCCCCGACCGACCACCGGACCACCCGACCACCACCGAGGAAAGACCCAAGGAAAGGAACCCACCCATGGCCAACACCGAGACCGCGCTGAAGGAATGCCTGGCCTCCATCGACGGAGCCACCGCCGTCGCCCTCGTGGACTACACGAGCGGCATGGCGCTCGGCACCCTCGGCGGCGGCAAGGACTTCAACCTCGAAGTCGCCGCCGCCGGCAACACCGACGTCGTACGGTCCAAGCTGCGCACCATGGAACACCTGGGCCTGAAGGAGGAGATCGAGGACATCCTCATCACCCTGAACACCCAGTACCACCTCATCCGCCTGCTCAAGGGACGCGGGGGCAGCGGGCTGTTCCTCTACCTGGTGCTCGACGGGAGCCGGGCCAACCTCGCGATGGCCCGCCACCAGCTCCGCAAGATCGAGGCCGACCTGGAGGTCTGAACCGGCACCACGGGACGGGCCCTCCGCCACGGACACGCCGCGGAGGGCCCCGGCACGCCGGACCGCCGCGTCTACGGTGAGTGCCATGACGGCACCCCTGGACGTGCTGGTCGTCGGCGCGGGCCCCACCGGGCTCGCCCTCGCGACCCGGCTGAGCGCCTACGACACCCCGTTCCGGATCGTCGACCGCTCACCGGACCGCGCGCGGGAGTCCCGTGCCCCGGTCGTCCAGCCCCGCACCCTGGAGGCGCTGGCCGGCCACGGCGTCGCCGACGACCTCGTCGGCCGGGGCAGCACCACGGTCCGGCTCCGCCTCCACCTGCGCGGACGGGAGCTGCACGTCCCGGTGTTCGACGTCGGGTGCGACGACACGCCGTACCCCTTCCTGCTCTTCCTCCCGCAGTCGGAGACGGAGGCCGTCCTGACGGACCGTCTGGCAGAGCGGGACGTCAGGGTCGAGCGGGGCACCGAACTTCGTGGGCGCCGAGCCCGCAGGCGGGTACGTCACCTGCCGGCTGCGGCGACCGGACGGCGTCGAGGAAACCGTGCGGGCCCGCTACGTCGTGGGGTGCGACGGCGCCCACAGCACGGTGCGCGCACGGGCGGGCATCGCCTTCGAGGGGTACGCCTACCCGCGGACGTTCCTGCTGGCCGACCTGGAGGCCGACGGCCTGGAGCCGGGCTGCGCGCACACCTTCATGACCGCCGCCGGGCTGCTGTTCTTCTTCCCTCTCGGCACCCCCGCCACCTGGCGGATGATCGCCATGCGCCCTGCGGGGGCTCCGGCCGAGGAGGTCACCCTCGATCTCCTCCAGCGCATCGCCGACGACTGGACGACCGGTCGGGTGAGGCTGCGCGACCCGGTCTGGACGACCTCCTTCCGCCTGCACAACCGGGGCGCCACCCGGTACCGGAAGGGCCCGTTCTTCCTCGCCGGGGACGCGGCGCACATCCACAGCCCGGCCGGGGGACAGGGCATGAACACCGGCATCCAGGACGCGCTCAACCTGGGCTGGAAACTCGCCCACGTCTGCCGGGGTGCGGCGCCTGAAGAACTGCTGGGGACGTACGAGGCCGAGCGGGCCCCCGTCGGCCGCCAGGTGCGGCGCCTCACCGACCGGGCCTTCACCGTCGGTACGGGCAGCCACCCCGCCCTGCGGCTGGCCCGCGTCCACCTGGCCCCGCGCGTCGCGCCCCTCGTCCTGCGCGTGACGGGCCTGCGTGCACGCCTGTTCCGCGCGGTCTCCGAACTGGCCGTCCACTACCGCAGGAGCCCCGCCTCCACCACCGGGCCGGACCGGCCGAGGGGCGGCCCGCGCGCGGGCGACCGGCTGCCGGACCTTCCCCGCGGCCTCCAGCGGCGCACCGCCGGACCCGGCTACCACCTTCTGCTCACCGGCCCCCACCACCTCTGGCCGCAGAGTCCGCCGGTGCACGAGCTGGTCACCGTCCACCGCCTCGGCGTGGACGGTCCATGGCCCGGCGTCACCCACGCCCTGATCCGGCCCGACGGACATGTGGGCTACGTGGCGGGCGGCACCGACCTCGCGGGCCTGCGCGCCTACCTCGCGCGCTGGCTGCCGGGCGCCTAGGCCGGCAGACCGGCGAGCCACTCGACCAGCAGGCGGCTGGTCTCGGCGGGGCGTTCCTGCTGTACGAAATGACCACATCCGTCGAAGAGGTGGCGAGCCGTCAGGCCGGGGAGCGTGACCGGGAACGCCTCGACGGCGTCGGCCAGCCAGGCCAGCGACGCGTCCAGGCGGCCGGCGAGGAACAGCGACGGCTGGGTGACGGGGGCGCCGGCGAATGCTGCCAGGTCCTCCCAGTCCCGGTCCATGTTGCGGTACCGGTTCAGGGCACCGGTCATCCCCGTCCGCTCGAACTCCCCGGCGAAGACGTCCAGATCCGCCTCGCTCAGCCACTGCGGCAGGCGCCCCTCGGGGAACCGGTCCCGCATCCTCCCGCCCCGTGCCACGAAGTAGGGTCCGGGCTGCCCGGGACGGCCGGCGGGTGCGGACAGGGCCGCGTAGAACCCGGCGAGCCAGCCACGGACGTCGGGTTCCATCTCCGCCTCGGCGCGGCCGGGCTCCTGGAAGCGGGAGACGTAGAACTCCTCGTCGCCGCCCATGGCCGCGAAGACGTCGCTGGGCCTCGGGCCGCCGGGCGGGGTGTAGGGCACGCTCAGCATCCCCACCGCGCGGAACACGTCGGGCCGCACCAGCGCGCAGGTCGCGGCGATGCTCGCGCCCCAGTCGTGGCCGACGACCACGGCCGAGTCTTCTCCCAGCGCCTCCACGACCGCGACGGCGTCCTCCACCAGGGCGAGCATCCGGTAGTCCGCCACGGCCGCGGGCCGGGAGGAGCGCCCGTAGCCGCGCACGTCGACGGCCACCGCCCGGTACCCGGCCCCGGCCAGCGCCGGCAGCTGGTGACGCCACGCGTACCAGGACTCCGGGAAGCCGTGCAGCAGCAGCACGAGGGGCCCGTCCCCCTGTTCGACGAGGTGGACGCGGCCGGCCGGTGACGGCACCAGGCGGTGCGTGCGGTCGGCGGCGGACGTCTGGGGCATGGATCCTCCCGCGGTCGGAAAGGGACGCTGCGTCACCGATCATCCGGCGTCCGCCCGGCCGGACCGGAACGACGTTGCCGGTTCGGCAAACGCGGCCGGTTCGGCCGGCCCGGGTGCCGCGCGGCCGCCGTCGGCTCAGCGCCGCAGCGACCGGCGTCGGCTCAGGCGCCGCAGCAACCGCCGTCCGTCGCCGGGCCGAGCGGGACCGGGCGCGGCGCCGGGGCGCAGCAGCCGTCCTCGCCCCGGTCGGTCTCCGGTGCGTCGAACAGGCCGGACCCGCCGCAGACCCCCGTCTCGGGAAGGGTGAGTTCCACGCGGTCGGCGGACTCCAGGTCGCCGGCGATCGCGGCGACGACGGAGCGGACCTGTTCGTAGCCGGTCATCGCCAGGAACGTGGGGGCGCGGCCGTAGGACTTCATGCCGACCAGGTGGATGCCCTGCTCGGGGTGGGCGAGTTCGCGGTGTCCGTGCGGATACACGGTGCCGCAGGAGTGCTGGTTCGGGTCGATCAGCGGTGCGAGCGCGACCGGTGCCTGGAGGCGCTCGTCCAGGCCGAGACGGATCTCGGACAGGAACGACAGGTCCGGGCGGAACCCGGTGAGCACGATCACCTCGTCGATCCCGGTGAGACGGCGGCCGTCCTCGGCGACCAGGATCAGCGCACCGTCGCCGTCCCGTTCGATCGCCTCGGTGCGGAAACCGGTGACCGCGTCCGCGTGCCCCTCGTCGACGGCGGCCTTCGCGGCGAGCCCGAGCGCTCCACGGGCCGGGAGCTTGTCGGCCTCCCCGCCGCCGAAGGTGGCGCCGGAGACGGGGCGGCGCAGGATCCACACCGCCTCGGTGCCCGTCCCGGCGTCCGCCCTCGCCAGGTCGGCGAGTCCGGCCAGGGCGGTGAAGGCGGAGGCTCCGGAGCCGATGACGGCGGTGCGCCTGCCCGCGTACCGGGCGCGCACGGCCGGATCCCTGAGGTCGGGCACACGGTAGGTGATCCGGTCGGCCGCGGCGCCCTCGCCGAGGGCGGGCAGGCCGCTGCCCCCCGCCGGGCCCGGGGTGGCCCAGGTGCCCGAGGCGTCGATGACCGCTCGGGCGAACAACCGTTCCTGGCGGCCGTCGGCGTGGTCGACGTGCACCACGAACGGCTGCGTCTCGCGGTCGGCGTCGACGACACGGTCCCGTCCGGCCCGGGAGACGCCGGTGACCCGGGCGCCGGTGCGCACCGTGTCGCCGAGGGCGTCGGCGAGCGGCCGCAGGTACCGCTCTGCCCAGTCGCCGCCGGTCGGGTACGTCGCCGGGTCCGGCCTGGTCCAGCCGGCCGGGGCGAGGAGCTTCTCGGCGGCCGGGTCGGTGAGCTCGCCCCAGGTGGAGAACAGCCGGACGTGCGCCCACTCGCGCACCGCCGCACCCGCGGCCGGCCCGGCTTCCAGGACGATCGCGGGAAGGCCGCGGTCGGTGAGATGTGCGGCGGCGGCCAGACCGACGGGACCGGCTCCGATCACGACGACGGGCAGCTCGCTGGTGGACGGGTTCACGACGACTCCCTGCGTATTTCGACATGTGTCGATGTCCTGTGCCGTCAGCATGGCACTTGATTCGAAGAGCGTCAACATAGACATTTATCGAATCAGAGAGCCGCGCTGATTCGACGTGTGTCAACATAGACGCATGTCGAACGCCAAGTCGCTACCGCTGCTCGACTCCGCCGGCGAGGGCGTGGTGCCGTGCTGCCCGCCGCTGGATCAGCGCCCGATCACCGCCGAGGAGGCCGAGACGGCCGCGCGGATGTTCAAGGCGCTGGGCGATCCGGTACGGCTGCGGCTGTTCTCGGCCGTGGCCGCGCACGAGGGCGGGGAGGCGTGCGTGTGCGACATCTCCGACGTCGGGGTCTCACAGCCGACCGTCTCCCACCACCTGAAGAAGCTCAAGGAGGCCGGGTTGCTGACCTCCGAGCGGCGCGGCACCTGGGTGTACTACCGGGTGGAGCCCGCCGTGCTCGCCGCGATGGGCCAGTTGCTGACGACGACGGCGCCCGCAGCCCGAGCCGCCGCCGTCTGAGCGGCGCCCGCTCCGGCGGCCGGGACGGCCGGCACCCCGGCCGCGCGCGTCGCGTCAGGCGCGGTCGTCCCGGCCGGGCCGGAAGATGACCGCCACCAGCGCGAGCCCGATCGCCGCGCCGATCAGCTGCATGCCGACGAACCCCGCGACGGAGCCCGGCGCGATGCCCGCGAAGGTGTCGGTGAAGGCGCGGCCGACCGTCACCGCCGGATTGGCGAACGACGTGGACGAGGTGAACCAGTAGGCGGACCCGATGTACGAGGCGACGGCCACGGGCGCGAACCGCAGCCGGTCGGTGCGGGCCAGGCCGAAGATCAGCAGGATCAGTCCGGCCGTCGCCACGACCTCGCCGAGCAGCAGATGCCCCGCCGAACGGTCGTGGGTGGACCACCGCACCAGCGGCTCACCGAACATGGCGTCCGCCAGGATCGCCCCCACCACCGCACCGGCCACCTGGGCCGGTACGTACACGGCCACCTCGCGCGCGCCGAACCCGGCGCCGCCGCGGCGGGCCGTCCACCACTCGGCCACGGTGACGGCCGGGTTGAGGTGCGCGCCGGAAACGGGGCCCAGCAGCGTGATGAGCACCCCCAGGCCGAAGACGGTGGCCAGGGAGTTGGCCAGCAGGCGCAGGCCGACGTCGTCGGTGAGCTCGGTGGCCTGGATGCCGGAGCCGACCACCACCGCGACGAGCGCAGCCGTGCCGACCAGTTCGGCCGCGGCCCGGGCGGTCAGCGCTGAGGTCCGGGCCGGGCTCGAAGCCGGCGCGGGCCGCGGCTGGGCGCCCGGGGTGCCGGCGGTAACGGCGGACTCCCCGCCTCGGTCGGGCCCGGTGACCCCGGTGGCCTCGGTCGCGGACAACAGAACTCCTGGGGTGTGGGCGGCGCGTCAGGGGCAGGATCGCTTGACGTCGTTCTCGACGGTGGCACGCGCCGTCGCGGCGAGGCCGGCGAACCGGCCCGCCAGTGAGGAGAGGACGTCGGGCCTCAGCCGGTAGTAGGTGAACCGGCCGCAGGGCTCCGTCTCCACGACACCGGCCTCGCGCAGCACCTTGAGATGGTTGGAGAGGTTGGTCTGCCGGGCGCCCGTCTCCTCGATGAGATGCGTGCTGCAGAGCGTCTCCTCGGCCAGCAGCGTGACGATCCGGAGGCGCAGCGGGTCCGCGAGAACCCGCATCAGATCAGCGTCGGCTGACATCATCATGGGCTGATACTGTCACACCGCTCCGAGCTGACGTCACCTCGGGCCTGCCCCTCGGGACCCGCGTACGAAGGAAGAACCGATGTCCTCCGACCCGCTCGCCTCCGTGCTGTTCGTCTGCGTCCACAACGCCGGCCGCTCGCAGATGGCCGCCGGATTCCTCAGCCACCTCGCGGGCGACCGGATCGAGGTCCGCTCGGCCGGCTCCGCCCCCGGGGACCGCGTGAACCCGGCCGCAGCCGAGGCCATGAAGGAAGTGGGCATCGACCTGGCCGGCGCCGCGCCCAAGCTCCTCACCACCGAAGCCGTACAGGCGTCCGACTACGTCATCACCATGGGCTGCGGCGACGCCTGCCCGGTCTTCCCCGGCAGGAAGTACCTCGACTGGGCCCTGGAGGACCCGGCCGGCAAGGGCGTCGAGGCGGTCCGCCCGATCCGCGACGAGATCCGGAGCCGAGTGGAGGCCCTGATCGCCGAGATCGACGCCGAACGGAAGGCGTGACCTCAGCGGGACCCCACGTGGGCGGTGAGCGCCTGCTCGATCGCGGCCGGGTCCGCCGACTCCGCCGCCCACGCCACGTATCCGTCGGGACGGACCAGGACGGTCGTGCCCCGGCCGCTCCGCCAGTGCTCCACGGTCAGGCGGTCCGCGCGTCCGCCGCCGTCCCGGTACGCCTCCGGAGCGATCAGTACGAACCGGCCGCCGCGCAAGGCCTCGTGGAGACGGCCGCCCTCCAGCGCGACGTCCGGGACACGCGTGCCGGTGAGGCGGTGGGCCCCGCGGGGTGCCGGGTACCGGTAGCCGATGCCGGTGATCTCGCCGACGGCCCTGCGCCGCGCCGGGCCGACCGAGTTCAGGAAGCCGGTCAGCGCGGCCCGTAGCGCCAGCGTCCAGGGGGACTTGGCCATGGCGAGCCGGACGATCCCGCCGCTGCTGCGCAGCACGGCCCGGCCGACCGGGTGACGTTCGCTCTGGTAGCTGTCGAGGAGGGCCCGGTCCGCGTGGCCCCGCACGACCGCGGCCAGCTTCCAGCCGAGATTGGCCGCGTCCTGGAGGCCCGTGTTCATGCCCTGACCGCCGGCCGGGGTGTGGACGTGCGCGGCATCTCCGGCGAGGAAGACCCGCCCCACCCGGTAGGCGGGCACCTGGCGTTCGTCGCTGTGGAAGCGCGACATCCACCGCGCGTCGTGCATGCCGAAGTCACGGCCGAGAGCGAGCCGGGTGACCTCCCTGACCTCGTCGAGGCCGAGCGGTTCGCTGTCGGGCACGTCGCGGGCGCGGTTCCAGGCGATGACGCGGTGGTAGCCGTCCCCGAACGGCGCGAGGAAGGCGAAGGCGTCACCGACGGCGTTGACCGTCAGCAGGTTCTCCGGCTCCTCCGCGAGCCGGACGTCCGCGAGCACGACGGAACGGATGGCGGAGCGCCCCGGGAAGGGCAGTCCGATCGCCTCCCGTACGGCACTGCGCATCCCGTCGGTGCCGACCGCGTACGCGGCCCGCAGGCTCCGCGTCCGCCCGTCGGCCGTGCGCAGCTCCACCGTCACGCCGTCCATGTCCTGGGTCAGCCCGGTCAGTTCGGTCTCGTGGCGGATGTCCACCCCGGCCTCGACGGCGCGCCGCCGCAGGACCTTCTCGACCTCGTACTGCGGGATGACGAGCAGGTGGTTGAAGCGGGAGGGGAGGGTGCTCAGGTCGATGCTGAGACGGCCGAAGAGGCGGAGACTGCTCAAGGGGCGCCCGGCGGCCTCCAGTTCGTCCGCGAGGCCCCGGGCGTCGAGCTGCTCCAGAGTGCGGGCGTGCAGCACGAAGGCCCGGGAGAGGTTGCTGATCCTGTGCGGGCGCTTCTCCAGGAGCGTGACGGGAACCCCGGCGGCGGCGAGGTCGCCGGCCAGGAGTAGGCCGACCGGGCCGGCGCCGACGACGATCACGGAGGGCTGGGTCTGCATGGCATGACCTCCTGTAGCCAACACATGTTGGCCAACACTCGTTGACCAACGCCTGTTGACCAAAGTAGAGCGGAGTGCACCCTACGGTCAACAGTTGTTGGCAAACATGTGTTGGCCTACGCTGGTCGGCATGAACGTCAGCGACAGCAGGAGCGTGGAACCGGCGTCCGGCGGCACCCGCCGCCGCTCGGAGGACACCCGCAGCGCCATCCTCATGGCCGCCCGCGAGCGCTTCGCCACCGACGGGTACGACCGGGCCACCATCCGCGCGATCGCCAAGGACGCGCACATCGATCCGTCCATGGTCATGCGCTACTACGGCAACAAGGAGGGCTTGTTCGCCGCGGCGGTCTCCATCGACCTGTCCATGCCGGACCTCGCCGCACTGCCCCGCGCGGACGCGGGGCAGGCGCTCGTGACGCACTTCCTCGGCATGTGGGAGGAGAACGAGGTGCTGACGGCGCTGCTCCGGGTGGGGGTGACCAACAGCGCCGGGGCCGAACGGATGCAGTCGGTCTTCCGTGACCAGCTGGTCCCGGTGGCCCGCGCGATCTGCCCCGACCCCCAGCAGGCATCCGCGCGGGCCGGACTCTGCGCCGCGCAGTTGCTCGGACTGGCGCTCACGCGCTACGTCCTGAGGTTCCCGCCCGCCGTGGGGCTGGCCCGCGAGGAGATCGTGGCGTGGCTGGCCCCGACGCTGCAGCGCTATCTCACGGCGCCGAGTCCCTGAGCGGGCCCGGGGCGGCCGGACTCAGCCGTGGTACGTGATGTACCCGTTGCCGTCCTTGTCGGAGCCGCTCCTGGTGTACGAGTGCACGTCGGCGGGGGAGCCGGACGGCTTGTACACGTAGATCGTGTCCTTGTCGTTGTTCCACATGAAGTTGCAGTTGTCGCGGTAGACGACGTTGCCGGCGTCGGAGTCGGTCCCGTTGCCGCCGCGCAGCTTCACGTAGTCGCCCGGCTGGAGCGTGTGGTTCGCGGTGAAGGTGAACCTGTTCCCCGCCGCGTCCTTCACGACGTACCCCTTGAGGTTGACCGTCGTGGACTTCGAGTAGTTCTTGATGGTCAGGTACTCCTCCTTGGTGTTCCCGCCCGAGCACCGGTTGGAGTCGCTCCCGGGCGCGTCGTACTGGATACCGCGGACCTTCAGCGCGGAGTTGTACTCGGCGGCCTGGGCCGGGACCGCGGCCAGGGCGGTCAGGGCTCCAGCCGCGACGGCCGCGGCGGCGGTGGTGGTGACAAGGCGTATACGCATGGACGTTCGTCCCCCCTGCATGGCCTTCGGGTGAAGGCGATGTGATGGTTCGGTGAAGCATCCGGATCGTACATGGTTCAAGCACGCGAAAGGGCGGGTCCGGTGACTTTGCCACCGGACCCGCCCCGCGGGTGTAGGGAAGATCAGGCGCCGCTGGCGCGCAGCATGTCCTCGCGCTCGACGATCTTCACGCGCTCGCGGCCCTCGGGCTCGCCCAGCGCCTTCTCCGCCGCGTCCAGCTTGTACCAGCCGTCCCAGGTGGTGAAGCGGACGTCCCGCTCGGCGAGGAACGCGTCCACCGCCTCGGGGGCGGGGGAGGCGGGCGTCTGCAGCCGCCCGTTGGCGTAGTCGTCCAGGAGGTTGGCCACGGTCTCGTTGGCGTCGCCCTTGGTGTGCCCGATCAGGCCGACGGGGCCACGCCGGATCCAGCCGGTGACGTACGTCGACTGCAGGTGCTCGCCGGACTCCTGGAGGACCCGGCCGCCCTGGTCCGGGACGGTGCCGGAGTCGATGTCCCAGGGCAGCTTGGGGAGTTTGTCGGACAGGTAGCCGACGGCCCGGTAGACGGCGGTGACGTCCCAGGTCTTGAAGGTGCTCGTGCCCCTGACGTTGCCCGTCCCGTCGAGTTCGGTGCGCTCGGTGCGCAGGCCGACGACCTTGCCGTCCTCGCCGAGGATCTCCACCGGCGACTCGAAGAAGTGCAGGAAGAGCTTGTGGGGGCGGTCGCCGACGTCGCGGATCGCCCAGTTCTCCAGCGTCTTGGCGACCATGTCGGCCTGCTTGTTGCCGCGCCGGGTGGCGATCGAGCCCTCGTCGTAGTCGATGTCCTCGGGGTCGACGATGACCTCGATGTTGGGGGAGTGGTCCAGCTCCCGCAGCTCCATCGGGCTGAACTTCGCCTGCGCCGGGCCGCGGCGGCCGAACACGTGGATCTCCTTGGCCCGGTTGGTCTTCAGGCCCTCGTAGACGTTCGGCGGGATCTCGGTGGGCAGCAGTTCGTCCGCCGTCTTCGCCAGGACGCGGGCGATGTCGAGCGCCACGTTGCCGACGCCGAGCACGGCGACCTTCTCGGCCTCCAGCGGCCAGGTGCGCGGCACGTCCGGGTGGCCGTCGTACCAGGAGACGAAGTCGGCGGCACCGTAGGAGCCGTCGAGGTCGATGCCGGGGATCGACATCGACCGGTCGGCCATCGCGCCGGTGGCGAAGATGACGCCGTCGTAGAACGCCCGCAGGTCGTCCAGGCTGATGTCGGAGCCGTAGTCCACGTTGCCGAACAGCCGGATCTGGGGCTTGTCGAGCACCTGGTGCAGGGCCGTGATGATGCCCTTGATCCGCGGGTGGTCGGGGGCGACGCCGTAGCGGATCAGTCCGAACGGCGCCGGCATGCGCTCGAAGATGTCGATGGACACGCCGGGTTCGGCGGCCACGTCGGACTTGAGCAGGGCGTCGGCGGCGTAGATCCCGGCGGGGCCGGATCCGACGATGGCTACCCGCAGGGGGCGGGGCATGGTCAGGTTCCCTTCGAGCGGCGACAAGCGATCTCGACGGGAAGCCTAAACTAAGGCAAGCCTTACTTGGTACGCGGGTCCGGTCTATGGGCCCATAAGGCTACTTTATGAGTAGTCCCCAGTGCTGCTTATGGCAGGGGCTGCTCGGCCCAGATGACCTTACCGGCCGGCAGGTAGCGCGTCCCCCAGCGCTCGGCGAGCTGCGCCACGAGGAACAGGCCCCGTCCGCCCTCGTCGGTCATCGTCGCGTACCGCAGGTGGGGCGAGGTGCTGCTGCTGTCGAACACCTCGCAGATCAGGTTGCGGTCGCGCAGCACCCGGACCCGCATCGGACCGCCGCCGTACCGCAGCGCGTTGGTGACCAGCTCGCTGAGGATCAGCTCGGTGGTGAACGTCAGTTCCTCCAGGCCCCACGCGGCGAGCTGCCGGCTCACCGCCGCCCGCACCTCGCCCACGGCCGCGGGGTCGGCCGGCACCGGCCACTCGGCGACATGGTCGGCGGCGAGCGCCCGCGTCCGGGCGACGATCAGCGCGATGTCGTCGCTGGAGCGCGCCGTGAGCCGCGAGTCGAGCACGACCCGGCAGGTGTCCTCCGGCGACTCCCCGGCCCGGCCCAGGGCCTCGCGCAGCATCTCCAGACCGACGTCGATGTCCCGCTCCCGGTCCTCCACCAGCCCGTCCGTGTACAGCACGAGCCGGCTGCCCTCCGCCAGCTCCAGCTCCGCCGTCTCGAACGGCAGCCCCCCGAGCCCGAGCGGGGGACCGGCCGGCACGTCCGGGAACTCCACGCTGCCGTCCGGGTGGATCAGGGCCGGCGGCGGATGCCCGGCCCGGGCGAGGGTGCACCGCCGGGAGACCGGGTCGTACACGGCATACAGACAGGTCGCGCCGGTGACCGGGGCGCTGCCCTCCTCCTCCGTCTCGTCCTGGTCGATCCTGCCCACCAACTCGTCGAGCAGGGCGATGAGTTCGTCCGGCGGCAGATCGAGGGAGGAGAAGTTGTGCACGGCGGTGCGCAGCCGTCCCATGGTGGCCGCGGCGTGCAGCCCGTGCCCGACGACGTCCCCGACGACGAGCGCGACCCGGGCCCCGGACAGCGGCAGCACGTCGAACCAGTCGCCGCCCACCCCGGCCTGGGCGGGCAGATAGCGGTAGGCGATCTCCAGCGCGCCCTGCTCGGGCAGGTTGCGCGGGAGCAGGCTGCGCTGCAGCGTCACCGCCATGCTGTGCTCGCGCGTGTAGCGGCGCGCGTTGTCGATGGAGACGGCGGCCCGCGCGACCAGTTCCTCGGCCAGGGCCAGCTCGTCCTCGTCGAACGGCTCCGGCTTCTCCGAGCGCCAGAAGCTGACCACGCCCAGCACCAGCGTCCCGGCCCGCAGCGGCACGGTGATCAGCGAGTGGATGCCGTACTCCACGATCTGCGCCGAGCGCTCCAGGTCCTGGGCCTGCCAGCCGGGCGCCTCGCCCAGCCGGGGTTCCAGAAGGGGCCGCCCGGTGCCGAGGCTGCGGCCCTGCGGGGAGGACTCCACGAACCGGATCCGCTCGCCGACGGGATAGAGGGGAGCGTCCTTGCGGATGCCGCTGAGCGCCGTGCGGCTGAGCGTGGCCGCGGCGTCCGGCTGCCCGCCGCCCAGCACCGCGTCGAACAGGTCCACGGTGGCGAAGTCGGCGAACCGGGGCACGGCCAGCTCGGTCAGCTCCTCGGCCGTCCGCGTCACGTCCAGGCTCGTACCGATGCCCACTCCGGCGTCGTACAGCATGTTGAGCCGTTCCCGCGCGGTCTCGGCCCGGCCGGACAGGGCCCGCAGCTCCGTGGAGTCGCGCAGCGTGGCGACGCTGCCCGGCGGGACGCCGGCCCGGTCCGTCGTCCGCTGGTTGACGGCGAGGAGCCGGTCACCGACCAGGTGCACCTCGTCCGTGGCGACGCGGCCCGACGCGAGCAGGTCTGCGGTGCCCGGGTCGAGGCCCAGAGCGAGCACGGGCCGGCCCTCGGCGTCGTCGGGCAGCCCGAGCAGCCGGTGTGCCTCGTCGTTGGCGAGGACCAGGGTGCCCTTGTCGTCGACGATGAGCACACCCTCCCGGACGGCGTGCAGCACGGCGTCGTGGTGTTCGTACATCCGGGTCATCTCGTGCGGCCCCAGCCCGTGGGTCTGGCGCAGCAGCCGCCTGCTCACCAGGGCGGCGCCGGCGGTCGCCAGTGCGAGGGCCGCCGCGGCCGCCGACAGCACGAGCGGCAGCTGGCGGTCGGCGGTCCCGCCCACGTTCTTCGTCGTGATGCCCGCGGAGACCAGCCCGACGACCCGTCCGTCCGGGTCCTTCACCGGCACCACGGCCTGAACGAGGGGGCCGATGGTGCCCTCGATCTCCTCGGTCACCGCCTGTCCGGCCAGGGCCGGTGCGATCGTGCCGACGAACTGCTTGCCGATGCGGTCGGTCCTGGGGTGGGTGTAGCGGATCCCGTCGGTGTTCATGACGACGATGAAGTCGACCTTCGACCGCTCCCGGGCGGCCTCGGCGCGTGGCTGGAGCACGGCGGTGGGGTCGGAGCTCTCCAGTGCCTCGATCGTGCCCGGAGCGTTGGCGAAGGTCTCCGCGACGGCGAGCGAGCGGTTGCGCGCCTCCTGGGTCGTGTCGTGCCGCACCTGCAGCACCAGGGCCACCACGGCCGCCACGACCAGCAGCAGCACGATCACCACGACCAGCAGGAACACCTGCCCGGCGACGCTGCGCCCGCCCAGCACCGACCGCAGCCCCGCCATGGGATGCCACCGCGCCGGACCCGTCTCCCCCCGCTGCCGTGCGGACGGCGCGGAGCCGGGCCGCAGGGGCGATCGAGTCCCGGATCGACCCAAGAGTCGGACCATGTGCCATGTCTACACTGCCCGGCCCCGGGAGGCGAGGGGCGTCACCCGTGGCGGCCGGGGGCCCTCACCGTTTCATCACGTCTTCGGAACACCGCCGCGTTCCGGCCACGGCCGCGCCGCCTGTCTCAGGCCGCCCCCAGCGAGCGGGCCAGCTCGGTCGTGGCCCTCGCGATCTCCGTGTCCTCGTCCGCCATGAGCCGGCGCAGTTCGCCGCTGCGGGCCCGCACCGCCTGGCGCGCCGCCCGCTCCCACGCCACCGGGTTCTCCCGGTGGTTCAGCAGCTTGGGGTAGACGGCGGCGGTGCTCTCCCACTGCCGTGCGTCGGCGATGCTCTTGAGCAGCTGGATGATCTGGGCGCGGACGGTCACCTGTGGCTGCTTGGCCAGTTCCCACAGGAACGGCACCGTGGCGGCGGTCGCCTGCTCCACCACGAAACCGAACTGGCAGATCCGTTTCCGCAAATCGTCCAGGGCGGAGCGGGCGGTGTCGGCGTCGCCGCAGGCGATGCCGCTGAGCAGGACGGGAATGGCCGCCGCCGAACCGGTGGAGTCCTGGATGTCGCCCCACGGCACGCGGTCCAGTGCCGTGAGCGGTGTCTTCCGGGCCAGGCCGGACGGGGCGTCGGGGCGCTGTGGGCGCTCGCTGCTCGGGTGTTCCGTCGAAGCGCTGCGCATGGCGAGGGGCCTTTCCGCGGCAGTCGGGTCAGAGGGGTGGACAGGTCGACAACCTCGCCCACACCGTCTTGCCCGCCGGAGGGGTCGGGGTCCAGCCCCACTCCTCGGACAGGGCGTCGACGATGCACAGGCCTCGGCCGTGCTCCTCCAGGGCGGAGCCGGCGTGGGGCGCGTACAGGGGCGGGTGGTCGTCGGGGTCGGAGACGGTCACCAGCAGATGGGCCGGATCCCGGCGGAATCCCAGCCGGATCTCCGGCGCACCGGGTGCCCCCTGCGCCGCGTGCGTCGCGGCGTTGGCGGTGAGCTCCGTGATGACGAGCGTGGTGTCGTCGCAGCGGTGGTCGAGCGACCAGAGGTGCAGGGTGTGACGGGTGAAGGACCGGGCCCGGGCGAAGCCCTCCCGGCTGCACTCGACGCGCAACGCGACCGAGGGGGCCAGGCAGTCGAAGCCCGGCGCCGTCCCGGTGGTGGGCGGCGCAGACGTCACTCCCGGCATCCCGTGGGACGGCACCGCACGCCGGCCGGCCGGGAAGCCGTCGAGCGCCTCGGATGCGCCTGCGTGCGCCGGGGCCTCACTCGGCGGCCGGAGCACGTGCTGCGCAGGTGATGACACGGCATCTCCCCGATGCGACGTCAGGACGGGGCGTCAGCACGGGGGTTGACGCCGCGGCTATTATCCACGCTGACGGCGCTTCCGTGCAATTGCACGAGAAATTGCGTGAGTTTCAAGCCGTCGCGGGTACGCGGGCCGGGACGAGTTCGGCCGGAGAGCAAGGAGACTGCGGTGCCACCAGTGCGCAACGGAGTGCAGGCAAGTTCACTGGACGCCTGCTGGATCAAGAGCCGGCACAGCAACGCCGAGGGCAACTGCGTCGAAGTCGCCCCTCTCGTGGACGGAGGCATCGCGATGCGCAACTCCCGTGATCCCGACGGGCCCGCGCTCGTCTACACGGCCGCGGAGGTGGCGGCGTTCCTGGCCGGGGCGAAGGACGGCGAGTTCGACCACCTGGTGTGAGACCGCCGCGCGCCGGACGGCCCGGGGGCGGTGAAGGGAACCGGTGAGAGCGGGGCCGGTGATGCGAGCCGGTGAAGCGGAGCCCAACTCCCCAGTTTCCACGGCTCTTCCGGGCGGATGCGCGTGGGCCCGGACGGGTGCGATAGTGTAAATCGCCCTTGTGCCGGTCTGCTGGGAGTCAGGATGTCCGCCGCGTCGCATCGTATCTCCCGTCTGGAACCCTACCTGGACAGGCCCGAGCCGGCGCCGACCCTGCTGAAGATGCTGGTCGGTGTGCAGCTGGCAGGCTTCCGTGAGGACGCCGGGCTGGCCCAGGACCAGGCGGCGCGCGCTGTCGGGTTCAGTGCCGCGAAACTGTCCCGCATCGAGTCCGGCAAGGGCCGCCGCCCGCCGACCGAGAGCGACGTCCGCGCGTTGCTGCAGCTGTACGGCACCGACGACTACGAGGCCTCGGTGCTGCTGAAGCTGTTGCAGCGCGCCGGCGAGCCGGGCTGGTGGCAGCGCTACGACAAGCGGCTGATGCCCGAGTGGTTCGACCGGCTGGTCGGCCTCCAGGAGGCCGCGGCCACCATCCGCACCTTCGAGATCCAGTACGTGCCCGGGCTGTTGCAGACGCCCGCCTACACCAGGGCCGTCGTCGAGCGGGGCCTGCCGAACGCCCCGGCCGGTGAGGTGGAGCGGCGCGTCGAACTGCGCACGCACCGGGCACGGCTGCTGACGCGAGCCGAGGCCCCGCAGTTGTGGGCGATCATCGACGAGTCCGTCCTGCTGCGGGTCCTGGGCAGCACGGACGTCATGCGGGAGCAGCTCGCGCACCTCGTGGAGATGGCCCAGCGCCCCAATGTGACGCTCCAGATCGTGCCGCTGAGCGTCACGAACGCCTCGGCGCCCGCCATCCCGGTGACCTATCTGCGGTTCGGTGGCCTCGACCTGCCCGACGTGGTCTACCTGGAGCACATCAGAAGCGCCAACTTCCTGGAGGACCGCGACGAGACGGAGGAGTACCGGATCGCGCTGGACCGGCTCGCGGACGAGGCCCTCAAGCCCCGCGACTCCATGGAGCTGCTGCGGCAGACGATGGACCAGCGCTACCCGTGACGTCCGGGTGCCGCTCGCGGGACGCTCACCGTCCCGCGAGCGGCACCCGCCGGGTCACTGCTCCAGGGGAAGACGCCCCACGCCGCCGAACTCGATCCACTCGTGGGTGAGCTGACGCGGCGCCACCTCCGTGTCCGGGCGCCAGGTGGACACCTCCACCAGGCCCGGCTCCAGGATCTCCAGGCCCTCGAAGTACGTCTCGACGTCCTTCGGCTCGCGGACGCGGCCCCAGTGGCCCTGCGTCGCCTGGTCCATGAAGTTCGTGACGAACGCGCGGACCTCGGGGTCCTCGCTGACCAGCTGGCACATCACCATGAAGCTGCCGGGCGCGAGCCGCTCCCGGACCCGCCGGGCCACCGCGAGCGGTCCGTCCGTGTCACTGTCCGGGATGCAGTGGAAGACCGAGTTGAACAGCACGCACACCGGCTCGGAGAAGTCGATCAGCCGCTTGGTGTCCGGGTGGTCGAAGATCAGGTCGGTCTCGCGCATGTCCGCGTGGATGACGGTGGTGCGCTCGTCCTGCTCCAGCAGGGCGCGGCCGTGCACCAGCACCATCGGGTCGTTGTCGACGTACACCACGTGGGTGCTGGGATCGATGCGCTGGGCGACCTGGTGCACGTTGTCCTGCGTGGGCAGGCCGGAGCCGTGGTCCAGGTACTGGCGGATCCCGTACTCCTCGGAGAGGGTCCGCACCACGCGCTGGAGGAAACGGCGGTTGTTCAGGGCCAGACGGCGCGTGCTGGGGACGACCTTGTCGAGTTCCTCGCAGGCGGCGCGGTCGGCCGCGTAGTTGTCCTTGCCGCCCAGGTAGTGGTCGTACATGCGTGCTGCCGTCGGCACGTTCGCGTCGATCTCGGTGGACAGCTGCTTCTCGGAGTGCATCGTTCCCCCTGCAAAGGTGCCGCGCCAAAGGACGGGCTGGACAGGAAGTACATCCTAGGGAGCGGGAGTTGGGCGGTGCCAGCCCGTCGGCGAAGCTGACCACGATCGAACGACACGATGATCGGCCCGGGGTGGGCGACGGGGTCGCTCATGTGATGGTCCGATCACTCCCTGTGATCGACGGTCGTGCCGCTAACCTGGACATACGGGAACGCATCGGAAGTGAGGAGAGGCCCGCAGCCGCTATTCTCACGGCCTCGGCCGCTTTTCCAGGAGAGTCCCATGGGCGACTACTACGACCTCGGTACCCACAGCCGTCCCGTCACCACCACGTCCGCCGAGGCTCAACTCTGGTTCGACCGTGGCCTGGTGTGGACGTACGCCTTCCACCACGAGGAGGCCGTCGCCTGCTTCGAGAAAGCGGCCGAAGCCGATCCCGAGTGCGCGATGGCCCACTGGGGCATCGCCTACGCGCTCGGCCCGAACTACAACAAGCCCTGGGAGTTCTTCGACGGCGAGGAACTCGTGCGGACGGTGGAGCGCACGCACGCCGCCGTGGAACGGGCGCACGAGAAGGCCGCCGGAGCCACCCCGGTCGAGCGGGCCCTGATCGGCGCCCTGCGGGCCCGCTACCCGCAGGCGGAGGCGGTGGAGGACTGCTCGGTGTGGAACGAGCCCTACGCCGACGCCATGCGCGCCGTGTACGCACTGGCGCCCGACGACCCGGACATCGCCACCCTGCACGCCGACGCCGCGATGAACCTCACCCCGTGGCAGCTGTGGGATCTGAGGACCGGGCAGCCGGCCGCGGGCGCGCGCACGCCCGAGGCCAGGGAGGTGCTGGAGAACGCCCTCGCCACCGAGGCCGGCGCACGGCATCCCGGCGTGCTCCACCTCTACATCCACCTCATGGAGATGTCCCCGGCCCCGGAGCAGGCGCTCACCGTCGCCGACCGGCTGCGCGGCATCGTGCCCGACGCGGGCCACCTGCTCCACATGCCCTCGCACCTGGACGTGCTGTGCGGCGACTACCGCCAGGTCGTCGCGGCCAACACCGCCGCGATCGCCGCCGACGAGAAGTACCACCGGCAGGCCGGCGCGATGAACTTCTACACGCTCTACCGGGCGCACAACTACCACTTCAAGATCTACGGGGCCATGTTCCTCGGCCAGGCGCAGGTCGCCCTGGACACCGCCGCGCGGCTGGAGGCCGCCGTCCCGGAGGACCTGCTGCGCGTGCAGAGCCCTCCGATGGCCGACTGGCTGGAGGCGTTCCTGGCCATGCGCGTCCACGTGCTGATCCGCTTCGGCCGCTGGTCCGACATCCTCGCGCTGCCCGCCCCGGCCGACCCGGAGCTCTACGCGGTGACCACGGCGATGCGCCACTACGCCCGGGGCGTCGCCCTCTCGGCCACCGGCGAGGTCGACCGGGCGGAGGCCGAGCGCGCCCTGTTCCACGAGGCGGTCAGCCGCGTGCCCGGGTCACGGATGCTGTTCAACAACACGTGCCACGACATCCTCGCCGTCGCCGGGGCCATGCTGGACGGCGAACTCGCCTACCGCAGGGGCGATCACGACCTGGCCTTCGCCGCCCTGGAACGCTCCGTCGAGCTCGACGACAACCTCCCCTACGACGAGCCCTGGGGCTGGATGCAGCCCACCCGCCACGCCTACGGCGCCCTGCTGCTGGAACAGGGCCGGGTGGCGGAGGCCGAGGCCGTCTACCGCGCGGACCTCGGCCTGGACGACACCCTGCCCCGCCCCCTGCAGCACCCCAACAACGTCTGGGCACTGCACGGCTTCCACGAGTGCCTGCTGCGCACCGGCAAGACCGGCGAGGCGGCCCTCGTGGCCCACCAGCTCAAGACGGCGACCGCGCTGGCCGACGTGCCGATCCGGGCGTCGTGCTTCTGCCGCCTGGACGTGCCGCCCGCCGCCGACGGGTGCTGCCACTGACGGTCCCCGCGGGTCACGGCCGGTTCAGGCCCGCGTGCTCCAGCGCCCGGGTCATGGCCGGCCGGTCCCGCTGCCGCCAGTGCGGGTCCCGGGTGAGGGACATCAGCAGCTCGGGCGTCAGGCGGTGGTTCTCGGCATGCGTCAGCAGGGCCTGCGCGTCGGCGGCCGACGTGGCGCCGTGGTCCTCGTCGGCGATCGTGCGCAGCACGTCGGCGCGGTCCGCGAAGCGGCTCATCCCGCAGTCGAGGCCGTCGTCGTCCAGGGTGTCCGGGTAGGGGGCCCGCGCCCAGGAACCGTCCTCGTACCAGTAGACGCAGCCCAGTTGGGCCCCGGACAGCAAGTCCTGGAGCTCCTCGTGCGGAAGCCAGGAAGGGGCTCCGGCGAGCAGGTCGACCGGCGGCTGGTGCCACTTGCAGCCGCTGGACTCGTCCTCGCCGTAGAGCACCCACCGCCCCTCGCCCCGGGCCGTGAAGCTCCACCAGGTGCTGCCGGAGTCGTCCAGATGCAGCCCGTCCCCGTCCGCCCAGGTGCCCGTGCGGTGATGAGCCCTCTGCTCGTCCTTCGTCGTGGCCTCCAGCACGGCGATGAGCGCCCAGCGCGCCCACAGTTCGGGCGCCGCCGGCAGATCCCCGGGCAGCCCCGGCCGGTTGATGGTCATGCGCTGTCCTCGTTCGTCCCGCTGATCATGATCGGGGCAAGGTTCTCACGGGCGGTACCGCCCGGCCGGGGCGGGAGCCTGTCAGCGGCGGCCCCTGCGGCCGTCCGCCAGGATCAGCCGCACGAGGAACGGCTGCGCTCCGGACAGCCGGAGCCGCTGGCCGTGCACGGGTGTGAAGCCGTGCCGGATCGCGGCGGCCAGGTCGTCACGGCCGGGCAGCAGCAGGACGGCGGCGCCGTCGGGGGACAGGACGCGCCGCAGTTCCCTCCACCAGCGGTCGGGGGCGCCGGCGAGCAGGCCGCCCGCGGGGACCTGGGCCCCCCACGGCGGGTTGCACAGCACACGGTCGGCGGCCCCCTCGGGCAGCGGCAGCCGGCCGGCGTCGCAGCGGCGGACGGACACCGGCAGCGCACCGGCGTTGGCGCGGGCCGCCGCGACCGCCTGCGCCGACAGGTCGAACCCCTGGAAGCGCGCGTCGGGCCGGGCCAGCGCTCCCTCGATCAGCAGGGTGCCGGCGCCGCAGCACGGGTCGAGGACGGCCTGCCCGGCGCGGATGTCGGCGAGCGCGGCCATGGCGGCGGCGAGCGGCGGGTGGAGAGTGCCCGGAATCGTGTGCCGCTTGTAGGCGCGGCGGTGCAGGGGCCGGTCGTCGACGCGCAGCATGAGGGTGGCCCGCGCGCCGTCCAGGGTCAGTCGCCAGCCGCAGGATCCGGGCGGGGGAGCGGCACCGGTGCGGCGCGAGTGGTAGGGGACGCCGAGCCGCTCGGCGAGGGCCTCGCCCACGGCGTCCTCGGCGTCGTAGCGCGTGAAGGCGCGCCGGCCGAGGAACGAGGCCGAGACGTCGACCGAGGTGGGCGCCGTCACCGCCCGTCGCAGAGGCAGCAGGTCGTCGAGGGGGGTGAGGGCGGCGAGCTCGGCGAGCTCCCGCGCGGCCTGGCGGGCGGCTCCGACGTCGGGACGCCGGGCGGCGAGCAGAAACACGTCGTCGGCGGTGCGCAGCGGGGGCGCGGACCGGCACGTGCGGAAGTGGACTTCGCGGTGCCGCAGATCGGTGACCGCGCCGAGACCGGAGTGGACGACCTCGGCGGCGACCAGGGGCTCCAGGCCGCGCAGGCAGCGCGCCACGAGGGGCGTGTACATGGGGGTGTTCTTCTTCCACGTCGGCACTCGGGGCAGCGCTCCGCCGCCCCGCGTCGTCGGCGACGGGGGGTCCTCGCTTCGCCGACGGTGCCTAGCGGAGGTGGAAGAAGTACGTCATGGGCCGGAGTGTAATCGGCCCGGCAGGTTTGGACCTCCCCTTTCAAGGTCACCCGCACAGTGACCCCGACGTCGGACACGACTGGGAGTGAACGAAGAGTGGCTGGAGAGCAGAAGGCCAAGGCGAAGGCCGAGCAGGCCAAGGGCAAGGCCAAGGAGACGATCGGCCGTGCCGTCGGCAACGAGCGCATGGAGGCCGAGGGCCGCGCGCAGCAGTCGAAGGGCGACGCCCGTCAGGCCAAGGAGAAGACGAAGGACGTCTTCAAGCACTGAGCACGGGGCGGGCACGACCCGCTCGTGCTGAGGTCATGAGGAAGGCGCGGGGCCCGCACGCCCCGCGCCTTCCGTGTGCTCTCCGGGATCAGACCGCGGGAGCCGGGAACGTCGGGTACTCCACGCCCGACACGTGCTGCACGACCCGGATCACCTGGCACGAGTAGCCGAACTCGTTGTCGTACCAGAGGTAGAGGATCGCGTTGTCGCCCTCGACCTTGGTGGCACCGGCGTCGACGATCGACGCGTGGCGCGAGCCGATGAAGTCGCTGGAGACCGCGTCCGGGGCGCTGATGAAGTCGATCTGGCGCTTGAGCGGCGAGGTCAGCGAGACCTCGCGCAGGTAGTCGAGGACCTCCTGGCGGGTGGTCTCGCGGGCGAGCTGCAGGTTGAGGATCGCGATGGACACGTCCGGCACCGGCACCCGGATGGAGCTGCCGGTGATCTTCGCCTTGAGGTCGGGCAGCGCCTTGGCGACGGCGGAGGCGGCCCCGGTCTCGGTGATGACCATGTTGAGCGGCGCGGACCGGCCCCGGCGCTCGGACTTGTGGTAGTTGTCCAGCAGGTTCTGGTCGTTGGTGAACGAGTGGACGGTCTCCACGTGGCCGCGCTGCACGCCGAACTCGTCGTCCATCGCCTTCAGCGGCGGCACGATCGCGTTCGTGGTGCAGGACGCGCACGACAGGATCTGCTCGTCCGGCTTGATGGTGTCGTGGTTGACGCCGTGGACGATGTTCGGGACGTCGCCCTTGCCGGGCGCGGTCAGCACGACCTTGTCGATACCCGGGCGCAGGTGCTGCGACAGGCCCTCGCGGTCGCGCCACTTGCCGGTGTTGTCGATGAGGATGGCGTCCCGGATGCCGTACGCGGTGTAGTCCAGCTCGGACGGGTCGTTCGCGTAGATCACCTTGATGGCGTTGCCGTTGGCGACGATGGTGCTGGTCGCCTCGTCGACGGTGATCGTGCCCTGGAACTGGCCGTGGATGGAGTCCCGGCGCAGCAGCGAGGCGCGCTTGACGATGTCCTGCTCCCCACCGCCCCGCACGACGATGGCCCGCAGGCGCAGTCCGTTGCCCGAACCGGCCTTCTCGATCAGCAGCCGGGCGACCAGCCGGCCGATGCGGCCGAAGCCGTACAGGACGACGTCCCGGCCCTCGCGCCGCTCGATCTTGTTGGCGCCGGTGGCACCGGCGACGGCCTCGGCGGTGAACTCGGCGACCGACAGTCCGCGGTCGTCCTCGCGGTACGTCGCGGCGAGCATGCCGATGTCGATCTGCGACGGGCCGAGGTCGAGCTCGGCGAGGGTCTTGAGGAAGGGCAGCGTCTCGGTGACGGAGAGCTCCGCGCCCGCGATCTGGCGGGCGAACCGGTGGGTCTTCAGGATGCTGACCACCGACTTGTTCACCAGGGAGCGGCTGTGCAGCAGGACCGTCACGTCCCGCTCCCGGTGCAGCTTCCCGATGATCGGGATCATCGACTCCGCGATCTCCTCGCGGTTCTTCCAGTTGGTGAACGAGTCGTCGTTGACAGTCACGAGTCCATCTTTCGAGCTAGGCGGCGCTCATATGTTAAACCGTCGGTGTTCCGAGCAGGGAAGGGGGTGCCTCGGGGCCTCCGTGTGCGGCTTTCCGCGCGCCCCGAGCGGCCCGGCTTGAGACGATCGACCCGGAGCTTCACAGCCGCCGTGCGAAAGGGACGCGCATGGACCTGGATGCCGTGGCCGACGAGCTGTACGCCCTGCGGCCGGAGGAGTTCACCTCCGCCCGGGCCTCGGCCGTGGCCGCCGCCCGCACCGCGGGAGACCGGGAACTCGCCGCGCGGATCGGTGCGTTGCGCAAGCCCAGCCTCGCGGCCTGGGTGAGCAACCTCCTGGTCCGCAGCCGCCCGGGTGAGGTGGAGCCGCTGCTCCGGCTGGGCGAGGGGCTGCGCCGGGCTCACCAGGACCTGGACGGTGCCCAGCTGCGGGAGCTGAGCAGGCGGCAGCACGCGCTGATCCGCGCCCTGTCCCTGCAGGCCAGGCAGCTCGCCGCGCAGGCCGGTCATCCGATCAGCGAGAGCGTGCAGCGCGAGGTGGAGAACACCCTGCACGCCGTGCTCGCCGACCCCGGGGCCGCCGAGGCCTGGGCGACCGGCCGGCTCGCCAAGCCGCTCAGCGCGGCCGTCGGCTTCCCGGCCGTGGCCGGGGGTGTCCCCCCGCGCGCCGGCGGGGGCGCGCCGGACCAGGGCAGGAGCGCGGGCGAGCCGGGCCCGGGCAGGGCGGGCAGGGGCGGGACGGTCAAGGACACCAAGGCGGACGAGCAGCGCCGGCAGCGTCTGGCCGAGGCGAGGCGGGCCGCCGAGGCCGCCGACCGGGAGCTGCGCACGCTCCGGGACGGGGCCGAGGCCGCCGGCCGGGCGGCTGAGGAGGCGAAGCAGGAGGTCGAGCGCCTCCAGCAGCACGTCGACGAACTGGCCGGGGAGCTGGAACGCGCCAGGGGCGCGCACCAGCAGGCCCGCTTCGCCGAGCGCACCGCCCGGGAACAGGCGCGCGCGGCCGAGCGCAGCGTCCGCGAGGCCGGCCGCAAGGCCGCGGCGGCCGCTGACCGGCTCGCACGCCTGACCTCTCCCGAGTCCTGACGGGCCGCTGCCACGCGGCCGGGTGCTCGGGACTCATCATGAGGTCGTGACGGAGCTCACATCCCAGTGCTGCGGTGGCGCCCCAGGGCATCACGTGCGCGACACCAAAATTGAACCGTTCGTTTTCTTGAACCGTTCGTGTTTGTGTGGCTAGGTTGTGGGCATGACCGCATCCCGGACCCCGACCACGGCCGAGGAGCTGCGCGGTGCCGGCCTGCGGGTGACGGCAGCCCGCGTCGCGCTGCTCGAGACCGTGCGGGACGGAGACCACCTGGGCGCCGAGGCGATCGCCTCCGAGGTGCGCGGGCGGGTGGGTCACATCTCCGTCCAGGCCGTCTACGAGGGGCTCCACGCGCTCACCGCGGCAGGACTCATACGCCGCCTCGAACCACCCGGCAGCCCCGCCCTCTACGAGGGACGGGTCGGCGACAACCACCACCACCTCGTGTGCCGGTCCTGCGGAGCCGTCGCCGACGTCGACTGCGCGGTCGGCCACGCCCCGTGCCTGACCGCCTCCGACGACCGCGGCTTCGCCGTCGACGAGGCCGAGGTCATCTACTGGGGCCTGTGCCCCGGCTGTTCCACCGCCAGCAGTTCCTGAGCACGTGATCCACCCGAGCACCGTGATCCACCCGTCCGGAAGGATTTCCATGACTGAGAACCACGACGCGATCGTCACCGACCCGAAGTCGGAGGAGGCAGGAGGCGGCTGCCCGGTGGCCCACGACCGGGCGCTGCACCCGACCCAGGGCGGCGGCAACCGCCAGTGGTGGCCCGAGCGGCTGAACCTGAAGATCCTCGCCAAGAACCCCGAGGTGGCCAACCCCCTCGGTGAGGACTTCGACTACGCCGAGGCGTTCCGGAACCTGGACCTCGCGGCCGTCAAACGCGACATCGCGGAGGTGCTCACCACCTCGCAGGACTGGTGGCCGGCCGACTTCGGCAACTACGGCCCGCTGATGATCCGCATGGCCTGGCACAGCGCCGGCACCTACCGCATCAGCGACGGTCGCGGCGGCGCCGGCGCCGGTCAGCAGCGCTTCGCGCCGCTGAACAGCTGGCCGGACAACGGCAACCTCGACAAGGCCCGCCGTCTGCTGTGGCCGGTGAAGAAGAAGTACGGCCAGAACATCTCCTGGGCCGACCTCATGATCCTCACCGGCAACGTCGCCCTGGAGCAGATGGGCTTCGAGACCTTCGGCTTCGCCGGCGGCCGCGAGGACGTCTGGGAGCCCGAGGAGGACGTCTACTGGGGCCCCGAGACCACCTGGCTCGACGACAAGCGCTACTCGGGCGACCGTGAGCTGGAGAACCCCCTCGGCGCGGTCCAGATGGGCCTCATCTACGTCAACCCCGAGGGCCCGAACGGCAACCCGGACCCGCTCGCCGCGGCCCGCGACATCCGTGAGACGTTCCGCCGCATGGCGATGAACGACGAGGAGACCGTCGCCCTGATCGCCGGCGGCCACACCTTCGGCAAGACCCACGGCGCCGGCCCGGCCGACCACGTCGGCGCCGACCCCGAGGCCGCCTCCATGGAGGAGCAGGGCCTGGGCTGGAAGAGCACCTACGGCACGGGCAAGGGCGGCGACGCCATCACCTCCGGCCTGGAGGTCACCTGGACCTCCACGCCCACCCAGTGGAGCAACGGCTTCTTCAAGAACCTCTTCGAGTTCGAGTACGAGCTGGAGCAGAGCCCGGCCGGCGCCCACCAGTGGGTGGCCAAGGACGCCCCGGAGATCGTGCCGGACGCGCACGACGCCACGAAGAAGCACCGCCCGAAGATGCTCACCACCGACCTGGCGCTGCGCTTCGACCCGATCTACGAGCCCATCTCCCGCCGGTTCTACGAGAACCCCGACCAGTTCGCGGACGCCTTCGCCCGCGCCTGGTTCAAGCTGACCCACCGTGACATGGGCCCGAAGTCGCTGTACCTCGGTCCGGAGGTCCCCGAGGAGACCCTGATCTGGCAGGACCCGCTGCCGGAGCCCGAGGGCGAGCTCATCGACGCCGAGGACGTCAAGATCCTCAAGACCAAGCTCCTGGAGTCGGGTCTGAGCGTCTCCCAGCTGGTGTCCACCGCCTGGGCGTCGGCCTCCACCTTCCGCGGCAGCGACAAGCGCGGCGGCGCCAACGGCGCCCGCATCCGCCTGGAGCCGCAGCGCGGCTGGGAGGTCAACGAGCCCGACGAGCTGGCCCAGGTCCTGCGCGTCCTGGAGGGCATCCGGCAGGAGTTCAACTCCGGCGCCGGTGCCAAGAAGGTCTCCCTGGCCGACCTGATCGTGCTCGGTGGCTCCGCCGCCGTCGAGAAGGCCGCCAAGGAAGCCGGCTTCCAGGTGGAGGTCCCCTTCGCCGCGGGCCGGGTGGACGCGACGGAGGAGCACACCGACGCCGAGTCCTTCGAGGCGCTGGAGCCGACCGCCGACGGGTTCCGCAACTACCTCGGCAAGGGCAACCGCCTGCCGGCCGAGTACCTGCTGCTGGACCGGGCGAACCTGCTCACGCTGAGCGCCCCCGAGATGACCGTCCTGGTCGGCGGCCTGCGGGTGCTGGGCGCCACCTACCAGCAGTCCCAGCTCGGCGTGCTGACCAAGACGCCCGGCTCGCTGACCAACGACTTCTTCGTCAACCTGCTCGACCTGGGCATCACGTGGAAGTCGACGTCCGAGGACCAGACCACCTTCGAGGGCCGCGACGCCGCCACCGGCGAGGTCAAGTGGGCCGGTTCCCGCGCCGACCTGGTCTTCGGCTCGAACTCCGAGCTGCGCGCCCTGGCCGAGGTCTACGCGAGCGACGACGCCAAGGAGAAGTTCGTCAACGACTTCGTCGCGGCGTGGGTCAAGGTCATGAACCTGGACCGGTTCGACCTGGTCTGATCACCGCCTGATCACCCCGCACGACAGGACGCCCCGAGCCGGCCGGCCCGGGGCGTCCCGCGTTGCCTGAGGGATCGTCAAAAGTCGTTCAAGGCAAGAACATCACTCACCCAAGACACCCCATGAAACGGCAA
Organism: Streptomyces sp. NPDC085932; assembly: GCF_044540525.1. Classification (NCBI taxonomy): domain Bacteria; kingdom Bacillati; phylum Actinomycetota; class Actinomycetes; order Kitasatosporales; family Streptomycetaceae; genus Streptomyces; species Streptomyces sp. NPDC085932. Next base: position 1,604,768 of record NZ_JBITSJ010000001.1, read on the forward strand.
GGAACGCGCCCTGGCCCGGAGTCGGGCATACGTTCTGGCCGTGAACACCGATTCCACTGCCCACAGAGGCGCCGACCGTGCACCGCACCCCTTCGCCGGTGCGCGGCCGGCCACCGGCGGCCCCGTCCGCCGCACCCTCCTGCGCACCGCACTGACCGGTGCCGCCGCTCTCGGCACGGGCCTCGCCACCGCCCGCACCGCCACCGCCGCCCCCACCCGGGGCACGCCCCCGCGGCCCGGCACCCCGGGCGAGGCCTGGCGGGAACTGGCCGAGGGCAACCGCCGCTGGCGCACCTACCACGAACGCCACCCGCACGAGACGCCGGCCGTCCGGCAGACCCTGACCACCGGTCAGCACCCCTTCGCCGTCGTCCTCGGCTGCATCGACTCGCGCGTGCCCCCGGAGCTGGTCTTCGACCAGGGCCTGGGCGACCTGATGACCGTCCGCACCGCCGGAGAGGTCCTCGACGAGGCCGTGCTCGGCAGTGTCGCCTACGGCGTGCTGGAACTCGGCATACCCCTCGTCGTCGTGCTGGGACACCAGTCCTGCGGCGCCGTGCGGGCCGCCGTCGAGGCCGAGGAGTCGGGGGGCCGGCTGCCCGCGCACATCCAGTACCTGGCCGACCAGATCAGCCCCGCCATAGACCACGGCAAGGAGGGCGACGCGCGCATCGACGCGACCGTCGACGCCAACGTCCGGCTGGTCCGCTCCAAGCTGGTGGCGGAGCCCGACCTCGCCGCCCGGATCGGCTCCGGCCGGCTGGCGATCGTCGGCGCCCGCTACGAACTGACCGACCAGCGGGTGCACCGCCTCGCCTGACCCCGCGCCCGGTCCGCCGCACGCGACGGCGGACCGGGCCGCCCCGTCACGCCCGCAGCGGGTTGTACCGCGCCGCCGCCATCACGTACCAGGCGGTCGCCCCCGTGTGCCGGTACGGGTAGTAGCCGAAGCCGAATCCGGTGTCCAGCGGACTGCTCGCGGACACCACCCCGGCACGCTCGGGCAGCGCCCGGCCGCCGACGGTCTGACCGCCGCCCAGCAGTTCCTGGGCCCGCTCCAGCGAGACGAGCAAGCGCCGGGCCCGGGTCTCGTCACCCCGGGCGCCGCGGTCCCGCAGGGCGAGGGCGAGATGGGCCGTCCCCTCGAACCACACCCCGTTGCGGTCCGGCTTGGGCTGCCCCGCGGCGATCGGCGCGTCCTCGTTCGCCACCAGGCTCGCCGAACTGAAGGTGACGCCCTCGTAGGACTGGCCCGCGGGCACCGTGCTGTTGGGGCGCTGCGCGTGGTCGACGACGGCCAGTTCGGCCGCGGCCCAGTCCAGCGAACGGGCGTAGCGGCGGGTGCGCGACGAGAAGGCGAGATGCGTCCAGGTCTGCGTGTCCTCCGGGACGGGCGACTTGTTCACCGTGACCCCGTCGTTGGTGCCGGTGTAGAAGAAGCCGCCGTCCGGCTCCCACATCCGCCGCACGAACGCCTCGGCCCGCGCGCGCCGTTCCCGCCAGACCCGGTCACCGGTGAGGCGGGCGAGCCGGCCGAAGAGGCAGATCAGGTCCGTGTTGTGCTCGGTCGAGGTGAACGGCAGCTTCTGGTTCGCCCCGTCCACGCCGAACTTGTAGCCGCCGAGCGGCTCGTCGGTCCGGCCGTTCCGCTCGATCCACTCGCCGATCCGCACGGCACCGGTGAGGAAGCGGCGCGCCCCGGTACGGCGGGCCAGGGCGCCGAGCGCGATGCCGGCCCAGGCCATGTCGCCCACGGCCGTGCCGGTGAAGCCGAACTGCGTACCGACGTTGACGGTGCCGTCCGGCCGGACGAAGCCGTCGGGCTGCGGCGAACCGTCGTAGAAGGTGTACGGCCCGACGTTGTAGGCCTGGCGGAGCCTGCCGTCGTCGTGCGCCGGGTCGTGCAGCTGGGCGTAGAGCAGGGCGTCGCCCAGGGCCGTGGCCCGGGCCAGGCCGTCCGAGGTCCGGGTGGCGAGGTGGGCCAGGACGGCCAGGGCGTTGTCGTAGGTGAACGCGGTGCTGAACAGGCCGGCCTGGTCGGTGTAGCTCTGGGTCAGGCGAAGGCTCCCGTGGTCGGGGTAGGCGTCCATGGCGGCGGCGAGGAAGGCGTGTGCGCGGGCCGGTGCCGAGGCCGGGCGGGTGCCGGGGGAGCCGGCCGCGAGGGCCTGCCCGGAACCGGCCGCGGCGAGGGTGGCGGCCCCGAGCCCGGCACCGATGAGCGAACGCCGGCTGAGCGCCGGGCCTTGTCTGCCAGTCATGGATCTCCCCTTGAGAGCGCTCTCAATCAGCGCGCTCATTGTGCTGGCGCCCCAGGGGCGGGTCAACGGCTCGAACGAAACGGGCCGTTGCGGGGCCGGGGCGACGGCGGGTGGATCACTCGCAGACGATCTCGTCACGCGGCGTGTAGTGCGTGCGGTACGGCTCGCGCCGCACCTCCCGGCCGCCGTCGTAGAAGACCCGCTCCACCGTGACGTCGAACCCCTCCAGCGGGGTCTGGGGGACGCACTCCTTGTCGTCGCTCACCTTCTTGGCCGGCTCCTTCACCTCGGTGCGCGGGCCCTTGACCGACTTGATCTCGTCGTACTTGCGCGTGCCGAGGAAGGAGACGGTCACGGACGTGTCCGTGGACTCCGCCTGGATGTACAGGGCCTTGCCCGAGTCGTTGGTGAAGCGCAGGTCCAAGCTGCCCCAGGCGACCGTCGCCTCGCGGCCCTCCGGATAGCGCTCGATGTAGAAGGAGTGCGCGCCGTGCTCCACGGGCTTGACCCCGGCGAAGAAGAGCGCGTTGTACACGGTCGTCGCCACCGCGGAGACCCCGCCGCCGGACGCCTTCGTGAACTGGTCGTCGAGGATGATGATGCCCTCGACGAAGCCGTTCTCCTCGGTGCGTTCGCCGACGGTCCGGTTGAAGCTCCACGTCTCGTCCGGCCGCACGAGCGAGCCGTTGATGAGCTCCACCGCGCGGCCGATGTTCTTCGTGCGGTACTCGGCCGGTTCGAAGTGGACCGTGAAGGAGGACATCGTCTCGGTCAGCCCCAGTTCCGCGGCGTTCTCACGCGTCACCTCGGGCCGGATCGTGCGCACGTCCACCGCGCCCGTGCGGGCGGCGCCCGCCTCGGTGAGCAGGGGCAGCACCGCCTCGCCGAGCGCCTTGCCGGTGATCTCCCGGCCGAGCACGGCGTCCTCGGCGACGGCGACCCGGTCGCCGTCCGGCCGCAGCCTGGCGTTCCGCGCGGTGGTGGTGATCTCGTTCAGCGGCCCGGCCACCGCGGGGTCGTCCCGCAGCCCCTCGGCGTCGAGTCGCGGCTGCAGTGTGCCGCCGTCGTCCGGCCGCATGGTCAGGTGCGCGCCCAGGACCTCGGGGCCGACCGTGATCCGCCGGCCGGCCGCGGTCAGCGTGACGGGGCCCGAGACGGCCGGCTGCGCGAACGTCCGCACCGCGCGCCGCACCTCCTCGCCCGTCACCTTCGGCCGGGTCTCGCGCACCGGCAGGGCCGTCACCGCGCCGGCGTCGCCGCGCAGGAACGCGGCGCGCAGGGGGTCGACGGCGGCCGTCACGTCCAGCGCGTAGCCGGTGCGCGGCGCGACCTGCTCGACCCGCCCGCCGTCGAAGGAGACGGCACCGTCCCGGACCTTCCGGTCCAGTCCCAGCTCCCCGAGGGCGGCCGTGGCCCGCTCCCGGTCGAGACGCACGACCGGCTCGACGGCACCGCCGGAGCGGAACAGCCCGCCGAACACGCTGACCGGGTCGGCGCCGGTGCGCGCGGCACGGTCGACGGTCGCCCCGACGTCGTAGGAGAGCCCGGCGCGCCGCGGGTCGATGGTGCCCGTGCGGTCGCCGACCCGCACGGAGAGCGCCCGCGCCCCGGGCGTGTCCAACCGCCGCTCCAGCTTCCGCACGGCCTCCGCGCGGCTCAGGCCCCCGATGTCCACCCCGCGCACGGTCGTCCCGGCGTCGATCTGGCCGCCCGTCAGCAGCAGCCCGCCGAGGTACAGGCCGCCCACGCCCACGGCCAGCGCGCCGCCCGCCAGGGCGAGGGGCGGCAGGGACGTGGGGCGAGGTACGGAGGTTATTCGGGGGCGCATGGCTCTCCTGGAGATCGACGAGGACGGTGCACCCGTGACGCGACGCTGCTTGCGGGCAAACAGATCAAGCTATGCACATTCCGGCAGCCGAGCACTATGGCCCAGACCACTTATGTCCGAGATCATTACGGATTCGTCCGGTCCGGTCCGGGCCGTCGAGCCGGGCCACAGAGTGGTAACGACGAACAACTGTCCGGCTCCCGGGGTCGTCTAGGCCACCATGAAGATCTCTTTCCTTCTGCACAACGCCTATGGAATCGGAGGCACGATCACCACCACGTTCAACCTGGCCGGAGCGCTCGCCGAACGGCACGACGTCGAGATCGTCTCCGTCTTACGCCACCGGGAGCACCCCAACCTCACCCCCGACCCACGGGTACGGCTGCGGGCGCTGGTGGACCTTCGCACGGAGGCGGATCATCCCCTGCACCGGAGACCGGCGAGAATCTTCCCGGCCGCCGAGTACCGCCACCACCAGTACAGCGAGCTGACCGACCAGCGCATCGGCGAGCACCTGGCGGGCCTCGGCGCCGATGTCGTCATCGGCACCCGCCCCGGCCTCAACGTGCACATCGCCCGCCAGGCCCCACGCCACGTCGTGCGGGTCGGCCAGGAGCACCTCACCCTCGACAACCACTCGCCGCGGCTGCGCACCGCCCTGCGCCGCGCCTACCGCCACCTCGACGTGATCACCACCGTCACGGAAGCGGACGCCGCCGCCTACCGGCGGACGATGTGGCTGCCCGGCGTCCACGTCGAGGCCCTCCCGAACAGCGTGCCCGACCCGGTGCTGCCGCCGGCCGACGGCTCCGCGAAGGTCGTCGTGGCCGCCGGGCGCCTGGTCCGCGTCAAGCGCTACGACCTGCTGATCGAGGCCTTCGCCCAGGTCGCGGCCGCGCACCCCGACTGGCAGCTGCGCATCTACGGCAAGGGCGAGGAGCAGCCGGCGCTGCGTGAGCTCATCGAGCGGCTCGGCCTGTGGAACAACGTGTTCCTGATGGGGGCCGCCACCCCCATGGAGGCCGAGTGGGTCAAGGCCTCCATCGGCGCGGCCGCGTCGAACTTCGAGCCGTTCGGCATGACGATCGTGGAGGCCATGCGCTGCGGACTGCCCGTCGTGAGCACCGACTGCCCCTACGGCCCCGGCGAGATCATCCAGGACGGCACCGACGGCTGCCTGGTCCCGGTGGGGGACCGGGACGCCCTGGCCGCGGCCCTGCTGCGCCTCGTGGGCGACGACGAGCTGCGCCGCCGCATGGGCGCCGCCGCCCGGGAGAACGCCCACCGCTTCGCCCCCGCGCCGGTCGTCACCCAGGCCGAACGCATCATCGACCAGGCGCTGACGGCACGCGCCACCGGCCGGCACGCGGCGTCCGGGGTCTCCCGGACCGGCAGCCCCCTGACCGGCCGCATCCACGCCGCCCGCGACACGGCCCACGCCGCTGCCGCCGGCGCCCTGCGCGCGATACGGAAGGGCCGACGATGACCACCCGGCAGGACACCACCCCGCGCACCGGCTGCGTGATCGACGCGGACGGCCGCGTCACCTTCCGCCTCCCCGCGCCGCCGGCCGCCGCCCGGCCCCGCCTGCTGCTGCGCCTGCGCCCCAAGAAGGGCCGGCCCGAGCAGACCCTGCTCCACCTCGACCTGGAACCGGCCGACGCCGACGGCAGGGCGCACGCCGTCCTGGAACCGCGCCCGGAGCTGCCCGAGGGCCGCTGGGACCTGTACCTGCTGCCGGAACCGGGGGCCGAACGGCAGCGCCTGCGTCCCGGGCCGCGGGACCTGCGCGCCCTGGTCGACGGTCACCTGCGCGACCGCTCCTCCCCGGTCGCCGTCCGGGTCCCGTACGTCACCAAGGACGGCTTCCTCGCCCTGCGGACCTGGCTGCGCACCGCCCACGCCGAGGCCCTCACCCTCGGCGTGGAGGACCAGGCGATCACGGTCGCCGCCCGTCTGCACGGTGCCCGCCTCCACGACACCGCCACGGTGCGGCTGCGCCTGCGGGGCACCGACACCGTCCGGGAGCTACGCCCCCGGATCGACGGCGACGAACACGGCTTCTCCTTCACGGTGGACCCCGGCGACCTGGCGGCCGGCGCACCGCACGCCGGCCGGGCGTGGGACGCCTTCGTCCAACCGGCCGCAGACGCGCCGCAGGTCAGGATCGGCCGCCTGCTCGACGACGTGGCGGACCGCAAACACGTCCACGTCTTTCCCGCGATCAATGCGAGAGGTTCCGTCCTGCGCCCCTACTACACGGTGGACAACGACCTGGCGATCGAGGAGACGGTCCATTCCCCGACATGCCCGAAATGAAAAAACCTGGGGTTTCGCATGGGTATTTCGTCGGTGCGCCGCAACGCCCGTGTGTGGATTCTGTGTAAAGCACGGGCGCAAAAGGGCCGGAGGCCGCTCTTCAACACCCGCACAACGGAAGGGGACTTGCGGCGATAAGCAAACTCAAGTACCTAGATGAATCATGAACCTGTTCAACCGCGTCGTGCCGTCCCGGCGGCAGGCGCCCGCCGTCCCCCCACAGCGCCCTGCCGGCGCACCGGCTTCCCCCACCGCCGTGCTGCCCGATCCGGGCCTGGCGAATCTGACCGGTGAATGGGTCGTCGACCCCGCTCACAGCAGGATCGGCTTCTCCGTCCGGCACGCGATGGTGACGACCGTGCGCGGTTGTTTCCTGGAGTACGAGAGCCGGCTCTACTTCGACGCCCGTGACCCGTCCCGGTCGCGGGCCGACATCACCCTGTTCACCGCCAGTGTCGACACCGGAGTGGAACAGCGCGACGCCCACCTGGTGGGACGCGACTTCCTCGACGTCGCGGCCTATCCGCGGATGCGTTTCACGAGCACCGGTGTGGAACAGGCGGGCGCCGATCTCTATCGCATGTCGGGCGAGCTCACCATCAAGGGAATTTCCCGGCCCGTCGTCCTGGAGATGACCTACATCGGGCATGTCACCGACCCGTTCGGCTACGAGCGGGTCGGATTCGACGGCACCACGACCATCAACCGCTCCGACTGGGGCCTCACGTACAACAGCAGGCTGGCCGAGGGTGGCGCGATGGTCAGCGAGAAGGTGCGCCTGCAGTTCGACATCGCCGCCATCCGCACGGCGCCCGGAGCCGGCTGATCCTCCCGGGCGCTCAGGGCGCGCTCAGGCGGCGTCGGGTCCGGCCACGACCCGGAACACCGCCGGGCCGACCGTGAGGACCCCGTCGCTCACGGGTGTGCACCGCACCCCGCCCCGGCCCCGCAGGGCGCGCTGTGCGCCGGGGCCGATGGTCACGTCCATCCAGGCGCAGGGCCGGGCCGGGCGCTTCACCACGAACACCACCGGTCCGGTGCCGCAGTCGAGGGAGATCGTCGAACCGAGGTACGCGTCGATGTCGACGCCCCGGAGCAGCACGTTCCGGCGGGTGTGCCGCAGATCGGCGCCGGGTGGGAGGTGCTCCGCCGCCATCATGGTCACGGCCGCGTTCCGGTGCGCGGGCCGCGCGTAGTAGCGGTCGCCGACCAGTCCGAGGCCGTCGCGCACCTCCACCCGGGCGACGCGCTCGTCCCGCGGGCCGGGGGCGGGCCCGTCCGCGGGCCGCCCGGCCAGCCGGTGCGCGGGCGACACCAGCAGCTCCAGAACCTCCACCTCCGTCATGCGCCCACCCTACGGCCGGGTGGGGGCGCGGGTTCCCGTACGGCCCGGGCGGCTCAGTCGTCCCGGCGCTGCCCGGGTCCGTCCTCCCGCGGCGGGGCCCGGCCGTCGGCCGCCTCGCCCGCCGTGAGGTGCTCCAGGACCTCCACGAGTTCCTGGCACGCGCGCTCCACCGAGCGCCGGGTGTTGATCTGCTCGGTGATCACGGCCGACAGGATCAGGGCCGTCAGAGCCATTGCCCCGTTGAAGGCCTGCAGCTTCATGAGCACTTCCACGCGGGTGAGCCGCTCGAACGGACCCACCCGGTCGGTCGCCGACACCGTGGCCATGACCGAGGCGAACAGGGCGCACACCATGCCGCCCGCCAGCTGGAAGCGGAGAGCCGCCCAGATCACCAGGGGGTAGACGAGGTAGAGCAGGCTCAGGTGGCTGTGCGTGGCCAGCGGCACGACGCAGCAGACGATGACGGCCAGCCCCGTGGCCTCCCTCCAGCGCGTCAGACGAAACGGCGGGCGGACCCGGGCCAGCAGGAGCAGCACCGGCGTGACGATCAGCACGCCCATGGCGTCGCCCACCCACCAGGCCAGCCACACGGGCCAGAAACCCGCCCCTTCGAGCCGGCCGGTGAGCACCAGCAGCACCGCGCCTGTGGTGGAGCTGATCAGCATCGCGGTGAACGCGCCCAGGAACACCAGGGCGAGGCCGTCGCGCAGCCGGGCGAGATCGGTGCGGAAGCCCGCCCGGCGCAGCAGCAGGTACCCGGCGAGGGGCGCGGCCGTGTTCCCGGCCAGGATCCCCAGCGCGGACGGCGACGGGGAGGTCAGGGAGAGGATGACGAAGAAGGCGCCCAGGGCGATGCCCGGCCAGCAGCGCAGCCCGAAGAGGAGCAGGCAGGCGACCGAGACCCCGGTGGGAGGCCAGATGGGGGTGACCACCGCGCCCTCGACGACCAGTTCGCGCAGCAGACCCAGCTGCCCGGACGCGTAGTAGCAGGCGGCGACGGCCGGCGTCTGCAGAGCGAGGACGACCGGCTTGCGCAGATCCTGGCTACCCACCACAGCAGCCATGAGACACCGGGGCCGCCGGGTCGGCGAGGCGGGAGCGGAGCCGTGCGGCCCTATGGCTGAGGTGCCCGCGCCTGCTCGCCGGTCCGGGCCGGCGGGGGCGGCGCGTCCGGTCCGTCCAGCCCGACGACCAGCACGGCGGCGTCGTCGTCGTGTCCCACCCGCTCCGCGCCCTTGATCACGGCCGCGGCCAGCGCGTCCACGTCCATGCCCGCGACCGCCGCGATGCCCGCGAGCCGCGTCACCTGGTCCAGGCCCTCCTCCAGCGGCATCGACGGTCCCTCCACGACACCGTCCGTGAGGAGCACGAACACACCGCCCGTGGTGAGCTCGTACCGGGTCACCGGATAGGGCATGCCCGCCAGGACCCCGAGCGGGGGGCCGCACTCGTCCTCGGTGACACCGGACTTCCCGTCCGCCGTGGCCCAGACGCAGGGCAGATGTCCCGCCCGCGCGCTCTCCAGCACCCCGGCGCAGAGGTCGAGCCGCATGAACGTGCAGGTCGCGAACAGGTCGGAGTTGAGTGCCAGCAGCAGGTCGTTGGTGCGGGCCAGGACTTCGCCCGGTTCGCTGCTGACAGAGGCCAGCGCCCGCAGCCCGGCCCGCACCTGCCCCATGAAGGCGGCCGCCTCGATGTTGTGTCCCTGTACGTCGCCGATGGACAGACCGATCCGGCCGTCGCCGAGGGTGAAGGCGTCGTACCAGTCGCCGCCCACGTTCAGTCCCTGGCACGCGGGGGTGTACCGCACGGCCAGATGGAGCCGTCCCGCGACGGGCAGGTCGCGGGGGAGCATGCCACGTTGCAGTGCCAGGGCCAGCTCGACGCGGGAGCGCTGCATCTCGGCCTGCGCGCGGGCCTGGGCCGTCAGGGCTCCGAGCCGGGTCAGCAGCTCGTCACCGTCGTCCGTCGTGCGGGTGCGGGACATGGATCACTCCGGCGAGGACGGCCACGGTCGGTGACGACCCTCGAAGGCGAATCACTCCATTTACGTTCATAGGATGATACTCAGGGCGGAGGCCCGGCGACGACTCGCGAGCCGCGGCCGACGGCCGCCAGCACGAAGGTCACGCTGATCAGCAGCGCCCACGCCCCGAACTTCTCGATCCCCACCGGCTCCCAGCCGTGCTGCTGGTACGGGTAGCGCCAGGCGCCGACCAGGGTGGCGAGGTTCTCCGCGACCCACAGGAAGAACCCGATGAGCACGAACGACACCGCGAGCGGCATCCTCCGGCGCACGCCCCGCACGGTGAACCGCACCGCCGTCCCGGCGGTCACCGCGACCAGCAGCACGGCCAGCACCCAGCGCGCGTCGGGCAGCCAGTGGTGGCTGAAGAAGTTGACGTAGATCGCCGCGGCCACCACCGCCGTCGCACGCGGCCGGTAGCGCACGAGTTCCAGGTCGAACAGGTGCCAGGCCCGGCAGACGTAACTGCCCACGGCCGCGTACAGGAACCCGCCGTACAGGGGCACCCCGGCGAACTTCAGCACGGCCGGCTCCGGGTAGCTCCAGGAGCCGAGCGACACCTTCACCAGCTCGAACGCCAGGCCGATGACATGGCAGACCGCGATGACGGCGACGTCCCGGCCGTTCTCCCGGCCGCGCAGCCAGAACAGCAGCGTGAGCAGCACGCCGTAGACGACCAGCAGGTCGTACCGTGCCACCGGGAGGTCGGGGAGCAGGGCGGAGACGGCGACGCCGGACAGCAGGGCGATGGCGAAGGCGCAGGCGCGTGTCTGCGTCCACGCGAAGTCGAGCAGGTGCCGCACGACCGGTGCGGCCCAGGGGCCGCCGACGCTGGGAGGGATCATGGTGCCCAGTAGGACGGGCCCCTGCCCCTCACCGGTTGCAGCGGACCTCCGCGGCCCCGGACGTTCCCGCCCGGGCCGCGGCCACCGCCTGCCGCAGCAGGGCGGACAGCCGTCGATCGGCGTCCGGCGCGGCGCTCAGCACCCGCACGGCGTGGTCGAGGTGACGGCTTCCCGGGCCGCGCCACCACAGCAGGTCGGCGACCCGGTTCGCGGGGCCGGCCGCGGGGGAGCGGGCCACACGTTCCGCTCTGCGGCGGCACGCCCGGCCGTGCCGCGCCAGGGTCCGGGAGGAAGGGCGCACCCGCCGGGCCGCTTCCACCGCCATGCCGACGGGCCGCGGCGCGTGCGCCCGCCCCGGGGGCCGGGCGTCGGCGAGCTCGGCGGCCAGCGGCCACAGGGCGAGCCGGGCCACGTCGCCCACGCTGTCGTTGACGGCGCGGGCCAGCGCCGCGAGCACCGGGTGCGTACCGGCGGGGCTGTCGGTGAACCGGTCACCGGCCAGCAGCGCGGCGGCCTCCATCAGACAGGCGCCGTCGTCGGGATGCAGATGGGCGAAACGACCGGGCAGCGGCAGGGCGCCCGGCACCATCGCGTCCGACGGCCGGGACGGCGGTGGAACGGAGGAAGGTCTCATGACGGCCTCCGGCCGGACTCACACGCCGGTGACGGCGTGCAGGAAGAGATAGAGCGCGGCGGCGGGAATCCCGGCGCCGGGGAACGTGAGCACCCAGGCGGTGACGATGGACCGTGCCACCTGCCAGCGTACGGCCGAGGCGCGCCGGGTGGCACCGGCACCCAGGATGGCCGCGGTGATCGTCTGCGTCGTGGAGATCGGCGCCTTCACCAGGAACGCCGTGGTGTAGAGAACGGCCGCCGCGGAGGTCTCCGCGGCGAAACCGCGCGGCGGGTCGAGGTGCACGATCCGCCGCCCCAGGGTGGTGATGATGCGCCGCCCTCCGCTGTACGTACCGGCGGCCATGGCGAGCGCCACGGCGACGATCACCCATACCGGCACGGAGAAGTCGTCCTGCCAGCCCGCGGTGACCAGGGCCAGCACGATGACGCCCATGGTCTTCTGCGCGTCCTGCAGCCCGTGTCCCAGCCCCATCGCGGCGGCGGAGACGGTCTGCGCCATGCGGAAACGCCGCATGGTGCGCCGGGGCGCGGCACGGCGGAAGAGCCACAGGATGGCGGTGTGCAGCAGATACCCGAGCGCCACCCCGACCAGCGGGGAGAGCAGCATCGGCAGGACGACCTTGTCGAGGATGCCGGACCAGTGGACGGTCGCCGAGGCGGCCAGCGCGGCGCCGACCAGCCCGCCGATCAGGGCGTGCGAGGACGAGGTGGGCAACCCTCGCCACCAGGTGAAGACGTTCCACGCGATGGCGCCGAGCAGCGCGCACAGCACCAGCAGCAGGCCCGAGACCGCCTCGGGCGCCCCGATGATGCCCTTGCCCACCGTCTGGGCGACCTCCGTGCCCAGGAAGGCGCCCAGGAAGTTCATCACCGCCGCCATCGCCAGCGCCACCCGCGGCGTCAGGGCCCGGGTGGAGATCGAGGTGGCGATCGCGTTGGCGGCGTCGTGGAAGCCGTTGGTGAAGTCGAACGTCAGCCCCACGACGATGATCAGCACCACCAGCGTGAGCTCCATGACCGATCACCTTTCGCCGCGTCCGCGCACGCTTCCATCCTGCGCCCGCACCGGCCGGGCGGACCCCGCGACTACGCCACGCGAGGCGCGCCCGTCCCGCGAGAACAGGGCAGCGCCCCCGTACGGTGTCCTGGTGCGATCTGTGCCGAAATGGGTCCTTCTGTCGTCGGGGTGCGCCCCCGTGGCCCTGATCCTGGGCTGGCTGGTGGCGGCATCACTGCAGGGCTCCCCGTACGACCCGGCCGCCCAGACCATCAGCGTGCTGGCGGCGCCCGGCGCCTCGGGCTCCTGGGTGATGACGGCGGCGTTCGTCGTCCTCGGCGTCTGCCATCTGCTCACCGCCTGGGGGCTGCGCCCGGCCGCGACTCCGGGGCGGGTGGCGCTCGCGGCCGGGGGAGTGGCGGCGCTCGGGGTGGCCGTCGTCCCGGCGCCGAGCAGCGGAGGCTCGCTCAGTCACGGCTCGGTGGCCGCCGTGGGCTTCACCGTCCTCGCGGCGTGGCCTCTCCTCGCCGCCCGCACCGGCGACGCCGTCCCCTGGGGCCTGCGCCCCCTGCCCTCCGTCGGGGCGACCGGCGTGATGGCGCTGGGCGCGGCCTGGTTCCTGATCGAACTGCACCAGCGCGGCGCGGCCGGCGCGGCGGAGCGCGCGGTGACGACCCTGCAGTCGGTGTGGCCCTTCGTGGTCGTCCTCTCCTGCTTCCGCGCCGCGGGCCGTGGAACGCGGCAGGTCAAGCTCGTACGCCGGTAGCCGTGTGCCGGTCGTTCACGGACTCGTACGCCGCCAGCCGTGTGCCGGTCGTTCACGGACGGGGAAGACCGGGAGCGCGCTCCGTGAGCCGCTGCTCGGCACCGGCCGCCGCTCCGAAGTAGTCGCCACCCTTGCGGCGGACGTCGTCCGTGCCCCAGGCCCGCTCCTCGCCGGTGCTCCGCCGCCGCTGCGCCGGGACGAGCCGGGGTATGTGCTTCGAGCAGTGGACGTACGCCTCCTCGACCTCCACCCGGACCCAGAGCCGGGGGCGCCGACCGGGGACGGGGTCGACGGCGAGGCGGCCCGGGTGCCGGCGGCGCATGGCGTCGTCGGGGACGAGCTCGGCCCGGCCGTTGACGTGCAGGCCGATCCGGTCCCCGGCGAAGTCGATCATCAGCAGGCCCACGTGCGGGTTCTCCCGGATGTTGCCGAGGGAGGCCATGACGCCGTTCCCGCGGTACTCGGGGTAGGCGAGGGTGGTGTCGTCGAGCACGTGGAGGAAACCGGCCGGGCCGGCCCGGAAGGTGTTGTCGCACTCCCCGCCGGCGTCCGCCGTGGCGAGGAAGAACATCTCCTGGCGGGCCACGAACTCCTGCATCCGCGGGTTGAGCCGGTCCAGCACTTGTTCGTCGTAGAACCGGTCGGCCCGGTCGGTGGTGCCCATCTCCTGCTGGATCCGGTGTTCTCCGTGGCTTCCGGGGCGGTCGGCCCGCTCGTCGTCGTACAACGGTCCTCCTGACGGGCATGTGGCATACGGTCATCCCGCTGGCCGAGAAGACCCCACGGGCCGCGCCCATGAGACTAGAGCAGCCGGGTGAGGGCCGTGTCGGTGGCCGGGGCACGGAAGCCGCACGCCCCGGCGGAGTCCGCTCCGACACCGCTCCGTGGAAGGGGAGTCGGCCGTGGCGGGGCGGGTGGGTCAGGCGCCCGGCTGCTCCCGCAGTGCCTGGCACACCGACCAGACCACCGCCACCAGCGGCACGGCCACGACGGCACCGATCACGCCGGCCGCGACCGCCCCGCCGACGACGGCCAGGGCGACCACCACCGGGTGCAGCCGGACGGCCCAGCTCATCACCAAGGGGTGCAGCACGTGCCCTTCGATCTGCCCGATGACCACGATCAGCGCCACGACCACCAGGGCGATCAGCGGTCCCTTCGACGCCAGGGCGACCACGGCCGCCACCGCCAGGGCGATCGGCGAGCCGATCAGCGGGATGAAGGCGGCCAGGAACTCCAGCAGCGCCAGCGGCACCGCGAGCGGCACCCCCAGGGCGAACAGGGCGATCCCCACCAGGACGGCGTTGGTCCCGGCCACCAGCAGAATGCCGTGGGTGTATCCGGTGAACGTCCGCCAGGCGGCCCGGCCGGCCACGGTGACCCGCTGCCGGGCGCCGGCGGGGAGCTGGGCGCAGACCCACTGCCACTGCCGCTCGCCGGAGTGCGTGAAGAAGACCGCGCAGAACACGGCCAGCGCGAGGACCGTCAGCACCTCCACCAGCCGGCTCGCGCCGCTGAGCGCCGTGCTGATGAGCGTGGAGCGGTGTTCGGACAGCAACCTGCCGATCCGCGACTGCAGATCGGCGAACGCGTCCGCCGGGAGCCGGAACGGGGGCTCCTCCAGGCGTCGTTCGATCCGGTCGATCCCGTCGACGAACTCCCGCTCCAGCCCACTGCGCTGGTCCGCCACGGTCTCACCCATCAGGGCCAGCGCCCCGAGGACGACGACGATGCCGCCGACGAGCGCGACGGCGACGGCGAGCGACCGGGGCAGGAACCGGGCCAGCAGACCGGCCACCGGCCGCAGGACCGCGGCGATGACGAGGCCCAGGAAGACGGCGACCGCGATCCGGTGGAACTGCCCGAGCACCGAGAAGGCCACCCGGACGACGACACCGACCGCGATGAGCCGCCAGGCGTAGGCGGCCGCGGTCCGCAACAGGGCGGGCACGCGCGCGTCCTCACCGGCGAGACGTCCGAGCGGCGGAACGGGCGGTTCGGAAGGCGAGGACACGACATCCCCGTACCACCGCACGGCCCCCCACCCGCACCACACCTCCACAATTCCCCCGAAGGCCGGTACCGAAAGGATCGGCGCCCGGTGACCTCCCCCGCCCGCCGGTTGCCGGTGCGTTGCGTTCGATCGATCTGTCATTGCATCAAATTTGCTGCTCTGAACAGCAGTTACGGAAATTCCGAGATTGACGCATCGGTGAATGCAACGTAGCTTCCAGGCGTTGCCGAACACGTCATATCGCGAGACGAGGAATGGTCATGGGGGAATCCGTCCACACCGTCGGCGCCCTGCCGACGGCACGTCGGCCCGGCTGCCCGTTCGATCCGCCGCAGGAGTTGACCGAGGCGCGCCGGCACGGTCCCATCAGCCGTTGCGTCCACCCCGGCGGCGAGCCCGGCTGGCTGATCACGGGTTACGAGATGGTCCGGGCGGTGCTGGCCGACCCGCGGTTCAGTTCGCGCAGGGAACTCATGAACGTCGCCGGCTTCGCGCTGCCTCCGGCGCCGCCCGGCGAGTTCCTGCTCATGGACGAGCCGCAGCACAGCCGCTACCGCAAGCCGCTGGTGGGCAAGTTCACCGTACGGCGGATGCGCCTGCTCACCGAGCGCATCGAGCGGATCACCGCCGACTGCCTGGACGCCATGGAGCGGACCGGGCCGCCGGCCGACCTGGTGCCCGCCGTCGCCAAGCCGATCCCCACCATCGTGATCTGCGAACTGCTGGGCGTGCCGTACGAGGACCGGGCTTCCTTCCAGGAGCAGATCGACACCTTCATGGGCGGGGAGGTGGGCGACGAGGAACTGATGGCGGCCTACACCGCGACCCAGGAGTACCTCGCGCGGCTCGTCGCCGCCAAGCGCGCGAACCCCACCGACGACGTCCTCAGTGAACTCACCGACAGCGATCTGACGGACGAGGAGCTGAAGGGGATCAGTCTGATCCTGCTCGCGGCGGGCTTCGACACCACCGCCAACATGCTCTCGCTCGGCACCTTCGCCCTGCTGCGCCACCCGGGCCGGCTCGCCGCGCTGCGCGCCGATCCCCAACTCACCGACGGGGCCGTTGAGGAGCTGCTGCGGTACCTGAGCGTCGCCAAGACGTTCATGAGGACGGCGCTGGAGGACGTCGAGCTGGGCGGTCGGACGATCGCGGCGGGCACGACGGTCGTCCTGTCGTACCACACCGCCCATCGCGACCCCGAGCGCTTCGCCGATCCGGACGTGCTCGACCTGCACAGGAAGTACGACGGGCACCTGGCGTTCGGTCACGGCATCCACCAGTGCCTGGGCCAGCAGTTGGCCCGCGTCGAGATGCGGGTCGCCTTCCGCGCCCTGGTCGACCGCTTCCCCACGCTGCGCCTGGCCGTCCCGGCCGAGGAGGTCGTGCTGCGCCCGGAGACCGCCGACATCTTCGGGGTGAAGAGCCTTCCCGTGACGTGGGACCGGGAGCGGATGTGACGAGGCCACTCCTGCGCGTCGACCGCGAGCGCTGCATCGGCGCCGGCATGTGCGCCCTGACCGCCCCCGAGGTCTTCGACCAGGACCCCGGCGACGGCCTGGTCCTCCTGCTGCGCGCCGACCCGCCCGCAGTTCACCAGGCCGCCGCGCGCATGGCCGCCGGTGTCTGCCCCGCCCGGGCGATCGCGGTGCGGGAGGAGTGATTACCTGTCAGTAGCTTGTGCGTTCCGGCGTATTGACTCGTGCAGCGGCAGGAGCGATTCTCGTCGCACCTTGGGCGAGGTCATGACAAACAGGTGGTGCCGTGCGCCACCGCGGCCTCGCCCTCCCGCTGACCGAGGGACATGGGCTGTGACCAGAGCCGAACGCCCGTACCGCACGCGCAAGAACCTGACCGTCGTGTCGCTCCTGCTGCTCGTGCTGGCCGTCGCACTGGGCCCGACGCCGAGTTCGGCGGCCGGGACCGACTGGTGGAATCCCCCCGCGCGACCCGCGCCGGACTCGCAGATCAACGTCACGGGAGAGCCGTTCACCGGCACCGACGCCCGGGGCGAGGTACGCGGCTTCGTCGACGCGCACGACCACATCTTCTCCAACGAGGCCTTCGGCGGGCGCCTGATCTGCGGGAAGCCGTTCTCCGACAAGGGCGTGGCCGACGCGCTCAAGGACTGCCCCGAGCACTACCCGGACGGCTCGCTGGCGATCTTCGACTTCATCACGCGCGGGGGAGACGGCAAGCACGACCCCGTCGGCTGGCCCACTTTCAAGGACTGGCCGGCCCACGACTCCCTGACCCACCAGCAGAACTACTACGCCTGGGTGGAGCGGGCCTGGCGCGGCGGGCAGCGCGTGCTGGTCAACGACCTCGTCACCAACGGCGTGATCTGCTCGGTGTACTTCTTCAAGGACCGGAGCTGCGACGAGATGACGTCCATCCGGCTCCAGGCCAGGCTGACGTACGACATGCAGGACTACATCGACCGGTTGTACGGCGGACCCGGCAAGGGCTTCTTCCGGATCGTCACCGACAGCGCCCAGGCCCGTGAGGTCATCGAGCAGGGCAAGCTGGCGGTGGTCCTGGGCGTCGAGACCTCCGAGCCGTTCGGCTGCAAGCAGATCCTCGACATCGCGCAGTGCAGCAGGGCCGACATCGACAAGGGCCTGGACGAGCTGTACGCGCTGGGGGTGCGCAGCATGTTCCTGTGCCACAAGTTCGACAACGCGCTGTGCGGGGTCCGCTTCGACTCCGGCACCCTGGGGACGGCCATCAACGTCGGCCAGTTCCTGTCGACCGGCACCTTCTGGAAGACGGAGAAGTGCACCGGGCCGCAGGCCGACAACCCCATCGGCAACGCGACGGCGGCCGGGGCCGAGGCGAAGCTCCCGGCCGGCGTGGAGGTCCCCGGGTACAGCGCGGACGCCCGGTGCAACGTCCGCGGTCTGACGGACCTCGGCGAGTACGCCGTGCGCGGCATGATGCGGCGCGGCATGATGCTGGAGATCGACCACATGAGCGTCAAGGCCACCGGCCGGGTGCTCGACCTCTTCGAGGCCGCGTCCTACCCCGGAGTCCTCTCCTCGCACAGCTGGATGGATGCCGAGTGGACCGAGCGCGTCTACGGCCTGGGCGGTTTCATCGCCCAGTACATGCACGGCTCCGAGGGCTTCGTCGCGGAGGCCCGGCGCACCGAGGCCCTGCGGGACAAGTACGGCGTGGGCTACGGCTACGGCACCGACATGAACGGCGTCGGCGGCTGGCCCGCCCCGCGCGGAGCCGACGCCCCGAACAAGGTCGTCTACCCCTTCAGGAGTGCCGACGGCGGTTCCGTCATCGACCGGCAGACCACCGGTGAGCGCACCTGGGACCTCAACACCGACGGGGCCGCCCACTACGGTCTCGTCCCGGACTGGATCGAGGACATCCGCCGGGTCGGCGGCCAGGACGTGGTGGACGACCTGATGCGCGGCGCCGAGTCCTACCTCGACACCTGGGGCGCCTCCGAGAGTCACGAGCCCGCGGCCGATCTCGCCACCGGCTCCACCGCCTCGGCCAGCTCCTCCGAGTGGAGTCTGTTCACGAGCTACCAGCCGCACCGGGCCGTCGACGGCGACCGCCGCACCCGCTGGGCGAGCGACTGGAGCGACGACCAGTGGTACCGGCTGGACCTCGGCTCCACGCAGACCGTCCGGCGGGTCACCCTCGACTGGGAACGCGCGTACGCGAGGTCCTACCGCGTCGACCTGTCCACCGACGGCGTGATCTGGCGTACCGCCTGGTCCACGACGGCGGGTGACGGCGGACTGGACACCGCGCGCTTCGCCGCCACACCGGCCAGGTACGTCCGCATCCACGGGCTGGCACGCGGCACCGGCTGGGGCTACTCCCTGCACGAGGTGAGTGTGCACGGCAGCTGACGATCAGGCCTCGCCGGGGGCCGGAAAAAAAGACTCCACGAGAAGTGGACGCCGCGTTCATATAGTGGTTATATGGACGCAGCGTTCACTTCTCGCGGAGGAGAAAGCCATGACCAGCACACCCAGCACCTCCGGCACCACGACCCGCGTCGCCCTCGTCACCGGTGGCTCCGGCGGCATCGGCAGGGCCGTCGTCGAGCGGCTCGCCGCCGACGGCTTCGCCGTCGCCGTCCACTACGCCGGCAACAAGGCGAAGGCCGAGACCCTGGTCGAGGAGATCACCGCCTCCGGCGGCCGGGCCGTCGCCGTCCACGGGGACGTCGCCGACGAGCACGCGATGGCGGCCGCCTTCGACGCCGTCGAAACGGCGTTCGGCGGAATCGACGTGGTGGTCAACACCGCCGGGATCATGGTGCTCGCGCCCATCGCCGAGCTGGACCTGGACGACCTGGACCGGATGCACCGCACGAACATCCGCGGCACGTTCGTCGTCGCCCAGCAGGCCGCCCGCCGGCTGCGCCGCGGCGGCGCGATCGTCAACGTGTCCACGTCGGTCACCCGCACCCAGCTGCCCACCTACGGGGGCTACGTCGCCAGCAAGGCCGCCGTGCAGAGCATCACCCTGATCCTCGCCCGCGAGCTGCGGGGCAAGGACATCACCGTCAACACCGTCGCACCCGGCCCGGTCGCCACCCCGCTCTTCCTGGAGGGCAAGGACGAGGCCACCGTCGCCGCCTTCGCCAAGGCCACCCCGCTGGAGCGGCTGGGCGAACCGCGCGACATCGCCGAAACGGTCGCCTTCCTCGCCGGCCCCGCCCGCTGGGTGAACGGCCAGGTCCTCTACGCCAACGGCGGCCTGGCCTGACCCCGCCGGCACCGCTCGGCAGACCCACCGCACCCACCGCAGCCCCGAAGGAGAAGACCCATGTCATCCGTCGTCCTCATCACCGGCGCCGCCACCGGCATCGGCAACCTCACCGCCCGCGCGCTCGCCGCCGACGGCCACACCGTCTACGCCAGCATGCGCGACATCCGGGGCCGCAACGCCGAGCGCGCCCGGGAACTGCTCGATCTCGGCCGCCGCGAGGGGCAGGACCTCCGGGTCGTCGAACTCGACGTCCTGTCCGACGCCTCGGCGGAAGCCGCCGTCGCGACCGTCCTGCGGGAGGCGGGCCATCTCGACACGGTCGTGCACAACGCGGGACACCTCTACGTCGGCTATGTCGAGGCGTTCACCCCCGAGGACATCCGGCACCTGCTGGACGTCAACACCCTCGGCATCCAGCGCGTCAACCGCGCGGCCCTGCCCCACCTGCGCGCCCGCCGCTCCGGCACGCTCCTGTACGTCGGCAGCACCACCTCCGTCGTCGTACCGCCCTTCCTGGGCCCCTACGTGGCGTCGAAGTTCGCCGCCGACGCGCTTGCCCAGGTCACGGCGTACGAGGTGGGCCGGTTCGGTATCGAGACGACCATCGTGATGCCCGGCCCGTTCACCCAGGGCACCGAGCACTTCCCCAACGCCGGACGTGCCGGTGACGCCGAGCGCAACCGTGCCTACGCCGAGCTGGACCCCATGGTGGCCCGCAACGAAGAGGCCACCGAGGCGCTGTTCCCGCCCGGCGTGGACGCCCACCCGCGCGCCGTCGCCGACGAGATCGCCCGGGTCCTGGCCCTTCCGGCGGGCACCCGCCCCTTCCGCACCGTCGTCGACTTCAGCCAGGCCGGTGTGGAGGAGGTCAACGAAGTGCTGCGCCGGGCCCAGGAGCGGTTCGTGACCCGCCTCGGTTTCGGCGAGCTCCTGCACGTCAAGGGGCCGGAGCCCCTCCGGGCGCCCTGACCGGCCGCCCCGGCCGCGCGCGGACCGCACGGCTTCCTAGACTGATCGACCCCGGACCGAGCGAGGGAGAGACATCGTGACGAAGCAGGCCGAGGGCGCCGCCGAGCGCCCGGCCCGCAGGCGCGGGCGCCGCCCGGCCGAAGAGGTCCGCGCGGACGTCTTCCGCGTGGTCGGCGAGGTGCTGCTGGAGGAGGGCAGCGCCGACCTGACCTTCGAGCGCGTGGCCCGGCTGTCCGGTGTCAGCAAGACGACGCTGTACAAGTGGTGGCCCTCCAAGGGAGCCCTCGCCCTGGACGGCTACTTCCACGCCGTCGAGGAGACCCTCGCCTTCGAGGACACCGGTGACATCCGCGCCGACCTCACGCGTCAACTGCTCTCGTTCGCGCACCTGATGACCCGGACACCGGCCGGGCGGGTGCTGACCGAACTGATCGGCCAGTCCCAGACCGACGAGGACCTGGCCACCGCCTTCCGCTCCCTGTACTCCTCCGGGCGGCGGCGGCTGGCGGGGGAGCGGCTGCTGCGCGCGAAGGAGCAGGGACAGCTCCGCGAGGACGTCGACGTCCAGGTCCTCGTGGACCAGCTCTGGGGGGCGGTCTACCACCGGCTGCTGATCCCCGACGAGCCCGTGACGGACGAGTTCGTCCTCGCCCTGATCTCCCATCTGTTCGACGGCATCGCTCCGCGTCCCACGGCCTAGCCGGCCCGGCGCGCGAGACCGCGGCGGGGTCAGCCGGTCGCGCGCACCGCCTCGCGGATCAGCTCGGCCACGTCCTTCGGCCGGGAGACGGCGACGGCGTGCGAGGCGCCTTCGATCTCGACGACCGTCGCACCGGCCCGCTTCGCGCCGAAGCGCTCCACCTCCGGGTTGATCGCCTCGTCCGCCCCGGCCACGAGCGCCCAGGACGGCTTGTCCTTCCACGCCGCGGCCGACGCGGTCTCGGTGAACGTCGAGGCGGCCAGCGGACGCTGGGCCACCGCCAGGACCTTGGTGAGGGACGCGGGGACGTCGGCGGCGAAGATCGCCGGGAACGCCTCGGGGTCGATCGTCACCTCCACCGCGCTCTCCCCGCCGTCGACCGGGTACGTCTTCTCCTTGAGGCTCCCGACCAGCGGCGAGAGCGGGAAGCGTCCCTGCAGCTCGCCGAGGCTCTCGCCCTGTTCCGGTATGTACGCGGCGACGTAGACCAGACCCACGACGTTCTCCGCGACACCGGCGACGGAGATGACGGCACCCCCGTAGGAGTGGCCGACCAGGACGACGGGGCCGTCGATCTGCGCGGCCTGCGAGGCGATGTACGCGGCGTCGGACGCCAGTCCGCGCAGCGGGTTGGGCGGCGCCACCACGGGGATGCCGTGGTTCTGCAGCTCCTCGATGACGCCGGACCAGCTGCCGGCGTCGGCGAAGGCGCCGTGGACGAGCAGGGCGGTCGGAGTGGTGACCATGTCGGTGCTCCTTGGAACGGTCGGGCCGGGGTGACGGGTCAGCGGGTGTGCAGCGCGGCGTGGAGGACCGCGGAGGCCTGGCGGATGGCCGCGTCGGCGGCGTGGGTCCCGCGCAGGGCGTTCAGCATCACGAAGTCGTGGATGACGCCCTGGTAGCGCACGGCCGTGACGGGCACACCGGCCTGACGGAGCTTGCCGGCGTAGGCCTCGCCCTCGTCGCGCAGCACGTCCGCCTCGGCGGTGATCACCAGGGCCGGGGGCAGACCGGTGAGCTGCTCGGTGGTGGCGCGCAGCGGCGAGGCGGTGATCTGTGCGCGCTCGGCCTCGTCGGTCGTGTACTGGTCCCAGAACCACTGCATGCCGTCGCGGCGCAGGAAGTAGCCGGTCGCGAACTGGTGGTAGGAGCCCGTGTCGAAGCTCGCATCGGTCACCGGGTAGAACAGCACCTGCTGCACCGGCGCGACGTCACCGCGCTCCTTGGCCATCAGGGTCAGGGCGGCGGCCATGTTGCCGCCCACGGAGTCACCGGCCACCGCCAGCCGCGCACCGTCCAGGTCCTTGGCCGCGCCCTGGGTCACGACCCACTGGGCGACGGCGTAGTTCTGCTCGATGGCGACGGGGTAACGGGCCTCGGGGGAGAGGTCGTACTCGGGGAAGACCACGGCCGCGTTCGCGCCGACGGCCAGTTCGCGGACCAGGCGGTCATGGGTGTGGGCGTTGCCGAACACCCACCCGGCGCCGTGGATGTACAGGACGACGGGCAGGGGACCCTCGGCGCCGGCCGGCTTGACGATCCGGGCGCGGACGCTGCCGGTCGGACCGCCGGAGACGGTGATCCACTCCTCGTCGACGACGGGCTTGGCGATGTCGCCCGACTGCACCTCGTCGACGGCCTTGCGGCCCTCGGCCGGGGCGAGGTCGAACAGGTAGGGCGGGTTGGCGGTCGCCTTGGCGAACTCCGCCGCGGCCGGCTCCAGAACCGGCTCGACCGGCTCAAAGGTGTGGGACATGCGAACTCCTGGGACTCTCCACTCGCCGGTGTCTCCGGCGAGGCGTCCCGGCCGCATCGAAGATCCGCCGGGCCGCCTGCGGCCACGCTAGATCCGGCAGGCCCCACCCTCTTGCCCACCCGCGCACGGCCTCTGCTCCCGGCGCGCACGGAGCGTCCCGCTGGGGGTGGCTTGCCGGGTGGGGGTGCGTGGTGCGGTCGTCTGCCGGGCGGGTGGTTTCGCGGGCGGGGTCTGGTGGTGCGGTCGTCCGCGGGGCGGGTGGCTTGCCGGGTGGGGCTGTGTGGTGCGGTCGTCTGCCGGGCGGGCGGTTTCGCGGGCGGGGTCTGGTGGTGCGGTCGTCCGCGGGGCGGGTGGCTTGCCGGGTGGGGCTGCGTGGTGCGGTCGTCTGCCGGGGCGGTGGGCCGTCCTGCCGGACCCTGCGGGACGGCGGCCGCCGGTCCGCCGGTCGTACGAGACCGGTGACATTGCCGGTCCGCGCGCGGTGCCCGGTCCCCGACAGTGGCACGGCCAGCCCAACGGCGGTGCCCTGAGCCGCGGGCACGCGGCGGACTCCCCAGGTCCCGCGTGCCCGCGGCACGGGCCGCCCGCCACGACAGAGAGGACGACTCGTCGTGCACCTCCACCCCCACACCGGTCGCCGGACCGGGACCCGTGACTCCCTCGGGCGCCGGGCCGGACGCCGGACCGGCCGACTGGCCGCGGCCGCCGCGACCCTCGCCGTCGTCGTCGGCCTGGGACCCCTGACCAGCCCGGGCGCCCACGCCGCCGACAACCCCTACGAGCGCGGCCCGGCCCCCACGACGTCCAGCATCGAGGCGAGCCGCGGCCCGTACGCCGTGTCGCAGACGTCCGTCTCCTCGCTGTCCGTCACCGGCTTCGGCGGCGGCACCATCTACTACCCGACCAGCACCAGCGACGGCACCTTCGGCGCGGTGGCCATCTCGCCCGGCTACACCGCCTACGAGTCGTCCATCGCCTGGCTCGGACCGCGCCTGGCCTCCCAGGGCTTCGTGGTGTTCACCATCGACACCCTCACCACGCTCGACCAGCCCGACTCGCGCGGCCGTCAGCTGCTGGCCGCGCTGGACTACCTCACCCAGCGCAGCTCGGTGCGCGGTCGCGTCGACGCCTCGCGCCTGGGCGTCATGGGCCACTCGA
Organism: Streptomyces sp. NPDC085932; assembly: GCF_044540525.1. NCBI lineage: Bacteria > Bacillati > Actinomycetota > Actinomycetes > Kitasatosporales > Streptomycetaceae > Streptomyces > Streptomyces sp. NPDC085932. Next base: position 1,629,128 of record NZ_JBITSJ010000001.1, read on the forward strand.
TGGGCGGTGGCGGCAGCCTGGAGGCGGCCAAGTCGCGTCCGGCCCTGCAGGCGGCGATCCCGCTGACGCCGTGGAACCTCGACAAGAGCTGGCCCGAGCTCACCACGCCGACCCTGATCTTCGGAGCCGACGGCGACACCATCGCCCCGGTCTCCTCCCACGCCGAGCCCTTCTACTCCAGCCTCTCCTCCTCGCTGGACCGGGCCTACCTGGAGCTGAACTCGGCGTCGCACTTCACGCCCAACTCGTCGAACACGACGATCGCGAAGTACAGCATTTCCTGGCTCAAGCGGTTCATCGACAACGACACCCGCTACGAGCAGTTCCTGTGCCCGCTGCCCCGGCCGAGCCTGACCATCGAGGAGTACCGGGGCAACTGCCCGCACGGCTCCTGACCGCCCTTTCGCCCCGGGCCGTCAAGCCGCGGCGGCCCGGGGGACCGGCGGCGGACGCGCCATGCGTCCGCCGCCGGTGCCGTGCCGTGCCGTGCCCGTGCCCGTGCTCTGCCGTGCCGTGCCCGAGTCGTGCCGGGGCACGGCCGGGGCGGGTGGTGGTTGGGCCGGGGCACAGTCCGCCGTCGGGTCCCCCGGGGCGCTCACCCGGCCGTCCTGGACAAACCCGCAGGTGCCGAAGGGGTTCCGGGTGTCTCGCAGCGCGGACGTAAGCCTTCCGGTCTTCCTTACGCGCAAGTAACCTCCTTGGGATGACGGGAGACACAAGCTGGGTGCGCACGGCTCCCCGCGCGAGGGGCTCACACGGGCGGAACGCCGTCCGGTCGGCCGCCGAAACCCGTGGCGCCGCCGAACTCGCGCGCGGCCGGACGCAGCTGTACGACGGGCCGGTGGGCGACGCGCGAGAGTCCCTGCTGCTGGCAGCGTCCCTGCTGGCGGCCGACGCCCCGGACGGGGCGGAGACCGCACGCCTCTTCGCCGCGGACGCGGCATGGGCATCGGGCGACGTCCTGGCCTGCCTGGCCACCCTCGACGGTTCGGACACCGCCATCCGGGCGTCCGACCACGCCGGCCCGGAAGACACCCCGGTGGAAACCGCCGCGGGGCGCGACGACGCCTCGCCACTGACACGAGCCACCGCCGTCGCGACACCACCGGCCGACCCCCTGGACCGCACCACCGCTCCCGCGACCGGCCCGGACAGCGGAGAGCCCAACCCGCCCCAGGGCGGCCCCGTCCCGGCCGGCCGGGAACCACGTCCGTCCGGCGGCGGTGGCCCGGACCGTCGAGGCCCCCTTGCGTCCGGTGGCGGGGGTGGCTCGGACCGCCGAGGGTCTGATGCGTACGGCGGTGGGCCGGGCCCCGGCTGGCCCCGTGATCCGTTCGTGCGGGACTACCGCGACGGGATGCGTGCCCTGCTCGCGCGGCGGCCCGAGGAGGCCGTCGGGCCGCTGCGTCGGGTGCTGGAGCGGGCGTGGGCCGACGGCCGTCCGGAGCGGTTGTTGCGCGCCGCCGCGGCCGCCCTGCTCCTCGGGGACCTGCACGCGGCCCGCTCCGCAGGAGCCCGTGCGCTGGCCGCCGCCCGCCACGCGGAGTGCACCGCGTCCGAAGCACGCGCCCTGGAGTACCTGGCCTACGGCGAACTGAGAGCCGGCCGCCACGCCCAGGCGCGCCATCACGCCGAGGAGGGCGTACGCGCGGCACTGGCGGCCGGCCGCCGCAACACCGCGGCGAGCCACCACGCGATGCTCGCCCTGGCCGCTTCGATCGAGGGGGACACCGCCGCCGTCGCCGGATACGCCACCGCCGCCCTGCGCACCGCCCGCCGCCACGGCCTGGCCCAGTCGGCCACCCTGGCCGAGTGGGCCATCGCCCGCGCGGACCTGGCCCGCGGCCGCCCCCTGGACGCCGCCGACCGGCTCGGACCGCTCGTCGGACCGGGCCCCCGGCGCGGACACTTCGCCGTCTGGATGCTCGCCGTGCCCTGCTTCGTGGAGGCCGCGGTGCTGGCCGGGCAGCCGGACGACGCCCGGGGCGTGGTCACGGACCTGGCCCAGTGGGCGGCCTTCGGCGCCGACCCGCACGCACCCGCCCAGCTCGCCCGCTGCCGCGCCCTGCTGGCCGCGGACGACGGCGAGGCCGACGACCTCTACCTGCGCGCGCTCGCCCTGCACGACGAGTCGGGCGGTGACTTCGAGCGCGCCCGCACGGAGCTGCTGTACGGCCGGTGGCTGCGGCGGCGCCGCCGGCTGCGCGAGGCCCGCGCCCGCCTCGGAGCCGCCCTGGTCGGCTTCGAACGTTGCGGCGCCGGCGCCTGGGCCGACCAGACGCGCGGCGAGCTGCGCGCCAACGGGGCGGCGTCCGCGTCCGAGCCGGCCGGAGGCCTGTCGCGCCTGACCCCGCAGCAACTGCGCATCGCGCGCCACGTGGCCGAGGGCGCCACCAACCGGGAGGTGGCCCAGCGGCTCGCCGTCAGCACCCGCACGGTCGACTACCACCTGCGCAACGTCTTCGCCGTGCTCGGCGTGCGCTCCCGCGTCGAACTGGCCCGCATGGTCGACCAGGAGAGCCGCTGAACGGCCGCCGAGCCGTCGCCGATCACCGCAGACCCGTCGAGAAGAGTGCCGCACGCCTCTGGGGACCGACCGGACGGTATGCCATTCTTCGGAGCAGGACTGTAGGGGTGACGAGGGCCACCCGCGCAGCGCACCCGCCGGACGCCGCCGTGCCCGGCCGGCGGCGGGCGCCGCCGGACGGCCGAAGTTGGGGGAGGACCGCGATGCATCCTGCCGCACGCACACGCACGACGTTCCGCACCGGGCCCACGCCCGTTCCGCAGCCGCGGACACGGCGGATCCGTTCGTTGATCGACGCCGACGCGCTGCGCGTCCTGCACCGGGCGGCCCGCGTCCTGCTCGACGAGCTGCCGGAGCTGACCGACCGGCTGCTGGTGGTCCTGCGTGAGCAGGAACCGGCGTACCGGACCACGCTGGAGAACGACCACGCCGCCACCTGGCAGGAGACCCACCGCTCCCTGCGGCACAGCGTGACCTCGCTGCTGGACCCGCGCGGCACCCGCGAGGCCGCCCATCGCTGCACCTGGCGGATCGGTGCCACCCGAGCCGAGCAGGGGCTGCCGCTGGACGCCCTGCTGCACGCGTTCCGGCTGGGCGGCTCCCTGGTGTGGCAGCGGCTGGTCGAGGAGACCGCCCGCGCGGAGCCCGACGACATCCGTCTCCTGGTGCACGTGGCCACCGACGTGTGGAACTTCGTCGACGAGCACTGCACCCTCGTGGCCGACGCCTACCGGCAGACGGAACGGCAGCTCGCCTGGCGGCGCGAGAACCGGGTGCGGCTGCTGGCGGCGGCCCTCCTGGAGGGCACCAGCCGGATCGCCGACCTGCCCGAGACGGCCGACGGACTGGGGCTGCCCGAGCAGGGCCGGTACGTCGTCGTCGCGGTGGCCGGGGTCCGCCCGCAGGGGCCCACGGGCCTGCGGGCCTGCGTGCGGGCCTCGGGCACGAACGCGTACTGGCATTCGGGCGCGGAGGTGGACTACGGCATCGTCCTGGTCGGGGAGGCGGGGGACGGACAGGACGACCGCGACCCGGCGGCGGCCCTTGAGCTGCCCGAGGAGGCCGCGGGATGCCGTGTCGGCGTCGGCAGCGCCGTGACGGGACTCGCCTCGGTGGGCGACGCCCGGCGCCTGGCCGATCTGGCCCTGAGCATCTGCCCGCCCGAGGGCGGCACCGTCCGGCTCGCCGAGCACCTGCCCGAGGCTCTGGTGATCTCGTGTCCGGAGCTCGGCACGACCCTGACCGAGCGGGTGCTCGGGCCGCTGTTGCGGCTGGAGCCGGCCGACCGGGACGTCCTGCTGGACACCCTGGTCGCCTGGTTCGCCTCCGAGGGGTCCGCCCAGCGCGCCGGTGAACGGCTGTACTGCCACCGCAACACCGTCCTGAACCGGTTGCGCCGCTGCGAACAGCTCATCGGCCGCTCCCTGGCCCGCCCGCTCGACGTGGTGGAGATCAACCTCGCCCTGACGGCCCACCGCCTGCTCCCCGGCTGACCCCCGGCCCGGCCCCGCCCCTGCCCCGCGCCCGCCTCCCCACCGCAAGGCGCCAGCCCTGGGCAGCCGCACAATCCCCTGCGAGCCGGGTTGGGACCGCGCAGCCACCCGGCCCGAACACCTGTACCGCGTGTCCGCGCCCGTGCTGTCGTGGGCTGCCCTTCCCCCGAAGCACCCGTGCCCGACGGCACGGACCCGAGGAGCCGTGATGCCCGAAGCACCACCGGACGAGGAGCCCGCCCTGTACGTCGAGGGCCTCGACGTGACCTACGGCCGCGCCGTGTCCGCCCTTCGCTCCGTGACCCTGACCGTCCCGCACGGCACGGTCGTCGCCCTCCTCGGCGCCAACGGCGCGGGCAAGACGACCCTGCTGCGGGCCGTGTCGGGCACCCTGCGCCTGCACCGCGGCGCGATCACGGCCGGCCGTGTCCGCTACGGCAGCACGGAACTCGACGGGCGCGACCCGGTCGCCGCGGTGCGTGCCGGAGTCGTCCAGGTCCCCGAGGGGCGCCGGGTCTTCGCCGGCCTCACTGTCGACGAGAACCTGCGCACCGGAGGCCTCGGCCTCGGACGGCGCCGCCCGGACCAGGTCGCGCAGGCCCGGGACCGGGTCTTCACGCTCTTCCCGCGCCTCGCCGAGCGCACGCGGCAGGCCGCGGGCCTGCTCTCCGGCGGCGAACAGCAGATGCTCGCCATCGGCCGGGCCCTCATGGCCGCGCCGCGCCTGCTGCTGCTCGACGAGCCCTCCCTGGGCCTCGCCCCGCAGATGGTCCACCGGATCGCGGAGGTCGTCCGCGAGATCAACGCCCAGGGCACCGCGGTCCTGCTCGTCGAGCAGAACGCCGGCATGGCGCTGTCCCTCGCGGACACCGCCCACGTCCTGGAGGTCGGCGAGGTCCGCCTCTCCGGCCCGGCCGGCGAACTCGCCCGCACGGACGCCGTGAAGCGGCTGTACCTCGGCGAGACCACCGATGGCACCGCGACGACCGGCACCGCGACGACCGGCACCGACACGACCGGCACCGACACCGCACAGACCGCCGCAAGAACCGAGGGGCAGGGAGCCGCGTGACCGTCCGCACCACCGCACCACCCGAACTCACCGTGACGGACGTGACCGTCCGGTTCGCCGGTCTCACCGCCCTGGACGCGGTGTCCTTCACCGTCGCCCCGGGCTCCGTCCACGCGCTCATCGGACCCAACGGCGCGGGCAAGTCCACCTGCTTCAACGTCCTGTCGGGGCTGTGCCGCCCGGCCGCCGGCACCGTCCGCCTCGGCGACGCCGACCTCACCCGGCTCGCCCCGCACCGCATCGCCGCCCTCGGCGTCGCCCGCACCTTCCAGAACATCGTCACCACGCAGGGCACGGTCGCCGACAACCTGATGCTCGGCCGTCACGCCCTGTCCCGGGCCGGCTTCGCCGCCAGCGCCCTGCGCCTGCCGCAGGCGCGGCGCGAACAGCGCGCCCACCTCGACCGGGCCCGCGAGATCGCCGAACTCACCGGTCTGGGACCGCACTTCGACCGTCCCGTCGCCCTGCTCTCCTACGGCGACCGCAAGCGCGTGGAGTTCGCCCGTGCCCTCTGCCTGGAGCCCAGCGTGCTGCTGCTCGACGAGCCCGTCGCCGGGATGAACGCGGCCGAACGCGCCCGCACCGTGGAGGTCGTGCACGCCGTGCGCGCCGAACTCGGCCTCTCCGTCGTGCTGGTGGAGCACGACATGGGGCTGGTGATGCGGCTCGCCGACGAGGTCACCGTCCTCGACTTCGGCCGGGCCATCGCCCACGGCACCCCGGACGAGGTACGCCGCGACCCGGAGGTGCTGCGCGCCTACCTCGGCACCGGCTCCGAAGCGGAGGAGGACGCGGCATGACCACCTTCCTGGACAACGTCTTCAACGGCCTCGCCCTGGGCGCGGTCTACGCCCTCGTCGCCCTCGGCTTCGTCATCATCTTCAAGGCCTCCGGCGTCATGAACTTCGCCCACGGCTCCCTGCTCCTGCTCGGCGGCTACCTCACCGCCGTACTCCACGACGACCTCGGCTTCGCCGGCGCCCTGGCCGTGTCCGTCCTGGTGACCGCGGCCGTGGCCGGCGCCATGGACCGCTTCCTGCTCCAGGCCGGCGGCGGCGCCGACCCGCACGCCGCCCACGTGCAGACCATCGTCACCATCGGCGTCGACATCCTCATCCTCACCGACCTGTCCCGGCGCATCGGCGGCGACCTGCTCTCGCTGGGCGACCCGTGGGGCGACTCGGTCAGCGGGCTGGGGCCGGTGACCGTCGCGGACAGCCGTATCGCCGCGATCGTCGTCTCCACCCTGGTCATCGCCGCGGTCTTCGCCCTGTTCCGGTACACCTCCTGGGGCCTGTCGCTGCGCGCCTCGGCCGAGGACGTCGAGGCCGCCGCCCTGATGGGCGTACGGCTCGTGCGCATCCGCATGCTCGCCTGGTGCCTGGCCGGAGCGCTCGCGGCCCTGGCGGCGGTCTTCCTCGCCGCGTTCCCCGCACCCGGCCTGGAGCGCACCACCGGCCAGATCGCCCTCAAGGCGTTCCCGGCGGCGATCCTCGGCGGCATGGCCTCGCCGCCCGGCGCCCTCGCGGGCAGCCTGCTGATCGGCATGACCGAGGCGCTCGTCGCGGGTTACCAGTCCGACCTGCACGTCCTCGGCGAGGGCTTCGGCGACGTCGCCCCCTACGCGGTGATGGTGCTGGTCCTGCTGGTGCGGCCCACCGGCCTGTTCGGCGGAAAGGCGGCGGTCCGTGTCTGACCGGCTCTCCGGAACGCGCACCGGCACCCCGCGCCTGTGGTGGACCCTCGCGGCCGTCGTCGTCCTGTGCGCGCTGCCCTTCTACCTCGACGCCTTCTGGCTGCGCATCGGCCTGTTCTCGATGGCGGCGGCCGTCGGCGCGATCGGCCTCGGCCTGCTGTCCGGCACAGCGGGTCAACTCTCCCTCGGCCACGCCTTCTTCCTCGCCGTGGGCGCCTACGGCTACGTCTGGCTGGCCGGTGAACCGGGGCCCGCACTGCCGACCGCCGTGGCCGCCGTGCTCGCGGTCCTGCTCGCCGGGGCGGCCGGCGGGCTCTTCAGCCCCGTCGCCGGCCGGGTGCGCGGCGTCTACCTCGGCGTCGCCACCCTGGCCCTGGTCTTCCTCGGCCACCACGTCCTGCTGACCGCCGACTCCGTCACCGGCGGCTTCAACGGCCGCTCCGTGCCCCCGCTGGAACTGGGCGGCTTCTCCTTCTCCGCCGACTCCGGACTGACGCTGCTGGGCGTGCCGTTCGGCGCCGAGGAGAAACTGTGGTACCTGGGGCTCGCCCTGTTCGCGCTCACCTGGTTCACCGCCCGCGGACTGCTGCGCGGCCGTCCCGGACGCGCCCTGGTGGCCCTGCGCGACAGCGAGACCGCCGCCGCCGTCATGGGCGTGGACGTCTCCCGCTACCGCTCGGCGGCCTTCGTCGTCTCGTCGATGTACGCGGGCCTCGCCGGGGTGATGATCGCTCTCTCCTTCCGCCGCGTCGTGCCCGACTACTTCGGACTGGTGCTGTCGGTCGACTATCTCGCCATGATCGTCATCGGCGGTCTGGGCTCGGTCGCCGGAGCCACCGCCGGCGCCGTCTTCGTCACCGCGCTGCCCCTGCTGATGACCCGTTACGCCGACCAACTCCCCCTGGTCGCCGCCCCCGGCACCACCGGCGGCCCGGTCGGCCCCACCGAGGCCGCCCGCTACCTCTACGGAGCGGCCATCGTCCTGATCCTGCTGTTCGCCCCCGACGGGCTGCACGGCCTCGTCCGCCGCCTGCGCGCCCGCCTGCGCCGCCGGTCCGCCCCACCACCCACAGCCGCCACCTCCCCGACACCCTCACCAGCGCCCTCCGCACGAGCCAAGGAGCCCACCCCGTGAACTCCACGCACCACACGCACCGCGTACGCCCCAGGACGCTCCTGGCCACGGCCCTGGCGGCCCTGCTGCTCACCGCCACCGGATGCAGCTCCAAGGCCGACTCCGCCAAGAGCGGCGGCGACGGCGCCGACGGCGTCAAGACCGGGCCCGGAGTGACCGACAAGGCCATCAAGCTCGGCGCCCTCACGGACCTCACCGGCCCCTACGCCACGCTCGGCAAGAGCATCGTGCAGGCCCAGCAGATGTGGGCGGACGAGGTCAACGCCCGCGGCGGCATCTGCGACCGGCGCGTCGAGATCGTCGTCAAGGACCACGGCTACGACGTCCAGAAGGCCGTCACCGCCTACGCCGACCTGTCCACGGACGTCGTGGCACTGCCCCAGGTCATCGGCTCGCCCGTGATGGCCGCGCTCCTCGACGACATCGAGCGGGACAAGGTGCTCACCTTCCCGCAGGCCTGGGCCGCCTCCCTGCTCGACCGGGACTCCGTCCAGGTCCTGGGCACCACCTACGACATCGACATGATCGCCGCCGTCGACTTCCTCACCCGCGCCAAGGGCCTGAAGAAGGGTGACACCGTCGGTCACGTGTACTTCGAGGGCGACTACGGCGCCAACGCGCTCGAAGGCGCGCAGTGGGCGGGGAAGAAGGCGGGCCTGAAGGTCGTGGGGCAGAAGATCAAGGCAACGGACACCGATCTGTCCGCGCAGGTCTCCGCGCTGCGCAAGGAGGGCGTGAAGGCCGTCCTGATCAGCGCCGGACCGGCCCAGACCGCGTCCCTGGTCGGTGTGGCGGCCTCGCGCGGCCTGAAGGTGCCCGTCGTCAGCAGCGCCCCCGGCTATGCCCCGCAGCTGATGAAGACGCCGGCCGCCCCCGCCCTCACCGCCCTGCTGAACGTGGTCAGCGCAGCGCCCGCGGTCAGCTCGGACCTGCCGGGCGTGCGCAAGATGGTCGCCTCCTACCAGAAGAAGTACCCCGGCTCCCTCGTCGACTCCGGCGTGCTGTCCGGCTACAACGCCGCCCAGCTGATGGGCAACGACCTGAAGAAGGCCTGTGAGAACGGCAGCCTGGCCCGCGAGGACGTGGTCAAGGCCCACCGCTCCCAGTCCGCGGTCGACGTCGGCCTCGGCACCGCGCAGAACTTCTCCGACAAGGCACAGCCGGCGAGCACCTCGACGTACGTGCACAAGCCGGACGCCAAGGCGGTCGGCGCCGCGGTGAACGTCGAGGACGCGCACACCGCGCCGGGCGTCGAGGAGTACCTGGCCTCCCGCTCGTGACCGGCGGGGCCCGGCCGCACGCCGGCCGGCCGGGCCCTACCAGCCCCGCGATGGCGTTCCACCGCCGGGCGACCTCCACGCGTTCACCCGGGGTGATGTCCCGGGCGACCGCGAGCCGGCTGCGCAGCCGCACGTCCGGGAAGATCAGCGGGTGTTCGGCCAGGGCGGCCGTCTCCTCGCTGCTCGCGGACGCGAGGACGTCTCGGGCGTCCGAAACGGAGAAATCGTCTTCAGCGGTATCGGTGCAGCATGCCGTGCCCCGGTACGGCGCACCGTCGACAATCCGTCGAGCCGTACCGCCCGGCGGCCGGACGCCCTGTCCCGTCGGCGTGCCCTCGACGAGCCCCGGGCCCCGCGTCAGCGCGGCGTGATCGCCGCCTCGGCCGCCGACCTGATCCGGGCGCCGAAGGCAGGGGCGTCCTTGCGGGCGGCGGCGAGCGCCAGCCCGACGAGGAGCCTGCCGAGTCCGTGGCCCTCCAGCACGTTGAAGATGCGCACCCGGGTTCCTCCGCCGTCCAGCGGCTCCAGGTCGTAGCCGCCCTCGTCGACCGTGACGCTGTTCTTCGACACCTCGGTCCACCGGATCCGCACCGGTGCCTGGAGCTCCGTGATGCGGAACTCCCTGGCCGTCTTCATCCCCGCGTCCTTGACCGTGCTGCGGAACACCGTGCCCACCGCGGTCGGCGTGCCGGGCACCCGCTCGATCCTCAGCACCCGGGGGCTGAACTGCGGGTCGTTGCGGCCGTCGGCGAGGTACGCGAACACCTCCTCGATCGGCCGGTCGATCGCGACGGTCGCCTCGAACTGTCCCGACATGGATGCTCCCCGATCACTCGAAGCCGTGGCGAAGTGCGGTGGGTCCGTCCCGCCGAAGCGGCACCGCGACCCTACGGGACCACCGGGCATCCCGCGAGGCGGCGAACGGGATGCGACACCGCCTCGGCGCCGGAAGCCCGCCCGGGCGCCACGGGCCGTTTCCGCGCCCGTCATCCGCCGCCCGGGTCTGTAGGGTGGTCGAAGAGGCCTGGCCCTGGCCCACGACACGACGCCTACGAGGGGCCGACGGCCACCTGGAGGAGCACGCGGTGACCTCTGACAACGCCCACGACAACGCTTCCGTCAGCGCATCCGTCATGGAGTGGCTCCTGGAGACGGAGTCGCTGGAGGACTTCCTGCAGTCCCTGGCCGAGGCGGCGCTGACGCTGTCCCACGCCGAGGGAACCGGCGTGACGATCGAGCGCGAGCACCGGCCCCTCACGGTGGCCAGCGCGGGCCCGCCGGCGCCCAAGCTGGACGAGAGGCAGTACGGCCAGGACGACGGCCCGTGCCTCCAGGCCGCCCGCACGGGCGAGGAGGTCATCGTCCGGGACATGCTCTCGGAGACGCGCTGGGGCGACTACCCGGCCTACGCCGCGGCCTGCGGGATCCGCTCCTCCGTCTCGCTGCCGATCGCCGCCCGCACACACACCGTCGGCGCGCTGAACCTGTACGGCGGCCCGGCCCACGCGTTCGACGACGCGGACCTCAGCGCGCTGCGCTCCCTGGCCGCGCAGGCCACCGGGGCGATCGCGCTGGCCCAGCGCATCGCCGACGCGGAGGCGTTCGCCGACCAGATGCAGACGGCGATGCGGTCCCGCGGCGTCATCGACCAGGCCATGGGGGTGGTCATGGGCCAGCGCGGCTGCACCGCGGACGAGGCCTTCGCCATCCTGCGCTCCGCCTCGCAGCACCGGAACATCAAACTCCGTGACCTGTGCACGGAACTGATCACCAACCTCACCGGCCGCCGCCCGGACGACCCCGGCCTGCGCCCCCGCCCCTGAGGCGCGCGCCACGGCTGCCCGGCCGGCGGCTCACGCCCGCCGCGGACCGGCCCGGTGCGCCGGCGGCACCGGGTCGTGGAACCCGCGACGGCGGGCCGCGCCCGGCCGGCAGCGCAGCAGGCGGGCCAGGATCAGCCGGCCGCCGCGGAGCGCACCGTGGCGGTGGAGTGCCCGGACCGCGTAGGTGGAGCAGGTGGGGGTGTACGGGCAGCACGCCGGACGGGTCGGGCTGACCGCGACCCGGTAATGGCGAACGGCCCGGTACATCGCTGCGGCCGTCCGTCCGGCGGGCGGTGGCGCTGCAGGATCGGTGCCGTGGCCGGCGACCGCGAGCGAGGGGCACAGGACGGCGAGCAGGACCGCCGCCTGCCCCCAGACCCCGCCGCAGCAGCACGGATGGGTGAGCGTGTCGAGCGTTCCCGCGCAACACCCTTCGTCCTTGCCGCCCTTCGGCCCCCGCTCGCGGCCCCGTCCGTCGCTTCGTCCCATCGCGTCCGTCCCTCCCCGTCACGTCCGCAAGATCATATGAGGGGAGCGGCGGTGCACCGTATTTCGGTCGCGGGCACCGGGTACGCCCCCGCAGACTGGGGCGCGTGGAGCGTCTGGCGGAGATCGCACATCGTCTGTCCGCGGTCGGCGGTGTCGTCGGCGTGTGCCTGGGCGGCAGCAGGGCGCGCGGAACGCACCGTCCCGACTCCGACTTCGACCTGGGCCTGTACTACCGGCCACCCCTGGACACGCCGGCCCTGCGCGCGCTCGCGGCCGAGCTGACCGGTGAGCCGACGGAGGTGACCGAACCGGGCGGCTGGGGACCCTGGGTGGACGGTGGCGCCTGGCTGACCGTCGACGGCCATCGCGTCGACTGGATCTACCGGGATCTGGACCGCGTCCTCCGCGTCTGGCGCCAGTGCCGCGCCGGGCACTTCGAGATCGGTGCCCAGCCCGGCCACCCCTTGGGCGTGTACTCCCACTCCTACGCCGGTGAGCTGGCCCTCGGGCGGGTCCTCGCCGACCCCCACGGTGAGTTGCGGACCCTGCGGGAGCAGATCCGCCACTACCCGGAGCCGCTGCGCGAGGCGCTCATCGACAACGCGCGCTGGGAGACGCCGTTCATCCTGGCGGCGGCGCGCAAGGGGGCGGCCCGCGGTGACACTTTCCATGTCGCCGGCTGCCTCTTCCGCGCGGTCGGACTGCTCGTCCACGCCCTGCACGCCCATGACCGGCGCTGGGTGCTCAACGAGAAGGGGGCGGTCGCCGCCGCGGGCGGGTCGGCCGCCGCCCCGGCCGACTTCACCGGGCGGGCCCACGCCGTGCTCTCCGCGCTCGGCACCACCCCGGAGACGCTCGCCGCCGCGCTCGACGAGGCCGATGCCCTCGCGGCGGAGGTGTGCCGTGCCGTCGGCCGGTGACCGGCCGGCCGGCGCCCACGGATCAGGGGTCAGCCGAACCGCTGGACGCGGGGTGCGAACGTGTTCTCCGGTCCGGTGGCGCGGCCGACCGACCACACCGTCCCCGTGCCCGGCACCGGTGCCAGATGCAGCACCTGGGAGTCGCCCTCCCCGGCCACGGCCGGTTCGTCGTACGCGGTGAACGACTGCCCGTTCCAGGCGAGGAAGTCCGGCCCGGAGACGAGCGGCGGAGTGCTGCCCGGCGGGCCCCACTTCTGCGAGCGGGACACCGCGACCCACGCCAGGGCACCGGACGCGGCGGGCGCCAGGGAGGTGACCGAACCGAAGTCGGTGGGCAGGCTCACCCGGCTCCAGGTCTGCCCGTCGAAGCGGACCAGCAGCGGCGGTATCGGACGGCCCGCCGGGCCGCCGACGAAACCGGCCGTGCCGCCCGCCCACACCTCGGTCGGCGAGACCGCCAGCACACTGCCCACGGCCGCCCGCGGGAACCCGTCCACGATCGTCTGCCGCCACTCCCGCCCGTCCCAGTGCGACACGGCCGCGCCCGAACCGGTGGCGCCCGCGGCCCACACGTCGTCACCCGACAGAATGTGCAGCCCGTACACGGAGCCCGGCGGCACCGGCACGTCCTGCCAGCTCCGCCCGTCCCAGCGCAGCAACGCCTGCGCGCCCTCCCGCGAACCGATCAGCCAGGTCTCCCCGCCACCGGCGACGGCCCGGGTCGGCACGACACCGCGCGGTGCCCGGCTCTCGCGCCAGTCGCGGCCGTCGAACCGGAGCAGCCGGCTGCCGCCCGCCGTGTCACGGCCGACCGCCCAGACGGAGGCCGGCGAGGACCCGGCGACGGACAGCAGTTCCCCCTGCCGGCCGGCCCCGGGCACACTCTGCCGCTGCCACGCCGTTCCGTCCCAGCGCAGCAGCAGCGGGAAGCCCGGCGCCTCGCGACCGACGGCGTCGGTGCCCACCGCCCAGGCCAGGTCGGGCCCGAAGGCCACGGCGTCGTTCAGCGCCGCCTGGGGCCGTACCCGGTCCGGAACCGGGACGTGCTGCCAGGACCCGGTGCCGGCCGCCGCGGCGCCCAGATGGGCCAGGACGGTCAGGGCGACGGCGAGTGCCGCGACGACGAACCGGCGTGTCATGATCGGCCTCCCCGCCGCTCGCTCATCAGGTTCGGTTTCGAGCCGTAGATCTCGACCGTCCCGAAGGACAGCAGCGAGGACCCGGCCCGGGCCAGCGCGCGCGGCCTGACGTCGATCGCGTCCTCCCGCTCGGGGCCGTAGGAGAAGCTGGTCCGCGGGCCGTCCACCCGCGCGTACTTCGACCGGAAGGCACGGTCGCTGCGCACCGGCAGCCACAGCGCGCCGTCCGGGCCGCGCACCAGGTCCTCGACGGGCGTGCCGTCCAGCGGCGGGTGGGTGGTGTGCCAGGCGCGTCCGTTCCCGGTCGTCAGGTAGGTGCGGGTCGTGCCGTCGGTGTACCGGCTGCCGGCGACGGTGACCCGTCCGGACGCCTCCGCGAGGATCGTGTGGACGTTGCCGTCCGGCGGCAGCGGCACCTTCGCGTCCCGCCACGCCGTGCCGTCCCAGCGCAGCACGGTGGTCCCCGCGGCGGTGTCCGCCCAGGCCCAGGCGTCGGTGGCGGTCCGCGCGGTGATGCCCATGACGTACAGCACACCGTCCGGGGTGGACTGACGCGTCCAGCGGGTGCCGTCGTAGTGGAGCACCTGCACTCCGGTGTCGTCCTCGCCCACCACCCACGCGGCACCCGGTACGGCGGCGAAGTCCTGGTACGTCCACAGCGTCTGCGGCAGCGGGACGGTGCTCCACCCTGCCGCCGAGCGGCGCAGGAGTTCCTTCACCCCCGCCCGGTCGCGGAGGAACCACACCTCCTCGCCGGTGAACTGCACCGCGCCGAACCAGCCCGGCTCACCGGCGCCCGGGAAGGAGGTCTCCCGGCTCCAGGCCGCGCCGTCCCAGCGGTACAGCATCGGCCGCAGCCCGTCGGCGGCGTGTTCGTACCCGCTCGCCCACGCCTCGTCCGGCCCCCGCGCGGCGAGGTCGGACACGGTCACCGGCGACGCCGCCGCCGGCGGCACCGGCAGCGCGGACCAGCCCGGCGCCAGGGCCGCGGCGGGCGACACCACCGCGGCGCACACGGTCACCAGACAGACGACAAGCGCACGCAGAGCGTTCACGGGACCCCCACAACGCGAAGGCCGCACACGCTAAGCGCGCCGGCCCACCGGTGAACAGACGTCATCCGGCCATCAGGAGGGGGACGTGCCCGGCCCGTCCGTGCGGGGAGTGCATAAGATTCGATCCCATGTCGAAGCCTGACGAGCTGATCGTTGCCATCGCCTCCCTGGTGGAGAGCGGGCAGAGCAATCAGATGTCCCTGACGGTGGTCACCGGCGGAGCCGTCATCACCGGTCGCCTGGCCCCCGAAGCCGTGTGGAGGCAGCGTGTGTCGGAGGTGCTGACGGACTCCGCCCGGCTGGGCGAGTTCTCCGCCGTGTTCGACGCCCCCGAGAAGAAGGACGGGCCGCCCACACATCTACACTTCCACGTCGCCCGGATCCTGCAAGGCACGGTGGGCATCCCGGAGACGGGCGGAATGTACCGTGTCGCGATCGAGGACATCAGCGCCTGGACGGTGGGTGACATCAGCTACTCCGACCAGGCGACCCGCTGACCCACACCCAGCCGCCGCGTCCGCGAGGCGCGGCACGTCACGCCGTGAGCGCCCGGCCGGCACGCACCGGCCGGGCGCTCGTCACGCGGGGGGATCGAACGCGCCCTCCCCGCGGCGCGTCACCGGGACAGCTCCACCTCGATGTGCCCGGACAGCGCGCGCAGGAAGTCGGGCGCGTCGAAGATCTCCCCGGCGGAGACGACACCCACGGCACGGGTCCGGCCGGTGAGGACCCGGTCGAGGGCCTCCACGACGAGGGGCGCGGTGACGGCGTAGATGTCCTGGCCGCGGGCCACGGCGCGCCGTTCGGCACCTCCCGCGCGGACGACGACGTCGACGAGGAAGGTCTGCGCGGACCGCCCGTGCTCGTCGACCGGCGTCGGCCCCGGGGTGTCAGCGGCCGCGAGGTCGCGGGCCGCCTCGACTGTCATGTAGGTGCACACGGCGGGGATGTCCAGATGGCTGGGGAGGGTCACGACGTCGGCCATGGTGAACTCCCCGACGACCGCGCGCCGGCCCATCGGGTCCGGAAAGGTCCACTCCAGGGTCGGCGGAGCGTCGTCGCGGTACTCCAGACGTCCACCGCTGTAGCGCAGGCGCCGGCCGTCGCGGCGCCGCCGGGAGACCGCACCGGCCGTGCGCGTTCCCGTGGTGGGGTGCCAGCTGTTCAGCCCGTAGGCGATGTGTGCCTCGTCCGCCGACGTCCAGTCGCCCAGCGCGGCGGTGGCCAGCAGGTCACCGAGACCGCCGAAGAAGGCCATCGCCGGGACCACGACCGCCTCGGCCTTGCGGGCCCGGTCCGCGAAGTGCGCGAACGTGTCGAGGTTGGCC
Organism: Streptomyces sp. NPDC085932; assembly: GCF_044540525.1. Lineage (NCBI taxonomy): Bacteria > Bacillati > Actinomycetota > Actinomycetes > Kitasatosporales > Streptomycetaceae > Streptomyces > Streptomyces sp. NPDC085932. Next base: position 1,645,085 of record NZ_JBITSJ010000001.1, read on the forward strand.
TCGATCTCGGCGGCCACGTCCAGGTAGGGGACCCCGGCGCGCAGGGCGGCCTCGATCACCGGGGCGGCCGTCGCGGCGAAGGGCCCCGCGCAGTTGATCACGGCCGCCGTGCCGGCGAGCGCGCGGTCGAGCGAGGCGGCGTCGTCGACGGAGGCCGGACGGGCGTCCAGCCCGGTCTCGTGCGCCAGCGCCTTCAACTGCTCGGCGTCGCGGCCGGAGAGCACCGGGACGAACCCGCGCTCCCGCAACTCCGCGACCACGAACCGCCCCGTGTGCCCGTACGCGCCGAACACCGCCACCGTCTGGCCCGCTCCCATGGATTCCCCCTGCGCTCGAATGGTCCGCCGGTCTCCGTCCCACCGATCCTGGCGAATTCCGCCGGGCCGCGGTGAGTGTCCGGAACGCCACACCCCATACACTTCCGGACATGACCACCGTCGCGCTGGCCGTCACCGACGGCATGCTGCCCTTCGAACTGGGCCTGGCCTGCGAGGTCTTCGGGCCCGGTGTGACCGGCGCGGACGGTTCCTGGTACCGCCTGTCGCTGTGCGGCCCGGGTGCCGTGCGGGCCGGGCGCTTCCGGCTGGAGCCCGACCACGGGCTCGACCGCCTCGCCGGGGCCGGCACCGTGATCGTCCCGGGCTGGGCCGACATCGACCAGGACCCGCCGGCCGAGCTGGTCGAGGCGGTGCGGGCGGCCCACGAGGCGGGCGCCCGTGTGGCCTCCTTGTGCACGGGCGCCTTCGTGCTGGCCGCCGCGGGACTCCTGGACGGCCGGCGCGCGACCACACACTGGGCGCACACCGGGGAACTGGCCCGGCGCCATCCCCGGGTGCGGGTGGACCCGGACGTCCTGTACGTCGACGAGGGAACGGTGCTCACCTCGGCCGGCAAGGCCGCGGCCATGGACCTGTGCCTGCACCTGGTCCGCCTCGACCACGGCTCGTCGGTCGCCAACACCCTGGCCCGGCGCCTGGTCGTGCCGCCTCACCGGGACGGCGGCCAGGCTCAGTTCGTGACCACGCCCGTTCCGGCGCCGGACAACCACCCGCTCGCCGCGCTGTTCCCGTGGGTGATGCAGCGGCTGGACCGCCCGCTCAGCGTGGAGGACCTGGCCCGCCGGGCGGGGATGAGCTCGCGCAACCTGGGCCGCCACTTCAAGTCGGTGACGGGCACCAGTCCGCTGAAGTGGCTGCTGACCCAGCGCATCCGCCACGCGCAGGTGCTGCTGGAGACGACGGACGACACCGTCGACGCCATCGCGACGGCCACGGGCATGGGCACGGCCACGACACTGCGCCGGCACTTCCACCGCACGGTCGGCGTGCCGCCCGACGCCTACCGCCGCACGTTCCGCTCCCGCGGCCGCGACGCCCCCCTGGCCTGACCGCAGGGACGGCGGTCGTCCGCGGGCGTGGGAGGAGCCTTCTCCTCCTCCGTCCGGACCGCCGGGCGGGGCGGCGTCAGGCGGGGGCGCCGAGCGGCGGGTGCTCGAGCACGCGGGGCTTGTACTCGACCAGCTGGATGCGGCCGTCGAAGGTGCGGTGCTCGGTCATCTCCAGGGCGACGTCCGGATAGCCGTCGTAGATGCGTTCCTCGCCGGTGGCGCCCGTGATCACCGGGAACATCACGACCCGGAAGCGGTCGACGAGCCCGGCCCGCAGCAGGGACCGGCACAGGCTGAGGCTGCCGATCGTGCTCAGGAGTCCCGAACCGTTCGCCTTCATGGCGCGGACCGCCTCGACGGCGTCGTCGCGGACGAGTGTGGAGTTGGCCCACGTCAGCGGCTCCTCCAGCGAGGAGGAGAACACCACCTTGGACGCCTGGGTGAGCTCGTCGACGGACGCCTCTTCCTCGGGCCTGAACTCGTCCTGGCCCGCCGGGACCTCGCCGGCCGCGAAGCCCGACATCAGGCGGTAGGTGTTCGCTCCCATCAGGTAGGTGACCGCGGGCTGCTCGCCGAGCCACGCGAGGTACTCCGGGCCTTCCAGGCCCCAGAACCCGGGCCATCCCTCTCCGGAGGCGTAGCCGTCGAGGGTGGTGATGAAGTCGACGAGAAGTTCCGACATGACGGTGTCCTTTCCTGGGTGTCATCAGCTTGGACCGGGCGGGGGCCCCGAACTCATCGGCGGCGCTGCGGAACGCCGCGAAATCCCCTGACCCCGCGGCCGCTCAGGCGGGCGTCTGCGTGTAGCGGGCCACGATCGCGGCGGCGCGGTCGCGCAGCGCGGTGCGCACCGACCCCGGTGCCAGGACCTCCGCGTCCGTGGTGAGCTGCCACAGCGCCCACTCGGCGTGCCGTGCGTCCTGGAAGGTCACTTCGAGGCGCAGCCGGCCGTCCGCCTCGGGCTCCTCGGCGCGAACGGCCAGTGCCGTGCCCACCAGCTCCTCGCGCCGCGCGGGGTCCACCCTCACCAGCACCGTCAGGTGAGCGCCGTCGGACAGGAACTGCGCGCAGCGGTCCCGCCAGATCCGGTCCAGATCGACCTTGTCCGGTCGCCGCGCCGGTTCGGGCAGTTCCTCGGCGGCCAGCATCCGTGACAGCCGGTACGTACGGTCTGCGCCCGACCTCGTGGCCAGCAGGTAAGCCCGGTCGCGCACGGTGACCAATCCGATCGGGTCCACCGTGCGCCACGCCGGCGCCTGGTCCGCGGCCGCGTAGTGGATGCGCAGCCGGTGCCCGGCGAGCACCGCGCGCCGCACCACGACCATCGTCGTGCCGGGCACCGCCTCGGCGGCCGGGCGACGGGAGAGCAGGTCGGTCTCCGGGTCGATCAGCATGCGCCGGGCGGCGTCGCTCGCGGCCTCCCGGTGACGGTCGGGCAGGGCGTCCACCACCTTGCGCATGGCCGAGGCGAGCGCGGAGCCGAGGCCGAAGACCCGCTCGCCGTGCCGGAATCCGGCGACCAGCAGGGCGAGGGCCTCGTCGTGGTTGAGTCCGGTGAGGTCGGTCCGGAAGTCGGGCAGCAGCGCGAACCCGCCGCGCCGGCCGCGCTCGGCGTAGACCGGGACGCCGGCCGCGGACAGCGCCTCGATGTCGCGCAGCACGGTGCGGGTGGACACCTCCAGCTCGCGGGCCAGCGCGGCCGCGGTCATCCGGCCGCGCTGACGCAGCAGCAGCACCAGTGAGATCAACCGGTCGGCACGCATGCCCGGAACGCTAACGGAATACGTGACGCAGGGTGTCGTCATTCGCCGGGAGGCTTGTCGGTGCGAGGCCGGGGCCGGTGACTGCCCCGGGCCCCGGGACGGCCATGCCGATGCATCGAACGGAGCTGATGTGGTGATGGAGCGATCGACGGTCGACCCGTGGACGTGGTCGGTGGAGATGGGCTACAGCCAGGGAGCGATCGTCACCGGGCCGGCCCGGACCCTGTACTGCTCCGGACAGGCCGCGATGAGCGGCGACGGCAGGCCCGAGCACGCCGGTGACATGGCGGGGCAGCTGACGCTCGCCGTCGACAACCTGGAGGTCGTGCTCGGCGAGGCCGGCATGTCCCTGGCGCACCTGGTCCGCCTGAACGTGTACACCACCGACGTCGACCGGCTCTTCGAGCACTACGGCGTGCTGGGGGCGCGGCTGGGCGCCGCCGGTGTGGCGCCGGCCATGACGTTGCTCGGGGTGACGCGGCTGGCGCTGCCCGGCCTGATGGTCGAGCTGGAGGGCACGGCGGCCGCATGAGATGACCCGGCCGGCCGGGCGGAAGCCGGTGGCGTTCGGCCGTGCGATGGGGGAAGCTCGGCCGCATGGTCTCGGTGGTGCAGAACGTGGCGATCGACTGTGCGGATGCCTATGAACTGGCCCGGTTCTGGAGCCGGGTCACGGGCGGCCCCCTCCATGGCGAGGATCGGCCGGGTGCGCGGGAGACGCAGGTGACGCCGGCGCAGGGCCCGGTGCTGTACTTCAACCAGGTCCCCGAGCCCAAGACGGTCAAGAACCGGATCCATCTGTGCCTGCGCCCCGAGACCTCACGCGACGAGGAGGTGGCACGGCTCCTCGGCCTGGGAGCCACCCTCGTCGCCGATCACCGGCATCCCGACGGCTCCGGCTGGGCCGTGCTCGCCGATCCCGAAGGCAACGAGTTCTGTGTGCTGCGCAGCGAGTCCGACCGGGCGGCCACGCGTCCCTGAGGGCCGCGTCAGGCGCTCTCCGATGCGGCCGGGGGAGCGGGCCGTCCGCCGGGGGAGCCTGCCCCGGCCCGGAACTGCCGGGCGCGGGTGACGGCTTGCGCGAGGGCCGGCGTGATGGTCAGCACGGTGTCCAGGCCGAGCACGTCCATCCGCCGGCGCAGGCCCTCGTCGGGCACGGCCAGGACGAGAGCCCCGTCGGCGGCGTCCAGGCGCTGCCAGAGGGCCAGCAGGGCGGTGATGCCGCTGGAGTCGATGAAGTCGAGCGATGACGTGTCCAGGACGAGGTAGCGGCAGCCGTCGTCCAGCAGGTCGAAACCGGCGGTTCGCAGGTCGGAGCTGGTGTAGAAATCGACGTCGTCCGCGAGAGCGGCCACCGCCAGATCCCCGTCGCGTTCGATGAGCTGGAGCACGGTGCGACCCCTCAACGCGTGAAGTGGCGACGGGCGGACCCGGCGGCACGGGGCTGACGTCGATCTGCCGCCTGATTCCTAAGCGGGATGATCATGCTGGTTCCTAGGGCAGGTGAGAGCTTCCGGTCACTGATCGTTTCTCTTGCACAGTTTTCGCTTACCCCCTGTGGCCGCCTTCGATGGGGTGACCATCGGCACGTCCCGGTGCCGCAGGGGCCGCATGCTCGGGCCATCCTGACATGGAACGGATGCCGGCGGGCACGAGCCGGGGCGGGACGCCGCACTCGGCGTCCCGCCCCGCTGGGAGTGCTCTCAGGGGGTTCCCGCGTCGTCGGGGGCCTCCGGCGGTGCGTCGCCGCGCTCCGTCCGGCCCTCGTCGCTCTGCGCGCCGCGGTCGCTGCGCTGCGTCCCTTCTTCCTCGGGGTGGACGTCCTTCTCTCCGGTGACCTCTTCCAGCGGATGGGACAGATCACGATCTCGGCTGGTCATCTCCGCTCCTTCCCTCCGACGACCCGGGTGCCCCTCCGCACGCATCCGACGAGTCACGGCCCCGGGGAAATGCTGTTCAGTGGTCACCGCCCGCCGCGGGGCGGGCGTCGGCGGCCGTCGCCGCGCTCCACCGGGTGCGGACGGCGGCGAGCCGGCGCCGCGACCGCTGCAGCGGAGTGGGCGGCAGCGCCCGCGAATCGCCCCGCGCGTAATGGCGCTCGACGTAGTACTGACCCGCGCTGAGCACGCTGGTGACCGCGATGTACCAGAGCGTCGCGACCATGAGCAACGGGATGACCTGGTACGTCTGGTTGTAGATCAGCTGCGTGGAGTACAGCAGGTCGTGCACGGCCAGCACGCTGACGATGCTGGTGCCCTTCAGGGTGCCGATCAGCATGTTCCCGGCGGTGGGCACGATGGAGCGCATCGCCTGGGGGACGACGACACGGCTCAGGGTGCGGCGCCTGCTCAGGCCGAGCGCCTGGGCGGCCTCGGTCTGGCCGGGGTCGACGGAGAGGATGCCGCCCCGCACCACCTCGGCGGCGTAGGCGCTCTCGTGCAGGGTCAGGCCGATGACGGCGGTCAGCGTCGGACCGAGCAGGTCGACCGTCCTGACGGTGACGAACTCCGGGCCGAACGGGACACCGAACCCCAGCGTCGGGTAGAGGGCGCCGATGTTGAACCAGAACAGCAGCTGCACCAGCAGGGGAGTGGAACGGAAGATCCACACGTACCCCCAACTGAGCATGCGCAGCACCGGGTTGCCCGACAGGCGCATCACCGCCAGCCCGGTGCCCAGCAGGAAGCCGAGGACCATGACCGCCCCGGTCAGCCACAGGGTCAGCAGTAGCCCGTCGAGTACGGCGGGCGTCGTGAAGTACCGCCCCACCAGGGCCCATTGGAACGCCTGGTTGCGGACGACGGAGTGGAGCACCATGGCGAACACGAGCAGCACGGCCGCGGCGGTGATCCAGCGGCCGAGATGCCGGCGTGGCACGATCCGCGGCGGTTCGTGTCCGGGAGCGGCCGTGCGCTGCGGGGGCGTCGTGGCGGGAACGGGCGTGACGTCGGACGGTATGACCATGGGAAGGCTCTCCGGGGGGAGGGAATCACGGGCGTGAGGTGACCACCCGGTGGCGCGCGTGGTGGATGCGTCGGCACCACCGCTGCGCGAGTCCGGTGCGCGGTCGGGAATCCGCGTCGTCACGTACACCGCGTCCCTCAACGCGGCCGGAACGGAGGCCGCTCGGGGCGGAGCCGTCCGCCGACGATCGTATGCGTCCCCGGCGCGGATCTGTCAACAGCGCCCGGCAGGGGCGGGATCCGCCGGTCCGGCATGCGGGCGCTGCTTGACGAGATGCACGCCGTACTGCTCAATTGGTCGCATGAACGCCCAGCAGCGCTTGGTCTCGCGCGACCACATCGACTTCGGTCGGGTGTGGTCCGCGGCGTGTTGCGCCTGACTCGGCAGCGGGCCGTCTGACCGGCCCTTCCCTCCCTCGGTGACCCCGTCGCGGGCCGAGTTCCGCTCCTTGCGCGCGCTGCCGCATCCCTGCTTCTCCCGACGCACGGCGTCGTCACATCCGCACTTTCCTCTTTCCTGACGTTCGGTCATCTCTGCCCGCACGCGCGGCGGTTCCGTCATGCCCGCGTGCGGTCGCTTGCGAAAGGGCCACTGTCATGCCCGTGGAGTTCCTCGGCATCGCCGCCACCAACGACGGCTCCGAGACCACCCCGCGCTCCGGCGCCGCCTTCGACAAGGAGTACACGCTCCGCCTCGCCCGAGCGCACGAGGACCACGACTGGGACCGGGTGCTGTTCGCCTACGGATCCGGCTCGCCCGACCCGGCACCCGCCGCCGCGTACATCGCGAGCAGGCTGGACCGGCTGCAGCTCCTCCTCGCCCACCGGCCCAACGTCTCCTACCCGACCTTCGCCGCGAAGACCTTCGCCACCCTGGACCAGATCAGCGAGGGCCGGCTGACCGTCCACTTCATCACCGGCGGCAACGACCACGAACAGGGCCGCGAGGGCGACACCCTGACCAAGGACGAGCGCTACGCCCGCACCCGCGAGTACATCCGCATCGTCAAGAAGATCTGGACCACGCGCGAACCCTTCGACCACGAGGGCGAGCACTACCGCTTCCACGACTTCGTCAGCGACGTCTTCCCCGTCCGGCAGCCGCGCCCGGACGTGTCGTTCGGCGGTTCGTCGCCCGCTGCCTACGCCGCCGGCGGAGCCGAGGCCGACATCTACTGCCTGTGGGGCGAGCCGCTGGAGAGGACCGCCGAGCAGATCAAGGCGGTGCGGGCCGCCGCGCAGGCCGCGGGCCGCACCGACGTGCCGCGCATCCAGGTGGCGTTCCGCCCGATCATCGCCCCCACCGAGGAGCTGGCCTGGGAGAAGGCCCACCGCACGGTCGGCGCCATCCGGGAGCAGGGCGCGGCCGGGCTCAAGCGGCGGCACCGTACCGGCGCCCCGCAGAACACCGGCTCGCAGCGGCTGGTCGCCATCGCCGAGGCCGGGGAGCGCTACGACCGCGCCCTGTGGACCCCGACGGCCGCCGCGACCGGGGGCGCGGGCAACTCCAACGCCCTGGTCGGCACTCCGGAGACGGTCGCGCAGGCCCTCCTCGACTACTACGACCTCGGCGTCGACATCCTCTCCGCCCGCGGCTACGACCTGCTGGGCGACGCCATCGACTTCGGCCGGTACGTCATCCCCCTGGTCCGCGAGGAGGTCGCCAAGCGCGACGCCGAACGGGCCGCCGGGCGGGGGCCGACTCACGCGGCGGTGGGCGCGTGACGTCCGTGGCCCCCACCCCGCACCGGGCGGCGGACGTGACCGTCGTGCACGTCCCGGTCACCGACCGCCGGGTGAGACCCCTGCTGCGCGAACTGGGCCACGAGTACTCCACGCGCTACGGCAAGGACGCCCACACCGAGATCTCCCGCTACCCCGACGAGGAGTTCACCCCGCCGCACGGCGGTCTCCTCCTGCTGCTGCTGGAACACGGCAACCCCGTCGCGGGCGGCGCCTTCCGCCGCCACGACGCCACCACGGCCGAACTGAAACGGATCTGGACCCACTCCGCGCACCGCCGGCGCGGGCTCGCCCGGCGCGTGCTCGACGAGCTGGAACGCGAGGCCGCCGCCCGCGGCTACCGGCGCGTCTACCTGACCACCGGGCCCCGCCAGCCCGAGGCGCGCGGCCTGTACCTCGCCACCGGCTACACACCGCTGTTCGACACCGCCGCCGACCCCGAGACCATCGGCCCGCTGCCGTTCGAGAAACACCTGCCCGACACCACCGGAAAGGCCACGGACCTGTGAACGCCCCCGCTCTCAGAGACCGCCTGCGCGGCATCGCCGCCCTCGCGCTGCTGCCGCTGCTCGCGCTCACCGCGTGCGGCTCCGGTGACGGCGGCGGCACCGCGGCCGTCGGCGCCCAGGCCTCCCCGGCGCCCACGAGCGACCCGGTCGCCTCCGTGCGCACGGTGGACGCCGTCGCCGCCCTGCTGCCCGCCGACGTGCGCCGGTCGGGCACGCTGCGGGTCGGCAGCTCCATCGGCTTCCCGCCCGGGGCCTACTACCCGAACGGGCCGGACAAGGCGCCCGCGGGCCAGGACATCGACCTCGCCGACGCCGTCGCCAAGGTCCTCGGAGTGAAGCTGGACCGCCAGGACGCCTCCTTCGAGACGATCCTGCCCGCCCTCGGCAGCGGCAAGTACGACGTCGGCACGGGCAACTTCGGTGTGACCACCGAGCGGCTGAAGACCATCGACTTCGTCACCTACATCAACGACGGCCAGGGCTTCGCCGTGAAGAAGGGCAACACCGCGCTGAAGAAGGTCACCGACCTCACCCAGCTGTGCGGGCTGACCATCGGCACCGGCGCCGGCACCACCTTCGAGACGACCCTCACCGCACAGAAGGGGGTGTGCGCCAAGGCCGGGAAGAAGCCCTACGACGTGAAGGTGTACTCGGAGAACGCCGCGACCCTCACCGCACTCCGGCAGGGCCGCATCGACGTCGTCATGTCGACCATCAACGGCCTGCGCTACCAGGCCTCCCAGCCCGCCGCGCGGACCACGTTCCTCGGCGAGTACCACCGCCTCGACGTCGGTTTCGCCTTCAAGAAGGGCTCCCCGCTCACCAAGGCCTTCCAGGCCGCCGTCAACGAGCTGATCGAGAACGGCACCTACGCCCGGATCCTGAAGAAGTGGGGCACCTCCGCCTCCGCGATCGAGACGTCGCGGATCAACCCGCCCGAGCACGCCTGAGAGTCGAGCAGGAACACCACGATGGCATCCACCACCGGCACCGCGCCCCCCGGCGCGGCCACCGCCGGCGTCCGCCCCGACGCCCCGCCCGCCCCTGACGATCCGGCCTCGCTGCACGTCGTCCCAACCCGCCACTACGCCCGCTGGGCCGCGGCGGCCGCCGTGGCCGTACTGGTCGCCCAGTTCGTGCACGGCCTGGCCACCAACCCCGTGTGGGAATGGGGCGTCTTCCGCGACTACGTCCTGTCCGAGACCATCGTGCAGGCGGTCTGGGTCACCCTCCAGCTCACCGCCTACGCCACCGTCCTCGGCTTCCTCCTGGGCACCGTGCTGGCCTTCATGCGGCTGTCCCGCAGCCCGGTGCTGCAGACCGTCGCCTGGACGTACATCTGGGTCTTCCGCTCGATCCCGATGATCGTGCAGCTGGTCTTCTGGTTCAACCTCAGCGCCCTGTACAAGGAGTTGGGCGTCGGGATCCCCTTCGGGCCGGTGTTCTGGTCCGTCGACAGCAACAGCCTCATCGGCACCATCGGTGCCGCCGTCATCGGGCTGACGCTGCATCAGGCCGCCTACGCCGCCGAGATCGTCCGCGGCGGCGTCATCTCCGTCGACCACGGTCAGCTGGAGGCCGCCGCCGCACTGGGCATCCCCCGGCTGCGGCAGATCCGGCGCATCGTGCTGCCCCAGGCGATGCGCGCCATCCTGCCCACGGCCGGCAACGAGATCATCGGCCTGCTCAAGGGCACCTCGGTGGTCTACGTGATGTCCATCGGCGAGCTGTTCTACCAGGTGCAGGTCATCTACGGCCGCAACGGCCGGGTGATCCCGCTGCTGCTGGTCGCCACCGCCTGGTACGTGGTGCTGACCTCCCTGCTGTCGGTCGCCCAGTACTACGTGGAACGCCACTACGCCAGGGGCGCCGACCGCACCCCGCCGCCCACACCGCTCCAGCGCGCCCGGCGCTTCACGCGCACCCTGCGCGCGGCCGCCGCCCGGCGCGAGAGTCCCGTCGTCCCGCTGAAGACCCTCGGACCCCTGGGAGGCAGCCGATGAGCCAGGTCATGGTGGACGTCCACGGCGTCCACAAGAGCTTCGGCCCGCTGGAGGTGCTGCGCGGCGTCGACCTGCAGGTCCGGGCCGGCGAGGTCACCGTGATCCTCGGCCCGTCCGGCTCCGGCAAGTCCACGCTGCTGCGCACCATCAACCACCTGGAGAAGGTCAGCCGCGGCTGGATCAGCATCGACGGCGAACTCATCGGCTACCGCCGCTCGGGGAACAAGCTGCACGAGCTGAAGGAGAAGGACGTCCTCAGGCAGCGCACCCACATCGGTTTCGTCTTCCAGAACTTCAACCTCTTCCCGCACCTGACCGTGCTCGACAACCTCGTCGAAGCCCCCGTCTCCGCCCTGCGCCGCCCCCGCAAGGAGGCCGAGGAGACGGCCCGCCGGCTGCTGGACCGGGTCGGCCTCGCGGACAAGGCCGGCGCCTACCCCCGGCAGCTCTCCGGCGGCCAGCAGCAGCGCGTGGCCATCGCCCGCGCGCTCGCCCTCGAACCGAAGGTGCTGCTCTTCGACGAGCCCACCTCCGCCCTCGACCCGGAGCTGGTCGGCGAAGTCCTCGACGTCATCAAGGACCTGGCCCGCACCGGCACCACCATGCTCGTCGTCACCCACGAGATCGGCTTCGCCCGCGAGGTCGCCGACACCGTGGTCTTCATGGACGACGGCGTCGTCGTCGAACAGGGCCCGCCCTCGGCCGTCCTCGACACCCCGCGGCACGAACGCACCCGCGCCTTCCTCTCCAAGGTCCTCTGATCTTCCCTCCCGTCCCGCACGCAAGGAGCACCACCGTGGCCCTCACCCTCACCGCCCGCCGCACCACCGCCGCCGCAGCCGCCGGACTCGCCGGCGCCCTCGTCCTCGCCGGCTGCGCCAACCCCTCGGAGGGCGGCACGACCGAGGTCGCGGCCACGCCCGGCGGCAAGAGCACGATCAGGATCAACACCAGCCCGGACCAGGAGCGCGTCAGGACCGGCAAGGTCGACTCCATCGCCGCCCAGGTCCCGGAGCGGATCCGCAAGAGAGGCACGCTGGAGCTCGTCGCCTCCGCCGGCTCCGCCGCCCCGCTCACCTTCCACGCCACCGACAACAAGACCGTCATCGGCGTCGAGCCCGACCTCGCCCACCTGGTCGCCGACGTCCTCGGCCTGAAGCCGCACATCAACACCGTCTCCTGGGAGAACATCTTCGTCGGCCTCGACAGCGGCAAGTACGACGCCGGCCTGAGCAACATCACCGTCACCGAGGAGCGCAAGGAGAAGTACGACTTCGCCACCTACCGCGAGGACAACCTGGGCTTCGAGGCGAAGAAGGGCAGCGGCCTGAAGGTCACCGGCCCCGAGGACCTGGCGGGCCGGACCGTCGCCGTCAGCAGCGGCACCAACCAGGAGAAGCTGCTGGTCGAGTGGAGCAAGGAGAACGAGAAGGCCGGCCGCGAACCGGTGGACATCAAGTACTACCAGAACGACAGCGACACCTACCTCGCCCTCCAGTCCGGCCGCATCGACCTCTACCTCGGTCCCAACCCGACCGCCGCCTACCACGCGGCCACCACCGGCAGGACCGAGGTCGTCGGCACCTACTCCGGCGCGGGCGCCACCCTCCAGGGGCTCATCGCCGCCACCACGAAGAAGGACAGCGGCCTGGTCGAGCCGCTCGCGGACGCCCTCAACCACATCATCGACAACGGCACGTACGCGAAGGTGCTCCAGCGCTGGGGCCTGTCCGACGAGGCCGTCACCGAGTCGCAGATCAACCCGCCGGGCCTGCCCAGGACCAACAAGTAGGCGACCCCCGCAGGAAGGCTCCTCATGTCCTCGACCCCTCCCTCCCCGCTGCACCTCGCCGTCGCCCTGGACGGCACCGGCCGGCACCCCGCCTCCTGGCGTGAGACGGGCGCCCGCCCGCGGGAGCTGTTCACCGCCGCCTACTGGGCCGACCTCGTGACCGAGGCGGAACACGGACTGCTCGACTTCGTCACCATCGAGGACGGCCTCGGCCCCCAGTCCTCCCACCCCTTCGACCCCGACGAGCGCACCGACCAGGTGCGCGGCCGTCTCGACGCCGTCCTCATCGCCTCCCGCGTCGCGCCGTTGACCCGGCACATCGGCCTCGTGCCGACCGTCGTCGCCACCCACACCGAGCCCTTCCACATCTCCAAGGCGATCGCCACCCTCGACTACGTCAGCACCGGCCGGGCGGGCCTGCGGGTGCAGATCACCGCCCGCCCGAACGAGGCCGCCCACTTCGGCCGCCGCACCGTCGCGCGCATCGAGGCCTACGACAGCCCGGCCGCCCGGGCGACGGTGACCGAGCTGTTCGACGAGGCCGCCGACTACATCGAGGTCGTCCGCCGCCTCTGGGACAGCTGGGAGGACGACGCCGAGATCCGGGACGTCGCCACGGGCCGCTTCATCGACCGCGACAAACTGCACTACATCGACTTCGAGGGCCGCCACTTCAGCGTCCGGGGACCCTCCATCACCCCCCGGCCGCCCCAGGGCCAGCCGATCGTCACCGCCCTCGCCCACGACACCGTCCCCTACCGGCTCGTGGGCCGTGCCGCCGACGTCGGCTACGTCACCCCGCGTGACGCAGGCGAGGCCCGCGGCATCGTCGACCGGATCCGCGCCGAACAGGACGCCGCCGGGCGGGCGTCCGAGCCGCTGCACGTCTTCGGCGAACTCGTCGTCTTCCTCGACGACGACCCGGCCGCCGCGCGGGCACGCCGGGACCGGCTCGACGCGCTCGCGGGCGAACCCTTCACCAGCGACGCGCCCGTCTTCACCGGCACCCCCGCCCAACTCGCGGACCTGCTGCAGGAACTGAGCGGCGGCGGGCTGACCGGATTCCGGCTGTGGCCCGCCGTCGCCGCCCACGACCTGCCGGCGATCACCCGCGGCCTCGTCCCCGAACTGCAGCGCCGTGGCGTCTTCCGCCGCGCCTACGAGGCCGGCACCCTGCGCGGCCTGCTGGGCCTGGCCCGCCCCGCCAACCGCTACGCCGCCGTCTGAGCCGGAAGGACCCGGACCGATGACCAAACCCCTGAAGCAGATCCACCTGGCCGCGCACTTCCCCGGCGTCAACAACACCACCGTCTGGAGCGACCCGCGGGCCGGCAGCCACATCGAGTTCAGCTCCTTCGCCCATTTCGCCCGCACCGCCGAACGCGCCAGGTTCGACTTCCTGTTTCTCGCCGAAGGGCTCCGCCTGCGCGAACAGGGCGGCCGGATCTACGACCTGGACGTCGTCGGCCGGCCCGACACCTTCACCGTCCTCGCCGCGCTCGCCGCCGTCACCGAACACCTCGGCCTGACCGGCACCATCAACTCCACCTTCAACGAGCCCTACGAGGTGGCCCGCCAGTTCGCCACTCTCGACCACCTCTCCGGCGGCCGCGCCGCCTGGAACGTCGTCACCTCCTGGGACGCCTTCACCGGGGAGAACTTCCGCCGCGGCGGCTTCCTGCCGCAGCAGGAGCGGTACTCCCGCGCCAAGGAGTTCCTGGAGACGGCCAAGGAACTCTTCGACTCCTGGCGCGGCGACGAGATCGTCGCCGACCAGGAGACCGGACAGTTCCTGTCGGACGCCGAGGCCGGCGCCTTCGCGCACACCGGCCGGCACTTCGACATCCACGGCCGGTTCAACGTCCCCCGCTCACCCCAGGGCCGCCCCGTCATCTTCCAGGCCGGAGACTCGGAGGAGGGCCGCGAGTTCGCCGCCGCCGAAGCCGACGCCATCTTCAGCCGGCACGGCACCCTCGAAGCGGGCCGCGCCTTCTACACCGACGTCAAGAACCGCCTGGCCAAGTACGGCCGCAGCCGCGACCAGCTGCTCATCCTGCCCGCCGCGACCTTCGCCCTCGCCGACACCGACGCCGAGGCCGAGGAACTCGCCCGCGAGGTGCGCCGCCAGCAGGTCAGCGGCGCCACCGCCCTCAGGCACCTGGAGTTCGTCTGGAACCGGGACCTGTCGGCGTACGACCCGGACGGCCCGCTGCCCGACATCGAGCCGGACGTCGGCCAGGAGCACATCTCCCAGGGCCGCGCCCAGGTCCGGATGTACCGGGACCCCCTGGCCACCGCCCGGGAATGGCGCGAACTGGCCGCGGCCAACAAGTGGTCCATCCGCGACCTGGTCATCCACACCGGCAACCGGCAGAACTTCGTCGGCTCCCCGGCCACCCTCGCCCGGACCATCGACCACTTCGTCCAGACCGACGCCAGCGACGGCTTCATCCTCGTCCCGCACCTCACGCCGACGGGCCTGGACGAGTTCGCCGACAAGGTCGTCCCGCTGCTGCAGGAGAAGGGCGTGTTCCGCACGGAGTACGAGGGCACGACCCTGCGCGACCACCTCGGCCTGACCCACCCGCACGGCCACCGCGCCGAGCGGGCCGCCTCGTGAAGTTCCTCGCCGTCACGCACGACCGCTTCCGGGATGCCCTCGCCCACGCGGTGCTCGGCGAGGAGCTCGGCTCCGACGGGTTCGGAGCCGGGGAGCGGCACGAGCGGCCGTCGCGACGCCGAGCTGATCCGCCGCTACCGCTCGCAGGGGCCCCGGTCCTGCCGGCGTCACCGACCGCTCCCTCAGAAGAAGGGCTGACCCATGCCTGACATCCCCCTCGGCGTACTCGACCTGGTCCCCGTCTCCTCCGGGTCCACGGCGGCCCAGGCGCTGCACCACTCCATCGACCTGGCCCGGCAGGCCGAGCGGCTCGGCTACGCCCGCCACTGGTTCGCCGAGCACCACCTCAACCCGGGTGTGGCCGGTACCTCCCCTGCGGTCGTGCTGGCCCTGACCGCCGCGGCCACCTCCACCATCCGGCTCGGCTCGGGGGCGGTCCAGCTCGGTCACCGCACCGCCCTGTCCACCGTGGAGGAGTTCGGCCTGATCGACGCGCTGCACCCCGGCCGTCTCGACCTGGGCCTGGGCCGCTCCGGCGGCCGCCCGCCGGGGGAGAGCGCCATCGCCCCGGCGGAACCCCCGGCACCCGGCCGTGCCCCGAACGGCCTGCTCATCCCGCCCCGCTTCTCCTTCACGCATCTCCTCGGCTCTCCCCGTGTCGCCCTGCAGCGCGAGCTGCTCCTGCTGCCGAACGCCGAGCCGCAGGACTACGCCGAGCAGATCGACGACATCCTCGCCCTGCTGGCCGGCACCTACCGCTCCGCGGAGGGCGTCGAGGCGCACGCCGTGCCGGGCGAGGGGGCCGACGTCGACCTCTGGATCCTCGGCAGCAGCGGCGGCACGAGCGCCGAGGTCGCGGGCGCCCGCGGTCTGCGGTTCGCCGCCAACTACCACGTCAGCCCCGCCACGGTCCTGGAGGCGGTGGACGGCTACCGCTCCTTCTTCAAGCCCTCCGAGTTCCTCGACCGGCCGTACGTCAGCGTCTCCGCCGACGTCGTCGTCGCCGAGGACGACGCGACCGCCCGGGAGCTGGCCACCGGCTACGACCTGTGGGTGCGCAGCATCCGCACGGCCGAGGGCGCCATCCCCTACCCGACGCCCGCGGAAGCGCGCGCCCACGCGTGGAGCGACGAGGACCGCGCGCTCGTACAGGACCGCGTCGACACCCGCTTCGTGGGCTCACCGGGGCGGGTCGCCGACCTCCTGGAGCAGCTCCAGGAGGCCACGGAGGCCGACGAGTTGCTGATCACCACCATCACCCACCAGCACGCGGACCGGATCCGCTCCTACGAACTGCTCGCGCGGGAATGGCGCCGCCGCGGGCACCTTGCCCCGCTGGAGCCGCCCGCCCGGTGACGGCCGCGGGCCCCGGCCCGCGGCATCCCTCTCATGCTCCCGAAGCCGACCGGTACGCACCGGCGTTGCGCACGAACAGCTCGTGCAGGTCGCGCACGGCCCGCGGGACGGAACCGGCGTGCCGGCGCTGCAGGACCAGCAGCACCTCGGCGCCCTCCTCCGCCAGCGGCCGCACGGTGATCGTGCCCCGCCGCTCCAGCGGGTCCCCGACGACGCTGAAGTCCGGCAGCACCGTCGCGCCCAGTCCTTCCGCGACCATCAGCTTCCCCATCTCCGCACCGTCGGTGGAGTACGAGAAGGCCGGGGCCCGGCCGCGCAGCAGACGGTGCAGGAAACGATGCATCACATAGCCGGACCGCATCACGACCAGCGGCTCGGCCAGCAGGCTGTCCGTGTCCACCCGCTCCAGGGCCGCGAGCGGACTGTCGGGCCGCACGCACACCACGGGCCGGCCCCTCAGGAGCTCGGTGGTCTCGAACCCGGGCGGCAGGTCGTCGCCCTCCAGGTAGTTCACCAGGCCCAGGTCGAACGAGCCCTCCAGCAGCCCGCGATGGATCCCGGACTGCTGCGCGCCCACCAGCTCGACCTGCGTGAGCGGGTGCGAGGAGCGGAACTCCCGCACGGTCGGGATGACCAGCGGAACCGTGGCCGTGTTGACCGTCCCGAGCCGGACCATGCGGCTGATGCGGTGCTGGTCGCCGGCCGCGCCGCGCAGCCGGTCGACCGCGTCGAGGACGCTCATGATGTGGGGGAGCAGCTCCCGCCCCTCGTCGCTGATCTTCGCCCCGGACCGTTTGCGCTCCAGCAGATCCACCCCGAGCTCCCGCTCCAGGTTGCGCACGGTCTCGCTGAGCGCCGGCTGGGACAGATGCAGTTCCTCGGCAGCACGCCGCAGCGACCCCAACCGGGTGACGGCGGCGATGTATTCGAGCTGTTCGATGCGCACGGCACGAGATTGCCGAGCGCACCGTGCCGGGTTCAAGGGAATACCTGTCACAACCTCGTGAATACCGACGCCCAGCATGTGAAATCAGGCCGGGCATTCTTGACCGGCCGGACGGGGCGCTGCTTTGATCGAGGACATGAAGCGACAGGATCTCACGCGGCGACGCCACGTCGACCTCGCGCGTGTCTGCAGCTCCCGCTGTCGCTGTCGGGCCTGAGCGCACCGAGGGAAACCCTCGCATCCGCGCCCCCCGTCCCTCCCTTCCGTGAATTCCCGTCCCGGCCGCGTCCCTGTGTGACGGCGGTTTTCCCGGGACCGCCGCCCCGACGCGCCTGAATTCCGGAAGTCCCTCATCACGCTTTCGCGCAGCATGCGCCGGCCAGGAGATTTCCCATGCCCGAATTCCCCGCAACCGACCCCGTCCGCTTCGCCTACTGGGTGCCGAACGTCAGCGGCGGCCTGGTCACCAGCACCATCGAGCAACGCACCGACTGGGGCTACGACTACAACCGCGAACTGGCCGTGCTCGCCGAGAACAACGGCTTCGACTACGCCCTCAGCCAGGTCCGCTACATGGCCAGTTACGGCGCCGAGTACCAGCACGAGTCGACCAGCTTCAGCCTCGCCCTGCTCCTCGCCACGCAGCGGCTGAAGGTCATCGCCGCCGTCCACCCGGGGCTGTGGCACCCGGGTGTCCTCGCCAAGCTCGGCACCACCGCCGACCACCTCTCCGGCGGCCGCTTCGCCGTCAACGTCGTCAGCGGCTGGTTCAAGGGCGAGTTCACCGCCCTCGGCGAGCCCTGGCTGGAGCACGACGAGCGCTACCGCCGCGCCGAGGAGTTCATCACCGCGCTGCGCCGCATCTGGACCGAGGACCACGCCGAACTCGCCGGTGACTTCTACCGGCTGCGTGACTTCTCCCTCAAGCCCAAGCCGCTCAGCACGCCCGAGCGCCCGCACCCGGAGATCTTCCAGGGCGGCAACTCCACCGCCGCCCGCGCCATGGCGGGCCGCGTCTCCGACTGGTACTTCAGCAACGGCAAGGACTTCGACGGCGTCACCGAGCAGATCACCGACGTCCGTGCCTCCGCAGCACAGGCGGGCCGCACAGCACCGAAGTTCGGCCTCAACGGCTTCCTGATCGCCCGCGACACCGAGGCCGAGGCCCGCGAGACGCTCCGCGAGATCGTCGCCAAGGCCGACACGCCCGCCGTCCACGGTTTCCGGGACGCCGTCCGCCAGGCCGGGCAGTCCACCGCCGACCGCAAGGGCATGTGGCAGGACTCCACCTTCGAGGACCTCGTCCAGTACAACGACGGCTTCCGCACCGGGCTGATCGGCACGCCCGAGCAGATCGCCGAACGGATCGTCGCCTACAAGCGGCTCGGCGTCGACCTCTTCCTGCTCGGCTTCCTGCACTACCTGGAAGAGGTCGAGTACTTCGGCAAGCGGGTGCTGCCCCTGGTGCGCGAACTGGAGGCGCAGCAACCCGAGTTCAAGCCGGCCGCCGCCGCACACGTCTGACCACCCCCCAACGAGAGGAAGACGCCCCATGAGCACCGTCGCCCGCACCGACTGGCGGACCGCCCCCGTCCCCGAGGACGCCGAGGGCTGGATCAGCCGCGCCGCCGAGGTCGCCGCCGTCCTCGCCACCGACGCCGCGGCCCGGGACAAGGCCGGCGCGACCCCCCACGAGGAGGTCCGGCTGCTGAAGGACTCCGGCCTCGTCACCCTGCTCGGCCCCGTCGAGCACGGGGGAGGCGGGCAGGACTGGCCCACCGCCTACCGCGTCGTGCGGGAGGTCGCCAAGGCGGACGGCTCCATCGGCCAGCTGCTCGGCTACCACTACCTGTGGAACTGGGCCGCCCGGCTGGTCGGCACCCGCGAGCAGTGGGAGCAGGTGGAGGCCGAAGCCGCCCGCAACCGCTGGTTCTTCGGGGGCGCCGTCAATCCGCGCGACGCCGACGTCATCGTGCGCGACGAGGGCGACACCCTCACCTTCACCGGCCGCAAGACCTTCTCCACCGGCAGCAAGGTCTCCGACGTCACCGTGCTCGAAGGCGTCCTGGAGGGCACCGAGGACCACGTCTTCGCCATCGTCCCCTCCGACAGCGAGGGCCTGACCTTCCACGACGACTGGGACAACATCGGCCAGCGCCTCACCGAGAGCGGCGGCGTCACCCTCGACGCCGTGCGCGTCCCCTGGTCGGCCGCCGCCGGATACGTGGACAAGCGGTTCCGGCCCCGCGTGTACAACACGCTGAACATGCCGACCATCCAGCTCGTCTTCGTCAGCTTCTACCTCGGCATCGCGGCCGGCGCCCTGGAGACCGCCGCCACCTACACCCGCGCCAAGTCCCGCCCCTGGCTGCACGGCGGCCACGACCGGGCCGTCGACGAGCCGTACGTCCTCGACACCTACGGCGACCTCACCGCCAAGCTGTGGGCCGTCGAGGCCCTGGCCGACACCGTGGCCGCCGAGGGCCAGAAGCTGCACGACGACCCCGATGCGGTCACCGAGCAGGCTCGCGGCGAGTTCGAGGTGCGGGTGGCCGCGGTCAAGGCCCGCGCCACCGACGTCGCCCTGGAGATCACCAGCCGCATCTTCGAGGTGACCGGCGCCCGCGCCACCGCCTCCGCCGAAGGCCTCGACCGCTTCTGGCGCAACGTCCGCACCCACACCCTCCACGACCCCGTCGCCTACAAGCGCCGCGAAGTCGGCCGCCACGTCCTGACCGGCGAACTGCCGCAGCCCACCTGGTACTCCTGAGAGGTCCCACCCATGGCCACGATCCTGTCCGTCTCCGGCAGCCCCTCCGCCACTTCCCGCACCGCACGCCTCCTGCGCCACCTGGACCAGCGGCTCACCGCGCAGGGACACGAGGTGATCCCCTTCGACGTCCGCGACCTGCCCGCCGAGGCCCTGCTCGGGGCGGACTTCCGGCACCCGGCCATCGTCCAGGCGACGGCGCTGGTCGAGCGGGCGGACGGGGTCGTGGTCGGCACCCCCGTCTACAAGGCCGCCTACTCCGGCCTGCTGAAGTCGCTGCTCGATCTGCTGCCGCAGTACGCCCTGGCCGGCAAGACGATCCTGCCGCTGGCCACCGGCGGCTCCGTCGCCCACGTCCTGGCCATCGACTACGCGCTGCGCCCCGTCCTGAGCTCCATGGGCGCCACGCACATCGTCCCGGGCTGGTTCACCCTCGACAAGGACATCACCGCGGGCGACGACGGCACCCTGACCGTCGCGCCCGGCTCGGCTGAGGCCCTGGCGCAGGTCACGGACCAGTTCTCCGCCGCCCTCGGCGGCCGCACGACCCTCCTGGCGGCCACCGGATGAGCACCGCGCACGTGATCGCCGACGACGAGGAGGCCCTCGCGGTCGCCGCCGCACTCGCCGCCGAGTTCCGCGAGGGCGCCGCCGAGCGGGACGCCCGACGCCGGCTGCCGCACACGGAGCTGGACCGGCTCTCGGCGTCGGGGCTGCTCGCCGTGTCGGTGCCGGCCGAGTTCGGCGGCGCGGACGTCGGCGCGGACACGCTCGCCGGGATCTTCCGGCGGCTGGCCGCCGCCGACGCCAGCCTCGCCCAGATCCCGCAGAGCCACTTCGTGTACGTCAACGTGCTGCGGCGGCAGGGCACCGACGAGCAGCGGAAGTTCTTCTTCGGCGAGGTGCTGGCCGGCAGGCGGCTGGGCAACGCCCAGTCCGAGGCCGGAACCCGGCACGTGCAGGACCTCCGCACCCGGCTCGTGCCGCGGCCGGACGGCTCGTACGTCCTCGACGGCGTCAAGCACTACTCCACCGGTGCCCTGTTCGCCGACTGGATCCCGGTCCTCGCCAGGGCCCGGGACGACACCCTGCACGTCGCCTACGTGCCACGGGACGCCCCGGGGCTCACCGTGATCGACGACTGGGACGGCATGGGTCAGCGCACCACCGCCAGCGGAACCGTCCACCTGGAGTCGGTCCCCGTCCCCGCCGACCGGATCGTCCCGCACCACCTCACCTTCCGCGGACCGCAACTGCACGGCGCGATCGCCCAGTTGCTGCACGCGGCGATCGACACCGGGATCGCCGCCGGCGCACTGGCCGAGGCGGTGGAGTTCGTCCGGGCCAAGAGCCGCCCCTGGTTCGAGAGCGTCGAGGAGGGACATGCCACCGCCGCCGAGGACCCACTGCTGATCCAGCAGTTCGGTGAGCTGGCGATCCGGGTCCGTACGGCCGAGGCGCTGCTGCGCGAGGCGGCCCGCACGGTCGACGCCGCGGACGCCGACCTGACCGACGACTCGGCCGCCGCGGCCTCCGTCGCGGTGGCCACCGCCAAGGTGGCGGCGGCCCAGGCGGCCGTGGAGCTGGGCAGCGCCCTCTTCGAGGTCGCCGGGACCCGCTCGGCGCTCGACTCCGCGGGCCTGCACCGCCATTGGCGGGACGCCCGCACCCACACCCTGCACGACCCGGCCCGCTGGAAGGTCCAGCACATCGGCCGCTACGTGCTGAACGGCACCAGACCGCCCCGCCACGGACTTCTCTGACCCCCCTCCCAGCGCACCCGATCGGAGCCCTCGCGTGTCCCTGACCTTCCACTGGTTCCTGCCCACCAACGGCGACAGCCGCCATGTCGTCGGCGGCGGCCACGGCACCCCGGCGACGGAGACCGGACGCGACCGGCCGCCGACGGTCGGCTATCTGAGCCAGATCGCCCGCGCCGCCGAGGACCTCGGCTTCGTCGGTGCCCTCACCCCGACCGGCGCCTGGTGCGAGGACGCCTGGCTGACCACGGCCATGGTCAGCCAGCGCACCGAGCGGCTGAAGTTCCTCGTCGCCTTCCGGCCCGGATTCGTCTCGCCGACGCTCGCCGCGCAGATGGCCTCCACCTTCCAGCGCCAGACGGGCGGACGCCTGCTGCTCAACGTCGTCACCGGCGGCGAGAGCCACGAGCAGCGCGCCTACGGCGACTTCCTGGACAAGGACGCCCGCTACCGCCGTACGGGCGAATTCCTGGCGATCGTCCGCGAGTTGTGGGCCGGCAAGACCGTCGACCTGCACGGTGAGCACCTCCAGGTGGAGGACGCGCGCCTCGCGCGGGTGCCCGAGCCCGTGCCCCAGGTCTACTTCGGCGGCTCCTCGCCGATCGCCGGAGAGATCGCCGCCCGGCACGCCGACGTGTACCTCACCTGGGGCGAACCGCCCGCACAGGTCGCCGAGAAGATCGCCTGGATACGGGCGCTGGCGGCCCGGGAGGGCCGCGCCGTCCGCTTCGGCATCCGGCTGCACGTCATCACCCGGGACACCTCGGAACAGGCCTGGGCCGAGGCGAACCGGCTCCTGGCCGGCTTCGACGCGGAGACCGTGGCCTCGGTCCAGGCGGGGCTCGCCCGCAGCGAGTCGGAGGGACAACGGCGCATGCTCGCCCTGCACGGCGGCGGCAGCCGTGACCGCCTGGAGATCCACCCCAACCTGTGGGCCGGCATCGGCCTGGTCCGCGGCGGCGCGGGCACCGCCCTGGTCGGCAGCCACGACGAGGTCGCCGAGCGGATCCAGGAGTACGCGGCCCTGGGCATCGAGGAGTTCGTGCTCTCCGGCTATCCGCACCTGGAGGAGGCGTACTGGTTCGGCGAGGGAGTCCTGCCCCGGCTGCAGGCCCGGGGGGTGTGGCAGCACCCCCTCGGCCGGCCGACGGCCCCCTCCGCGCAGGTGCCCTTCGCCGACGCGGGACGTCCCTGAACGCACCCCCTCCCCGCAACCACCCAGACCGAAGGAGAACGCGTGAGCCCGTACAGAACCCGTCCCGCCGCCGTCGCCCTGGGCGCGGCGGTGCTGCTGGCCGCGTCCGTCGCCGCGCCGGGGGCCGCCGCGGCCGATCGCAGCACCACCGCGCTCACCTGGTACGACGCGACGGCCGCGACCGTCGCTGTCGCCGGGGCGCCCACCCAGATCACCAACAGCCGCACTTGGGCGATCGGTTGGCTCGCCGCGGCCCGGGCGACCCGGAGCGTGCCGGCGGGCGTGGAGCGCGGCCCCTACCAGGAGGCGGCCCTGGCCGCGGCCGTGCACCGGGCGCTGGTCACGCTCGTGCCGAGCCGGACCGAACAGCTCGACGCGACGTACGAGAAGACACTCGACGCCGTGCCCGACGGTCCTGCGGAGCGGCGCGGGGCCGCGGCGGGCGAACGGGAGGCGAACCTGCTCGTCGCGGCGCGGCAGGGCGACGGCCTCGACCCCGGCTCGGTCAACGCGCCCTACCCCGTACGGCCCGCGGCGCCCGGCGTGTGGCAGCCGACGCCCCCCGCCTACGCCCCGGCGGCGCAGTACGGCAACCGCCTCGCCGAGCCGTTCGTCCTCACGGCGGGCGACCAGTTCCGGCTCGGCCCGCCTCCCGCGCTGGACTCCGCGCGCTACGCCGCCGACCTCGCGGAGGTACGGGCGTACGGCGGCGCGGACAGCACGGCACGCAGCGCCCACCAGACCGAGACCGCCACCTTCTGGCTCGGCTCCTCCCTCACCCTCTACACCGAGCCGCTGCGCGTGGCCCTCTCCCGCGCGCAGCAGGGGCCGGCCGGACAGGCGCGGCTGGTGGCGCTCTTCCATGTGGCGCTCGTGGACACGCAAATCGCCACCTCCGACAGCAAGTACGCCTACGAGCGCTGGCGTCCGGTGACGGCGATCCGCACCGGCGCCCTTGACCCCGACCCGGACTGGACGCCGCTGCACGCCACCCCCGCGCACCCGGACCACCCGAGCGGCCACACCACCTACTCGGGCGCGGCGGAGACCGTGCTGTCGGCGCTCGTGGGCCCGCGGACCGCCCCGTTCGACCTGACCAGCCCCACCGCGCCCGGGGTGACCAGGACGTACACCACGTGGCGGCAGCTGTCGGGGGAGAACGTCGAGGCCCGCGTCCTGTCCGGCATCCACACCCGCTCCGCCGACGAGGCCGGCCTCACGCTCGGCAAGGAGGTGGCCCGGTACGTCCTGCGCCACGCGGGGCGCCTCCTGGGACCGGCTCGGGACGCGGCCGCGGGCAGCCGCTGACGAGTGCCTCCCGGCCGGTCACATGACCGGCCGGACCTCGCCCGAAAAATCCGCTTTACCACCGTTTTGGCCTAGCAGGGATGGTTAATCGAGGAGGGTGCGTACGGAACGGACGCCGAGCGGATCCACGGGCGGTGCCTGAGGGAGAGGACTCATGAGCGAGATGGCGAAGGTGAGCACCGGTCGTGCTCAGCAGGCCGGGCAGACGGCGAAGCAGGAGGCGTCGGCCACGGCCGGACAGGCCCGGCAGGGCGCCGGTGAGGTCGTCGGAACGGCCACCGAGCAGGTCAGAGCCGTCACCGGCGAGGCCCGGGCCCAGGCCGGAGCGATGGCCGGAGACCTCCGGGCGCGGGTCACCGAGGAGGCGGACCAGCAGGCACGCCGGGGAGCACAGGTGGTGCGGCAGTGGGCGGACGACCTGTCCGGCCTCGCCGAGCGCGCCGATGCGGACACCCCCGCGAAGAGCCTGGTGGCGCAGGTGGCGGACCGAGGCCATCGTGCCGCCGACTACCTGGACTCGCGCGGAGTCGGCGGTCTGGTCGGAGACCTGGAGGACTTCGCGCGTCGGCGCCCCGGAGCCTTCCTCGGCGGCGCGGTGCTGGCCGGCATCGCGGTCGGACGGCTCGCCAAGGCCGGCGGCAAGGCGAACGGCTCCGGCCCGCGCCCGGCCGGAGAGCTGGGTACGCCCGGTGCGGGCCCGGAGGAACAGGTGCCGGGCCCGCCCGGCACGGCAGGCCTGCCCGAGGTCGCGGCGCCGCCGCAGCCGCCGCAGCCGCCGGGACTCCGGGAGGTGTGAGATGGCGTCGCTCATGCCGCACGCCCCGAGGACACGTGTCGCCAAGCACCGCGGGGAGGAGGACAGCTCGATGGGAGAGCTGCTGTCGACGGTCACGTCGGACGTGCAGCAGCTGCTCCACCAGGAGGTCGAACTGGCCAAGGCCGAGGTCCGCGAAGAGGCCACCAAGGCGGGCAAGGCCGCCGGGATGTTCGGCGGCGCCGGTTTCGCCGGCTACATGGTGGCCGTCCTGCTGACCCTGGCGGCGATGTTCGGCCTGGCCAACGTCATGGACCTGGCCTGGGCCGCCCTGATCGTCACCGCCGTGTGGGCGGTGATCGGCCTGGTCCTCTACCGCCGGGGCCGGGCGCGGATGCGCACCGTGTCGCCCAAGCCGGAACAGACCATGGAGACACTGAAGGAGGACCTGCGATGGGCACGGCACCCGACCGGATAAGGGCCGACATCGAGTCCACCCGGGAGCGACTGTCCGAGGACGTCTCCCGGCTCGCCGACCGGGCCCGCCCGCGCCAGGTGGTACGGCGCCGCACGCGGCGCGCCCGCGGCGCGCTGCACGGAGTCAGGGAGCGGGTCATGGGCAGCACCGCGGAGATCACCGGACAGACCGCCGATCGCGGCCGGCAGGCCGCCCGGTCGGTTCAGGACACCACCGGCCAGGCCGCCGGGAAGGTCACCGACACCGCTCGCCAGGCAGCGGGACAGGCCGGCGAGGCCGTGCGGCAGGCCCCCGAGCAGGCGATGCGGCAGACCGAGGGCAACCCGCTCGCGGCGGGCCTGATCGCCTTCGGCGCGGGACTGCTGACCGCCTCGCTGCTGCCCACCTCGCGGGCCGAGGAACAGGCGGCGGACCGGGCCGTCCAAGCCGCCGAGCCGGTGAAGCAGGCCGCGCTGGAGTCCGCGCAGCAGCTCAAGGAGGACGCCACCCAGGCGGGCCGCCAGGCCGCCCAGGAGGTCAAGGACACCGCCTCCGAAGCCGCCCGGACCACCAAGGAACAGGCGGCGCAGCAGGCCGGTCAGGTCACCGACCAGGCCCGGCGATCCGCGCAGAGCACGGCGCAGGAGGCGCGCGGTCAGGGGAGCGGCGGGTAACCCCGGCGGCGCGTGGGCGGTGCCGTGCCGTGCCGCGGTGCGGGCGGCCTGCGGGAGTGGGCGGGACACCCCGCCCACTCCCGCGTGCCGGTGGGCCACACGGAACCGGTCGACGCCCTGAGCGCCCGCGGCACCGACACCGCCGGACGCCATGTCAGCCGCAGGTACCGGTGCCCTGCGCTGCCAGGTGCTCCTACCCGGCGCCGGGTCGGTGGCCCTCGGGTCAGCGGCCGACAGTCGCGGGTCCGGCGGGCGTGTCCCCGCGCAGCGTGATGCGGTGCATGACGCGATGCGTGTCGCCGTAGTCGCGGTTGGCGTAGTGGGCCGTGCTGCGGTTGTCCCACAGGGCGACGTCCCCTGGCTGCCAGCGGTGCCGCACCACGTGCTCCGGCTTGGTGAGATGCGCGTACAGGATGTCCAGCAGGCCCCGGCTCTCGTGTTCCGAGACGCCCACGATGTGCGAGGTGAACCCGGGGTTCACGAACAGTCCCTTGCGCCCGCTCTCCGGGTGCACCCGAACCACCGGGTGCTCCACCGGCTCCAGGGCGGTGAACACCTCGCCCTCCCACAGGTTGCCCCGGCCCTGACGCCGCTGGGCGAGGTAGTAGCCGAACTCGCGACTGCCGTCGTGCACGGCGGTGAGCGTGTCGACGTAGTCGCGCAGGCCCGGTGACAGGGACTCGTAGGCGAGCTGGCTGTCGGCCCAGTTCGTGTCGCCGCCCACGGGTGGCAGCACCACGGCGCGCAGGACCGAGATCGCAGGGGGCCGCCGCACGAACGTCACGTCCGTGTGCCACACGTCGGCGAACCCGTTGTCCTGGCTGTCCAGGGAGTACACCTCGGGCGGCACGTCACCGGAGTCGTGGACCGGGTGCCCGACGGTGACCTCGCCCAGACGCCTGCCGAATTCGATTTGCGCGGCGTCGTCGAGTCCGTGCTGCCCTCGCACGAAGAGCACCTTGTACGCCACCAGGGCCTCACGCAACGCCAGCACCTGGGCGTCGTCGAGGCGAGAGAGGTCGATGCCGTCGATCTCGGCACCGAAACCGGGCCCGAGCCGGGTCAGGGGCAGTCGGGCCACGGCCGGCCGCTCGCTGAGAACGCTCACTTCTGGATCCTTTCGGTCTGTGCGACAGGGGAATCAGGCCGCTGCCGCGGCCTTCACGGCGTGGGACACCTGCGCGCGCAGCTCCGCGAACTCCCGCGAGCCGCGCAGTTCCTCGGAGTCGACGCCGCCGCGCGGCAGGGTGATCGGCAGGTCCAGGGCCACGGTCCCGGGACTCCTGGTCAGCACCACGATGCGGGAGCCGAGGAACACCGCCTCGTCCGCCGAGTGCGTCACGAACACCGCGGTCCGCCCGGTCCGTTCGGTCACCCGGCGGAGGTCCTCCTGCAGCCGCTCCCGGGTCAGCGCGTCCAGCGCCGCGAACGGTTCGTCCAGCAGGAGCAGCGGGTTCTCCGCGGCGAGCGCCCGGGCGATGGCGACGCGTTGCTGCTGACCGCCGGAGATCTCCCAGACGCGCCGCTCCTCGGTGCCCTCCAGGCCGACCCGGGCCAGCAACTCCGCGCGCCGCTCGGGCCGGCGGGCGCGGTCCACGCCCGCGTACCGCAGCGCCAGGTCGATGTTGCCGCGGACGGTCCGCCAGGGGAACAGTCGCGGTGTCTGGAACACCACACCGGCCGTTTCACCGGGTCGCGGTGCGGCGCCGGAGACCAGCACCGAGCCGTGCGTGGGCCGCTCGAATCCGGCGATCAGCCGCAGCAGCGTGCTCTTGCCGCAGCCGGAGGCACCCACCAGGGCGAGGAACTCCCCGGCGGGTACGGTCAGATCGACCGGTCCCACGGCGGTGAAGGTCTCGCCGCCCCGGCCGTACCGGTGGGTGACGTGGTCGAGGCGGACCGTTCCCGCCCGCGAGGTGTCTGTTCCGGCCCCGGCTGCGGTCGTCTCACTTGAGGACATCGGGGAGCCCCTTGAGGTAGAAGGCCTTGCGGACGACGTCCTCGGACGGCGCGGCGGGGATCTGCTGCTGGCCGGCCAGGAACGCGCCGGTGTCGGTGACGTGGGTGAGCAACTCGCCGGGGCTGCCGTCCGTGCCCAGCCAGTCGGCGGAGACCACCTGCTCCGGGGTCAGGAACACACCCTGGGACAGCTGTGCCTCGGCGTCCTTCTCGGGGATGCCGAGTTCGGCGGCGACCGCCTTGACCGTGCCCTCCGGGTCGGACCTGATCAGGCGCAGGGCCTCGGCCTCCGCCTTGCGCCAGGCGTCGATCGCCCCGGGGTCCCGGGCGATCAGGTCGTCCGACACCACGGCCAGGTCCAGCGTCGGCTTGCCCGCCGCACCGATCTGCTTGCTGCTGGTGAGCTGGGTGCCGGTCTGGCGCAGTTCGTCCAGGGTCGGCAGCCAGACGTAGGCGGCGTCGATGTCGCCGCGTTGCCAGGCGGCGAGGATGGGCTGCGGTTGCAGGTCGACGAGTTCGACGTCCGACGGCTTCAGGCCGGCCGTCTCCAGCGCCGCCAGCAGGCTGTAGTGGGACGTGGAGGCGAACGGCGTGGCTATCTTCCTGCCCTTGAGCCCGGCGACCTCGGTGATGCCGGTGGCCTTGCGCGCCACCAGCGCCTCGTTCTCGCCGGCGACGTCGAGGATCCACGCGACCTTGTACGGGATGGGTGAACTGCCGGACACCCCACGGGCGAAGGGGCTGGAGCCGAGTGCGGCGATGTCGAGGGACCCGCCGATGAAGGCCTGGTTGACGCCTGCGCCGGAGTCGAACTTGATCCAGCTGATCTCGTGGTCCGGCAGCGCCTTCTCCAGCAGCCTTCCGTGCTTCACGATCAAGTCGCCGCTGGGGAAGGCGAAGTAGCCGATGCGCAGCCGTTTCGAGCCGCCGGACGTGGACGCCTCACTGCCGGAGGAGCAGCCGGTGACGGCGGCGGACACCGCGGCCAGGGCCCCGGCGAGGAGGAGGCGGCGGGACGGGCCGTGCGAGGCAGGGGACATGGGAGAGCCGTTTCTGTGCGGAGGGGCGGGAGGCAGCGGAAGGCAGGGGAGGAGCCGGGAGGGAGGCGGGCGAGAAGGCGGGCGACTAGGCGCGGCCGCGCCAGGGGACGGTCACGCGTTCGAGCCGGAGCAGCAGGCCGTCGATGATCAGCCCCGAGAGGCCGATGGCGATGATGCCGACGAGCACGACGGGTGTGTTGTTGTAGTTGGCGGCGTCCTTGACCATGCCGCCGATCCCGGGCAGGCCGTTGACCAACTCGGCGGCGACCAGGGACGAGTAGGCCACGCCCACGGCGAGCCGGACTCCGGTGAGGGTCTCCGGCAGGGCGGACGGGACGACGACGTCCCTGACCACGGCCCAGCGGGACGCGCCGAGCGCCCGGGCGGCCTCGACCAGGTGCTTGGGCACGGCGGCGACGGCCGTGGTGGTGGACACCGCGACGGGCGGGAAGGCGGCCACGGCCAGCAACGTGACCTTCGGCTCCTCGTCGATGCCCAGCCAGATGACGAGCAGCGAGAAGTACGCCAGCGGCGGCAGGGTGCGCAGGAACGTGATCCAGGGTTCGAACAGTGAGCGCACCCAGCCGACGGTGCCCATCAGCAGCCCGAGGACCACACCGGCGACGACGCCGATGCCCGCGCCGAACGCGATGCGCCGCAGGCTGATGCCGAGGTGCTCGACGAGCGTGGTGCCGTTGTAGCCCCGGATGCCGTCGTGGGTGGTGGAGACGTCGACGAACGCGTCCCACACCCTGGCCGGCGGCGGGACGAGCGTCTCGCTCCACGTCCCGCTCGCCGCGAGCAGCTGCCACAGGAGGACGAAGAGCAGGAGCGAGCCCAACGGCAGTGCGGCAGGGCGCACCCGCACCCACACGCCCCGGGCCGGCGCGCGGGGTTCGGGCGGCACGTCGGCCGGTTCTGCGGGTTTGAGGAGAGCGGGAGTCGTGGACACGGGGGGTCCTCCAGGGGCCCGGGGGGCAGGGGCGGCCGCCCCCGCGCGAGCAGGGGTGGCGGCGGTCCCGGGGTGGGGTCAGGCCGAGTGAAGGGGAGCGGGCGCGCGTTCAGCGGCGGAGCGCGGCAACAGCCCCGGTGCGGGTGGCGTCACCGCACGGCAAGGGCGTCACAGAAGGGGTTCAGCGACAACACGAGCCCGGGCGTCGGCACAGGTCGATGACCAGGCGTCGCACCAAGGACTCGGAGTTCATGAGGCATATTTCTACCGCAGTCACGTCCCGGCACCAACAGGCGTCCACTTCCTGGAACACACCGCCCGGCGCCCGGCGCCGCGCGGGTTCCGCCGGGTGAGGCGTGGAAACGGCGCATCGGGGTAACCGCCCGCTGGACGGAAGGGCCGCGGCACCTGGGGAGGTCGACGCGGCCCTTCCCTTTCGCTCCCGCAGCCGGGCCGGCCTTCCGCCGGCACACGGCGATCCGGACCGCGCTTGACCCTCTCCCCGGGGGAGAGTCCAAGGTCGCGTCCATGAACAGCACAGATCTCGACGGTCGCAGCGCGGTGGTGGCGGGCGGCAGCAAGGGAGTGGGCCTGGCGACGGTACGCCGGCTCCAGGCGGCGGGAGCCCGGGTCGTGGCCCTCGCCCGGACGCCGACGCGGACACCGGGCGTCGAGTCGGTCCAGGCCGACCTCACCACCCCCGAAGGCGTCTCCACGGCCGCCCGGACGGTCACCCGGCTCGTCGGTGCCCCGGACGTCCTGGTGCACGTGGTGGGCGGATCCCGCGCCCCGGCCGGGGGGTACGCCGCGCTCGACGACGACACCTGGGCCGGGGAACTCGCCCTCAACCTGCTGCCCGCGGTCCGGCTGGACCGTGCACTGATCCCGGCCATGACCGACCGCGGGACGGGCGCGATCGTGCACGTGACGTCCATCCAGCGCCGCATGCCGCTGCACGAGTCGACGCTGGCGTACGCCGCGGCCAAGAGCGCCCTGACCACGTACAGCAAGGGATTGGCCGGCGAGTTGGCGCCCGCCGGTCTCCGGGTCAACACCGTCGCTCCCGGCTTCATCCGCACCGACGGCGCGGAGGACCTGCTGAGCCGTCGGATGAAGGAGAACGGCGGCACCCG
Organism: Streptomyces sp. NPDC085932; assembly: GCF_044540525.1. Lineage (NCBI taxonomy): Bacteria > Bacillati > Actinomycetota > Actinomycetes > Kitasatosporales > Streptomycetaceae > Streptomyces > Streptomyces sp. NPDC085932. Next base: position 1,676,169 of record NZ_JBITSJ010000001.1, read on the forward strand.
GGAGGCGGCCCTCGCCGACCTCATGCACGCCCTCGGCGGCATTCCGCTGGGACGACCCGCCGAGCCGGAGGAGGTGGCCGAGGCCATCGCCTTCCTGGTCTCCGACCGGGCGGGGTCCGTCACCGGCAGCGAACTCGTGGTCGACGGCGGCACCCTCCGCACCGTCTGATCCCGACCGATCCCAACCGACCGCAACCGACCCCAAGGGGAGTGGAGATGCAGGACGCACAGCGATGGGCCGCCGAGTACTTCGCCGCGGCGGCGGACACCGATCACGAGCGCTACGCGGCCCTCTTCGCCGAGGACGCCGTCGTCCACGACGAGGGCCGGACCCACCGGGGGATCGCGGCCGTGCGCCGCTGGCGCGGCGAAGTTCCGGCCGTGGCGTACGACCTGCGCGAGGCCGCCGGCACGGCGGCGGCCTGCCGGGCCGTCGCCGAGGTGTCGGGGGACTTCCCCGGCAGCCCGGTCACCCTCCGGTTCACCTTCGAACGCGATGCCCGGGGGAAGATCACTCTGCTCGACATCGAGCCCGTGACGTGACGGACGTGTCCGGATCCGGTCCCCGGCCGGACCCGGACACCCACGACGAGGAGGACGACATGGACCGGCGACTGACCATCGGGGAGTTCTCCCGCATCACGCACCTCAGCATCCGGGCACTGAGGCGCTACCACGAGCAGGACCTCCTGGTGCCCGCCGAGGTGGACCCGGTCACCGGCTACCGCTACTACACGCTCGCCCAGGTCGGAGCGGCGCTGACCATCCGGCGGTTCCGGGAACTCGACCTGCCGCTCGCGGATCTGCGGACCTACCTGCGCGCCGAGGCCGCCGGCGAGGAGGCCGCAGGCCGCGGCGCGCAAAAGATCGTGGCGGCTCATCTGCGCCGGCTGGAGGACCGGCTCGGCCGCACCCAGCGGGCGGCCCGGGCCCTGCGCGAGCTGCTCGACCCGGAGGCCGCGCGGACCGTGAGCATCGACGTCCTGCCGGCCCAGCGCGTGCTCGCCGTGTCCCTCGACGTGCCGCCCGGATCCGACTTGAGCTGGTACGACACCGCGATGCGCGAGCTGGACGCGGTGGCCGGGCCGCGGCCCGTGCTGCCGCCCGGGGGCCGCTACGAGCACACCCTCTTCACGGAGGGCCACGGCCACGCGACGGTGTACCTCCCCGCGGAGACGCCGCTGCCGCCGGGAGCGCCGGCCGCCGTGCGCGAGCTGTACCTGCCCGAGCGGACGGCCGCCGTCACGACCCACACCGGCCCGCACGACGACCTGGACCTCGCCTACGCGGCCGCGGGGTCGTACGCCCGCCGCGAGGGCATGGCCGCGCACGACCTCGTCGAGGAGGTGTACCTCATCGGCCCGCGCGACACCGACCGGCCGGATCAGTGGCGCACGCTCGTGGCCTGGCTCGTCGACCCCGGCGCGACACCCTGAGCCCGGGCGGCCGCCGGGCCCACGCGGTGCCGCGGCACGGACCGGATGCGGGGCCGCTGTCCCGCCGTACCGTGAGACCGGCCCCGGCACCCGGCCGACCTGCGAGGGGCCCGGCGCCCGGCCATGCGTCCGGCTCGCCGCACGGCCCGTGTCCGGCTCGCCGCACGGCGCATCCGGCTCGGCGCACGGCCCGGCCTTCGGCAGTGGCTACTTGCTCTGCAGCCTCCCCAGCGGGTGAGGGGCCTCCTCCAGGGCCGTGGCCGCCGCCTTCCAGGCGGTGTCGTCCAGCTGGAGGGCGTGGCGCAGGTAGGCCGTGGAGAGTTGCTGGAGCAGGGCGACGCGTTCGGGACTCTCGTCGGTCGTCTCGGCGACCTCGTAGCCGGGGATGCCACCCAGTGAATGCTCCGCGCCGAACAGGGTGAGCAGGGTCTTGCCGCCCGGGCTGTGGGTGTAGGGGTCGGTGAACCAGTCGGGTCCGCGCATGGACAGAGGGGACCGGTCGCTGTCGCCGGCGACGATCAGGGCCGGGGTGGTCATGGTGGCGAAGGAGGGCCTCATGAAGGGGAAGTGCTCGGCGGCGAAGGGCGTCAGGTCGTCGCCGAGACCGGTCAGGGCGAGCAGGACACCGGCCTTGACGCGGGTGTCGGACAGGTCCTCGCCGGGAACGCCGTCGGGTCCGAGGACCCGCGCGCCCAGCAGCGTGCTCGCCGTCTGGGCTCCCCAGGAGTGACCAGCCACGGCGACGCGGTCGCGGTCGAGGCGCCCGGCGAGGCCCGGCACGGCGGCTTCCAGCATGTCGAGTCCGTCCAGCACGCGCCGGAGGTCCTCGATGCGGATGCGCCACATGTGCGGCGTGCGCGGGTCGTCGGCGGGGAGGGCGAGTGTCCTGGAATCGAGGTGGGTGGGCTGGACGACGACGAAGCCGTGGGCCGCCCAGTGGTCGGCGAGCGGGGCGTAGCCGTCCATCGACCAGCCGAAGCCGTGCGAGAAGACGATGACGGGCAGATCGCCGCCGGTCACGGGGGCGGACACGCGGACGCGCAGGTCCACGCCGCGTCCCGGCGCGGGCAGCACGACGGGCTTCGCGGACAGCACCGTGACGGGCGCGTCCGGGGTCTGCGGGGTGGGCACGGGGTTCGCGTCGGGCATGGAGGGGCCTTCTCTCGGCTCTCGGGAGCCGCTCATGGGCAGGCCACATCGCCCCGTGGGCGGACGGGCGCCTGGTCGACCGCTTCCGGGTCTGTCATCATGAGCGAAGCGGAACGTTGTTCCACTTACGATACGGAACGCTGTTCCGTTTCGCAACGGCACGGAAGGAAGTCCCGGTGGACGAGCACGACGAGCGCGACGAGCAGGACGAGCGCGACGAGCACGACGCGCGCGCGGCAAGCCCGGCGAAGTCCCGGCGCAAGGACGCCCGGCGCAACCAGCAGAACCTGCTGGACGCGGCCGCCAGGGTCTTCGCCGCTTCGGGCGTGGAGGCGCCGGTGCGCGACATCGCGGCCGAGGCGGGCGTCGGGACGGGCACCATCTACCGTCACTTCCCCACGCGGTCCGACCTCGTCATCGCCGTCTACCGGCACCAGGTCGACGCCTGTGCCGAGGCCGGTCCGGCCCTGCTGGAGGCCGGACCCACCCCGCACGCCGCCCTGGAACGGTGGGTCGGCCTCTTCGTCGACTTCCTGGTCACCAAGCACGGCCTGGCGGCCGCGATGCGGGGGGACAGCACCGGCTTCGAGACGCTGCACGCCTACTTCCTCGACCGCCTCCTGCCGGTGTGCGGCCGGCTCCTCGACGCCGCCGTCACCTCCGGCGAGATCCGTCCCGGCCTCGATGCCTGCCAACTCCTGCGCGGCATCGGGAACTTGTGCATCGGAGCCGACGGCGACTCCCGCTACGACGCACGCCGGATGGTCGGCATCCTGGTCGCGGGACTGCGCCGGGAGGAGTGAGTGAGGGGCCGCCGGCCGGCGCGGCGGCGCTCAGGCCGTGCGGCAGAGCGCCGCGGGAGCGACCGCTGCCGGGCTCCGGAGTGGGGGCGGGCAAGGGGCGGTGGTGCGGCCGGTGGCCACGGGTCGCGCATGGTGCCGGGCGAAGACGACCAGGCGCAGCACGGCGAACCGCGCGACACCGGCCAGTGCGGAGGCGGACAGATAGACGGCCTGTTCGAGCGCCGCACCGGGCCCCGGCACCACCTGGGGCAGGGCGAGCATCGCCGCGCAGGTCACCGCGTAGGCGGCGACCGCCGACCCGGCCGACTGTGTGTGCTGGCGCCAGGTCGCGTGCCGGCCCGCGCCGAAGGTGAAGCGGGCGTGCAGCTCGGTGGCCAGGAGTGTGGACGCCGTGGTGACCAGCGCGTTGGCCGCGACCCAGGGCATCCAGGCGGCGAGGGGCACCACGGCGAAGCTGGAGGCCACTCCCACCCCGCCGCCGAAGAGCGCGAAGCGCACGAAGGCGGTGAGGGTGCCGGGTCTTGTGCGCTGTCCCCGTGCTGTCTCCATGATCCCCCCGATCGCCCATGCCGTTTCGTCAAGTGGAAACGCTACGTTGCGTTCGAGGGTTAAGCAACTCATTTATTGCACTTGCGGCATGCATGCGCAGGTCAGGGCCGCTAAATCATTGCAATGGTTCGCTGTGATGCAACTACTCCCTCTCTGACCGCATTGCAATGAAAGAGAGTCAAGGCAACAGGTCCCTCACGCATGGGACAGAGCGAACGAGACCAGGAAGCCGCCGACGGTCACCAGCCCGATCGCCAGGTGAGCCTCCTGGAACGCCTCGGGAATCATCGTGTCGGCGATCATCGCCAGGATCGCGCCCGCGGCCACGGCCGTCACCGCCGCGATCACCGCCGTGGAGAAACCGCCGACCACGGCGTAGCCCAGGACGGCCGAGAGCGCGCTCGCCGCGGCGATCGCCCCCCAGACGCCGAAGACGTATCCCTTGCCGCGACCGGCCTTGCGCATGCCGGCCGAACTGGACAGCCCCTCGGGGATGTTGCTGATGAACACCGCCGCCACGGTGACCGCGCTGACGGCGCCCCCGTTGAGCAAGCCGACCCCGATGACCGCGGACTCGGGAACACCGTCGAGCAACGCGCCCAGCGCCAGGGCCAGGCCCGATCCCTTGTCCTCCTCCTCGGAGGGCTGCGCTTGAGCGGGGTGGTGCCCGGAACGTTTGCGATGCCGGGCGCCGCGGCGTGCCAGCAACAGGTTCCCGGCGGTGTAGGCCAGGGCCCCGGCCAGCGTGCCGAGGGCCGCGGGGACGAGCCCGGCCTCCTCGTAGGCCTCACCGACCAGTTCGAACGAGACGGCGGAGAGCAGCACGCCCGCGCCGAAGGCCATCACCAGGGCGATGACCTTCTGCGGGACACGCAGCCGGTAGCCGAGCACCGCTCCCAGCAGCAGGGCGGAGCCGGCCACGATTCCCCAGCCGCCGGCTTGGATCACTTCAGGCATGCAGCCTCGTCTACCCCCGCACGGGGCCGTTCCACCTGCTCATGCCTACGACGAGGAGCACGTCGACGCCCGCGCCGCCTTCGTGGCGGCCCGGCTGCGCGAGCGTCACGCCTCGCCGGCCATGGCGCGGCCCCGCCGACCGCTCCGACGCGGCCCACGAACGCGGCGACCGCCCGCGTCACCACGACAGTCTGCCCTTCCGCGGCGGCCCGTACCGAGCCGCGAACGGGCGAAGTTGAACGTCGGGCGAACACTGGTGTCACAGCCGTGACGGGCTGTTCGGGCAGACATACGGTGACCCCACCATCGGAGCTCTGGGAGTGGCGGGGGACCACCAGTGGAGTGGCTGAGCCTTGAGAACGTCATCGCCATCGGCACGTCCGTCCTCGGTCTCCTCGTGCCCATCGCGATGTTCCTCTACGACCGCCGGGTGCCGCGTCGCAAGCTCATCGGCTACCGCGTGCAGATGGACAGCCCCATAGGTGACGGGTCGTTCAACCCCCGCCTCGGCGATTTCGACGTGCCGAACATGGCCGACGCGTCGCTGGTGCTGCTGCGCATCGAGAACGACGGCTCGCAGAGCGTCGCGGACAACGACTACACCTCCTCCGAAGTCCACGGCCTGACCGCGGAGTTCACGGGCCGCACGGTCCAGGCCGTGTCGGTCACGCAGCCCTCCGGCATCGAGCACCTGAACAGTCACTTCACCAACGCCAACGGCTTCGAGCACATCGGCAGCACGGTGACCATCCCGCGCGTCCCGCTCAACCCGGGTGACCACTTCAAGCTGCTGGTGCTGCTCTCCGGCGGTCCGGCCGAAGGCGAGGTCAAACTGATCGGCGGACTCCGGGACGGCCGGGTCCACCGCAACAGCGCGCCCAAGCCGGACGAGAAGCAGCGCACGTTCAGCCTGCCGGCGCGGCTGCTCAGCGGCGCACTGGCCCTCGCGGTGCTCGCCCTGGCCGGCATCATCGTGCTGCGCGTCGGCAATCCGATCGAGTGCGAACAGGGCGAGTTGACCCTGACGGGCTCGACCGCCTTCGAACCGGTCGTCCGCACGATCGCCGAGCAGTACGAGGCCAAGTGCGAGGGCGCCGACATCTCCGTCGAGGCGCGCGGCAGCGAGGACGGAGTGTCCCAGCTCGCCGAACTGGGGGAGCGGTCACCGAGCGCAGCCCGGTCCGTGATCGCCTTCTCGGACGGGCCGATGGGGAGGCGCTGGGACCTGACGGGCACCGAAGTCGCCCTGTCCTTCTTCACCCTCGTCGTGCACAAGGACGTCGACCTCGGCCCGCGGGGTCTGTCCCCGCAGCAGGTACGGGACATCTACGCGGGCGAGTACCGGCGCTGGGGCGAGGTCGTGCCCGGCCGGAAGGAACTCGCCGAGCTGCCGATCGTCCTGGTCAGCCGGGGGGACGAGTCCGGGACGCGGCAGATCTTCCAGGACCGGGTGCTCAAGGGATGGGAGCGGGCACCGAGCACGTCCCTGGACTGCAGCCCGCCCGCGGCGGCCGGCGACACCGTCACACGCTGCGAACTCGGCTCGACCCGGGCCGTGCTGAACAAGGTCGAGGAACAGCCCGGCGCCATCGGCTACAGCGAGGCCGGCCTCGCCAGGGCGCGCGGCGCCGCGCTCGACACGGTGCCCCTGGACGGCGACTGGCCGGACGCGGCACGGATCGACCTGGGCGCCGGCCGCTACCCGTACAAGGACATCGAGTACGCCTACACCTACGGCCCTTCCCCGGCCGGCTCCCTCGCCGCGAGCTTCCTGGCCTACCTGGACGAGTCCACCAGCCAGCAGGTCATCCGCTCCAAGGGCCACCTGCCGTGCCTGCGGGAGCCGGAGCAGTGCCGGTGAGCCGCCGCCGACTCGGGGACCGGCCCCGCCACCTCAGCGCACCGCGACCCGTCGGAGCACCGTCAGCGACTCCTCCCGCCGCACCCTCATGGCGAACGGGAACCGGTCCAGTTCCAGGCAGAGGCCGACGTCGTCCGGGTGGCTGCCCTCTCGTGTGCCGCTGGTGAGTTCCGCCGCGGCGCGGGACGTCCTCGCGCGGTGGAGGTAGGGGGCCGCCTCGACGGCGGTCGCGGACATGCGGTGACCGATGTACTCGGCGCAGGCCAGGTCCTCCTCCGCCCGGCCCTCCTCGCCGGTGACGACGAACGTCACCGGGCCCGCACGCCGGGCCCGGAGGAACCGCGCGGTCGGGCCCGCCACGACGAAGCTCGCGCACAGGACCAGGGGCGCGTCGGCGACGGCCAGCGCGCCGACGGTCCCTGCCGTCGTCTTCTGCACCAGCGTGCGACCGGTGAAGTCACGGGACCTCAGCTGCCCGGGGGAGTTGACCGCGTCGAAGCCCGCCGCCGGAGCCCCGTCCTTCAGTGCCAGCCAGTCCGGCCGGCCCTCCTTCAGGGCGAGTGCCTCGTCCACCGTCGACGCCAGGACGATCCGCTCGGCCCCGCGTGCGAAGGCCCAGGCGGCCACGGTGAAGGCGCGCATGACGTCGACGACGACCGCGACACGGGGAACTCCGGTCAACTCCGGTATGCCGACGAAGTGATGCGTCATCTCCTCATGATCCCCGTCAGCACGGGCTGCGCCACACCCCCAGGTCCGGCTTCTTCAGCATCGACGACAGCCCCAGCCGGCGGGACTCGGCGCAGAAGCCGCTCCGCCGTTGCGTGTACTCCACGTGGAACACCGCCTTGCCCGCCTCGATGAACGGGGAGAGCTCGTCGCACTCGTCGTACTGGGCGCACTCCTCGTTGACCGCGAAGTCGAAGTGGGAGACGAGCCGGGGGATCTGCGGGAGGTCGTTCTTCAGACCGACCGCCAGGCCCCGCTCGTGGGCGATGGCAGCGATCATGCGGTTGTACGCGAGCTGGTCGCCCGCGGTGAGCGGGAAGCCGGTGTCGTTGCCGTACCCCTCCATCAGGTCGGGTTCCACCGCGTCGAAACCCTTGTCACGGCACATGTCGAAGCGGCGTTCCATGATCGGGCGCAGCACGTCCCGGCGCCGGATGTCCAGCCACCGTTCACCCTTCCAGCCGTCGGGCTCGCCGAGCACCGAGCGCGGGAAGGCGTCCCGGTCCGGCCGGAAGTCCTCCCACGCGCCGACGTTGACGTAGCAGATGACCTTCCGGCCCGCGCGGTGCAGCCGGGCCACGTCCGCCGCGGAGTTCTCGAAGCCGTCGATGTCGTACACGGGCACATCGGCCGACGGGTCGACCCTGCCGTCGAGCTGCCACTGCCAGGCCAACCCCGGGCGGGGCTGCCACCGCGGCGATGCCCGGCCGGAGCCGCCGTCCGAGCAGCCCGCCAGCGCCGCGGCCACCAGCGCGCACAGCAGGGCCGCGCCGGTCAGGAGCCGCCTGCTCATCGCTGCGCCGCGGTCAGGGCCGGCGTCAACCGGGCCCAGGGGTTGGGCGGTTCGCCCGTCACCGGACCGCAGACCGCCGCTCCCCGCTCGTGCGCCGTGCGCACGGCCAGCGGAACGAGCGCGTCGGGCACGCCGTAGACGAGATGGCACAGCCGCTCGGGCGGGTGCCGTGCCGTCCATGCCGGGCGGCTGAACGCGGAGACGTACGTCGACCAGTGCCCCTCGAAGGTGACGGTCAGGTCGGCGAGGCGGGCGTACCCCGGCGCCGGATGGACCCCGGGGTTGAGGACGACCGTCCGGGCACCCAGCCGGCGCACCGTCCGCACCAGCCGGCGACAGGCCGCGAGCCCGTCCGCCGTCGCCGTCACCCGGTCCAGGAAGCAGCCGTCCGCCGCGTACCACTCCCGGTGACGGCGAACGTCCTCGGTGATCTCCGCGAGGCCGCGCACCCCGTAGTCGGTGTCGACATAGCCCAGCAGACGCGCCCCCGCGGCCCGCAGCGCCCCGGCCGCGGCGGTGAACGCCGGGTCGGGGACCTCGCCCGGGCCGCTCGCCGGGTTCAGGACGACACCGTAGGTGCGGTCGGCCGCGGTGATCAGCCGGTGCCAGGCACCCGGGTCCTCGGCCGGATGGACGTACAGCGGAATCAGCAGACTCACGACGTGCCGCCGCCTTCCCACAGGGCGTGCAGCGCCTCGCCGAGGGTGTGGGCCGGGCGCCAGCCCAGCGCCTCCTCGGCGGCACCGATGTCGGAACACTGCCACGACACCAGCGCCGACCGGGCCGAACCCGCCGTGGTCTCCTCGATCCGCCCCCGGAACCCGGCGAGGCCGGCGAGGCTGCGCACCAGGTCGCGCACCGGCACCGCCCGGCCGCCGCCGATGTTGAGCACCGGCGGCAGCGGGCCGGGGGCCGTGGCCGCCAGTACGGCGGCCCGCGCCACGTCGCGTACGTCGACGAAGTCCCGGTGGGCGGACAGGTCGCCGAGCCGCAGCACCGCCTCCGGGTCGGACCCGGCCTCGCGCAGCAGCGCGGCGATCCGCCCGGGCAGTCCGGTGGGCGGTGCTCCGGCACCCACCGGATTGCCCACCCGCAGGACCACCGCGTCCAGACCCGAGGCGGTCACCGCGACCGTGCCCGCGAGCTTGGTGGCACCGTAGGGGCCGATGGGGCGGGTGGCCGCCGCCTCCGTGACCGGCGCGTCGGGGGTGCCGGGGCCGTACTCGGCGGCCGAGCCCAGGTGCACCAGGCGGGCGGCGGGGGCCGCCTCCCGCAACGCGGCGCACAGGACGGCCGGACCGCGGGCGTTGACCTCGGCCAGGGTGACGGCGTCGCCGCCGGTCGCGCCCGCGCAGTTGATCACGGTGTCGGGCGCGGCCGGCGCGAGGGTCTTCGCCAGCTGCTCCGGGCGGACGCGGGCCAGGTCGACGTCGAGGTCGGCGGCCGGCGACCGGCCGCCGGTGAGGACCACCGCGCCGGGCAGGGCACGCAGCCGCTCGGCGACGTGCGCGCCCAGATAGCCGGTGGAACCCAGGACGAGAATGCGCATGGCGTGCTCAGGCTCCCTTGAGCAGAAGCGACTTGCGGGTGGTGAACTCGGCGTTGGCCTGGTCGTAGTCGTCCGGGCGGCCGATGTCCAGCCAGTAGCCGTCGAACTCGTAGGCGTGCGGCTGGTTCCGGGCCCTCAGCAGGTCGAGGACCAACTCGTCGAAGCCGAGGGGCAGTCCGGGCGTGTACCCCTCCAGGGTGGAGCGGGACAGGCCGTACACGCCCATCGAGACGCGGTAGTCCATGCTCGGCTTCTCGGTGAACGCGACGACCTTGCTGGCGTCGGTGGTCAGCACCCCGAAGTCGATGTGCACCTTGCGGGCGTACGTGGCGATGGTCAGTGGAGCGCCGCTGTCGCGGTGGCGCCGCAGGACGTCGGCGTAGTCGAGGTCGGTCAGGACGTCGCCGTTCATCACCAGGAAGGTCTCGGGCAGACGGTCGCGCAGGGTGAGCAGCGGGCCCATGGTGCCCAGCGGGCTCTCCTCGGTCGCGTAGTCGACGGCCAGGCCCCACTGGGAGCCGTCGCCGACGTAGGCGCGGATGATCTCGCCGAGGTGGCCGATCGCGATGGTGCAGCTGGTGAAGCCGGCCGTGGAGAGCTGGCGCAGCACGATCTCCAGGATCGCGTGCTGGTCGCCGATGGGGACGAGCGGCTTGGGCAGCGCCGTGGTGTACGGCCGCAGCCGGACGCCCTTGCCTCCCGCCAGGATCACTGCGTGCATGGGGCTCCTCCTTCGTGAACGCTTCGTGGACGTACGGGGATCCGCGCGGACGTGCCGGACGGGGTCCGCGGCGGGTCAGATGTTGTAGATGCCGGTCTTGTAGCGGGCGAGGTTGGCCGGGTCGCGGAAGAACGCCACCGTGTGGGCGAGGCCCTCCTCCAGGGTGTGCGCGGGCTGCCAGCCGGTGGCGGCGGCGAGCCGGCTCGCGTCGGCGACCAGGCGCATGACCTCGGAGTTGGCCGGGCGGATACGCGCCTCGTCCTCGCGCACGTCGAGCGGTGTGTCCATCACCTTGCCGATCAGCGCGACCAGGTCGCCGACCGAGATCTCGCCGCCGGTACCGGCGTTGAAGGTGCGGCCCACGACCTGCCCGGCCGGCGCGGTGCCGACGGCGAGGAACGCCCGGGCGGTGTCCTTGACGAAGGTGAAGTCCCGGGTGGGGCGCAGGTCCCCGAGGGTGATGGTGCGCTGCCCCGCCGCCACCTGTCCGATGACGGTGGGGATGACCGCGCGCATCGACTGCCGTGGCCCGAAGGTGTTGAAGGGCCGCAGCGTGACGACCGGGGTGTCGAAGCTGGCGTGGTAGGAGTCGGCCAGCCGGTCCCCGCCGGCCTTCGAGGCGGCGTAGGGGGACTGGGTGTTGATGGGGTGGTCCTCGGTGATGGGCACGGTCCGCGCGGTGCCGTAGGTCTCGCTGGTGGAGGTGTGCACCAGCCGGGGCGTGCCGAGGGCGCGGACGGCTTCCAGCACGTTGAGGGTGCCGGTGACGTTGGTGTCCACGTAGCTGTGCGGGGCCTGGTACGAGTAGGGGATCGCGATCAGGGCCGCCAGGTGGTAGGCGGTGTCGGCGCCGTCGAGGAGGCCGCGGACGGAACCCGGGTCCCGGACGTCGCCGAGGACGATCTCCACCTGGTCCAGGACGTCCGGGGCCAGGGTCTCCAGCCAGCCGTAGGACGAGAAGGAGTTGTACTGGGCCATCGCGCGGACGCGGTGCCCGGAGGCGACCAGGGCCTCGGTCAGGTGCGAGCCGATGAAACCCTCGGCTCCGGTGACGGCGGCGAGCGGTGCGGAGGTCAACAGGGTGTCCCTTCGTAGGGTCGGGAAGGTCGGGGCTCAGGCGTGCGGGGCGGGCCGGCCGAGCAGCCACAGGGCGCACGCCGCCAGACACAGGGCGGCGCCGCCGCAGCCGAGCGGCAGGGCCAGGGCGGTGCCCGGTGGCAGGCGGAACAGAACGACCGCGCCGGCACCGGCGGCCGCCGTCAGGCAGATCAGGGCCGACGGCCAGGCCGCCCCGAACGCCTGGAGCAGCAGCGCGGTCCACAGAACGGCCGCGAGGAGCAGCAGGGTGACCGGGTCGGCGCCGGTGAGCAGGGCCGCGGGCAGCAGCGGCGCGAGGTAGCCGAGCAGGCAGAGGCCGAGGATGCCGGCCGAGCGCAGCAGGAACGCGGCGGGCGTGGCGGTGGCGCGCAACGCGGCGACCGACAGCCCCCGGTAGCGGTACAGCAGCCATTCCGCGGGCCCCATGCTGAGGGTCAGCACGATCACGGCGTACGGTTCCTCGCGCCCTTCGAGCAGCACCAGCACCGCGGCGGCCAGTCCGAACAGGCCGTAGGGCAGCGACCCCAGCAGGCGCGGCCGGGTGGCGGCGGCGACGGCGGGGACGGCGAGGGCGCCCCGCAGGACCCGGCCGGTGACGGCGAGCGTGGCGACCAGGGCCAGCAGCGGCAGCCCGGTCCGGAGCGCGGGACCGGGCTCCCACCACGGCAGGACGGCGGCGCCCGCGAGCAACGGGCTGAGCGCGGCCAGCAGCAGTCGCTCCCGGCCCAGCACCAACAGGACGCCGGCGGCGGCCAGATAGGCCGACTGCGCGGCCGCCACCAGGGTCACCGGCCCGCCGCCCGCCGGCAGCGCGGCGGCCGCCGTGGCCAGCGCCGCCCCCGCGGGCGCCCCGGCCAGGAGGGTACGTCCCGCCTCCCGGCGTCCGGTCGCCAGCCGCAGGTGGGCCCGGTGACCGAGGGCCTGCCCCCACGCCCAGGAGACGACCCCGGCCACGACGAGGGCGGGGGCGTACCCGCCGGCGTCCCACAGGGGCGCGGTCAGCAGGTAGGCGAGCCCGGGCAGGGCGAACAGCACGCCCCGCAGCAGACAGCGCACGGTGTCGGGGCGCCAGGGGTCGGCCGGCGGGGCGGGTTCGGGGAAGGTGCGCGGGACGCGTTCGTACAGCGCGGAGGCGAGCGAGAACAGGTTCGGGAGACCGTAGCGTTCGCTGATCACCGAGGCGGACAGTCCCTCGGCCTCCAGCAGTGCGGCCACCTCGTAGGGATGGACGGCCGGGCCGATGCGGTCGGCGAGTTCGGCGGCGAGTTCACTGACCGCCTCCTCGTCGGGGCCGCGCCGGGGGAGCCGGACGGCGAGCGTGGTGTCGTCCAGGGCCCAGCGCGGCCGGCGGCGCGGCGGGCGGGTGGCGGCCAGCCGGATGGCCAGCGTGTCCTGTTCGCAGCCGCCGGGTTCGAGGGATATCGGGCCGCTCACAGGGCGAGACTCCCGGCGCCGTCGACGGCCGGGGCCGCCATCGTGATCCTGGGCGGCATGACGGTCGGCTCCTTCTTCGGATCGGCCAGTTCCAGATAGACGGAGCGAAAGGTGTCGATGGTCCGGCGCAGGGTGAACTGCTCGATGACCCGCAGCCGGGCCGCCTCGCCCATGGCTCTGCGCCGTCCCGGATCGCCGAGCAGTTCCAGCGCGGCGCCGGCCATGGCCTGCGGATCGCGCGGAGGCACCACGAGCCCGGTGTCGCCGACGGCCTCGCGCACCCCGCCCACGTCGGTGGAGACGGTGGCCCGGCCGCAGGACATGGCCTCGATCAGGGTGAAGGGGAAGCCCTCGCTGATGCTGGAGAGCATCACGACGTTTCCGGCGGCGTAGGCGTCCTTGATGTCGTCGACCCGCCCTTCGAAGGTGACGGCGTCGGCGTGCCCGAGCTCGGCGGCCAGGGCCTCGCAGCGTTCCCGGTAGGCCTCTCCGCCCCGCGGCGTTCCGCCGAACAACCGCAGCCGCACGTGCGGGAGGCGGGCGCGGACCAGGGCGAAGGCGCGGATGAGGGTCTCCAGGTCCTTGATGGGGTCGACGCGGCCCGCCCAGCTGAGGGTGGGCGTGTCCGGTTCGGGCCCGGCCGCGGGGAACGCGGCGGGGTCCACGCCGTTGTAGACCGTGCGGATCGACTCCGGGTCGGCGCCGCCCTCCTCCTCCCACAGCCGGTTGTAGCGGTTGCCCGGGGTGATCAGGGCGGCCCGGCGGTAGCTCTCCCGCGCGAGCAGCCGGAAGAACCCGAGGATCACGGCCTTCACCGGCCAGCGGTAGGGCGCGGTGCGGTAGCCGAGGTAGCGCTCACGCAGGTAGACCCCGTGCTCGGTCAGCAGCAGGGGGACGCCGTGGCGTTCGAGGGCGGCGAGGCCCGGCAGCACGGCGACCCCGCCGCTGACCGCGTGCGCGACCCCGCTCTCGGGCGCCGGGGCGGCCAGCGGACGCAGGGCGTGTTCCAGCAGGGCGGTCGCGGTCAGCGCGTCGTGCAGGGTCGGCCGTGCCTCGCCGACGGCGAGACCGGGCCGGTTCCACAGCGCCGTGAGGATCGCGAGGGCCCGGTCCCCGCGCAGGAAGGGGCTCAGTGTTCCGTCCGAGGCGGCCCGGGCCAGCGCGTACAGGGCGGGTGCGAAGCCGTCCTCGGCGCGCGGATCGAGCAGGGCGGTCAGGAACCGCTCGTAGGCGGCGGCGAGCCGGTTGCGGGCCCGGCCCCGGGGCGGGCGGCCCTCGGGCGGGGCGCCCCACATCGGGACGGACAGCACGCCGGTGACGTGCGCCGGCAGGTCCCATACGACCGGTTCGCGCCCGGTGCCGGTGACGGCGATGACGTCGAAGGCGAGGTCGGGCATGCCCTGGACGAGCTGGTCGCACCAGACGCTGACACCGCCGTGGCTGTGCGGATAGGTGCCTTCGGTGAGCAGGGTGACGCGCGTCGCTGCGGTGCGTCGCACGCCGTGGGGAACGGGCATCGTTGTGCTCCACGGCTGAGGTGTGGGGTGGTTCGGGCCGCTCCCGGCCGCCACGGGGCGGCCGGGACGTCCGGTCGGAGTGGGGCGCGCGGGCGCCGCTCAGCCGTCTGCGGTGTGGCCCACCGGGTCGGTGACGCCCGCGGGGACACGGGTCCGTGGTGCGGGGCGGGTGGCGGGTGCACTTCCGGTGGCGTCGCCGGCGGCCGGAGCCGGGGTGGACGCCGGCAGGGTGAGCGTGAGGGGCGTGCCCGTGGCGGGCGTCCAGCCGGACACGGCTCCCGCGTACGCCTCGCCGAACGGGGCGCCGGCCAGGGTGGTGCCGGTGGGCAGGGTGGCGGTGACGGCCAGTCCGTCCGGCGCGTCGACGGTCACCGTGCCGCCGATGCGGTGGGCGGTGACCTCACCGGCCCGGAGCGCGGCCTGCCAGGCGGCCCGGCGCCGCAGTTCGGCGCCGATGTCGCGCATCCGCGGGTTCACCAGGGGCGTGTCCTCGGCGAACAGGGCCGCGTAACCGTCCAGGACACCGTCGAGGACGGGGTAGGCGATGCGGTCCTCGGCCAGGTTCGACTGGTGGATGAAGTGCGGTTTGGGATCGTTGGACAGGACGTGCCCGAGGGCGATCCGGGTCTCCAGCGGCACGATGTGGTCCGCGTAGCCGGTGGCGGTGTCCAGGGGCGCCGGCAGACACGTGGTGGTGTCCGGGTTGTCCTCGCAGATGCCGCTGCCTCCCTGGGCGCGGCTGGTGTAGATCCAGTTGTACTCGTCGACCTGCTCGGCGGCCCGCCCGGCGTTGTAGAAGACGTTCATCGGGTGGCGGGGGACGGTCGTGGCGGGGCCGACGCGGCGCTGGGCGGGCTCCCGGGAGTTGTCGGAGCCGAGCCAGGCGATGTCGTTGTCGTCGAGGGCGAGCGCCAGGTTGGGGTTGTCCTCGGGCTGCTGCGGCAGCACCTTCGTGCCTGAGTGCTCGCCGGTGACCAACTCGTCGTCCAGCAGCGGCAGTCCGGCGCTCCGGCCCCAGACGCGGTTGGTGGCGATCTCGTCGGAGATCTCGTCGCGGCTCATCCACTTGGTGCTGCCGTCGGGGTTGGTGGCGCACTTCCACGGCACGACGGTGGTGTCCTGCACGCAGCCGAGGAAGGGGTGCGAGTAGGTGTGGTTGATCCAGCGGAACTCGCCCCGGCGCGCGATCAGCCGGTCGGCGAGGGCGTCGGCGCCGTCGTTGTCCTGGCGGTGGTCGACGCTGCCGGCGCCGTTGTAGGCGAAGTCGAGGGTGAAGTCCTTGCCGTTCTGCCACTGGACGGCGTGGTCGACGTCGGCGGGCGTCATCCGGATCGGGTCGGGTGTGGCGCTCGGGTCCGTGCAGTCGACGTCGCCGGGCGTGCAGTTGAGCGTGCTGTTCCACCGGTCGTCGGCGGCGAGGACGTCGTCCACGTGGACGGAGAAGTAGTTCCGTGCGGCGCCCAGGTGCACACCGCCGGTCATCCACTCCACGATCCCGCGGGCCAGGAGCCGGAACTGCTGCTGGTACTGGTTGTAGACGAAGGTGACGACCAGCTCGCGCCGCCCGTCGTGGCGGTACTCGCCCACCAGCGTGCCCTTGGCGGACTGCCCGGGGATCGCCGCCTCGACGTACGGGGTGAAGTCGGCGCCCGCGACCGGCTTCGACAGGTAGGCGTAACTCTCGCCGACGGCCGGGTCGTTGTCCTCGAAGGGCACCGCCCCGTCGAGATAGCCGAAGGGCCCCGCCTTGCCCGCGGCGGTCACCTCCGCCCGCCTGCCGTCGATGCTGCCGGAGTAGCCGCCGTGGACCGGGTACTGCAGACCGGCTTCGGGACGCGCGTAGGTGTAGGCGTCGACCTGGGGGACGTCATACGTCCGTTCGTACGCCGCGAGTGCCGCCATCTCGGCGGAACCGGCCGGGAACGGGTTGTCGTTGGGCAGCACGACGGCCTGGAACCGGGCACGCGGCCGGCCGTCGACGGTGTCCGCGAGGAAGCCGGCGTCGATCACGGTCCGGCCGGGCTGGGTGAGGTCGATCCGGGTGTACGGCGTACCGGCCGCGGCCAGTTCGGCGGCTATCGCGTCGGTGGACGGGCCGCCGTCGCTCACCACCAGCACCCGCAGGTCGACGCGGGGCGTGGTGTCGGCGTGTGCCGCTCCGGCCGGCAGGCCCAGTGCGGCGATGAGCGCGCCCACCGTGACCACGGTGGTGCGTAAGGTCCGCTTCATGCGGTGAAGTCCCCTCCCCGGGCAGGGGTGAGCACGGCTCCCGTGGAGCGGACGCACCCCCTTGCGTGCCGCCGGCGTCCCCCTCAGAAGCCGGTTCGTCACGCATCCGTTCGCGTCACATAGTGAGGTCTCTGTGGAGATTTCGCGGTCATGTTGCGCAACATGACGAAAAAGCGCAGGTGTCGAAGCGGGTGTTTCCGGAAGCGAAACCGGTCGTTCCCGTCACCGGGGGAGTCCGGTTCCGTCGGCCGCGCCGGGCCCGGAGCGCTGGTCCGGGTCCTGTACGGCGCACCGGCGGGCCCCACGGGCCCGCCGGTCGTCCTGCCAGTGGTCCAGACCGGGCCGGATACCTGGGTACGGCATCTTTCAGGTCACGGCCGCGGGCTCCCCGGGGGCGTCAGGGGCAGAGCACCCGCGTCACGGGCGTGTAGACCGGGCCGCCGCTGACGTTCGTCGAGTCGCTGAACTCGGCGTAGAAGTACGAGTAGAAGCCGATGTTGCCGTTGCAGCCGGAGTCCGCGGCGATGTCCAGCTTCAGGGTCACCGTGCGGCTCTGCCCGGGCGGGATGGTGGCGCCGTAGTTGGCGCCGAGGTTGGCCGGGCCGGTCCCGGAACAGGGCGTGGTGCCGTTCGCGGTGGTCAGGCTGCACCCGGAGAAGGTGTACTTCAGGTCGGGGCGCTGCGTGGTCAGCCACGTCGGTTCGATCGTCTGGTACACGAACCAGACGTCGTAGGTGTTGTTGTTCTTCAGGGTCATCGACAGGTTGACCGTGCCGCCGGGCGTGGTGGTGGCGCTGTCCGTGGCGAAGGTCAGCTCGGCCGGCGCCGGGTCGGCCGCGCTCGCGCCGGGGGCCAGACCGAACACGGCGAGGAAGAGAGCGAGGACGGCTCCGAGACCGAAACGTCTCATCAGGGGTGATCGCATGGCGAGGGAGGCTAGGCAGGGGCCGTCCGCGATGTCTGCCCCACGGAAAGGGCACGGCCCGCCGCCCGGCCGGAAGTGTTCGCGGCGTGAAGGGGGTGTGGCGGATCTGTGGAGAGAGGGCCGGGGCGGACATCGGCCCAGGTGGCGCGCGCGGCTCGGGCGCGGTTCAGCGGGCCGGTCGGCGGCGGCCCTTCCCGGGACGCGCGGAGATGACATTGGCGCGTAACGGATCAGGCGCGTATCCCGGCGGGGGCCGGCCCGCCGCCCGGCCGGGCGCGCCCGGCGCTCTCCGGGCCGGCTCGGCCGACGACGTCCACGGCAAGCACGCGTCCGTCGCGCACGCCACGGCCCCGGCGGGTCAACTGGCGGTCACCTCGCGGGTCATCGGGGCGGTCACCTCGCGGGTCATCGGGCGGTCGCCCCACCCGCGATACGGGGCGGTCGCCCCACGGATCACGGGGTGGTCGTCGGGTGGTCGCCCGCGGGTCACCGGGCCGTCGCTCCGAGGAACACGACGGCGCCCGTGATCACGAGCAGCGCGGAGGCGAACGTGTGCCGTCGTGCCGTGCGGAGCTTCTCCCGTACGAGCCAGGCGTGCGCGGTCGCCAGCAGCAGCCGCAGATACGGGTCCGTACGCGCGATGTTGCGCCGGGCCGTGGCCAGGCCGCGTTCCAGCGCGACCCGTTCGGCGGGTCCGGCGGTGGCCAGCAGACGGCTGATCTCCAGGGCGAGGTGACGGTGGCGCAGCAGGTCCTCGACGTCCGTGGCCAGCGTGCCGAAGTAGTAACCGGGCGCAGCGTCGAACTGCTCGCGCAGCCCGCGCAGGGCGGGGGAGGTGAGGACGTCCGGTGTGGTCAGCGGCGGGACGAGGACCTCACTGGTCTGCCACACCGCCCAGGCGACACCGAGCAGCGCCACGACCAGTCCGCCCCCGGCCCAGGCTGCGTGCGCCCAGTCGTCGATCCTCCCGACGGCCAGGAGCGGGCCGCCGCCGAGCAGCAGGGCGCCCACGGCACCACTGGACGCCAGGGTCCACCGCGCGGCCTCCCGGCTGTCGGCGACGGAGTCCAGGGGCGAGGGCAGCGCCTCCAGCACCCCCGCGTCGGGCGGTCCGGCCGGCGGAAGCGGGCTCACCGGTCCTCTCCGCGGAAGACGACGCCCAGCGGGCCCGGAGCGTCGTCGGGCAGGTCCACGTACGGTGCCCAACGCTCGCCGTCGAAGTACTCCAGCACACCGGACTCGTTGACCCGCACCGCGTTGGGCCGGGGGTCCTCTTCCTGCGCGTCTGACATGAACTCAGTATGCCTGCAGGCCCGTTGGCACCGTTGCCCGCGGCGCACCGGCCCGCCATCCTGGCCGCAGGAACGGGGGCAGCCATGATCAGACTGACGATCGACACCACGCGGGTGACCTGCGCGGTCCGGGACGCGGCGGTCGCCCAGGCGCCGAGACCGCCGGACCAGAGCACGGCCGACCTGCTCTGGAGGCTGCGCAGACAGCCGTCAAAGACCCTGTTGCGCGAGGCGGGAGCCGCGCTCGGGAAGCGTTTCCTCGACGGGCCCGCCGGCATCGCACTCCTCGACGAGCTGCGGCGGCCGGGACGCCACCGCGTCGGCGTCGAGGTCCGGGACGCCACGCTGGCGGACCTCCCCTGGGAGACCCTCGTCCCGCCCGGCCGTACCGTCCCCCTGGCCCTGGACCCGGGCGTCGACCTGTACCGGACGACCTCCCGCGCCGGACGCCCGGCCCCCGCCCCCGGCGGCCCCCTGCGGATCCTCGCCGCGGTGGCCGCCCCCGACGACAGCCGGGGCGAACTGCTCGACTACGAACGGGAACTGGGCAGGATCCTCGACGCCGTGGAGCCCGGTCACCGCACCGGGCAGCGGGTGCGCCTCCTGGAGTGGGGGAGCGCGGCGGCGATCCGGGACGCCCTCGACGAGGAACCCTGCCACGTGCTGCACA
Source organism: Streptomyces sp. NPDC085932 (assembly GCF_044540525.1). Classification (NCBI taxonomy): domain Bacteria; kingdom Bacillati; phylum Actinomycetota; class Actinomycetes; order Kitasatosporales; family Streptomycetaceae; genus Streptomyces; species Streptomyces sp. NPDC085932. Next base: position 1,695,881 of record NZ_JBITSJ010000001.1, read on the forward strand.
TCTCCTGCCACGCCCGGCCCGGCGCGCTGCTGCTGGAGACGCGCACCGGCGAGGAGGACGCCGTGGACGCCGCGCGGCTGCTGCGTGATGTGCTGCCGTCCCACGGCAGCCTGCCCCTCATCGTGCTGGCGGGCTGTTCCACCGCGCTGGAGGGGACGTCGGAGCTGCCCGGACTGGCCCGGAGCCTGCTGGACCACGGCGCCCCGGCCGTGCTGGCGATGACCTCCGCCGTCAGCGACGACTACGCCACCGAACTCTGCGCGCGGCTCTACCGGAGCCTGGCCGACCGCCCGGACCGGGACCTGCTCGGCGCGTTCTGCCACATCCGCCGGCACCTGGCGCGCGAACCCCGCCCCCTCCCGGAGTGGGCGACACCGGCCCTGTTCCTCGCCGACCCGGAGCTGCGCCCGGCCGACGGCGGCCCCGCCCCCGCGGAACCCACCGCCGAGCCGGCGGTGCGGCAGCCCGTCGTCCTGGACGGCGTGGTGCGCGCCCGGCACGACTTCGTGGGCCGCAGGAGCACGCTGCGCCGACTGGCGGGCGCCCGGCCGCGGGTCCTGCTGCACGGCATCGGCGGTGTCGGCAAGACCAGCCTCGCCGCCGAACTGGTGCGGCGCTTCGAGACCGCCACCCCGGACGGTGTGGTGGTGGCGGTCGGCGGGGAGACCGCCGTCGAGGCGATCCTGGACGAGCTGCGCCGCCGGCTGCACGCCCGCTGCGTGCGCGACGACGTCGAGCGGAGCGACCCGCTGCACGAGCTGCTCCGCACCCTGAGCGACCACGAACGGGACTGGCGGGAGCGCCTCGCGGCCACCACCCGGGCCACCGTGCCGCTCCTGCTCGTCCTCGACAACGCCGAGGACAACCTGGACGACGGCCACCAGATGACGGACCCGGATCTCCCCGCGTTCCTGCGGACCTGGGCGGAACACCACCCCGCCGTCGTCACCAGCAGGTTCCCCTTCCCGGTGCCCGGCCTGGAGACCTGGCATCTCGGCCCCCTGACCTGGCAGGAGACCCGCAAGCTGATCTGGCGGCTGCCCGGCGTCGACGCCCTGTCACCCTCCGAGCAGCGGCAGGTGTGGACCCGGCTCGGCGGCCATCCGCGGTCCCTGGAGTACCTGGACGCCCTCCTGCGCGACGGCGACGGCCGCTTCGGGGAACTGGGCGCCCGGCTGCGCGCCGCTCTGGCCGAACGGGGCGGCGGCCGGGGCGAGTTGCAACGGACACTGGACGAGACCGGCGCTCTGATCGCCCAGGACGTGCTGCTCCCGGAACTGCTGACCCGTCTCGACGAGGCACCCTCGGCCAGGGAACTGCTGCTGGGCGCCGCCGTGTACCAGTTGCCGGTGGACCGGGCCGGACTCGCCTGGCAGCTGGCCGCCCCGCCCGCCGAGGAGGAGGAACCCGCCGAGCCCGAGGGCCTGGACGACGCCGTGGCCCGGCTCCTGCACCTCGGGCTGCTCGCACCCACCGGATCCGGCTATCTGGTCCACCGCTGGACGGCCGCCGCCCTGGCACGCCTCGCCGGCCCGCACCGGCTGACCGAGGCACACCGCAGGGCAGGCGCGTACTGGGGCCGGCGCTGTGGCAGGACGACGGACCAGGCCGCCTACATCGGGTACGCACTCGAAGGCCGGTACCACGAGCTGGCCGGCGGACGCGTCCCGGAGGCCCTGGAGTACACGGTCCTCGCCTGCCACGAGCTCGACAAGGCCGGTCAGTGGGCACGCGAGGAACGCCTGCGGCGCGAGGCGCTGGCCCTGGCCACGCCGGGGACGCTGAGAGCCGCCGAGTGCCTGGCCGACCTCGGCGGCCTGGACGCCCGCAGGGGGCGCTACTCCCAGGCCGAGACGCGGTACCGGCAGGCGCTGGCCGCCTTCGAGGAAATGGGCGCCGCCGACCGGGCCGGACGGACGCTGCACCAGCTGGGCCTGATCGCCGAGCACCGCGGGGAGCGCGCCGAGGCCGAGCGCCTGTACCGGCAGTCCATGGCCGTCAAGGAACGCATCGGCGACCGGGCGGGCATGGCCGGCACTCTGCACCAGCTGGCCGGTCTGGCGATGGACGAGGGCGACGACCGGCGCTCGGAGCGGCAGTACCTCGAAGCGCTCGCCCTGTGCGAGGAGTTGGGGGACCTGGAGGGCATCGCGGCCGCCCAGCACCAGATCGGCATCCTGGCCTTCCGCGCCAAGGACTACGACAAGGCGGCCCGGTGCAGCGAGACCGCCCTGTCCCACTTCGCCAGGCTGGGCGACCGGATCAACGTGGGGAACGGCAGGACGGCCCTGGCGAAGATCGCCCTCGCCCGTTTCGACCACGCGGCGGCGCAGGAACACGCGCGCGCCGCGCTGGAGATCTTCGAGGACATCGGAAGCAGCCGGAACATCGCCGAGAGCAGCGAGTTGCTCGGCGAGATCTCCCGTGACGTCGGGGACCTGGTGTGGGCCGAGACCTGCCTCACGCGCGCGCGAGACGCGTTCCGGACCCTCGGCGAGAAGGGGTATGCGGCCTCGTGCAACCGCCAGCTCGGCGCCCTGCGCACCGTCCTGGGGCGGGTGGCCGACGCGGTGCCGTGCACCCTGGAGGCCTGGCTGGACGACCAGCGGGACCCACGGGGCCGCACAGACGCCGAACTGCTCGCCGTCCAGCGGAGGGAACTCGGCGCCGCCGCCTTCGACCGGCTCGTGGCCGGGCTCGTCGAGGAGCCGACCGCGACCTACGCCGTCCGGTCGACCGTGTCGTTCGACGAGTTCGCCAACTCGTACCCCAGCCCCACGCCGCTGGGCAGCGCGTACGTCAGGCTGGGGATCGCCGCGTACGAGCGCGGCGCCGTCGGCACCGCCCGGATGTTCCTGCAGCACGCGCTGCCGCTGTGCGAGGCCGCCGGCTATCCCGAGGGCGTAGCCAAGTGCCACGAGGACCTCGGGCACGTCAACCTGGAGGTCCGCCGGCTGGAGGAGGCGAAGCAGCGCTACCGGTCCGCGCTCGCCGTCTACGAACGGCTGGGGAACGACACCAACGCGGCCGTCGTCCTGCACCAGCTCGGACGGGTCTGCCAGGAGCAGCGGGCCTACGCGGAGGCGGAAGCGCACTTCCGTGCCTCGGTGGCCCTGAAGCGACGGCTCGGCAACCGGCAGGGCGTCTCCAACAGCGTCTTCCACCTGGGCCGCGTCGCCCAGTTGCGCGGTGACCACCGGCTGGCCGAGCAGTGCTACCGGGAGTGCCTGGCCATCGACCGGGAGCTGGGGGCCTGGGCGGAGGTGGCCCTCGATTACGGCGAACTGGGCAACCTCCGCGCGGAGCAGGACCGGCCCGCGGAGGCCCTGCCCCTGATGGTGCAGGCCCTGTCCATCAACCGTCGGATCGGCTCGGACAACGCGGCCCGCACCATCAACGCCCTGCGCGGCCAGCGCGCCCGGCTGGGCGACGAGGAGTTCGTGCGGCTGCTGCGCCGGGACGTCGACGAGGAGTCCGTGTCCGCCGTCCTGTCCCTGACGACCCTGCTGCCGACCACCACCGGACGCCCCGGCAGCGCCCCGCCGGCCACCTGACGCCCGCCGCGGTCACGTCCCCTGCGACGGTCCCGTCACTCCCAGGTCGGCACGCATGGTGGTGCGCATCCGGGACAGGTCCTGCCAGCCCCGCTTGACCGCGTCCCGCACGGCCTCGATGTCGTCGTCCTCGCGCTGGGTGCCGCGGCTGAGGCGGGCCAGGACGCCGTAGACGGCGTTCAGGTCGGCGTCGACCCGGTTCACCTCCGTCAGTACGAGGTCCGGCACGATCATCTGGGCCTCGGCGTAGCGGCGGCGGTACTCCACGCGGGCCGCCTCGACCGCGGCGAGCGACTCCTGCGGATCGTGCCCGATGCGCAGGATGTGGCGGTGGTCGTTGAGGGTCGCCAGATAGTGGCGGGCGGCCGCGTTGATCTCGGTGTAGGCCGCTCTGCGGGCCTCCCGGCCCGATTCGGCCCGCTGGGCGTCCGCCTCGTCCCGGCGCGTGCGTTCGAGGCGTTCCCACTCCTCGCGACGGGACGCGTCTCCCCGACGCTGGGTCAGCCAGGCAGAACCCAGCGTGCCGCCCACACCCACCGTCGCCGCCACCAGACCCGCCACGGCAGCATCCATCCCGGCCCCCCGACCTTCGTGTTCCGACCGTCACGGTCCAGTGTCCCAGTAAGGAGTAGAGGCGAGACGGTTCGTCTTGTTACTGTGAGGGCATGGCTTTCCTCTTCTTCGTCTGAGTGCAGGCCGCGGCTCACGCCGCCGCTTCCGCCGCCCCGGACCCTTCGCATGCCCAGGGAAAGTCCCGCACGTCCCGGTCGGCGCCCTGTCCGCGGGACAGCGACGGCGGCTGCAGCTCGCGACCCAGGTGACCCGGCCGGCGGACCTGCTCGTCCTCGACGAGCCGACCAACCACCTCGCACCCGATGTGGTCAGGACCTCCAGGCCGCACTCGCCGCGTACCCCGGGGCGGTGGTCGCCGTCTCCCACGACCGCGGCTTCCGCGCCGACTTCCCGGGTGAGCGACTGCAGTTGCAGGCCGGCCGCAGGAGCTGACCAGCCTACGGAGCTCGCCGACCGACCCCGCAGACCTCTGGAAAGGGATGGAGCCATGACCACCTTCCTCACCCCCCGGCAACTCGCCGACCGCACCTCCGCCGCAGTCGAGGCGGCGGTCTCGGCGTCACGCGCACTCGGCCTGACCGTCGGCGAGCCCGCGGTGCTCCACGACGTCTTCTCCGTCGTCGTCCACCTCGCGCCCTCGCCGGTCGTGGCACGCGTTCCCACGGTCCTGCCCGATCCCGGCGACCTCGCCGCCCTCGCGCGCCGTCAGCAGGACGAGTTGGACGTGACGCGCTGGCTCGACGAGCAGGGAGTCCCGGTGATCGCGCCGAGCCCGCTCGTGCCGCCCGAGCCCGTGCAGCGCAACGGTTTCTCGATGACTTTCTGGACGTTCGTCGAGGAGAACCGGGACGAGGAACCCGACTATGTCGCGAACGCCGAGAGCGTCGCCGACCTGCACGCGGCCCTGCGCACCTACCCGGGCCGCCCGGAATTCCTGTCCGCGGCCGACCCGCAATTCATCGCGGACAGCCTCGACCGCCTCGACCGGCACCCCACCCTGATCGGCGCGGCGGAACTGGACCGCGCCCGCCGGGAGTGGCGGGCCCTCGAACCCCTCGTGCGCTCACGCGCCGCGTTCGAGGCCCGGTTCCCCGGCATCGGCCTCCAGCCCCTGCACGGCGACTCACCCGCCGCGAACGTCTTCCCCGGCGTGGCCGGCCACCTCCACGCCGACTTCGAACTGGTCACGCTGGGACCCGTGGAATGGGACCTGGCCGCCCTCGGACCCGATCACCGCGCCGCCTACGATCGCGGCGCGCGGCGCAACGGTTCGAGGCCCCTCGACGAAGACGTGCTCGGCTTCGTCGACGCCCTGGGCATGATCCGGGTCGTCGCCGCCCTCACGCTGGTCCCGCAGCTTCCCCGCCTGTGGGAGTACCTCAAGCCCGCCATGGAGCAGTGGAAACGGATGGGGTAGCAAATTCAGCTCCCGAATCCGTCCCTTTCCGATCCCCCATTCATCCCGCCCGTGAAAGGTTGACCGCGTGAATCGCCCTCCCTAATTTTGCGGCATGAAACCCAGTCACTGGAATCCGAACATCCATTACTATCCCGCAATTCTGGGATTCGTTCCCGGAAACTGCCGCGAAGCGCTGGACGTGGGCTGCGGAGACGGCGAACTCGCCCGTCTGCTCGCCGCCCGGTCCGGCCGGGTCACCGGGATCGATCTCTCCGCGGAGATGGTCGAGGCGGCGCGCGACCGCAGCGAGGACGTGGGCAACGCCCGCTTCCTGGAGGCGGACTTCTTCGAAGCCAGTGGGTCGGAACTCCCGCTGGGCCACTACGACCTGATCACGATGGTCGCCGTCGCGCACCACCTCGGCACCGAGCGCGCCCTGCGCCGGTCGGCGGAACTGCTGGCCCCCGGTGGGCGGTTGGCCGTCATCGGCCTGGCCGACCCGGGATCCGTCCTCGATCTGCTGCACCTGGCCGTCGCGGTGCCCTCCGTGAAGGCCCTGGGCCGGCGCAGGGGCGGCAGTCACGCCCCGGCGAAGATGCCCGTCGCCGACCCCGACACCACCTTCCGCGAGGCGCGGGACATCGCCCACCGGGTGCTGCCGGGAAGCCGGTTCGGGCGCCGCCTGCTGTGGCGCTACACCCTGCTCTGGGAGAAGCCGCGCGACGTCGGCGCCTGACGTCCGGTGCCTTCGTGCCCCTTCCCGGGGCCGCTGACCGGCAGTTCCCGTCCGGCCCGGCGGGCGCGGTATCGGATCGGGACCGGGCCGGGAATCCGCTGCGGCACTCTCAAGTCATCGGAAGGCGGCCCCGGCAGGGGAACCGCCCGGACGACAGGGAGACCGGGGTGACCAGGATCGTACTGATGTCCGGCAGCCTGCGGCGCGACTCGGTGAACACCACCGCCGTCGCGACCCTCGGCCGGCTGCTGGCCCAGCGGGACGCACGGGTGCACACGCCCCTGCTGGATCCGCGGGTTCTGCCGTACTACGACCAGGACCTCGACGTGGCGGACGGCCCCGCGCCGGTCGCCGAGGCCCGGCGGCTGCTCGGCTCCGCGGACGCTCTGGTGATCAGTACCCCCTCCTACAACGGAGGCGCCCCCGGTGTCCTGAAGAACGCCCTGGACTGGCTCTCCCGTCCCTGGGGGGACAGCGCCCTGACCGGCCTGCCGACGGCGGTGCTGAGCGCTTCCCCCGGACCCCGCGGCGCGGCGGACGCCCAGCCGGGACTGCGGGTGAACCTGGAGCGCTCCGGAGCGGTCCTCATCGACCACCGGCCCCTCGCCCTCGGCGACGCGGAAGCGCTGCCGCGCACCGGCCAGGGCTTCACCGACCCGGCGACCCTCGCCCTCCTCGACGAGGTGGCGGCCGCCGTCTGGGCGGCCCGGCGGGCCGCTCCCGACGCGGACGTCGTCCGGCCCCCGGCCGGTGACGGCGCGCTGCGCCCCGCGACCGTCGTCTGACGCCCCACCACCAGGCGGCGCGGCCCCGACCGCCGCGCCCCTGCCCAGACTTGCCCCGCGCGTGGTGCCCACAAGGTACGCGTCGGTGGCAGGAACGCCCGCCCGACCAGGGACGGTGCACAGGTACGGCACCACGCGCGACGTGGAGCCCGAGCCCACGAAAGGGGGTGCCCCTCATGACGAAGCTCGTCCGCCGTGTGACCCGCGCCGCCATCTGAGGCGCCCTGTCAGTTCCCCCGTCACGAGCACAGCAGGAATGCGAAGGAGGTGCAGTCCCATGACCAAGCTCGTCCGTCGCGTGACCCGCGCCGCCATCTGAGGCGCCCCTCACCCTCCAGTGCAGTGAGGATTCGCCCCCCGGGGCAGGCTCGCCCCGCCCCGGGGGGCGCATCGCGTCCTTCTGTCGACTTCCTCTCGATCCCACGACAGGAACGGAGTTCCGCCATGGGCATCCCCGAACGGATCACGCGGATCGTCAGCCTGCCCGGTCGCGGGCTCCTGGCCTGTGACGTCCGCGGTGGTCTGCACCTGCTCGACCACGACCTGACCCTGCGCCGCTCCTCCGGCGTGCCCGCCCTCGCGCAGGACACGGCCGGCCAGCCGGTGTACGGCGTCGCCCTCGCCGGCGACTGGATCATCACCCGCGACAAGACCGGCACGCTCTGCCGCTGGCACGCCGACACCCTGCACCTGGCCGACCGGCTCGACGCCCGCGCCACCGCCGACCGCTCCCTGCTGCTGGAGGGCGAACAGCCGTCGCCCACCATGCTGCGCGGCATCGGCCTGTGGAACGGCAAGGCCTATGTCGACAACGGGTACTTCCAGGTCGTCGTCCTCGACGTGGAGACGTTCGCCGTCGAGCGGATCGTGCAGTGGCCGCACGGCTACGACATGCTCGAATGGTTCTGCACCGACGCCCCCGGCGTGCACGCCGTCTCCGACCGGCACGGGTGCGTCCACCTCGGCTCGCTGGAGGAGTGGTCCTTCCCGACCACGGTGCGCATCGACACCTCCAACGTCCACCGCGTCGTCTACGACGCCCGGCACCGGCGCTTCTGGGCCATCGGCGACGCCGGCATCGACGACACCCGCAACGTCTCCAACGGCGTGGTGACCATCGGCCTCGACGGCACGGTCGACCAGCGCATGCACTTCGCCCGCAACGACGTCGAAGGGCTCGTGTTCTCCCCGGACTTCGCCACCGCCTACATCGGCGGCTTCGACGGCGAACTGCTCCTGTTCGACAACACCACGCCCGAACTGAGCGTCCGCAAGCGGGTCGGCGGCTTCAGCCACCAGATCATCGACGTCACCATCGACGAGCAGGGCCGCGTCTACACCCTCACCCAGGACGGCGAGATCACGGCACTGTCCCCGGAGGGCGAACTGCTGCACCGGCTCTCCTACACCCGCCAGTGCGTGTGGGACCTTCGCCCGCTGCCCGGCGACGGCACCACCGTCCTGGCCGCCACCGACGACGGCACCGCCGTGGTCCGCCTTCGCACCAGCGGCGACCACGCCCGCCTCGACCTGGTCGACGAGTACCACGACGCGCCCGGTTTCGCCCGCCGTGCCGAGCCGTGCGGCGACGACCGGGTGGCCATCTTCTGGCCCGACACCGTGCGCCGCTTCACCCCCGACGGCACCACCGTGTGGGAGTCCCGCCTGCCCGGCATCGTCCACACCGTCTCGGTCTCCCCGGACCACAGCCGCGTCCTCGTCGCCTGCAACGCCGGCGGCTTCGAGTTCGACGCGGCCACCGGCCGGCAGCTGCTCCACGTGGACCGACTGCCCGCCAGCGCCTGGGCTTCGGCCTACCTGCCCGACGGCCGCCGGGTGCTCGGCACCCGCACCGGCCGGCTCGCCGCCTACGACGAACAGGGCGGCGTCACCTGGGAGACGGAGCTGGAGAGCTACCCCAAGCGGCTGCTCGTCGACGGCGACCGGCTGCGCGTCACCGGCGGCGGAGGCGTCAAGGAGATCGTCGTCGGCGAGGACAAGCCGCGGCGCCAGTTCGTCGAACTCCTCGACAACACCGCCGAGAACTGCGCCCTGATCGACGGCACCCTGTGCGTGGTCACCTACGGCATGCAGATCGCCGCCTACGACCACGACAGCGGCGAACTGCTGGCCCTGCACGAGGACCTGCCCGACTTCCCCAAGGGCATGACCGCGCTGCGCGGCGCCGACGGCCGGGCCTACGTGGTGGTCGGCGGCCGGGGCGGCTACCTGCGCCTGTACCGCCTGGACCGCGGCGGTGACGGTCCCGTCCTCACCGTGCTGCGCGACCTGTGGCTGCCTCGGTCCTCCGGCGCCCGTCCCTTCCCCGCCGCGAACGGCGCGGCCCGGCCGTGACCACCGCCGACCGGGTGCGGGCCGCACACGGCGGCGACCGGGGCGACGAGGTCGTGGAGCCCTCGCCGTTCGCCGAGCGCTCCTTCCGGGTCTTCGCCGCCGGCAACACGGTCAACAACCTCGGCGAGGCCCTGTACGCGACCGCGCTGCCCCTGCTGGCCTACCGCCTGACCGGCTCGCTCGCCGTGATGACGTGGCTGGCGGCCACCGTGCCGATGAGCATGCTGCTCGCCCCCTGGTTCGGCTCGGTGGCCGACCGGCGCGGCACCGCCCGCCTCGTCCTGTACGGGCTGCTGGCGCAGGCGTCGGCGGCCACGGTGATGAACCTGCTGCTGTGGCAGGGCGATCCCGAGCCGTGGGTGCTGTTCGTCTGCGCCCTGGTGGTGGCCGCCGGAGGCGTCGCCTACCGGGTCGGCTGGATGACCGACGTGCCGGTGATGTTCCCGCGCTGCCCGGCCCGCGCCCGCGGCACCCTCAACAGCCTGTTCCTCGCCACCACGCTGGCCGGGCCGGTCCTGGTCGCGGCCACCCTGCCCCTGCTGGGCTACCTGGGCGTGCTGTGGCTGAACCTGCCCACCTTCTTCGCGCCGCTGGCGGTGTGGGCGGCCGGTGTCCGGCCGCCGCGCCGCCCCGCGACGGACCCCCGCCGGCGCGAACCGGCACGACTGCGCGGCGTCTGGCGCGACACCCTCGCCGACCGGCGCATCGCCGTCACGCTCGTCCTGCAGATGGTGCTGGAGGCCGTCTGCGGCACCGGCCTGACGTCCCTGGTCCTCTTCGAACTGCGCCACTCCTGGCAGCTGTCCGCACAGCAGGCCGGCTGGGTCGTGGCGGCCGTGAACCTGAGCCTGCTCACCGGCAACCTGCTGGTGTCCCAGCGCGAACGCCTGCGCCCCGCGACGCTGCTGCCCGTCGCCGTCGTCGTCCGCGCGGTCTCCCTGGCCCTGCTGGCGGTGCCCGTGTGGCCGCTGTTCCTGGTGGCCCTGGCCCTCGGCGCCGTCGCCCAGGGCGCGCTGCTGGCCGCCGTGGTGATGCTGCGGGTGCGGTACCTGCCGCAGGAGATCATGGGCCGGGCCTCGGGACTGATGTGGCTGCTGACGGGATCCGCCGCGCTGCTGTCCCCTGTTGTGATCCCCCCGCTCGAACACGCTGCGGGCCCGCACGCCACGTTCCTGGCGCTCGGCGTCGCCTCGTCGGTGGTGCTCGTCCAGCTGCACCGCGCCCGCACCGCCTGGACCCCGACGAACCCGGCGACGACCGAGCCGGCCTAGGAGGAGGAAACATGCCCCACATATCCGGCGACACCCGCACCACCGACCTCCCGGCCGCCTCCGTGCCCGCGCTGCGCCACCCCGACGGCACCGGTGACGCACCACCCCGGGCGGAGGTGCGCCAGAGCGTCCGCATCCCCCTGTACCCGGCCACGGGCGACCCGATCACCGCCAGTGTCACGACCTTCCGCGGCCTGGTGGACGGGCGCGAGCACCTCGCGCTGCGCCTGGGCACCGTCCAGGACGGCGTGCCGCTGGTGCGGGTGCACTCCGAGTGCCTGACCGGCGACGTGTTCGGCTCCGCGCGCTGCGACTGCGGCCCCCAGCTGCGCGAGGCGCTGCGGATGATCGACACCGCCGGCGGCCTGCTGCTGTACCTGCGCCAGGAAGGCCGCGGCATCGGCCTGTACAACAAGCTCGACGCGTACGGGCTGCAGGACCGGGGCCTGGACACCTACGAGGCCAACCGCGCCCTGGGCCTGGGCGAGGACGAACGCGACTACGCGGCGGCCGCCCAGATGCTGCGCGCCCTCGGCCACGACGAGATCGACCTGCTCACCAACAACCCCAACAAGTGCGAGCAACTGCGCCGTTACGGCATCCGGGTGCGGCGCACCGTCGCCACGGGCGTCTTCGTCAACCCGCACAACACCGGCTACCTGACCGCGAAGGTCGCCCGCACCTCTCACACCATCCGACTGGAGGAGTCAGCGTGATACGCCATCACGGGCCGATCAGCGGCGTCGCGGCCTTCGGCGGCGCGTACGTGGCCACGGCCGGCTACGACAACCAGGTCATCCTGTGGGACGCGGCCCGCCGGGCCCCGCTCGCCCGCGCCGTCCACGACCACCTGGCCAACCAGGTCGCGTTCAGCCCGGACGGGAAGCTGCTGCTGACCTCGTCGAGCGACTACACCGCCCGGCTGTGGTCGGTGCCCGACCTGAAGCTCCGCGCCGTCCTGAGCGAGCAGAAGGACGACGTGGAGATGTCCGTCTTCCACCCCACCCGGGAACTGGTCGCCACCGCCTCACGCGACCACCTGGTGCGGGTCTACGACTTCGCCGGCGCCCTGGTGGCCCGCTTCGAGGGGCACACCGCCGACGTCATCTCCGTGGCCTGGCTGGGGGAGAGCGACGAACTGCTCACCTCCAGCGACGACGGCACCGTCAAGCGCTGGTCCCTGGCGTCCGGCGGCATGGTCGGCGAGGTCGACCTCGGCGGCGTCGAGACCGACACCATCGCGATCACCCGGGCCGGCGTGGTGTACGCGGGCAACGACGACGGCGAGATCATCACCATCGCCGACGGCCGCACCGGCAAGGCCCCCGCCCACGAGGCCGGCATCAAGCGGCTGGTGTACAACGCGGCCACCGAGTCCCTGGTCAGCCTCAGCTACGACCGCACCCTGCGCGTGTGGGACGCCTCCGACGCCGAGGCCGGGCTGCGGCTCACGCACACCGCCGAGTTCCCCGCCGAGGTGTGGGCCCGCTCCTGCGCCTTCCTCGACGACTCCACGCTCGTCTTCGGCACGTTCGGCTCGTCCTACGCCCTCTACCGGGTCACCGACGGCACCTGGGACCTCACCGGCGTGGAGCCCACCGCCTGCGTCAACTCCGTCGTCACCACCGCCGACGGCGCCGTGTGGACGACCGGCGACGCCGGACTGGTGTGGGTGGACGGCACGCAGCGCGCCGACACCGGCAGCCTGTGCAACTTCCTGGTCGAGGTCGGGGACCGGGTCCTGACCGGCGGTCAGCTCGGCCGGGTCTTCGACGCCCGCGACGGACGCGTCCTGCACCAGCACCGCTCCCCGCTGAACTGCGCCGCGGCCTTCACCCGGGACGGCGTCCCGCACGTCGTGGTCGGCGCCTACACCGGCGAGGGCCTGGTCTTCGCCGTCCGCGAGGGCCAGGAGCCCGAGCACGTCGCCACGCTGCCGCTGCACACCAACGCGGTCAAGGGCGTCGCCGTCTCCGGCGACACGCTGTTCGCGGTGTGCGCGGACGCCTCGGTGTCCTGGTTCTCCCTGGAGACGTTCACCGAGACCGGCCGCGTCGACGAGGCCCACGCGCGGATCGCCAACGGCTGCGCCCCGCTGCCCGGCGGCCGTTTCGCCAGCGTCAGCCGCGACCTGACCCTGCGCATCTGGGACGACCGCACCAGCCGCACCGTGCCCACGCCGCACGACCACTCCGTCAAGTGCGTCGCCGCCTCCCCGGACGGTCGCCTCGTCGCGACCGGCTCCTACGCCGGCACGGTCGCCGTGCACGACGTGACGACGGGGGAGTGGCCCGTCGTGGTGCGGCCCACCACCGCTGGCATCTCCAGCCTGCACTGGGACGCCACCCGCGGCCGCTTCCTCGCCTCCTCCTACGACGGACGGGTCTACCCGCTGGACCCGCCGGAGACGGCTCAGGCACCGGGGGAGCGGGCGGCATGACCACGGCCGAGGCCCCCGTGGTCAACCCCAACGAGCTGGACGACCGCACGGCCATGGGACTGCCCGCGTCCTTCACCGACCGCGTCGACCAGGACCGGCTCCGGCGGCTGACCGGCACGCTCGCCGGGGCGGACCCCCGCGAGCTGGCGCTGCGGGTGTCGGACCCGGAGGCCGAGCCGCTGCTGCGGCTGGCCGCGGGCAACCTGCTGGCCCTGCTGGGCGATCCCCGGATCGACCCGCTCACACCGGCGATGGCGGACATCCCGGCCGCCCGGGTGCGGCTGGGGCTGGCGGCGGACCGCGTCGACGCGGTCGCCGCCGCCTGGCGGCACGTGGGCGTCACCCGCGCGTGGATCGCGAAGGAGGCGCCCGAGTACGAGGCCGACATCGCCGCCTTCCGCATCGCCCGCTACCCCGTCACCAACGCGGAGTACCGCCTGTTCCTCACGGAGAACCCGGACGTCGCACTGCCCACCTCCTGGCGGTTCGGCGTCTACCCGCCCCACCTGGCCAACCACCCGGTGTGGAGCGTGTCCCCCGAGGACGCCGACGCCTACGCGGCCTGGCTCGCCCGCCGCACCGGCCGGGCCTTCCGGCTGCCCACCGAGGCGGAGTGGGAGTACGCGGCCTCCGGCGGCGACGGACGCGCCTACCCCTGGGGCGAGGAACCCGGCGAGGACCGCGCCAACACCGTCGAGTACGGCCCCCTGACCACCACCCCGGTCGGCATGTACCCGGCGGGACGCAGCCCGTTCGGCACGTACGACATGGGCGGCAACGTCGAGGAGTACGTCGCCGACGACTACCGGCCCTACCCGGGCGGGCATCTCGTCGACGACGACCTGCACGGGGACACCGGCACTCCCTACCGGGTGGCCCGCGGCGGCAGTTTCACCCGTTATGCCGACCTGTCGCGCTGCCGTCGCCGCCACGGCTGGTACCGGCGGGACCTGTACGCCATGGGGTTCCGGCTCGCCGAGACCCCGCCCGCCGACGGCACCGGAACGGGGTGGGACCGGTGAACGGCCGTCCGTGCCCGGCGCCGGCCGGGGCGGCGGTCCGCAGGGTGCCGCCGTGACGGGCCGCCGGGACGGGCCGGGCCCCGGGAGCGACACGGAGTGGTTACGGCGCGCGGTGGACCTCTCCCGCCGCTGCCCGCCGTCGCCGACCGCGTTCTCCGTCGGGGCGATCCTCGTCGCGGCGGACGGCCGGGAACTGGCCCGCGGGTACTCCCGCCAGGACGGCGGCCGGGTCCACGCCGAGGAGGCCGCCCTGCGCTCCCTGGGACAGCCGCGGTCCGGCCTGCGCGACGCCACCCTCTACACCTCCCTCGAACCGTGCACCCGTCGCGCCTCCTCCCCGTCGCCGTGCACACGGCTCGTGCTGGAGGCGGGCATCGGGCGGGTCGTCGTGGCCTGGCGGGAACCGCCGCTGTTCGTGGCGGACTGCACCGGCGTCGAGACCCTGCGCGCGGCGGGCGTCGAGGTGGTGTGCCGGGTCGAACTGGCGGAGGCGGCCCGGGCGGTGAACCGCCATCTGCTGCCCTCCGGCCCGGCGGGAGGGTGAGCGGACATGCCTCTGCCACCGCGCCGGGGTCCGGCCCCGCTGGTCGTGACCGGTGACCCGGTGGAACAGCTCACCGACCCGGCGCCCGCCGGGCTGACACAGCGCCTCGTCGACGCGGTCACCGCGTTCGACGGGGTCCGCACGGGTCCCTCGTACGTCTGCGTACGGGGGACCCGTGCGTTCCACCTCGCACCGGTCCTGGCCCACGGACCGGCCGAGGCGTTCCTCGCCGGCTCGGAGTTCGGGCACGTGCATCCGCCCTACGACGGCAGCCTCCACCTGATGCTGCCCGCACCGTGGGGCGAGGCGGTGGTCGCGGCCGGCTGGGGCACGGCCGCCGCCCCGTGCGGTTCGCTGCTCGTCTACGGCCCGCGCGACGAGGCCGAGACGGCCGTCGTCGCCCGGCTGGTGACCCGGGCGTACCTGTACGCGCGCGGCACCTGGACCCCGCCCCCGCCCTAGCCCCGCCTGACCGCCTGCCGGCCGGGTATCCGGCCGGTATCGCACCGGGACGCCACCGGGACCGGTCCGGCGCACTGTCGAGGCAGACCGGAAACGGACGGCACGAAAGGAACACGACATGCGGTGGTTGGGGCACGCGGCAGTGGCCGTGGTCATGACGGCGCTGCTCGGATGGGCCGGCGCGACGACGGGAGTCGCCGGCGCGCACGGGGCGGACGGACACCACCGGGTGCTGGCGACCGATGTCGGCCCCACCCACTGACCTGCGGGTCGCCCCGAGCGGGGAGGAGACCGACGTGACGGTGAACGCGGGACCCTTCCCGCTGGTGCTCCTGCCGGGACCGGACACCCCGGCGGCGGACGTGACCCGCCTGGTCCGCGCCCTGCCCGCCGCCCTCGGGGCCGTCGTCCTGCGCCCCGGCGCCGACGCGGCCGCGCGCGACCTGACCGAGCTGGCGGACGGTCTGGTCCGTCAGGTCCGGGACGCGGGCGTGACCGGCCGGTTCGCGCTGCACGGCTGGGGGACGGGCGCCCACCTCGGGCTCGCGCTGGCCGGGGCGTTCGAGCGGGCGGCCGGACACGCCGTCTGCACCACCCTCTTCGTGTCGGACGCGGTCGCGCCGGGCCGGGCCCCGGCGCACGGGCCGCTGACACAGGCCGTGCGCCGTACGGTCACCGAGAGCCGACTGGTGGTCTGCGCGGGCCCGGTGCCCGGCCGGGGCCTCGCACCGTGGAGCCGGCACTCCACGTCAGGCACGGAGTTCGTCACCCTGCCGCCCGGACCACGGCCGACGGCACTGGCGTCCCTGATCGCCACGCGGCTGCTGTCCACCACGGCCCGAGCGGGGGAACCCTCCAGGGTGACCGGCGCGACCCCCTGACCCGAGCCCCACACCCCACCTCCGGCCGCCGCGCCCGGCACACATTCCGGGCCCGGCGGCCGGCTCCACGGCGTGCGGACGACCGGGGACCGTACCGTCAGCGCCCCGGCCTCCGCCGCTGCCGTCCGGCCTGCCCCCCGGCACATGGCCCCCATGCACCTTCCCGTCGTGCCGGCCGGTTTCCTCCCCACCTGAGCGGCCGGCCTCTCTCCGTCGTGCCGCCCCGGGGCGTCGCCGAGTTCGAGAACGAGCGAGTCCCGCCGCGCGACCGGGTCCGTCCCACTGGTGCGGGCAGGGGCGCCTGCGCATAGCTGTACCGTCCGGGACGGCACGCGCCGGGTGGGGCAGCATGCCGTCCGGCCGCTGCGCCGCCCCGGCCCGGGACCGCCCGTCCCATTCCCTGGCAGCCCTCCGAGGGCCGCATGCCGCCGCGCCCCGGGGCCCTGGCCGACACCGCCCCGCCCGGAGACCCCCGGCCGACCGCCCCGCCCTCCGTGGGCAGGGCGGTTCGCCAGGCTCGTGTCGGTGGGTCCAGGGCGCTTCGCGGCGAGCGGCCTCACTGCTCCCTGTTCGGTGGTGTCACGTGTCTCCGCCCCGCGCCATTGCCGCCGCGTGCTCCCGCGCCGCGCGCCCGTGGCGGTCGGCCGCTGCCGCGTCCCCCAGGGCCCGCAGGGCCTCGGACAGACCCCGGTGCGAGCCGGCGATCTCCGCGCGCAGCCCGATGGACGTCGCCCGCGCCAGCGCCGCCCGGTGGCGTTCCGCCGCCCGCCGGTGCTCTCCGCGCGCCCCGTCGATCCGCCCGAGCACGTTCTCGGCGGCGGCCTGCCGGGCCCGCGACCCGTGCCCACGGGCCAGATCGAGCGCCGCCACCGCGTGCTCGTGCGCCCTGTCCACACGCCCCGCCGCCAACTCGGCCTCCGCCAGGTTGCTCAGCACCAGGGACGTCAGGGCCGGCGACCGCAACGGCTCGCACAGCGCCCGGGCCCGCTCCAGACACCCCGACGCGTCCTCGATCCGTTCCTGGCCCAGCAGCGCCAGCGCCAGGTTGGCCAGCGCCGTCACCTCGATCCCCGCGTCACCGGTGCGCCGGGCCAGGGCGGCGGCCCGTTCCCCGGCCCGCACGGCCTCCGGCAGCCGCCCCAGGCGTTCCCTCGCGAAACACAGGTTGGCCAGCGCCTGCGCCTCCTCCCGCGCGGAGCCCAGCGCGCGGTGCGCGTCACCGGCACGCTCGAGATGGCCGACGGCGTCCGTCAGCCGTCCGACACTGGTGCACAGCACACCGAGCCGGCTCAGGCAGGCCGCCTCGGTGCGCGGGTCGTCGAGGCCCGCGGCGATCTCCAGCGCCTCCTCGGCGGAGGCGATGCCCTCCTGGAACAGGTCCCGCTGCCACTGGGCGACCGCGTGGTTGATGAGCGAGACGCACAGCAGTTCCGGATCGCCCTCCTTGCGCGCGCTGTCCACGGCCAACCGGGCCGTCCGCTCGAAGTCGGAGAAGTGGTTCTGGGCGTGCAGGTGGAAACCGACGCCGCGGCTGAGCCACGCGGCGTGCCGGTGCAGTCCGTGCTGATCGGCGAGGTGCACCACGGCGACGACATTGCGCCACTCCTGGGCGAACCACTGCTGCGCCTCCTCCGGGCGCAGGGCCGGGCCCGCGTACCGCACGTCGGTCACCGGGGCGCAGCCGTAGCGCACCCGGCCGGGGAACAGCGCGTCGCACGCCCGCTCCAGGTCGGCCACCATGCGCTCGGCCAGCCGCCGCACGGCCGCGGAGCGCTGCGCGGTGTCGTCGGCCGGCAGGGTGCGCGCGAAGCTGTGCACCAGGTCGTGGAAGGAGTACCGCCCCCACTCGAACTCCTGCAACAGGTGCACGTCCAGCAGGTGTTCCAGCGTCCGCTCGGCGCTGTGCGGATCGGTGTCCAGCAGGGCCGCCGCGGCCGGCACCGCGAAGTCGGCGCCCGGGTGCAGGCTCAACAGCCGGAAGTGGGCCCGGTGTTCGGGTCTCATGGCGTCGTACGACATGCGCAGGGCCGTCGCCACGCTGCGGTCACCGGACTCCAGTTCGCCCATGATGCGGGCGTCGTCGCCGAGCCGCTCGGTCAGGTGGTGCAGCGTCCAGTGGGGGCGCTTGCGCAGCCGGGCGGCGGAGACCCGCAACGCCAGCGGCAGCCGGCCGCACAGCCGCACCAGCTGCGCGGTGGCGTCCGGTTCGGCGGCCACACGCTCCGCGCCCAGGATGCGGCGCACCATCTCCACGCTGTCCTCCTCGGTCAGCAGACCGAGCGAGAGCCCCTCGGCGCCCTCCAGCTCGGGCAGCCGCACCCGGCTGGTGATGAGGACCAGACTGCCGGGGGAGGCGGGCAGCAACGGGCGGACCTGAGCCCCGTCCACCGCGTTGTCCAGGACCAGCAGCAGCCGGCGGCGGGCACTGGTGACCCGCCACAGCGCGACCCGGCTGAGCAGATCCTCGGGCACGGACCTCCCGGGCACGCCCATGGCCCGCAGCAGCACCCCGAGCGCCGTGCCCGTCGACAGCGGCTCCTCCCCGGGCGTGAAACCGCGCAGGTCGAGGTAGAGCTGCCCGTCCGGGTAGGTGTCGGCCAGCCGGTGGGCCGCGTGCACGGCCAGGGCCGTCTTGCCGCTGCCGCCCATGCCGTCGATGAGCAGGATGTGCGGACTGGTGCGGTCCCCGTCGGCGGGCGGCGCGGCGGTCAGCCGCCGTATCTCCTCCTCGCGCCCGGTGAAGTCCGCCAGGTCGTACGGCAGCGTGCACGGAGAGGTCCCGGCGACCGCGAACGGCGGTTCCTTCGTGTCCTGGGGCACCGGCGGGGCGTCCAGTTCCGGGTCGGCGCGCAGGATCTGCTCGTACAGCGCGGCCAGTTTGGGCCCGGGGTCGATGCCGAGTTCCTCGGCCAGCGAGGTCCGCAGCCGGGTGTACTCCTCCAGGGCCTCTGCCTGCCGCCCGGCGCGGTAGAGGGCCAGCAGCAGGTGGCCGCGGAGCACCTCGCGGTAGGGGTGGGCGGTGACGGCCTCGCGCAGTTCGCCGATGAGCCCGCTCGACTCGCCCTGGTCCAGGCGCAGTTCGAAGCACTGCTCGGAGGCGGTCAGCCGCCGTTCCTCCCACACCGCCGCGGCGGCGTCGATGACCGGGCCGCCCGCGCCGCCGAGGATGGGGCCCCGCCACGAGTCCAGTCCGGCCCGCAACTGCATGACAGCGTTGTCAAGAAGTCCTTCGGCGCGGGCCTCCTGCGCGCGGCGCACCCGGATGTCGAACATCCGCAGATCCAGCTGGCCGTCGTCGAGCGCGACGCGGTAGCCGGGCGGCTCGGTGACGATCACCTCGTGCCCGGAGGGCAGGCGCCGGCGCAGTTCGGCCACCGCCTTGCGGACCTGGTGCACCGCCGTGGACGGCGGTTCCTCCTCCCAGACCGCCTGGACCAGCCGGGAGACGGGTACGATCCGTCCCGCCTCCAGCAGCAGCATGGCTAAGACCCGTTCGTTGACCGGGCCACCGGGCTTGATCCGTCTCTCACCCTCCCAGATCTCCAGCGGACCGAGAACATGGAAGTGCACGCGGGGGGTGGTGTGCATGGTCGGTGCTCCAACTCATGGTGTGTTCCCACTGGTTCCCCCGCAGGCCGGTGACCTCATATGTCCGTGCTATGTGCCGGTTGAACATACATACACTTCCACGCTCGGCGGCCGACATGCACCGGCCCGGCACGGGGGCGGGGTGGGACGGCCCGTGGGGACAATGGGGGAGTACGCGCTGCCGTCGGGGTGGGGCCGGGAAACCCGAGGGTGAGGATGATGAGACCGAGCGAGCACAGCGTCGGTGTCCTGGTGTTCGACGGCATGAAGATGCTGGACCTGTCGGGACCGGCCGAGGTCTTCAGCGAGGCCAACCGGTACGGCGCCCACTACCGGCTGACCCTGGTGTCGGTCGGCGGGAGCGCGGTCTCCTCGTCCATCGGCGTCCGGGTGCCGGTCGACGCCGACGCCGCTGACGCCCCGGCCTTCGACACCCTGCTGGTGGTGGGCGGCGACGAGGTGCCCCGGGGGGCGGTGGACGCGGACCTGGCCGCCGCCGCGCGGACACTGGCCTCCCGCGCCGGCCGGGTCGCGTCGATCTGCACCGGCGCCTTCGTCCTCGGCGCCGCGGGCCTGCTCGACGGCAGGCGGGCGACGACGCACTGGCAGCACACCGAACTGCTGGCCCGCCGCTGCCCGACCGCGCGCGTGGAGCCCGACGCGCTCTTCGTCAGGGACGGCTCGCTCTACACCTCGGCCGGTGTCACGGCCGGTATCGACCTGGCCCTCGCGCTGGTGGAGCAGGAGCACGGCCCCGACCTGACCCGCAGCGTCGCCCGCTCCCTGGTGGTGTACATGCAGCGGGCCGGAGGTCAGTCCCAGTTCTCCGCCTCGCTCCGGGGCCCGGTCCCGCAGACGCCGGTACTGCGGCAGATCCAGGACGCCGTACAGGCCGATCCCACGGCGGACCACAGCCTGCAGGCCCTCGCCGCCCGTGTCCGGGTCAGCCCCCGGCATCTGACCCGGATGTTCCGCACGGAGCTGGACACCACACCGATGCGGTACGTGGAACTGATCCGCTTCGACATGGCCAAGGCACTGCTGGACGCCGGGCACAACGCCACCGAGGCGGCCGCGCGCTCCGGTTTCCCCAGCTACGAGAGCCTGCGCCGGGCGTTCGCCCGCCACCTCGGCATCTCCCCGACGAAGTACCGGCGCCGCTTCGGCACGACAGGCCCGGGCGTGGCCGTTTCCGAGGGGTTGTCGGCCATCCGGTAGCGGACCCGGACCCCCCGGCGGACGGAAGGTGGACGCACCGAACATCCCCGCCGAGGAGAGCCAGTCATGAGTGAGAAGATCGCCGGTGTCGAGATCCCCGACAGCAAGCTGGTCCGTGACGCCACCGAACTGATCCGCACCACCACACCCCCGCTGATCTTCCACCACTCGCGACGGGTGTACCTCTTCGGCAGCCTGCAGGCCGCGGCGCTCGGGCTGCGCCCCGACCCCGAACTGCTCTACGTGGCCGCCCTGTTCCACGACACCGGACTGGTGGACCCCTACCGCAGCGACGACCAGCGGTTCGAGATGGACGGCGCCGACCAGGCCCGGGCGTTCGCGCTGACCCACGGCCTGTCCGAGACCGACGCGGAGACGGTCTGGACGGCCGTCGCCCTGCACACCACGCCGGAGGTGCCGTACAAGCTCGCGCCGGAGATCGCGGCGACCACCGCGGGGGTGGAGACCGACGTGCTCGGCCTGAACCTGACCCGCCTCGACCGGTCCGTGATCGACGAGGTCACCGCCGCCCACCCGCGCCCGGACTTCAAGCGGCAGATCCTGCGGGCGTTCACGGAGGGCTTCCGGCACCGCCCGCAGACCACGTTCGGCACGGTGAACGCGGACGTCCTGGAACACTTCGTGCCCGGTTTCCGCCGCACCGACTTCGTCGACGTCATCCAGAACTCCGCCTGGCCGGAGTGACCTCGGCGCCGGCCCGCGCGGCGGGAGCCATCGAGCCGGCAGCACCGCGGCGGCCCGGGCGACGACACCGTCCGGGCCGCCGGCGACGGTGCGGCAGCCCGGTCGTCGGTCCGGCCGCTTCCGGGCCGGGCCCGCCGGGTCACGCCTCGCCGCGCACCACGACGACGGAACTGTGCGCGTGGTGCAGCAGCGCCTGGCTCACCGAGCCGAGCAGCAGACCGGCGAAGCCCCCGCGCCCCCGGGCTCCCGCCACCACCAGCTGGGCGGTCCGGCTCCGCTCGATCAGCACCTCCCGGACCTCCCCACTGGCGACCTCCTGCCGCACCGTGACGTCCGGGTGGCGCTCCGCGTGCCCGGCGAGCGCCTGGGACAGGAGCCGCTCGGGGCTCTCCACACCGGTTCCGGCCGGCGCGTGGTCCGGCAGCCAGGCGTGCACGGCGGCGATCTCCGCGCCGCGCAGCGCGGCCTCGGCGAACGCGAACCCGACCGCCGCCGCGCCCGCGGGAGAGCCGTCGACGCACAGCACGATCGGGCCGGGCCCGGCGGGCTCCTCGCGGGCCACCATTACCGGGCAGCGACTGTGGGCCGCCACCGACGCCGCCGTCGAGCCCAGCAGCATGCCGAGGAAGCCCCCCACTCCGCGGGCCCCGAGGACGAGCAGTTCCGCCGTGCGGGACTCGGCCTCCAGCACCGACACCGTGTCGCCGGGCACCATGGCCTCGGTGACCGTCAGCTCGGGCGCCACGCCCCGCGCACGGTCGGCGGCCTCGGCGAGGACACGGTCCAGGGGTGTGGTGTCCAACGGCGCGTACATGGGTCTGACCGGCCAGTTCAGGGCGTACACGACCCGCAGCTCCGCACGCCGCCGCGCGGCCTCCGCGGCGGCCAGTTCGACCGCCGCGGTGCCGGACGGCGAACTGTCCGTCCCCACCACCACCAGGTTGCCCATCACGCCTCCACGGATCGCGCCGACGGCCGGGTCAGTACCGCTGTGCCTTGGCCAGGCGGGGCGTGAGCTGCGCGTCCGCGGGCTGCCGGCTGAACACGACGGGTTGCTCCTGCTTGCCGGGGGCGAGGTCCTCGGCCCCGGCGAACCTCGTTTCGACGACCTTCCCGGACGCGTCCTCGAAGTCGACCTGCACGGCGTACGAGGCCGTCGCGTCGGTCTTGTTGGTGATCGTGACCAGCACCGCGAGCAGCCCGCTCGTCTGGCTCCGGGGCACGCCCCTCATGCCGACGTCGGACACGGCGTTCCCGCGTCCGTCGACCTTCTCCAGTTCCCTCTGGGCGGCCTGACCGGCGCGAGCGGCCTCGGCCTCGACGGAGGCCTCGAACTCGGAGGCCCGGGCCGCCGCAGAGGAAGCCGCCGCGGAGGCGGAGGACCGGGCGGAGGCGATCGCGGAGGCCGCTTCGGAGGCCAAGGCCGACGGCGGCAGACCCGAGAACGACGCCGCGTCGGGGCTGCTCGCCGCCGTCGTCGTGGGCGAGGAGCCGTCGCCGTCGTCGCCGCACGCCGTCAGGGCGGCGGCGGACAGTACGCAGCCGAGTGCCACCGCGGCGGCTCGGTGGCCGTGGCCGGATCGTTCTCGCACCATCTGTCGTCCTTCACGCCGGGCCGGGCAGTCCCGTCCATCCTCGGCGTGGGGCCGGTGGTGCGCCTCCGGGCTTGCGCTGTTCGGTTCCGGACCGGGGCGCGGGGAGCCCGCCCCGGCATGAGAGAAACCTCACGCGGCAGCGCCGGGAGCGATCAGGCGGTCAGGGCCTGTTCGGTGGTCGGGTGGCACGGGATGAGCGTGTCCACGCCGACCAGCTGCAGAACGCGCAGCACGGACTGCTGGGCCCCGGCGATGCGCACCCAGCCGTCCTCGGTGCTCACCTGCTGGTGGGCGGCGACGAAGACGTTGATGCCGCTGGAGTCCATGAACGTCACACCGCTGAGATCCGCGACGATCCGCGCCGGCCCCGCCCCGTCCGCCCCCAGCAGGGCTCCCCTGAGCACGTCCTGCACGTCGTGGTCGATCTCGCCCCGCAGGGTGACGACACGGACCCCCTCGACCACGCGATGGTCCGCGGAGAGCCGGCTGGGCCGGTCGGCTTGCTCGGTGTGGGTCACGGTCTCCTCGACTGCAATCTAGGCTTGCCCCCTCGGGGCAGGACGCGCGGGTGATTCTGCCCCACGGACGCGGTCGGATGCACCCAGGTGGCCATTTCGTGCCCCCTCTGTGCTGCATGCCACGGCCGCGGTGGGGTACTGGCGCGCGCATGACGGGGAGTGAGGACGAGACCGATGGGATCTGATGGCGACGGTGACGACGACTGTACGGCGCCGGACGAGCACGTGATGCGGGCCGGCTACGCACTGGGTGGCGAGGACCGCTGTATCGCGGAGGCCCGGCATCACGCGGCCGCCTTCCTCGACCAGGCCGGTCACGACCATCGGGTGCCCGTGTCGGCGCGCGCGAAGGACCTCACCCAGCTGGTGGTCAGCGAGCTCGTGACGAACGCGCGCAAGTACGCTCCCGGCCCGGTGCTGATGGAGTTGCGCCTCACCGCCCGCGCGGTCGAGATCGTCGTCTGGGACAGCGACCCCACGGTCCCCGCGGCGCGGACGGCCGATCCGGGCCGCATCGGCCAGCACGGCCTGGAGATCGTCAAAGCGGTCACCGAGAACCTCTTCATGGAGCAGGAGGCGGTCGGCAAGCGCATCACCGCCCGTATCGCGCTGGCCGAGTCCTCCCGCAGCGACACCGCCGCCCCGTCCTCCCGATAGCCGGCCGCCGCGACGCTCGGCTGCCGGTTCCGGGTGATCACCCGGTGCATGCTGGTAGCCCTGACCGGGGCGGCGCACCACACGCGTGCCGCGACGACCGAGCCGGGACGCCCGACCCGCGTCCCGAAGACGTGAGGGGCATCAGGTGGCGGCTGACCGGCGAGCGGATCCGGCGCCCGGCGCCGAGGCGGCTGTCCTGGCGGACCGCCTCAAGGAGCGCATCTACGCCACGATCACCATGATCGCCGTGGTGGTCGGTCTCTCGCTCGGCGACGTGGGCGCCCTCGGCGCCGTCGCCACCGTCGTGACGACCGCCGTGGGGCTGTGGCTCGCGGCGTTCGTCGCCGACCAGCAGGCGCACCGCACCGTCCACCGCCGGTTCGCCACCGGCCCCGAGCTGCGCCGCATGCTGTACGTCAGCAGCCCGCTGCTGTCCTGCGCGGTGGGCCCGGCCGTGCTGATCGCTCTGGCCGCGCTGGACGTGCTGTCCCTGGGCGCTGCCTTGCGGGTCGCGGCCGGCGTCGGGGTCGTCTCCCTCTTCCTGTGGGGCTGCCTGGGCGGACTGAGGATGGGCGGCGGCACCCTGACGGCGGTGGCGGCCGGGCTCGTGGACGCGGTGATCGGTGTGGCGGTGGCCCTGGTGAAGGCGGCTGCCGGGCACTGACGGAGCGTCCGTGGGCGGTACGCGTCACGTGCGGCCGGGAGGGCGGTCCGGGATAACGCGGCCGGGGCCGTTCTCTTCGGCGACGCCGGGGTACACGGACAAGCAGTACCACTACGGGTACCTCGACGAATCGGAGGCGGTCATGCTCCTCCTCGGCATCATCCTCTTGGTAATCGGCTTGATCACCGGCATATCCATCCTGTGGACGATCGGGCTGATCCTCGCCGTCGTGGGCGGCGTCCTGTGGATCCTGGGGTCCACGGGACGTGCGGTCGCCGGGCGCCGGCACTATTGGTGACGCTGCCTCGGCAGTCAGAACGGCACGGATGGCAGGGGTTCCCTCACGGGGCCCCTGCCACCCGTGTGAGGTCCTACCACCCGTGCCGCAGGACCAGGCGTGGGGCGCGGCGCACCAGCCAGGCGCCGGCCAGCCCGATCACGGCCCCCGCGACGACGTCGCTGGGATAGTGGGCGCCCGACTGCACCCGTTCCAGGGCCACCGCGGCCGCCGGAACGGCGCACAGCGCGCCCGCGACCGGCCAGGTGGGCGCGACGGCGGCGGTGAAGGCGACCGCCGCCGCGGTGTGCCCGGAAGGAAACGAGGAGGAGTCCGGACGGTCGGCGACCTCGTCGTGCGGGATCCATTCCGCGGGCGGTCTGGGACGGTCGGCGAGCTGCTTGCACAGGCCGTTCGACGTCAACTGCGCCACCACCAGGGCCCCCAGCCCGGCGGCGGCCGCCTTGCGGCCTCGCCATCCGCCCAGGCAGGCCATGGCGACGGCGGCCCCGCACCACAGTTTCGAATTCTGCGCGGCCTCCTCCACGCCCGACAGCACCTTCGCGACGTCCCGCGGGATGCGGGACGCAGCCTGCTGGGTCAGCACCCGATCAGCTTCGAACAAGCCCGTCAGCAACCTCATGACCTGTGGTTGTCCCGAATCGGGCGAGTGAAG
The DNA here is from genome assembly GCF_044540525.1 of Streptomyces sp. NPDC085932. Taxonomy (NCBI): domain Bacteria; kingdom Bacillati; phylum Actinomycetota; class Actinomycetes; order Kitasatosporales; family Streptomycetaceae; genus Streptomyces; species Streptomyces sp. NPDC085932. Next base: position 1,721,801 of record NZ_JBITSJ010000001.1, read on the forward strand.
CCGCCGCATCGCGCGGAATCTGTGCGCCATCGGGGGCGGCTGCCCCGGTCATGCCTCGTCCAGCCGCCGCACGTCCTTCTCGGTCCACGCCCTGGTGTCGCGCGGCTCGGTGTAGGGCTCCTTGCCCGGGGGCAGGCCGCCCGCGATCGACCGCTGCCGGACGATCTCCGCGTCGAACTCCAGGCCGAGCAGGATGGCCAGGTTGCCGATCCAGAGCCAGACCAGGAAGACGATGACGCCGGCCATCGTGCCGTACGTCTTGTTGTACGAGGCGAAGGTGGCGACGTAGACGGCGAAGGCCGCGGACGCGATCATCCAGATGACCAGGGCGAGGAAGCTGCCGGGGGTGATCCACCTGAACCCCCTGACCCTGGCGTTCGGGCTGGCCCAGTACAACAGCGCGATCATGGCCGTGACCAGGACCACCAGAACGGGCCACTTGGCGATCGACCACACCGTCAGCGCCGTGTCGCCGATCCCCAGGGCCGTCCCCGCCTGCCGGGCCACAGCACCGGTGAAGACGACGATCAGGGCGCTGGCGACGGCGAGCACCATCAGCGCGACCGTCAGGCCGACCCGCACGGGGAGGATCTTCCACACCGGACGGCCCTCGGGCATGTCGTAGACCCGGTTGGCCGCGCGCATGAACGCGGCCACGTATCCGGAGGCCGACCACACCGCCAGGGCCAGACCGACGAGCGCCATGACCGACCCGACGCCGGCGTTGGCCTGCAACTGCGTGACCGCCCCCGTGAGGATGTCGCGGACGGAGCCGGGAGCGAGCCGCCCCAGGTTGTCCACCACCGTGTCCGTCGTGGATCTGCCGGTGAGGCCGAGCAGCGACACCAGGACCAGCAGAGCGGGGAACAGCGACAGCAGGCCGTAGTACGTCAGCGCGGCCGCCCGGTCGGTCAGTTCGTCGTCCTGGAACTCCCGCAGACTGCCCTTCAGCACCGCCGCCCACGCCCGCTTCGGCAACTGCGTCGGGGCATCCGGCGCGCGCCGCTCCACCGCGGGCCCCGGCCCCACTTCCTCGGGCGGCGGGATCGCACGTTCCGCATGCTCGTGGCTGCCGTGGTGCTCGTTCCGCCCGGGAAGATGCAGCTTCATGCATGCCGGGTACCCCCGGAATCCCGCCCGATTGCGGTCGGCCGCGGCCGTGCGGCGCGGTCAGGCCGCCGCGCCCCGCCGTGCCGAATGCCGGGCCCGGCCGCGTCCGGCGGACGGCCCGGCGTCGTGGACCAGGCGCAGGTGGCGTCTGCGGGCGTGCCGGGCCGCGCGCGGGCGGCCCGACAACCGGTCCTCGATGCGGTCCATGGCGTACAGCAGCACACCCAGGGCCGGCAGCAGCAGCACGGCGACAGCGATCACAGCCCCGTTCCCTCCCGGTCGGCTAGGGGCCGGGTTCCCCTTCCGGACCGGTCGGCAGCGCGCAGATGTGAGGGTCCGGTGACCACCGGGTGCAGACGGCGCGCGGGCCGCCAGTCAGTGCGCCGGGCGTGCATGGAACGCGGCGGTCGGCGCAACCGAGAGAGATGGAGTGCGCGATCTACCGAGAACAGACCGGCGAACACGAGACGCTCGACTGCCGGGAGGAGGACGACGGCTGCCGTGTCACCCTCGACCGGCTGGCCGCGCTGAAGCCGGACGAGTTCGCCTGGATCCGGCTGGACGAGCCGGGCCAGGACGAGCTGCAGCGGCTGGGGGAGTACCTGGACCTGCATCCGCTGGCGATCGAGGACGCCGTGACAGCGCACCAGCGGCCCAAGCAGGAACGCTACGGTGACGTGCTGGCGGTCGCGCTGAAGACGCTGTGGTTCGTCGAGCGGACCGCGGACGTGGAGACCGGCGAGGTGATGATCTTCCTCGGGCCGTCCTTCGCGCTGACCGTCCGGCACGGCACGCTCGACCCGACACCGGAGGCGGCTCGCAGGCTCGCCGGGAACCCGGAGATGGCCCGGCTCGGCCCGGCGAGCGTCCTCCACGCGGTCACCGACGTGATCGTCGACGCCTACGCCGAGGCCGCGGCCCAGGTCCGCGCCGACCTCACCGAACTGGAACGGTGCGTGTTCTCGCCCGCCAGGGACGATCTGACGGAGCAGATCTACTCGCTCAAGCGGGAGGTCGTGGAGTTCCGCGACGCCGTCCAGCCCCTGGTCCCTGTGCTGCACGACTTCACCAGGCCCGCCGACGCCTGGCCGCGGCAGCTGGTCCCGTACTTCCGTGACGTCGCCGACCATCTCACCCGCACCGACACCGAGGTCCGCGCCCTGGACGACCTGCTCGGCTCCGTCCTGGACGCCCACCTGGCGAAGGTGGGCACCTGGCAGAACGACGACATGCGCCGCATCAGCGCCTGGGCGGCCATCCTGGCCATCCCGACGATGGTCGCCGGCATCTACGGCATGAACTTCGCGGACATGCCGGAGCTGAGCTGGCGCTACGGCTACCCGTGCGCGCTGGCCGTGATGGCCCTCGGCGCGGGACTGCTGTACCGGGCCTTCCGCCGCAACGGGTGGCTGTGACACCACCGCGGCCGGCGGGCCTCGCGGCGCTCACCCCTGGAACGCCGCTCCGTCGCGCACGTACCGAAAGGCGTCCCCGGCCGTCGCGCCCTCGGACCGGGCCGCCGTGTACGCGTCCGGACCGAGCAGCGCGCGGACCCGTCTCTCGGCGGCGACGTGCGCCTCGTGGAACGGGCGCAGACCGATGAGCGCCACGCCCGTGTCCTGGCGCATACGGTGGGCGGCCCCCAGCAGCCGCGCCGCCCGCGTGCCGTCGCCGGTGGCCGCCACCGCCCAGGCCAGCGTCTCCAGGCCCCAGACCGGACCCCAGCTGTCCCCGATGCCGCGCTGCCTCACCAGAGCGGCCCGCAGCGACGGAAGGGCGTTCTCCGCCTTGCCGTGACGCAACTCCACGAGCCCCGCGCACCACTGGGCCCAGGTGCGCGCCCACTCCGCTCCGCTCGCCTCGGCCTCGGCGACGTACACGTCCCGGGCCGCCGTCGCCGAGGCCCGGGTGCCGAAGAACGCCTCGGCCATGGCCCACAGCATCGTCGCCATGTGCGCGTCGCCGCCCTGCCCGAGCGCACGGAACCGCTCCCGAGCCAGGGCGAGCAGCGCGACACTGGCGGGATCCCCACGCACGAGCATGGCGTACGCCCCCTCGATGTACGTCACCGGCGCCGCCGCGAGGCCGTCCGCCGACTCCCGGGCCACCGCGCGGCATTCGGCGAGAAACCTCTCGGAGGCGGGGTTGTCCCCCTGGCAGAGCGCGATCCACGCCTTCATCGCGAGGGCGCCGACGACCGTGGAGGGCTCCGCCGAGGGGCGCGCACCGTCCGGGCCGGTGGCGAGCAGCCGTTCCAGCCAGTGCCGTCCCTCGCCCAGTGTGCTGCTGAAGAACCAGCAGCGGGTGCGTGCCAGGCCGACGGCGATCTCGACCCCGGCGGCACGAAGGTCGGGCCGGTTCGCGCACTGGTCGAGGGCGGTGCGCAGGTTGGGCAGTTCGGTGCGCAGCCGCAGCAGCCAGTCGACCTCCCGCGGACCGCACCATTCGTGGCCGGCCCGCGCCGCCGTCCGCCGGTAGAACTCGCAGTGCAGGGCCCGCAGCCGGGCCGTCTCGCCCGCTTCCCGGAGCCGCTGCCCGCCGTACTGGCGGATGGTCTCCAGCAGGCTGTACCGGGCGCGGTCGGCGGAGTGACTGACCGCCACGATCGACTTGTCGACCAGACCGGCCAGCAGGTCGAGCACGTCCTCGCGGTCCACACCCTCGCCGGCGCAGACCGTTTCCGCCGCCTCCAGGTCGAAGCCGCCGGAGAACACGGACAGCCGGTTCCACAGCAGCCGTTCGCCCTCGGTGCACAGGTCGTAGCTCCAGTCGACGACGCCGCGCAGGGTGTGCCGGTACCGGGCGGACGTGCGCGGCTGCGGCACGGACAGCAGGCGGAACCTGTCGTCGAGGCGCTCCAGGATCTCCTCGGCCGTCATCGCGCTGAGCCGCACCGCGGCGAGTTCGATGGCGAGCGGGATGCCGTCGAGGCGCAGGCACAGCTGGGCGACCGCCCGGCGGTTGCGGGCGGTGAGCCGGAACGCGGGGGCGGAGCCGGCGGCACGGTCCATGAGCAGCCGAACGGCCTCGGAGCGCAGCAGCGGGTCGTCGATCTCCGCCGCGGCCAGGGCCCCGCGAGCGGCCGTGCACGGGTCCCCGGGCCCGGCTCCGGGTTCCCGCCCCGCAGCGGCTCCGGTCTCGCCCCGCGCACCGCCGCCCACGGGGTCGTCGGGGCCGGGCAGGGTGAGCGACGGCACGGTCAGCACGTGCTCGCCGGGCGCTCCCAGGCGCTGCCGGCTCGTGGCCAGGACGCGCAGTCCGGGTGCCGCGCGCGCCAGTCTCAGGACGAGCGCGGCGACGTGGTCGACCAAGTGCTCGCAGTTGTCCAGCACCAGCAGCAGGCGACGGTCGCGCAGATGGCCGGCGATGGCGTCCGCGGCGGGACGCGCGGACTGGTCGCGCAACCCGAGCGCCTCGGCGACGGCCCGGTCGAGGAGGTCCGGGTCGCTCAGCGGGGCGAGATCGGCGAGCCGGACGCCGTCGGCGAAGGAGGGCGCGACGTCCGCCGCGACCCGCAGCGCGAGCCGTGTCTTGCCCACGCCGCCCACTCCCGTGAGGGTGACGAGCCGGGCGGCTCCCAGCAGCCGCCGCACCTCGGTCACCTGGGTCTCCCGGCCGACGAACGTCGTCATCTCCACCGGCAGTTCACCGTCCCGGGCCGGGGGAGCCGTCCGGGCCCTGCGCGTCTCGTCCAGGTTCGGGGCGGCCGCCAGCAGCCGCTGGTGCACCTGCCTCAGCTCCGCTCCCGGGCCGATGCCCAGCTCGTCGGCGAGCAGCGCCGTGACCTCGCGGTAGCTCTCCAGCGCCTCGCCCTGCCGTCCGCAGTCGAACAGCGCCAGCATCCGCTGAGCCCAGAAGTGTTCGCGCAGCGGGTGGGTGCCGATGAGGCCGCGCAGCTCCGGCAGCACGTCGGCCGCCCGGCCGAGCGCCAGGTCCGCGTCGATCCGCAACTCCAGTGCGTCCAGGCGCTGTTCGGTCAGCGTCGCCACGACGCCCTGGAGCAGATGCCCGGGCAGGTCGGACAACGGCTCCCCCCGCCACAGGCCCAGGGCCTCACGCAGCAGGGGCGCCGCCCGAACCGCCGCACCCTCTTCGAGGGCCGCACGGCCCTGGCGTACCAAGCCGGTGAAGCGGTGGAGGTCCAGGGCGTCCGGCTCGGCTTCGATCAGATAGCCGTGGGGGCGGGTGAGCACCGGAGCACCTCCGGTGGCGCATCCCAGGGCGCGACGCAGCCGCAGGACGTAGTTCTGCAGGGTGTTGCGGGCACGGCCGGGCGGGTTCTCGCCCCACAGCCGGTGCACCAGCGTCTCCACCGTGACCACCTGGTTGGCATCGGCGAGCAGGGCGGCCAGCAGCAGCCGGACCTTCGCCGCGTCGATGCGCAAGCGCCGCTCGTCGCGCAGGACTTCGAGGGGTCCCAGCACCCTGAACTCGTACCGCCCGCTCACCGTTCCCCCGCCCGCTCGCCCCGGGTGGTCACCCCGGCACACGCCAGGTGACCACCCGGATACACATTGTAGCCACCGCGTGACCGGCAGGTGACTGAGGGGAGTCCGGGGCCGGAGAAGGTGGGCCCGGCGTTCACGGCACACCGTCCTGGAGTCCGCACCATGGCCCTGAGCAATCCCCGGCACTCGCACACCGTCGTCGGCGATACGCCGTCGGCACGGACTGACCCACGTACGACCCTGGGCGAGCACCTGAGAGGCCAGGTGCGTCGCCTGTGCGAGTCGACCGGGATCGCGGACCCGCCCGACGGTTCCGGTCTCCCGCTGCTCGACCTGATCGGCCTGCTCGGCCCGGCGGCCCTGCGCCCCCTCGGAGCCGGGCCGCCCTCACCCTCGTTCGTCTGCGACGACCACTCGCCCGCCGAGCTCTCGCTCGCCTTCGGCGGCGCGACTCCCGTGGCCGTACGCCTCCTGGTCGAGCCCGGCTGCACGGCGACCACGCTGGAGGAGAACGGCCGTCTCGGCCGGCGGGCCCTCGCGGCCCTGGCCACGCGCCGGGGATTCTCCACCGAACCGGTGCGCCGGGTGGAGGACTTGTTCTTCCCGCCGGTCATGCAAGGCTCCTTCGCACTGTGGTGTGCGATGGAACAGCGGCGGGAACCGCGCGCGCCGGTGGGCGTCAAGGTCTACGTCGACCCCCGGGCCCACGGGCGAGAGCGCTCCGCCCAGGTCGCCGAGGAGGCATTGGCGCGCTTCGGGTTCGGCCGGGCCTGGCCCGCCTTCCGGGAACGCGCCACGCGGCGCGGCCCCGGCCGGGACGAGATCCTCTTCTTCGCCCTCGATCTCGGCGACTGGCACACCCCGCGGATCAAGGTCTACGTCGCTCATCACGACGTCACCGCCGCGGAGGCGCAGGACGTGGCGCGCCTGCTGCCCGGGGGAGAGGCGCGCCGGGTACGGGACTTCTGCCGCACGGTCGGCGGCGACCCCGGGCGCTTCACGCACCGCCCCCTGGTCTCCTGCCTGTCGTACACCGGACGGGACTCGGAACACCCGGGTGGCCACACCGTCCACGTACCGGTCCGCGACTACGTCCCGCACGACGGAGTGGCCCGGGACCGCGCCACCGCCGCCCTGCGGCGCCTCGGCATGGACGCCGGAGTCGTCGACCGCGCCCTGGCCGCGATGACGTCCCGCCGCCCGGCCGACGGGGTGGGGCTGATCGCCTACGTGTCCCTCGTGCAGAGCACCTGGCAGCCGCCGCGCGTGAACGTCTACTTCTCGCCGGAGGCCTACACGGTCCGTCCTCCGCGCACCGTCGAGCCCGGCCGCGAGGGGTGAGGTAATGGAGCCGTACCGGATCAAGGTCGTCGAACCGATCCCGATCACGACGCGGGCCCAGCGTGAGCAGGCCCTGCGCCGGGTGCACCACAACCTGTTCGGACTGCGCGCCGACGAGGTCACGATCGACCTCCTCACGGACTCCGGAACGGGAGCCCTGTCGGCGGCACAGTGGGCCGCGGGCATGGCCGGTGACGAGTCGTACGCCGGCTCACGGTCCTTCTACCGCTTCCGGGACGTGGTCCAGGACCTCACCTCCTATCCCTGCGTCCTCCCCGTCCACCAGGGCCGGGCAGCGGAGCGCATCCTCTTCTCCGCGCTGCTCACCCCGGGACAGATCACCCTGAGCAACACCCACTTCGACACCACGCGCGCCAATGTGGAGCTCGCCGGCTGCCGCGCCGTGGATCTGCCCTGCCCGCAGGCCAAGGACCTCGACAGCACGGAGCCGTTCAAGGGCGACATCGATCTGCACCGCCTGGAAGAAGCCCTTCGAGGGCCCGACGCCGGCCGGATCGCCCTCGTCGTCATGACGCTGACCAACAACGGCGAGGCCGGCCAGCCGGTCTCCATGAGCAATCTCACCCGGGCCGCCGCGCTGTGCCGGGAGCACGCGGTCCCGCTCTTCCTCGACGCGGCCCGGTTCGCCGAGAACGCCTGGCTGGTCACCCGGCACGAGGCCGGCTACCGGCACCTGAGCCCGCGTCAGGTCGCCGAGCGGGCCTTCCGCCTGGCCGACGGCTGCCTGATGAGCGCGAAGAAGGACGGCATCGTCCACATCGGCGGCTTCCTCGGGCTGCGCGACCGGGCCCTCGCCGAGCGGTGCGAGCTGTTGCTCATCGCCACGGAAGGATTCCCCACCTACGGCGGTCTGGCCGGCCGGGACCTGGACATGATCGCCCAGGGGCTGACCGAGGTCACCGATCCGCTGCATCTGCAGGCCCGTGCGGACGCCGCCCAGCACCTCGCCCGCCTGGCCCGTGCCGCCGGCATCGACATCGTCGAGCCACCCGGGCTGCACGCCCTCTACCTCAACGCGGGCCGGCTGCTTCCCCACATCGCCCCGCACCGCTTTCCCGGTCACGCGCTCGCCTGCCGGCTCTACCTCGAAGGCGGCGTCCGCTCGGTGGAGTTGGGCTCCCTCTACCTCGGCAGTGAGGACGAGAACGGCAACCCGGTGACCTCGGCACCTTACGAACTGGTCCGGCTCGCACTTCCCCGCCGGACGTACGGTCTGAGTCACCTGAACCACGTGGGTGAGGTCTTGGCGGCCGCGGCCGAGGCCAAGGAGTCGATTCCGGGCTACCGCCTGATCGAACAGCCCTCACTGCTCCGCCACTTCCGCTGCAAACTGGAACCCGACGTGGACGCCGGTGGCGGCCGCCGGTAGCGCGAAGCCGGGAGCCTTACCGCACAATGGCGACCATGATGCGCAGCACGCCTTCCCAGGCCGCCGTCGCCGTTCTCGCCGCAGTCGCGTTCGCCACACTCATCTCGTGCTCCGCGGACACCCAAGAGGGGTCCCGGGACGAAGGGCGCCCGGGCGGGACGGCTTCACAGGCGCCGTCCTCCGCGTCCGGCCCGACGCCGTCGCCCTCACCCACCGGGCCGTGCGCCGACGGGGCCTGTGAGGTCGAGGTCGCCGTGGGGGACGTCGTGACCGTGCCGCAGCGGTACGGCCTGGGGCCGATCAAGGTGACGGCCATCGCCGACGGCGAGGTTCGGATGACCGCGTCGCTGACGGGGTCCGGCTACAGCGTCTCGGGCTGTTCGGGTGGCGGCGGCGTGTCCTCGGACGGCGGCGGCGGTGTCTCCCTCCGCTGCGCGGAGGGCCCCGCGGCGACCATCAACGACGCCATGAGCCTGACGGTCGTCGACGTCCGCGACACCACCGCCGCCCTGCGGATCGAACCGGCGGGATGAGCAAAGGCAGTGGACGTCCCGACGTGTCGCCGGGAGCGCCTCGCCGCCAAGGCACTCCCGAAAGGTGTCACCGATGCACGCTGCACAGAACACCTGCGGTCCGTCGACTCCCTCTTCGTGCGACGTGATCATCGCCGGGTACGGACCCACCGGCGCGATGCCGTCCACCGAACTCCGGCTGCACGACGGGCGGGTCCTCGTCCTGGAGAAGGACATCGAGCCCGTGTCGTTCGTCCGTATCGTCGGTCTGCACATCCGCAGCCGCGGGATCTGGACGACCACCTCACCCGATGGTTCGGACCCAACTTGAGTCCCTCGGTGTCAACTTGATCCAGTCGGCACTTGTCAACCGTCCGCCGGTTGCGTTATACGAAAAGGGCGGATCTTGCCGTCACGGTCGCGGCCGTGACGGCTGTCAGCCAGGAGTGAAGGGAGAAGTGGGGCATGCTTGTGCGTACCGGCGCTCCGGGGGATCTGGACCGGCTCGCGCGTGAGCTCGCACAGAGCGCCACGGCCGGCACCGTCATCCCGGCGGATGTCTGGCGCGACGACGAGGCGTTCTTCGTCCAGTTCGATCTGCCGGGCATGGAGCGCTCCAGCATCGAGGTGACCGTGGAACGGGGGACCCTCCTGCTGAGCGCCGAGCGCCCTTCCCCGGTACCGGACGGGGCCAGGCCCGTGCTCACCGAGCGCCCGACGGGCCGGTTCAGCCGCCGTCTGACCCTGTCCGACGCCCTGGACGCCGACGCCGCCCAGGCGGTGTACGACAACGGCGTGCTCACCCTGCGCATCCCGCTGGCCGCGCACGCCAAGCCCCGCAAGATCGCCATCACGGGCGGCGCGCCCAAGCAGGTCACCGCGTGAGCGGCACTCGGTGGGCGCGCCGTCCGCGCGGTTGAGGAGTGGTCGCCGGCCTGCGATTGCCGATAGCGTCGGGCTCCCGGCCGACCGCACCCGGCGGTGGCCCGACCAGGAGCGATTCCCGTGACCAACCAGCAGGCGACGACCACCTTGTGGCGCCCCACCGGGCCCGAGGAGCTGGAGCTGGTGCGTGAGTCGGACTGGCGCGCGTGGCCGCCCCGCCTTCCCGAGCAGCCGATCTTCTACCCGGTCCTCAACGAGGACTACGCCGTGAGGATCGCGCGGGACTGGAACGTCAAGCACGACGGTGCCGGCTTCGTCACCCGCTTCGAGGTCGAGTCCGCCTTCCTGCGCAGATATCCCGTCCAGCAGGCGGGCGGACGGACCATTCTCGAACTGTGGGTGCCCGCCGAGGAGCTCGACGAGTTCAACGCCCACATCGTCGGCAGAATCGAGCTGATCCACGAGTTCCACTGAGGCGTCGGCGGCGTCCGGTCCACCGGGGCGTCGCCGGCGCCCCGTCCACGCCTCGGCGCGGCCGAACTCACCTGCGGGCCTACCTGCTGCGGTAGGCCCGCAGGAACGTCCGGACCCCCTCCACGACGAGCGGCCGGACGCGGGCGTCCTCCGCGGCGTTCGCCGATCCGAGCCGGTCCAGCGCGACGCCGAAGGCCAGCGCGATGAACTGGTCGGCCGCGAGCCGGGGGTCGGGCACGTCGAGCAGCCCGGCGTCGGCGAACGCGGCGAAGCGCTCGGCGATGGCCTCGTCGGGCGTGTCGGCCATGGAGTTGTAGCCGCGGTGCGGCAGATGCCCCGATTCCGCCCGCACCAGGCGTTGCAGCGTGGCGTACTCCGCCGAGCCGAGCATGTCGGTGGCGATCCGCATCGAGAACTCGACCAGCGCGCCCTCGAGTTCGCCGGCGTCGGTGAGCTCGGTGAGGGTGTCGTCCAGGGTGTCCCGGATGGTCATGATCATCGACTGGCCGATGGCGTCGACGACGGCTTGCAGCAGCGTCTGCTTGTCCCCGAAGTAGTCGTACACCGTCCGCTTGGACACCTCGGCCCGGGCGGCGATCGCGTCGACGCTGGATCGGTCGAAGCCGTCGGCGAGAAACAGTTCCCGAGCCGCCTGGAGGATGGCGGCCCGCTTGCGCGCGGAGCCCTCGCGCAGGGTCTTCGTGGTCGGCATGAGCACATCCTAACCGTTCTACACTGCACGGTGTAGTGTAGTTTCCGAACCGGTCGCACCTCACCCTGCTCGGCCGTCTCGGAAGGACGTCCATGACCGCAACTCTGGCTCCACCCTTACGCATCGGGAAGGCCGCCGTCGCCGCCCTCGGCGCGCTGGCGATCGCCACCGGCGCCCTGGAATCGGTGGTGACGCCGACCCTCCCGCTCCTCCAGCGTGAACTCGGCATGAGCCCCGCCGAAGGAGCGTTGCTCAGCATCGTGCTGCTCATCACCGGCGCGCTCGTCACACCGATCGCGGGCAAACTCGGCGACCGCTACGGCGGGAAACGCGTCCTGATCCGGCTGATGGCGGTGGTCTCGGCCGGTGGTCTGGTGTCCTCCCTGGCGCCGAACCTGCCGGTGCTGCTGCTCGGCCAGGTGCTCCAGGGGGCCATGGTGGGTGCCCTGCCCCTGTCGTTCATCCTGGTGCGCACCCACCTCCCCGCCGGCGAGTCCAAAGTGGCCATCGGGGTGGTCAGCGGGTTGTTCGTCGCGGGCGGTATGGCGGGAACGCTGTCGGCCGGGCCCGTCGCGGAAGGGCTGTCCCGGCACTGGATGTTCGCGCTGCCCACCCTCGCGGTCATCGGCGGCACCCTGCTGGTGAACAGGCTGTTCCCGCAGGATCCACCGAGCCGGCCGGACGGTACCGGGATCGACTGGCCCGGCCTGCTGCTGCTGAGCGGGACGCTCGTCACGCTCATGCTCGTGCTGGCCCTGGCACCCGACATCGCCGCACGGCCCCTCCTGCTCGGCGCCCTCGTCCTGGTCCTGGCCGGCTTCGTGACCGGGTGGACAGCCGTCGAACGCCGCGCGGCCGCGCCGATGGTCGACCTGCGCATGCTGGCACGGCCCGCGATGTGGAGGGCGTGCGTGCTGACGTTCGTGACCTGCGTCGGCACCTCGCTGGCCGTCTATCTCGTCCCGCAACTGTTCGCGGTGCCCGCCGACGCCTACGGCTTCGGGGCCGGCGCGACCGAGATCGGCCTCTATCTGCTGCCCGGGGCCGCCGCCGCCGCGCTGGCCGGGCCGATCAGCGGGATCGGGGCGCGCCGCCTTGGCTCGCGCGCCGTGGTGACCGCCGGGATCGCCCTCATGGCCGTCGCCCTGGTCGCACTGGCCACCGTGCACACGGAGATCTGGCACCTCGTCATCGGCAAGGTGATGATCTCGCTCGCGAGCGGCCTGTGCGTGACGGCGTTGGTGACCAGCACCGCCGCCTCCGTCGACCGGGGCGACACCGGCATCGCCACCAGCCTGGTGTTGGTCACACGCGTGGTCGGCTACGCCGTGGGCGCGCAGGTCGGGGGCGCGCTCCTGACCGCCGGTACCCCGTCCGGATCGGACGTCCCGGCCGAATCGGCCTTCGTCACCGGCTTCGTCATCGCAGGCGCCGTCACGGCGCTGTCCCTGCTCGTCACCCGCACCATGCGCAAAGGAGTCGAGGAATGACCCGCACCGACCCCGCGAGGCCCGTGTCCGCTCCGCCGAGGCCCGCCCCCGCTCCGCCGAGGCCCGTCGGCAGGACGCCGGGGCGCAAGGTCCTGATTTCCGGGGCCAGTATCGCGGGCCCCGCCCTCGCGTACTGGCTCAGCCGCCACGGGTACGCGGTCACGGTCGTCGAGAAGGCGAGTGCACCCCGTCACGGCGGCTACCCGGTCGACATACGCGGCACCGCGCTGGAGGTCGTCCGGCGGATGGGGATCCTGCCGTCGCTCCAGGACGCGCACGTCGACCTGCGCCGGCTCACCTTCCTCGACGAGGACGGGGGAGAGGTGGTCTCGGTCGGCCCGCGCACCGTCACCGGCGCCACGGGCCGGGACCTGGAGGTGCGGCGCGGGGATCTGACCCGTGCCCTCCACGCGACGGTCCGCGACGACGTGGAGTTCCTGTTCGACGACTCCATCGACACCCTCGACGCATCCGGCCACGGGGTCGACGTGACCTTCCGCGGCGGCGGCACGCGCACCTTCGACCTGGTGTTCGGTGCGGACGGTGTGCACTCACGGACGCGCGAGCTCGTGTTCGGCCCGGAGGAGCGGTTCCACCGCCATCTCGGCTACTGCTTCGCCGTGTTCACCATGCGTAACACCCTCGGGCTGTCCCACGAGACGGTGATGTGGAACAGCCCGGGCAGGGCCGCCGCGCTCTACGCCGTCGGGGACGACGACGAGGTGCACGCCTTCCTGAACTTCGCCCACCCGGAGCCACCGTACGACGCGTTGAGGAACGCTCAAGCGCAACGGGCCCTGATCGACGAGGTCTTCGCCGACGCGGGCTGGGAGGTCCCGGGCATGCTCGCCGCCCTGCGCGACGCGGACGACCTGTACTTCGACGCGGTCGGCCAGATCCGGATGCCCCGCTGGTCCAGCGGCAGGGTCGCGTTGCTCGGCGATGCCGCGTACGCGCCCTCCTTCCTCACCGGCCAGGGCACCAGCCTCGCGCTCGTCGGCGCCTACATGCTCGCCGCCTCCCTCGCGGACCGGGACCACACCACGGGCTTCGCCGCCTACGAACGCGACACCCGGGGGTTCGTGACCGCGAACCAGGACCAGGTCGGTGAGGGCGAGGCCAAGCTCTTCCCGACCACCGCGCGGGCCCTGGAGCGGCGCAACGCCATGCTGCGGCAGCTCGCCACCCTGCCCGCCGCGACGGGGCGACCGGCCCACTCGGCACTCACCCTGCCCGCCGTCGTGCCCGCGAGGTAGACCCGCCCCCCTGGGTGGTGACGGCGGGTGCGACGATCCCGGGGCGCTAGTGTTCCAGGGCATCGCCCTCGGAAGGCAGGGCGCCGGCCGCGGGATCCACACGCGGCGGACAAGGGACGGGCGGGGACGCGGATGGGGCCGGACGGGACAGCGCCCCTGCTCGCCTTCACCGCCGGTGTTCTCATCGCGCTGGTCACCGCACCGGTCGGTGTCTCCGGCGCCGTGTTCCTGCTGCCCGTCCAGCTCAGCGTCCTCGGTGTCCCCAGCCCCGCCGTCACCCCCACCAATCTGCTCTACAACGTGGTCGCCGGCCCCGGCGCCCTGCTGCGCTACCGTCACGACGGGAGCCTCTACGGCCCGTTGACCCGCAGGCTGATCGCGGGCACGCTGCCCGGCGTCGTCCTCGGCGCCGTCATCCGCGTCTTCGCCCTCCCCGGACCCACCGTGTTCCGGCTCCTGGTCGCCGTCCTCCTGTTCCCCCTCGGACTCTGGCTGATCGCCCGCACGCTCCGCCCGCCCACCACCCCGACACCGCACGAGCCCGCACCACGCACCCTCACCCTGCTGGCACTCGCCGTCGGCACGATCGGCGGCGTCTACGGCATCGGCGGCGGCTCCATCCTCGGCCCCGTCCTGGTCGGCCGTGGCATGCCCGTCGCCAAGGTCGCCCCCGCGGCCCTCGCCTCCACCTTCCTGACCTCCCTGGTCGGTGCCGGAACGTACGGACTGCTCGCCCTCACCGGCGGCGACGACATCGCCCCCGACTGGCTCCTCGGACTGGCCTGCGGACTCGGCGGGCTGGCCGGCGGCTACCTGGGGGCCCGCCTTCAGCCGCGGGTGCCCGAAGGCGCACTCCGCCTCCTGCTGGGCACCCTCGCCGCCGCGCTCGGCGCCCTCTACGCGGCGCAGGCCTTCACCCAGGGCGTGTCGCTCTGACCGGTCGGTCAGCCGAGACGCTGCGGCATCGGCCGGGCGGCCCGGTTCCAGGTGCGGGCATCCGGGGCGTTGGCCTCCAGGCGCGCGCCGAGGGTGGCGGCGAAGCCCTCGGCCCGGGCCGGCTTGATCAACGTGAAGGTCTCGGGCGCCCGCACCCGCGTGTCCACCTTCCTCGCCGGCGCCTTCCTCAGGGTGCTGTGCATCGCCTTCGGGCCCCTCGTCTCCGACATCTGACACGGCGCACGGGCAGCGTCCGACGCGTCAGCGGACGGCGAGGACGCCGAGAGCGAGGAGAGGGGGCCGGGGCGCGCACAGCCCAGCGCCCCGGTCGGACCGGCCGGTCGACCAGGGCGCTGGGCTGTGCGGGCCGGAAGCAGGGCGCCGTCCGGGCCGAGGAGTCAGGCGCCGGCGAGGAATTCGAGCGTGTCGATCACGCGGTTCGAGAAGCCCCACTCGTTGTCGTACCAGGCGACCACCTTGACGTGGCGGCCGTCGACGCGGGTGAGCGCCGAGTCGAAGATCGACGACGCGGGGTTGCCCACGATGTCGGACGACACCAGCGGGTCCTCCGAGTATTCGAGGACGCCCGCGAGCGGCCCTTCCGCCGCGGCGCGGTACGCCGCCAGCACGTCCTCACGCGTCACGTCGCGCGCGACCGTCGTGTTGAGCTCGACGATCGAGCCCACCGGCACCGGGACGCGGATCGAGTCGCCCGACAGCTTGCCGTCCAGGTTCGGCAGCACCAGGCCGATCGCCTTGGCGGCACCGGTCGTGGTCGGCACGATGTTGACGCCGGCGGCCCGGGCGCGGCGGGCGTCACGGTGCGGACCGTCCTGGAGGTTCTGCTCCTGCGTGTAGGCGTGCACCGTCGTCATGAACCCGTGCTCGATCCCGGCGAGTTCGTCGAGGACCTTGGCCAGCGGCGCGAGCGCGTTGGTGGTGCAGGAGGCGTTGGAGACGATCGTGTGCACGGCCGGGTCGTAGGCGTCGGTGTTGACCCCGAACGCGAGCGTGACGTCGGCGCCGTCCGACGGTGCGCTGACCAGTACCTTCTTCGCGCCCGCGTCGAGGTGCGCCCGGGCGGCCTTCGCCGCGGTGAAGCGGCCCGTGGCCTCCAGGACGATGTCGACGCCGAGTTCCGCCCACGGCAGCTGCGCGGGTTCGCGCTCGGCCAGCACCTTGATCCGACGCCCGTCGACGACGAGGGTGTCACCGTCGACGGTCACCGGGCGCCCGAGCCGGCCGGCGGTGCTGTCGTAGGCGAGCAGCCGGGCGAGCGTGGCGGGCTCGGTCAGGTCGTTGACGGCCACGATCTCCAGGGCGCTGTCGCGCTCCAGCAGCGCGCGCAGCACGTTGCGTCCGATGCGGCCGAATCCGTTGATGGCGATGCGAGTCATGAATGAGGTCCCTTCCCTTCGCGCCACCATGCTCGTCCGCGGCCGACACTCCTGACAGTGGCGGTATCGCCATGGTTCAAAAGGATCCCGCCACCCGAGGTCACCGCCGCTGCGGGGAGCCCGCCTCCCCGGAGCGGCGTCGGTGTCACTCGCCCCGGGTGAAGGTGCGCCGGTACTCGCTCGGCGTCGTGCCGAGGATGCGCTGGAAGTGCAGGCGCAGGTTCGCGCCGGTGCCGAGCCCGACGTCGTCGGCGATCTGCTCGACGCTGCGCTCCGAGCGCTCCAGCAGCTCCCGGGCGAGGTCGATGCGGGCCCGCATCACCCACTGCATGGGCGTGTAGCCGGTCTCCTCGACGAAACGCCGGGAGAACGTGCGTGCCGACACTCCCGCCTGCTGCGCCAGCACGTCGAGCGTGAGCGGCTCACCGAGCCGGTGCAGTGCCCACTCGCGCGTGGCCGCGAACCGCTCGCCGAGCGGCTCGGGGACGCTGCGCGGCACGTACTGGGCCTGGCCGCCGCTGCGGTAGGGGGCCGCGACCAGCCGCCGGGCCGCGTGGTTGGAGGCGGCCACTCCGAGGTCACCGCGCAGGATGTGCAGGCACAGGTCGATGCCGGAGGCGGCGCCGGCCGAGGTGAGCACGCTGCCCTCGTCGACGAAGAGCACGTTCTCGTCGACCCGTACGAGCGGGTGCCTGGCCGCGAGGGCCCGGGTGTAGTGCCAGTGTGTCGTGGCGCGCCGGCCGTCGAGCAGGCCCGTGGCGGCGAGCGCGAAGGCGCCCGTCGAGATGGCGGCCAGCCGCGCCCCCCGCTCGTGCGCGGCGATCAGGGCGTCGACCACGGACCGCGGCGGATCGTCGCGGTCCGGGAACCGGTAGCCGGGGACGAAGACGAGGTCGGCCCACGCGAGCGCGTCCAGGCCGTGGGCGACGTGGTAGGCGAGCCCGTCACCGCCGGTCACGAGGCCGGGAGTCGCCCCGCACACCCGCACCTCGTAGGGCATGCTGGCCCGGGTCGTGAAGACCTGCGCGGGGATCCCCACGTCGAGCGGTTTCGCACCCTCCAGGACGAGGACGGCGACGCGATGGAGGCGGGAGGCTGACACGGCAAGAGGTTAGTCGGGGCGGCCGGTGTCGGGCGTGACCTGGTCCGGCGCCACGATGCGCTCCACCGCGGCTCGCACGAGGTGTTCGCGTTCCGCCTCCGTGAAGACGTCCGGCAGGGTGAGCTGCTCGACGATCAGCCAGTTCAGGGCCAGCATGAGCAGTTTGACGGCCGTGGCGTCGCCGGGCAGGCCGGAGGCCTCGTGGTAGGCGACGTTGGCATCGACGTCGGCCCGGACCCGCGCGGTGAGGACCTTGCGCAGCTCGGGGCGGCGCGTGGCCTCCAGGCGGAGCTCCAGCAGCGCGAGGTAGCCGGTGCGGAAGGAGGCGATGCGGCCGACGAGTTCACGCATCAGCTCGGCGTAGGTGTCCCGGCTGCGGTCGGCCGCCTCGTGCCGGGCGATGGTCGCCTCGTCGGGCTGCAGCCGCTCGTACACCCGGGCGCCGGCCTGGGTGAGGAGGTCGTCCCGGTTGGCGAAGTAGTTGGACGCCGTGCCGACGGGGACGCCGGCCTCGGCGTCGACGGCCCGGAAGGTCAGGCCGCGCGCGCCTTCCCGGGCCAGCACCTCGATCGCCGCGTCGACGAGAGCCGCGCGCCGCTGGTCGTTCCGTCTCACCATTGACACCACTCCACCTGTAGTACTACGTTCACACCACTTCACTCAGAGTACTACGTCAGGGGACGACCTTGCCCAAGCTCGTGTATTACATCGGCGTCTCGATCGACGGCCGCATCGCGGGCCCGGGCGGCGAGTTCGGCTTCTTCCCACAAGGCGGCGAGCAGCAGTCCGCCGCCTATGCGGCCTGGATGAACGAGCGGTATCCGGAGACGGTCCCGACGGCCCACCGCGCGGCCGCCGGGGTCGCCGACGCGCCCAACCGGCGTTTCGGCACGGTCCTCATGGGCCTCGGCACCTACCGCCTCTCCCTCGCCGACGGGGTCACCAGTCCGTACGCACACCTGCGCCAGTACGTCGTGTCCAGCTCGCTGAAGCCGGACACCGACCCGGCCGTCACCGTCGTGCCGGGCGACCCCCTCACGCTCGTCCGCGAGCTCAAGCACGCCCCGGGCGCCGGCCCGGACCTCTGGCTCTGCGGCGGCGGCCGGCTCGCGGGCAGTGTGCTGCCCGAGATCGACGAGCTGCTGATCAAGACCTATCCGGTCGTCGCCGGCGCCGGAATCCCGATGGTCGACGGCGCTTTCGACCCCACGGTCTTCGACGTCGCCGAGCGCACGGCCTTCCCCAACGGAGTCACCCTCACCCGTCTGACCCGCCGCGCGGCCGAGTCGCCATGACCCCGGCCTCGGCAAGGCCCGGCGGTGTGGAAAAGCGCTCGACCGGTGGCCCCGAACCGGACATGATCCGCCGGTGTGACGACGACGAAGCAGTTCATGGTCCGGGCCGCCGCCCGCAACAACGCCGAGTGGTGCGCAGCGATGGCCCGATCGCACGGCCTGGTGGGCGCGTGGGGCCAGGACGCGTGGACCGCCCCGGCGCGCACCCCGCCGCTCCACCCCGACGCGGTGACGCTCGTGCCGGGAGCCCACCCGGCGGCGCTCGTGGCGCGGATCGACACCGGCACACCGGGCGCCTCCGTGAAGGACAGCTTCGCCGACCTGGACCTGAGTGACGCCGGCTTCCACGTCCTGTTCGAGGCGCAGTGGATCCACCGCCCGGCACGTCCGCCCTCCGTCGCACCCGATCTTGCCTGGGACCTGGCGGACGACCCGGCCACACTGCGGGACTGGGCACGGGCCTGGGACGACGGGGACGGTGGCGCGGGCCTCTTCCGGCCCGGACTGCTCGCCGACCCGGCCACCTTCGTCCTCGCCGGACGGTCGGCCGACGGCCGGGTGGTCGCCGGTGCGGTGGCCGGCCGCAACGACCAGGTGGTCGGCATCTCCAACGTCTTCGCGCGGGACGGCGGCCCGGACGCGGCGTGGCCGGTCGTCCTGGACGCGGTGCACCGCCTGTTCCCCACGCTGCCGGTGGTGGGCTACGAACACGGCGACGCCCTGGCGGCCGCCGTCCGCCACGGCTTCGAGCCGCTCGGCCCCCTGCGGGTCTGGCTGCACGGACCCACCGCCGCGCGGAGCACCGCGTGAGGGTCCGTCCGGTCCCAGGGGTGCCCGACGGACCCGACGGGCGGCCTGGGCAGGATCACAGGGCCCGCGCCAGCCGCACGATCGCCGCGATCGACCGGTCGACGTCGGCCTCGGTCGTGGTGTGGCCCGACACGGAGATGCGCATCAGCCGCCGGCCGCGCCAGGTGGTGGCGCCCATCCAGCACGTGCCGTCCTCCTGCACCGCCCGCACGATCCGGTCGGTGCGGGTGCCGTCGCCGAAGGCGACGAGGACCTGGTTGAGCGTCACCTCGTTGACCACCTCGAAACCCGCTGCGCTCAGGCCGTCGGCGAAGCGGCGGGCGAGCGAGCAGCAGCGCTCCACGAGCGCGGCGACGCCGTCACGGCCGAGTTGGCGCAGCGCCGCCCAGGTCGCGAAGCCCCGGGCGCGACGCGAGGACTCGGTGGTGTAGTCGGCGCCGCCGGCCACGGTCCCATCGGCGCGCGTGAGGTAGGAGGCGGTGTACGACAGGGCATCGGCGTGGACGTCGGGGCGGGAGCAGAAGGCGTAGCCGCAGTCGTAGGGGACGTTCAGCCACTTGTGGCCGTCGCAGGCCCAGGAGTCGGCGCGTTCCACGCCGTCGACGAGGTGGCGGGTGGCCGGGCTCGCGGCGGCCCAGAGGCCGAAGGCGCCGTCGACGTGCACCCAGCCACCGTGGGCGTGGGCGAGGTCGCAGACGGCACGGAGGTCGTCGCACGCGCCCGTGTTGACGTTGCCCGCCTGCGCGCACACGATCACGGGCCCGGCCGGGCCGGACGTCAGCACGCGGCGCAGGTCCTCGGTGTCCACGGCGCCGCGCGCATCCGTGCGGACCGTCTCCAGGCAGTCGGTGCCCAGGCCGAGCAGCCGCAGCGAGCGGTCGACGGTGGCGTGGCGCTCCTCGCCCGCGACCACGCGCAGCCGCGGGGCGCCGTGCAGCCCTCTGCGCCCGATGTCCCAGCCGGCTTCGGTGAGCAGGTGCTGCCGGGCGGCCGCGAGGCCCGCGGTGTTGGCCGCCTGGCCGCCGGTGACGAACCCCGTGGACGCCGTGCCGGGGATGCCGAGCAGGTCCTTCAGCCGGCCGGCCGCCGCTTCCTCCGCGGCGAGCGCGGCGGGTGAGAGCGCGGCGTTGAAGGCGTTCTGGTCCCATCCGGCGGCGAGGATCTCCGCGGCGGTGGCCGCGGGCAGTGCCCCGCCGACGACGAACCCGAAGAACCGCGGCCCCGCGGTGGCGACGAGGCCCGGCCCGGCGGCGGCCACCAACTCGTCGACCACGGTGAGCAAATCGGCGGGGGAGCGGTTCAAGGGCCGGGCGAACGCGGCGCGCAGGGCGGCGTGGTCGACGGATTCTGCCACCGGCCGCTCCGGCAGCGAGCGGCGATAGGCGGCGGCGTGCTCGGCGGCGCGATGGAAGATCCTGGTGAGCTCGTCCATGGCCCGGACCGTATCCGCCCGCCCGGCGCCCGGGAACGGCCGATCGGGGGACCTCGGTGTCCCGTCCGTCCGTCCCGTCCGTCCAGTCCGTCCCGTCCGGGTCCGACCGGGGGCGTGTTGTGCGGCTCGCGTTGTGGGCAGGCGTAGGGGGACCCGACGTAACCTCACGATGGAGAGCCGGTGATGACGACTTCCCGAGCGCAGGGGTCCCTGCACCAGGCCAGGGAGGATGCCGTGCCGACCCGCCTGGAGCGGGAGAACGCGCAGTTGCGGCAGGCGGTGGAGTCTCACGCGACGGTCGACCAGGCCATCGGCGTCCTCGTCGCGGTCCACCGGCTGACACCGACTGCCGGCTTCGACGTGCTCCGTGAGGTCTCCCAGCACGCCAACATCAAGCTCCACACGGTGGCGGAGACGGTCATCGACTGGGCGCTGGGTGGTTCCCTGCCACAGCCGATGGGCGAGGAGCTGGACGCTGCCGTGCGGCGACGCCTGCGCGCCGAGGGCGAGTCGGACCGGCGCGGATAGGGCGCCGAGAGCCGGGCCGGCCGGACGCCCGCCGTGGCGGCCTCGCCCCCCGGACACCTCGACGAACGGATGTTCGTCTCATGGTGGAGACCCCGGGGAGCATGTGAGGCATAGTGCGGGGTACGCGCAGGCGTGTGAACGGGGGTACGAGGGTGGAGCCGGCTGAAGCAGTCCCGGAGGGTGAGGGCCACGTGGTGCCGGACACCGGACCCGCGATCCAGGAGACGGTCGCCCTCGACGGTGACGGGCACGTCATCGCGGAGGCACGCCACCGGGCGGTCGGCTTCCTCACCCGCGTCCAGGCCGAGCACGGCATTCCGGTGTCCGCGCGGGCCATGGACCTGACGCAGTTGGTGGTCAGCGAGCTGGTCACCAACGCCCGCAAGTACGCCCCCGGACCCGTGCTGATGGAACTGCGCGTCTCCGGCGGCACGGTGCACGTCATCGTGTGGGACAGCGACCCGGTCCTGCCGGTGGCCCGGGCCGCCGACGCGGGCAGGGTGGGGCAGCACGGTCTGGAGATCGTCATGGCCGTCGCGCAGGGCTTCGAGGTCCAGCGGGAACCGGTCGGCAAACGCATCACCGTCCGCATCGCCCTGCTGGACGATCCCGGTGGCGACATCGCCGGGCGCAACCCCGTGTAGCGCCCGCGGCGGAGCGCCCCCGGGGAGCCGAGCGTGCTCGCGCCTCACGTCACTCGGGGCCCGGACCCGGCCGGAGGAAGTCCGTCAGGGCGGAGGTCAGTGCCTCGGGCGCCTCCTCGGCGACGTGGTGCCCGGAGTCGATGCCCAGACCGCGCACGTCGGCGGCCCACGAACGCCAGATGTTCCGGGGGTCCCCGTACAGGTCCTCCAGGTCGTCCCGCAGCGACCACAGGACGAGCGCAGGACAGGTGATGCGCCTGCCGGCGGCGCGGTCGGCCTCCTCGTGCCGGCGGTCGACGGTGAGACCGGCGCGGTAGTCCTCGAGCATCGCCCGAACGACGTCGGGATCGCGCGTGGCGTTCCGCCACTCCTCGTGGTTCTCCCGTCCCATCGTCTCCGGGTCGCCGTGGTACCAGCCGTCCGGATCGGCGGTGATGACGCGCTCGGGGATGCCCGGCTGCGCGAAGAAGAACCAGTGCCACCACTGGGTGGCGAAATCGACGGTGATCCGCGACAGGTGTTCCGTGAGCGGCACACAGTCCGCGAACGCCACCCGGGAGACGCACTCGGGATGGTCGAGAACGAGGCGCAGCGCCACATAGCCTCCGCGGTCGTGCCCGAGGAGCGCGAAGCGGCGATGGCCCAGGTGACGCATCACGGCCACCACGTCCCCGGCGACGGCGCGCTTGGAATAGCCCTCGTGGTCCTCGGTGAAGCGCGGTCCCCGCGAACGCCCGTATCCCCTCAGGTCCGGGCACACCACGGTGTGACCGGCCGCCACGAGCAGCGGGGCGACCCGGTGCCACGTCGCCGAGGTCCGGGGATGACCGTGCAGCAGCACCACCGGCGGGCCCTCCCCGCCGTAGCGGACGAAGACCGAAGCCGGACCGACATCGATCTGCGCCGTCTCGAATCCCTCGAACACCCGGCCTCCCTGGGGCTCAACCGGCGTACCGCGTCGTGCCGTCGCGCGGCGCCGACCTACCCTGTGCCCTGACCGCCGGCGACCATGTGTCCGACTGCCCCTGTTCCCTCCTTCCGGCCGGGACTCGCACACGCTGCCGTCCCTCCGGGAAGCCGGCCGCGGTTCTCGGCCACGAGGCGGTAGACGCCGTGCGCGGCCCGGCGCAGGGGCGGCAGGATGAGGAGCGCGCCTGCGACGGCCCACACGCCGCCCCCGTTCAGCAGGATCTTCGCCACGGCCTGGGCACCGCCGTACACCCGCCCGGTGGGGGTCACCCACAGGGCCTCGTACCGGGCCCGCTCCTCGGTGACGCCGAGTGCCGTCAGATCGGCGTGCTGCCATGCCACGACCTCGCACCGCGGCCGGACCAGGCGCTGGACGACACCCACCGACATGGTGCAGAAGCCGCAGTCCCCGTCGAAGATCAGCACCGGTCGCGTACGCACTCCTCCATCGTGCCGCATCCACGGCGGGACCGGCTTGGCGGACGGGCGGGTGGGCGGCCGGACGGGGAGCGGCGGGTGGGCGCGCAGGGGGGCTGGTGGCCGCCGCCACCAGCCCCCTGCTGTCACCTGTCTCCTCCCTCGGAGTGTGCGACGGCTCAGCGCAGCGGCCGCACCTGGATGTTGCGGAAGCGGACCTTGTTGCCGTGGTCTTGGAGGCGTATCGCTCCGGCCGCCGGTGTCTCGGACCGGCCCGAGGCGGTGGGACCGTCCAGGGCGACGTCGTCGTGGACCGTCCGGCCGTTCCACACGACCGTCACCCGGGCGTCGGCCGTCTTGTCGCCGTCGTCGTCGAAGCGGGCCGCGCGGAAGACGATGTCGTAGGTCTGCCAGGTCTCCGGCCTGGTCGCCATGTTCGCGTCGGGCGCCTTCTCGAGGTAGATCGCCCCAGCCTCGTTCGTGTCCAGGGTGGTGTCACCGTAGGAGTCGAGGATCTGCAGCTCGTAGCGGTCCTGGAGGAAGATGCCGCTGTTCCCGCGGTCCTGGCCGGTGACGTCCGGCGGCAGCTGCGGGACACGGAACTCGACGTGCAGTGCGAAGTCCTGGTAGGCGTCCTTGGTGCGGATGTCGCCGCAGCACACCTCCGTCGACTTCTCCTCCGTCAACGGCCACGCCACCTTGCGCCCGTCCGTGTGCTGCCACTGCGCCTGCGCGGCGGTGGTGCCGTCGAAGAGCGTCACCTCGGCGCCGTGCGGATGCACGGTGATCAGGTCCAGGTTGACGTGCCCGGTGTCTCCGGCGTCGAACCGGTAGGAGATCTCGTTGCGGCCGGCGCGCAGGGCCAGCTGCTCGGTCCGGGTCGACCACGAGTCCCAGTCCCCGGTGGAGGGCAGCGAGGTCTGCCGGATCTTCTTCCCGTTGGCGTACAGGGAGAGGGACTTGGTGCCGGCGAACGGGTTCGGGCCGTTGGAGTAGCGGAGGTTCACGTCGTACGTGCCGCTCTTCGGGACGGTCACGTCGAACGTCGTGGCGACCTTGCCCTCGGTGGCGTACCGGTCGACGAAGCCGCTGCCGGAGTAGCCGGTGTGGTCGGTGTTGATCCCGGCCGTTCCGGTCAGTCGCGCCTCCTCGGCCTCGTACAGGGTGGCGGCCGGCGGCTGCTTCCCGGGCAACTGGTTGAGCGTGTACCAGGCTTCGGTGCTCCACAGCGTCTCACCGGAGGCCGACGTGAAGGGGCGCGGGGAGCGCACGTGCACCACGTGGCCGGGCTTGAGTCCGTCCGTCCGCAGCCGGACGGTGCGGCCGTCGGCGGAGAGCGTGGCCGAACGGACGGTGAGCCGCTCCTCGCCGATCTTCGGGCCGCCGTAGTCGGCGGTCGGGGTGTAGCGCCACTGCTCGACCCGGTAGCGGGCGGCGAGTTGGGCCGCCGTCTCCTCGGACACCGGCTGGGTGTACGTCAGGTCGAAACCGCCGGGGACGGCACGCATGGTCTTGATGTCGAAGGTGTTGCCGCCGTTGGGCGTCAGCTTCTGCAGGCCGAAACGGAGTTTGCCCTCCTGGCCCCAGTTGCCGTCGGCGCCGAGCCCACCGGCGTAGAGCGCGCCGTCGGGGCCGAGGGTGAGGCGGTTGACCCCGGCCTCCAGACCCTGGGTGTAGCGGAAGACCGCGCCCTGGTACTGGCCCTTCACCTTCTCCAGGTAGGCGCGCTGGAGGCCGCCGTAGGTGACGTCGCCGATCAGCATCTGGCCCGCGAACTGCCCCTTCTTCAGGTACAGCGGTGTCGAGGGCGAGTTGGCGATCTCGTTCTGCGGCAGCCAGAGCACCGGCGCCGTGACGGGCGAGGACTCGAAGGGGCCGGCGGGCTCGGTGTAGTGGTTGAAGAAGCGGTCCTGTCTGATCTGGACGAGCTTCGACGAGGGCAGCCAGCCGCCCTGGTTGTCGGTGGTGAACAGGCCGCCGTCCGGGCCCCATCCGATCCCGTTGGGTGTACGCAGGCCACCCGCGACCGGGCTGATCCGGCCGGTCTTCTTGCTGATCTTGTAGGTGGTGCCGCGGCCGGGGGCGGGCTGTGGGGTGGTGGTGGCGCCGCCGTAGTCGATGGCGACGGAGAGATTCACGTAGAAGTACCCGTCGCGGTAGAGCAGACCGAACGCGAACTCGTGGAAGTTGCCCCCGTAGGGCCAGGTCGCGACCGTGCGGTACGTGTCCGTCACGTCGTCGCCGTCCTCGTCGACCAGCCGCGTCAGCTCGTGCTTCTGCGAGACGTACAGGGAACCGTCGACGTACTTGATCCCCATGGGCTCGCGCAGCCCTTCGGCCACCTTCTCGACCGTCACCTTGTCGCGGCTGGTCGGGCCGGTGACGTTGTCGAGCAGATACACCTCACCGGCAACGTTGTCAGTGCCGCCCCAGGTGCTGATGGCCAGTCGCCCGTCGGGCAGCCAGTCCATGCCGCTGACCTGCGGTTCGAAACCGTCGGGGCGCAGGTCCGTGAGGTCGAGGTCGGGGCGTACCGAGGTGAGGGGCAGCCCGTCGCCGGGGGAGTCCCCGCTCGCCTCGCACTCCTTGCGGCCCGGCGCCGTCACCCGGACCACATCGGCGTCGGTGCTGAGCGCCTCGCGGGGCACGACGGTGAACTCGCTCTCGCCCGGCGGCTTCCAGGACAGCTGTACCTGCTGCCCGCCGTCGCGTTCGAAGTGGTCGACGCGCAACGGGTGGGCGCCGGCGGTGAGATGGACGGTGCCGTCCTTGGGCTCGGCGCCGTGCAGTCCGTCGTGGTCGATCACCGTGGAGCCGTCGAGCGACAGCCGGGAGCCGTCGTCGCTGGTGAGGCGGAACACGTACGACCCGTCGCGCGGGGCGATCAGATAGCCCGTCGCCTCGGAGACGAAACGGTCCTCGAACCCGCCGAAGTCGGCGGCCGTGGACCAGTCGACGGTGGGCATGAGCTTGTCGTGGTTGGGGGTCTGCCCCGGCTTCAGGGTGCACAGCTTGTTGAGCGGCGTCTGGACGTCGAAGACGCGCAAGGTGACGCCCGGCTCCTGCGGCGGGATGTCGGCGACGGCCGTCGGGGACGGGTTCGCGGGCGTCGGGGCGGGGTCGGCCGCCACCGCCGGGGCGGCCAGGACACCGCCGGCCAGGACGGTGGACGCGAGCACCGCGAGGAGGTGTCTTCGGGCTCGTGGGAAGGGTCGTTGGCGCATTGGTCCTCCTGTGCTGGGGACCGGACCGTGCCGGATCGTTCCGGTCGTTCACGGGGTGGAGCGCGGGTTGCGCCGCAAAGGTAAGAGACTTTCGCTTGTCATGTCCATACTTTGTCATCAGTGTGTTCAAAGTCGGTCCGCGCGCCCAGTCGGGCCTCCGGGCGCCTCCGTGGGTTCGTCGCCGCCCGATGGTGGAACTGATCATGGGTGGGCAGCTTCTCAACCATGGGGAAGCTTCCGGGCGTGCGCCCGGGGGAGAGGCGGTGACGACGGGTGAGTGAGCAGGGTGGTCGCGACTGGGTGCGGATGACGCCGGACGACTTCGACCGTGAGGCGCCGCCGCGCCCGGAGGCGGACGGAAGGATCCCGGCCGAGGTGGACGAGTGCGGTACGGCTCCCCTCTTCGGTGACGAACCGGCTCCGGCCGGAACGGGCCGCACCGCTGCACGCACCCTCCAACGGGCCCGCCAGGAACGCCTGTTCTGAGGTCACCGCATCGCCGGGGACCGGGCAGGGCGTGCACCCTGTCAGGATGGCTGCCGCTTCCTCACCGCTGCCGGTCCACGACGACGACGGCAACGTCCTGATCTCCTTCGGCCCGGGGGCGGAGGACACGCCCCCCGCTGACGCGCCGCTGCCCCTCGCGCTGGTGGCCCTGTGGCACGGCGATCGCGTCCTGATGGCGTACAACCGTCACCGGCAGGCCTGGGAACTGCCCGGCGGACTGATCGACCCCGGGGAGACCCCTCGCCAGGCCGCCGAACGCGAGTTGCTGGAGGAAACCGGCCATGTACCCGAAGGGCGACTCCGTTTCGCCGGCTTCGCGTACTTCACCCTGGCGCCCGACGGGCGTTGCGAGTACGGCGCCCTGTTCAGCGGCCGAGGTGCCGACGTCTCTCGGTCGTTCCGGCCCGACGACGAGATCGCGGCCGTCCGGTGGTGGGACCTGCGCGAGCCCCTGCCGGGACGACTCCAGCCGCTGGACGCTCACCTCGCGGAGCTGAGCCGCGCCACGCCGCCGGGCACCCACGACGGCACACCGGGCCCGGCGCCCGGTCCGCCTCACCGGCCCCGGTGACCGCCCGGGTGAGCGGCGCCCCGGTTCGCGCCGGCGACCGTGGGTCGGCAGGATGGGGCCATGACCGAGATCCGCACACCCCGCCTCCTCCTGCGCCGCTGGTCCGACGACGACCTCGTCCCTCTGTCCGAGATCCACGCCGACCCGGCGGTGATGCGGAACATCGGCGACGGGCAGCCGCGCTCCCTGGACCGGACCGCCCTGGACATCGAGGCGTGGGAGGAGGAGTGGGACGAGGAGGGATTCGGGACGTTCGCGGTCGAACTCCTGGGCTCCGGTGAGCTGGCGGGCGCCGTCGGCCTGACCGTGGCCGGCGCACCCGCCGAGATCGCGGGCCAGGTGGCGATCGGATGGCGTCTGGGACGGGTGTTCTGGGGACAGGGCTACGCCTCCGAAGCAGCGCACGCCACCCTGGAGTTCGCCGTGCAGGACCGAGGACTCGACCGGGTGGTCGCGGTGTGCCGGGCGGACGACAGGGCATCCGTGAACGTACTCGGCAAACTCGGCATGCAGGCGGAGGGCGCCACGCAGGACCCGTCCGACGGCCACGCCCTGCGGCTGTACGGGATCGACCTGACGCAATACCAGGACTAGCGCGCCCGGCTCTCCGGCCGGCCGGTGTTCCAGGCGATGGTCAGCCCTTCTTCAGCGCCTCGGCGAGCATCACCAGGATGCCGCTGGGACCGCGGAGGTACGTGAGCTTGTACAGGTCCTCATAGGTGGCCACACCGCGCAGCGGACGGCATCCGTGCCGCGCCGCCGTCTCCAGGGCCGCGTCGAGATCGTCGACCTGGAAGGCGACGCGGTGCATGCCGATCTCATGGGGACGTGTGGGCTCCGTCTCGATCGCCTCGGGATGGATGTACTCGAAGAGTTCGAGGCGGCCCTGCCCATCCGGCGTCCGGAGCATCGCGATCTTTGCGTGGTTGCCGTCCAGGCCGACAGCGGTGTCGGTCCACTCGCCGCTGACCGTGTCACGGCCCATGACCGTGAGGCCGAGATCGGTGAAGAAGGAGATCGCTTCTTCGAGGTCACGCACGGCGATGCCGACGTTCTCAAGTCTGATGGCCATGCGCCGCATGCTACCGAGCCCGGTCGATCCGGGTGCCGATCCGAGACGGTGACGGGGCCGACGAGGAGCGGTCGTCAGCGCAGCCACGCCCCGTCACGCATGACGACCCTTCCCCGCAGCTCCGGCTCGCCGCGCCACGCTCGCACGGTGCGAGGGGCCACGCGCAGGTGGAGAAAGGAATCCTCCTCCGCCCGTGGGTCCCACCCGAACCGGCCGGCGAAGGCCTCGGCTGCCTCAGCGGGCACCTCCTGGTCGGGGAAGCACTCCGCCTCGCCCTGGAGGAGCACCACGTCGAAGGAGTCCGGCAGCGCCAGACGCACCCGCGGCTCCGCGCGGACGTTCCGCGCGGTCGCGGACGTGGCGCCGGTGCACATCCACACGGCTCGCCCGTCCCACACGAACCACAACGGCACCTGGTGCGGCCCGTGATCGGGGTGGGCCGTCGACACCCACATGTCCCGCTCGGTGGCGAGCCGCTCCAGTACGTCGCGCGTGCGCTCCGCCGTCGTGCGACGGACGGTCCCCGTGGTCTCCATGGGAAGCGACCCTAGCCACGCGGGTGCCGGACGCGCCTGCGGCGCAGGACCTACATCCTGCGACCGAGGCGCTCCCCGGCGGCGTCGCGCGTGACGTCGCCGACCCGCTTCCGGACATGGGGCACCGGGCGAACCGGCCCGCTCAGACCCTACGCCTGGCGGGCGGCGGTACCGAGGACGGACGGCTGGACGCCGCGCAACCGGTTGACGAGCGGGGTCGCGGGGTCGCCACCTCCACCGCGATGACGTTGTCGCCGCGGCGCAGCGCAGGTGATCGTCGGTAGGCTGCGGCGGTGCGCACGGTCGAGTTGTTGCTGGACGACGAGGCGGAGCGAGTCGTGCGGGAGGCGTGGCGGCGGCTCGCGGACGCCGGGCTGCCCAGCCAGGCCCGCCACCGCTCACCGACCAACAGGCCGCACCTCACCCTGGCCGCCTGCCCGGAGCTGACCGCCCCGATCCGCTGGGAACTCGGCGAGGTGGCCGCCGGCCTGCCCCTGCCGGTGCGGTGTACCGGGGTGGTCCGCTTCGAGCGGCCCACCTCCGTGCTGGCCTGGGCACTCGACCTGGACTCCGCGCTGGCCGGGCTGCACCGCCGGGTGTGGGAGGCGGTGGTCTCGGACAGTCCGCCCGAGACCCTCAACCCCTTCCACGCACCCGGACGCTGGACTCCGCACCTCACCCTGGGCCGGACCCGGCGGGCCGGCGCCTTCGCCGACCGGCGGATCCCCGAGCTGCTGCCGGCGCCGCCGCTGTCGATGCGGCTCACCACCCTGCGCAGCTACGACACGGTGACCGGCGCTCTCGAGGTGCTGCACCCCCGCCCCTGAGCCCTGGCCCCCCCACGACCCTGACCAGGCAACACGGGCAGATGAGGTGATGTCGCGGAAACTCGGGGAAAAAGGTCGGCAGCCGACGGGAGGTTGTCGTGGAGCGTGCAGACCTGGAGCTGGGCCATGTGCTGGCCGCCGCGGAGGCGGCGCCGCCCGGTGAGTCCGTGAACGTCGTCGCACAGGACCTGCAGAAGCGCTTCGGCGCGGCACGCGTCTCCTTCCTGTTCGCGGACCTCATCGGCCAGCGGCTGGTACGGCTCGCCGCCACCGGCGGCGAGGCACCGGACCACGCCGGGGTGATCGACCTGCGGGGCAGCGTCTACGACAGCGTGCTGCAGAGCCAGCGTCAGCACGTGGAACCCGACGGCCAGGGCGGACTGCGCGTCATCACGCCGGTCACCAACCGCGGCGACTGCATCGGCGTGCTGGAGGCGACCCTGCAGTCCGCCGACGACACCGTGCTGCGTCAGGTCCGCGACGCGGCACACGCGCTGGCATACATCATCGTCACCGACCGCCGCTTCACCGATCTGTACCACTTGGGACGGCGCACCACCGAGACCAGCCTGGCCGCCGAGATCCAGCACCAGCTGCTCCCCTCGGCCTCCTGCTGCGAGGCGCCCCAGTTCACCCTCGCCGCCGGACTGATCCCGGCCGACGACATCGGGGGCGACACCTACGACTACACCCTCGACCGCGACACCCTGCACCTGTCCGTCACCGACGCCATGGGCCACGACACGAACTCCGCCCTGCTGGCGACGTTGCTGGTCAGTGCGTTGCGGCGGGCACGCCGCAGCGGCTGCGACGCCCTCAAGCAGGCGTACCACGCCCACCAGGCCCTGCTGAGCCACAGCCGTGGCCTGGCCACCGGGCAGTTGTTCTGCGTCGACCTCGGCACCGGCCTGTGCGAGCTGGTCAACGCCGGCCATCCCTGGCCCCTGCGGCTGCGCGACGGCGTCGTGGAGGAGGTCAGGCTCGCCGTCAACCTGCCGTTCGGCGTGGCCGCGCCCACCCCCTACCGCGTTCAGGAACTGCAACTGCGCCCGGGTGACCGCCTGATCCTGCTCACCGACGGAATGCAGGACCGCGGTGCGGCGACCGTCGACCTCGCCTCGGTCGTCCACGACACCCGCGCGCAGCATCCGCGCGAGGCCGTCCGGAGCCTGACGGCGGCGGTGCTCGCGGCCTGCCACGGCAACCTCCGGGACGACGCCACGGTACTGATCCTGGACTGGCACGGCAGCGACGGCCGACCGGCGGAGGCCGGACCGGGCCCGCGGTAGCAAACCACTGAGTCGCCCGAGCAAATCGTCAGACCGACCCGGCCCGGCACATCGGTGCCGAAGCCGCCACCATGACCCGTACCATCCAGCGCCTGGAGAAGGCGGGGCCCGGGCGCCGGTTCCCCTCCGCGAGCGACAAGCGCTGCGTCCTGGTCGAACCGATTGCCGCCGGCCAGGCGCTGCGCCGGCAGGTCGACGACCTCTGGTTCCGCCCGGAGGAGTACGCCGCCGGAGACCTCACGGAAGCCGAACGGGCCGACGCCCTCGTGGTGTTCGAGCGCCTCGAGACCAACCTCGCCGCCCGCACCGGCGACGCGGAACCGCCACGACCGGGCGCACCCGGGGCCTGACCGTCGGCATCCTCGGCCACGGGCTCCGGTCGCCGGCTCATGTGTTACCCACAGGAACCCTTTCCTCAGGGCCTCCTTTCCTCCACTATGAGCCGTCATACCCGCCGGTAGGTCAGGTCTCCGCGCGGGTCGCACGGCTGCGAGGAGGCGGCGGGATGGCGCGGGCGGACGAGGGCAGGGGCCGTGGTGGGGCGGAGCCCGGGCCCGGCATCCACGCGGGCGCGTCCGACGTGCGGCTCACCGAACTGCTGCGCGCCGACACGGTCACGGCGTATCCGGCGTTGCAGGAACTGCGGGCCCGGCACCATCCGCACGTCCTCGCCTACGCCCGGCTGTGCACCGCCAACGAGTCCATGGCACGGCAGTTGGCGGGGCAGGCGTTCACGCTGGCGGCCCGCCAGAGTGCCCGCGGCATCGACTCGCCGCTGCCCTGGCGTCACCACCTGCTCCTGCTCGTCGCCCGGGCCGCCGGGACGTGGGCCGCGGACGGGCGGTCGGCGGGACTGGACGCGGGGCTGCTGCTGGTCCTGAACACGGCCGGCCCTTCCGGCCCGGTGCCCCCCATGCTCACGGCGTTCCGGTCCGTGCCGTCCCGGACCCAGGGCCTGATCTGGTACGGGATCGTGGAGCAGGAGCCCGCGGAACGCACGGCCGCTCTCCTCGGCCTGTCCCGGGAGGACGTCACCTACGGCACGGACCCGGCGCTGCACCAGCTGGCCCGTGCCTGTCTGCGCGTCCGTCTGGCCGCCTCCGAAGACCCGGACTGCTCCGACTTCGGCCGCCTCATCGAGGAGTCCGCACGGCCCGACAACTCCCGGGCCAGCGCCGACCTGCACGCCCACATGGCGCGCTGCCCGCACTGCACGACGGCACACGAGGAACTCTCGGCCCTGCGCGACGCCCCGCGCGCGGCGCTGGCCGAAGGGCTGCTGCCGTGGGGCGGCACGGCGTACGCGGCGGGCGACGCGGGGGAGCGTGCGGCCGGTGGTACCGCCCTGTGGCCGGGCGGGCCCGGACCGGCCGGCGCCGGGCGGGAGGCGGGGGAGCGGGCCGGGGCACCGGACCGCCGGCGCACCGTGCTGGTGTCGGCGGTGCTCGGGGTGGCCGTGCTGCCGCTGGCGGTGTTCCTCATGACGCGGGGTGGATCGCCCTCGCAGGACCCGGTGAGCTCGTCGAGTGCGCGGGTGAGTGTGCCGCCGGTGGCGGTGACGGTGACGGCCACGGTGTCGGCGACGCCCTCCCCGTCACCGCCCTCGCCGTCGCCCGAGCCGTCCCGGAGCTCGAAGTCGCCCTCCGCGACGCGGAGTCCGTCCCCGACGAGGACGGCGAGCCCGAAGCCGCCGCCCGCTCCCACGCATCCGCCCTCCGGTACCGTCGCTCAGATCGTGAACGTCGGCTCGGGACTGTGTCTGGACGTGGGCGGTGCCTTCGACGACGGGACCGATGTGATCACGGCCCGTTGCTCCTCCGCCCGCACCCAGCGCTGGCGCGTCGACGACGAACGCGGGGTGCTGCAGTCGGCCGCCGATCCCGACTTCTGCCTCGACAGCAGGGGCGCGACGCACCGGGGCGTCGGCATCTGGGGCTGCGACTCGGTGGAGGGCCGCAACGGCCGGAACCTGGTGTTCGTGGTGGACGGGAACGGACTGATCCGCCCCGCCATCGCCTTCACGACGGCCGTCACCCCGAACGGTGGTACGGGTGACGGTCTCTCGCTGAGGCCGGCGGACGGGAGCACCCCACAGCGCTGGCGGGCGGGGTCCGCCTGATCAGCAGGGCCGACAGCCGGGGGTCTCCGCGCAGGTTCCCCACACGCTACGGCCTGAGCGCAAGCGGCCCGGAACCGATGCCCACGCCCGCATCCGCGGTGGCGGCCCCGGCGGACACGGACTCCGTGACCAGGGTCTGATCCGGCAGCGGGGCAGGGACCCGCGCGGGGGCGGAAAGCCCTCTCGCCGGTCCCCGCCGAGCGCCGGATCAGGTCCTCCGCCCACCCCGGGCAGCGAGTGAAACGGCTTGCGCCGGACCCGTTTACATCGATGTACATTCCGCTCTAGCCTGACGCGCGTCTCCCCACCCGGAAGGAACACCATGGTGATCCTGCGCCTTCGGCATGCCCTCGGACGGCATCGCGTTCTCGCGCTCGCGCTGACCGGCATCCTGAGTCTCCTGCCGGCCACCCCGGCCGCCGCATCCCCCATGACCCACGGCACGGCGCCCTCCAAGCCCTCTCCCGCGGCGACCGGAACACCGCTGCGTGACGGAACCGCCTTGTATCCGCGACTCGTTAGGCTCGCGCACAATGGAGCGGCCAACGGCCGAGTC
Organism: Streptomyces sp. NPDC085932; assembly: GCF_044540525.1. Classification (NCBI taxonomy): domain Bacteria; kingdom Bacillati; phylum Actinomycetota; class Actinomycetes; order Kitasatosporales; family Streptomycetaceae; genus Streptomyces; species Streptomyces sp. NPDC085932. Next base: position 1,755,650 of record NZ_JBITSJ010000001.1, read on the forward strand.
CTCGCGAGTGCCGTCACCTTCGACGGCGACAACGGCATCGGAGCCATCCACGAGAGCACCGACTCCGGAGCGACCTTCCGCGAGGTCGGCCGGGTCGCCGACCCCGACTCCGCGGCAGGCCGGGGACTCTGCTGTGCCACCCTGTTCGAACTGCCCCGCCAGGTGGGCGCGTTGCGGGCCGGCACCCTGCTGTGGGCCTCGTCCGCCGGCCAGGACGAACCGGACCGCCGCATGGCACTGCGCATCTGGCGGAGCGACGACATCGGCCGCACCTGGTCCTACCTGTCGTCCTGCGCCGTGGCCGGCGGTACGGGCGGGCTGTGGGAACCGGAGTTCTCCGTGGCCGCCGACGGCGCCCTGGTCTGCCACTACTCCGACGAGACCGACCCCGCGCACAGCCAGAAACTCGTCGCGGCCCGCAGCTACGACGGGGTGAACTGGCAGGGGCACCACGACACCGTGGCCAGTACCTGGGCGCCCGACCGGCCCGGGATGCCGGTGGTGCGACGGCTCCCGAACGGCACCTGGTTCATGAGCTACGAGATCTGCAACCCCGGCGGCCAGTACCAGTGCGTCGTGCACTACCGGACGTCCGCCGACGGCTGGAACTGGGGCGAACCGGCCGACCTCGGCATCCGCCCCGAGACGGCGGACGGCAGGTACTTCCGCGCCGCCCCGACCATCGCGTGGGCGCCCAGCCCGGGCGGCGGAGGCGACGGCCGCATCCTGCTGACCGGGCAGCGGCTGCTCAACCGGGACGGCACGCCCGCCGCGGGCAGTGGACGGACGATCCTCACCAACTCGCGCAACGGCAGCGGAGCCTGGTCCACGATCACCTCACCGGTGGCCGTGCCGAACCCCGAGGTGAACTACTGCCAGAACTACAGCTCCCCCCTGCTGCCGTCGGCGGACGGCCGCCGCGTCCTGCACATGGCCACCGACTTCGAGGGCTCGGTGTGCCGGACGTACTACGCGACGGGCGCCCTGCCCTAGCCGGCGTCGCTCTCGTGGCGGGAGCCTGCGTGCCCCGGGCCGCGTGAGCCGCGGGCCTGCGTGCCGTGGGCCCCTTGACCCGGCCTCGACGGGGAGCACCGTCGAGGCGGGGCAAGGGGCCCACCGGGCCGGCCGGCGCCGTGGTCAGTCCTGCGGCGGTTCCTCGATGGCCGCCGGGCGCTGCTGTGCGGTGCGGACGCGCTCGGTGTCGAGCTTGGAGCTGCGGTCGAAGCGGTAGATGCCGTTGCGTTCCTGGAAGACGTCGGTCAACTGGGTGTAGCAGTAGCCGAACATGTCACGGTCGCCGAGGAGCACTCCGGTGAGCCCGGCGAACCGGGCATGGAACTCCTCCTCGTCGCGGACGCGTTCGCCGTAGCCCCAGGATTCCGTGCGGTCGTCGCCGGACTGGGCCGCGGCCGCCTCCGGGTCCCACCAGATGCCGCCGAACTCGCTGACGAAGTAGGGCTGGCCCCGGTACGGCACCGACCAAGGGGCGCCGCTCTCATGGGTGTTGACGAACGGGGCGTCCTTCGCCAACCCCGACATGAGCGCGCGGAACGCCTCGGGGTCCTGCTCGTAGTGGTGGGAGTCGTAGATGTCGGTCTCGGTGACGCGGTGGGCGTAGCCGGAGGCGTCGATCACCGGACGGGTGGTGTCCAGCGCCTTCGTGGCCAGGAACATCGCCCGGGTCACCGCATCGAGCTGCGTGAGGCGGTCGTGCAGCTTCTGGTACGTCTCGTTGAGGGGGCACCAGCCGATGATCGAGGGGTGCGAGTAGTCGCGTTCGACGGCTTCCAGCCACTGACCCACGTACGAGGAGTCGGGCTGCTGGTTGTCGCCCGAGGAGCCGCCGACCTCGCATCCCCAGTCGCCGAACTCGCCCCAGACCAGGTAGCCGAGACGGTCGGCGTGGTAGAGGAAGCGCTCCTCGAACACCTTCTGGTGCAGCCTGGCCCCGTTGAAGCCGGCCGCCAGGGCCAGCTCGATGTCCCGGATCAGGGCCTCGTCGGTCGGGGCGGTCATCAGCCCGTCCGGGTACCAGCCCTGGTCCAGGACGAGACGCTGGAAGACCGGTCGCCCGTTGAGCAGGACGGCCTTTCCGCTCACCGCGACGGCCCGCAGCCCGGCGTAGCTCTCCACGCTGTCGACGACCCGGCCGTCCGCGTCGAGGAGTTCCAGGCGCAGGTCGTACAGGTAGGGGTCCTGCGGGCTCCATTCACGGCGCCGACCGTCGGGCACCGGCAGATACAGGCGCGGGGCCAGGTCCAGGTCGGCTCGTGCCTCGGCGCGGCTCACTTCGCCCGCGGCGTCGCCGAGCACCGCGCGCACCCGGTGCCCCGGGCGGTTGCCGGACAGCGGCAGTTCGAGGTGGAAGGCGGAGCCGGCCAGGTCCGGCGTGATGCGCGGGCGCCGCAGGTGCACCTCGGGGACCGGCTCAAGCCAGACGGTCTGCCAGATGCCGGTCACACGGGTGTAGTTGCAGTCGTGGTTGGCGTACCGGATCGCCTGCTTGCCGCGGGCCTGCGGCCCGGACTTCGGGTCGCGGGCCCGGACGGTCACGACGACCTCCTCACCACGGCCCGCGATGTCGCCGAGGTCGGCCGTGAAGGGTGTGAAGCCGCCGCGGTGCCGGGCGACCTCCTTGCCGTCGGCCCACACGGTGGTGTCGTAGTCGACCGCGCCGAAGTGCAGCAGCACGCGGCGCCCGGCCCACTCGGGGGGCAGGGCGAGGGCGCGCCGGTACCAGACGGCCTCCAGGAAGTCGGTGTCGCCGATGCCGGACAGCTCCGACTCGGGCGGGAACGGCACGAGGATCTCGTCGCGCAGCTCGCGGCCGAGCAGGCCGCGTTCCAGTCCGCTGTCCCCCCGGTCGGTCTCGAACTGCCAGACGCCGTTGAGGTTGAGCCAGTCGCGCCGCACGAACTGCGGTCGCGGGTACTCCGGGCGCGGTACGGAGTGAGTGGGCACACATGCTCCTGTCGTTGGGGGCCGGCGAGAGGCCGCCGGCTGGTGCGTGAGGCGAAGGGGGAGGTCAGGAGCCGCCGAGGCCGGTGGTGGCGACCGAGTCGACGATGCGGCGCTGGAAGAAGAGGAACACCACGATCAACGGCAGTGCCGCCAGCAGCGCGGACGCCATGGACTGGGCGTACTGGATGCCGAAGGCGTCCTTGACGGTGGCCAGGCCGACGGGGAGGGTCATCAGGTCAGGGTCGTTGGTGACGATGAACGGCCACAGGAAGTTGTTCCACGCCCCGATGAAGACGAAGATCGACACGGCGGCGACGATGGGCCGGGACAGCGGCAGCACGACCGACAGGAAGACCCGCAGCTCGGAGGCCCCGTCCACGCGGGCCGCGTCCTCCAGCTCCCGGGGAATCGCGTCGAAGAAGCGCTTGAGGATGAAGACCATCATCGGCGCGACGACCTGCGGCAGGATGACCGCCGCGTAGGTGTCCACGAGGTTGAACAGCAGCATCTGCTCGAAGAGGGGTACGACGAGCAGTTGCGGGGGGACGAGGATCGCGGCGAGGGTCACCGCCAGCAGGATCCGGCGACCGCGGAACGTGCCGCGCGAGAAGCCGTAGGCGGCGAGCGTCGAGACCACGACCGTGATCAGCGTGACGAGTCCGGCGATCAGGAAGCTGTTGAAGGCCCAGACGGTGACGTTCCCGCGTCCCAGGATCTGCCGGTACGCCTCCGTCGTGAGGGCGCCCTTGACCGGGGACAGACCGGGGGAGGCCGCGTCCTGCTCGCTCTGCAACGAGGTGGCGACCGCCCAGACGAACGGCAGCAGCCAGACGGCGGTCAGCACGGCCAGGGCGGTACCGGCCAGGACGCGTGGCAGCCGGCCGTGTCCGAGGAGGAGGGAGGACGCGCCGGCCGCCGAAGGAGGACGGCGCCGTGAGCGAAGGGGCGTTGCGGTGGCGGACACGGTCAGTCCTCCTGGCGGAAGAGACGCAGTTGCACGAGCGAGACGACGATGACGAGGGCGAAGAACAGGTAGGAGATGGCGGAGGCGTAGCCGAGCCGGTAGCCGGTGAACCCGACGTCGTAGACGTATTCCAGGACCGGGCGGGTCGAGCCGTTGGGACCGCCCTTGGTGAGGATGTAGATCTGGTCGAACACCTTGAGCGAGGCGAGGACCTGGAGCATCGCGACCAGCGCGGTGGTGCGGCGCAGCTGCGGCAGGGTGATGGACCACAGGCGCCGCCAGGCTCCGGCGCCGTCCAGCGCCGCGGCCTCGTAGGAGGTCGACGGCAGGGACTGCAGCGCGGCCAGATAGAGCAGGAAGTTGAAGCCGACCGTCCACCAGACGGTGAGGGCGGCGATCGACCACATCGCGACGGACTCGTCGGAGAGCCAGCCGACCGGCCCCACGCCGAGGGTGTCGAGGAACTGGTTCGCCACTCCCAGCTCCGGCTGGTAGAGCCAGGTCCAGATCAGCGTCACCACGGTCACGGGCAGCAGATAGGGGGCGAAGAAGGCCAGTCGCCACACCCACTGCCCGGCGATGCCGCTGTGCACCAGCAGCGCCATCGCCAGAGCGATCAGCACCAGCGGGACACTGGACAGGGCGGTGAAGACGACGGTGTTGCCGAGGCTGCTCCAGACGTCCGGATCGCCGAACGCCTCGGCGTAGTTGTCGAAGCCGACGAACGTCGTGTCGCGCAGGGCCAGTGAGCTGTCGGTGAAGCTCATCCAGAGCCCGTGCACGAGGGGCCACACCAGGAACACCGCGAAGACGAGTGCGAACGGCAGGACGAAGACGAGGCCGGGACCGTGCGAGGTCCGGCCGCCTCGGCGGCGGACACGGCCGAGGCTCAGACGGCGCAGACCGCCTGGGCGGTCGGAAGCCGGGTCGGTCACGGCATCGGCGCCGGGGGGTGCGGTGGTGGTCACGTGGGTCACTTCCTCTGCTCGTCAGGCGACCGGGTTGGGCTGCCGGAGCAGCGCGTCCGCCTCGCGGACCATCTGGCGCACCGCCTTCTCGGCGGACGTGTTGCCCAGCAGCGCCGACTGCAGCGGCTGGCACATCCGGTTCTGGAAGTTCGAACCGGCCCCGGCGAACCAGTTCGGCGGGTCGAGGACCGCCACCTCGGCCGCTTCCGCGTAGGAGGACTGCGGGTCGAGGGCGGCGTACTCCGGTTCCGCGAGGACGGGCTGGTAGGCGGGGATGTGTCCGGCGCTCGCCCAGGTGAGGCTCTGTTTGACCATTTCCGCGACGTACCGGTGGGCCCGGCGGCGCCCCGCCGGGTCGGGGTTCTTCTGACGGGGCAGGACGAAGGCGTGGCTGTCCGTGTAGACGGCCGGCCGGTCGAAGACCTGCGGGAACGGCGCGGCGCCCAGGGGGATGCCGGACTTCTTCAGTGTCGGCAGCTCCCACTCGCCGAGCATGACCATCCCGCCACGACCGCCGAGGAAGCCGGCCAAGGCACCGTAGTAATCCAGGTTGTTGGGGTTGGTGCGGCCGTCGAACAACTGCTGCATGAAGGTGACCACGCGGACGGCGGCATCGACGTCGATCCGCGGCGGACCCCCGTCCGGCAGGGAGAACGCGGCGCCGGTCTGGGCGTAGAGCGCGGCGAACTGCCGCCAGCTCTGGGCCGTGTCGGTGACGTGGCCGAACAGGATGCCCTTCTGCCCGGTCGCCCCGGCGAGCGCCTTGCCGGCGTCGAGCAGGGCGTCCGGGGAGCCCATGCGGGCCAGTTCGCCCGAGGAGTCGAGGAGACCGGCCTTGTCCGCGGCCTCCTTGTCGTAGAACACGATGAAGGGGTGGACGTCGAGCGGGATGGCGTAGACGGTGCCGTCGTGCTGCGTCCGGGCCCAGACGGCCGGTGCGAAGTCCTCCCGGCTGACGCCGAACTCGGCGAGCAGGTCCAGGTCGAAGGGGTCGAGGAGGCCGCCGGGCGCATAACCGGCCAGCCGGGACAGGTGCATGATCGCCACGTCCGAGGCCCGGCCGCCGGCCGCGGACATGGCGAGCTTGGTGTAGTACGACGGGCCCCAGTCCAGGATGGTGCGCTGCACCTCGAACCCCCGCGGGCCTGTCGAGACGGCTTTGATCATGTCGTCCATGAGCATGCCGTCACCGCCCTGGAACAGGTCCCAGACGCTCAGCGCCGAGGCATCCGCGGCGGCCGGCGAGGCGCAGCCGGACAGGGGGCCGGCGGCGAGCAGCGCACCCGCGGCGGCCGTGCCGTGACGCAGGAGCCGGCGGCGGGTGAGGGCGGCGCCCGCACCGGGGGCGGGCGTGGGGGGTGGGGCAGAGGGGCGGGTGAACATCGCGGACCTTCCGACGGCCGGACACGCATGCCGGACCGGCGGGGGACACCCGGGAGGGGTGCCGCACCGCACGGGTCAGACCAGGGGGCGCACCGGAGGCGCCGATGCGATGGCTCGTTTTTACATCGATGTACATTGGCTGTAAAGAGCCTGGAGCACGGCCGGATCCCGAGGGGCGGCCGGGCCGGGGAGCTCGTCGCCGGGCCGCGACCAGCCGGAACATATACTCGGCAGCCCGGTGGGGCAGGGAGGTTCGGGTGGCACGACCGAAGATCAAGGACGTCGCGCGTCTCGCGGGCGTGTCGGAGAAGACCGTCTCCAACGTCATCAACGACTACGCCCACGTCTCGGACCGGACCAGGCGCGCCGTCCGCGACGCCATCGAGGAGCTCGGCTACAAGGTGAACCTGGCCGGGCGCCATCTGCGCCAGGGCCGCACCGGCATCATCGCTCTCGTCATCCCCGAACTGGACGTGCCGTACTTCGCCGAGCTCGCCCGGCATGTCATCCGTGAGGCGGAGCGGCGCTCCCTGACGGTCCTGATCCACCAGACCGCCGCGGACCGCGACCACGAGCTGGCGGCGCTGACCGGGTTCGGCTCCAGCTTCGTCGACGGGGTGATCCTCAGCCCGCTCGCCCTCACCGCCGACGACCTGCGTGACCGGGCGGGCGCCCCGCCCACCGTCCTCATCGGCGAACTGCTGGAGGAGGGCGCCGACCACGTCGCCATCGACAACGAGAAGGCGGCACGTGAGGCGACCGAGCACCTGCTGGGCATGGGGCGCCGCTCCATCCTGGTCATCGGCGGACGCGACGCCGCCGCCCTGGGCACGGCCGAGGCCCGCACCCGCGGCTACCGTGCCGCACTCGCGTGGGCGGGCGTCGCCTACGACCCGGCCGCCCTCCTGCCCGTCACGTCCTTCCGCATGCCCGACGGCGCCGAGGCGGTGGCCCGGGCGCTGCGCGAGGGCGCCCGCCCCGACGCCCTGCTGTGCCTCAACGACCAGTTGGCGCTGGGCGCGTTGCGGGCCCTGCACGAGCACGGCGTCCGGGTGCCCGAAGAGGTCGCCGTCATCGGCTTCGACGACGTCGAGGCAGGACGCTTCAGTGTCCCCACCCTGAGCACCGTGGCGCCGGACAAGGCCGCGGTCGCCCAGGTCGCCGTCGCGCTGCTGCAGCGGCGCATGGACGAGGCGGCGGGCTCCACCGCGGCGGACGCCCCCTCGGCCGACGCGCGATCGCCGCAAGATCTCGTGGTGGCGCATCGGCTGGTGCTGCGCGAGAGCACGGAGGGCGCCGGCGGGTCGCTGCCCGCGGGTTCCCGGCCGGCGCCGGCCTGACCGGGCCTCGCGCCGCACCCGGTCGGGCCGGCGCGCCGGTCAGTCGGTCCGCCCGTGGGTCGGTCGGCCCGTGGGTCGGTCGGTCAGCCGGTCCGCCCGTGGGTCGGCCGGCCGGCCCGTGGGTCAGCCGGTCGGTACCGGGAAGAGCATGCAGCTGCTGGTGGCGTGGGCCAGCAACCGGTCGTCGGAGTCGCGGAGTTCGGCCTGGGCGAGGGCGGTGCGGCGGCCGAGGTTGAGGATCGTGCCGACGGCGCGGATCTTTCCGCTGTCGACGGTGACCGGGCGGAGGAACTTCACGTTCAGGTCGATCGACGTGTAGGCCGTGCCCAGGGGCAGCGCGGACTGCACCGCGCACCCGGCCGCCGAGTCCAGGAGCGTGGCGTAGACACCGCCGTGGACACTGCCGATGGGGTTGTAGTGCTCCTCGCCCGGAACCAGCGCGAAGACCGCCCGGCCGTGCTCGGCCTCTTCGAGGGTGAAGCCGAGTGCCCGGGCGAGCGGTGGGGCGGGCAGACGTCCGTCCAGGATCTCGCGGAGAAACGCGAGGCCGCTGTGCTGAGCGACCGCACCGGCGGAGACCCGGGGGTCCTCCCAGTCGAACGTGCGTGACCTGCGCATTCCCGCTCCCTGCTGCATCTGGCTTCTTCTGGCGAAGCTAGCCGGGCCGACATCTGGCTGTCAATGGTGAAGTCAGCCTAGGATGGGCGGATGAGGTGGTTGGAGACGAGCACGGCGAACTGCACGGTCCAGCGGACCTTGGACCTGGTCGGCGAGAAGTGGTCCTTGCTGCTGCTGCGGGACGCCATGAACGGCGTCCGGCGCTTCGACGACTTCCGCCGGCATGTGGGGCTGTCCGAGGCCGTCCTGGCGGACCGGCTGCGCAAGCTGGTGGCGGCCGGGATCCTGGAGACCGTCGCCTACCGCGAGCCGGGCAGCCGCACCCGGAACGAGTACCGCCTCACGCGCAAGGGCTGGGATCTCTGGCCCGCGATGATCGCACTCAAGCAGTGGGGCGACCGGTACACGGCGGACCCCGAGGGCCCGCCTCTGGCGGTGCACCACGCGGAGTGCGGAGAGGACGTCCGCGCGGTGGTCGTCTGCGGAGAGGGCCACGGGCCTCTGACACCCCCTCAGGCGGGCATCCGCCCGGGCCCTTCGGCGCGGCCGGTGGACTGACGGGCCTCGACGCGCAGGGCATCAGCCCTCGCGCGAACCGCCCCTGACGGTGCGTCAATCTCGTTCGCCCGGCCGTGAACTGCCGCAGCCCGACTCCCCGGCCGAACCGCCCGCCCGGCATGCCCGACGGCCCGGCACGGCAAGGCCGCCCCGCCTGCCCGTCCGGCCATCACCGTCCCGGTGAACCGGGTGCGCGGTCAGGAGGACTCGCGCACCACCAGCTCCGTCGGCAGCGTGACCTGTTGCCGGGGCGCGCCGTGCCGGGTGATGTCGGTCAGGATGCGCGCCATGGTGCGGCCCAGTTCCTCCACCGGCTGGCGGACGGTCGTCAGTGGCGGACTGGTGTGGCGCGCGAGGATGGAGTCCTCGAATCCGACGACGGCGACGTCGGCGGGCACCAGCCGTTCCGACCGGCGCAGTTCGGCCAGGGCGCCGACCGCCATGAGGTCGGAGGCGGCGAAGACGGCGTCCAGGTCCGGGGCGCGTTCAAGAAGCAAACGCATGGCGCGAGCACCGCCCTCTTCGGTGAAGTCACCGGCTTCGATCATGCGGTCGCAGACGGCGACACCCGCTTCCTCGTGCGCGGTGCGCCAGCCGGCGAGCCGGCTGCGGCCGACGTCCATGTCCAGCGGACCGGTGATCGTGGCGATCCGCCGCCGCCCGCGCTCCAGCAGATGCCGCACCGCCGCGGCGGCGCCCCCGGCGTTGTCGGAGTTGACGTAGCTCAGGCGCTCGCCCGCGTCGCGGCGGCCGGCGAGCACGGTGGGCAGCCCCATCTCCTCCAGCATGCCCGGCAGCCGGTCCTCCGCGTGCACCGAGACGAGCAGGACGCCGTCCACGCGGCGGGTGGCCACCGACTCGGTCAGCTGGTCCCGCTCGGCCTGGTCGCGGACGAGCATCAGCTGCAGCTGGGTGCAGCTCTCGGCGAAAGCGCTGCTCACACCGCGGATGAGGGCCGCGAAGAACGGCTCGGAACCGAGCCGGCTCTCCGACTCCGGGATCACCAGGGCCACGGCGTCGGTGCGGTTGGTCACCAGGCCGCGCGCGACCGAGTTGGGGACGTAGTTGAGCTCCTTGATCGCCGCGAGGACCCGGGCTCGGGCATCGGCGCTGACCAGGTCCGAGCCGTTGACGACACGGGACACCGTGGTGCGGCCCACGCCGGCGCGGGCGGCGACCGTTTTGATCGTGGGACGGCGGTTGCCGCTCATGTGCTCCCCCCTGGGCGCCGCGGAGGCAGGACCTGCCGCGGAGGTGACCTGCGGCAATTCTTGCAGACTCGGCGGTCGGCGGAGCACCCCCCGGCCCTTCGGCAGCCCGCCGCCGTCATCGGCGGCCGCGACAAGTTGCGTTCAAGTCATTGACAGATCGGCCCCCTCCAACGAGTCTTCGAGGCGCGATGGGAACGTGCCCACCCACAAATGGGCACGTTCCCATTCTGTGGAGCCGTCATGAACGTGATCGCTGTAGTCATCGCAGTAGTCAGCGCAGAACTCGTCACTCCGATGTGTCAGCGCGGTCGCTAGGAGGAGATCAATGGGCACTTCCGGTTCGTTGCGCAGAAGGGCGGTGGCGACGGCCGCGACCGTCGGCGCGCTGGCGCTCGTCGTCGGCTGCGGCGGCAGCGACGACTCCGTCACCGGGGGCGGGAAGAAGGACGGCAAGGTCACCATCACCATGGGCCTGTACGGAGTGATGGGCATCAAGGAGACGGGCCTGCTGGAGCAGTACGAGAAGGACAACCCCGGGGTCGACATCAAGGCGGAGATCGCCGGTGACGAGCAGACGTACTACACCGCGCTGCAGACCAGGCTCGCCGCCGGCAAGGGCCTGAAGGACATCCAGGGCATCGAGATCGGGCGTGCCAAGGAGATCACCGACACCCAGGCGGACAAGTTCGCCGACTTCGGCGACGTGAAGGGCACCGACCACTTCCTGCCGTGGAAGGAGTCGCAGATCAGCACCGGCGACGGCAAGGTGCTGGGCCTCGGCACCGACATCGGCCCCATGGCGGTCTGCTACCGCAAGGACTACTTCGAGAAGGCGGGCCTGCCGACCGACCGCGAGGAGGTCGCCAAGCTCTGGGAAGGCGACTGGAAGAAGTACGTCGAGGTCGGACGCACCTTCAAGAAGGACTTCAAGGGCGACGGCGTCGCCTACATGGACGCGGCCAGCGGCCTGTTCAACGCCATGATCTACGGCCACCCCGAGCAGTTCTACGACGACAAGGGCGAGCTGATCTACGACAGCAACCCCGTCGTCAAGGACGCGTGGAGCCTCGCCGCCGACGCCGCCGAGGACGGCCTGACGGCAAAGCTCCGCCAGTTCCAGCCCGGTTGGGACCCCGGCCTGGCCAACGGCACGTTCGCCACGGCCGTGTGCCCCGCGTGGATGCTGAGCCACATCAGCGAGAAGGCCGGCCCGGCGAACAAGGGCAAGTGGGACGTGGCGAAGGCCCCCAAGGGCGCCAACTGGGGCGGGTCCTTCCTCGGCGTGGTGGAGCAGAGCCCCGTCAAGGAGGAGGCCAAGAAGCTCGTCGCCTGGCTGACCGCCCCGGAGCAGCAGACCCACATCTTCAAGGAGATCGGCAACATCCCCTCCTCGCGGCAGGCCCTGGACAGCGCGGACGTGAAGGGCGCCAAGTCGGAGTACTTCAGCGACGCGCCGATCGGCCAGATCTTCGGTGCCGCCGCTCAGGAGATACCGGACAAGCAGGTGCTCGGCCGCAAGGACGGCACGATCAAGGACACCTTCTCCCAGGGCCTGACCCTGATCGAGCAGCAGGGCACCGCCCGTGACAAGGCGTGGGAGACCACCGCGGAGCGCATCGAGAAGGCGGTCGGCTGACCGTCGGCCCCCGCGGCCGTCCGGGCCCGCTCCGCCTCCCCGCGGCGGGCCCGGACGGCCGGCTCAACCATCCGCTCTCAGGAAGGAATTCCGGTGGCCACCTCCACCACCAAGGCCCTGACCGGGGACGCGCCCCGGGGGCCTTCCCCGGACGACCGCACCGCCCGGCGGCGCGGGGCGCTGCTGCACCGGCTCGACATCAAGGGCGCCCCGTACGTGTTCGTCGCGCCGTTCTTCGTGGTCTTCGCCGCGTTCAGCTTCTACCCCCTCGTCTACACGTCGTGGATCTCCCTGCACGACGTGGAACTGGCCACGCTCGACGTCATGGAGTGGGTGGCGTTCGACAACTACGTCGAGCTGTGGGGCGACTCCAGGTTCTGGAACGCGCTGCAGAACACGATCACCATCGGTGTCATCTCCACGGTGCCGCAGTTGCTGATGGCGCTGGGGCTGGCGCACCTGCTCAACTACCGGATGCGGGCCTCGCTGTTCTTCCGCGTCGCCTCGCTCGTGCCGTACGCGACCTCCGTCGCCGCGGCCGCCCTGGTCTTCACGATGATCTTCGAGCGGGACTTCGGGATGATCAACTGGGCCCTCGGCTCGGTCGGGATCGACCCCGTGGACTGGGAAGCCGACAAGTGGCCCGCCCAGGTCGCCATCTCCACCATCGTCATCTGGCGGTGGACCGGCTACAACGCGCTGCTCTACCTGGCCGCGATGCAGGCCATTCCCGCCGAGCGCTACGAGGCGGCCTCCCTCGACGGTGCCTCCCGGTGGCAGCAGTTCACCCATGTCACCGTCCCCGGGATCCGCTCCACCATCGTCTTCACCATCGTGCTGTCCACGATCGGCGCCACCCAGCTGTTCGGCGAACCGCTGATCTTCGGCCAGGGCCCCAACGGGGTCAGCGGCGGTGCGGACAACCAGTACCAGACGCTGGGACTGCTGCTGTACGAGGAGGGCTGGAAGAACTACCAGATGGGCCGCTCGGCGACCGTGGCCTGGGCGATGTTCCTGCTGCTGGTCCTCGTCTTCCTCGTGCAGCGCCTCGTCAAGCGCGCCCGCTCCCGTACGTCCTGACCTGGAGTCACCATGACCACTCAGAGTCTCCCGGCCCGGACCAGCACCCCGGCCCGGAACCCCGAGGACAAGCCGGCCGGCCGCGGGGGCCGCAGGCTGCTGCGCCAGCGCGCCGGCCGCCAGCACCACGCCGGCCCCCTCTCCTACGTCCTGCTCGGCATCATGGCGCTGCTGTCGATCTTCCCGCTGTACTGGACGATGGTGGCCGCCTCCACCGACAACACCCGGGTCAGCCAGACACCGCCGCCGTTCCTGCCCGGCCCGAACCTGTTCAGCAACCTCGCCCGGGCCTGGGACGAGGCGGCGATGGGCAAGGCCATGATCAACAGCCTGATCGTGGCCGGGGTGATCGCCCTGTCCACGGTGATGTTCGCGACGCTTGCCGGGTTCGCCTTCGCCAAGCTGCGGTTCAAGGGGCGCAACGTCCTGCTCATGCTGGTGATCGGCACGATGATGGTGCCGCCGCAGCTCGGTGTCGTCCCGCTCTTCATGATGATGGCCGAGCTGGGCTGGTCGCAGCAGCTGCCCGCCGTCATCTTCCCGACGCTGGTGAGCGCGGTCGGCGTGTTCTTCATGCGGCAGTACCTGTCGGAGGCGTTGCCGGACGAACTCGTCGAGGCCGGACGTGTGGACGGCGCGCACTCGCTGCGGATCTTCTGGAGCATCGTGCTGCCCGTCGCCCGGCCCGCGATGGCCGTGCTGTTCATGATCACGTTCGTGCACGCCTGGAACGACTTCTTCTGGCCGTTCGTGGTGCTCGACATGACCAACCCGACGGTCCCCGTCGCCCTCACCCAGCTGAGCGCGGGGTACGTGCGCGACCAGTCGCTGATCATGGCCGGTGCGCTGCTCGGCACCCTGCCGCTGCTGGCGATGTTCGTCGTCTTCGGCCGCCAGATCGTCAGCGGCATCATGGCGGGCGCCGTCAAGGGCTGACCCGCGGGCTCCACCGGCCCGGCCGCACCCCTCCGCACCCGACCTCCCTCCGCCCCGGGCACTTCGAACCCCCTCCCGAAAGGACTTACGTGGTCACCGCAGCACAGCAGACCGCATCCGCCCCCGACGCACCCCGCACCTTCCCCAAGGGCTTCCTGTGGGGCTCGGCCACCGCCGCCTACCAGATCGAGGGGGCGGCCGGCGAGGACGGCCGCACTCCGTCCATCTGGGACACCTACGCCCGCACCCCCGGCCGGGTCCGCAACGGCGACACCGGTGACATCGCCACCGACCACTACCACCGCCGCAGCGAGGACGTCGCCCTCATGGCCGAACTCGGCCTGGGCGCCTACCGCTTCTCCCTCGCCTGGCCGCGTATCCAGCCCACCGGCCGCGGCCCCGCGGTGCAGAAGGGGCTGGACTTCTACCGGCGCCTCGTCGACGAACTGCTGGAGAAGGGCATCAAGCCCGTCGCCACCCTGTACCACTGGGACCTGCCGCAGGAGCTGGAGGACGCGGGTGGCTGGCCCGAGCGTGCCACGGCAGAGCGGTTCGCCGAGTACGCGGCCCTCGCGGCGGACGCCCTCGGTGACCGCGTGAAGACCTGGACCACCCTCAACGAGCCGTGGTGCAGCGCCTTCCTCGGCTACGGCTCCGGCGTGCACGCCCCCGGCCGCACCGACCCGGTCGCCGCCCTGCGCGCCGCCCACCACCTCAACCTGGGACACGGCCTGGCCGTCCAGGCACTGCGCGACCGCCTCCGCGCCGACGCGCAGGTCTCGGTCACCCTGAACATCCACCACGTCCGCCCGCTCACCGCCACGGACGGCGACGCCGACGCCGTACGCCGGATCGACGCGCTCGCCAACCGGGTCTTCACCGGCCCGATGCTGAACGGCGCCTACCCGGAGGACCTGTTCAAGGACACCGCCGAGCTGACCGACTGGGCCTTCGTGCAGGACGGCGACCTGTCACGGATCCACCAGCCGCTGGACTTCCTCGGCGTCAACTACTACAGCCCGACGGTGGTGTCCGAGTCCGACGGCCGGGGCACCCACTCCTCCGACGGACACGGCAACAGCCCGCACAGCCCCTGGCCGGGAGCCGACCGGGTCGCCTTCCACCAGCCGCCCGGCGACACCACCGCGATGGGCTGGGCCATCGACCCCAGCGGTCTCTACGACCTGTTGCGGCGCCTCGCCTCCGACTTCCCCGGCCTGCCGCTGGTCATCACCGAGAACGGTGCCGCCTTCGACGACTACGCCGACCCCGCCGGCCAGGTCAACGACCCGGCCCGGATCGCCTACGTGCGTGGCCACCTGGCCGCCGTCCACCAGGCGATCCTCGACGGTGCCGACGTGCGCGGCTACTTCCTGTGGTCCCTGCTGGACAACTTCGAATGGGCTCACGGCTACAGCAAGCGCTTCGGCGCCGTGTACGTCGACTACCCGACCGGCACCCGCATCCCCAAGGCCAGCGCCCGCTGGTACTCCGAGGTGGCCCGCACCGGCGTACTCCCCGGAGCCTGACCGGTCCGGTGCGGCACCCCGTCGCCCCACGGGGTGCCGCACCCGACCTCCGCCCCTCCCACCCCGTCGTGCGTGGTGTGGCCGACCGCCCGCCGCTGTCCCTCTTGAGGCGGACGCGCGTGGAGTATCGTCCAGGACCTGAACGCGCTGTCGAACCGGACCGCCACCTCAAGCGGGGCCCGGACGTGGGTAGTTCGAGGGGGAGCGGAAGCCATGGCCCAATTCCTGAGACCCTCCACACCGCTGTTCGCCGTCGACGTCCACCAGAACGTGTATCTGCCGGAGGGCGGCCGCGATGTCGACGCGATCGTCACGGTCACGGCGACCGGCGGCCCTGCCGCCGGCGCGCACCCCCACCCGGCGGCGTCCGCGCAGCGCGCGGCGGTGGCGATCATGGTCGACTGCTCCGGCTCGATGGGCCACCCGCCCGCCAAGCTGCACGCCGCCACAGCGGCGGCCGCCGCCGCGATCGACGCCGTGCCCGACGGCGCGCACTTCGCCGTCGTCGCCGGCACACAGCAGGCCACGGAGGTGTACCCGGGCGGTGGCACCCTCGCCGTGGCCGACGCCCGCACCCGGGGGCAGGCCAAGTGGGCGCTGCGCACGCTCTCCGCGGGCGGCGGCACGGCGATCGGCACCTGGCTCCGGCTCGCCGACCGTCTGCTGCACTCCGCCGACGGGGACATCCGGCACGGGCTCCTGCTCACCGACGGCCGGAACGAGAACGAGTCGCCGGGAGACCTGCGGGCCGCGCTGGACGCCTGCGCGGGCCGCTTCACCTGCGACGTGCGGGCGGTGGGCACGGACCGGGCGGCGCAGCAAGTCGACGGTATCGCCTCGGCGCTGCTGGGCAGCGCCGAGGCGATACCGACCGACCCGGCCGGTGCGGTCGACGACATCACCCGGGTGATCACGGAGGTGACGGGCAGGGAGGCCGTCGATGTCGCGCTGCGCCTGCGGACACCCGTCGGTACGGAGACCGTGTTCGTCAGACAGGTCCATCCCACGTTCGTCGATCTGACCGGCCGGCGCGTCCCGGCGGGCCCGCGCACCGCTGACTACCCCACGGGCTCCTGGGGCGGCGGCGAACAACGCGACTACCACGTCCGTCTCCGGGTCCCCGCGGCGGACCCCGGCCTGGAGATGCTGGCCGGCCGCGTCTCCCTGGTCACCCACGCGAGCGACGGCAGCGCCCGCCCCGTGGCTCAGGGTCTGATCCGTGCGGTGTGGACGGACGACGACGCCGCTCCCGCCGCGATCGATCCCAGGGTCGCGCACTACACGGGACAGGCCGAGCTGGCCACGGCCATCCAGCAGGGCCTCGACGCCCGCAGAACCGGTGACAGTGCCGAGGCCCGGGCCAAGCTGGGCCGCGCGGTGCAGCTCGCCGGTGCCCTGGGCGACGACGACACGAGACGGCTGCTGGCCAGGGTCGTCGACGTGGTCGATGCCGCGACCGGCGAGGTCCGGCTGAGGCAGGAGACCGCGGACGCGGACGAGCTGTCCCTGGAGACCCGCTCGACCAAGACGGTCCACGTGGTCCCGTATCCCGGCGCGACGGACCACGGCGACACCCCGGCACAGCACGGCCCTCCCGGCCACGGCCCTCCCGGTCACGGTCAGCCCGGAAGGCCGGGCGGTGGTGGCGGCGGTGCCGGGCACAGCCGGGAACCGCGTTTCCTGCAAGCCGAGCTGGTCGAGCAGGCGCCTCCGGGACGCGAGGTGCCCCTGCACGTGCGCGTCACCCAGGGATCCGGCGACACCGGTGTGGCCCTGCGCGGTTTCCCCGTCCCGGCGGCGGGAGCGCGGCTCCTCATCACCGTGCACGCGCCCGGTCTGCTGGCCCTGGGAGATCTGCAGCAGATGCTGACGGTCCCTCCCGGCCAGGACTCGCAGTGGCTCCAGTTCGGCCTGCGCACCATGACACCGGGACTGCACACCGTCACCGTGCGCGCCTTCCACCGGGGCACCTTCCTCGGTGAGCTGCGCGCGCAGGTCTCCGTGCAGCCCGGCACCCCGGCCAGGGACGGCCTCCCGCGCACCGCGCCCCTCACCTCGCTCGCGTTCGATCCCGGGGAGGTGACCCTCCAGGTCCTCAAGGGCGCGGACGGCGCCTACAGTTTCCAGCTCCTCAGCGAGACCACCTACGCCCCCGAGTCCTTCCGCCTGCTGGCGGGCGACTCGCAGGGAGCGAGGGAACGGATCTACGACGAGCTGCGACGCACCGCCGCCGCGGCCGGGCAACCCGGCGGCGCGGATCAGGGGGCGGCCCGTCGCCGGCTGGTCAACCTCGGGGTGCAGCTGTGGGCGACGGCCGTGCCCGACGCCGTGCGCCGGCAGTTCTGGGAGGAGATCGGGCACGTCACGTCGCTGACCGTGCTCGGTGAGCACGACGTCGTGCCCTGGGAGCTGCTGTACCCCCTCGACGGTCACCAGGAGGGCGACGGCTTTCTCGCCGAGTGGCTTCCCGTGGTGCGCCGCGTCTTCGGACAGGACCGGGTGCGGGAACTGTCCCTGTCCTCAGCGGCGTTCGTGGTGCCGCCGGGCTCGCCGCCCGAAGCGGAGCGTGAAGTGCTCGCGCTCCGGGCCAGACTGGGCGCCTCCGTGACCGACGGCGGGACCCTGACCCGTCGCGCCGCCGTGAGCGACCTCATCGACGAAGGGCTCCACGGGCTGCTGCACTTCGCCTGCCACAACTCCTTCACGTCCGCCGGCTCCCACGTCACCATGGCGGACGGCCCCTTCGACCCGATCGACCTCGCCTACGCCACCCACTCCGGAGCCCTGCGCGCCACCCACCCGCTGGTGTTCTTCAACGCCTGCCGCAGCGCCGGGGAGATCGACTGGTTCTCGACCAGCCTCGGCTGGGCACCGCAGTTCCTGCGGGCCGGGGCGGGCGCGTTCGTCGGCACGCTGTGGCCGGTGCGGTCCGACTCCGCGCTGCTCTTCGCGGACACCTTCTACGAGCGTCTGGTCACCGGGGGACAGAGCCTCGGGCAGGCGTCCCTGGACGCCCGACGGGCGCTGCGCGACCACGGCGGGGATCCCACCTGGCTGGCGTACGCCGTGTACGGCAGTCCCGCGGCCCGCGCCGCCACGCCGGAGAGGTCAGTTGCACGGACCTGACCCGCGATCCCGGCGTCAGGTCCACACCGCACTCACCCCTTCACCGAACCCGACGTGAGCCCCTGCACGATGTGGCGGCTGGCGAAGGCGAACAGCAGCATGGTGGGCGCGATCGTCAGTACGGCCGCCGCGGACATCGAGCCCCAGTCGATGTTGAAGCTGGAGATGAAGCCGTTCAGCGCGGTCGGCACGGTCTTGTTGCTGTCGCTGTTCATCAGCGTCACCGACAGGAACAGCTCGTTCCAGCAGTTGACGAAGTTGAAGATGAACGCGGCGATGATGCCCGGGCGCATCACCGGCAGCAGGACGCGGAACAGCGCCGCGAAGCGGGACAGGCCGTCGATCATGGCGGCCTCCTCCAGCGCGTCCGGGATGTTCTCGAAGAAGCCGCGCAGCATCACCGTGCAGAAGGGGATGCACACCGCGATGTAGACGAGGATCAGCCCGAGTCGGTTGTCCACCAGCTTCAGGTCGGTCATCAGCAGGTAGAGCGGTCCGAGCGCGATGAAGGACGGAATCATCTGGGTGACCAGCGCGGCCATCAGCAGGGCGGACTTGGTGCGGAACTCGAAGCGGGCCAGCACGTACGCCGAGAGCATCGAGATCGCCGTGGCGGTCACGCCCGCCACGGTCGAGACGACGAGACTGTTGGTGAGGTACGTACCGAAGTCCGCGGTGCCGAACAGGCCGCGGTAGTTCTCCAGGGAGAAGCGCTCGGGCCAGTACGCCAGCGGGAAGTGGAAGATGTCCCCGGGCGCCTTCAGCGAGGTGACGGTGATCCAGTAGAGCGGGAAGACGGTGAAGAGCAGCCACACGCCGAGGAAGGTGAACTTGACCGCCCGGCCGGCCGCCGAACCCTTGCCGGTCACGACCTCGCCCCTTTCTTCTCGCGCGTGGCCATGAGGAAGAACACCGCGAACACCAGCAGCGCGGCCACCACGAGCAGGCCGAGCGCGGAGGCCCTGCCGTAGTCGCCCTGCTGAGTGATCTTGATCATCCACGTGGTCACGATGTGCGTCTCGTTGTTGGGCCCGCCGCCGGTCATGCCGAAGATCAGGTCCGGGAAGTTGAAGATCCAGATGACCCGGAGCAGCACGGTCAGGGCCAGGGTGGTGCGGATGTAGGGGATGGTGATCTGGAAGAGGGTGCGGGCCTTTCCGGCGCCGTCCAGCGCCGCCGCCTCGTAGAGCTCGTCGGGGATCGACTGGAGCGCGGCCAGGATCATGATGGTGAAGAAGGTGACGCCGTACCAGATGTTGGCGATGAGCACGGCCACCATCGCGGTCTTCGGATCGGCCAGCCAGGCGATCGGTTCGTCGATCAGACCGGCCTTCTGCAGCAGGTCGTTGACGACTCCGAACTCGCTGTTGAACAGCCAGCGGAAGAGGATGCCGATGAGGAACCCGGAGATCGCCCAGGGGAAGAAGATCAGCGCCTGGTACAGGCCGCGGAGGCGGAAGCGCCGGCGCAGCCACAGCGCGAGCGCGAAGCCGATCAGCAGCTGCGGGACGATCGAACCGAGGACCCACACGGCGGTGTTGCCCAGCACGGTGCCCCACGCGGGGTCGGCGAAGACGTCGCCGAAGTTCTTCAGGCCCACCCAGGAGGTGTCGGTCAGATCGGTCAGCTTCCAGTTGCGGAAGGCCATCTGGCCGCCCGCGAGCACCGGGTAGTAGGTGAAGACCGCGACGAAGACCGCGGCCGGCGCCATGAAGGCGGCGATGGTCAGGCCGCGACGGGTGGTGAACTCGCGCTTGCGCCTGTCCCCTCGGGGGAGGCCCCTCCTGCCGGAGGCCTCCCCCGGGTCCGTCGCCGGCGTCTTCGACGTCGTGGTGGAGGTGACGGACATGTCTACTGCTCCTGCTGCCACTTCTCGGTCCAGTACGCGTCCCACCCCGCGAGCAGCTGCTTCGGCGTCGTCTTGCCGAGGATCAGCTTCTGCACGTCGGCGTCCGCCTTCTGCTGCCACTCGGCCCACCAGCTCACGCCGCGCGGCTGGGTGACGACCAGGTACTTGTCCGGCTGCTCCGTCATGGTGACGTAGCTCGACCAGGGACCCGTCTTGTAGAAGGGGTCGCTGACCGCGGACTTCAGGATGGGCACCAGGCTGTTCTTCTTCGTGAACGACGTCGACGCCTCGCCCTGGGAGAGGAACTCGACCAGCTTCACGGCCTCGGCCTTGTGGGCGCTGCCCTCGGCGACACCCCAGCCCGCGGTGGCCAGCGGCTGTACGGTCTTGCCGCCGGGTCCTGCCACCAGCGGGGCGGTGGCCCACTGGTCCTTGGAGATCGACTTCGACTCCGAGACGGTGGCGATCACCTCGGGGTCCTGGAGCAGGAAGGCCGTGGAGCCGTTGGAGAAGGCCTCCACCATCTCCGGATAACCCCAGGAGACGGACGACTTCGGGGACGCCTGCTCGAAGAGCTTGAGGTAGGTCTCGATCGCGTCCTCGGCCTCGGGGGCGGAGAAGATCGTGCGGCCGGTCTTCAGCTTGAAGCCGTTGGCCGGGTCGACCTGGTCGGCGAGGTAGGCCTCGATGGCGGCGGTGGCGTTGCTGTTGGAGTTGGCGCCGCCACGGAAGGCGTAGCCGTAACGGCGCTCGCCCGGGTCGTGGACGGCGGACGCCTGCTCCAGCAGCTCCTGCCAGGTGGCCGGCGGCTTGTCGAAGCCCGCCTTCTCGATCAGGTCGGTGCGGTAGAAGAGGCTCAGGCCGTAGAAGCCGTACGGGACGAAGTACGTGCGGCCCTCGGCGTCCCTGGAGGCGTTGACGGCGTTCTCCGTCATTGCCTGCCAGCCCTTCCAGCCGTCCAGGTCCTTCTTCATGTCGTACAGCCAGCCGTTGTTCGACCAGGGTCCGACGGTGATGTCCCGGACCTCCAGGACGTCCACCCCGCTGCCGGACTGGAGCATCTGCTGGAGCTTCTGGTCGGCCTGCTCGGTGGGCGGCGAGACCAGGTTGACCTTGATCTTGGGGTTCCGCTGCTCGAAGTCGGCTATGAGGTCCTTGAGCAGATCGGTGCGGGTCGGGTTCGTCAGGCTCTCGACCATGTTGAGGGTGACCGTTCCGCTCGCCTCGGGGCTCATGGTGGAGCAGCCGGTGAGGAGGGTCGCGGCGGCGGTGCCGAGCGCGAGGACTGCCGTCCTTCTTCTCATTGTGCTGACCTCTTTCCGATGTTCTCTCGTGCCCACGTGCCGAGGACGGGGACACAGTCCTCGGCGAAGTACTCGTAGTCGGCGGCGATGTTGTAGACGTGGGCGGACAGGCGCAGGTAGCCGATGCCGTCGAAGCTGGTGAAAGCGGCTTCCACGCCCAGTTCCCGGGCCACCCGGTCCCGCAGGGCGTCGGCCTCGATCCGGTCGGCGGCCAGTCCGTCCGGCAGACGCACCAGGCGCATGCCGGGTACGGGCATGCCGACGTCCGCCGAGGGGTCCACGCCGGTCGCCTCGGCGAGCGCGGCGCCGATGACCCGGGCGCCGTAGCCGGCCAGGTCGTTCATGTAGCGGCGGGCGACCGGCCAGCCCCAGGTGCGCTCGACGAAGTCGAGGGACGCCGGTGCGGCCAGATGGGCCGTGGCGTCGACGGTGCCCTGCTGGTCGAACCGGTCCGGGAAGGGATCGGCCGCGGCCCAGGAGTCGATCAGGGGGTGCAGGCGTTCGCGCAGCGGACCGCGGGCGATCAGCGCCGCGGTGCCGCGCGGGGCGCATCCCCACTTGTGCAGGTTGCCGGTCCAGAAGTCGTACGTGGCGCCGGCGAGCGGTGCTGCGAGCAGACCGGGCGCGTGGGCGCCGTCGACGAGGACGGGGATGCCGCGCCGGCCGGCCTCCGCCCCGATGCGTTCCACCGGCAGCCGGCGCGCGGTCGCCGAGGTGATCTGGTCGACGACGACGAGCTCGGTGGCGTCGCCGAGTTCGGCGACGACCGCCTCGTACGCCCGGTCCTCGTCCGCGTCCAGCGGCACCCGTGCGGTGCGGACCCGGCCGCCGCAGCGGCGGGCCAGCCGCTCGGCGCCCATCGTCACGGCACCGTAGCCGTGGTCGGTGACGAGGATCTCCCCGCCGGGCCGCAGGGTGAGGGCGGCGAAGACGACACTCGCGCCGGCGCTGGCGTTCGGCACGAGGGCGAGATCGCCGGCGTCCACCCGCAGGAAGTCGGCGATCTCGACCCGGGTGGCGGCGAGGCGCTGGGGGAGTGCCGGGAACCACACGACCGGTGAGCGTTCCATCTCGCGGCGCAGCAGTTCCTGCCGTTCCTGGGCGACGAGCGGAACGGCCCCGAAGGAGCCGTGGTTCAGGTGTTTGAGGACAGGGTCCAGCGACCAGGCCCGGTCGGCGGGCCTGCCGTCCGCCAGCAGCAGGGGGCGCGGTGCGGTGGTCACCTCGGTCTCGCTCACAGGACTCCACATCTGGGCAGGGCGGTCCTGCGGAGGCTCACGCTCCGCCGGACACATCTGATGACTGGGCATCCTGCCCACCTTCTGCGGCGGAAACAAGGGTCGTACAGTGAAAGTCATCAGATGACTTTGCCGGGAAACCGACCCGACACATCCGATGACCCGCAGGGTCTCGCTACAGTGCTCCGAGGGGCGCGGCCGGATCGTGGCCCGTTCAGGGGAGGAAGAAGGGGACGGATGTCCGCAGTCGAGAAGGCCTTCCACGGCCTGCGGCACATGATCGGCACGGGACGCCTCGGCCCCGGCGAGCGCATCCCGCCCGAGGGCGAGCTCTGCGAGGAACTGGGCGTCTCGCGGGGGTCGCTGCGCGAGGCGGTACGGATGCTCGCCGCCCTGGGCGTCATCGAGCCGCGCCACGGCTCGGGCACGTACGTCTCCCAGCTGCGGCCCCAGGACGTGATCGGCAGCCTCTCCCTGACGCTCGAACTCCTGCCCCTGTCAGGCCTGTTGGAGGTCTACGAGATCCGGAGGGTGCTGGAGGCGCACGTCGCGGCCCAGGCGGCGGCCCGTTGCACTCCGGAGACGGTGGACACGCTCTTCGCCCTGATCGAGGACATGGAGGCCACGACCGATCCCGCGAAGGCGTCGGAACTGGACCACCGCTTCCACGCGGAGATCGCCCGCGTGGGCGGCAACCCCACGCTGGCCACCCTCCTGGCGGTCTTCCGCGCCCGCTCGCGCAAGTACCAGGTCTTCACCCTGCCCGAGGGCCCCGAACTGCGCAGGAAGAGCGACGACGACCACCGCGTCCTGGCCACCGCCATCGCCGACCACGACCCGGTCGCGGCGGCCGGAGCGGCCCAGGCGCACGTCGCGCAGACGGAACGGTGGCTGCGGGCGTTCATGCCGCCGGTGGAGGAGGTGGGCGGCGCGGACTGAGCCGACGGCGGGATCGCCCGACCCGTCGTGGGCCCTCGCGCCGTGCTGCCCGCCCGGGTCCGTCCGGGAGCGGTGGGGCGCCGGCCCGGAACCCGTCCCGCCGGCCCCGGGGCCGCTCCGGACGTCCGGGCGCCCGGCGCCCGTGCGGCATCGAGGGTCTCCGCGCCGGGCACGACCGTGCGCCGAAGCTCCACTTGCCCGCGCCCCATGGGGCGGACGCTGTGGTCCGCCCGCGGTCCGCACCGGTCGGCCCACGACGTCCCGGCCAGGTCCCGCGCCTCGATCGCGGGTGGACGTACGGCGGGCCGTGCCGTCAAGGCGCCGGCGGCCGCATCCCCTCCATGCCGGCCACCATGCACTCCAGGCCGTCGTGAAAGCGCCGCCCGGTGCTGCTGTCGGCGCTGCGCTTGACGTAGTCGGCCAGGGAGGACGGGTGGTTGTCCAGGGCCGAGTCGAGGTACGGGCCGAGACGCAGGGCCCAGTTCTCCTCGGACTCGGCGCTCTGCCGGGTCGTGCGCTGCCAGGCCGCCTCCGACAGGGCGGCGCCCACCGTGTAGTAGTAGATCGCCGACAGGGCTGAGTCCAGCTGGGACGGCGTGAAGTCGGCATCCTCGAGAATCGCGATGATGGCGCTGGTGTGCGCCAGGGCGCGCGGGCCCACCGGCGGGTGGCTGCCCATCAGCTCGATCATCCACGAGTGCTGGAGCAGCACCTCGAACAGGCCGGTGGCACCGGCCTTGATGTCCGCGCGCCAGTCGCCTGCCGCGGACCGGGCCGGCGGGTCGGGGAAGACGGCGTCGACGGCCAGCTCCAGAAGGTCGTCCTTGGTTGGTACGTGCCAGTAGAGGGACATGGGGGCCGAGCCGAGGGACTCGGCGAGCTGACGCATGCGCAGGTTGCGTACGCCCCCTTCGTCCAGTAGCCGTACCGCACCGCGCACGATCTGCTCGCGGTTCAGCGGCTGTTTCGCCGGCCGCTGACGCATGTCGCGCAACCAGATCGACCCCGGTCGGCCCTTGGCCGTGTTCCGGCCGGAATTCGCTTCTCGTCCAGAAGTCTCAGTCACGGTTCCATGTTAGCGCGCGCCCGTACAACGTACGATAGCTGGTATGCCGTACGACAACGCTGCGGAACCAAGACTCGAGGAGGAGACTCATGGAACCCGTGCATGACAGGCCCACCGGCGACGGTGGGGGCGGGGTCGCCGGTCCCGGTGCCCGGAACCGGTGGGCGGTCCTGGCCGTTCTGTCGCTCAGCCTCCTGGTCGTCGCCCTGGACCTGACCGTGCTGAACGTCGCCCTGCCCACGCTCAGTACCGAACTCGACACCTCCTCGGTGCAGTTACTGTGGATCGTCGACGTCTACTCGCTGGTCGTCGCGGGACTGCTCATCAGCGCGGGCACGCTCGGTGACCGGCTCGGGCGCAAACGCTTCCTGTGCCTGGGCTTCGTCGTCTTCGGCGCGTCATCGGCGATGGCCGCGTGGGCGACCGGCCCCGGGATGCTGATCGCGGCCCGCGCGCTGCTCGGCGTCGGCGCGGCCATCATCATGCCCTCGACGCTGTCGATCATCAGGAACGTCTTCACCGACCGCAAGGAACGCACGGTGGCCCTCGCGGTGTGGGCCACGATGTCCGCCGCCGGCGCGGCCGTCGGACCCGTCGTCGGCGGTGTCATGATCGAGCACTTCTGGTGGGGCTCGGTCTTCCTCATCAACGTGCCGATCATGGTGTTCGCCCTGATCGCCGCGCTGGCCCTGGTGCCGGAGTCCCGTCACCCCAACCCCCCGCGCTGGGACACCGTCGGTGCCCTGCTGTCCGTGGCCGGACTGATCCTGCTGGTGTACGCCATCCAGCACGGCGGCGCCGAGGGCCTGGAGACGCAGACCGTCGTCACGGGTGTGCTGGGCCTGCTGATGCTCGGCGGCCTGGTGGTGCGGGTGCTCAGGGTGCCCGACCCGCTGATCGACCCGGGCCTGTTCCGCAACCGGGCCTTCTCGGTGGCGGTCGTCTCGGTGGTGCTGGCGATGTTCGGCATGGGCGGACTGATGCTGCTCCTCACCCAGCACTGGCAGTTCATCGGCGGAGCCTCGCCCATGGAATCCGGCCTGCGGCTGCTCCCCCTGCTGCTGGCCACCATGATCGGGGCACCCGCGATGTCCGCCATCGTGCCGAGGTACGGCACCCGGTACGCCATGATGATCGGCCTGGGGCTCATCGGGGCCGCCTTCTTCGTCCTGGTGAACGTACGTCCCGACACCGACTACTGGGTCTTCGCCGTCGCGCTGGCCGGGATCGGCGCCGGGGCGGGCTGCGCCATGACGGCCGCGTCCGACGCCATCATGTCCACGGCCGACGCGGACAGCGCGGGGGGCGCCGCCGGGATCGAGGAGACCAGTTACGAACTGGGCAACGGGCTGAGCGTGGCCATCATGGGCAGCATCGCCTCCGCCCTGTTCCGCCGGGAGATGGACACCTCGGTACCCGGAGTGGACGAGCGGGTGATGGACGCCGCCCGGGAAGGGCTGCCCAACGCCATCGCCGCGGCGAGTGCCCTGCCGGGAGAGGCGGGCGCGGAACTCAAGCGCCGGGCCGACGAAGCGTTCGCGGATGCCTTCGGTGTCACCTCGCTGGCCACGGGCATCCTGCTGGTCGTCGTCGCCGTGGCGGTGGCCGTGCTCATCCCCCGTGGCGCGGGGCGCCAGGCGCGGGACGACGGCGACGGGTCCGGCTCGCCGGAGGCGGTGGACCTGGCGAAGCCCTGACCGAGCGGCTGCCCCCGGGGCCGCGACGGCCCGGCGGACCGGCCCCGGGTGACGGGGCCCGTCCCGCCGGGCCACCGTGCCACGCGCCCCCGGGGGCGTCGCCGCGGGCGGGACGAGGAAGCCGGGGCCCGTGTCGGGTCCCGGCTTCTCGGCTCGTTCGCCCCGGTCCGCGCGCGCCGCGCCGGCACCGGGCGGGCGCACGGCCCGTCAGGCGGCCCGGACGCGCTGCTCGACCAGGGCCACGATCCGGTCGAGCCGCTCCAGCTCGACCACTTCGTCGTCGGTGATGTCGATGCCGAAGTCCTTCTCCAGGGCGAGGGAGAACTCCACCGCCGCCAGGGAATCGAGGCCCAGGTCCTCCAGGCTGGCCTCGGGGGCGATCTGGTCCTCCGGGACCCGAAAGCTGTTCGTCAGCAGGGACTTGACCTTCTCGTACACCGTTCCTCCCGGGAAACGCCGTGTCGGTGGGACGTGCGGGGCAGTGCGCCGGCGCGGGCCGGCGTGTCCTCACGCGTCGTAGGTGTGCACCGCGAAGGGCGTGACCTCCGGCCACGTCAGGGTCGCCGCGCCCCAGGCGAGTCCGCCGCCGAAGGCGGCGAGCAGGACCCGGTGGTGCGGACGCAGCTCACCCGCCGAGGCGGCGTCGGCGAGCAGCAGGGGCAGGGACGCGGCCGAGGTGTTGCCGACGCGCTCGATATTGGACAGCACCCGCTCGCGCGAGATGCCGAGTTCGTCGGCGACGGCCTCACTGATGCGTGCGTTGGCCTGGTGGGTGGCCAGCCGGTCGACGTCGCCGACCTGCCAGCCGGAGCGCCGCAGGACGTCGAGGGACGCCTGGGCCATGCGCTCCTTCGCGTGCCGGTACACCTTGCGCCCCTGCATGCGCAGGTAGTACTCGTCCGGGCCGGGCGCCGAGCCGGCCTTGCGCTGCCGCGCGCCGCCCGCCGGAATCTCGATCAGGTCACTGAAGGCGCCGTCGCTGCCGAGCCGTACCGGCCCCACGGCGCCCGGCTCGTCGCGCTCCCCGGCCCGCAGCACCACGGCACCGGCGGCGTCGCCGAAGATGACCGCCGTGGTCCGGTCGTCGGGGTCGACGATGCTGGAGAAGGTCTCGGCGCCGATGACCAGCACATGGTCGGCGAAGCCGGCCGCGATCGCCCCGACCGCCGTCGACAGGGCGTACAGAAAACCGGCGCAGACGGCGGCGACGTCGTGAGCGGCCACCGGTCCGAGTCCGAGGGCCGTCGCGACCTCGGGAGCCGTGGCCGGGCAGAGACGGTCGGGGGTGGCCGTCGCGAGCACCACCGCGTCCACGTCGTCGCGCCCGGCCGACTTCAGGGCCAGCCGGCCCGCCTCGACCGCGAGTTCGCGCGTGGCGGTGCCCGGTGGGACGGTGTGCCGCTGGGCGATGCCGGTACGGCTGCGGATCCACTCGTCACTGGTGTCCAGACGGGCCTGCAGGTCGGCGTTGGTGACCGTGCCGGGCGGCACCCACCCGGCGACGCCGGTCAGAACCGCCGTGCGGGAGCCGGCGCCCGTGTGCGCCGGCGTGCTGCTGTCCATGGCCTTCCCCCTCACGCCTTGCCCAGCAGGATCGCGCTGCTGATCATGCCGACGGTGTAGTTGAAGGACAGCGCGTGGTCGACGCGCTGCGGCCGGGCCGTGGTGCCCGGCACCGGGTCGAAGGCGCACTCGTCGGCCGGGTCGACGCAGCCGGCGGTCGGGCACACCGTGTCGCGCTGGATCATCAGAGAGGTCGCCGCCACACCGAGGTTGCCGAGCGGACCGCCGTTGTGCCCGAAACATGCCTCCTGCACGGTGACGGGCAGCCGGGCGGCCCGGTCCCCGAACAGCGAGTGCACGATGTTCGACTCCGTCTCGTGGAAGACGCGGTCGCCCTCGGCGCCACCGTTGACGTAGTCGATCTGGTCCGGCTCGACGAGGCCCGCCATGGCGTCACGTGACGCCTGGACCATGCCGGTGCCCGCCCGGTCGATGGCGAAGGCGCTGTGCTGGGGACTGCGCCGGGTGCGCTGCGACATCAGCCGGGCGTAGGGCCGGGCGCCGCGCGTCTCGGCGTGCGCGCGGCTCTCCAGGACCAGTGTGATCGAGCCGCTGCCCATGTTCGAACCCGGCGAGTTCTTGTCGTACGGGCGCATCTGGCTCCGCATCGCCAGGGCCGCGTCCTCCATCGCGTCGACCGTGCCGTCCTCGTCCGCGCTGAGTTCCGCGTACCGGTCCAGCAGGTCCGCGTAGTGCAGCAGGAAGTCCCGGCCGAACACGTCCGCGCCGGTGACCACGGCGACGTCCACCTCGCCGCCCGTGATGAGGCGGTGCGCCATCCCGAGCGCCACGGCCGAGGACGTACAGCCGTTGGAGATCGTGAAGCTGGGCCCGGTCCCGCCGATCACCGACACCTGGACGTTGGTGACGTCCATGGGGATACCGGTGAGTGCGAGCCGGGTGCCCAGGGCGTTGATCTCGTCCTTGGTGGCGGTGGCGCGGTCGGCGTTCAGGATGTCGCTGTACTGCGACGACCAGCAGTCGCCGCCGTCCCGCGCGGTCAGCACCCCCGCCTGGGCCAGATCCCCCGCACGCCAGTCGAGACCGGCGTCCGTGCACGCCTCCGCGAACGAGACCAGGCCGTGCAACTGGACGGGGGAGTACAGCGCGAGCGCCTTTCGGGGCAGCTCCGGAAAACGCTCCTTCACATCCGTGGCGTCGGTTCTCGCCTGCCCGAAGTAAATGCCGTCCTGCTCCACGTGGCAGGCGCCCGTGGAAATGATGTCCCAGAACTCGGCGGACGTCGCACACAGCCCTTCCGGACCGGGCAGGGAGAATCCCATCCCGGATATCAGCGTGTCGCGCCCGGGGTCCTTTTCCTGGTCGGTCATACGACTCCCTGCGTTGCTTGGGATGTTGACACTAAAGCCGTCCGCCGCCGCCGTTAACAGGCCTCCGGTACCCGAAATCCCAAGCCGTCCGGTATCCGTGGTACTTCCTCTTCAGGGGTACCTCCGGTACCGGCGGGAAAATGTGCCCGGTACCGGTGGAACGATGTCGAATAGTTGAGCGCCGGATACGTTTTCGGCATGGCTGCACTGGCTGAATCCACCGCAGGGCAGAACCGTGGGGGCCCGGTACTCGTCACCGGTATCGGTGTGATGCTCCCCGGTGCAACCCACGTCAACGAATTCTGGCAGGACGTACGTGACGGCCGTTCACGTCTGGGCCCGCTGACGCGGTGCGCTCCGGGACCGACCGGCGTCCGGGCAGCGGGCGAACTGCGGGACTTCGACCACCGGAAGTTCCTGCCGGACCTGAACGAGAAATTCGCCGGCCGGTACACACGAGAGGCCCTGGCCGCCATGTCGGCCGTGGAGGAGGCCCGCCGTGACGCGGGGCTCGGACAGGGCGAGATCGACCCGCACCGGCTGTCCCTCATCGCGTCGTCCTCGCGCGGCCCCCTCGAATGGGTGAGCAACGTGCTCACGGACGGTGCGCACCCCGAAGCGGCCGAGGCGAGCGCCGCCCGACGGGCAGCGGCCAGAAAGCGGCACTTCGCCGACAGCGGCGCGATGCTCCGCGGCATGCCGGGCGCCCCGGCCACCCTGGCGGCCATCCACGGGGACGTGCGCGGACTCGTCACCACCCTCAGCAGCGCCTGCGTCGGCGGACACCACGCCCTCGGCTTCGCCGCCGACCTGATCCGCTCGGGCGGCGCCGACGCCGCGCTCGTGCTGGGGTACGAGTTCCCGCTCACGCCCTTGGTCTTCGAGTCCTTCACGGCCATGGGCGACGGCGTGCTGTCGACCGAGTCGGCCGACCCCCGCCGCGCCGTCCGGCCCTACACCCGCGACCGCGAGGGCTTCGTCTTCGGCGAGGGTGCGATCGCACTGTGCCTCGAACGCGAGGACCACGCCCGTGCCCGCGGCGTCGACGGCTACGCGCGTGTGCTGTCCCACCGGGCGCGGAACGAGGCCACCCATCCGTTCGGCATGGACATGAGCGGCAAGGTGACGGCGTCGGTGGTCGCGGAGGCCCTCGACGACGCGGGCCGCGCCCCCGCGGACGTCGGCTGGTTCTGCGGGCACGGCACGGCCACCCCGAAGAACGACGTGGCCGAGAGCCGGATGCTGGGCGCGCTCTACGCGGACCGCCCACGCTCGGCCTGGCCGCCCCTGACGTCCCTCAAGCCCGTTCACGGACACCTTCTCGGTGCCACGGCCCTGGTCAACGCGGCGGCAACCGCCCTGGCCCTGCAGCACCAGACCCTGTGCGCGACCGCCAACTACGCGGACTCGGTGCCGGATCCGGAGTGCGACCACGACCACGTCGGCGAGGGGGCTCGCCCCGGTGAGCTGGACCTCGCGGTGTCCCTCGCCTTCGCCATCGGCAGCCAGACCTCGGTGCTCGTGCTGGGCGCCGCCTGACCGGTGGTCCGCCCCCCGGCGGACCGACCCTGCGAAGGAGACCATGACCACGCACAGCGGACCCGCACGGCACCCCGCCGTCGTCCCCGACGTCGACGCCCTGGTGTCCCGGTACGTCACCCCCGGCACACACCTGCACCTGGCCATGACGATGGCGCGGCCGAACGCCATGGTCTACGCGCTCGCCCGGCAGTTCGCGGGCCGGGGCGCGTTCACCGTCAGCACGTCGGCGACGCACACGGCGATGCACGCCCTGACCATGTCGGGCGCGGTCGACCACCTGATCACCTGCTTCCTGGGCGACACCTACCCCACACCGCGCCCCAACCCGCTCTATCGCGACCTGGCCCGCGGTGAGCCCTTCACCTGCGAACTGTGGTCGCTGCTGAGCTTCACCCAACGGCTGACGGCCGGCGCGACGGGCCTGCCGTACGGCGTCACCGCCTCGCTGGTCGGCAGTGATCTGGAGCGCGGACTGGCCGCGGGCGGACGCGGCCCCCTGCCCGGCGGGGACGGCGGCACGGCGGACGGCACCCCGAAGTTCGTGCGGATGGCGGACCCGCACGGCACCGACCGGACCTTCGGCCTCGTGGAACCGCTGCGACCGGACCTGACGCTGCTGCACGGAGCGTGCGCGGACCGCCGTGGCAACATCGTGCTCGTGCCGCCCGCCGGCGAGGGCGCCTGGGCGGCCTACGCCGCCCGGCGGGGAGTCCTCGCGTCCGTGGAGCGCATCGTGCCCGACGCGTTCGTCGACGCCCACCCGGAGCGGGTCGTGATCCCCGGTCAGCGCGTCGTCGCGCTGTGCGAGGCACCGCTGGGCGCCCACCCGCAGTCCCTGCGGGGCCTCAGCACCGGCGAAGCCACCCAGGACATCACGGGCTACCGCGACGACTACGCCTTCCTCACCGAGCTCGTGGAGAGCCTCGCGACCGAGGACGGCGCCAAGGAGTGGTACCGCGAGTGGGTCGAGGAACCCGGCAGCCACGCCGCCTACCTCCGCAAGCTGGGACCGGCCCGTCGCGCCGAACTCACCCTCGACGCCCGGCCCCTCAGCCCCCGGGCACCCGTCACCCCGCCCCGCGACCCCGCGCCGCCGTTCACCGCCCGACCACCGCGGGCCGCGGCCACCCCCCGCCCGCGACCGGAGCCCCGCACGCCCGTGAGCCGGCAGGAACGCACCGTCATCCTCGGCGCGCGGGCCATCGTCCAGCGCGTCACCGAGGACGGCTACGACACCCTGCTCGCGGGCATCGGCGTGTCCCACCTGGCCGCCTGGCTGGCCGCCGCGCGCCTGCGCGAGCAGGGCGTGCGCGTCCCCGTCTGTGCCGAACTCGGCTTCTACGGCATGGATCCCGAGCCCGGCGACGTCTTCCTCTTCAGCCAGTTGCACGCCACGCGCTCCCAGCAGCTGGCGGGCATCACCGAGATCCTCGGCGGCATGGTGGCGGGCAACCGGCGCTGCCTCGGCGTCCTCGCGGCCGGCGAGGTCGACAGCCGCGGCGACATCAACACGAGCCTGCTGGCCGACGGCCGCTGGCTGACCGGTTCCGGCGGCGCCAACGACATCGCCACCAGCACCGACTGCCTGGTGCTGTCCACCGCGTCCCCGCGCAAGTTCGTCGAGCGCGTCGCCTACGTCACCAGCCCGGGCGCCCGAGTGCGCGAGGTCGTCAGCCACTTCGGGCGGTTCCGCCGGGACGGCGGCGCCGGCAGCCCGTTCCGGCTCGCCACCTGGCTCCCGCCCGGCTACGACGGCCCGGCCACTCCCCAGGAGGCGGTGGCGCAGCTGACCCGCTGGCCCGCCCCGACGTCCGGCTGTGTGCCCGAGCCGGAGGTGACGCAGGCGGAGGTCGCCTGGCTGCGCAGTCTCGACCCGCAGGGTTTCTACAGGTGAGGAGCATGGCAGTGACAGGAGGAATCTGGGCGGGCCGGGGTCTGTCCTTCCGGGGCTTCGGCCACTACTTCCCGCAGCGCTGGGAGCCGACCCCGGCCGACCTGCCGGAGGCACCCGCGATGGAGGCGGCGATCCTCGGCCCCGACCTCGGCGTGGCGGGGCGTCATCTGTCCGACGACTCCGAGACCGTGCCGTACATGGCCGTCGAGGCCGGACGCCGGGCGCTGGACAACGCCGGACTCGAGGGAGGCGACCTCGATCTGGTGGTCTTCTCGTCCTGGTCGCAACGCAGGTACGCGCCCGAGGACGGGCCGCGGATCGCACTGCGGCTCGGCGCCCGGCGCGCGCTGGCCTTCGACGTGTGCGCCGCCTGCGTCGGCTTCGTGCACGGCGTGCAGACGGCCGCCGCGCTTCTCACCAGCCACCAGTGGCGGCGCGCCCTGGTGATCTGCTCCGACCAGTTCTCCCGGCGGCTCAAACCGGGACGCCGCGGCAGTTACGTCGGCGGGGACGGCGCCGGCGCCGCGGTGCTGGAGGTGGGGCCGCCGGACGACTCCCGGCTGCGGGACTCGGTGGTGCTCAGCTACGGCGAACACGCGGGAGTCTCCAAGGCGCGCGGCACCGACGGCTGGACCGTGAGCCTGCCCACCATCGCCGATGTGGCCGCCGAGACCGCGGGCGAGGCCACCGACCTGGTCCTGCGGCGCAACGGCATGACCCTCGCCGACATCGACTGGGTCGTGCCCCACCCCGGCTCGGTCCGGATCAGCGAACAACTCCTGGCCCGCATCGGCGCCGACCCCGCACGCGTCCTGACGAACCTGCACACCCGCGGCCAGACCACGAGCGCCACCATCCCGACAGCCCTGTCCGAGTACGTCGAGTCCGGCCGCCTCGGCAAGGGAGACGTGATCCTGTCGCCCGCGGCCGGCGCCGGCTGGTTCTCCGGGGCGCTGCTCTACCAGCTCTGAGCGCCCGCCTGACGTGACCAGCCGGGTCCCGGGCGCCGGACGACCCGCTCACCCTCCGCGAGGAAAGGACGATCCGTCATGTCCAGCCCCCAGTCGCCGTTCGACGGCGCCCCGCCGCCGGTCGTGCTCGGCGGTGTCGGCCACTACTTCCCCGGCGAACCCGTCACCAACGACCACTTCGAGCGCCTGCCCGGGCTGGGCGTCGACGACGCCTGGATCCGTGAGCACACCGGCGTCGCCTCCCGCCACTGGGCCGGACCGGACGAGCGGTTCGCCGAGATGGGCGTCAAGGCCGCCCGTGCCGCCCTGGACGACGCGGGACTCGACGTCTCCGACGTGGACCTGATCGTCGGGACCAGCGCCACCGCACGCCCGCGGGCCAACCCCTCCTCGCTCGGCAACAACTACATGGACATCTCGCTGCCCGTGCAGCGGCAACTGGGCGCGCACGGCGCGTACTGCTTCGACGTCACGGCGGTGGCCTGCGCCGGCTTCCTGTACGCGAGTGTCGTGGCCCGTGGCCTGCTGGCGACCACGAGCGCGCGGACCGCCCTGGTCGTGTGTGCCGAGAGCCCGCGGGACATCCTCAACTTCCGGTTCCGGAACTCGGCGTTGTTCGGCGCGGGCGCCGCCGCGGCCGTATGGCGGCGGGGCGAGTCCGTGGGCGCCGGCGCCGACGGACTGCCCAGCCGCAGCGGCCTGATCGACATCGTGCTGCACGCCGACGGCCGCTACTACGACGCCTTCGACATCGACGAGAACGACAAGATGGTGATGCGCGGCGGGGTGCTCTCCGAGGTGACACCGGACATGCTCGTGGACGCCGGGCAATCCGTTCTGAAACGCAACGGCCTTTCGCCGGATCAGATTTCCTGGTGCGTTCCGCACCAGGCGAACACCAATCTGCTGTACCCGATGGCGGACCGTATCGGCATCCCCCGCGAGCGCATGCTGCTGAACCTTCCACGGCGCGGCAACACCTCCAGTGTCGGAATGCCCGGCGCGCTCTCCGAATTCGTGCACGACGGCACGGTGAAACCCGGGCAGCTGCTTCTCGGGGTGAGCATCGGGCGCGGCCTGAGCTGGGGCGCCATGGTCTTCCGGTACCGGTGAGCCACCGCGCCACGGGGGACGACGCACAGGGAGAGGGGAGAGCGACGTTGTCCGAAGCCAGGAACGCGCTGGTGACCGGCGGCACCAGGGGCCTGGGTCTGGCCGTGGCCCGACGGCTCGCGGCCGAGGGCTGGAGCACGACGGTGTTCGGCCTCGATCAGGGACGGCTGGAGAAGGTGCGGGCCATGGCCCGCTCCGAGGGGCTGGACCTGCACGCGGTGCGGGCCGACGTGACCTCGGAGGAGTCCGTACGGCAGGCCGTGGCCGACCTGACGCGGACCCGGCCGCTGCACCTGTGCGTGAACAACGCCGGCCGCAACCTCTCCCGGCTCCTGCTGCGCACACCGCGCGACGGCGGCGGCGAGTTGCTCACCCACCCGCTCGACGACTGGGAACGGACGCTGCGCCTGTGCCTGACCGGCGTGTTCCTGGTCGGCCGTGAGGCCGCCGCGAGCATGGTCCGGCACGAGGTGCCGGGCGTCATCGTCAACGTGTCCTCCGGCCTGGCGCGCGGCGCCTACGGGCAGTCGGCCTACACCGCGGCGAAGGCCGGCGTGGAGGCACTGACCCGCACCTGGTCCTACGAACTGGGCCCGTACGGGATCCGCGTGGTCGCCGTCGCGCCCGGCGTGATGGACGGGGAGGCGCTGCGTGAGAAGAGCACGGCCTTCCCGCGGCACGCGCGGTACATGGAGGGACTCAAACGCTTCGTGCCGCTGGGCCGCTGGGCCGCCGAGGACGAGATAGCGGACGCGGTGTGCTTCGCCGCGGACAATCCCTACCTCACGGGTTCGGTCATCCGGATCGACGGTGGGGGACCGCCCGGCTGGGTTCCGTGAGACCACGGCGCCGGGCCTCATTCCCTTTTTATCTGCCGGTACTTCGCGTACCCGCACCGCCCCTGATCGAGTACTGGAGGCCCGATGCGGCACCCTGCCGACGCCACTAGCTTTTCACGGGTGAATTCAGAACATCACGGAATCTGGTCGGACGCCGGAATTCGATTCACCGGGTTCGGCCATTACTTCGGCTCCGAGGAAATATCGAACGAAAGCGTCGACAAGGCGACGACGAGTGTCGTGGAGGACCGTGTCATCGGCGGCGTCGGGGTCCGCACCCGCTACCGGGCCGGTGACCACGAGACCCCGGTCTTCATGGCCGCGCAGGCCTCCCGGCAGGCACTCGATCGGGCAGGCGTCGACGCGGGCGACATCGACCTGGTCGTCGTCAGCCACTGGACGGACCGCGACTACGTGCACGAGGTGGGCGCGCTGACCGCCGCCGAGCTCGGCATGAAGGGCCCGATGGCCTTCGAGATCGCCGGCTCCTGCGCCGGGTTCATCCAGGCGGTGCACACGGCGGCGGCGTTGCTCACCTCGCCCATCGGCTACCGCAAGGCGCTGGTCGCCACCACCGAGCGGGTCACCCGCCGGGTGCGGCCGGGCTCCAAGGGCGCGATGCTCGTGTCCGACGGGGCGGGCGCCTGCGTCCTGGAGGCGACGCCCGGCGGCCCGAGCGGACTGATCGACTCGGTCTTCCACACCGACGGCGCCCTGGCCCACATGTCCGCGGCCGGTGGTGAACACGGCTGGGTGCGCAGCCATCCGGACCTCAACGACGTGGCACTCTCCCACGTCCGTGAGGCGGTGGAGGACCTCCTGACACGCAACAAGCTGACCATGGCCGACATCGACTGGCTCATCCCGCACTCGGGCACCGAGCCGTTGGCCAAGGGCATCCAGCACCATCTGGGCGCCGACCCGGCCCGTGTGCTGACGAACCTCTCCTTCCGCGGCAACGTCTCCAGCGCCTCCATCCCGACCACCGTGTCGGAGCTGCTGGAACGCGGCGTGGTCAAGCGCGGCGACCTGGTGCTCTCCCCGTCGATCGGCGGCGGGGTCTGGTGCTGGGGCGGCCTGCTGTACCGGATCTGAGCGAAGGGCTGAGCGGTGACCTCGACCAAGGGCGCCCGGGACGCGCTGGTGACCGGCATGGGCTTCTGCCTGCCGGGCCGCACCGGGCCGACGGCGACCCCCGACGCGTTCTGGGCGGCCGTCGCACACGGCGACTCGTTCCTCCGGCAGGACGACGGCACGTACTTCGGCAGCGTTCCCCTCGACCCCGGAACCGTGACCGAGCGGCTGCCGGAGATCCCGGCCCGGTTCGTGGAGAAGTACTCGGACCTCCATCTCTACGGGCTGCTGGCCCTGGTGGAGGCGTGTGCCGACGCGGACCTCGACTGGCGGGCCGGCGCACTGCGCGAGGCCGCGGTCCTCGCGGCCCGCAACGCCACGGCCGACGCCATCGTCGACACGTACCTGCCGGTGCTGCTGGCCGACGCCCGGCACATCACTCCGCGCGAGGCACGCTCCCTGCTGTTCCGCAACGTGCTGAACGCGGTCATGTCGGACGTGGAGACCACGCAGGCCGGTCTGGTGGGTGCCACCGGCCCCAGCTACACCCTGTCCTGCGGCTGCGCCTCCTCGGCGGTGCTCCTCGGCAACGCCGCCCGGATGATCGCGGCCGGCGAGGTGGACATCGCGGTGGTCACCGGCGCCGACTACTGGCGCGAGAGCAGGCTGCGCCAGTACGCGGAGCTGGAGGAGCGGTCCGTGAGCGGCACGGAACCGCAGACCGCCACCCTCGTCGACCGGCCCATGCGCCCCTACGACGAGCGCGCCGCCGGCCTCAACTACGGCAACGGCGCCGCCACCCTGGTCCTGGAGAGCCGCGCCCACGCGGAGCGCCGGCAGGCACGGGTCTACGGCCGGATCCTCGCCCAGACCACCACCCGCAACGCCCAGCCCAACCTCGCCCTCGACCTCGCGGGCTCGGGAGCCGTGCGCGCCGCCCGCTCGGCCCTGCGCGGAATCGCCACCCCGCAGGAGATCGACTACGTCAACGGCGCCGCGACCGGTGACCGGGCGTTCAACGTCATGGAGAGCACCCTCATGCCCGCGATCTTCGGTGACCGCACGGCCACGCTGCCGGTCACCGTCCAGGAGGCCGTCTTCGGCCACAGCGGGGCACCGCTCGGCGCGATCGGGGTGGCGGCGACGCTGCTGATGATGCGCCACGGCCACATCGCGCCGACCGCCAACTGCGAGAAACCGGCCGACGTGTGCACCTTCGACCCCGTGCCCGGCACCCGCGGCCGGCCCGCCCGCATCGACCTGGCCCTCAGCCTCAACTACACGATCGGCTCGGTGGCCAGCGCCATCGTGCTGGGAGGTGCCGATGACTGAGCCCACCGCCCACCGAACGCCCCCGGGCGGTCCCGGGGCCGGCGTGTCGCCCAGCCGGTCGCTCGCCCCCGTCGGCAGCCGCGTCCTGCTGGAGTCGCAACCGGGCGCCACGCACACCCGCGCGGTGCGGGCCGCCTGGGAACGGCACGGCTTCCACGTCGAGGAGGCCGACGACGCGCCCGGCGGCGGCCCGCCCGACGTGTACTGCGTCGTGGCCGTCGGCAACGAGGCGTTCGGGGCTCGCCCCTCGGCGCCCCTGCGCCGCGGTCGGGTGGCCCGCGTGCTGCTGGCGATGGCCCGCCGCGGCCGTGGCCGGGCCGTGCTGGTCACCGACGCCGGGCCGCACGTGCACGCCGGCGCCGGGCCGGAGGCCGCGGCGGCCCGCGCGGCCGACCAGGCCTGGTGGCAGCACCTCGCCAAGCGCTGCGCGCCCCGTGGCGTGGCCGCCAACACCGTCCGCGTCGGCTACGCCCCGTTCCTGGGACACGTGCTGTCCGAGCAAGCCGAGAACGAGCTGCTGCGTCACCTGGTCACCCGCCGCCCGGTGGAGCCCGCCGAACTGGCCGCGGCCCTGCGGGTGCTGGCCTCGCGGGGCCTGGGGAACGTGGTGGGGGAGACCCTGCCGCTGGACGGCGGTCTCGACGCCACCGTCGTGCCCATGCCCTCGGCGCGCGCCGCCCGCCCGGTGCACGACCCCGGCCCCGGCATACCCGACCCCTTCCGGCTGGACGGCTCGGTCGTCCTCGTCACCGGCGCGAGCAGCGGCATCGGCGCCAGCATCGCCCGTGAGTGCGCGGCGCGCGGCGCCGATGTGGTGCTCGCCGCCCGGCGCCGCCCCGAACTGGAGAAGCTGGCGGCCGAACTGCGCGAACACGGCGGCCGCGCCTGGGTGGTGACCGCCGACCTGTCCACGCCGGGTCAGGCCGCCGAGCTGGTACGCCGGGCCTGGGAGCACACCGGCGGCCTCGACGCGCTGGCCCACGCCGCGGGCGCCGTCACCTTCGACGGCCCCGGCGACAACACGCCTCAGCGTGAGCGGCTGCTCAGCCTCAACACCCTGTCCTACGCGAGCGCCTGCGACGCCCTGCTCGACCGGTGGGCGGCGGCCGGGCGCGGCGGTGCGGTCGCCGCCGTGTCCTCCCTCGCCGCGGTCAGCGCGCCCGTGGCCAACCTGGCGAGCTACGGCCTGAGCAAGGCGGCGACGACCCTGTACACCCACCACTTCGCCACCTCGGCGGCCCGCTACGGGGTACGGGCCAACACCGTGCTGCCCGGATTCGTGCGCACCCCCATGACGGACGTGACCAACCCGGCCTTCCTGCGGGCCACCAACCGGCTCGTGCCCACAGGCCGGATGAGCGAACCGGACGAGGTCGCGGCGCTGCTCTGCTACCTCATCAGCCCCGCGGCGGCCGGACTGACCGGCGCGGCCCTGCGGATCGACGGCGGCGGGCACTGCCTGGCCGGCCTGCCACACCTGAACCCCACGACGGAAGGAGCCCGGCCGTGACGACTCCACGACCCCGCCTCCGATCCCGGCTCCGCGAAGCGGCCGTCGGGCGGCCCGCCCCGCGCGGTGCGCTCGTGACGGCCGGCCGGGTGACGGCCGCATGTCCGGAAGGGAGCCGCAGGTGACCGCGGAACGGCCTCTGAAGGGAAAGGTGGCGTTCGTCGCCGGTGCCTCCTCGGGCATCGGGGCGAGCATCGCCCGGACGCTGGCGAGCGCGGGCGCCTCGGTCGCGCTCGTGGCGCGTCGCAAGGAGCACCTGGCCTCTGTGGAGCGGGACGTGGCCGCCTACGAGGTGCCCGTCCTGGCCCTGCCCGCCGACCTTGCCGCCAAGGACGCGCCCCAGGACGCGGTGAACGCGGCGGAACAAGCCCTCGGCCCCGTCGACATCCTGGTGAACAACGCCGCCCTGGCCCGTACCGGCCCCATCCACGACACACACCCCAGGCACTGGCGGCAGGCGTTCCACCTCAACCTGGACGTGCCGTTCCTGCTCATCCGCGCCGTGCTGCCGGGCATGCGGGAGCGCGGCCACGGCTGGATCGTCAACATCAGCTCCGAGGGCAGCCTGCTCCAGGCGGACTGGTCGGCCCCGTACTCCATCACCAAGCGGGCCCTGAACGCGCTGACCGCCCAGGTGGACATCGAGAACCGGCACGTGGGGGTGCGGGCCGTGGCCGTACTGCCCGGCTGGGTCCGCACCGACCTGGCGCAGGACCCCGAGACCCTCGGCGTCGGCGTCGAGGACCTGCTGGACCCCTCGGACATCGCGGACGTCGTCCTGTGGGCCGTCACCCGCCCCGCGGCGGTCGGCATCGGCCCGCTGATCCCCGT
Source organism: Streptomyces sp. NPDC085932 (assembly GCF_044540525.1). Taxonomy (NCBI): domain Bacteria; kingdom Bacillati; phylum Actinomycetota; class Actinomycetes; order Kitasatosporales; family Streptomycetaceae; genus Streptomyces; species Streptomyces sp. NPDC085932. Next base: position 1,796,053 of record NZ_JBITSJ010000001.1, read on the forward strand.
GCGTCCGGTGAGCCGTAACGCGCAGACCCTGGCCAACTGGGAGCACTACCTGCGGACGCTGCGGCACTACGACACCGTCGGCGGGCACATGACCGACGTGCCGGGGCTGCCGGAATGACGGCCCCTGCCGCCGCCGACGCCGCCCCGGGCCCGCTCGTGGAGATCCTGAAGCCGGGCGATCCCCGCGTGCCGAAGGCCGAGCACTGCGTCACGGGCGAACTGCTGGCCGCCCGCGCCGCCGCCCACCCCGAACGCGTGTACGCCGTCTTCGCGGACGGTACCCGGTGGACCTACGCGCAGGTCTACGACGACGCGCGCGCCACCGCCGCCGCGCTGCGGGACCTCGGCGTGCGGCGCGGCGACACGGTGCTGTGCTGGCTGCCCAACGGGAGGCACGCGCTGCGCGTCTGGTTCGGCGTCAACCTCCTGGGTGCCGTGCACGTGCCCGTGAACACCGCCTATCGGGGCGCGCTGCTCGACCACGTACTGGACAACTCCGGCGCGCGTGTGCTCGTCGCGCACGCACAGCTCGTCGAACGGCTGACGCGCACCGGGGGCGGCCGGCTGGAGGACGTCGTCGTCCTCGGCGACCCGGGGGACCACCTGCTGCCCGAGAGGCTGCCCGGTTCCCCGCGCCTCCTCGGACCGCAGGCGCTGTGGGCCCGGCCGGAGGAGTTCTCGCCGCCGCCCGACCCGGTCGCGCCGTGGGACACCATGGCGGTCATCTACACGTCGGGCACCACCGGGCCGTCCAAAGGCGTCCTGGTCTCCTACGTCCACCACTACTCCACGGTGACGGCGCTGCTCGACGACGAGATCACCGAGCACGACCGGTACCTGCTGAACCTGCCGCTGTGCCACGGCGGCGGCACCGAGGTCGCGTACTGCATGCTGCTGTACGGCGGTTCGATGCTGGTCACCGACGGGTTCCGCACGAGCGAGTTCTGGGACCTCGTCCGCCGGCACCGGGTGACCATGTGCACGCTGCTCGGCTCGATGACCGACTTCCTGCTGGAGGTCCCGCCGGCGCCGGACGACCGGGACCACCCGCTGCGCGCCGCGTGCGTGATCCCCCTCAACCGGCAGGCCCTGGACTTCGGCCGCCGCTTCGCCGTGGACGTCTACACGGGCTTCAACATGTCGGAGACGTCGGCGCCCCTCGTGTCGGCCCTCAACCCGCGGCGCACCGGCAGCTGCGGGCGGCCGCGCCCCGGAGTGCAGTGCCGGGTCGTCGACGAGCACGGCATCGACGTTCCCGACGGCCGGGTGGGCGAGCTGGTGCTGCGCGCGGACCGGCCCTGGTCGCTGTTCCACGGCTACCACGGCATGCCGGAGGCCACAGCGGCTGCCTGGAGCCAGGGCTGGTTCCACACCGGCGACGCGGTCGTGCGCGATCCGGACGGCGACTTCTTCTTCGTGGACCGCATCAAGGACGCCATCCGCCGCCGTGGCGAGAACGTGTCCTCGGCGGAAGTGGAGGCGGAGCTGACCGGCCACCCGGCGGTCGCGATGGCCGCGGCGGTGGCCGTGCCGAGCGAGCACGCCGAGGACGAGATCCTGGCCGTCCTCGTGCTGCGCTCCGGCGCGCCGCCCTTCGACCCGGAGCAGCTCATCGCCTACCTGCTGCCACGGATGGCGCACTTCATGGTGCCGCGCTACGTCCGTCTCGTACCGGAACTCCCCCTGACCGAGACGGGAAAGGTACGCAAGGAGGTGCTGCGGGCCCAGGGGATCACCCCCGACACCTGGGACCGGGCGGCCGCCGGGATCGAGGTCACCCGTGAACGCGTCGGCTGATCCGCCCGTGGCCCGGCACCGGGTCGTGGACGTGTGCGCGCTGGCCCTGGACCGGGCCTGCTGGCGCACCTACTTCCAGGACCTCGCCGCTGTCGCGCCGACGTACCTGCGGGCCTTCGGACGGCATGCCGCGAGCGTCTTCGGCGCCGAGTACGCGGCCTTCCGCGCCCGGCTCGACGCCGGGGACCGCGACGGCGCGATCGACCTGCTCGTCGCCGGCCGGCCCGAACGCACCGACCCCGGCGACCTCGTGCGGACCATGGACGGCAACGGAGTGGTCCACCAGATCCTGATGAGCTGCGGCGGCACCACCGCCGACGGCGACGACGTCAACGACCGCGTCGCCGCCGTCGCCGCCAAGGCCCCGGACCGGCTCCAGGCGTGGGCCGGCATCGACCTGACCGATCCCGACCGGGCGGTGGCGGAGCTGGAGCGCTGCCACGCCCTGGGGATGCGCGGCTTCGCGGTGACGCCGTTCTGGCAGGGCACCGATCCTCGTGACCCCGCCTGTGACCCCGTCTACCGGCGGGCGGACGAGCTCGGCATGCCGCTGTGGCTGCACACCGGGCACCACTTCGCCCGGCACGCCCACGACCTGTGCCACCCACGCAACGTGGACCACATCGCCCGCCGCCACCCCGGGCTGCCGATCGTGGCCGGACACGCGGCCTGGCCGTGGGTGCTGGAGATGATCTCCATCGCCCAGCGGCACCGCCACGTCTACCTCGACATCTCCTCGCACCGGCCGCCGTGGATGGCGCGGCCCGGCTCGGGCTGGGAGCCCCTGCTGCTGTACGGCGCCACCACGCTGCGCGACCGGATCCTGTTCGGCTCGGCCACCTGGGTCAACGCCGACCCGGTGGCCGTGCTGGCCGGCCAGGTCGCAGCCCTGGGCCTCGGCGCGGAGGTCACGGACAACTGGCTGTACGGCAACGCGGCCCGGCTGCTCGGCCTGGAACAGCACTGAAGCCCGTGTCCCCGCACCACACACCCCCGATTCCCTCACCACCCGACACCGCCGCGGCGAGCGCGGACCGCAAGAACAGAAAGGGATCACACGTGATCGACCCCGCCGACTACGCACTCTGGAACAGCGGCGTTCCCCGCCCTTACCTCAAAGCGCTCTCCCGTGACGACCTGCTCGCCGAGGCCGACGGCGTCCGGGTGCGCGACGCGGGCGGACGCTGGTACATCGACGGCCGTTCCGGGCTGTGGAACGTGACCCTCGGATACGGCAACGAGCGCGTCAAGGAAGCCATCAAGCAGCAGGTGGACCGGCTGCCGTTCGCCAACAGCTACGGCTACGGCCGCCCGGCCCAGGTGACCGTGGAGTGCGCGCAGACCCTGGTGCGGCATCTCCCGGACGGCATCAACCACGTCCGGTTCGCCAGCAACGGCGCCCAGGCCGTGGAAATGGCGCTCCAGTTCTCCCGCTTCCTGCGGCTGCGGGCCGGACAGCCCGAGCGCATGGCGGTGTTCGCCATGTGGGACGGCTTCCACGGTCAGGGACCGGGCGCCGGCATGGTGACCGGTGTGCCCTACCTGCACCACCAGACCGGACCCATGCTGCCCGAGGTGCATCACGCGCCGGGCCCGTTCGCACCCGGCGCCGGCGACGGCGTCAGCGACCTGGAACGGCACATCACCGACTTCGGTCCCGAGCGCGTGACCGCGGTCATCGTGGAGCCGGTGGTCGGGGAGGGCGGGCACATCCTGTCACCCGAGTACCTCGGGTCCCTGGCCCGGTTCTGCCGGCGGCACGACATCCACCTCGTCTTCGACGAGGTAGTCACCGGCATGGGCCGGGTCGGCGACTTCACCCGCGCAGGCCAGCTCCCCGACGTCACGCCCGACATCATCACCCTGGGCAAGGGCATCACCTCGGGCTACGTGCCCATGTCCGCCGTGGCCATCCACGACCGCCTCTACGAGCAGCTCCACGACCGCACCACCGGCGAGACCGCGCTGAGCGTCGGCTCGACCAACGACGGCCACGCCGTGGCCGCCGCCGCGGCGATCGCGGTCATGGGCGTCCTCAGCGAGGACGGCGTGCTGGAGAACGTCCGGCAGCGCGAGTCCGACCTCGTCGCCGCCCTGGGTAAAGTGCAGGCGCAGCACCCGGAACTCACCGCGGTGCGGTGCCTGGGGCTGTTCTGCGGCCTGGAGTTCGGCGAGCCCGACGGACCGGCGTGGACACCGGGACAGGTGAACAAGCTGCGCATGGCGCTGGAGAGCCGGGGCGTGCTGAGCTCCAGCCTGCGCGTGGTACCCAACCTGATGCTGATGCCGCCCCTCGTCGTCACCCAGGACGACGTGGCCGAGATCGCCGGCGCGCTGGACGGCGCGATCGGCGACGTGAAGGCGGGCCGGATGCCCGAGTCCGGTTTCGCCAGGGCCATGGGATGAGCCACTGCCCCCTGACCGACGACCCCGGCCACCTCTTCACCACGGAAGGCGAGTGACACCATGACCGGTCAGCCCACCGGCCGCAAGACCAGCAAGCAGTGGCAGGAGGAGGCGAAGGCGGAGTGGGACCGCTACGCCGACATCTGGGACAGCTGGACGCCCGACGACAGCCGTGACGACGCCGAGGAGGCCGCGGACTTCCTCGCGGACCTGGCCAAGGGCGGCACCGCCCTGGAACTGGGCATCGGCACCGGCCGGGTCGCACTGCCGCTGGCGCGCCGCGGCGTGCGGGTGAGCGGCATCGACGCCTCCCCGAAGATGCTGGACAGGCTCAGGGAGAAGGACGGCGGCGACCAAATCCGGTTGTACGAGGGGAACTTCGCCGACGTCGACGTCCCGGAGGAGTACGACGTCGTCTTCATCGCCCTCGCCACCCTGTTCGTGCTGCCGGACCAGGACGAGCAGGCCCGCTGCCTGGCCAACAGCGCCAGGCGCCTCAAGCCCGGCGGACGGCTTGTCGTGCAGAACATCGTGCCGGACATGACGTACTACCAGCGGGGCCGGCAGAACGACTACGGGATGACCGAGCCGTTCCGGATCTCGGGCCGGCTGGCCGGGCACCCGCGGCTCGCCTGGTTCGAGATGAACCACATCGACCCGACCACGCAGATCGTCAAGCGCACCGACGTCATCATGAGCGAGAAGGGCAACAAGATCATCGCGGCGACCATGCGGTTCGTCTGGCCGTCCGAGCAGGACCTGATGGCCCGTCTGGGCGGCCTGGAACTCGAGGAGCGCTGGGGCGGCTGGCGCAAGGAGCCGTTCCACTACGACAGCAGGGACGCGGTGTCCGTCTACCGCAGGCAGTGACGGGAGCACTGTCCCCGAATCAGCCGGGGCCGGGAGCGGTGGCCACCGCTCCCGGCCCCGGTGCCGTACGGTCCCGTCACCCGGCGGGGCGGTCCGCCGGGTCACGCGCGAAGGGGTTACGGCCCTCGGGATCCAGGGCGAGGCGCAGCTCCGGTTCGGTGACGCCCAGTCCGGGCTTGGGCGCGAGGCACAACACGCCCACCTTGCCGACGTGTTCGTTGCGCTGCACCCGGCGCGCCGCCTCGCCGACCTGGTCCAGCGGGTACACCTCGGACAGCACCGGAGTGAGCCGGCCCAGCCGGAACAGGCGGTTGCACTCCCACTGCTCCTGCAGATTGGCGGCGTGGCTGCCGAGGATGCGCTTGAGGTTCATCCACAGGTAGCGGTTGTCGAAGTGGTGGTCGTAGCCGGTGCTGGAGCCGCAGGTGACCACGGTGCCGCCGCGCCGGACGACGAAGACGGACAGTCCGAACGTCGCCCTGCCCACGTAGTCGAAGACGACGTGCGGGTCCTCCCCGAGGGCGTCGCGTATGGCCCGCCCGAGCCGCTTGCCCGCCTCGATGGTCCCCTCCGGTGTGAGGACGGCCCCGTCGCCCAGTGCGAGGGCGGTGCGGTCGAGGACGACGTCGCAGCCGAGCCGCCGCAACGCCGCGGCCTTGCGCGGCGAGCCGACCACGCCCACGGCGATGCCTCCCGCGTTCTTCACCATCTGCAGGGCGTACGCGCCCAGTCCGCCCGCCGCACCCCAGATGAGCACGATGTCGCCCTGCTTGATGCGCGCTCCCTTGTCGGAGACGAGCATGCGGTAGGAGGTGGCGGCGGTCAGCATCACGGACGCGGCCTCCTCCCACGTCAGATGGCCCGGCTTGGGCAGCAGCTGACTGGCCCGGACCACGGCGTAGTGCGCGAGGCCGCCGAAGTTCGTCTCGTACCCCCAGATGCGCTGCTCGGCGCCGAGCATGCCGTCGTTGTGGGTGGCCGGTTCCTGATCGTCGACCTGTACGCAGCTGACGACGACGTGGTCGCCCGCCGACCACCGGCGCACGCCGGCACCGGTGCGCACGACCACACCCGCGGCGTCCGAACCGATCACGTGGTACGGGCGGTCGTGCCGCCGGGCGAAGCCGCCCTGACGGCCGAGACGGCGCAGGAAGGTGAACGTGGACACCGGTGCGAAGGTCGCGGACCACACGGTGTTGTAGTTGATGGAACTCGCCATGACGGCCACCAGGACCTCGTCCGGGGCCAGTTCGGGCAGGGGCACGGGTCCGACCCGGATGGTGCCGCGGACGTCGCGCTCCTGTCCCTCCGTTCCGCCGCCGGCCTGCTCGGCGTCCTCCGCGCGCAGGTGTGCCGCCACGTACTCGCGGGGCGGCGCCAGTCCCGCCCACTCGCCGGCCGGCTCGCCCGCCAGCAGTGCCTCCGTCAACGCGTCCACGGCGACCCTCTCCTTCGTCGGTGGCCCGGGAGGGCTCCCCTCCCCAGGTAGGCATTGCACGCGCGGGCGTGCGGCCCGTACAGGCATCGGCGGTACTCAACAGGCCTCGGGACGAGTACTCCCGGGGCGTGGGGCACCGGCCCGGGTCTCACTACGCTGGCAAGTCCTCAGCCTGGTACGCCGAGCGAAGGTGGTCGGAGCGCGTGTCCGCAGAGTCAGCGAACGAACCGGACGTGATCGTCGACGAGCGCGGCCCCCTGCTGGTCGTCCGGCTCAACCGCCCGCGGGTGCGCAACGCCCTGACCCGCAGGATGGCCGAGCAGCTGGCCGGCGCCTTCGAACGGCTCGACCGCGAACGGGAGTTGCGGGTGGGTGTCGTGACGGGCACGCCGCCGGCGTTCTGCTCCGGAATGGACCTCGCGGCCTTCGCGCGAGGCGAACGCGCGTCATGGCCGGGGCGCGGCTTCGGCGGTCTGACCGAACGGCCGCCGGCCAAGCCGCTGATCGCCGCCGTGGAGGGCGCGGCGGTCGGGGGCGGCTTCGAGATGGTGCTGGCCTGTGACCTGGTGGTGGCGGCGGACGACGCCACGTTCGGGCTGCCGGAGGTGCGCCGGGGCCTGGTGGCGGCGGCCGGCGGACTGCTGCGGCTGCCGCGAGCCATCCCCCCGGCCGTGGCGATGGAGATGGCGCTGACCGGCGACCCGATCGACGCCTGGCGGGCCTACACGCTCGGCCTCGTCAACCACGTGGTCGAGCCGGGGACAGCGCTTTCGGCGGCCTGCGCGCTGGGGGAACGCATCGCCGCGCACGCGGATCAGGCGGTGCTCGCGAGCAAGCGCGTCCTGGCCCGCGTGCGCGACGGGGATTTCGTCGACGCCTACCGCGCGCACCGCGAGGAACTCTCCGGCATCCTCGACTCCTCCGACGCGCGTGCCGGAGCACGTGCGTTCGTCCGGCAGGGCTCGGGGGGCGCGCAGGGGGATCCGGGGACGCGGCGGTGAGGTGGAAGGCCGGCCGGTGGGCTGGTCAGCTTCTGGCGGCGGTGGCCACGCCGGGCTGACGGGAGTACTTGCGGAACAGTTCGCGGCGGCCGCTGACGCCCAGCTTGCGCAGCGCGCTGCTGACCTGGTTCTTGATGGTCTGCGGGGCGAGGGACAGCTCGTCGGCGATCTCCTCGTTGGTGTAACGGCGCAGTACCAGGCTGAGCACCTGCTCCTCGCGACGGGTGATGGCGGGCAGCACGTCCGAGGTGACGCTGCGGATATCGATGTCACGGCGGTCGCTCTTGCCGAGCATCCACATGCGCTGGCCGCCGTGGGTGCGTTCGACGGCGTCCACGAGTTCGGCGCTGCCGACGCTCTTGTGCAGAAAGCTGTCCGCCCCCGCCGCTATCGCGGCGACGACCGCACTGGGTGAGGCGTCACCGGTGAACACCACGACACGGGGGGCGTCGTCCATCGCCTTCACCTGCTGGCACAGATCGATACCGGTGGTTCCGTCGTCGAGGTTGAGTTCCAGTACGACGACGCCCGGTCGCGACCTCTTGATCGTGTTCCACGCCTCGTCGCTGGCGGCGGCTTCGGCGGTCCAGGCGCCTCTCGCCTCCAGGAGCGACGAGAGCGCGTACCGGACCACCGGGTGCTGGTCCACGACGAGAACACCTAACGCTTGCATGGAGAACTCCTCACAGTGAGTGCAGCGGCTGTGGATCGAGTCAGTCCTGCTCAACGATGCGGCTGCGACCACGCTGCGAGCGCCACCCACGGTGACGTGCGCAGAAGAACCGGGCCGGGCGACCGCGCGGGCCACGACACCGCGCCATGCCACCTCCCGGAGAAACCAGCTGGTCAGGCTGGTGGACGGAGTGATTCGTCGTCAGTGAGCGATCGTGATAACACCTCGTTGACTATTCCGCTGGACACTCCGAGACCGGAATCAATCGTTCAGCGACCCCCGTTGGACAATTCCGCGACCGGAATTAGTCGCTCCTCCTCCTTGTTCGCGGGTGAACAGACGACTGCCTAGAGACTGTCATGGAGGCAGAGCTTCACAGCAGCCGCTAGTCGTACCTTGTACGATAAACCGTACAGTACTCACGGTACCGTTCCTGGCGCTTCCGGAGGTATGGCGCATTCCGGCCTCCGCTCGATTCAGGCCCCGGCCGCCCTCCTTGATAGACGCGTAGGAACTCGGTGGCGTTCGCGAAATGCGGAATGCCGAGGACTTTCCTGCCGGGGTGGCCCGGCTGAGCGGTGGTTCACCCGACCGGCCAGGTGTTGGTGAGCGGGCGGCTGCACCCGCCGCGTGACCATGGACGCAGAGTTCAGGACGCCGAACCGCGCTGACGACCGGTCAGGGCGGACCGTGCTCCGCACGACCGAGGACGGGCGAACGTGCACGACGATCCCGAGGCGGCCGGTGACGGCCAGGACGCACCCGCGGCGGCAGGGGGCCGCTGGGCCCGGTTCCGCCGGACGCCGTGGTGGCCGGCGAGCGTGCTGGTGCTCATCCTGGCCGCGGCAGCCGGGCTGTTCGCCTGGTCGTACACGTACACCATGGCCGATCCGGCCCCGCACCAGCTCCCGACGGCCGTCGTCGGGTCCTACCAGGAGGAGCGGGGCCGGGCGTTCCTCGCGGGGCTGGGCAAGGCGCTCAACTCCTCGATGCGCACCCGCGTCTACGACTCGCGGGAGGCAGCGCTGGAGGCCGTCGAGGAGCAACGCGTCTTCGCGGTCTTCGAACTGCCCGACGACGGGCGGAACGTGCTGCTGGACGTGTCGTCGGCCTCCGGCGCCTCGGTGGCGGAGCTGCTGGAGCAGGCTGCCCCCGCGGTGGGGCGGGCGGTCGGGGTGTCGGTGACCGTCCGGGACGTCAATCCGCTCCAGGACGGCGACCCGCGAGGGCTGGCGATCTTCTACATCTCGCTCGCCGCGGTCATCATCGGCTTCGTCGGCGCGATCCAGCTCAGCGTGCACGCGCGGGCGCTCACCCCGCTGGAGCGGATCGCCTTCACCGCCGCCTACGCGCTGCTCGGCGGCTTCGCCATCGCCGCGGCCGTGGACTGGCTGCTCGGCGCGCTCGACCTGCCGTTCGTGGAGTCGTGGCTGATCCTGGCGCTCACGATGTTCGCCGGCGGGATGACCTTCACCATGTTCAACACCCTGGTGGGCCGCTGGGCGATGCTGCCGACCTGGGGCGTGATGGTCCTGCTGGGCAACCCCTCCTCGGGCGGCGCGGTCTCCTGGCCGCTGCTGCCGTCGGCGCTGGGCGTCATCGGACGGTGGTTGCCGCCCGGCGCCTCGGTCAACGCCCAGCACACGGCGGTGTACTTCGCCCGGCACCAGCACGCCTTCCCGTTCCTGGTGCTGACCGGCTGGGCGCTGGTGTCCTGCGCGGTGTTCTGGACCTGGCGGCACCGTCACCCGGGCGGGCGGGAACGGCAGCCGGCCGACGACCTGGCACCCGACGCCGGCGGGGCGTGAACCGGTCCACGCCCCACCCGGCGGGGTCCGAGGCGCTCATGCCCTGCGCCGGAAGGACACCAGGCGGCTTACACCCCGAACCCTCCCCGGTCCCGCCCCACCCCGGCCACGCCCGCCCTCGCCGTCACCCGACCGGCACCGTGACCTCGCCGGCGCCCTCCGCGCTCGCCCCGCCGGCGACCCGGACGGTGAACGGCCGGTCCGTGCCCACGGCGGTGACCCGCAGGACGTCGCCGTCGCGGTGTACCCGGAACGTCGCCGCCGGCTCACCGGTCAGGTCCGGCACGGTGACCTCCGCGGTGAACGCCGGTGCGGCAGACGGGTGGACGAGCAGCGTCGGGCGGTCCAGCCAGTCCCCGTCGGGCCGCCGGTCGTCCGCGGCCAGCGGCAGCACGGCACCCTCACGGACGTACAGCGGGAGACTGTCGTAACCGTGCCGTTCCGTGCGCCAGGCCGGGCCGGTGACGCGCTCGCCGGTGATGAGGTGGGTCCAGGTGCCCGCGGGGAGGTAGACCTCCACCTCCCCGTCCTCGGCGAACACGGGCGCGACCAGCAGGTCGGGGCCGAGCATGTACTGGCGGTCCAGCGGGCGGCAGGCCGGGTCGGCGGGGAACTCCAGGACCATCGGCCGCATCATCGGCACGCCGGTGCGGTGGGCCTCGGCGGCGGCGCCGTACAGGTAGGGCATCAACCGGTGCTTGAGCAGGGTGAAGCGGCGGGCGACGTCCACGGCCTCCTCGCCGAACTCCCACGGCACCCGGTAGGACGACGAGCCGTGCAGGCGGCTGTGCGAGGAGAGCAGCCCGAAGGCGAGCCAGCGCTTGAAGACGGACGGGTCGGGGGTGCCCTCGAAGCCGCCGATGTCATGGCTCCAGAAGCCGAAACCGCTCAGCGACAGGGACAGACCGCCGCGCAGCGACTCGGCCATGGCCTCGAAGGAGGACCAGCAGTCGCCGCCCCAGTGCACGGGGAACTGCTGGCCGCCCGCGGTCGCCGACCGGGCGAACACCACGGCTTCGCCCTGGCCGCGCTCCTTCTCCAGCAGCTCGAAGACGGTCCGGTTGTACAGGTGGCTGTAGTAGTTGTGCATCCGCTGCGGGTCGGAGCCGTCGTGCCAGACGACGTCGGTCGGGATGCGCTCGCCGAAGTCGGTCTTGAAGCAGTCCACGCCCTGGTCGAGCAGCGGCTTCAGCTTCGACTGGAACCAGGCGCGGGCCTCGGGGCTGGTGAAGTCGACCAGGCCCATGCCGGCCTGCCACAGGTCCCACTGCCAGATGTCGCCGTCCGGGCGGCGGACCAGGTGCCCGAGGGTCGCGGCCTCCTCGAACAGCGGGGACTTCTGGGCGATGTAGGGGTTGATCCAGACGCTGACCCTGAGGCCCTTCTCCTTCAGCCGGGCGAGCATTCCCTCCGGGTCGGGGAAGACGTCCGGGTCCCACGCGAAGTCGCACCACTGGTACTCGCGCATCCAGAAGCAGTCGAAGTGGAAGACGGACAGCGGGATGCCGCGCTCGGCCATGCCGTCCACGAACGACGTCACGGTCGCCTCGTCGTAGTCGGTGGTGAACGAGGTGCTCAGCCACAGGCCGAACGACCAGGCAGGCGGCAGGGCGGGGCGGCCGGTGAGGGCCGTGTAGCGGGACAGGACGTCCTGGGGGGTGGGCCCGGCGACGACGTAGTACTCCAGCGACTGGTCCTCGACGCTGAACTGCACCTGCCCGACCGACTCGGAGCCGATCTCGAAGGACACCTTGCCGGGGTGGTTGACGAAGACGCCGTAGCCGCGTGAGGAGAGGTAGAAGGGGATGTTCTTGTACGCCTGCTCGCTGCTGGTGCCGCCGTCCGCCTGCCACACGTCGACGACCTGGCCGTTCTTGACGAACGGGGTGAAGCGCTCGCCGAGCCCGTAGATGTGCTCTCCGACGCCGAGGGACAGCCGGCCGAGCATGTGGTGGGCGCCGTTGCCGGTGGTGGCGAAGGCGGCGCTCTTGGCGTCGGCCCGGGTCAGCTCCCGCCCTCCGGCGTCGCGGAAGGACAGGGTGAAGGGCCCGGACCGGTCCAGGCGCAGGGTGAGAGGGCCGCTGGTCAGCTCCGTGACAGGGCCCTCCTGGCGCACCTCGCCCGCCCCGTCGTCCGCGCCCGTGAGCGCGAAGTCCGGGCCCGGGTGGCGCTTGCCGGCGTGATGGGTGACCCGGACGCCGATCACGCCCTCGGCGGGGGAGAAGCATTCGGCCGTGAGCAGCGGCGCGTTCAGGGTGTCGCCCCTGCGCGTGACGCGTTTGACCGAGGCGTACGTGGTGAAGCGCTTCGATTCGACGCGTACGTCACGGACCTCTGTGGCGTAGGAGAGCTGCACACCGTCGCGGACGAGCCAGAAGCCGTCGGTGAACTTCATGATCTTCCTTGGGTGGGGGCGAGGGCGGTCGGATGGGAGGGCGGGCGTCTCGCATGCAGGTTGATCGTACACACAACGACCGCGTCCACCAGGGGTCTCGTCGAGGTTTTTCCTACTCTGAGCAGCGATGATCGCTGCTCCGTGCGGGATGCGGACGGACCGCCTCGGACGAGACGGGGCCGCTGAGGGCTAGCGCGCGGCCGGGACCGTGGCGTATTAGTCATGGCATCAAACAAAACCGACCGGCGAAGGAGCCGGCAGTGCCACAGCAAGAGCCGTACGTCGTCGAAGCGCTTCAACTCCCGAGGTGTGGGCGGCCCCGCAGGGCCGTCACCTCGCTCGCCGCCGTCACCGCCCTGGTCGCCGGGACGGCGCTCACGGGCTGCGGACAGCAACGCGACCCCGGTGTGTACACCGTGATGAACTCCTCGACCGACGAGTCGTACCACCGGTGGGACGCCCAGGCGATGGCCCGGTGCGGCGAGCGGCTGGGCGTCACCATCGAGCAGCAGAGCGTCCCTGCGGCCCAGGTGATGACCAAGGCGCTGCGCATGGCGTCCTCCAGGTCGCTCCCGGACATCGTCCAGTTCGACGCCTCCGAGATGCCGACCTTCGCCGAGGCCGGAGGTCTCGTCGACCTCAGGACCCTCGGACTGAGCACCGAGGCCGTCCCCGAGGGCATCGTCGACTTCGGCTCCTACAAGGGCACCTACTACGGCGCCGCGCGGTCCGTGAACACCCTCGCGCTCTTCTACGACAAGGACGTCCTCGACCAGGCCGGCGTCGAGGTGCCCACCACCTGGGCGGAACTGCGGCAGGCGGCGAAAAAGCTCACCCAGGGCAAGCGCTACGGCCTCGCCCTCAGCGCGGGCGGCGCCGAGGACGGCGTCTTCCAGTTCACGCCTTTCATGTGGTCCAACGGCGGCGACGAGACGAAGCTGGACGGCCCCCGGGTCGTCGAGGCGCTGGACTACTGGAAGGACCTGCTGGCGGACGGCTCCCTGTCGAAGTCCACCGTCAACTGGACACAGGCGGACGTCAACGACCAGTTCATGGCCGGCAACGCGGCGATGATGATCAACGGGCCGTGGCAGGTGGAGACGCTCAACACCAAGAAGTCGCTGCGCTGGGGCATCGCGCACATCCCGGTGCCCGAGCCCGGCGCGGACTCGGTCGGCCCGCTCGGCGGAGCCGTGCTCACCGTGCCCGACACCGGTGACGAGACACGGGAGAAGACGGCCGGCCGGATCGTGGCCTGTCTGGCCGGTGAGAAGGAGCAACTCACCTACGCGCTCAACAGCTGGATGGTGCCCGCCAACGCCAGGGCCGCCGCCGTGTGGCGCGAGCGGGTGCCCGAACTGGACGCGTTGGCCGACCAGGTGGCCGCCGCCCGGTCGCGGACCGCGAAGCTCGGTGCCGGCTGGCCGAGCGCGTCGCTCGCCCTGCAGAGCGCCTTCCAGTCCGCCCTGACCGGGCAGTCCAGCGAGGCCGCACTGCGGCGCGCCCAGCAGCGGGCGACGAGCGGGAACTGAGGTACGCGCACATGACCACGTCCACCGTCACCGCCCCGGCCGCCGGCCGGACACCGAAGGCGGCCGCCGCACCGGGCCCGTCCCGGCTGCGCCGCCGGCGCCGGATCGCCCAGTGGGGATTCGTCGCCCCCGCGGTCGTCTTCATGCTGCTGTTCTTCGGCTACCCGCTCGTCCGCAACGTCGTGATGAGCTTCCAGCACTACACGCCGAAGACGTTCTTCACCGGCGAGGCCCCGTTCAACGGCACCGGCAACTGGGCCCACGTCTTCCAGGACGCCCTGTTCGGCAAGGCGCTCTGGCACACCCTGGTGTTCACCGCCGGCTCGCTGCTCGGCCAGTTCTGCATCGGCCTGGCCCTCGCGGTGTTCTTCAGCCGCCGCTTCCCCCTCAACGGGGTGCTGCGCTCGCTGATCCTGCTGCCCTGGCTGGTGCCCATGGTGGTGTCCGGCATCGTCTGGCGCCGCATCCTCGACCAGGACACAGGCGTGCTCAACTCGTTCCTGGACACCGTCGGCATCGGCGGTCACACACCCTGGCTGACCGACCCGCAGACGGCCCTGCTGTCGGTGATCCTGGTCAACATCTGGATCGGCATCCCGTTCAACATGGTCATCCTCTACGGCGGCCTCCAGGAGATCCCCAAGGAGCTGTACGAGGCGGCCTCCCTGGACGGCGCCTCCGCCTGGCGGACGTTCCGCTCCCTGACCCTGCCGATGCTCAAGCCGGTCGTCACGGTCGTGCTGGTCCTGGGCTTCATGTCGACGGTCAAGATCCTCGACCTGATCCTCGCCCTCACCGACGGCGGCCCGGCGGACGCCACCCAGACCCTGGGCACGCTCACCTACCAGAACTCCTTCGTGCAACTGGACTTCGGGGCGGGCGCGGTCGTCGGCAACGTACTCATCATGATCTCCGCGGTGTTCGCGGTGTTCTACCTGCGGGCCAACCGCACCGAGGGGAAGTGACGTCCATGGCCTCCCACACGACCGCCGCCGCACGGCGCCGCTGGAGCTCCACCGTCGCCGGCGTGCTGATCCTCTGTGTGATGCTCTTCCCGCTGTACTGGATGCTCAACACCGCGCTCCAGCCCGCCTCGGGCCTGCTGGAGGTCGCCCCCGTCCCGGACGGCCTGGATCTGTCCGGCTTCTCCAAGGCCCTCGGCGACCAGGGCGGCAACCTGCTGACCTCGCTGGCGGTGTCCCTCGGGGCGGTCCTGATCTGCCTGGCGATCGCGGCGCCCGCGGCGTACGGGCTGGCGCGGTTCGGGCTGCGCGGCTCGAAGACCATCGTGTTCGGCACGCTCATCACCCAGATGGTGCCGGGCATCGTCATCGCCAACGCGCTGTACACCTCGTATGTCGACCTCGGTCTGGTCAACTCCTACTTCGGTCTGATGCTGGCGGACGCCTCCCTCGGCATCCCGTTCTCCATCGTGCTGATGCGCTCGTTCATGGTGTCGCTCCCCGGCGAGGTGATCGAGGCCGCGCAGATGGACGGGGCCGGACCGCTGCGCACGTTCCTCACGGTGGTGCTGCCGATGAGCCGCAACTCGCTGATCACGTCAGGGCTGTTCGCGTTCCTGTTCTCCTGGAGTGACTTCATGTTCGCCCTCACCCTGAACACCACCGACGACGTCAAACCCGTCACGCTGGGCATCTACCAGTACATCGGCGCGCACGTCGGCGACTGGGGCTCGGTGATGGCCGCGTCCGTGCTGTCCGC
The DNA here is from genome assembly GCF_044540525.1 of Streptomyces sp. NPDC085932. Classification (NCBI taxonomy): domain Bacteria; kingdom Bacillati; phylum Actinomycetota; class Actinomycetes; order Kitasatosporales; family Streptomycetaceae; genus Streptomyces; species Streptomyces sp. NPDC085932. The sequence continues at coordinate 1,811,695 of NZ_JBITSJ010000001.1, forward strand.
GGTCCCGGCGGCGATCCTGCTCGTCCTCGCCCAGAAGTACATCGCCGCCGGCATCACCGGCGGTTCCGTCAAGTGATCCCCGCTGAACAGGAATCGAGCTCTTCCCGCATGACCGACCTTCCCTCCTTCCCGCCCGGCTTCGTCTTCGGCGCCGCGACCGCCGCGTACCAGATCGAGGGCGCGGCCCGCGAGGACGGCCGCGGCCCGTCCATCTGGGACACCTACAGCCACACCCCCGGCAGGACGGCGAACGGCGACACGGGTGACGTCGCCTGCGACCACTACCACCGCCACCCGGAGGACGTGGCGCTGCTGCGGGACCTGGGCGTGGACACGTACCGCTTCTCGATCGCCTGGCCGCGCGTCGTGCCGGACGGCACCGGCCCGGTGAACCCCAAGGGCCTGGACTTCTACTCACGGCTGGTGGACGAGCTGCTCGCGGCCGGGATCGAGCCGGCTGCCACCCTCTACCACTGGGACCTGCCGCAAGCCCTGGAGGACCGGGGCGGCTGGCGCGTGCGCGAGACCGCCGAGCGGTTCGCCGAGTACACGGCCGTCGTCGCCGAGCACCTGGGGGACCGGGTGCCGCGCTGGATCACCCTCAACGAGCCGTGGTGCAGCGCCTTCCTCGGCTACTCCGTCGGTCGGCACGCGCCCGGCGCGCGCGAGGGGAGGGGCGCGCTGGCCGCCGCCCACCACCTGCTGGTCGGCCACGGCCTCGCCGTTCAGGCCCTGCGCGCGGCCGCGGTGCGCGAGGTCGGCATCACGCTCAACCTGGACCACAACCTGCCCGCCACCGGCTCCGAGGCGGATCTCGCGGCCGTCGTCCGTGCGGACACCCAGCACAACCTGGTGTGGACCGAGCCGATCCTCGCCGGCCGCTACCCGGCCACGGAGGAGGAGACCTGGGGCGAGCTGATCACCGGCCAGGACTTCCGGCGGGACGGCGACCTGGAGCTGATCTCCCGGCCGCTGGACTTCCTCGGCATCAACTACTACCGGCCGATCGTGGTCGCCGACGCCCCCCACCGCGAGGCCGACCCGGCACGCCGGACGGCGACGGACAACCGCTACGAGGAGGTGCGGTTCCCCGGCGTGCGGTACACCGCGATGGGGTGGCCCGTGGTGCCGGAGTCCTTCACGGACCTGCTGGTCCGGCTCAGGGGGCGGTACGGCGACGCGCTGCCGCCCCTGCACATCACCGAGAACGGCTCGGCGGAGGACGACACGGTCGCCGCCGACGGGGCGGTGCACGACGCGGACCGGGTGGCGTACCTGCGCGACCACCTCGCCGCACTGAAGGCGGCGATGGACGCGGGCGTGGACGTGCGCGGCTACTACGTGTGGTCGCTGCTGGACAACTTCGAGTGGGCCTTCGGCTACGGCAAGCGGTTCGGGATCGTCCGCGTCGACTACGCCACCCAGCGGCGCACCCCCAAGGACAGCTACCACTGGTACCGGCGGCTCATCGCCGCCCACCGCGGCTGACGGGCGGGGCCGTCGGACAAGGCCCCCTCACCCGCCCGTTCCCCCGCGTTCCCCGCACGCCGCCGGGGGACGGCGTGCCATGAGGGTTAGGTACGCGACGAGGGGATATACGCGTGCGTGTCCGTGTGGGAGCGGCCTCAGGGGTGGCCGTACGGAGGGGCGGGTAGCGCGTGGAGGAGTCGAACGTGGCCGAACAGGGTCTGCGGCCCGCGTCGGCCGGCGGTGACGTGTTCGCCGCCGACCGCGAGGTGGGCGGCGATCTGGCCCGGGTGGACTGGGCGGCCACACCCCTCGGCCCGCCGGGGGAGTGGCCGCAGAGCCTGCAGACGGCCGTCAGCATCCTGCTCTCCTCGCGCTTCCCCATGTGGATGGCCTGGGGCGAGCAGCTCACCTTCTTCTGCAACGCCGCCTACCGGCGCGACACCCTCGGCCGCAAGTACCCGTGGGCGCTCGGGCGGCCCGCGAACGAGGTCTGGGCGGAGATCTGGGACGACATCGGCCCGCGCATCGAGACCGTGCTCCGCACCGGTGAGGCCACCTGGGACGAGGGCCTGCTGCTCTTCCTGGAGCGTTCCGGCTACAGAGAGGAGACGTACCACACGTTCTCCTACAGCCCGCTGCGCGACGACTCCGGAGCCGTGGTGGGCATGCTGTGCGTCGTCAGCGAGGACACCGACCGGGTGATCGGGGAGCGGCGGATGGCCACGCTGCGGGACCTGGGCTCGGATCCGAGCGTGATCCGCACCGAGCAGGAGGTGCTCGCCTTCACCGGCCGGCAGCTGGACCGCAACCGCAAGGACCTGCCCTTCACCCTGACCTATCTCTTCGACGAGGGCACCGCCCGGTTGTCCGCCGCCACGGGCATTCCCGCCGGTCACCCGGCGGCACCCGCCGTCCTCACGGCAGACGATCCGGACGCGGTCTGGCCGGCCGCCGCGCCGGCCGGGGGAGAGACGGTTCTGGTGCCCCTGACCGGCGGTGCCTTCGCCGACCTGCCCGCCGGGGACTGGCCGAAGCCTCCGCAGCAGGCGCTGGTGGTCCCGCTGGTACAGCAGGGCAGCGCCCCCTATGGCTTCTGCGTGGCGGCCCTGAACCGCTACCGTCTGCTCGACGACGGCTACCGGGGCTTCATCGAGCTGGCGGCCGGATACATCGCCTCCGGCATCGGCAGCGCCCGGAGTTACGAGGCCCAGCAGCGACGGGCCGAGGAGCTCGCCGAGCTGGACCGGGCCAAGACCACCTTCTTCTCCAACATCAGCCACGAGTTCCGCACGCCGCTGACGCTGATCATGGGACCCGTCGAGGAACTGCGCGGCCGGTTCGCCGACGCCGACGAGTCCGTCCGGCAGGACCTGGACGTCGTGCACCGCAACGGACTGCGGCTGGGCAAGCTGGTCAACACACTGCTGGACTTCTCCCGCATCGAGGCCGGACGCATGCAGGCCCGCCACGAGCCGGTCGACCTGGCCGGGGCGACCGCGGAACTCGCCAGCGTCTTCCGCTCGGCCGTGGAACGGGCCGGGCTCGCCTTCGACGTGGACTGCCCGCCCCTGGACGAGCCGGTGTACGTCGACCGCGGCATGTGGGAGAAGGTGGTGCTCAACCTGCTGAGCAACGCCCTGAAGTTCACCTTCGACGGTTCGATAAGGGTCCGCGTGCGCCGGTCGGACACCCATGCCGTCGTGATCGTCTCCGACACGGGCGTCGGGGTGCCGGAGGCGGAGATGCCCCGGCTGTTCGAGCGCTTCCACCGCATCGAGAACGCCCGCTCCCGCTCGAACGAGGGCAGCGGCATCGGACTCGCCCTGGTGCGGGAACTGGTCGGCCTGCACGGCGGCTCGATCACCGCGCGGAGCCGCCCGGGCGAAGGCACCGCCTTCACCATCCGGATCCCGTTCGGGACGGCCCATCTGCCTCCAGGCTCCGTGGCACCCGAAGCGAGCAGCGCCACCGTCTCGGCCACCGCCGACCCGTACGTCCAGGAGGCGCTGCGCTGGCTGCCGGCCACCGACGCCGCCGCGGCCGACGCCGCCCGGCCGCCGCACGACGTGAACCCCACTGTGCTGCCGGGCCCTTCCGTCAGGGGCCGGGTGCTGGTGGCCGACGACAACGCGGACATGCGGGAGTACCTCTCCCGCACCCTCGCCGGAGGTGGCTACGAGGTCAGCGCCGTCGCCGACGGCGTCGAAGCCCTGCAAGCCGTCCGTCGTGACCTGCCCGATCTCGTCGTCAGCGATGTCATGATGCCCCGGCTGGACGGGCTGGGGCTCGTGGCGCGGCTGCGCGCGGACGCGCGCACGGCCGCGGTGCCCGTGCTGCTGCTGTCGGCGCGGGCCGGGCAGGAGTCGTCGATCGAGGGCCTCCAGGCGGGCGCGGACGACTACCTGGTCAAGCCCTTCGTCGCCGCGGAACTGCTGGCCCGGGTACGGGCCAACATGGAGCTGGCCCGGCTGCGGGGCCATCACCTGCGCTGGCGCACCGCGCTGATCGACTCGCTGCAGGAGGCGTTCTTCGTCTGCGACGAGGCGGGATCCGTCGTGGAGATCAACACCGCCTTCACCCGCATCCTCGGCTACGGCCCCGAGGAGCTGCCCTACAAGCCGGTCCATCCCTGGTGGCCGGACGCCGTCGTCGATCCCGAGGGGCACCGCCGGGTCGGTACGGCCTTCGCCGCCCTGCTCGAACGCGACCAGGGCTCCGCCACCGTTCCCGTCACCCACCGGGACGGGCGGCGGCTGTGGGCGGCCGTCACCTGGAACAAGGCGCAGGACCCGGACACCGGGCGCCGGGTCACCGTCGGAACCTTCCGCGACGTCACCGCCGAGCACTACGCCGTGCAGCGCACGACGGCGCTCGCGGCGCTGAACACCGTGCTGTCCCAGGCCTCCAGTCTGCCCGAGGCGCTCACCAGCGCCCTGGCGGAGCTGAAGTCCCTGTGGCGGGCGCGCGCCGTGCTGGCCGTCGTCTTCCACCCCGGAGACGTGCCGGCCCTGACGGCCACGGACCCGGACACCAGCTGGGACGAACTCCCCCCGGAGCGCCGGGACTTCCTCAGCGGACTGCGCCACCGGCCGCCGCTCACCCCGATCACCGAGGGCAGCGGTGCGGGCGTCCTGCTGGAACACCCCGACGGACCGCTGACCGTCTGGATCGACCTCGGTGAACACCGGCCGTTCACCGCCGAGGACCAGGTCCTGCTCTCCCTGCTGGCCGGGCGCCTCGCACAGGGGCTCGTGCGAGCGCACCAGATCGACCAGCAGCGCGAGACCGCCATCGCGCTGCAACGCGCCATCCTGGGCCCGGCACGCCTCCCGAACGGTTTCGCCGTCCGGTACGAGCCCGCCACACCCCCACTGGAAGTGGGCGGCGACTGGTACGACACCGTCGCCCTGCCGGACGGGCGGATCGGCATCGTCGTCGGCGACTGCGTCGGGCGAGGCCTGGAGGCGGCCAGTGTCATGGGCCAACTGCGCAGCGCCTGCCGGGCGTTGATGCTGCAGGACCCCAGCCCGGCCCGGACGCTGATGGCACTGGACCAGTTCGCCGCGAGCGTTCCCGGCGCGCTGTGCACGACCGTGTTCTGCGGTGTCTTCGACCCCGGGGCGGGAGAGCTGACCTACTCCACCGCCGGGCACCCGCCGGGCATCCTCGCGCACGCCGACGGCACCGTCCGGCTGCTGGACGAGGGGCGCTCCCTGCCGCTGGCCGTCCGCCCGGGCAACCGGCGTCCGGAAGCCCGGTGCACCCTGCCCGCGCGGTCCACGCTGCTGCTGTACACCGACGGTCTCGTGGAGCGCCGGCGGCGCTCGCTCGGCACCGGGATCGAGGAAGCGGGCAGGGCTCTCCAGGAAGGCCGTGACCTGCCCGTCGACGAGCTCGCCACGCAGGTGATGACCCGGCTCGCGCCGGCCGGCGGTTACGACGACGACGTGGCGCTGCTGCTCTACCGCCACCCGGCGCCGCTCGGCCTCACCTTCCCCGCCGAGGCCTCCCAGCTGGCGCCCGTCCGCAACGCGCTGCGGGCCTGGCTCGCCCAGTGCGATCTGAACCGGATCGAGGTGCAGAACGTTCTCGTCGCGGCGGGTGAGGCGTGCGCCAACGCGATCGAGCACGGGCACCGGCACGCACCGGGGGAGGACGTGCGGCTGAGCGCCGAGGTGTTCGCCGACACGGTGCGCCTGACGGTGACCGACTCCGGCCGGTGGAAGGTACCGAAGCCCGAGCCCCATGCCAACCGGGGGAGAGGCGTGGCACTCATGCGGGCCACCATGGAGCACGTGACCATCACCCCCGGCCCCGTCGGCACCACCGTCGACATGCAGATGAGGATCGCCCGATGACCACTCCGCTCACTCTCACCACCGGTCGGCGTGCGGACGGCACACCGCGGCTGTCGGTCAGTGGCGAGATCGACATGAGCAACGCCTCGGCCCTGGCGGAGGCCCTCGACACCGGCGCGGGCCACGTCGTCGTCGACCTGACCGCGGTCGAGTACCTGGACAGCGCCGGTCTGAGCGTGCTCTTCGCCCGCGCCGAACGGCTGGAGCTGATCGTCACGCCCCTGCTGGAGCCGGTCCTCGCCGTGTCCGGTCTCGCGGACCTGGCCACCGTGCACAGCCTCGGCGACGACGGTGCGCAGTAGTCCACGACCGGCGCCGCCCGCCGCCCGCATCGATGCATCCCAGCCCTCGCCAGGAGTGATGACCACCGTGTCCGACGCGCTCGACATGACCGTCCGGCACATCGACGACCGCACCGCCGTCGTCGATGTCTCCGGAGACGTGGACCTTCATACGTCCGTCGCGTTGCGCGCGTACGTCTCGGCGCTGCTGGCCCAGGGGGCACGGCACCTGGTGCTGGACCTGTCGGCGACGCAGTACATCGACTCGACCGGTCTGAGCACCTTCATCAGGCTCCTGCACGCGGCCGAGAGGTGCGGTGGTTCCCTGCACCTCGCCGCCGTCCCGGAACGGCTGGAACGCATGGTGGCCATGACCGGCATCGCGCAGCTGCTTCCGGTCCACGCGACGGTCGACGACGCGCTGGCCGCCGGGACGGCCGGCCCCCCGGCGGGTGACGCGGAGGGCACGCCCGGCTGACCACGCCGGACTCAGACCCGGACGAGGCGGACCGCCACGGTCCCGCCGACCGTGACCGGCCCACGACCGCTGCGCGCAGGACGGCCCGCGAGGTCGCCGCCGCCCGGGCGGAGTTCCCGGCGTACGCCGACGACATCGCGGCCCTGTGCCGTTGGGCCGTTCGGAGCACTCCGGACGACTCCGGCACCGTTTCCGTGTGAAAGATCGAAAACAAGGAGTGGCAGTCGGATAATCGGCGGCCATGAGGGTAGAACGATCAGCGGGTGTCGTCCGGTGACGGTCGACCCTCCCCACAGACCAGCCGGGACCCCTCGGCGATATCGAAGGACAAGCAGCATGGCCAGCGGCACCGTGAAGTGGTTCAACTCCGAAAAGGGCTTCGGCTTCATCGCCCAGGACGGCGGTGGACCGGACGTCTTCGCTCACTACTCCAACATCTCCGGCAACGGGTACCGGGAGCTGGTCGAGGGAGAGCCGGTCACGTTCGACGTCACCCAGGGCCAGAAGGGCCCCCAGGCCGAGAACATCGTGCGCGGCTGACCCACGCCCAGCGCGCGACCGGAGAGGGCGGGTTCCCGCCGTCTCGCACGTCAGGGGCCCGGCATCGGCCGGGCCCCTCGCCGTGTCGGTGTCATGCCCTGCTGTAGTGGTCGATCTTCTCGTCGAGGACCTTCATGGCCCGGCGCAGCGACTCCGCCTTCTCCTCCAGCGCGGCCCGTCGCTCGCGCAGGAAGGCGACCCGGTCCCGGGAGGAGTGCTCGGCGCGCAGCATGGCGACGAAGCCGCGCAGGTCCGCGATGCCCAGACCCGCCTCGCGGAAGCAGGTGACCAGGCCGATCCAGAAGACGTCGTCCTCGGTGTACTGCCTGCGTCCGCCGGCAGTGCGCCGGATCGGTCCGATGAGCCCCTCGCGCTCGTAGTAGCGCAGCGTGTCGAGGGAGACGCCGGTGCGGTCGGCGGTGGCCGCCGGGGTGAGGGTGGTCATACAGCTCCTTCGTGACCGTCGCTACCGTGCTCGCGCGAAGCGCGCGAGATGCTCGTCGCCGAGCCGCACACGGTGCGCGGCGAGTGCCTCCTCGATGTGCTCCACCCGGCTGGCGCCGACGATGGGGTCGATGCCCTGCCGCATCAGCCAGGCGAGGACGACCTGGTTCGCAGTGGCCGACAGCTCCGCGGCGACCTCCCGCAGCACCGCGAGCACCCGGGCCGTTCCGGGATGATCGTAGGTCTCCGGCAGCGGCCTGTCCGCGCGTACGTACGAACCCCACAGCAGTGAGCTGTAGGCCCACACGGACAGTCCCTCCGACCGTGCCAGATCGAGATCCTCGGCGGTGAGCATCCGGTGGCCGGCTTCGGCGACGGGCGTGGACGGGCGCGGCTGCACCAGCGAGTGGCGCACCTGCAGGGCCGTCCACGGCTCCACACCCTGCTCCCGCGCGAGCGACCGGGCGCGCTCGACCCGCCAGGCGGCATGGTTGGCTGCCCCCACCCGCAGGGCCGTTCCCTTGGTGACCAGTGCGCCGAAGGCACCGACCGTCTCCTCCAACGGCACGGAACGGTCCTCGGCGTGGGCCCAGAGCAGATCCACGTGATCGACGCCGAGCCTGTCCAGACTGTCCGCCACCCCGGCGTGGATCGCGCGGGCGGACAGGCCCTCGGCACTGTCCGGCCAGGAGTGCGGCACGAGCGGGTTGTGGCGGACCTTGGTCGCGATCCGCACGCTGTCGCGCACGCCCGGGCGGGACCGCAGCCACGCGCCGATGAGGCGCTCGCTCGCACCGCCGACCCCCGCGGGGTCACTCCAGAAGGAATAGCAGTTGGCCGTGTCGAGCCAGACTCCTCCGGAGTCGACGAAGGAGTCGAGGATCGCGAAGGCACGGTCGGGCTCGACACGGGTGCCGAAGTCCATGGTTCCGAGAACGATTCGAGGGTCGCTGGTGTTCATGCCCTCCATGCTCGGTTCTGGAGCGCGCTCCAGGTCAAGGCCGCCCGGCGGGCAGTCCGCCGCGGGTGAGGGGCGGGCTCAGTGCTCGCAGAGGGAGAACTCTCGTTCGTAGAGCTGTTCGTTGTGTTCGTCGACGAAGAACTTGCGCTCCCGCATGAGCTCTTCGCGGTACTCCTTGGCCTGCTCCAGCGTCATGGTCGAGGTCTCGGCCCACGGTTGCTGCGGTGGTACGTCGGAGGTCGAGACGATCCTTTCCGACGGGTCGACCAGGAAGAACGCGAGGATCTTGCGGTGCCCCGGGCGGGTGGGGTCCGCGAGGCGGAACGGGCCGACCCGGTGTTGCAGGATGTTCGGGAACGCCAGGCAGCGGCCCGCCGGGGTCTCGGCCGTTCCCAGCACCTGGTTCAGCGCGTCCTCGTCCTCCAGCCCGTAGACCTCGCGCAGACCGTCGTCGTCGTTCTGTTCGTAGTCCGGGTCGTCCAGCGCCGCCCGGAAGCTCAGGCTGCTCTCGGTGATGTTCTCGCTGTCCCAGTAGTAGATGCCGGTCGAGACGATCCGCTCGTTCAGCATCCCCTCGACATGCCAGGAACCGCCGGAGTACTCGGGCTTGTTGGGCGTGAGGTGAATGGTGGCGAGCTTGACGATGACCTGCAGACGGCGGCCGCGCAGGCTGATCCGGGCGGAGGCGTCGCGCGGCTCGGGCGCGGTGAAGCCGGGCGCGTCCGGGACGACCGGGAGCCGGTTCTCCCACCAGACGTCCATTGCGGACTGCCATGCCTCATAGGCTTCCTGATAGGCCGTCGGGTCGCCGAAGGCGGACCGCTGCGGGTACACCGGCTTCGAATCGTCGTACCACCCCCAGGGGTCGGCCACGATCCGCAGGGGCCGGGGATGGCGGAGATCGGTGAGGACGTTCTCCCACAGCGGGAGCATGCGCGCGAACACGTCCGGCAGGACGGCGGCCAGGTCGCGATGGGCGTCGGGGTGCACGTTGTTCACGTACGAGCGGAAGGCGACCTCGCCGTCGTCGTGGACGTCGACATCCGTGGGCAGCCACTGGAACTTCTCGGAGAACTCGTACTTCGCGTAGCTGTTCGCCGGGTTCCGCCAGGCCCGCTCGGGGGCACCGCTCACCCCTCGCACCAGGCAGAACAGGGAGGGATGGACGAGATCCAGGACCTGGCCGTCCGATCCCGGGTGCCAGTCCCGCTCGCCTTCGGGGACCTGCTCCAGAACCCGGACCGCCTCGCGCAGCCGGGATCCGAGCGTGTCGTCGATCAGCGTGTCCGACTGCCACACGCCGTCGACGGCGGACACCTCCATGCCGCTGCGCTCGTCCCGCAGCGCGGCGTAGTGCGCGAGTTCCGCGAGCACGTAACGGATCTGAGCCTCGGTGAGGCCCTGGGCGACCGCTTCTCGTGTCCACCTCGCAACGATGCCGGGGTCGTTCATCTTGTCGAACCACCCCGGCTTGGCCCGGATGTGCGCGCTGCACTGCATCATTTGGAGCTCCCGCAGCGTTCGGGGTGTCGCGAACGCTATGGAGCGGGACGCCTGAAAGGGCAAGGGGAAAGCGGACGAGCCGGTCACTTCTTCTGGTCTCCCTGTCGTTGTGCGGTGGCGGGAACGATACGTGAGCCGACTGACATCGCCGCCCTGGTCAGGGGGTCCTTCGGGGAGTTCAGCCGCTCCAGCGCATGCCGATGCGGGAGAGCTGCTCCACGCGCTCCGGTGACAGGGTGGCGGCCCGGCTGCGTTGATTGCCGATCCAGGCCCCCAGCTTGAGCGCACGCTGCTCACCGGTGCCGTTTCCGTCGCCGTCACCGACGACGATGGTCTCGACGTGCTTCCTCGGCACCCGCAGATGCCCCTCGCGCTCGTAGAACTGCCGGGCGGCGGCGTAGTTGAGTGCCCACTTGCCGGCCTGCGTGGTGCGCGGCCGGGGTTTCTCGGTCTCCGACGCGGGGTGGATGCCGAGGATGTGTTCGCACATCCACTGCTGCACGGCCGTGAGCCTGTCCCAGCCGAGCCGGACCGAGCGGACCCACCGGCCCAGGTCCTCGCCCTGGGGCATGACGGTGCCCGGCTCCGTCGGCAGCTCGCCGCCGGCCTCGACGTGCTGTCTGACCAGATGGAACGCGCGTTGCCACGCGACCGGCCAGGCCGGGCACCACGAGGGGTCGATGTCCTCCAGCTGCTCGCGGCGTTCCTCCGGCAGCGAGCCGACCGCCGACACCGGGGGCAGCCCCTCGGCCCGGCGCTGTTCGTTCGCCCGCGCCCGGCGTGCGGCGGCCCGTTGGTTCTTGAGCCAGATGCCGACCCTGTAGCCCCGGTGGGTGGCGTCCAGCGGTGCCAGCAGGTGCCCGTTCTCCTCGGCCCACCCCCGCGCGGCGGCCAGCCCTTCCTCCCAGGCGACGTCGAAGTGCGACCACACCATGCCCAGCTGCTCCAACTGCCTGACGCGGTCGGCGTCCAGGGCGCCGCGGGCGTGGAAGCGGCGGGCGTCGGCGATCCACTGCCCGAGCGGGAAGCCGGCGAGCGAGGCCGGCCACCCCTCGGCCTCCGCCCCGGAGCGGCCGCGTTCGGGGACGCGGTACGTGAACGGGACCTGCAGATCGCCGTGGATCCGTTGGTACAGGACGGCGGCTTCGATGCCGCGCCGCCAGTGCCGGTGCTCGGGGTTGAGGACCCGCAGCTCGATGAACGCGGCCAGGGCGGCCGGGTCGCGGGGCGTGCTGAACTTCAGCAGTTCCCGGGCCGGCGGCGACAGTCGGCGGCCGATGTCCCCGTCTCCCTCTCCCGCTCCCTCGTCCTCCCCAACCCCGGAGCGAGTCCGTACGCCCCGGACGGCGCTGCGGGCCTGCTGCTCGGCCAGTTGCTCCACGACTCGGGCGTCGTGCGCCCTGAGTGCCTCCAGCAGCTTGGCCAGGCCCCCGAACGCCCGCGAGGTCAGCATGGTGTCCGGTGTCTCCCCGGGCCCCAGCAGGACGGGTACGACCAGCGAGGCGACCTTGCCCTCGCCGGGCCGCATGCGCAGGGCCCGGCCCACGGCCTGGACGAGATCGGGCATCGAGCCGCGGACGTCCGCGAAGTAGACCGAGTCGCAGTGCCGGGTGTCGACCCCCTCGCCCAGGACCTTCACGGACCCCAGGCAGGCCTTCTCCATCACGGTGCCGTCCCGGGCGACGCCCTCGGCGAACTCGGCGAGCACGCGCCGCCGGTGCAGCGGCTTGTGGTCCCCGCACAGCCACTCGGCCCACACCGTCCCGGGGTACAGATCCGGGTGGGCGGCATGCAACCGCGCGGCGACGTCGGCGAGACCTGCCGCGAAGGCCTCGGCTTCCTTCACCACATGGTGGAAGGCCAGCGTCCTGCTGAAGCCCTCCTCGGCCGACGCCTTGACCAGCGCGGTCTGCAGGGCGGCGAGCCGCGCTCCGCGCACCTGCTCGGAGCGCGCGTCCGCGCCCAGCAGCTGAGCGGCCTGCAACCGGGTGTCGGTGATGTCCAGGCACACCACCTGGTAGGGGGCGCAGATCCCGCGGTCGATGGCCTCCGACAGCGTGAGGGTGTGGCAGCGGCTGCCGAAGGGGGAGCCGGGGTCGTCCTCCATGCCGGCCACCAGCTCGCCGGGCGCACCCTGGCCGGACTCCTCGTCGAGCTGCCAGAGCCGCGGCGTGGCGGTCATGTAGAGGCGGCGCAGGGCGGGGATGCGGGTGTTGTCGTGCACGACCGCCCACGGCTTGCCGATCCGGCCGGAGGTCCGGTGCGCCTCGTCGACCACGATCAGGTCCCACCCGGGAAGGCCTGCGGCGTGCGCGCGCTCCAGCGTGCCCAGGCCCAGGGAGGCGTAGGTGGCGAACACCGTGACCTTGTCCAGCGGACGGACCCAGGCGACCAGCTCGTCCACGGCCGTGGTGCTGGGAAAGGACGCCTCCTCACCGCGCAGGGACGACACCCCGATCACGGGGCCCGTCCGGCCGCCCGCACGCCACGCGTCCGCGCTCTGGGCCAGCAGGTCCAGGGAGGGCACGAGCACCAGCACCCGACCCGCCCGGAGCTCCTGCGCGCTGCGCACGGCGACGAGGGTCTTGCCGGTCCCGGTCGCCATGACCACCTGCGTGCGCAGGCCCCGCTCCGGCACGGTCGATCCCGCGGGCAGTTCGAGGGCCCGCCGCACCGCGTCCACCGCTTCTCGCTGATGCGGCCGGAGCTCGTACGCTGCCATCCCGATCGACCTCCTCACTGTGCGCGCCCGGAGTCTTTCACGCGTCCGGGGAGCAACGGGTGAGCCGGGTCGCCCCGGGTCGGGATCGCGGGGTCCGGCCGGGCCCGGTACCGCTGCTGCTCTCCAGCCACCTCAGCGCCGCCGGGCTGATCGCCGCGCTCGCCGTCTCCACGACGATCGTCGACACCTCTCCCTTCTCGACCAACGGAGCGCTGGTCCTCAGCAACGCCCGTGGGGTGGACACCCGCCGCTTCTACCGCCAGGTCATCGGCTACACCGGCGGACTCGTCGCCGTGGGCCCCGTCGTCGCCTGGGGCGCGCTGGTCCTGCCCTGGTCCTAGGGCGACGACCGGGAGAGGCGGCGGTTCGCCCGGAAGGGCGGGGTGGCCCGTCACCGCCGGACGATGCGCTGCCATCGGATCTCGCCGTCCTGCTCGTGGTCGGTGGGGGTGAGCCCCGCGGCTCCGGCGACGGCGGCGGACGCCCGGTGGTCGGGGTGGATGTGGGCGATGAGGTGACGCACCCGCTGCTCTTCGAGCCAGGCGACGAGCCCCCGGGCCGCTTCGGTGGCGATGCCCCTGCCCTGCCAGCCGGTCCCGACCACCCAGGCGATCTCGGCGGTGTGGCCGTGGCCGGAGGGGGTGACCGTCGCCTGGACCGTGCCCGTGAGGCAGGACTCCTCGCGCAGCCGGATGACCCAGTTGAGCCAGGACACGGCCGGATCGGGGGAGCCCGCGGTCATGCGCGTGTACCGTGCGCGCAGGTCCTGCGGGGTGTCGGGGGTGCCGCCGATGAAGGTGTGCAGGGCGGGATCGGACAGCACGACGGCCATCTCGTCGGCGTGTCCGGGGCGCAGCGGCAGGAGGTCCAGCCTGCTGGTGCGGAACGGCCGGGCCGTGAAGGGATACATGCGGCTCACTTCTACCTGACGGGACGGCCGGGGTCTCCTCCACGCCCTGGCGACCGGGTCTCCTCCCGGGACCGGCGGCCGGGGTGCCCGCCAGGGCGTGTCGGCCTCCCCTTGAGTCCTGGCGGCCGGCAACCGATCCAGGGGCCGAGGCGTCACCCGGTCAGGTGGGTGACCACCGTGCGCATCGCGCGCCGCATGGCCGGGCGCGTCTCCTCCGGTGGGTCGACCGTCTCGAACCCGTGATGGCCGTGGGGGACGTCGATCAGCTCCAGTCGGGCCGCGCCGGAGCCGGCCGCCGTCACGAACGCCTCGACGGTCGCGGCGATCTCGGGTGTCTCCAGCCCGGCCCGGAGGAGCACGACGGGCAGGTCTCCCGCCTGCGCGACCGCCCGTACGGGGTGGAAGCGGCTGCCCGCCATCCCCCAGGCGGGGAGCGGGGCGAGGACCGGATAGGCGGCGGCAAGGCAGCGCAGCCAGGCGGGGGGTTCGGCCAGCCAGTCGGTGGCGAGCAGGCCGCCGCCGGAGAAGAACCACAAGGCGATCCGGTCGCCGTCCACCCGGGGGTCGGCCCGCACCCGTTCGACGCCGGCGGCGATGTCCGCGGCAGCGCGCTCGTAGTCGGCGATGTCATGGAGGCGGTGTTCGAGGGTCGCGCCGACCAGTCCCTCGGTGGCGGCCAGGCGGGCGTAGCCGACCAGGGTGGGCCACTCGCGGGGGCGCGGCCGTGCCCCGGCGGGCACGGGTCCGCCGTGGACGAAGACCACGGCCGGTCGCGGCCCCTCGCCCTCGGGGACATACAGGTCGACGGGGCCCTGCCGGTCCCGTGGCGGCTCGGGCAGGTCCCACGGGAACGGGCGCAGGTGAGCGGGCACCGGCGCGTCGTCGCCGGCCGCTCGCAGACGGTGCCCCTCACCGGCCGCGGCCCGCAGCAGGACGTCCGCGAGCGCTGCGGGGCAGGACAGCATCGGCCAGTGACCGGTGGGGAGTTCGAAGAAGGTGACCTGCGGCCCGGTCAGGACGGCCAGCGCGGGATCGCCGAAGTCGACCAGCCTCTGCACCGAGTCGATGCCGGCGCCGCTCTCGGTGCACAGCACGCCGGTGACGGGCACCGCGGCCACCGTCCCGCTCAGCCGCAGCGGTTGCAGCAGGGTGTCCAGCGGCTGAGGCGTCGCCGAGGAGGTCAACCGCTTCATCCCGGCCTCGCCCAGACCGGCCGTACTGCCCCAGCGTTCCCACTCCGCGTCGCGTGCGGGCGGCGCCAGCACACCCCCGCGCTCGCCCCTGAGGGCACGCTCGGCCAGCTGCGCGCGCAGCGTCTGGTCCGGTACGCAGGCCAGCGCCGGGACGCCGTTCTGCGGCATCCCGCAGTCCAGGTACACGACGCGCGCGATGCGCTCCGCCCGCCGGTCGGCGGCGCCCAGCACGGGATGGATGCCGTAGTCGTGACCGACGAGCACGATCTCCCGTCCGCCCGTCACGTCGACCGCGTCGATCGCCGCGATGACATCATCGATGTGCGTCTCCAGGCTCGCACCGTCCGGCGCGGCGGGCCGGGCCGGGTCGACGCCCGTCAGCGGGACCGCGTGCGCCTCGCCGCCCGCCGCGACCAACCGCTCGGCCGTCTCCTGCCAGACGTGGGCACCGGTGAACACACCCGCCACCATGATGAACACCCGCACGACAATCCCCTTCCCGGGTAGGTCACATGACGCCGCGCCGGTCGCCCACGCCATGGTCCGCGGACCGCCCCTCAGGTCCGGTCCGCGCGCCGGTACCGTAGGAACTCCCCCTGAGGGAGGTTCAACTGTCCATGTCCGACGAGCCGTTCTGGAGCATCGGGGAACTCGCCGAGCGGGCCGGAGCCACGGTGAAGACCGTCCGCCACTACTCCGACCAGGGGCTGCTCCCCGAGGCCGCCCGCAGCAGCGGCGGACACCGCCGCTACGGGCCCGAGGCACTCGAACGACTGCGGCTGATCCGCTCGATGCGCGGCCTCGACCTCCCCCTGCCCGCGATACGCCGCGTCCTGGAGGACGACGACGATGTCGCCGGGTGCGTGCTGGAGAGTGCCGTCGACACCCGCCTGCGCGAACTGGGCGACCAGCGCAGAACGCTGCGCTGGCGGGAAGCGGCCCTGGAACTGGTGCGGGACTGCCCGCCGGCCGAGCGCGCCGCCCGGCTGAAGCTGCTCGGCGCGCTGGACACCCCGCCGAGCACCGCGCCACTGGCCAGGTTCTGGCGCGGCTGGCTGCCCCCGCGGATGCCGTCCCGGGCCGTCGCGGCCTTCCTGGAGGTGGCCGTCCCCCAGCCACCCGACGAACCGCACCCGACGCAGGCGCTCGCCTTCGCCCGGCTGCACGCGATGACGACCGCTCCCTGCCCCGGCGGCCGCCAGCCGCAGCCGGAGGTGCACCGCGTCGCAGGCGCCCGCGGCGCCGCCACGCTGTACCAAGGGCTGGCCGAGGCGTACGAACGGGCGGCGCCGGAGCTGCGCAGAGGGCGCGAGCCACGCCCGGGGGAGGCCCTGGACACCTACGTCGCGGCCTACGCCGGCGCCTACCGCTGCCGCGACACCCACGACTTCCGCCGCCTGCTGGTCACCCGCCTCGCGGCCGACCCCCGCCTGGACCGGTACTGGCAGCTCACGTCGGTCGTCCTGACCCCACCGGGCAGCCGCCCGCTACCGACCCCGGGCTCCGCGGACAGCTGGCTGCGCACGGCCCTGACCCAGGACACCGGCCCAGCCGCCTAGCCGCTGCACCCCCCCGTGCGCCGCGTCCGTCGGCTGCACGGCTTCCACCCGTTCGACCAGGGATTCCTCCGCAGCAACCGGGTACCCGGCGCCGGATCACGCAGCCCCCCACATGGCCGCGCCGGGCGCGGCCGGCCGGAAGCAGAGGAACGATAGCGATGAGCCAGCCCAACCCCATCAAGCGGGCGGCGGACAAGGTCACCGAGGCCATTCAGGGCAGCGGCGGCGGCCCTGAGGAGGGCATCCCCGGCAAGCCGGCCCCGGAGTCCCCGGGTGTCGCGGAACCGGTGGAGCCGCGTGAGCCGCTGCCGCCGAAGCCGGACCAGAGCGGTCCCGACACGATGTCGCCCACCGGGCAGGCGACCGGCGCCGCCCAGGCCCGCATGGCCCAGTCCGGCGCCTACCTGACGGACGCACAGGGCACTCGGCGGTACGACACCGACCACTCGCTCAAGGCGGGCCCGCGCGGACCGGTGCTGCTGCAGGACCACCACCTGCGCGAGAAGGTCATGCACTTCGACCACGAGCGCATCCCGGAGCGGGTCGTGCACGCCCGCGGCGCGGCCGCGCACGGGGTCTTCAAGAGCTACGGCACCGCGGCCGGCGTCACGAAGGCGGCCTTCCTGGCACCGGGCGCGGAGACCCCGGTGTTCGTGCGCTTCTCGACGGTGCTGGGCTCCCGGGGTTCGGCCGACACCGTGCGGGACACCCGCGGGTTCGCGACGAAGTTCTACACCGAGGAGGGCGTCTTCGACCTGGTCGGCAACAACATGCCGGTCTTCTTCGTCCAGGACGCCATCAAGTTCCCGGACATCATCCACGCCGGCAAGCCGCACCCGGACCGTGAGATCCCGCAGGCGCAGAGCGCACACGACACCTTCTGGGACTTCGTCACCCTGCACACCGAGGCCACCCACCACACCCTGTGGAACATG
Organism: Streptomyces sp. NPDC085932; assembly: GCF_044540525.1. Classification (NCBI taxonomy): domain Bacteria; kingdom Bacillati; phylum Actinomycetota; class Actinomycetes; order Kitasatosporales; family Streptomycetaceae; genus Streptomyces; species Streptomyces sp. NPDC085932. The sequence goes on from NZ_JBITSJ010000001.1 coordinate 1,829,049, forward strand.
TCCGACCGGGGCATCCCGCGCTCCTACCGGATGATGGAGGGCTTCGGCGTCCACACGTTCCGCCTGGTGGCGGCCGACGGCTCCACGACGCTGGTGAAGTTCCACTGGAAGCCGAAGCTCGGGGTGCACTCCCTGGTGTGGGAAGAGGCACAGCTCGCCGGCGGCGTCGACCCCGACTTCCACCGCCGCGACCTCGCCGACGCCATCGAGGCGGGCGCGTACCCGGAGTGGGAGCTGGGCATCCAGACGTTCCCGGACACCCCCGACCAGACCTTCGAGGGCATCGACCTGCTCGACGCGACCAACCTCGTTCCGGAGGAGCTCGCGCCCGTGCAGCCGATCGGGCTGCTGACCCTCGACCGCAACCCGTCGAACTACTTCGCCGAGACCGAGCAGGTCGCCTTCCACGTCGGTCACCTCGTACCCGGCATCGACATCACGGACGACCCGCTGCTCGCCGGCCGGCTGTTCTCCTACCTGGACACCCAGATCACCCGGCTGGGCGGCCCCAACTTCGCGCAGATCCCCGTCAACCGGCCGCACGCGCCGGTCAACGACATGCAGCGCGACGGCTTCCACCAGGACGCGGTGCACCGCGGCGTCGCCCCGTACCGGCCCAACTCGCTCGACGGCGGCTGCCCGTTCCTGGCGGGAGCCGACAACGGGGCGTACATCGAGACGCCGGTGCGGGTGCCGGAGGCGACGAAGGTCCGGGAGGCCCCCGAGTCGTTCTCCGACCACTTCAGCCAGCCCCGCCGGTTCTGGCTGAGCATGAGCGCGGTGGAGCGGGAGCACATCGTCGGCGCCTACACCTTCGAACTCGGCAAGTGCTACGAGCAGGCCGTCAAGGAGCGGGCGCTGCGGGTACTGGCCAACATCGACGCCGAGTTGTGCGCCGGCGTCGCCCAGGGCCTCGGCCTGCCGGCCCCCGAGCCGACCGTGCCGCCGGCCGACGTCGCACCCAGCCCCGCACTGTCCCAGGTCGGGCGGGCCTGGCCCACCGACGGCCGTCTCATCGGCATCGTCACCGGCCCGGACGGCGACCTGGACGGCGTACGCGCCGTACGCGAAGCGGTGCTCGGTGCGGGCATGGTGCCCCTGGTCGTCGCCCCCACGGGCGGCACCCTGGGGGCGGGTGACGACGCGCTGACCGTGCAGCGGACGTTCGTGACCGCGCGGTCCGTCGAGTTCGACGCCCTGCTCGTGGCCGGGGCACCCGCGGCGGGCGGCGACGCCCACGGTTCCCGCGACGCCAAGGCGCTGCCCTCCGGTCGCCCGGGCGCCGTCGACCCGAGGGTGAACCTGCTGCTGACCGAGGCGTTCCGCCACGGCAAGGCGATCGGGACCTGGGCGGGCGGCGAAGCGGCGCTGGAGGCACTGGGGATTCCCACCGACGCGCCCGGCGTCGTGGTCGGGCAGAACGGGACCTCCGTGCTGGAACGCCTGCGGGAGCTCATGGCCACGCACCGCGTGTGGGAGCGCTTCGTCACGACGGTCTGACGGCGGGGGAGTGGAGCGGCAAGGCAGGCCGCCGCCGCTCCACTCCCCCCGTCAAGCATCGACGGCGGGATTCCGGGCCCTCCCGGTGGCTGCCGGCGACGGCAGGGCGATCTGGCCTCACGATCCGCTAAACCGGCTGCGACGGATTGTCACTGTTTCGAGGTAAGCACCTCGTCTCCCTGGTGGATGCGGGCCCTTCAGCGGCTAGCTTGCTGCTGGTGGACGGAATCTTCCGCTCCCGCCCGCTCGTCGCCCACTCCTCCCTGTCTCCCGGTCGCGCACCCGTGTGTGCCGGACGCCCCGTCGTGCAAGGAGAAGCTCCTTTCGATGACCGTCGACAGCAGTCCGGAAACTCGGATCACCACCGACACGCAACAGCAGTCCCTGAGTACCGCCGCCGCCCGCAACCTCGCCACCACCACCAAGTCCGTCCCGCAGATGCAGGAGATCACCTCCCGGTGGCTGCTGCGGATGCTGCCCTGGGTCGAGACCAAGGGAGGCGCCTACCGGGTGAACCGGCGGCTGCGCCACACCGTCGGCGACGGGCGCGTCGAGTTCGTGCAGGAGGGCGCCACGGTCCGGGTGATCCCCCGGGAGCTCGGCGAACTGGCCCTGCTGCGCGGGTTCGAGGACACCGACGTCCTCGCCGCCCTGGCGGATCGCTGCGTACAGCGCGACTTCGCGGCGGGTGACGTCCTCGTCGAGCGCGGCAGCCCCGCCGACCGGATCCACCTGATCGCCCACGGCCGGGTCAGCCAGACCTCCGAGGGCCCGTACGGCGCCGAGACGGTCATCGCCGTGCTCGCCGACGGTGAGCACTTCGGCACCAGCGCCGCCCTGCTGGACTCCGACGCCCGCCACGACTGCACGTACACCGCGCAGACCGCCGGCACCCTGCTCACGCTCTCCCGCGCCGACTTCGCCGCCGTCCAGGCCACCGCACCGCAGCTGCGGAGCCACACCGACGGGTTCGCCTCCCGCAGCCGGCAGCGGCAGAACAAGCACGGCGAGGCGGAGATCGCCCTGTCGGCCGGCCATGCCGGCGAGGTCGACCTGCCCGGTACCTTCGTCGACTACGAACCGGCGCCACGCGAGTACGAACTCTCCGTCGCACAGACCGTCCTGCGGATCCACACCAGGGTCGCGGACCTCTACAACGGCCCGATGAACCAGACGGAGGAGCAACTCAGGCTGACCGTCGAGGCCTTGCGGGAGCGCCAGGAGTACGAGCTGGTCAACAACCGCGAGTTCGGGCTGCTGCACAACGCCGACTTCAAGCAGCGCATCCAGCCCCGCTCCGGTCCGCCCACCCCGGACGACATGGACGACCTGCTCTGCCGCCGGCGCGGCACCAAGCTGTTCCTGGCCCACCCGAGGACCATCGCCGCCATCGGACGCGGTTTCAACGCCTGCGGTCTCTACCCCGACCACGTCGACCTCGGCGGGCAGTCGGTCCCCGCCTGGCGCGGGGTGCCCATCCTGCCCTGCAACAAGATTCCGATCAGCAAGGAGCAGACCAGCTCCATCATCGCGATGCGCACGGGGGAGGAGAACCAGGGCGTCATCGGCCTGCGGCAGACCGGACTGCCGGACGAGTACGAGCCGGGCCTGTCCGTGCGGTTCACCGGTATCAACGAGCAGGCGATCATCTCCTACCTCGTCAGCACCTACTACTCCGCGGCGGTACTCCTGCCCGACGCCCTGGGAGTCATGGAGAACGTGCAGATCGCCCCCAGGCCGCACTGACGCCCCGGACCGACCTGAGGTCACCAAGGGCGCCCACCTCACCGTACCAAGGAGCCGCCGATGCCCGACCCCGGGCCCCTCCGGCCGACCCACGGCCCACAGCCACCGACGCCGACCTCCGCCTCCGCCCCGCCCGCCTCCTCCGGCACCTCCGCTTCCGACTTCCTGGCGGCGCTGCATCCGCCCGTCGGGATCCCCGTCCCGTCACCGCCGCCGGCAGACGTCCCCCCGCGCACGCCCGAGGCATCGGAGTCGGACACCGCCCTCCAGCGGATCCTGCGCGGACCGACCGGCCCGGGCACGAGTTCCCTCTCCCTGGTCCCGAGGGACGCACCCCCGGTGCCGGATCCCGTGCTCCCGGCAGCCGCGCCGCCCGGGGAGGGCCGGGCCGTCCCCGGTCTGTACCACCACCCCGTCCCGGAGCCCGACCCCGTACGCGTGGAGGAGGTGAGCCGCCGGATCAAACGCTGGGCGGAGGACGAGGTCCAGCTCTACCCCGAGGAGTGGGAAGGGCAGTTCGACGGGTTCTCCGTCGGGCGCTACATGGTCGGCTGCCACCCCGACGCCCCGACGGTCGACCATCTGATGCTGGCCACCCGGCTGATGGTCGCGGAGAACGCCCTGGACGACTGCTACTGCGAGGACCACGGCGGCTCACCCGTGGGCCTCGGCGGGCGGATCCTCCTCGCGCACACCGCACTCGACCACCTCCACACCACCGCGGAGTACGCCCCGGCGTGGCAGGAGTCGCTCGCCTCGGACGCCCCGCGCCGGGCCTACCGCAGCGCGATGGACTACTTCGCCGGCGCGGCCACGCCCTCCCAGGCGGATCGCTACCGGCACGACATGGCCCGGCTGCACATGGGCTACCTCGCGGAAGCGGCCTGGGCGGAGACGGATCACCTGCCCGAGGTGTGGGAGTACCTGGCGATGCGCCAGTTCAACAACTTCCGCCCCTGCCCCACGATCACCGACACCGTCGGCGGCTACGAACTCCCCGCCGACCTGCACGCCCGCCCCGACATGCAGCGGGTCATCGCCCTCGCCGGCAACGCCACCACCATCGTCAACGACCTCTACTCGTACACCAAGGAGCTCAACAGCCCGGGCCGGCACCTGAACCTGCCGGTGGTCATCGCGGAACGCGAGAAGCTCTCGCCCCGCGACGCCTACCTGAAGGCCGTCGAGGTCCACAACGAACTCATGCACGCCTTCGAGGCCGCCGCGGCCGACCTCGCCAAGGCCTGCCCCGTGCCGACCGTGCTGCGCTTCCTCAGGGGCGTGGCCGCCTGGGTCGACGGCAACCACGACTGGCACCGCACGAACACCTACCGCTACAGCCTGCCCGACTTCTGGTAAGGAACGGATCCCTCTGTGACCACTGAAACGACCTCCACCGCCACCGCGAAGATCCCGGCCCCGGCGACGCCGTACCAGAGGGACATCGCCCGGTACTGGAACAACGAGGCACGGCCGGTCAACCTGCGCCTGGGTGACGTGGACGGGCTCTACCACCACCACTACGGCATCGGTGCCGTGGACCACGCCGCACTGGGCGACCCGGCCCACAGCGAGTACGAGAAGAAGCTCATCGCGGAACTGCACCGGCTGGAGTCCGCGCAGGCGGAGTTCCTCCTCGACCACCTCGGCGCCGTCCAGCCCGACGACACCCTCGTCGACGCCGGCTGCGGGCGCGGGGGATCCATGGTGATGGCCCACCGCCGCTTCGGCTGCAAGGTCGAGGGTGTCACCCTGTCCGCCACCCAGGCCGACTTCGGCAACCGGCGCGCGCGGGAACTGCGCATCGACGACCACGTCCGCTCCCGCGTGTGCAACATGCTCGACACGCCCTTCGACAAGGGCAGCGTCACCGCCTCGTGGAACAACGAGTCGACCATGTACGTCGACCTGCACGACCTGTTCGCCGAGCACTCCCGGTTCCTGAAGGTGGGCGGCCGGTACGTGACGATCACCGGCTGCTGGAACCCCCGCTACGGCCAGCCGTCGAAATGGGTGTCCCAGATCAACGCCCACTTCGAGTGCAACATCCACTCGCGCCGCGAGTACCTGCGCGCCATGGCCGACAACCGTCTCGTGCCGCAGACCATCGTCGACCTCACGCCCGACACGCTGCCCTACTGGGAGCTGCGGGCCACGTCCTCGCTGGTCACGGGCATCGAGAAGGCGTTCATCGAGTCCTACCGCGACGGTTCCTTCCAGTACGTCCTGATCGCCGCCGACCGCGTGTGAGCCGGACCTCGCGGGGCCGGGCCGCCCACGGCGGCCGGCCCCGCGAGGCCGTGCCGTCCCGGCCCCGCCACCGCGGCGCACAGCCGCGGTGCCGCGCCTGTTCTGCCCGGCGTGTCCGAGCGGTAGCTTGGAGAGGAGGGCCCCTGAAGGAGGGCGATGCGATGCCGTGGTTCGTATGGCTGCTCGCCGCCGCGGCACTGGGTGCCGCGGAGTTCTTCACCCTGACCCTGGTTCTCGGGTTGCTGGCGGGTGCCGCGCTGGTCGCCGCCGTGGTGGCCGGTGTGGGCATCGGGCTGCTCGGCCAGCTCGTGGCGCTCGGAGCGGCGGCGGCGGTGGGCCTGGTGGTCATCCGTCCCGTCGCGTTGCGGCACATGAATCAGCAGCCCCTCGTACGCGAGGGCAGCGACGCCCTGATCGGCCGGCGGGCCGAGGTCGTGCAAGAGGTCACGGCGACCCGTGGACTGATCAAGCTCTCCGGTGAGGAATGGTCCGCCCGTGCCCTCGACGAGAGTCTGGTGATCCCGGTGGGCGCGTGGGTGGACGTCATGGAGATCGAAGGCGCCACGGCCCTCGTCTACCCGCGTGCCCTTCTGCCCTGATCGGCCGAACACGAAGCTACGGAGGCGCTGTGGATCCGGTTGTCGTCCTCGCCCTGGTGGCGGCCTTGGTCGTCGTCTTCCTGGTGGCCTCCACGGTCCGGATCGTGCCGCAGGCGCGCCGCTACAACATCGAGCGGTTCGGCCGGTACCGCCGGACCCTGCAACCGGGGCTGAACCTCGTCGTGCCGGTCGCGGACCGCATCAACACCAAACTCGACGTGCGCGAGCAGGTCTATTCCTCCGACCCCCGGCCGGTGATCACCGAGGACAACCTCGTGGTGAACATCGACACGGTGCTCTACTACCAGATCACGGACCCGCGGGCGGCGGCGTACGAGGTCGCCGACTATCTGCAGGCCATCGACCAGCTCACCGTGACGACGCTGCGCAACGTCATCGGCAGCATGGACCTGGAGGAGACGCTCACCTCGCGCGAGGAGATCAACTCCCGGCTGCGCGCGGTCCTCGACGACGCCACCGGCAAGTGGGGCATCCGCGTCAACCGCGTGGAGATCAAGGCCATCGATCCACCGCACACGATCAAGGAGGCGATGGAGAAGCAGATGCGGGCCGAGCGTGACAAGCGCGCGGCCATCCTGCACGCCGAGGGGGAGCGGCAGGCCAAGATCCTCACCGCGGAGGGCACGAAGCAGAAGGACATCCTGGAGGCGCAGGGGGCGCAGCAGGCCATGATCCTGCGGGCGGACGGTGAGGCGAAGGCGGTGGAGCTCGTCTTCCAGGCCGTCCACCGCAACAACGCCGACCCGAAGATCCTGGCCTACAAGTACCTGGAGACGCTGCCGCACCTGGCGAGCAGCGACAACAACACGTTCTGGGTGATCCCGGGAGAGCTGACCGAGGCGGTGCGCACGGTCACCCGTGCGTTCGGCGACCAGCCGGCGGCGGATGCGCGGACCGCCGCGCAGTCCGAGGAAGCGGGGGCGGCCGGTGCCGGCCACGGACCGGCCGAGGGCCGGACTCCGGAGCTGGACGCGGGCTGGACGCCTTCGCTCGACGCGGCCGCGGCGGCCGACGAGGCCGGGAAACAGGCCGCTGCCGCGGTGAACGACGCCAAGGCGGAGGCGGAGGCGGCGAAGTCCCCGCAGACGCCGCGCCGCGGCCAGACACCCGGCGCGTGAGCCCACCCACGCCCCTCCGTCCTCGGGAAGCGGCGCCTCAGGGGTCCGGCCGAACAGCGGCAACGGTGACCCGAGCCGTCCACATCCCCGGCTCCCGGGGCGGATCCCAGGTCACATCGACAGCAGCCCCGTGACAGTCGTGAGCGAGCCCGACCACCATGACGCTCACGGCGGCCCGCGCGTCGGCGGGGTCACCGCCGGCCGGCACGCCGGTGAGGCGTCCGCACAGCGCTCCGCCGTCCTCGGCGAGAACACTGTGACGCCAGCCTCCCGGCGTCGCCAGCAGGACAACGCCTGTGGGCAAGCCGAAGAGAGACCGTCTGTTCCGCACACGCACTCGTCGCACCACGCAGCACCAGCCAAGGTTCGCGGCTCCGGCACGGATCACGTCAGAGCTTCGGCACGGATCATGTCAGAGGTGTGCTGCGAGCGCGTGGAGTGTCCCGTCCGCACTGTGCTATCCAGGGGCGATGGTGATCTCCGGCCCGGCGGGCAGGCCGTTCGACGCGGTGCTGTGCGACCTCGACAACGTGATCCGGTTCTACGACATGAGCCGCGTGGCGGCGCTGGAGCGTGCGGCCGGACTGCCCGAGGGGACGACCGCGGAGGTGGCCTACGCTCCGGAGGTCGATCAGCCGCTGCTTCTGGGCCGCATCGGCAAGGAGGAGTGGGTGGAGGCCGTCGCGCGAGGACTCCGGCAGGTGGTGTCGCCTGCCCAGGCCCGGGAGCTGGCCGTCGCGTTCGCCGCGGCGCCCTCCTGGGCGGACCAGGCGGTCGTGTCTGTGCTGCGCCGGATCGGGGAACGCATGCCGCTCGTCCTGGTGACCAACGCGACGGCGGAGCTGGAGGACGATCTGCCGGCGCTGGGGCTGGCGGATCTCGCGGACCATGTGGTGAGCAGTGCGCGGGTGGGGGTCGTCAAGCCCGACCGCGTGATCTATGACATCGCGGCCGGGCGAGCGGGAGTGCCCGGGGAGCGGTGCCTCTTCGTGGACGACAGTCCGGAGAACGTCCGGGCCGCAGCCGCCCTCGGGATGACCGGAGTGCACTACCGCCACCCCCGGGACCTCCTCGCGGCCGTGGCTCCTGTGCTCGGTGTCTGAAAGGGAGTCGCTCGGGGCCGTGGCGAGATGAACCTGTGGCTCACGCGCTCTTCGTGCGGGAGCGCTGCTCGCCGCGGCGGCGCAGGTACAGCGGCAGGACGTACCAGCAGAGGCCGAACCACACCATGACCCCGCCCGCGAGGATCTCGGCGAAGACTCCGGGCACGACGAAGCGCAGGATCAGTAGCAGCGTGCAGCCGATGGTCAGGGCGAGGAGGACCATGCCGCACATCATCAGACGTCCGGCGGTCTCCACGACTTCGTCCTTCATGCGCTGACCGGACAGGAAGCGGTGGATGGAGACGGGGGCTATCAGCGTGCCGGTGGCCGCCGCCCCGAGCACCACCGTGGTGACGTAGATGGCGCGGTCCAGTGTCTCCAGCTCCCGGAAGAGCGGGGTGAAGGCCACGCTCAGCAGGAAGCCGAAGAGGATCTGCACGCCCGTCTGCGTGACCCTGGTCTCCTGGAGTATCTCGTTCCAGCGTCGGTTGACGCGTTCCTGCGGACTCTCGTCCTCCCCGGCGTCGGTTCTGGCACCCCGGTCCTCGCGCTGCGCACCGAGCGCGGTGTTCTCGTCTTCCTGCCCGGCGTTCCGCTGTGTCGTCGTCACGGCTTCCCTCCCATGTCAGAGGGTCCGTTTGCCCCGTCGGCGCGGCTTTCATGCTGGCCCGGTGACCCGCGGCCCGTCCGTCCGGCCGCGCCGCGTCGGGCACGGGGCCGGGGGCGGGGAGTCGACGCCGGCCGCCAGAGTGGTGGCCAGGGCCTGCCAGACGTAGGCGGCGAGGTCGAGGTTCCCGGACTCCGTCGCCTGTGCCGCGAGCCGCCGCAGGGCGGTGACGCCTTCCTCGACCCGGCCCGCCAGGATGGCCAGCCGGCCGTCGAGGACCGACAGTCGCACCCGGTCGCCGTGGGGGAGACGGAGGTCGTCCTCGGACAGCACGGCCCGGCTCAGCGCGCGGGCCTGCTCCAACCGGCCCTGGGCGAAAGCCAGATGCGCCTGGAGCGCGCGCAGTTCCTGGAGTTGCGCGGGAGTGCCGATCAGGCCGAGGACCGGGGCGGCCTCGGCCAGCCGCCGCTCGGCGACGGCCACCCGGGGCGGTGACATCCGCAGGGCTGCCGCGGCGGCGGCGGTCCGCAGCCGGGCCCACAGGCTGAGATCCTCCCTGCCCTTGAGCAGGCCCAGGGCCGTGTCGAGGCGGGCCAGGGCGGCCGCGTCGTCGCCCCTGCGGCTGCTGACCACGGCCGCCGTCCGCAGGGCCTCGGCCGCCTGGACGGCCGGGGCCCGGGGCAGCAGGTCCCGTTCCAGTTCCTCGACGTGCCGGGAGGCCTCCTCCCACCTGCCGAGTTCCGTCTCGACGCTGATCAGCTCCAGCAGAGCGGCCAGCGTGTCGGGCACGCACAGCCCGGCGGTGCGGGCGACGGAGAGCGCCTCGCGCGCCGCCGGTTCCGCCGCGCGCAGGTCGCCCAGGGCGCGGGTGCAGCGGGCGTACCGCGCGAGCGACCGGGTTCGCAGGTCCGGTGCCTCCAACTGCTCGGACAGCGCCATGAGTTCCAGCAGCCGGGTGCGCTCAAGTTCGTGGTCGCCGTCCCGGCCGGCGGCACTGCTCAGCAGCCACAGGGCCTGCCAGCGGGCGGCGGGATCCTCGCCCGGGTCCTCCTCGACGGCCCGGCCGAGCGCCGGGGTGCCGTCCGTGCCGGGGGGCGCCGAGGCCGCGGCGGCCAGCGCCTCGGTCAGGGATCTGCCGTCCGACGGGCCGGTCAGAACCGGGACGTCGACGCCCAGCCGCTGCGCGAGGTAGGCCACGACGCGCTCGGTGGGACGCCGGTCGCCGGACTCCAGACGCGACAGGTGCCCCGTCGACATGCCGTCGCCGGCGACGTCGGCCTGGCTCAGGCCACGTGCCGTCCGGAGCCTCTTCAGCCGACGGCCGAACTGCGGCTGGTCGAGCATCTCCCTCCCTCGGGTTCGGTGGCCCGGTCGGCACGGTATCCGTGGTTCCGTTTGCCCGATCGGGCACGTGAGCGGTCACACACTTTATGGAGCGCGGTGAAGGGCGACAAGCCGTCGTGCGCGGTCCGATGGCGTATTCCGAAGGCGGTGCCGGACTCCCCCGGAATTGTTTGGATCGGGGGTTCCCGGTGCCCGAAAGGGGCCCGCCCGCACAACAGTTGACGAGTTGCCGAGTTCACCTGACAAACTCTTGCCTCGGGGGTTGCCTGCCCTTAGTCTCAAAGGCGACCCCCTTGAACCGTCCCCTCTTCGTCCGGTGGAGGTTTTTGTGCTGCGCAGTGGCCGAACGGGCTTCTTGTCACGGCATGACTTACGATTCGCCCGCCCGGCCGTCTCGTGGCCCGATGACGGGATCGCACACGGGATGGAAGGGTCATGACAACGTTATCCGTCTGACCGGATGCCGGTCGCCTCGGCGCCGCTTCCTCAGCTGACCCTGATCCGACCCGGGAGTCCGGCGCCCATCGCCGGCCCGGGGCGACGCGGACACCCGGCCCCGGCCACCGACGAGGTGGCGCGTGCCGTCACCAGGCGCTCGTCGACACCCAGGCACAGCGCACCGGTCCGCTCCGCGTCCGCTCACCCTTCCCAGCCCCCCACGCGCAGGAAGAAGGACGGTACGTCCGTGGCGACCACGAGTTTCCCCGACGCCTCGCCCCGCAAGAAGAGCGCCGCCGCTCCGGTGGCCCCGGCCCGCCGCGACCTCGGCCGCGAGCCGGGCGGCGCCACCCAGGCACCTGCCTGTACAGCCCATGTGTCCCCCGCGGACATGGTCGTGACGGCCGCCGAACCCGAATTCGCGCGCCAATTCGGCCTGAGTGTCGACGAGATATGCGGACGCGGACTTCTCGAACTGCTCCGTTCCCCTCTCCCCGCACAATTGCGGGAACAGTTCACCGCCCTTTCCTCAGGACGTAGTCGCAGATTCAAGGAAAGGGTGACGGGCAGGGACGGAACCGGCCGTGATTTCCCGGCCGAACTGACGGCGGTGGCCGTCCGGCAGCCCTCGGGTGAGATGGCCGCGATCGTGGTCTTCCTGCGCCGGACCGAGGAAGCGGCCACCGGCGGGCCCGTCCTCAGCGCCCTCGACGCACAGGTCCTGGAAGGGGTGGCGAGTGGTGAATCCACGGTGCAGTTGGCCTCCCGTCTCTATCTGAGCCGTCAGGGCATCGAGTACCGCGTCGGCCAGATGCTGCGGCGTTTCGACGCGCCGAACCGGCCCGCTCTCGTGGCGCGGGCACACGCGCTCGGGATGTTCGCCGTCGGGCAGTGGCCCCCGCGTGTCCTGCCGGAACGCGTGCGGTAGCAGGGGACGGACGAGCGTCAGTACGGAAACGTACGAGCGTCAGTACGGAAACGTACGAGCGGCAGTACGGAAACGTACGAGCGGCAGTACGGAACGGAACGGGGTCCGGCGGCCCCGTCGCGGTGGCCGTGGCGGAGAGGCTCCGCCACGGCCACCGCCGTGTCGGCCCGGCCCGTGAGCGCGGGCGCCGGCCTCACGCCGCCGAGGGCTGCCACGCCTCCTGGAACCGGCGGCGGGCACGGAAGAGACGGGACCGGACGGTGCCCACGGGCAGCGCGAGCACCTCCGCCATCTCCTCCTCGTTCAGCCCGTAGGCACGCAGGGTCAGAACCTGCCGGTGCGCCTGGGACAGGCGCTCCAGCACGTCGCTGATGTACACCGCGTCCATGGGGTTCGTCTCCGCTTGCGACTCCACCTCGGAGCAGCAGCTCTCCGCGCCGTACCGTCTGGCGGTGCGGACGGCCTCCCGCACCGTCACCGAGCGCACCCAGCCGTAGAAGGCCGCCGGTTCGCGCAGGGAACCCAGACCGCGGTAGATGGCGAGCAGTGCCTCCTGCGTGGCGTCGGCGCCGTCGTCGTGGGTGATGGACCGGCAGATCCGCGCGACGTACGGCGTGATGCCGGTCAGCAGGTGGTTCATCGCGTGCTCGTCGCCCGCCTGGGCTCGGGGGAGCAGCGTCAGGGGAGAGGGAAGTTCGCTGACGGTGGTCATGTCGGACAGGGGTTCCTTACGCAACCGGGCGGGCGGGGGTCGGGAATCGGGAACGGGCCGCGCTCAGACGCCCGCGGCCCCGGCGAGCCCGGGTTCCGCCGCGGTCGTGAAACGCAGCAGCCCGGCGCGCACCTCGTCGCGGAACGCGCGCATGAAGGACGGGCTGAAACAGGCGGTGGAGTGCGGGAACTCGATGCTGAGCCGGCCCTCGAAGGACACGACACAGGCCATGACGGGGCTGCGTCCCGCCTGCGGGAAGTAGTGCTCGCGGGCCGGTACCAGACGCACGTCGGCCGCCTGCAGCCCCTCCGGCAGCCGCGGTCCCGGGACCACTCCCATGTTGGTGGCGATCACCGTGGCCAGTTGCAGGAGGGGGTTGCGGGGGATCTCCGGCGTGATGCGCATCTCGTGGACGTGGTCGCCGCGGGAGAGGAAGTCGCCGAGGCGGGCGTGCACGGTGCGGGCCAGGTCCAGGGGATCGGACGCCTCGGAGACCTCCACGGTCTGCAGATGGGTGGTGACTGCGGGAACCAGGGCGGAGGCGGGCAGCGGCGGGGACAGCCGCGAGCGCAGGTCGACGGGGGAGAGGCAGCCGAGGGTGCGCGCTCCCGCGTCTCCGGCCAGCCGCCGCCGGGCCGTGAGCAGCAGCGTCGCGGAGATCAGGGCGTGCACCGAGACGCCAGTGGCGCGCGCCGTCATGCGCAGCCGCGAGGTGAGGTCCGGGTCGAGGGTCAGCCTGCGCACCTCGATGTGCCCGTCCCCGTCGGCTCCTTCGCTGTCGGCGTCGTACGGGACCAGTTCGACCGGGTGCCGGCGTATCTCCTCCAGACGGCCGTCGAGGTACTTCGCCGTGTCGGCGTCGTCCACCGGAGGCAGCAGCCGGCTCACGGGCTCGGGCCAGCGCGGGAGTTCCCGATCGTCGGACTCGGCGGCGGTGCTTTCGACCAGCGTCCGGTAGCGGTCCCACAGGGCGTTGTGCAGCGCGATGCTGCTGTGGCCGTCGGTGATGGTGTGGTCGATCACCAGCACGAACAGATGGCTCTCCCCGCCCGGCGCGCTGACCAGCACGGCACGGCTCAAGGGGCCCCCGACCGGCAGCGGCCTGTTCAGCTCCGCCGCGTAGGCCGCGTGCTCGTCGCCGGTCCGGGTGACCAGCCGGGGCCGCTCGTCCGGGCCGAGGACGCGCAACACGTGGCCCGCGCCGTCCTGTTCGATGCGGGAGCGCAGCGGCGGGTGGGTCTCCGTCGTGGCGTCGAACGCGGCCGACAGCGCCGCGACGTCCACCGGTCCACGCAGGGTGCAGGACAGCACGGCCCTGCTTCTCTGGCCCACGTAGAGCGTCTCGACCGGACACAGCGCACGGTGCATGCCGTCAGCCTTCTTTCCGTCGTTCGTTCCGGAAGTCCACGGCCCCGGGACAGGTCTGCCGCCGCGGCGGTCCGCGGGGAGGTCGGGGGGCCTTCCGAGAGTGCACGGCGGACGGCGGCCGAATCCAGCCGGGAGGGCGACGGGCGGGGAAGTCGCGTGATTTCCCTAGAAGTTGAGCCGCGGCGCGCACTCCCCGGACCCGGGAAATTCAGGGAAACCCTTGAATCGGAGGCCACAGGGCCGGTTCGCCTTGACCTCCATGGCGCCGGTGCACCACCGTGCTGTGACGTGAAACCGGGGCGGGTGAGGTGATCCCCCTGCCCCCGGTGTGCGGCCTCCTTTCCTCCCTGTGGGCCGGCCCCGGCGCGCAGCCCCATGGCACGCGCGGGGCGCCTCGGGGGTGGCCGCATCCGTCCGATCCGGCCGGGCCTTCGCCGTCCGGGACATTTACGGCTTGCCACGTGAGGGTTGCGCTATGTCACTCCAGGAGGACGCACGTCGACCGCTGTCCGGAGCCCAGGAGGGCCTCTGGTACGCCGGACGGCTCGCACCGGACAGCGCCGCGTACAACACCGCGGAGGCCGTGCAGATCCACGGGCCCCTCGACACCGCCCTGTTCGAGTCCGCGCTGCGCCGCGTCGTCGCCGAGGCCGACACCTTCGCCCTGCGGTTCGCCGACACCGACGACGGTCCCCGCTGCCATCCCGCGCCGGACGCGGACGACTGGACCCTGCACCGGGCCGATCTCACCGGCGCCGGGGATCCCGAGGCCGCCGCGTGGGAGCACGTCCGCGCCGACCTCGCGACCCCCGTGGACCTGGAGAAGGGCCCGCTGTTCGCCCACACCCTGCTGACGCTCGCCCCTGACCGCCACCTCTGGCTGCTGAGGGCCCATCACCTGCTCCTGGACGGCTACAGCTACAAGCTCCTCGGGCGCCGCCTGGCCGAGACGTACAACGCCCTGGCCGAGGGGCGGGCACCGGGGCCCTGCCCCTTCGCGCCGGTGCGCCGGCTCCAGGAGGAGGAGGCGGCCTACCTCGCGTCCGAGCGGTACACCCGCGACCGTGACCACTGGGCACGGCGCCTGGCCGACCTGCCGGAGCCCGCCCGGCTCACCTCCCGCACGGCGGCCCCCGCCGCGCCCTTCCTGCGCCGCACCGCCGAGCTGACGCCCGCCGAGACCGACGCCCTCGACGCCGCGGCGACCCGCCTCGGCATCCGGCGCACCGACCTGCTGACCGCCGCGACCGCCGCCTACCTGCACCGGATGACCGGCGCCGGCGACCTGGTGCTGGGGCTGGCCACCATGAGCCGTCTCGGCAGTGCCGCCCTGCGCACCCCCGGCACCGCCTCCGACGTCCTCCCGCTGCGCGTGGCCGCCACCTCCCGCACCTCCGTCGCGGAGCTGGCCCGGACCGTCGCGGACGAACTCGAGACCCTGCGCCGCCACCAGCGGTACCGCGGCGAGTTCCTCCGCCGCGACCTGGGCCTGCTGGGCACCGGGCGGCGGCTGTACGGACCCGTGCTCAACATCGTCCCGTTCGACGAGTCCCCGGTCTTCGGCGGCCACCCCACCACCTGGCACCACCTGTCCGGCGGAGCCGTCGACGACTTCCAGATCTCGGTGCGCCCCGGGCCCCGCGGCGGCGGACTGTGGCTGGCCTTCGACGCCAACCCCGCCCTGTACGACGAGGACGAACTGGCGCTGCACCGCGACCGGTTCCTCACCCTGCTGCGCCGGCTGGCCGAGGCCGGACCGACGGCACCGCTGGGTGATCTGGACCTCCTGCTGCCGGGGGAACACCCCCGCGACACGCCCGTCCGCACCTACCCGGTCGAGCGGACCCTCACGGAGCTGTTCGAGGAGCGCGTGGCGGCCGGGCCCGAGCGGACGGCCGTCAGCCACGGGGACGAACGGCTCACGTACGCCGCGCTCAACACCGAGGCCAACCGGCTGGCCCGGCTGCTGACCGAGCACGGCGCGGGCCCGGGCCGGGTCGTGGCGCTCGCCCTGGAACGCGGCATCCGGCTGCTGCCCGCGCTGCTGGCCGTCCTCAAGACCGGTGCCGCCTACCTGCCCCTCGACCCGGGGCAGCCGGCCGAGCGGCTGCGGCTGGTCGTCGAGGACACGGCCCCCGTCGTCCTCGTCACCGAGCACGCCCACACCCATCTCGCCCAGGACGCCGTCCCCGCGGTGCTGCTGGACGATCCGGACGTGGCCGCGCTGCTCGCCCGGCGCTCCGGCAGCGACCTGACCGACGCCGAACGGCACGGCCCGGTGCGCCCGTCCGACATCGCGTACATCATCCACACCTCCGGCTCCACCGGTCGTCCCAAGGGCGTGCCCGTGCCGCACGCCAACGTCGTACGGCTCTTCGCCGCCGCGGCCGAGCACTTCGACTTCCGGTCCGACGACGTCTGGACGCTGTTCCACTCCTACGCCTTCGACTTCTCCGTCTGGGAGATGTGGGGAGCCCTGCTGCACGGCGGCCGGATCGTCGTCGTGCCGTACGCCGTCAGCCGCTCGCCGCGCGACTTCCTCGGCCTGCTGCACCGCGAGGGCGTGACCGTCCTCAACCAGACGCCGTCCGCCTTCGAGCAGCTCGTCGACGCCGACCTCGAACACGGCGGCGGCACCGGGGCGTTGCGCTACGTCGTCTTCGGCGGGGAGGCGCTGCGCCCGGCGCGGCTGCGTCCCTGGGTGGAGCGGCACGGCCTGGACCGCCCGGCGCTGGTGAACATGTACGGCATCACCGAGACCACCGTGCACGTCACCCACCACCGCCTCACCCGGGCCGACCTGGACGACCCGCGCCGCGTCAGCGTCATCGGCACCCCGCTCGCCGACCTCCGGGTGCACCTGCTGGACGCCGAGGGCCGCCCCGTGCCGCCCGGCGCGACCGGCGAGATGTACGTCTGCGGTCCCGGCGTCGCGACCGGCTACCTGAACCGGCCCGAGCAGACCGCCGAACGCTTCCTCGACGACCCCCACGGCCCGCCCGGCACCCGCATGTACCGCTCGGGCGACCTGGCCCGGCGCCGCCCCGACGGCACGCTCGACTACGTCGGCCGCTCCGACGCCCAAGTACAGCTGCGGGGTTTCCGCATAGAGCCCGGCGAGATCGAGGCCGTCCTCGCCGCCCACCCGGGCGTCGCCCGCGCCGCCGTCGTGCCCCGCCGCGCCGGCAACGGCGCCCTGCACCTCATCGCCTACACCGTCCCCTCCGGCGACACCCCCGCGAGCCCCACCGAACTGCGTGCCCACGCCGCCGCGCACCTGCCCGAACACATGGTCCCGGCCGCCTGCGTCCCGGTGGACGCCCTGCCGCTGACCGCGAACGGCAAACTCGACGTCCAGGCCCTGCCCGACCCCGACTTCACCACCGCCTCCTCCGGCACCCGCCCCGAGACACCGCAACAGAGCCTGGTCTGCGCCCTGTTCGAGGACGTGCTGCGACTGCCGCGCGACACCGTGGGCGTGGACGCGGGCTTCTTCGACCTGGGCGGCGACTCCCTGCTCGCCACCCGGCTGCTGGCCCGTCTGCGGCACGCGACCGGCGCGGAGATCCCCATCACCGCCCTGTTCGAGACGCCGACCCCGGCCGCGCTCGCCGAGCGGCTCGCCGCGGGCACGGACGCCGCCCCCGCCCGTCCCGCCCTCGGCGCCACCGAACGCCCGCAGCGGGTGCCGCTGTCCTTCGCGCAGGAACGCATGTGGTTCCTGAACCGGCTCGACGAGGGCGCGGCCACGTACCACATCCCGCTCCTCGTCCCCGCGGGAACCGAACTCGACACCGAGGCGCTCGCCGCCGCGCTCGGCGACCTGGCCGACCGGCACGAGAGCCTGCGCACGGTGATCGCCGAGCACGACGGGGTCGCCCACCAGCACATCCTGGCGCCGGGAGAACTGCGCCCGGTGCTGCGGCGCGTCGACTGCCCCGCCGCGGAGACCGCCGCCCAGGTCTCGGCCGCGCTGCGCCGCCCCTTCGACCTGACCGCCGAAAGCCCCCTCGCGGCCTGGCTGCTGGGCACCGGCAACGAGCGGGTCCTGCTGTTCGTCCTGCACCACAGCGCCGCCGACGGCTGGTCGCTCGGCCCCTTCGCCGCCGACCTGTCCGCCGCCTACGCGGCCCGGCGGGCGGGGCGGACACCCGACTGGGCGCCCCTGCCGGTGCAGTACGCCGACTACGCGCTCTGGCAGCGCGCCCTGCTCGCCCCGGGACCGGACGGCCCGGGCCGGCTGGAACGGCTCACCGCCCACTGGCGCACCGCACTGGACGGCCTGCCCGAGGAGTGCACCCTGCCCGGCGACCGGCCACGGCCCTCCACGCCGCGCGGCGAGGGCGCGCACGTCGAACTCACCGTCGACACCGCCCTGCACCGCGCCCTGCTGCGCCTGGCCGACCGCGAGGGCGCCAGCCTGTTCATGGTCCTGCACGCCGCCCTCAGCGCCCTGCTCACCCGCTGCGGCGCCGGCGAGGACATCGTCCTCGGCACCCCCGTCGCGGGCCGCACCGAACCCGGCCTCGACCCCCTGATCGGCCTGATCACCAACACCCTGGTGCTGCGCGCCGACACCTCCGGCGACCCCGCCTTCCGGGACCTCCTCGCCCGCCTGCGCACCGCCGACCTGGCCGCCCTGGACCACCAGGACCTGCCCTTCGACCGGCTCGTGGAGGACCTCAACCCCGCCCGCACGCCCGGGCGGCACCCCTTGTTCCAGGTCATGCTGGCTCTGCAGAACAACACGCCCGCCGTCCTCGAACTCGACGGCACACGCACCCGGTTGCGGCCCACCGCCACCGGCACGGCGAAGTTCGACCTCTTCGTGGACGTCCTGGAGAGCCACGACCCCGAGGGCGCCCCCGACGGCCTGACGCTGCACGTCGAGTACGCCACCGACCTCTACGACGCCACGACCGCCGAGGCGTTCGCCCGCGCGCTGCACGACGTCCTGCACACGGTCGCCACCGACCCCGGCATCCGCCTCGGCCGGCTGCCCGGCCTCCCCGAGCGCACCCCGGCCCCGGCCGTGACCGACCCCGCGGACCTGGCGGACGCGGCCCGGTCCGTGCCCGGCATCCGCGACGCCCACGCCCTGCCCGGCCACGGCGACGCCCCCGCGCGGCTGTACGTGGTGCCCGGACGCCCGGACGCCGCCGCACGCGTCGAGGAGCTCCTGGAGCGCGCGGGCCACGACGCCGCCCGCGTCACGGCGGTCAACGCCCTGCCCCGGACGGAGGACGGCACCGTCGACAGCGCGGCGCTGAGCGCCCTGCCCGTCGTCGACTCGACCGCGGCCGGGGCGTGGCGGGAGCGGCTGGCCCGGCTGCCCGGCGTGACCACGGTCGACGTGTCGGTGGAGAACACCCCCGAGGAACTGGACCGCCGCCACACCGGGCGGCCCGACCGCCCCACCGCGGCCGCCCCCGCCGCGCGCCCCGCGTCGGCCTCCGCCGTCCCGGCCGTCAGCGAGGGCCCCGCCCTCGCCGAGCCGTCCGTGCCGAGCTGGGCCGAGGCCCTGCGCCGCGCCGCCGCACAGGGCCGAGGCGACATCGTCCACGTCCACGCCGACGGCAGCGAGCACCGGCGCACCTACGCCTCCCTCGTCCCCGAAGCCTCCCGCGTCCTGGCCGGCCTGCGCCGGGCCGGCCTGCGCCCGGGCGACCGGGTCATCCTCCAGTGCGACGTCACCGAGGACTTCCTCGCCGTGCTGTGGGGCTGCGTCCTGGGCGGCTTCGTCGCCGTCCCGCTGACCGTCCCCGCCTCCTACGACACCCCCTCCGCGGCACTGACGAAGCTGGAAGGCATCTGGCGGATGCTCGGCCGGCCCTGGATCGTGTGCTCCACCGGCCGCGAGACCGGGCTGCGCGCGGTCGCGGCCCGGCAGAACTGGCCCGGGCCGCGCTTCACCACCGCCGACGCGCTGCGCGAGGCGCCCGAGGACCACGACTGGCACCCCGCCGAGCCGGACGACCTCCTGCTGATGCTCATGACGTCCGGCAGCACCGGCCTGCCCAAGGCGGTGCGGCTCACCCACCGCAACGTGCTGACCCGCTCGGCCGCCACCGAGCAGATGAACGGCCTCGGCGCCGACGACGTCTCCCTGAACTGGATCCCGCTCGACCACGTCACCGGCGTGGTCATGTTCCACCTGCGCGATGTGTACCTGGGCTGCCGCCAGATCCACGCCCCCACCTCCTGGATCCTCCAGGACCCGCTGCGCTGGATGGACCTCGCCGACCGGCACCGCGTCACCGTCACCTGGGCGCCCAACTTCGCCTTCGGGCTCCTCGCCGAGCAGGCCGACCGCTTCACCGGCCGCAGCTGGGACCTCTCGCCCATGCGGCTGGTGATGAACGCGGGCGAGGTCGTCGTCGCCTCGGCCGCCCGCGCGTTCCTGCACACGCTGCGGCCCTTCGGCCTGCCGCAGGACGTGATGCACCCCGGCTGGGGCATGTCCGAGACCTGCTCCGTGGTCACCGACGCCGTCCTGCCCGCCGAACCGGTCCCGGGCGAGGGGACGTTCGTGAGCTGCGGCCGGCCCTACCCGGGGTTCGCCATGCGGATCGTCGACGAACAGGGCACCGTCCTCACCGAGGGCGAGGCGGGCCGCTTCCAGGTCCGCGGCACCTCGGTCACCGGCGGCTACCACGACAACCCGGCAGCGAACGCGGAGGCGTTCACCGACGACGGCTGGTTCGACACCGGCGACCTGGCGTTCCTGCGTGACGGCGAGCTCTACATCACCGGCCGCGCCAAGGACGTGATCATCGTCAACGGCGTCAACCACTACAGCCACGAGATCGAGGCGTGCGTCGAGGAACTGCCCTACGCCGAGCGGAGTTTCACCGCCGCCGTCGCGGTGCGCACCGACCCCTCGTCGCCCACCGACGAACTCGCCCTCTTCCTGCACCTCACCCCGGACGCCACCGCCGACCCGGCCCGCGCCCTGCGGGAGATCGCCGGCAAGGTCACCCGGGAGATCGGCGTCAGCCCCGCCTTCCTCATCCCCGTGACACGGGACGCCGTCCCCAAGACGGAGATCGGCAAGATCCAGCGCACCAAGCTGCGCAAGGGCTTCGAGGCGGGCGACTTCGACGACGAGGTGCGCCGCACACAGGTGCTGCTGGGCACCGCGGCCACCGTCCCCGACTGGTTCCTGCGCCCGGTGTGGCAGCGGGCGGAGCGCCCCGACGGGCGCGCCGCGCCGTCCGGCCGGCACACCCTCGTCCTGGCCGGCGGCGATCCCCGGGCCGCCACCCTCGCGCGGCGGCTCGCCGACGCGCTGCGCTCCGCCGGCGGCCTGTGCACGGTCGTCGAGGAGGGCACGTCGTACGCCCGCACCGACGCCGCGCACTACCGCCTCCGGCCCTGCGACGACTCCGACTTCGCTGCGCTGCTGCGCCGCTTGGAGGACGACCAGCGGCCCGTCGACACCGTCCTCCACCTCGGCGGACTCGACGACACCGAAGGCAGCCAGGGGGCGCCGGACGACACGACGGCCGTGGAGCGGCTGCTCGCGTTCGCCCGGGTCCTCGCCGCACGGCCCCGTCCGCGGCACCCCGTCGACCTGGTGTACGTGTCGGCGGGCGCGCAGGCCGTGCGCCCCGGCGACCGGCCCTCCCCGGGACACGCCATGGCCGGAGCGCTCCTGAAGTCGCTGGCGGAGGAGTCCCGTTGGCTTCGGGCCAGGCACCTCGACCTGCCTCCCGACGGCACGGACCCGCTGGCCGTCCTGACGGCCGAGGCGACGGCCGGCGGGGACGGAGCGGACGTCGCCTACCGCGACGGACACCGGTACGTGCGCCGCCTCGCCCCCCTGCCCGACACCCCCTCGCAAGCCGAGCCGCCCGCGCACGACGGCTTCACCCTGCTCACCGGGGGCCTCGGCGGCGTAGGCACCGAGATCGCCACCCATCTGCTGCGCACCCCCGGCACCCGGCTGCTCGTCCTCGGGCGCACCCCGGAGGAGCAGGCCGGCGCACTGCCGCGCCTGCGCGAACGGGGAGAGGTCCGCTACGCCCTCGCCGACGTCACCGACGAACACCGGGTGCGGGCCGCGGTCGAGGCAGCCGCCGAGGCCTGGGGCGTGCCCCTGACGTCGGTGCTCCACCTGGCCGGAACGCTCGCCGAACGCCCCGTCGGCGAACTGGACACCACCACCTGGCACCGGGCGCTGGAGGCCAAGGTGCGCGGCGCCTGGACGCTGCACCGGCTCACCGCCGACCACCCGGTCACCTCCTTCGTCACCTTCTCCTCGGTGAACGGCTTCTTCGGCGGCGCCATGAACGCCGCCTACGCCGCCGCCAACGCCTTCCTGGACGCCCTCGCCGGGTACCGCCGGAGCCTCGGCCTGCCGGCGCAGTCGCTGGCCTGGAGCATGTGGCGCGACCGGGGCATGAGCCGCGGCTACGGCCTCACCGCCCTCACCGAGGCCCGCGGCTACCGGCTGCTCGACACGCCCGCCGCGCTGCGCTCGTTCGACTTCGCCCGCACCCTGGACGAGCCGCACCTGCTGATCGGCGCCGACCGCACCGCTCCCTGGGTGCGCAGCCACGTCGTGGCCCCCGCGCGCCAGACCCGCCGCGTGGCCGCACGCGTCGGCCTGGACGACGGCACCGACCTGGGCGCCCTGCACCAGGCGGCGGGGGAAGGCGCTCGCTCGGCCGGGCTCCGTGACGCGTGGGTCCTGCGTGCGAAGGGCTCCGCACAGGGTCCGGACCCTGCCGAGGCCGACGAGGAGCCGCGCGAGCTGGAACGCCGGCTCGCCGAGGTCTGGTGCGGCGTCCTGGGCCGCGACCGGGTGGGCCGGGACGACAACTTCTTCGACCTGGGCGGCAATTCCCTGCTGCTCGTCACCGCGCAGACCGCCGTCCACCGCACTTTCGGCACCGACGTGTCGGTGGTCGACCTGTTCGCCCACCCCACCGTGCGCGACCTGGCGCGCCACCTGTCGGCCACCGGCGCCGGCCGCGCGGCGCCCGCCGGAGCGCCGGCCGGTCCGGAGGCGGCGGCCGGTCTGGACCGCGCCAAGGAGCAGGCGCAGCGGCAGCGGGCCGCCCGCGCCCGCCGCTCCGCCCGGCAGGGCAGGGACCGCGGCCGTGCCTGACCGGACGAACCCCGTGCCGCACACCACCGATCCGGGAAAGGACGACACCCACGCCGTGCACGAGACCAGCGCACCCCACGACGACGACCTCCCCGCCGTCGCCGTCATCGGCATGGCGGGCCGCTTCCCCGGCGCCGACGACCTCGACGC
Organism: Streptomyces sp. NPDC085932; assembly: GCF_044540525.1. Taxonomy (NCBI): domain Bacteria; kingdom Bacillati; phylum Actinomycetota; class Actinomycetes; order Kitasatosporales; family Streptomycetaceae; genus Streptomyces; species Streptomyces sp. NPDC085932. The sequence goes on from NZ_JBITSJ010000001.1 coordinate 1,852,045, forward strand.
CTTCTGGGAGAACCTCGCGGCCGGCCGCGAGTCCGTACGGCCCGTCACCGACGAGGAGTTCCTCGCCGCGGGCGGCGACCCGCGCGACCTCGACGACCCGGCACTGATCCGGATGGCGTCGGTCGTCGAGGGCATCGACCGCTTCGACTCCGGCTTCTTCGGCTACAGCCCCGCCGAGGCCGCCGTCGTCGACCCGCAGCAGCGGCTGCTGCTGGAGACGGCCTACCACGCCCTGGAGGACGCCGGCTGCCTCGGCGCCGACCGCACGGGAGAGGCGTTCGGCGTGTACGCGGGGGCCGGGGACAGCCGCTACTACCCGTCCCACGTCCACCCCCGCTACGCCGGGCAGCCCGGCTCGGTGGCCCTCGTCCACGCGGCCACGGCCAACTCCCTCGGCACCCTCGCCACCCGCGTCTCCTACGAACTCGGCCTCACCGGGCCCAGTGTGTCGCTGCAGACGGCCTGCTCCACCGCGCTGGTCGCCGTGCACACCGCCTGCCAGGACCTGCTGGACCACCGCTGCGACACCGCGCTCGCCGCCGCCGTCTCCCTCAACCCCTCGGCCGTACTGGGCTACCGCCACGTGCCCGACGGGCCGTTCTCACCCGACGGGCACTGCCGGGCCTTCGCCGCGGACGCCGCCGGCACCTCCTCCGGCGACGGCGTGGGAGCCGTCGTGCTGAAACGCCTGGAGGACGCCCTCGCCGACGGCGACCGCATCCGCGCCGTCATCCGCGGCAGCGCCGTCAACAACGACGGCCGCCGCAAGGTCGGCTTCAGCGCCCCCAGCGCCGCCGGGCAGACCGAGGTCATCCTCGCCGCGCAGGCCCAGGCGGAGGTCGACGCCGGCACCATCGGCCTCGTCGAGGCGCACGGCACCGCCACCAAACTCGGCGACCCGATCGAGGTGTCCGCCCTGACGGAGGCCTTCCGGCACAGCACGGACCGGACCGGATTCTGCGCGCTCGGCTCGGTCAAGACCAACATCGGTCACCTCGGGGCCGCCGCCGGCATCGCCGGACTCATCAAGGCGGTCCTGGCCCTGGAACACCGGCAGATCCCGCCGAGCCTGCACTTCGACCGGCCCAACCCGCTCATCGACTTCGACGCCGGTCCGTTCCGCGTGCCCACCGCCCTGGAGGACTGGCCCGAGGGCGACCACCCCCGCCGCGCCGCCGTCAGCGCCTTCGGCATCGGCGGCACCAACGCCCACGTCATCCTGGAGGAGGCCCCACCCGCCCCTCCCGCCGCTCCGCGCCCGCCCGAGGGCGGGCACCGCCTGGTGCTGCCGCTGTCGGCGCGCACCGCCGGCGCCCTGCGCGGCCAGGCCGAGGCGCTCGCCCGGCACCTCGAACGCCGCCCGGAACTGCGCCTGGACGACGTGGCCCACTCCCTGCGCACCGACCGGCCCGCACTGCGCCACCGGCTCACCGTCACGGCCGCCACCCGCGAGGAGGCCCTCGACGCACTGCGCTCCGCGACCCCGGCCACCCCGCCCCTCTCCGACGACCCGGCCCGCGTGGCGTTCCTGCTGCCCGGCGGCGGCACCCAGTACCCGGGCATGGGCAAGGAGCTGTACCGCGACGACGCCGTCTACCGCGACACCGTCGACGAGTGCGCCCGCATCCTGCGGCCCGTCCTCGGCACCGACCTGCGCACCGCCCTCTTCGAGGAGCGACGGCCCGACGACACCTGTGCGTTCCTCGGGCTCGTCGTCACCGAGTACGCCCTGGCCCGCACGCTCATGGAGTCGGGCGTACGTCCCGACGCGCTGATCGGCCACTCGCTCGGCGAGTACACGGCCGCCTGCCTGGCCGGCGTCATCGACCTCGCGGACATGCTGCCCCTGGTCACCGAACGCATCCGGCTCATCAGCTCCGCCGGCGGAGCCACGGTCGGCGTCGCCGCCCCGGCCGAGGAGATCCGGCCGCTGCTCGACGCCGACCTGTCCCTGGCCGCCGTCAACGGCCCCAGTGCCTGCACCGTCGCCGGGCACCTCGACGCCGTCACCCGCTTCGAGGCCGAACTGACCCGCCGGGGCGTGCCGTTCCGCCGCCTGCGCATCCCCGTCGCGGCCCACTCGCACGTCCTGGACCCGGTGCTGCCTGCCTACGAGACCCACCTGCGTCAGGTCACCCTGCGCCCGCCGCGGATCCCGTACGTCACCAACGTCACCGGCACCTGGGTCACCGAGGACCAGGCCACCTCCGTGCGGCACTGGCTCGCCCACACCCGCGACACCGTGCGGTTCGCCGACGGCATCACCGCCCTGTGGGACCGGCTGCACCCGGTCCTCGTGGAGATCGGGCCCGGCGACACCCTGACCAAGCTCGCCACCGGCCGGCTCACCGACGGGACACCGGTGACGGTGACCACCATGCGGCACGCCAAGGCCGAGGCGTCCGACGGGTTCGTCCTCGCCGAGGCGCTGGGACGGCTGTGGAGCGCGGGCGTCGACAGTGCCCTGCCTCCGGTGCCGGGCACGCCCCGGCGGGCGCCGCTGCCCCCGTACGCCTTCGAACGCCGGCGCCACTGGATCGACGCACCCGGCGCCCGGACGGACCCCGGCGCGTCCGACGACACCCCGGCCGCGGCGGACCCGGGCCTCGCCCCCCGGCCCCGGCTGACCACCGAGCACGTACCGCCGCGCACCGACCGCGAACGGGAGGTCACCCGGCTCTGGGAGGAGACCCTCGGCGTCGGCGGCATCGGGGTGCACGACAACTTCTTCGACCTCGGCGGCGACTCGATGCGCGCCGTGCTGCTGGCGGGCCGGCTGCGCCAGGCCGGAGTCCTCGACGTCCCGGCGGCGACCCTGCTGGCCGCGCCGACGGTGGCCGGAGTCCTCACCGCCACCGGCGAACCCGACGGGGACACCCGCGAGCAGACCCCGACCGCACTGAGCCCGCTGCTGCCGCTGCGCGCCGAGGGCACCGCCACGCCCCTGTTCTGCGTCCACCCCGGCGCGGGCGTCGCCTGGCGCTACACCGGCCTGCTGCCGCACCTCGGCGGCGACCAGCCCGTGTACGGCATCCAGGCCGCCGGCCTCGACGGCACCACCCCGCCCGCGCCGGACGCCGCCGCCATGGTCGCCCACTACCTCGACCTGGTGCGCCGCGTGCAACCCCACGGCCCGTACCGGCTGCTCGGCTGGTCCTACGGCGGTTTCGTCGCCCACGCCATGGCCTGCGCGCTGCAACGCGACGGGGAGCGGGTGGAACTCCTCGCCCTGCTCGACGCCCCCCAGCCGCACGGCACCGCACACGACCCCGACGCGGCCGAACGCCAGGTCGCGGCCCTGCTGTCCAGGGTGGCCGGGCTCGCGGTCGACGGGGCGCCCGTGGAGACCGTCCTGGACCGGATCGACCGCCGGGTCGCGGCCGACCCGGCGAGCGTCCCCGTCACCCGCGCCGAGGCCGCCGCCATCGCCGCCGTCATGCGCAACAACCTGCGCATCGCGCCCCAGTTCGCACCCGGCTCCTACCGCGGTGACGTGCTGTTCTTCAGCGCCGCCGAGGAACAGCCCACCGACTTCCCGACGGACCTGGCGGTGCTGCCCGGCAAGGCCGACAGCTGGCGGCCCTACGTCGACGGAACCCTGCACGACCACCGTGTGCCCTGCGGCCACTACGAGATGACCGAACCCGAACCGATCGCCCGTATCGGCGAAGCGGTCGCCAAGGCCCTGCGCGGCCTCGGCGACCGGGCCGCCGCATCCCCTTCCCCGTGAACCCGCGTCGAGGAGAACCAGCGTGAGTGCGACCCAGGACCTCTACGAACTCGGCGACGCGCCCGAGATCGGCACCGCCCCGAAGAAGATGTACGCCTCGCTCATCCGCCGTGAGCGCTACGGACAGCCCGTCGACGCCTTCCGCACCGAGGTGGTCGACGTCCCGCCCGTGGGGCGCGGCCAGGTCCTGGTGAAGGTGATGGCGGCCGGCATCAACTACAACAACGTCTGGGCGGCGCTCGGTTCGCCGCTCGACGTGATCGCCGCCCGGCAGAAGGCCGGCGCCACCGAGGACTTCCACATCGGCGGCTCCGACCTGTCCGGGATCGTGTGGGCGGTCGGCGAGGACGTGCGCGGTGTGAAGCTCGGCGACGAGGTCGTCGTCCTCGCCAACCGCTGGGACGAGAAGGCCGAGGACATCCGCCTCGGCGGCGACCCCACGTGGTCCGGCAGCCAGCGGGTGTGGGGCTACGAGGAGAATTACGGCTCCTTCGCGCAGTTCGCGGTCGTCGACGACTACATGCTCCACCCCAAGCCCGCCCGGCTGTCCTGGGCGGAGGCCGCCTGCTACATGGCGACCGCCGCCACCGCCTACCGCCAGCTCTTCGGCTGGCCGCCGCACACGGTGCGCCCGGGTGACCCGGTGCTGATCTGGGGTGGCGCCGGCGGTCTCGGCTGCATCGCCATCCAGCTGGTCCGGCACGTCGGCGGCATCCCCGTCGCCGTCGTCTCCAGCGAGGAACGCGGCGAGTTCTGCCTCAAGCTGGGCGCCGAGGGCTTCATCGACCGGCGGCGGTTCGACCACTGGGGGCGGCTGCCGGACACCTCCGACGAGGCGGCGATGGGCCGCTGGCTGTCCGGGGCCCGGGCTTTCGGGCGGGCCTTCTGGGACGTGCTGGGCGAGCGCCGCAGCCCGCGCATCGTGCTGGAGCACTCCGGCGCCGACACCATCCCCACGTCCCTGTACCTGTGCGACAACGGCGGCATGGTCGTCCTGTGCGGCGGCACCACCGGCTACAACGGCGACGTCGATCTGCGCTTCCTGTGGATGCGCCAGAAGCGCCTCCAGGGCTCGCACGTCGCCACCGCCCGTGAGGCACGCGAGGTGACCCGGCTGATCGACCAGGGAATCATCGATCCTTGCCTGTCCAGGACCTTCGGTTTCGACGAGATCGGCCTCGCCCACCAGCTCATCCACGACAATCGGCACCCGGCGGGGAACATGGCCGCACGTGTGGGCGATCTGGGGTGATTCGTCCGCGGCCTGAGGGGTACCTGCGGCGAGGTACACGATGCACGCGCACCTCCCGGAGGTACCCCCATGGGCAAGCTGGGCGACATGATGAACAAGGCCAAGCAGATGGCCAAGGGCCACCCCGACCAGGCGGACAAGGGCGTCTCGGGCGCCGAGCGCATGGTCGACGAGCGCACGGGCAACAAGTACGACGCCAGGACCGACAAGGCGGCCGACGCCGTCCGGCGTTCCTACCGGGACGGCGGCCCCCAGGGGCACTGACCCGAAACCCTTCCGCCCCCGGTGCGTCACACGCACCGGGGGCGGACACGTCTCCCGGGTCAGACCCGGCCGACGACGTAGCTGAACACGCCTGCGCCGACCCGCACGACCCGCACCCGCACGGCGCGGGCGGGCTCGGCGCGCCGGCAGACGCGCAGGTCCCGCTCGCAGGGCGTCGCCAGCAGATCCCGCAGGCCGGCCGCCCCCTCGGCCCCGCGCCCGACTGCGGCGACGGCGAGGGCCTTCCACGCGGCTTCCTTCGCGGAGAACAGCTCCGTCACCGACCACCCGGCGCGCGCGCCCGGTGGCACTCCGTCGTCCCCGCACTCCCCGGCGTCGAGCAGCCACTCCTCGTCGGCGCGCAGGACCAGGCGGGACGCGGCGCGGGGGAGGGGCCGCAGTTCCAGGTCGCAGCCGAGCGGCAGGTCCCGGCCGGGGGCGCGGGCCACGGCGACGGCGATCCCGGCACTGTGCGAGATCGACGCGGCCCGTCCCGGCGGGAACACCGGCAGGCGCCCCGCCCGGGGGATCTCACCGCAGTCCAGCCCCACCGCGCGCAGGGCCCGCCGGGCGGCCCGCCGGCCGGCCAGGAACTCCAGCCGCCGCCTCGACGGCATCGACGCCGCGGCAGCGGCCTCGGCGGGCCCGGCCGGCTCCGCACCCGGTTCCCAAACGGCCGCGACGCCGAGCCCGAGCCCGACGGCAGCCAGGACCGGCCGCAGCGCCTCCCCACCATCACCCTCCACCGGGACCCCGACGCCCCGCCCCACCGAGACCCGCTCTCCAGCACCCTGGACCGGCAAAGCGGGCTTCCCGGGGTCCCGGGTGGTCCGTGCGGTTCCCACCCCGGTATGGGCAGGCGTCGGGGGCTGCTCGTGGTCTCGGATGGTCCGCATGAGTTCTTCACCGTCGTGGGCCGGTCGTGCAGGCTGCGCGTGCTCTCGGGCGGTCCGCTGGGGCTCGTCGTCGCCGTGGGGCGGCTGTGTGGGCTGTTTGCGGCCTTCGGCGGTACGGGCGGATTCCATGCCGCCCGGGGCCGGCCTCGCGGGCTTCCCGTCGTCCCGGGCTGTCCACGCCGGCTCTTCACCGGCTGGGGCGGGGCACGCCGGCTCGGGGGCGGTCCGGTCGGCTCGCATCGGTTCCGCAGCGGTACGGTCGGCCCGCACCGGCCCCGCAGCGGGCCGGGCCGGCCGCGACGGAGGTGTCGTGGCCGGCCCGGGACGTGTGGGGCGTTCGATCATCGCCGTTCGCCGTCGCACGCGCTCACACCCGCAGCAGCTTCTTGATGATCTTCCCGGCGGGATTGCGCGGCACCTGCTCGATGAACTCCACCCGCCGCGGCCGCTTGTACGGCGCGAGCAGCCCCGCGACATGCGCGAGCAGCTCCGCGGTGCCCGGCTCCGCGCCCGCCTCCAGGGCGACGTACGCGAGCGGCACCTCGCCGTAGTCCTCGTCGGGCATGCCCACCACCGCCGCGTCCCGGACCGCCGGGTGGGTCATCAGGGCGCGTTCGATCTCCGAGGGGTAGACGTTCTGGCCCGCTCGGATGATCACGTCCTTGGTGCGGTCGACCAGGCTGATGCGGCCCTCCTCGTCCATGAAGCCGAGATCGCCCGTCCTGATCCAGCCGTCGCGGGTGATCTCGCGGGTGGCCTCCGGGTCGTTCCAGTAGCCCTGCATGACGCCCGGTCCGCGCACCACGATCTCACCGATCTCGCCGGGCGGCAGTTCCCGCCCGGTCTCGTCCACGGCTCGGGCGGACATGCCCGGCACGACCCGCCCGCACGGGATGCGCGCGGCGACGTCCCCGGGCGCGGGGTGCTCGTCGGGGCCGAGCGTGACGAACGGGCCGCCCACCTCGGTCATGCCGTACACCTGCCGGAAGCCGCACCCGAGCCGTTCGACCGCGTCGGCGTACACGTCGAGCGGCATCGGGGCGGCCCCGTACAGGACCTCCCGCAGGGAGGACAGGTCGGTGTGCCGGGACGCCTTCGCCTGGAGCATGAAGCGCAGCATCTGCGGCACCAGCCACATGTGCGTGGCGCGGTGCCGCTCCACTGCGGACAGGGCCCGCTGCGGGGTGAACCCGGGCATCAGCACGACCGTCGCGCCGGCCGCCAGGTAGGTGAGGGACACGACCATGCTGCCGTGGTACAGCGGGCAGCAGTTCACCATGACGATGTCGTCGGTGGGGCGGGCCAGCACCAGCCAGCCGAGGGCGATCGCGCGGAACGACGCGCTGTCGACCGTGACTCCCTTGGCCTGCCCGGTGGTCGCCGAGGTGTGCAGCACCGCGATCGGGTCCGTGTCGGCGACGTCCGGCAGCTCCCGCTCGGCGGCCAGCGTGCCCAGCGCCGCGAACGCGGGCTTGTCGAAGGCCACCCGGACGCGCACCGAGTCCGGCAGGTCGACGTGCCGGTCCAGCAGTTCGGACTCGCCGAGGACGGCCACCGCGCCGACGCGTTCGACGATCCCGGCGACCTCGGGCTCGGCCAGGCTGTGGTTCAGCGGCACGAACAGCGCGCCGAGCCGGGCCAGCGCGAAGTAGCTCTCCAGGACCTCGATCCGGTCCTTGGACAGCACGGCCACCCGGTCACCGCGCTCGATACCCAACTCTGCCAGCCCGTACGCCAGTTGCAGCGTACGGTCGTGCAGTTCGGCCCAGGTGACGCTGCGCTCCTCGTCCACCAGCGCGGTCCGGCCGGGACGGCACTGGCGGTTGCGTTCCAGCAGCTGCGTCAGCCACATCACGCACCGCCGCTCGCGCCGGCGCCCGCGCGCTCGGCCACGAAACGCTCGTAGTCGCCGATCGTGTGCAGCTCCTCCATGTCCTCGGCGGTGATCTCGACGCCGAGGCGCTGCTCGACCAGGAGGACGAGGCGCACCAGGTCCCCGGAGTCGATGCCGCTGGCGGCCAGGTCGGCGTCGTCGCCGATCCGGTCGGCGTACTCGGCCGTGCCGGTGAGTTCGACCAGCAACTCCCTGATGGTGCTCATGGTTTCCCCTTTCGCCTCGGCGTGCCGGCCGCCGCGGTCTACGACTGTCACCCCCTCAAGAGGCGGCAGCGCCCGGGCGCACTCCCCGGGCCGTCCCGTGAGCTTTGTCACGCGAGGGAACCTCACGCGGCGGGGATAGCCGGGCCACGGGCCCGGCCTCTTACCGCAACGAAGCAACCCGCTCCGCCCGGCGTCCCGCGCGGGCGGTTCCCAGCCGAAGGAGTGATGCGCGTGCCCAGGCAGCCGGTACGGGTCCGGGTCCCGGGACGGTGCCCGCAGCACGGCACCGCCGCGACGGTCACCGGACGCCCGGGCGGTGCCCGGTGACCGCGTCGACCCCCACCGCCGCGGACGGCACCGCCCCCGTGGACAACCCGACCATGGCGGACGGCACCGCCACGGCGGACGGCACCGCCGCCGCGGGCGAGGACGAACTGCTCGCCCACTTCGACGCCCTCATCGCCGACGGCGAGACGATCGAACCGCGCGACTGGATGCCCGACGGCTACCGCCGCATGCTGGTCCGTCAGATCGCCCAGCACGCCCACTCCGAGATCATCGGCATGCAGCCCGAGGGTGCCTGGCTCACCCGCGCCCCGTCGCTGCACCGCAAGTCGGTCCTGCTCGCCAAGGTGCAGGACGAGGCGGGCCACGGCCTGTACCTGTACTCCGCGGCCGAGACGCTCGGCGTGGACCGCGCCGACCTGCTGGACGCCCTGCACCACGGCCGCCAGCGCGCCTCGGCCACCTTCAACCATCCCGCGCTGACCTGGGCGGACACCGGAGCCATCGCCTGGCTGACGGACGGCGCCGCCGTCATCAACCAGGCCCCCTTGTGCCGCACCTCCTACGGGCCCTACGCGCGGGCGATGCGCCGCGTCTGCCAGGAGGAGGCCTTCCACGTGCGGCAGGGCTACGACCTGATGCGCGCCCTGTGCGAGGGGACCCCGGAGCAGAAGCAGATGGCGCAGGACGCGGTGAACCGCTGGTGGCTGCCGGCGGTGGCGCTGATGTTCGGACCGCCCGACACCGAGGCGGGCGGCGCCGACGCGCGGACCGCCGCGCTGGGAGCGGCGGTCTCCCGCCGCGCGATGGCCTGGGGCATCAAACGCCACACCAACGACGAGCTGCGCCAGCGCTTCGTCGACACCTGCGTCCCACAGGCCGAGCGCCTCGGTCTGACGCTGCCCGACCCGGCGATCCGCTGGAACGAGGAGCGCGGCCACTACGACTTCACGCCCGTCGACTGGGACACCTACCGCACGGCCCTGGGCGACGACACCCACTGGGCGCGGCAGCGCATCGCGAACCGGCTGGCCGCGCACGAGGACGGCGCCTGGGTCAGGGAGGCCGCCGTCGCGTACGCCGCGAGGACGGACCAGCCGCGGGGAGCGGCCGCGTGAGCGCGGCACGGGAGGGCGCGCCGGCGTCCTGGGAGGTGTTCCTGCGGGCCCGCAGGGGCCTGGCCCACCAGCACGTCGGTTCGGTGCGCGCCGCCGGTCCGGACGCGGCCCTGGCCGCCGCCCGTGACCTGTACACGCGCCGGGGTGAACCCCTGTCGCTGTGGGTGGTCCGCTCCGACGCCGTGCACACGGCCTCCCCGGACGAACGCGACCCGTACTTCGCCGGCGCCCGCCACAAGCCGTACCGCTACCCCGAGCACTACGCGCCGCTGACCGAGAAAGGCCCCGAAGGTGAGCACCACGAGTGAGGTCGCGGCGGTGCGTCCCGGCACCCTGCCGGACGAACCGCCGTCCGCCGCCGACCCCGACCTGGCCCGGCACCTGCTGCGCCTCGGCGACGACGCCCTCGTCCTGGGGCAGCGGCTGTGCCAGTGGATCACCCGCGCACCGACCATCGACGAGGACCTGGCCCTGTCCGGCATCGCCCTCGATCTCATCGGCCACGCCCGCGTGCTGCTCACCCGGGCCGGCCGCCTCGACGGAACCGGCCGCACCGAGGACGACCTCGCCTTCGGGCGCACGGAGCGCGAGTTCGCCAACGCCCTGCTGACCGAACTCCCCAACGGGGACTTCGCCGTGACCGTGGCCCGGCAACTCGCCTACACCCACTACGCCGTCCTCCACTACGAGGCTCTCGCGCACTGCGCCGACCCCGAACTCGCCGCGTTCGGCGCCCGGGCCACCAAGGAGGTGGCCTTCCACCGGCTGCACGCCGACCGCTGGACGGTGACGCTGGGGCGCGGCACCGCCGAGAGCGCGCGCCGGATGCGTCTCGCCCTGGAGCGGGTCTGGCCGTACACCGGCGAACTCTTCGAGGAGGACGACGTCCTGCGCCGCCTGGCCGCGTCCGGCACCGTGCCCTCACCGGCTCCCCTGCGCGCCCCGTGGCTCGGGCGGGTCACCGAGGTCGTCACGGAGGCGGGACTCGCCGTGCCCACTCCCACCTGGTCGGCCACCGGCGGCCGCTCGGGTCTGCACACCGAGGAGTTCGGGCCGCTGCTCGCCGAACTGCAGTCGGTGCGGCGGCAGTTCCCCGGAGGCACCTGGTGACCGGGCCCGCACCGGTCACGGCCCGCCTCTCGGCCGAGGAGGTGCGCGAGCGGGTGGCCGCGCTCCCGGACCCGGAACTGCCGGTGATCGGCCTCGGTGACCTCGGCGTGGTGGGCTCCGTCGCGCCCGGCGCGGACGGCGTGCTGGAGGTGGAGATCACGCCCACCTACCTGGGCTGCCCGGCGCTGCCCGAGATCACCGCAGCGGTGCGGGAGGTCCTGACCGCCTGCGGCCACCCCGACGGCCGCGTCCGGCACGTCCTCTCCCCTCCTTGGACGACGGACCGCATCACGGCCGAAGGGCGGCGCGCACTGGCCGCGCACGGCATCGCCCCACCCGTGACCCCGGCCCCCGGGAGCCCGGTCCCCGTCGCGCTGGGTGCCGTGCCCTGCCCGCACTGCGGCTCACGGGCCACCCGGCCGCACAGCGCCTTCGGGCCGTCCCGCTGTCAGTCGGTGCTGTGGTGCACGGCCTGCCGCGAGCCCTTCCCCCACCTGACCGCGCTGTGAGGCACTCCGTGAACACCACCCCGCCCGCCCTCCTCGACGAGGCACCGGCCGGCCCGCCCCGACGCACCGGCTGGCACCCGCTCGACGTCACCGAGGTCCGTCACCTGACCGCCGACACGGTCGCCGTCACCCTGCGCGTGCCCACCGCACTGCGCGACGTCTTCGCCCACCACCCCGGCCGGCACGTCGTCGTCCGGCACCGCGCGGCCGGTACCGAACTGCGCCGCAGCTACTCGATCTGCCCGCCACCGCACACACCCACGGCACTCCGCCTGGTGATCAAACGGTCCGGACCCGGCGGCTTCGGCGAACACGCCACGACCCGCCTCGCACCGGGCGCCCGTCTCGAAGTCTCCCCGCCCACCGGCAGCTTCGCCCTGCCACGGCTGCCGGGCGCCCATCACGTCCTCCTCGCGGGCGGCACCGGCATCACCCCCCTCGCGCCGATGGCCGCCCACGCGCTGCGCCGCGACCCCGCCTGCCGCGTCAGTCTCGTCCACTCGGTCCGCACCTCCGCCGACGCCGTGCTGGCCGATGAACTGGCCGAGGTCAAGGACGAGTTCGTCGACCGCTTCACCGTCCTGTACGTGCTGACCCGGGAGGACCGGGGGAGCGGGAGCGGTCCGCTCGCCCGGCGCCTGGACGCGTCCGGGGTACGCCGGGTGCTGGCGGCCGTGGGCGCCCGGCCGGGCCCGGACACCACGTTCGCCCTGTGCGGACCGCCCGGCCTCGTCGCCACCGCGCGGCAGGTCCTGGCCGGCCTGGGAGCCGAACCCTCCCTCATCCGCTGGGAGTTGTTCACCGCCGACGGCACGCGGCCACGGGCGCCCGAGCCGACCGGCGGGGCACCGGGAGCGGGGGAGCACCGGGTCACCGCCCTGCTCGACGGGCGCCGCCGGGCCGCCACCGTCCTGCCGCACGACCCGGTCCTGCTCGACGCACTGCTGCGCAGCCACCCCGACGTGCCGTACGCCTGCCGGGAGGGCGTGTGCGGCAGCTGCCGCGCGAAGGTCCTGTCCGGAGAGGTGACGGCGGACCGCCAGCACGCCCTGGACGAACGGGACCGCGCCGCCGGCTACACGCTGGTCTGCCGCGCCAGACCCCGCACCCCCGAGGTCACCCTCGACTTCGACGCCTGACCCGCCCCCCTGCCCGAGCCCCCCTCGGCCTCGGCACCCGGCCGGCACCGCCCGATCCGCACGCCACGCCACCCCTCAGCGAAGGAGACCCACATGACCGCCACCGCCCGCCACGCCGGGAAGACCGCACTGGTCACCGGAGGCAGCCGGGGCATCGGCAGAGCCATCAGCCACCGCCTCGCCCGCGAGGGCGCCCTCGTGGCGGTCCACTACGGCCATGACCTGACGGCGGCCGAGCGGACCGTCAAGGAGATCCAGGCCGAGGGCGGCCGCGCCTTCCCCGTACACGCCGAACTCGGCGTTCCCGGCGACGCCGACACCCTGTGGTCCGCCTTCGACGAGGCCCTGGCGGAGCAGGACGCCCCGGCGGGCCTGGACATCCTCGTGAACAACGCGGGCATCACCGTCCCCCGCCCGATCGCCCAGGTGACCGAGGCGGACTACGACCGCGTCTTCGCCATCAACACCAAGGCGCCGTTCTTCATCATCCAGCGCGGCCTCGACCGCCTGCGGGACGGGGGCAGGATCGTCAACATCTCCTCCGTCGCGACCCGCGTCGCCTTCCCGGCGATCGTCTCCTACACCATGACCAAGGCCGCCCTGGACTACCTCACCCTCTCCCTGGCCCAGGAGCTGGGCCCGAGGGGCATCACCGTCAACGCCGTCGCGCCCGGCTACACCGAGACCGAGATCAACCCGACCCTCGCCGTCCCGGAGATCCGCCGCCGCTACTCCGAGGCCTCGACGTTCGGCCGGCTCGGCGCCCCGGTGGACATCGCGGACGTCGTCTCCTTCGTCGCGAGCGACGACGCCCGCTGGGTGACCGGCCAGTGGATCGACGCCTCCGGCGGCGCCCACCTCGGTGTGTGACCCGTCCGCACCCCTAGGAGATGTGATGAACGACCGCACGACCACCCTCGACGGGCCGGCGGTGGACGACGCCCTGACCCGGCCCTTCGAGGGCGCGAGTCCCTACGACACGTACGTGCACGCGTCCGTCCTCAACTCGCTGCAGCACCCGCTCACCGAGGCCCCCGACGAGATGGGGTTCCTCGTCACCACCCAGGTGATGGAGCTGTGGTTCACCCTGATCGTGCACGAGTGGCGCACGGCCAAGGTGGCCTTCGCCAAGGACGACCTGCCCGCGGCCATGGACGCGCTGGTGCGCAGCCGCCGTGCGCTGACCGCCCTGGGCGCCGCGTGGGCGCCCATCGCCGCCCTGACCCCGGCCCAGTTCAACGGGTTCCGGGCCGCGTTCGGCCGGGCCTCGGGCTTCCAGTCGGCGATGTACCGGCACATGGAGTTCCTCCTCGGCGACAAGTCCGCCCGGCTGCTGCGCGCCCACCGCGGCGACCCGGCCGTCCACGAGGCGCTCGCCGAGACCTACCGCGAACCGTCCCTCTACGACGAGGTGCTGGCCCACCTCCACCGCCAGGGCCTGCCCGTCCCGCGCCACGTCCGCGAACGGGACGTGACCAGCCCGTACGACAGCGACCCCGGCGTCGTGGAGACCTGGCGGCACGTCTACGCCGGGCCGCAGCACCATCCGCACGTCGCCCTGGGCGAACTGCTCACCGACATCGCCGAACTCGTCACCCGCTGGCGCTTCGACCACGTCCTGGTGGTCCGCCGTGCCATGGGAGCCAAGCCGGGCAGCGCCGGATCCGCCGGGCTGGCCTGGCTGGAACAGCGCGCGGCCCGGCCGGTCTTCCCCGAACTGTGGGAGGTGCGCGGTGACGTCTAGGACCATCTCCGCCTTCGCGGCCGAGGAGGAGCAGCGGGTCCTGAGCCTGAAGCCGGTCCTGGCACCGGTGCACGGCCGCTACGGGGACCACCCCCACCACTCCTACGACGCCTGGCCGTCCGAGGACCCCGGCGCGCCGCTGGTGATCCTGCTGCACGGCGGCTACTGGCGCTACGACCGGATGCACCTGACCCCCTTCGCGGCCTGGCTCTCCTCGCAGGGCTTCAGCGTGCTGCTCCCGGGCTTCCGCCGGTCCGGCGGCGCGGGCGGCTACCCCGAGACCTTCGACGACATCGCCCGCATCGTCGACACACTGCCCGAGGGCCGGCCCTACGTCCTGGCCGGCCACTGCTCCGGCGGACACCTGGCCCTGTGGTGCGCCGCCCGGGGCCTGCTGCCGCCCGGCTCCCGCTGGCACACCCGCACCCTGCCGACGAGCGTGCTCGCCCTCGCTCCGATCACCGACCTCACCGCCACCCGCCGCGACCGCCTCAGCAACGACGCCGCCCTGCAACTCCTCGGCGGCGAGGAACAGTTCACCGAGCGTCTGGCCGAGGTCGACCCCCTCACCCTGCTGCGCGACGCCGGGACCACCGGCGTCCCCACCGTGCTGCTGCACGGCGCCGCCGACGAGGAGGTCCCGCTCACCCAGTTCAGCGACTACGCGGCCGTGCACCGGGACCTCAGGACGGTCGTCCTGTCCGGCACCGGCCACTACACCCTCATCGAACCCGGAGCCCCCGGCGCCCGCGCGGTCGCCGACACCCTCCGGGACATGGCGGCCGCCTTCACCCCGGCGGACGCCGGCCCCGCGGGCGAGGAGGCCGCACACCGATGACCACCGCACTCTCCGCAGCCGCCGCCCTGCACGAGCAGGCGGCACAGCTCGACGGCGACGACGCCCTGGCCGGCCTCCGCGCCCGCTTCCTGCTCCCGCCGGACGTCGTGTACCTCGACGGCAACTCCCTGGGACCGCTGCCCGCCGCCGTGCCGGCGGCCCTGGACGACGTCGTACGGCGCCAGTGGGCCACCGGACTCATCGGCTCCTGGAACGGGGCCGGCTGGTGGGAGGCACCCCTGCGCGTGGGCGACGCCATCGGCAGGCTCATCGGGGCCGAGCCGGGGCAGACGATCGCGGGCGACTCCACCAGCGTGCAACTGTTCACCGCCCTCGACGCCGCCGCCGCGCTCCGCCCGGACCGCCCCCTGCTGGTCACCGACCCCGGGCACTTCCCGACCGACCGCTACCTCGCCGAGTCCGTCGCCCGCCGCCGCGACCTGGAGCTACGGCACGTACCCCCGGCGGACCTCCCGCGTTTCCTCGCCGCCGAGGGCGAACGGGTCGCCGTCGTCAGCTACTCGCCCGTCGACTTCCGCACCGGCGAGCTGTACGACATGCGGGCGCTGACCCGCGCCGCCCACGACGCCGGGGCCCTCGTGCTGTGGGACCTGTGCCACGCCGCCGGCGCCCTGCCCCTGGACGTCGACGCCCTCGGCGTGGACCTGGCGGTGGGCTGCGGCTACAAGTTCCTCTCCGGCGGCCCCGGCGCCCCCGCCTTCCTCTACGTGGCCCGGCGCCACCACGACGGGCTGGAGACGCCGTTGCCCGGCTGGACCGGCCACGCGGACCCGTTCGGCCTGTCCCGGACGTACACGCCCGCCCCCGGCATCGCCCGCGCCCGCATCGGCACTCCGCCGATCCTGTCCCTGCTCGCCCTCGAAGCGGCCCTCACCGCCTTCGACGGCGTCGACCTGAGCCGGGTCCGCGCCAAGAGCCTGTCCCTGACGGGCTTCTTCCTGCGCTGCGCGGACGAGCTTCTGACCCCCCTGGGCTTCAGCAGTGTCACCCCGGCCGACCCCGGCCGCCGCGGCAGCCAGGTCACCCTGCGCCACGCCCACGCCCGTGGCCTGGCCGTCGCCCTCGCGGAGCGCGGTGTCATCGCCGACATGCGCGCGCCCGACCTCCTCCGCTTCGGCGTCAACGCCCTCTTCACCAGCCACCGGGACATGCTCACCGCCGCGTCGCGCCTGCACGACCTCACCCGGGAGGCCGCCTACGATCCCGCACCGCCCACGGAGGGTCCGGTGACCTGAACGGCGCGCCGCCGGGCGGGTCCTGCCTCAGCCGCTCCCCTCGTCCGTCAGAAGCGCGGTCGCGACCACGCCGAAGAGGCGATCGGCGCGCGGCGCGAGGGAGGGTTGGTCGCCGAGCCAGGCCAGCATGGCGACCAGCGCGAACAGGTCGGCCCCGTCGAGATCACCGCGCGCCACGCCCGCGGCCTGGGCGCGCGTGAGGAGCCGCGCCCCGGCCGCGCGCAGGGTGACGCACGAGGCGTGGAGCGCGGACCCGGTGTCCTCGATGGCGGCTGCCATCAGCACGGTCACCCCCCGGTACTCGGTCGTCCACGCGACGCAGTCGCGGAGCCATGCGACGAGAGCGTCCCCCGGCGCGTCGGATGACTCCAACTCCTCTGCTCTGGCCGTCAGTTCGTCGAAGCCGGTGCGGAGCAGCGCGTCGAGCAGGGCCTCGCGCGTCGGGAAGTGCCGCAGCAGCGTGGCCAGGCCGACGTCCGCCCTGCGGGCGATGTCGCGCAGGGACACTTCGACGCCCTGTGCGCTGATCGCGGCGCCCGCCACGGCGAGCAGATGGTCGCGGTTCTTCCTGGCGTCGGCGCGCATCCGTACCCGTCCCTCTTGCTATCCGGATCAGTGGTCCATATATTCGGATCAGTGATCCGATTTTCCGGATCGCTGATCCGCTTCAGCGTATCCCGTGACGGGGGGCAGGAGAGACGATGCCGACAGACACGATGAGGGCGGTCCGGCTCCATGAGTACGGCGGCCCCGAGGTCCTGCGTTTCGAACAGGTGCCGATTCCCCGGCCGGGGCCGGGCGAAGTGCTCGTACGGGTGCACGCCGCCGGCGTCAATCCCCCGGACTGGTACCTGCGCGACGGGCTGACCACGATGCCCGGCCAGACGGAGTCGACGGTCACGCTGCCGGCGATCCCGGGGACGGACGTATCGGGTGTCGTGGAAGCCGTCGCCCCGGACGTGGAGGGCTTCGACGTGGGGGACGAGGTCTTCGGACTGCTGCGCTTCCCGAGCTTCGACGGCAGCGCCTACGCCGAGTACGTGGCAGCGCCCGCGTCGGACCTCGCCCGCAAGCCGGCCGGTGTCGACCACGTGCACGCCGCCGGTGCCCCCATGGCCGGGCTGACGGCGTGGCAGTTCCTGATCGAGGTCGGGCACGACCACCCGTCGCCCTTCCAGGAGGCGCGCCATCGCCCCGCGGCACTGGACAAGGACACGACGGTGCTCGTCAACGGCGCCGCCGGCGGAGTGGGGCACTTCGCGGTACAGCTGGCCAAGTGGAAGGGCGCACACGTCGTCGCGGTGGCGTCCGGGGCGCACGCGTCCTTCCTGGGCGGACTGGGCGCCGACCGTTTCATCGACTACACCAGGGACCGTCCCGAGGAACTCGTGCGCGACGTCGACGTCGTACTCGACACGGTCGGCGGCCCGGGCAGCAGGGCCCTGCTGCGCACGCTCAAGCGGGGTGGCTCCCACTTCCCCGTGTTCCCCGGCGAGTTCGACGCCGCGGAGATCGCGAGGCGGGGCGTCACGGTGTCCAGCGCCCAGGTCCGCTCGAACGGCGCGCAGCTCGCCGAACTGGGCAGCCTGCTCGAAGCGGGCACGGTACGCGTCGGCATCGACAGCACCTTCCCCCTCGCCGACGCACGCGCGGCACACGAACGCGCCGCCCGGGGACACCTCCAGGGCAAAATCGTCCTCACGGTCACGTGAGACCGCAGCGCATGTGCCCGGGACCGGGCGGTCGAGGTGCTGCCGATCAATTCCGTCGACACCCGGGGGAACCCGCGGGACACTCCTCGCGATGACGCGACGAACCGACACGCCTCCCACGTGGGACGAGCGTACGCAGCTGATGACCTTCCTGGACTACGCCCGTGACACCGCGCGAGCCAAGTGCGAGGGCGTGTCCGCCGAGGACGCCCGCAAGGCCCCGATCCCGAGTTCACCCCTGATGACGCTGAGCGGGCTGATCAGTCATCTGCGGTGGGTGGAGCACTACTGGTTCCAAGTCGTGTTCCTGGGCGAGGAGCTCGCCGGGCCGCTCGCCGAGGCGACCGACGACGATCCCGATCCCGAGATGCGCACGGCGGTCGACGTCCCGTTGCCGCACCTGCTCGCCGCGTACGAGGAGCAGAGCGCCCGCTACCGCCGCCTGGTGTCGGACCACGACCTGGACGCCGAGGCCGCGCGCGCCATCAGCGACGGCCGCCACGTCGACCTGCGGTGGGTGATCCTCCACCTGATCGAGGAGACGTCCCGCCACAACGGTCACCTCGATGTCGTGCGCGAACTCGTCGACGGACGCACCGGCGTGTGAGCCGTCCCGGTCATCGCCCCACCGGATCACCCTCGGCACCGTCGTCCCGGCAGCGCAGCGCCAGATGGCCGCCGTGCCGCAGCGCTGTGTCGAGCCGCAGACGGGCCGCCTCCTGCCCGCTCTCCGCGTCGACGAGGTGCACCTCGCCGTGACCGCCCCGGGTGACGGCGACCCAGTCGGAGCCCGGTGAGGCGGCCACCGCACGGCGCTGGACGCCCTCCCAGGGTGTGCCGCCGCGACACGGAGCGCCGTCCATGGCCGGCAGGGGCAGGCGGCGAACGGTGTCGTCCGCGGCCAGCAGGACGAGTTCGTCGCCGTCGGGGTGGACCCGGGTGAAGGCCGTGTGGCGCCGGGTGAAGGCCAGCCGGAAGACCAGTCCGGGACCGAGTTCCGTGCGGTGCGTGCGGCCCGTCCCCAGGTCGTGGCGCCAGGCGTGGTTGGTCCACTCCGGCCACCGCAGCGGGTCCGGGTCTCCGCCGCGCAGCGTGCTCCACAGCGCAGGTCGGCGGGTGTCGAGCCGGAGGTACCAGCCCCGGGCGGGCTCTCCCCACGGAATGGCCGCCTCCGCCACGAGTGCGTCGCCCTTCCTCCGGGCCCGGTGCACACCCTCGCCGGTGGCCGCGAACACGAGTCCCGCGCCGGGCGCCTGCGCATCCCCGTGGCCGTCGTCCGGCAGCGGCAGGAGCGCCTGAGGCGTGACCGGAGGGCAGCCGGGCGGAGCCGCGAGAAGGTCGGCGAACCGGTGGACGGCCAGGGCGCCGGGTTCCCGGTGCCGCAGCACGACCAGCGGGTCGCCGCCGCCCAGCACCGTCACGCCCGGTTCACCGACGCGCGCCCGGACCCGCGCGACCTCTCCGCTGTCCAGATCCACGGCCGTGAGCAGGTCCGACCACGGTTCGCCGTTCCGGCCCAGGCCGGTGGTCACGACGAGCCGGCGACCGGACGGATCGCAGGCGAGGTGCTCGGCCGGCACGGCGACCGGCACCGCGCGTTCGACGAACTCCTCGCCACCGGGGTCGAGGACCAGCAGCTCTCCACGACGGTCGTCGACGCAGGCCACCCGTCCTCCGGGCAGGGCCAGGAACCCTGCGTGCTCGGAGAGGTGACGGCCGGTGAGACGGGCGAGGACGCCGCCGTCCGGCACGGTCAGCGCGTGGACGGATCCCTCCACGTGGTCGGAGACGAGCAGAACGGGTGGGTCAGCGGGCATGAGGTCCTCCGGAAAACGGGATGATGAAAACGATTATCATGTATGTTCGGTGCGTTCCCGGTACCTGAAAGAAGCGAGGGCATCGATGCTGGGCTCACCGTCGAGATTCGTCCGCAGCTGGCTCACCGCAGTGGCGGTGGGTTCGCTCCTGGTCGGCTGCGGCTCGTCCGCGGAAGAACCCGCGGGTGATGAGGCCAAGCCCGCGGCGAAGACGGACGTGACCGTCGAACCCATCAAGGCGTCGAAGGAGTTGACCGACACCAACGGCGTCAAGGTCTCCCTGAAGAAGCAACCCGAGCGGATCGTCTGCCTGTTCGCCCTGTGCGACGACATCCTGACCGAACTGGGCCTCGTGCCGACGGCCACCAACAGCACGTTGCTCGCCCACCCGGACTTCCTCGGGGAGAAGAAGGCCAACGAGGTCGACGTCATCCCCGGCGGCTTCATCGCCCCGGAGGTGGAGGCGATCCTGTCCCACAAACCCGATCTGGTGATCGGCCTGGGAGACACCCACGGCAAGCTCGCCCCGGCGCTCGAGGGCGCCACCACCTTCTGGGCCATGCAGCCCGAGACGTGGGAGGACAGCGTGGGGTACCTGCGCGACGTCGCCGCGCTCACCGGGCGCACCGCCGAGGGGGAGAAGGCGGAGAGGACCTTCCGGACGAAGCTCGCCGAGGCCGAGAAGACCCCGAGTGACAAGACCGCGCTCATCATCTACGGCAGCGACGAGAACTTCGGCGTCGCGACCCCCGAAGGCGACGTGGCCGCCAGCCTGTTCCCCAAGATCGCGGACTACCCGTGGAAGTCGCGTGGTGTGGAGGGCAGTTACAGCCTCGAAGAGATCCTGGCCCAGGGCGTCGACGTGCTGTTCGTCGAGACGATGAGCTTCGGCGACGCGGACGGCAAGCTGTCCGGGAAGCTCGCCGGGAACCCGCTCTGGAGCAAGATCCCGGCAGTGAGGAGCGGTGACGTCCACGAGGTGAACCCAGAGGTGTGGGCCAAGGGGCGCGGCACCCGTTCGCTGGGCATCGTCCTCGACGAGGCCACGGCCGCGCTGCGGTGAGGCGGCGCACGGAGCGCCCGGGGGCCCTTCCACCGTCCGCCGCGACCGACGGCACCATGGCGGACGACACGGCGGCCGCCGGCGCGGAGGCGGACGGCACCGCGGCCGATGGCACCGCGGCCGATGGCACCGCGGCCGATGGCACCGTGGCGGACGGCATCGCGGCGGTCGGCACCACGGCCGATGGCCGGCGGCCCCCGCGCGGTGCCCGCAGGGGGCAACCGCTGCTCGTGGCCGTACTCCTGGCCGTCTCCTCGGTGTGCGCGCTCAGCCTCGGCACCCCCTACGTCCCCCCGCACCGGCTGGTCGCCGCCGTGCTGGAGGGGGACACCACCCTGGCCGGGATCGTCGTGAGCGAACTGCGCGTCCCCCGCCTGTTGCTGGCGCTCGTCGCCGGAGCCTGTCTGGGGGCGGCCGGACTGGTGCTCCAGGAGGCACTGCGCAACCCGCTGGCGGTACCGGAGATGTTGGGCGTGTCGTCCGGGGCCGCGCTCGGGGTGGCCGCGCCGCTGGTACTTGCCCTCTCGCTGCCCGCCGCCGTCCAGCCGCTGCTGGCCATCGGCGGGGCCGTGCTCGGCGGCGGGCTCACGCTGCTCGTCGCCGGGTTCGGCCGCAGCCCGTCCGCCGTGCTCCTGACCGGCGCGGCGGTGGCGGCGGCGTTGCAGGCGGCGCTGCTCGTGCTGATGGTGATGGCCGACCAGCTCGACCTTCAGCTCATCTACCGCTACCTGCTCGGCTCCCTGTCCGCCCGGACCTGGGACGACGTGCAAGGCCTGTGGCCGTGGCTGCTCGTCGCGGTGCCCGCGCTCGTGCTGTGCGCGCCGGTGCTGTCGGTGCTGCGGCTGGGGGACGAGGACGCCGAGGCGCTGGGTGTGCGCGCCCACCGCGCCCGCCTGGCCGCGCTGGCCATCGCCGTGGTGCTGATCGCCCCGGTGACGGCCGTGTGCGGGCCCGTCGCATGGGTGGGTTTCCTCGCCCCGCACCTGAGCCGATGGTTCGCCCCCGCGGCAGGGGCCGTGCGCTGGCTTCCCTGGTCCGCGGCCTGGGGAGCCGTCACGGTCGTGGCCGCCGACGTCCCGGCCCGGCTGGCTCTCGCACCCGTGGAGACACCGGCGGGCGCCTGGACGGCCCTGTTGGGGGTGCCGGCCGGTGTCGCGCTGATGCGATCGTCCGGCCGGCGCCGACCGGCCCGGCGCGGACCGACCGCGCCGACGGCGTCAGCCGCGCCGACGGCGTCAGCCGCACCGACTGCGCGGGCTGTGTCGACTGTGCCGACCGCGTCAATCGGGTCAGGCGCGTCGACCGGGTCAGCCGTGCCGACCGCGTCAACTGGGTCAGCCGCGCCGACCGCGACAGCCGGGTCAGCCGCGTCAACCGGGTCAGCCGCGTCAACCGGGTCAGCCGCGCCGACCGCGACAGCCGGGTCAGCCGCGTCAACCGGGTCAGCCGTGCCGACCGCGTCGACCCCGCCGACTACGCCAACTACGCCAACCCCGCCGTCCACAGTGCGCGCTCCGCTGCCCGGGCCCCGGGAGACGACGCCTCCCCGTGCGGCGGACGAAGTGCCGCGCGCCGGAACGTCGCGGCACGCTCCCACCAGCGATCCCGGGCCCGGCGAACCACCCTCGTCCCCGCGCGGGACCAGCACGACGGAGGACGCACGGTGACCCGGCGTTTCACCCTTCTCGCGGTCCTGGCCGTCGTGTGCGCCGCGGTGGAGGTGGCGGCCGGACGCGGCATGTCCCCCGGAGTGGTCTGGGACGTCCTCAACGGCGGCGGCGACGCGACGGAACGCCACATCCTGTTCCAACTGCGCCTGCCCAGACTCCTGGTGGCCCTCTGCGCCGGCGCCTGCCTGGCCGTGGCCGGGCTGGTCCTGCAGTCCGCCCTGCGCAACCCCCTGGCCGGGCCGGAGGTGACGGGCGTGACCCCGGGCGCCGTGCTCGGCGCCGTCACCGCGACCGCCCTGGGACTCGCCGGATGGGACTCACCCCTGGCCGTGGTCCTCGCCGCGTGCGCGGGCGGATGCGGCGGAGCGGCGCTGCTGTGGCTGCTGGCGGGCCGCGGCCGCGGTGATCCCGCGCAGACGGCCGTGCACGGGGTGCTGGTCTCGGCGGTGCTCGGCGGGCTCACCGCCATGGTGCTCCTCGTGGAGCCCGGTGAACTCGGCAGCGTCGTGCAGTGGCTGGTGGGCACCACGGAGGGCCGGGTGTGGCAGCACTGGCACCTGCTGTGGCCGTGGGCGCTCGTCTGGGGAGCCGCCGCCTGGCTGCTGGCCGGACCGCTGACCCTGCTGCGCTGCGGGGACGACATCGCCCTCGCGGCGGGCCTGGCCGCGCACCGGGCCCGGACCCTGGCCCTGCTGTGCGCGGTGGCCCTGACCGCCGGCGCGGTGGCCGCCGTGGGGGCGCTGGGCTTCGTCGGGCTGCTCGTCCCGCACCTGGCCGTGGCCGTCTTCGGCGCGGATCTGCGCAGGAGCCTTCCCGGCGCCGCCCTGACGGGCGCGGTGGTGGTGTGCGGCGCCGACGCGGCCGCGCAGCTGTCCTCGCGGCTGCTGGCGGCGGTGCTGGACTCGGGGCGGCTCACACTGCCGGTCGGGGCGCTGACCGCCTGCCTGGGCGCCGCGCTGCTGCTGGTCGTCGTGCGCCGCACACCGGGCCGTACGTTCTGAAGTCGACTTAAGGACAGAGCATGACCGAGTCCGTAGGGATCCACGTGGAGAAGGTCCACTTCGGCTACCCCGGACGGCCCGTACTGCGCGGCGTCGACCTGACCGTCCGCCCGGGTGAACTGACCGCCCTCATCGGCCTGAACGGCTGCGGCAAGTCGACCCTGCTGCGACTGGCCGCCGGGCTGCTGCGGCCCGACGAGGGGCGCGTCCTGCTCGGCGGGGACGACCTCGCGCGGCTCTCCCGGCGCGGGACGGCCCGCAGGGTGGCCCTGCTCCACCAGTCCGCCCCGGCCGTACCCGGCATGACGGTGCGTCACCTCGTCCGTCAGGGGCGGTACGCGGCACGAGGCCCGTTGGGCATGCTGCGGGAGGGCGACGACCCCGTGGTGCACCGGGCGTTGCGGGACGTCGGGGTGGAGGACTGGGCCGACCGCGACGTCGACGCGCTGTCCGGGGGTGAGCGGCAACGCGTCCGGCTCGCGATGGCGCTCGCCCAGGACACGCGCGTCCTGCTGCTGGACGAGCCGACCACCTACCTCGATCTGCACCACCAGCTCGACGTGCTGCAGACCGTGGTCCGCCTGCGTGCGGAACGCGGGCTCACCGTGGTGATGGTGCTGCACGACCTGGCTCACGCCGCCCGGTTCGCCGAACGCATCGTCGCCCTGCGCGACGGCCGGGTGGTGGCCGACGGGCCTCCGCGGGAGGTCGTGACGCCGCGGTTGCTCGCGGACGTGCTGAAGGTGGCGGGCCGGGTCGGCCGGGATCCGGAAGGGGGGTGGCCCGTGTGTTACCCAGATCACCCTCTGATCGCTCTTGAATATGAAAATCAGATTCATTAGGTTGGGATCAGGCGCTCAACCGAACGCCGCATCTCCCGCCTGATGAAGGAGAGTTCATGGACAACGAGCAGGTCTTCGCACCGATCGCCGACCCGGGGCAGCTGGCGCACGACTCGGCCTCCCACTCCAACGCGCTCGTGGAGAACCCCTTCGAGGACACCGAGGAGTAAGCCGGGGCCTCACCGTCCCAGACCGTGGGCCCGCCCGATGCCTTCCGGGCGGGCCCACCCCCGTCCCAGGTCCCGCCCCAGGAGGAACGCCGTGTCCCGCAGCCGACTAGTCCCCGGTGCCGAAGTCGTCGCCGTGCCCGGTCGAGGCCTCGCCGTCCGTACCCCGGACGGGGAGTTCCTCAGCGTCAGGACAGCGGACGCGGACCAGGACACGCTGCTCGCCGTGCTCACGGGTGCGGCCGCACCCCCGCAGGACGAGCGACTGGGCCGCGTGGTGCGGGCGTTCGAGGAGGCCGGCTACCTGGGGGAGGCCCCGCGGCACGCGCCGTGGCCCGCCGCCCGCGGGGCCGTCCGGATCCTCGGAGACCCGGTGCTGACCGGACCGCTCGCCGAGCAACTGGCCGCCCTGGGCGCCCGGCCGTACACGTCCCCGGCCGCCCCCGGCGGAGCGCCGCTGACGGTCGAGGACCTGCTCGACGGCGATCCCGCCGCTGTCGTGTGGTGCCTGGACGGGCCCGTGCCGGACGGGTTGTGGGACGCCGCCGACCGGTTGCCCGGCCACGGCGTCGCGTGGCTGCGCTGCCACCGCGAGGGCTGGCAGGCGTACGTGGAACCGGTGGCCGCCGCTCCCGGGGACGTCGTCTCGGCCCACGTCCGGTCCCGTCGGCTCGCCGCCACACCCGCATACCGCGAACTGGCCGCGTACTGGAGCGGACCGCGCACCTCTGGCGCACCCGTCCGGCTCGCCCCTGCCGCCGTCACGCTGCTCACGGCGCTGCTCGCGGACGACCTGACCCGGTGGGCCACCGACACCCCCACCGGATCCGGCCTCCCGGCGCGGCGCCGTCTGCGGCGGGTGGACCTGCGCAGCCTGACCGTCACCGAACACCCCGTCCTGCCGGTGCCCGACGTCGTACCGACGCCGAAGAAGGCCCGATGACGGCGTGGTGCGCGACGGTGGGGCGACTCGCCACCGACGTCCGCCTCCCGGCCGGCGACGGCCCCTTCCCGGCCGTCCTGGTGCGCACCCCCTACGACCGCACCCGGCACGAGGCCGAGGCGCGCGGCTGGGCCCGCCGCGGGTTCGCCGCCGTGGTCCAGGACGTACGGGGCCGGTTCGCGTCACCGGGGGAGTGGCACCCCTACACGCACGAAGCCGCCGACGGAGCGGCGGCGGTCCGCTGGATCCGGCGACAGCCGTGGAGCGACGGGCGGCTGGTGGCCGCCGGCGCCTCCTACGCGGCCCACTGCGCCCTCGTCCTCGCCCTCGACGCGCCCGAGGACGCCCGGCCCGACGCCGTCATCGCGGCCGTGCCCGCCCTGGGGCTCGCGGAGACCGCGCGTGAGGAGTCCGGCGCCGAGCGCCTGCTGTCCCGGCTCGGCTGGTGGGCCGCCCACGGCGACCGGCCGGACTCCGACGAGAAGGCGCTGGCCGAGTCCCTCGCCGCCGACCCCGCACTGCTCACCCACCTGCCGCTGACCGGCCTGCCCGAACGACTGGGCCGCAACCTGCCCTCCTGGCCCGGCCTGTGGCGGGCCCACGACCGCGGCCGCCTCGTGGCGAAGGCGGTCCACGCCCGGCTGCCCCTGCTCGCGGTGGGCGGCCACCACGACCACTTCACCGAGGACACGGTCGCCCTGTGGCGCGCCTGGGGCGGCCCCTCGGCCCGGCTGCTGCTCGGGCCGTGGGGACACTCCCTCCTCGCCTCGCCCGGTCCCGGAGCCGGCCCCGCCCACCGCGTGAACCTCGGCGAGCTGTACGTACGCTGGGCCCGCCGCGCCCTCGCCGGTGAACTCGCACCCGGCCGGCACGGAGCCCAAGGACTGGGCGGGGCCGACCTGTGGCTGCCGGCCACGGCGGAGGGAGAACCGCGACCCCATCGCACGCGACTGCTGCACGGCCGCGCCTTCACCGCCGACCCCGGCCGGCCCGTCCGCTCGGACGACCTGACCGTCCCCGCCGACGGCCCGCCCGACCGCTGCCTGCTGGTCACGCCGCCGCTGCCGCGCCCGCTCGACGTGGTCGGCCCCGTCGGCGCGCACCTGCGGGCCACGGCCCACACCCCGTCCGCGGACTGGGCCGCCCGGCTCGTCGCCCTCTCCCCGGAAGGCACCGCGGAACGGCTCGCCGTCGGCATCGTCCGGCGCGCCGAACCACCGGGCAGCGAAGCCGAGTTCACCATCGGTCTCGGCCGCCTCGCACGCCGCCTGCCGGCCGGCACCCGGCTGCGCCTGGAGATCGCCGGCCACCACTTCCCCGCCCACGCCCGCAACCCCCACACCGGGCAGGACCCCGTGACGGCCGCACGGCTGCTCCCCTCCCGGCGGGAGGTCGATCCGGACGGCGTGGCGCTGACCCTGCCCGTGCTCACGTCCCGCCCCGCCCCCACCGATCCCGCCCAGGAGATCCTGCGATGACCACGCTGCCGCTGGAAGCACTCGTCGACCCCGTCTGCGGCATCGTCCGCAAGGTCAAGCCCGTCGAGCACCCCGCGGGCGCCCCACCCCGGTACACCGCGCTCACGGCCGAGATATCCGACGCCCGCAGACACGGGCTGTGGCCCGCCGACCGGGTCTCCCTCGGCACCACCTTCGGCGACCCCGAACAGGCCCGCGTCGCCGCGATAGCCGAGGGGATAGAGCGCTACTGCGGCAACCGCGTGCCACCCCCCGGCCATCCGGACGCACCCCTGCGGGCCACCTTTGCCGAACTGGCGGACAAGGGCCTGCGCCTGTACGGCCCCGGCGACCTGCCCGCGTACGCCGCCTGGCAGTACGCCCGCGACAGGTTCCCCTACCGCCCCCTCACCCCCGACACCCCGGCCCTGTGGACGCGCGGCAGTGAGTGGCTGCCCGGAGGCGGGACGACGGAGGTCTGGGCTCCCGTCGCCCTCACCCACCTCAACTGGCGCCAGGGCGCCCTGCGCGAACTGCCGCGCACCCACCACCTCAACTACGCGGGCATCGCCACCGGACAGGGTCTCGACGACGCCGTCGAGCGCGGCCTGCTGGAGATCGTCGAACGCGACGCCCTGGAACTGTGGTGGCACCTGGACGGCCCGGCCCGGGGCATCGACCCGGCGAGCGTGCCCGGGCTCGCCGACGACCTCGCCGGCTCCGCCCTCGACGTCCACATCGTCGAGATGCGCTCCGAGTTCGCCCCCTGCATGGCCGCCCTCGTCCACGACCCGCGCCTCGGCCTGTACGCCGCCGGTTTCGCCTGCAAGTACGACCCGGCCGAAGCCGCCCGCAAGGCGGTCCTGGAAGCCGTGCACACCTGGGTCTTCACCCAGGGCCTGACGGACGCCGACGGCTGGGTGTTCCAGGCCGTGGAGGCCGGGCTGCTGGCGCGCGGGCTGTACCTGGACCACCGGGCCGACGGCCGCTATCTCGACGTGTGCGGCGAACAGTTCGAGCAGGTGCGGGACCTGGGCGCGCACGTGCAGGTGTGGCTGGACGAACGGATGGCGCCCGAGGCACGGCGGTTCACATCGCCCGCGCTCGCAACCGTGCCCGTCGACGCGGTCCGGCCCGGCAGCAGGGAGCGGCTGGAGAGCGCGCTGCGTGCCGGGGGACACCGCGTCATGACCTTCGACCTCACCACCGAGGACGTGGCCGAGACCTCGCTGCGCGTCGCCCGGGTCCTCGTCTCCGGACTCCTGCCCAACGCCCCCGCGGCCTTCGGCTACTTCGGCTGCCCGCGTCTCGCCGAGGCCGCCGTCGCGCGCGGCTGGCGCAGCACCGAGCCCAGGGCGCCGCAGGACTTCACGCTGGCGCCTCCGCCGCACATGTGAGGACGCTGTGGAAGACCTCCGCGAGGACCCGCAGCAGGACCTCGCCGCCGCCCTCGCCCGCGCCCGCTCCCCGGAGCGGCCCGGCCCCGACACACCCGCAGGACCCGCCGTCCGGCCCTGGTCGGGGCCGCCGCTCCCGATCCCGCAGGCCGCCCCCGCGGACCTCGATCTGCGGGCCCTGCTGCGGCTGTCCCTGGCCGCCGCGGACGCCTCCGGCCGCCTCAGGCCCGCGCCCTCCGCGGGCGCGCTGCACCCGGTGGACACCGAACTCGCCGTGGGCGCCGGCTGCTCCCTGCCCCCCGGCCGCTACGGCTACGACCCCCTGCGCCACCGCGTCCACCGCATCGGCCCGCCCGCCGACACGCCGCCGGGCATCACGGCCGAACTCTCCGTCACCGCACAGCGCACGGTCTCCCACTACGGGCACCGAGCCCGGCCCCTCCTGCTCCTCGACACCGGGCACGCCGCCGCTGCGCTGTTCCTGGCGGCCCGCGCCCTGGGCGTCCGCGAGCCCGAGGTACGGCTGGACGGCCTCACCGAGAACCCGTTGGCCGCCGTACACGTCCCGCCGCCCGGCGGGACGAACCCGAGGCACCCGGCGGACAGCGCCCGCCCAACCGAACCGTCCGGAGGCCCGCCCACCCCGGCCGAACTGCTGACGCGCCGCAGCGCCCCGCCGCCGCTGCCGGGCACCCCCTCCCGCGACGCCCTGCGCGCCGTCCTGGCCACCGCCCGACAGGCCGCGACGGGTGGCTCGTTGCGCTGGTGCGCCGCGGTCGGCGCACCCCGGCCCGGCCTCGTCGAACTGGCCCCCGACGGCACGACACTGCTGCGGTACGCGGCCGGGGAGGCACGCCCGACCCTCGCCGCCTGGGCCGCGGGCCAGGCCTGGATCGCGGACGCGGGCGCCGTCCTGCTCGCCCACGGCTGCCCCGCCGACGCCGACGCCCCACACGTCCGCCGCGCCCACCTGCGGGCCGGCTTCGCCGTCCACCTGGCCCACGTCACCGCCCGGCGCCACGGCCTGGCCGCCCGGCCCGTCGGCTCCTGGCAGCAGGCGGACCTGGGCGCCGCGCTCGGTGCCGCCCCGGGCCGCGACTGGGTCGTCCACGCACTGGCCCTCGGCACCCGCCACGCCGACGAGGAGAACACCCCGTGATCGTCCACCCCGAACTGCGCCGCGCCACCCGTCACGCACGGCGCCCCCTGCTCGCGGCGACCCTCCTGCAGGGCGCCGTCACCCTCACCCACCTGGCCCAGGCCGCACTGCTGGCCCTCGCACTCGCCGGCCTGGCCCGCGGCGACACCGGCCGGCTCCCCTGGCTGCTGGCCGCGGTGCTCGCCGTCGTCGCCACCCGCGCCGGGCTCGCCCTGGGACAGCGGCGCACCGCCACCCGCGCCGGAGCCCGGGTCAGGATCGCCCTGCGCGACGAACTCCTGGAGCACCTCGGCCGGCTGGGCCCCGCCCACCTGACCACCGCGCGGGCCGGAGCCGTCCGCACCACCCTCGTCGACGGCGTGGAGGGCGTCGACGCCTACGTCTCCCGCTACCTGCCCCAGCTCCTGGTCACCCTCGCGGTGCCGCCCCTGGTCCTCGCCGGCCTGGCCGCGGTCGACCCCCGGGCGCTCCTCGGCCTGGTCCCCGCCCTGCTCCTCGCCCTGGCCGGGCCGCGCGCCTGGGACCGGCTCCTCGCAGCCCGCGGCAAGGAGCACTGGGACACCTACGAAGGACTGGGCGCCGACTACCTGGAAGCCCTCCAGGGCATGCCCGCCCTGCGCGCCGCCGGCGCGGTCGGCCGCACCCGCGCACGCCTGGAGGAGCGGTCCGCCGCCCTGCACCGCGCGACCGTCGCCAAACTACGGGTGTCCCTGGTCGACACCGGCATCACCGACCTCGCCATCCAGGGCGGCACCGCCGCCGCCGCGCTCCTGGCGTGCTGGTCGGCCGTCACCGGATCGACCACGGCCACCGGCACCTACCTGGTGCTGCTGCTGGCCTCCGAGTGCTTCCGCCCGGTCCGCGACCTGGCCCGCGAATGGCACGCCGGATACCTGGGCGTGTCGGCCGCCGACGGCCTCACGGCCCTGCGCACGGCCGAACCGGCGGTCCCCGACACCGGAACGGCACCCGCCCACTGGCAGACCCCGCCCGAACTGCGCTTCGACGACGTTCACTTCACCTACCCGGGCGCCCCGGCGCCCACCCTGGACGGCGTCTCCTTCACCGCGCGGGCGGGACGGACGACCGCGATCGTCGGCCCGTCCGGCGCGGGCAAGTCCACCCTGCTGGCCCTGCTCCTGCGCCACCACGACCCGCAACAGGGCCGGATCACCCTCGACGGGCGCCCCACGACCGACTACGCCCTCGACGCGCTGCGCCAGGGCATCGCCGTCGTCTCCCAGGAGACGTACCTCTTCCACGCCACCATCGCCGACAACCTGCGCCCGGCCCGGCCCGGCGCCACGCACGACGAACTGACCCGGGCGGCGCGCGCTGCCGGGATCCACGACGAGATCACCGCCCTGCCCGACGGTTACGCCACCGTCCTCGGTGAGCGCGGCGCCACCCTCTCGGGCGGCCAGCGCCAGCGTCTCGCCCTCGCGCGCGCCCTGCTCGCGGACGCCCCGGTGCTGGTCCTCGACGAGGCCACCAGCGCGGTCGACGAGCGCCGCGAGGCGGACATCCTCCGGGAACTGATGAGCGCAGCGCGCGGCCGGACCGTCCTGGTGGTCGCCCACCGGCTGGCCGCCGTCCGGCACGCCGACCGCATCGTCGTCCTCGACGAAGGACGGGTGGACGCCGTCGGCGAGCACGCCGGCCTCGTCGAGGCCGGCGGCGTCTACGCGCGGCTGGTCGACGCCGGCCACGCCCACCGAGGAGGACTCGCCGCATGAGCACCGCCACCGCCACCAGCCCCACCACCTCCGCCACGCCCGACGCCGACGCACCCGCGCGGGGCGCACTGCGGGTCCTCCTGCCCGCACTCGCCGCCCACCGCGCCATGACGGCCCGTACCTGCGCCGCCGCCCTCCTCGAACAGGGCTCCCTCGTCGCCCTGGTGACCCTGGCGGCGCACACCGTGGGGACCGCCGTCATCGAAGGGAAAGCCCCCTCGGCCGCCACCGTCACCGCACTCGTCGCCCTCGTCCTGGTGCGCGCCCTGACGACCTGGCGGGAGATGGACCTCTCGCACGACCTGGCCTACCGGGTGCTGGCCGTCCTGCGGGTGCGTGTCTTCGACGGACTCGCCCGCAGCGCGCCCGCCCGCATCGCCGGCCGCCGCAGCGGCGACCTCGCCGCCACCGCCATGGCCGACGTGGAGGCGCTGGAGTTCTTCTACGCCCACACCACCGCCCAACTGGTGGCTTCCGCAACGGTTCTCACCGGTGGCTCCCTGGTCCTCGCCGTGGTGGAACCGTGGCTGCTGGCGGCCGTACTGCCGGTCGCCGCCCTGCTCGCCGCGGCACCCTTCGCCGACGCGCGCGGCCGCGCGGCACGCGGTGGCCGCACCCGGGCGGCCGTGGCGAGGCTGTCGGCCGACACGGTCGAGACCGTCGACGGACTGCGCGAACTGCTCGCCCTCGGCCGGTTCGCCGAACGCCGCCGCACGCTCGCGGAGCACGGCCGCCGCGTGGGCGACGCCCAGCGCGCCGAGGCCACCGGAGAAGCGGTCGCCGCATCCGTCCGCGACCTCCTCATCGTGACCGCCGTCCTCGGCGTGGTCCTCGCGGCGGCGCAGTCCGTGACCTCCGGACGGCTGCACGGCGCCTGGGCCCCGGCCACCATGGCTCTGGCGCTGTCCGTCCTCGGTCCCGTCGCGGAATCCGCCCGCTCCCTGAGCCAGGCCGTGGCCCTGCGCGCCGCGGCCTCCCGCGTCGGCGCGGCCCTCACCGCCCCCGCTCTCGCCCCGCCGCCCGCCGCGCCCCGCCCCCTGCCGCCCGGCCCGCTGGGCGTACGGCTGCAGGAGGTGAGGTTCGACTACGGCGGACAGCCCGTGCTGGACGGCCTCGACCTGACCGTCCCCCCGGGGCAGACTCTCGCCCTGGTCGGTGTCTCGGGCGCCGGCAAATCGACCTGCGCCCACCTGCTGGCCCGGTTCTGGGACCCCTCCCAGGGCACCGTCCAGTTGGTGTCCGCCGAAGCCGGCCCTGTCGACGTCCGCGACGTCGCCGACCCCGAACTGCGGCGAGCCGTGGTCCTCGTGGGACAGGAGACACCTCTCTTCCACGGCACCCTCGCCGAGAACCTGCGGCTCGCCGCACCCGAGGCGGACGACGACCTGCTCGCCCAGACGGCGCGCCGCTGCGGCGTCGACAGGATCGCCGCCATGGACACCCTCGTCGGGGAGCGCGGCGCCACCCTCTCCGGCGGACAGCGGGCCCGCATCGCCCTCGCCCGCGCGCTGCTGGTACGCCCGCGCGTGCTCGTCCTCGACGAGTCCACCGCCCACTTGGACAACACCGGCGACGCCCAGCTCGCCGACGCGCTGCGGGAGGAGGGCCGCACCACGATCGTCATCGCCCACCGGCCGGCCACCATCCGCCGTGCCGACCGCATCGCCGTCCTGGACCAGGGCCGCATCACGGAAGAGGGAACCTGGCAGGAACTCACCAGCCGCCCCGGCAGCGCGCTCAACCGCGTACTCGGCACCCCCGACTGACGGGCTCTTTACGGCCATAGAAAACCAGACCGTCATGCCGCGGCCCTTGCATCCACCGCAGGGGCCCGCCGGCACCCGATCCCCGTATCCCCTGGTCGGCTGGAGCCGCGACGCCCCGGCCCTCGTGCAAGTGTTGAAGCTTCACGCGGGCGGTGGGAGCTGGCACCCGTCGACCTCCCCAGACGTGAGCGCGGTCGCCCTGCAAGAACGGCCGGGTCCGGAAGCCGCCGTCACACCTTGCCTCCGTGGCCGTGCGCTGAAAGCTTCGAGCCTTGAAGTCGATCCGCCGCACAACACGGCATCGGCTGCGATTACTTGAACGTTGTCACCCGAGCTGTGGAGTGAAGCCATGCTGAGAAGAACGCGGATATCGGCCTGGGCAGCGGCACCCGCCGCAGCCCTGGGGCTCGCCCTCGCGGTACCCCCCGGGCCCGCCTCCGCGACGCCCGGCGTTTCCGAGCCCGCCCCGTCCTGCGTGGTGATGTACGAGAGCTGGCGCTACACCGACGCCGCCAACGACTGCCCCGACACGCTGAGCGTCTCGGTCCTCTACCAGGACGGTGCGACGAGCCTGTGCTCCACCCTGGCGCCGGGTGCTCGCGCGACGATCGGTGAGGGCTATCTCGGCCGGCACGGCCGGGCCGACCGTCTCGTCCTGTGCGAAGCACCCTGACGGTGACCCGTGTCGAGAGGGCGCAGGTGCGGTGCCCTGCCCCTCTCGGCGCGTGAGCGGGGCGCGGTCCGGAGTCCGTGAGCGGTGTGAGCGGCCGGGCGCCGCCCCGCCGAGTGAACGACCGGCCCGTGCCGTGTCCCGCGGCCCGTTCCCGGCCGTTGAGCCGGTCACCATGCCCATCCACCCGCACCGCGCGGCGGCCGTCGCCCTTCTCGTCCCGCTGTGCCTCCTGTCCGCCTGCGCGTCCCCGAAGGCCCCGGGGGCCGCACGGCCCGACGCCGGCGACACCGTCATGGCCGCCCAGCTCCTGCTCACCGATCAGTGCCTGACCCGCCAGGGCCTCACCCCGCCACGCCCCGGCCGGCGCCCGGCGGACGCCGAGGAGCAACGCCGAGTGAGCGACGCGCTGTTCGGCACCGGACCGGCCGAACTCTCCCTCACCCTGCCCGGCGGCCACGAGGTGCGCCAGCACACCGACGGCTGCCTGGCCCGGGCCCAGCAGCGTCTCTACGGCGATCAGGAACGCTGGTTCCGCGCCTCGACCACCGTCAACAACCTCAAGAGCAGGGCCCCGGCCGGCGAACGGACCGCCTACCGGGAGCTGCGGGCGCACGCCGTCCGCACCGCCCGCACCGTCCTCGAGTCCGTATCCGAGAAAGGCACCGCCCGATGAACAAGCCCGCCCTCCTGGCCGCCGCCCTGCTCCTCGCCGTAGGCACCCCCCTCGCCACCGCCGCCACGGCGTCGGCCGCGGACTGCCCCAGCGGACACTTCTGCGCCTGGGAGAACGCCGACTTCCAGGGCCAGCGCACCAACTGGCACGGCGACGACGGCTGGTGGGAGAGCAACATCGCCGACGCCGACTCCTCCTGGGCCAACCACGGCATCGTGGGCCCCGGCATCCCGGCCCATGTCCAGGTCTTCGAGAACGCCGGGCAGCGCGGCGACATGACCCTCTGCCTCGCCCCCGGTCAGGAAGTCACCTACAACGGCGTCGCCAACGACCGCGGCGACTCCCACCGGTGGGCCATGAGCTGCTGAACGCCCGCCGCCCGGCCGTTGAGGTCCCGGGGGCTCCGATCAGGGTCGCGGCGGCGTACCACTGCCTCGGTGCGCGGACGCCGCGGGGAGTTCCACCGTGATGCGGAGCCCACCGGAGGGGCGGGGGGTGAGGGTGAGGGTTCCGTCGTGTGCGTGGGTGATGGTCTTGACGATGGCCAGGCCCAGGCCGGCCCCCGCGTGGTCGGTGCGCACGCGCTCGGTGCCGCGCTGGAACGGCTCGGTGAGGGTCGAGACCACGTCCGGGGCGATCGGCTCGCCGGTGTTCTCGACCGTCAGCACCACCGTCCCGGGGCGGACCCCGGTGGTCACCCACACGTCGCCCCGGTCCGGCAGGTTGTGGACGATCGCGTTGTGCACGAGGTTCATGGCCAGTTGCAGCAGCAGCGCCGACGATCCGGTCGCGGGGGCGAAGTCGCCCTCGGTCTCCAGGCTGACGCCATGCCGCTCCGCGAGCGGCAGGAGTGTTTCCGTGGCCTCCTCCGCGACGAGGGACAGGTCGACGTCCTGCGGGGTGAAGGACTGCCGGCCGGCGCGGCTGAGCAGGAGCAGCGCCTCGGTGAGGTCGATGGCCCGGGCGTTGACGGCGTGGAGGCGGTCGATCAGCGGGTCGCTGGCACGGCCCGGATCGGCGCGGGCCACGTCGAGCAGTGACTTCGTGACCGCCAGCGGGGTGCGCAGCTCGTGGGAGGCGTTCGCCGCGAACCTCTGCTGTTCGGCGACGTGCGCTTCGAGCCGGGCGAGCATCGCGTCGAAGGCGTCGGCGAGTTCGCGGAACTCGTCCTGGCGGCCCGGCAGCCGGATCCGGTGCGACAGCGATCCGCTCGCGGCCGTACGGGTGGCGTGCGTGATGCGGTTCAGCGGGGCGAGCATGCGGCCGGCGAGAACCCACCCGCCCATGAGGCCGAAGACCAGCAGGAACGCCATGACGACGGCGGCCACGGGGGCGAATCCGTACACGAAGGCGGTGCCCGGCGTCGCTCTCCACACACCCTGCTCGTTGGTCCGCAGCCACCCCTCCCGCAGGAGGAACACGCCGATGGCGGCGAGCAGCAGGGCGCCCGCGAGCATGAGGAACCCGGCGTAGCTGAGGGTGAGCTTGAGGCGGACGCTCGGACCGGGGGCCCTATGCACGGTCCGTTTCCCCACGCCCGGTGCCGGGTGGCGGGCCGATGCGGTAGCCGACCCCGGGAACCGTGGCGATCAGCCACGGTTCGCCGAGCCGTTTGCGCAGGGCCGAGACCGTGATGCGCACGGCGTTGGTGAACGGGTCGGCGTTCTCGTCCCACGCCCGCTCCAGGAGTTCCTCGGCGCTGACGACGCCGCCCTCGGCGGCGACGAGGACTTCGAGCACCGCGAACTGCTTGCGGGTGAGCGCCACGTAGCGGCCGTCCCGGTAGACCTCCCTGCGGAACGGATCCAGACGCAGGCCCGCGATCTCCCGCACGGGCGGCCTGGCGTACGCCCGCCTGCGGTCGAGGGCCCGGAGCCTGAGCACCAGCTCCCGCATCTCGAAGGGCTTGGTGAGGTAGTCGTCGGCGCCGAGACCGAACCCGGAGGCCTTGTCGTCGAGCCGGTCGGCCGCGGTGAGCATGAGGATCGGCATGCCGCTGCCCGAGGCGACGATGCGCCGCGCGATCTCGTCACCGGAGGGGCCGGGGATGTCACGGTCGAGGACGGCGATGTCGTAGCTGTTCAGGCTCAGCATGTCGGCGGCGGTGTCGCCGTCCCCCGCGATGTCGGCCGCGATCGCCTCCAGGCGCAGGCCGTCACGGATGGCCTCCGCCAGAAAGGGTTCGTCCTCGACGATCAGCACACGCATGCCGGGGATCCTACGAGCCGGGACATATCGGCGGCGTATCGAAATCCGCATACGGGTGGACGGGTCGGTGCCGGACCCGTCCCGCACCGGCCGGTGCCGCGGCTCGACCGCTTCACCCCGGCCCGCCTTCGTCCGGGGTCAGGACGTCACCAGTTCCTCGGCGAGGAACTTCTCCACGAACTCCTCGGCACGACGGTCGAACGCCGCGTACTGCGCCGCCCGCTCGTCGCCCGCGACCGCGGCGCCGATCAGGAGGTTGCCCTCGGCGTCGACGCGCTGCGGGCGCTCCTCGGCGTCGGTGAGCAGCCCCACGGTGGACCGGGAGAAGCCGCAGTAGTAGGCGATGCCGTCGCTCAGCTGGGTTTCGAGGACGTCCTGCATCCCCGCCACGACGGGATCGTCGGCGGTCGCGCCCGCAAGGCCCAGCCACAGGATGCGCTTGCCGGCGAGGCGGGGCCTGCTGCGGCCGTAGGCGAACCCGTAGTTCCACACGCGGTCGATCCAGCCCTTGAGGAGGGCGGGCACGCTCTGCCAGTACACCGGGAAGACGGCGACGAGCACATCGGCGTCCAGGATGCGCCGCATGTGGGCGTGCGCTTCGTCGGAGTACCTCTTCTCCCGGTTGCCCCAGTCCGGCTGGTCCGCCAGGTTCATGCGGGGGTCGAACCCCTCTGCCTGGAGGTCGAGCAGGTCGACGCGGTAGCCGGCGGCTTCGAGCCGGGCGGCGGCGCGGCGGGCGGTGTGCGCGGTGAGCGAGTCGGTGCGGTGGTGCGCGACGACGACGAGGGCTGTCCCGACCTGGCTGTGCTGCTGCGTCACGGTGTCTCCCGGCTGGTCTCGGTGAGTTCGACGAGTCCAGTACAGCCGCGCTGCCGTAGATGATCCATGGGAGAAGCGCTCCAGAACATAGGGGATCGTCTACGGTGTCTTCCGTGGACCCACTGAGTTCGCTCCTGAGCGGCATCCGGGCCGAGGGATCGGTCGTCACCCATGCCGTACTGACCCAGCCCTGGACCATCCGCTTCGCCGACGACACGCCGCTCACGATGATCAGCGTGCTGCGCGGCGGCGGCACCCTCCTGCTGCCCGACGGGACCGCGCGCGAGGTCGGCGCGGGCGACACGGCCGTCGTGCGCGGCCCCGAACCGTTCCATCTCGCGGACGATCCGGCGACCGTGCACAACCCGCACGCCGCCTACGAGATCGCCTGCTTCACCACGGACACGACGTGCACCGCCGAGGAACTCGGAGGTATCCACTGGGGCACCGACTCCGAGGAGGCGACGGCACTGATCGTGGGCGCCTACCGCGCCTCCGGCCACCGCCACGAGCGGCTGCTGCGTGCCCTGCCGCCCGTCCTGGTGGTCGAGGAGGACGCCGAGGTCTGCGCCTGGCTGGAGACGGCCGCCGCCGACGCCGCCCAGCGCTCGGCCGGCTCGCAGGCGTTGATGGACCGGCT
Source organism: Streptomyces sp. NPDC085932 (assembly GCF_044540525.1). Lineage (NCBI taxonomy): Bacteria > Bacillati > Actinomycetota > Actinomycetes > Kitasatosporales > Streptomycetaceae > Streptomyces > Streptomyces sp. NPDC085932. The sequence goes on from NZ_JBITSJ010000001.1 coordinate 1,890,029, forward strand.
CCTGGACTGGGCGTTGGTGTGCACGCTGCGCAGCTGGTTCGACAAGGCGGGCGCCGAGGCGCCCAGTTGGTACCGGGGCCTCGCCGACCCGGTCCTCGCGCCCGCCCTGCAGGCCTTCCACGACCGGCCCGGCCGGACGTGGACGGTGGCCTCTCTGGCCGCCCGGTCCGGCGTCTCTCGGGCGTTGTTCGCCAAGCGCTTCACCCAGCTGATGGGCCGTCCACCCCTCGCCTACCTCACCGAATGCCGCTTGGACGAGGCCGCGGCCCTCCTGACCGACACCGACCTCACCATCGCCCGGATCGCCAGATCCGTCGGCTACGCCGACGCGTTCGGCTTCAGCGCGGCGTTCAAGCGGCACAAGGGCGTGAGCCCCAGCGCGTTCCGGCGCGGTCTCTCGCCGGACGCTCGGCCTCGTGGGGTCGGCTGAGCCAGGGACCGGTCGCGGCCGGGTGCTCCGGCGCACCCGGCCACGTGCCCGCCCGCAGTCCGCCGGGCGGCCGACGGACTGCGGTCACGCGTCGGCGAGGAGAGGGTCGTAGGGGGTGGTGCGCCGGCGTGCGGACATGAAGGACAGGAAGTCGTTGATGAACGCGCTGCGGCTGTAGGTTCCGTCGGCGTCGGGGGTGTCCCGGCGGAACCCGGTCCGGAACAGCGTCCGGTACTCCTCGGCGTCGATCCGCTCGTTGCCGTCCTTGTCGGTCACGTCGAACAGGACCTCGGCGACCCTGATCAGCGCGGGACCGGCGAGCGAGGGGACGGCGGCGGCGTACTCGTGGGCGCTGACACGGCCGTCTCCGTCGGTGTCCAGGGCCGCCTGCAGCTCCCGCCACCAGTCGGCGTAGGCGTTGTAGAGCCGGGTCTCCTCGGGCTCGTCCAGGTCGAGGCGGCTGGACATCTCACGGGCCATGGCGGCGAGGTCGGGCCAGGCCAGGTAGCCGTCCCCGGTCTGGTCGAGGACCTCCGCGAAGAACTCCTCCGCGCTGCGCTGTGCCGTGGTGGCCGCCGCGGGTTCCGGTTCCGGGGGGAGCGGCGTGAGGAGACGGATGAGGGCGCCGGCCCGCTTCATCTGCTCGCGCAGTGCGGCCATCGTCCTGGCGCGTGGATCGTCGCTGTCGGGGGAGAGCATCACCGTCTCGGCGATCCGGTCGGCCTGGATCCACCCTTCGGGCAGGAACCGGGCCAGTCCGGCCGCCAGGTACGCCCCCTGCATCAGGGTCTGGACACCGGCGATCTCGGGCAGACCGGCCCGCCGCCGGAAGGACTCCGGCAGGGACGCCACGGTGATCGCCCCGACGACGGGTCCGGCGACGGCCCGGCCGGTCGCCCACAGGGCCGGAAAGCCGTTCAGCAACGGAGGAGCGGGCAAGTGGTCGAAGAGCTTGTACAGGATGATCCGCATCGCCTCGGTGTTCTCCAGCTCCTCCGCGACCACCCGGTCGTAGTAGGGCCAGAACGCGTCGAGCGTGGGCGGCAGATGGCCGGGATCGTCGCCCATCGCGGCGTGGAACGCCTGGAACTCGGCGTACAGCTGCTCCATGGTCCCCTGTTCCAGGGGCTGTCCGCCGAGCCGGCACATGGTGACGGTGCTCTCGAACAAGGTCGCCACGACCCAGGCGCGCACCTCCGGGTCCCGCGCGTCGTAGGGACGGTCGCGGGCGTCGGTGCCGTGCAGGCGTGCGTGCATGCGATTGAGCCGGGTCGCCTCCCGCCGGCGCGCCTGGTCGTCGGGGCCGAACATGCGCCGCAGGCTCATGAAGGTGTTGCCCAGTCGCCGCCAGGGATGGACGACGAAGGTCGAGTTCTCGATCAGGGCCGCGCCGATCTGGGGGTGCGCGGCCTCCAGCACGGTGGCCCGGATCATGGCTAACGCCCAGCGCGGGTCGTTGAAGAGCCGGTGGAACTGTGAGCCGGGACCGAACAGGGGCTCTGCTGCCCCGGCGCGATCCCCGGTTCCGTCACCCCCCGGGCCGGCGCCGGCGGTGGGGGACTGGGAGTGGTCCGCTGTGGTCACGATCGGGGTTCTCCGTTCTGGTGCGGCAGCACGCCGCCGAAGCGGCGCTCGCGACGCCGGTAGGCGTCGATGCAGTCGAGGAAGTCGGGTGCGCGGAAGTCGGGCCACAGCGCCGGCGGGAAGATCCACTCGGCGTAGGCGACCTGCCAGAGCATGAAGTTGGAGATGCGCTGCTCACCGGAGGTGCGGATGACCAGGTCCACCTCGGGAGTGTCGGGGAAGGGGAGGTGAGCGGCGAAACTCTCCTCGGTCACGGCGTCGGCCGGTACGCCGCTGCGGATCAGCGACCGGGCGGCCTCGACGATGTCCCTGCGCCCGCCGTGGTCGAAGGCGACCGTCAGTGTCATTCCGCGGTTCCGCTCCGTCAGCGTCATCAGGTCGGCGATGTCCCGTCCCAGTGCGGGCGGGATGCGGGGGTCGGTCATGCCGAGGAAGCGGCAGCGGATGCCCCGCGCGTGCAGCAGCGGGGCGTGCTTGCGCACCACCCGGCGCACCAGGTGCATCAGGAAGGTGATCTCGCTGTCCGGCCGGCGCCAGTTCTCGGTGGAGAACGCGTACAGGCTGAGCCAGCCCACTCCGGCCGAGCGCGCTGCTTCGATGACGTCGATCATCGTCGTCTCCGCGGCACGGTGCCCCGCGGTGCGCGGCAGTGAACGTCGTGCCGCCCAGCGGCCGTTGCCGTCCATCACACACGCCACGTGCCGTGGCACCTCACGCGGCTCGGGCGCGGTCGTGCGCTCGGTGGCGAACGGAGAGGCGGGCGCCTCGCCCATGGCCCAGTCTTCTGTCATGCCCGCCCCCTCGGCTGCCCTGACGGACACCGTCCCCATGGCCGGAGACACCCTCCGGCGCCGCCACCGTCTTGCGATCACCACCAGACAGAGTGGCAGCGTCCGGCGCCGTGCGGTCCGCACATCCTGCGGATTCACGCTTGGTGCGTGTGTGCGAGCCGGCACGAGGCAGAGCGCGAGCCGAGCGGAAAAGAGCAGGATGCCGACGCGGGCAACCCGTAGGGTGCGCCGCATGACGCTGCAGCTTGTTCAGGTGAACTTCAAAGCCGGGGACGACTCGGCGCTCGGCCGGTTCTGGGCGCAGGTGCTCGGCTGGGGGGTCTCCAGCGAAGGCCCTGGAGTGACCAACCTGGAGCCCGTGGGTTTCGACTGGCCGGACCCGTCCGCCGTGTGTGTCGATCTCGTCCGGGTCCCGGATCCGGAGACGGTGAGGTACCGCGTCCACCTGGAGCTGGCCACCACCTCCGCCGCTCATCGGACGGAGCTGGTGGCCCGTCTGAAGGACCTCGGGGCGAGGCCCGTCGACGGGGGCCGGGCCGATGCGCCGTCCACGATGCTGGCCGACCCGGAAGGCAACGCGTTCATCGTCCTGGAACCCCGGGAGCTCTACCGGGACACCGGGCCCATCGCGGTCGTGGTCGTCGACTGCGCGGACCCGCGGGCCATGGCCGGGTTCTGGGGCGAGGCGATCGACTGGACCGTCCACGAACTGACCGACGACCGCGCCCTGCTGCGCTCGGTCAAGGGCGTCGGCCCGTACCTGGAGTTCCGCCGCACGCCGGAGGACGAGGTCGTGTGGACCCGCATCCATCTCGACGTCAGGCCCGACCCCGTGGAGGACCAGGCCGAGGAGGTCGCCCGGCTCGAAGCCCTCGGCGCGAGGCGCACCGACGTGGGCCAGGGGGACGTCCCCTGGGTCGTCCTGACCGACCCGGAGGGCAACGAGTTCTGCGTCCTCGGCAGGCACTGACCGGCAGCCACGCCTGCGGCTCAGTGCTGGTGCTCGTGTTCCGGGGCGCACACGTCCCCCGTGTCCCACGCCGGGAAGGGGTCGTCGGTCGGGGCCTGCTCGCCTTCGGCCGTCAGACACGCGGTCAGGGCGGCGCGCAGACCGGACTCCCGCAGCCCGACGCCGATGAACACCAGCTCCTGGGCGTGGGGTGCCTCGGCGTCACGGACCCCGGAGGGTTCGAAGCGGGCGACGGATCCGGCCTGTGACCACAGGCCGGTCACGCCCTCACGGCCGGCCAGCGTGAAGAAGCCCTTGGAACGCAGCACTCGACCGTACGTTCCGCTGTCCAGGGCCCCGGTGACGAAGTCCCACAGCCGCCCCGGGTGGAACGGCTCGGCGGCCCGGAAGACCAGGGAGGAGATGCCGTACTCCTCGGTCTCCGGTACGTGGTCGCCGTTGAGTTCCCTGACCCACCCCGGCGCCTGCTGCGCGCGCTCCAGGTCGAACCGCCCGGTCTCCAGAACGTCACGCACCCCGACCCGGCCGTACCGGGCGGGGATCAGACGGGCCGTCGGGTTCAGCCGGGCCAGCACTCCGCGCAGCCGGTCGGCGTCGGCCTCGCCGACCAGGTCCAGTTTGTTCAGCACCAGCACGTCGGCGAACTCCACCTGGTCGACCAGCAGGTCGCTCACGGTGCGTTCGTCGTCCTCGTAGGGAGCCAGGCCCCGTTCGGCCAGGTCGTCGCCGGTGCCCAGCTCGCGGAGGAAGTTGGCGGCGTCGACGACCGTCACCATGGTGTCCAGCCGGGCCACCTCGTCCAGGACGGCACCGTCGTCGCGGGCGAAGGCGAAGGTCGCTGCCACCGGCATGGGTTCGGAGATGCCGCTGGACTCGATCAGCAGGTAGTCGAAGCGACCGTCCCGGGCGAGCCGGTCGACCTCCTCCAGCAGATCGTCCCGCAGGGTGCAGCAGATGCAGCCGTTGGTCATCTCCACCAGCCGCTCCTCGGTCCGGGAGAGGGCCGCCTCACCGCCCCGCACCAGAGCGGCGTCGATGTTGACCTCGCTCATGTCGTTGACGATCACCGCCACGCGCAGGCCCTCTCGGTTGGTGAGGACATGGTTGAGCAGGGTCGTCTTGCCCGCGCTGAGGAAGCCGGACAGCACGGTGACGGGCAGACGTCGCGGGGCCGTCGCCGTCGGCCCGCCAAGGGCCTCGGCGTTGCTGGGAGACGTGTTGTGCCGGGGCACGGCCACGGGAGGAGCCTCTCGGTCGGGACTGGGATCACGGACGGCGTGGCGGCCTCGCCGGTGGGGCCTGCCTGGAAGGTCCAGGACAGTTTACGACAATGATTTTCATCTGCGATACGGCCCCCTCCGTTCAGGTGCGCCGGGCGGCCCAGACGGTGCGCCGTGTGCGTACGTTCAGGTCGTCGCGGCGCAGGACGCTGTGCGGTCCCTCGGTGTCCAGGAGTCGGTCCAGCGCTGTGAGGTCCTCGGGGGAGAGTTCCTGGGCGACCGCGGCGCGGATGCGTCGCAGGATGCCGAGGGCGTAGCGGCCGACGGCCTCGCTGCCCGTGCCGTCGATGTCGACGGCGAGGGTGCGTTCGCCTTCGACGGTGAAGCCGGCGGCGGTCAGCATCGGGCCCCATCGAGCCCCGCGGTAGGGCAGGTGCCGGGCCTGGAGGCGGTCGGCCGCAGCATGGACCCGCTCCTCCAGGCCGGGCCGCTCCTCGGGGGCGTCGTCGGGCAGGAAGCGGGGGTGGCCGGCCAGCTCGACGACGGCGAACAAGCCTCCGGGCGCGAGGGTCTCGCGGACGGTGCGCAGGGCGCGCTCGGGGTCGGCCATGTGGTGCATCGAGGCCGACGCCCAGACCAGGTCCGGTGAGCCCAGGTCGGGCCAGTCGGCTTCGTCGAGGTCGGCCTGCACGGTGTGCACGCGCTCGCGCAGGCCACCGGCGCAGGCCTTCGTGTGCAGGCGCCGGAGGTGTTCGGCCGACGCGTCGACGGCGGTGACGTGTGCCTCGGGGAAGCGGTCGAGAAGGGCGAAGGTACCCGCGCCCGTGCCGCACCCCAGATCGACGATGTGGCGTGGGTGGGCGCGCAGGGGCAGCCATGCGGTGATGGCCGCCGTGTGTCCGGCGAGCACCTCGGAGTCCAGGTCGAGGATCTCCGCCTGGCCGTCCCCTCCGTGCAGGGCGTGGTGGTGGTCATGGGTATGCGGGTGCGTGGTGTCCATGTCCGTGACCTTAGGGCGATCATGCGTCTACGGCACGAAGCCTCCCGGATTCGGCAAGGTGCTGGTCGGGGGCGTTGCCCGGCGCGCAAGACGGGGGTACCGCGCAGCCCGCCGGCCGCCCCGCCCGCTCTGCCCCCGCCGGCCGGTCATCCGGGCGTGCCGGGCGCGTCACCCCCGTCGCGCTGGTGGCCGCGGCGGGCGTCGCGGTCGAAGATGCCGAGGATCTCGCAGGGCCCGCCCGCGGTGCCGATCGCGTGCGGCATCATCGTGGGGAACTCGGCGGCCTGGTTCGTCTCCAGGCGGAAACGGCGGTGGCCGAGCATGAGGATCGCGGTGCCGGACAGGACGACGAGCCATTCGCGCCCCGGGTGGGCCCGCATCCGCGCCGGATTTTCGGGCGGCGGTTCGGTCATGCGCTGGCGCACCACGCTCATCCCTGGGTCGGCCTTGATGGTCCAGCGCATCTGCCCGTGGACGTTGTCGATCGTCGGGCTGGTGACCACGTCGTCGGTGTCCGTCTCCACGAGCTGATCCAGCGTGGTGTCCAGGGCGCGCGCGAGCGTGACCAACTGATCCAGGGCCAGCCGGCGCTGGCCGTTCTCGATGCGGCTCAGGGTGGACTGGCTGAGGTGGGCGCGGCCGGCCAGTTCCTCCAGGGACCAGCCCTGCGCCACGCGCAGAGCACGGATGCGTTTGCGTACGAGGCTGTCCAGCTCCCCACTGTCTTGCGTCATGAGCAACATCGTATGCCTCGGGTGCAAGGCGGGCTTAGCGTCGACCGCGGATGGCCCCGCCCGTCCGGGAGACGCCCGCGACTCCGGGGCCCCCTCCCCACCCCCCTTCGCCGGGCGACCGGCCGCGCTTCGGCGCCGCTCCGGCATGCCCCTGTCGAGAGGAAACCCATGAGTACGAACCAGTCCGCACAGGCCACGCGAGCCGACGGCGGAGGCGTCCTCGACGCGCGGCAGCTGCGCACGATCCTGATCGCCGTCTCTCTGGCCCTCATGGCGGTCATCGCCTCGGTCACCGGGCTGAATGTCGCGCAGACCCACATGGCCGTCGAGTTCGGCGCGTCCCAGAGCACGGTCCTGTGGATCATCAACATCTACACCCTTGCCCTGGCCGCGCTGCTGCTGCCGCTCGGCGCCGTCGGCGACCGGCTGGGCCGCAAGCCCATGCTCGTCGCGGGACTCGGAGTCTTCGGGATAGCGACCGTCGTCGCGGGCCTGGCCCCGACGGCGGAGGTGATGCTCGCGTCGCGCGTGGCGAGCGGTGTCGGCGCCGCGATGATCATGCCGATCACGCTCGCCGTCATCACCTCCACCTTCCCCGAGGAGCAGCGGGGCAAGGCGATCGGCGTGTGGACCGGTGTCGCCGGAGGCGGTGGTGTCCTGGGGATGTTCCTCTCCGCGCTCCTCGTCGACGTCGCCGACTGGCGTCTGCTGTTCGTCCTGCCGGGGGTCCTGGTGCTCGTGGCTCTGGCCATGACGGTGAAGTCGGTTCCCAACTCCCGCGAGAGGACGGCACACCGCTTCGACACCCTGGGCGCCCTCGTCTCCACGGTCGCCGTGGTCGGTGTCATCTTCGTCCTCCAGGAAGGCCCCGAACGCGGCTGGACCGCCCCCGAGACCCTGATCGGTCTCGCCGTGGGCCTCTGCGCCGCCGTCGGGTTCGGTGCCTGGGAACTGCGTCGCCGTGATGCCGCGCTGCTGGACGTGCGGCTGTTCCGCGAGCGGGCTCTGGCCTCCGGCTCGGTCACGCTCCTGGTGGTGTTCGGTGTGCAGGCGGGCATCGGCGTGGTCCTGTTCCCGTTCTTCCAGGCCGTGCTCGGCTGGTCGGGCCTGCTGTCCACGCTGGCGATGATGCCCATGGCCGTCACGATGATGGCGGCCTCCGGCCTGGCACCGAAGCTCGCGGTACGCCACGGCGCTCGCGCCACCATGCTGGTGGGCACGGCGACGGCCGGCCTCGGCATGGCGCTCATGGCCCTGTTCGTCTCCGTGGACGGCGGCTACCTGTCCGTCCTGCCCGGCCTGCTCGCCATGGGACTCGGCATGGGGTTGTCGATGACCCTGTCCACGCAGGCCATCACCGCTTCCCTGCCCCGCGCGAAGCAGGGCGTGGCCTCCGCGCTCAACGACGTCACCCGTGAACTGGGCACCGCACTCGGCGTGGCCCTGCTCGGCGCACTCGTGTCCGCCGGCTACCGCAGCGCCGTCGACGGAAGGCTGCACGGCATCCCGCAGGGGGTGGCGGACACCGCCCGGGAAGGCGTCGCCAACGCCGTCGAGGCGGCGGGCGGCACCGGCCCGCAGGCACCGGACCTGCTCCACGCGGCCCGGGAGTCGTTCGTCGACGGCTGGCAGCAGGCCATGTGGGCAGGCGTCGCCGTCATGGCCGTGCTGCTCGTCTACCTGGCCTTCCGGGGTCCCGCCGCCACGCCCCACGGGGCCCCGGACGAGGCGGAGACCACGGGGACCATGCAGACCACGGAGATGACGGAGACCACGGAGACCACGGAGACCACGGACGCCCGCTGACCGGACGGTCCGGAGCGAGGCGACGTTCCGCAACACCACAACGCTCCGGCGTGTTGCGGTGTTGCGGCTGCCGACGGCCTCCGCGACCGACCACACAACGTCGGCCCGGGCCAACTCGTCTGCCGGCTCGGGCCGATGGAGCGCGCCGGTGTCTCCGGCCGATAGCCTGACCCGGTGACGGTGGGCACCGAGGAAACCAGACTGATCGTGCTCCGCGGAAACAGCGCCTCGGGCAAATCGTCCGTCGCGGCCGGCCTGCGCGAGCGGTTCGGCCGCGGACTCGCCATCGTCGCCCAGGACAACATCCGCCGGATCGTGCTCCGCGAGCGCGACCGGCCCGACGCGGCGAACATCGGCCTGATCGACCTCACCGCCCGCTACGCCCTGGACGCCGGCTTCCACGTCGTGGTCGAAGGCATCCTCTACGCCGACCGCTACGGCGAGATGCTCGCGGCACTGAGCGCGGACCACCGCGGATCGACCCACGCCTACTACCTGGACGTGCCGTTCGACGAAACCCTCACCCGGCACGCGACCAAACCGATCGCCGACGAGGTGACCGAGACGCAACTGCGCGACTGGTACCGGCCGCGCGATCTGCTGCCCGGCGGCATGGAAACCGTGATCGGGGCCGACAGCACCCTCACCCGGACCGTCGACCGCATCATGCTCGACTCCGGCCTGGCCCACCTGCCCGCACTGGACCGTTGACAGGTCCCCGCGGCCGCCGCCGTGCCCGAGTGAGCAACTCGCCGTGCGCTCCTCGGCAATTCACTCCTCCTCGGTGCCCCTAACGTACGGGTCGACGTGGCAGCAGGATCGGACCCAAGGGAGCACCTTCATGACCGGGCGGACAGAGGAATTCAACTTCGGCGTGCCGTGGGAGTCTCTCTACGGATACAGCCAGGCGCTCCGGGTCCACGACACGGTGTACATCTCCGGGCAGCTGTCCCACGACGAGGACGGAACCTTCGTGGGCGCCGGCGATTTCGAGCTCCAGGTCAAGACGACGCTGGCCAACCTGGACACGGTACTGGCGCATTTCGGGGCCGAGCGAAGCCACGTCGTCCAGACGACGGTACTGGTCAGGAATCTGCGGGAGAACTTCGCGGCGACAGCGCGCCTCCACTCCGACTACTTCGGGCAGCACCGCCCCACCAGCACCGTCACCGGGGTTCCCGATCTCGCGCTGCCGGAGCAACTGGTCGAGATCGGTGCCCTCGTACGCCTCGACGCCGGGGCATGACCGGTCCTCGTTCCCGTCGGCGGTAGTCCGGCGACCGAGGGCTGGTGCCGAGGTGCGCGGTCTTCGACACTGGAGCGATGGGGAGAGGGAACGAGCGGGAGAAGGCGTCAACCGGATCCGTACAGGACGCTGTTCCGGCCTCCGCCGGGCAATCCGGCGGAGGCGGTGGCGCGTTGGCGGAGTGGGGGACGCGCACGGACCCCGAGGCGTACAGGCGGGAGCAGCGGGAGGGCATCCGCCGGTTGTTGCAGGAAGGGCGGCTGGGGGAGGTCCGGTCCATGGCCGCCGGCGGGGCGGTGGAGGCCAGAGCGCGGCTCGCCGAGTACTACGCCGAGCAGGGGGAGTGGGACGATCTCGCCTCGCTCTGGCCCGAGCGCCCCACTCCGCACCTGGTGACGTTGCTCCGCCTCGTGGTCGACCCTGGCGAGTTGCCACTCGAAGCCGCTGTGAAGGTGTGGCAGATCCGGTTGCTGGCCCACGAGGAGGAGGCCTTCCGCCACGTCGTCGACCAGCTCTACGAGCGGGGGCAGGCCGATCATGCCCTCGACGTGCTACGCGCCGCGGCCGGCACTCCGTCCGCCGAGCGGCGGCTGGACCCGGCGGAGTGGCACCTGGGAGTGCGGCTGCTGCTGCGTGTGGACCGGGTCGCCGAAGCCCTGGCCATGGCCGATGACGGCCCCACCCGGTCCTGGCTGGCGCCCCTCCTGGCCCGGCAGGGCCGCATCGACGCGCTGCGTTCCCTGATACGCCCGGGCGACACGGGCTTCGCCCGGCTCCTGGCCCGTACCCTCGCAGCGCACGGCCGGCTGGACGAGGGCATCGCCCTCCTGGTGCAGCGCATCGACGCCGACGAGGAGTACGCCTACGAGTGGGCCGTCGAACTGCTCGTGGAACTGGGCGAGACAGACCGGGCGTTGGAGCTGTACCGGCAGCGGGGCCGCGAGCACCGCTCCCCGGTCGATGCCTCCGACGCCCAGCTGGCCCGGCTCCTGGACGAGCAGGGACGCCACGAAGAGGCCATCGCCGTACTGCGCCGGCAAGGGGGCGCGCCGCGGCAACTGGCGGAGCTGCTCGCTGGTGTCGGCCGCATGGACGAGGCCATGGTGCTGCTCGACGCCGCCCAGGACGACAGAAGGTGGCAGTTCGTGACCGACGAGCTGGCCGAGCACCAGGCGGCTCTGCTCGCCCGGTACGGCAGGCTCCGCGAGCTGAGGGACCGCGCGGAGAACGGCCGCCCCGCGCACCGGGAGATCATGCGCTGCCACCTCACGCGCGCCCAGGAGGCCGCTGCGGGCCGGTGACCGCGGTCCGCGGGGCGGCGGACGCGGTCAACCTCCCTGCAACGCGGTGCCGTTGGGGGAGGCACTGTGGTGGCACCCGGGCCACACGCACGACGCCGCGCACGCCTGGCTGCGGGAAACCTCGGCGCGTGTCGGCGCGCGACTGTCCCAGCGCCCGACCTGACGCGTGGACACCCCACCCGCTCATTCCATGAACTTCGCGCTCCGTGACTCCGCCACACGCATCACCTCGCCCAGCTCCACGTCCGTCCACTGGGCACGATCGGCCCGCAGGGCTATGACGACGCCGTCGTGGAAGCTCACCAGGAGCTGACCGGCCGAGTCGCCGAGGCGCAACCAGTCGGACTTTCCGCCGTGGCCGCCGACGGCTCGCGCTTCGCAGCCCCGCAGGTGATCCCGATAGGCAGCCGCGAGCGCGTGCTGCTCGTCGGAGGGGGACGGGGCGAGCACGGTCTCCTGAAGAGTCCGCCCCCCGGCGGTATGGGTGACGTCACCCCAGGCGCGAACACCCGCGCCGGCCAGCTCCCGGCTCGTGGACGCCGCTGACGTGGTCCAGGGAAAGTCCGCCGACCGGCAGGATCCGACCGGAACGTCGGCAACCTTCGTACCGGACGCGCACGCCTTCAGGTCCAGTTCGACGACGATCGTCTGCTCCTGCGATCTCCCTCCCTGGGTCCAGACGCCCTCGGTCTGGAGCAACCCGGCTTGGTAGTAGGGCTCGTCATGAGCGCAGGCAGCGGGAGTGGGGGAGGGCGAAGACGTCACGCCGGCCGAGGCCGCTCGTCCCGTCTGCCGGCTGCCGCCGCAGCCGGCGAGAAGCAGGGCCACGCCGACGAGGGCCGCCGCCTTCCCGCACCCCGGGCGGGTGGCTCCGCCGGACGGCCGTCTTCGTGTGCCTCTGCTGAACGTCATCGCAGTCCTTCCTCGAAAAGCACATGTGTACCTGATCAAGGAACTGGGAGATCCGCGGAAGTGCCCCGCACCTGCTCACGGAGGGCTAGCGGGGTGTCGCGAGGACGTCCTGGAGTACGTCTTCGAGCGTGACCCGGGCCAGTTCGTGTCTCAGGGTCTGCTCGATGCCGTCGTAGACCCGCTGCATCGCCGGCTGGATGCCGTGGCCCACCACGCAGTTCTGGTCCGGCGTGGTGCGGTGCATCGCGAACAGGGGGCCGGATTCCACTGCCTCGTACACGTCGAGGAGGGTCATCGATCCCAGGTCGCGCGCCAGCGACCAGCCCGCTCCGACGCCCCGCCGTGATTCCACGAGCCCGGCCCTGCGCAGATCACCCAGGAGCCGTCTGATCACCACGGGGTTGGTGTTCGCGCTGGACGCGATCTGCTCGGAGGTGGCGACCTCATGGCCCTGACGTTGGTAGAGGCCGATCCAGGCCAGGGCGTGCGAGGCGATGGTGAGCCTGCTGTTGGCGCTCATGACCCTCCTCTGCGGACGCAACGCCTCATGTTACGACAGTGCTGTCGTAACAGTGAAGGTTGCAACAAGCAGTCGTAACAATTAGCGTTGCGACAGCAGGACTGATCGATCAACGAGGTGAGAAGAATGAGCAAGCCACTCACGGGCAAGGTCGCCCTGGTCACCGGGGGGTCACGAGGGCTGGGGGCCGCGACTGTGCGACTGCTCGCCGAGCAGGGCGCCGATGTCGCCTTCACCTATGTCAGCTCCGAGGAGAAGGCGCAGGTCGTCGTCGACGAGGTGCGCGGCAAGGGAGCGAACGCCGTCGCCCTCCGGTCCGACCAGGCGGACACGAGCCGGGCCCCGGCCCTGATCGACGACGTGGTCGCACACTTCGGCGGCCTGGACATCCTCGTCAACAACGCCGCGATCTCCGTGGCCGGCACGGTGGACGACCCGGACGCCGACACCGCTGCCCTGGACCGGATGCACGCCACCAACTACCTCGGCGTGATCGCCGTCATCCGCGCCGCCGCCCGAGTGCTGCGCACAGGTGGACGCATCATCACGGTGAGTTCCGGCCTGGGTTCCCGGGTCGGCGCCCCCGGCCTTGCCGACTACGCGGCGACCAAGTCCGGGATAGAGAGGTACACCATGGGTGTCGCACGCGACCTCGGGCCCCGGGGCATCACGGCCAACGTCGTGGAGGCCGGACTGATGGACGGTGGCATGCAGCCGCCGGACCCCGAAACCCTCAAGACCCTGCTCGGCTCGCTGTCCCTGCAGCGCATGGGGCACCCCGACGAGATCGCCGCGGCGATCGCCTTCCTGGCGAGTCCGGCCGCGTCGTACGTCACGGGCGCGGTGCTGGACGCCCACGGTGGCTACAACGCCTGAGCCACCGATTCCCGCTGCTTGATCCGCCGGTAGTCGTCGCGCAGGCCGACCCGGGGGATGCCGGGGCTCTGGGGGTGTCAGGGTCCGTGTCGCCGCCGGGGTGGGGCGCCGCGTCTTCGCCCGCCCCGGCGGCGCGGCGCCCCCGGCTGTCACGTCACCGGAGATCGGCGGGCCGGCTGTCGCGTCACCGGGTATCGGCGGGCCGGCTGTCGCGTCACCGGGTATCGGCGGGCCGACGTTCCGTCGAGGACGGCGCAAGCGTCGACAGGTATGAGGCGACGAGGTCACGGGCCCAGTCCGCCGAGGCGGGCTCGGAGGTGAAGATGGCGCGGTAGTGGAGCGGGCCGAGCAGGGAGTCGGCGGCGCTCTCCACCTCCGGTGCGGCTCCCCCTCGCTCGACTTCGTGCCGCAGGATGGCGCCCAGCTGGCGGTGCCGGTCCTCGACGCATGCGCAGCCGCCCGCCGGTCCGGTGGCGATGGTGGCCCGCATGAGGGCGAGGGTGTCCGGGTCCGCGACGTCGGTGGCGACGTCGGCCAGCCAGCGCTCCAGGTCGCCGGCGAGCGAGCCGGAGTCGGGGACCACCAGATCGTCGCTGAAGCGGCTGGTGGCGACATCGGTGAGCAGCTGGGCGGTCGAGCCCCAGCGCCGGTAGAGGGTCGTGGGATGCACGCCGGCGCGTGCGGCGACGGCCGGGAGCGTCAGCGTCTCGGCCTCCTCCTCTGCGAGGAGTTCCGCAACGGCGCGATGCACGGCGGCCCGGACCTTCGCGGAGCGACCGCCGGGGCGTACCTGGGTGGACGAGTCAGCCATGAGGAAATTATCGCACTGATCGTTGCGTTAGTGGTAGCGTCCTAACGCATCGATCACTGCTTTTGGAGTTGCCTCATGTCCGAGCCCGCGCCCTCGCCGCTCCAGCCGCCTCCGCCCGCGCCCGCGGGCACCACCGCGCTCGTTCCGGGGCGACGACGGCTGAGCCACCCGGTCGCCTTCGCCTCCCTCGCGGCCGTCTTCGTGCTGTTCATGGCCGCCTCCAGCGCGCCGTCCCCGCTCTACGTCGTCTACCAGGAGCAGTGGCACTTCTCGGCGATCACCCTCACCACCGTCTTCGCCGTGTACGTGCTGGGCATGATCGCGGCTCTCCTGGTGCTCGGCGCCCTCTCCGACCACCTCGGCCGCCGCCCGGTCCTGCTGTCCGCGATCGCCCTCGAAGCCGTCTCCATGGTCCTGTTCCTCACGGCGGGCAACGTCGCGGTGCTGCTGACCGCGAGACTGGTCCAGGGCATCGCCACAGGAGCAGCCATGACCACCCTGGGTGCCGCCCTGGCCGACCTCAACCCGGGCCACGCCCCGCACCGCGCGGGAATCGTCACCGGCACCGCGCCCACGTTCGGCCTGGCCCTCGGCTCGCTGGGCTGCGGTCTGCTCGTGGAGTACGAGCCGCACCCCACCCGGCTCGTCTACCTGCTCCTGCTGGCCGCACTGCTGGTCGCGGGCGCGATCCTCTCGGCGCTGCCCGAGACCTCACTGCGGCGTCCCGGCGCCGCCCGCTCCCTCCAGCCCCGCCTCCGGATCGCGCCGCACCTGCGAGCGGACCTCCTCAGCCTCGTGCCGATCCTTGTCGCCAGCTGGGCGCTCGGCGGCCTCTACCTCTCCCTGGGCCCGTCCGTCGCAGCCGGCCTGTTCGGCCTGTCCAGCCACGTCGTCGGTGGACTCGTGGTCACACTGCTGACCGGTCCGGCCTTCCTCACCGCTCTCGCCCTGCGCGGCTGGCCGGTCGGACGCACCCTCGCCGTCAGCGCCGGCCTGCTGCTCACCGGAACGGCCGTCGCCCTGGCCGGTGTTCAGGAGCACTCCCTGGTCGCGGCCGCGCTCGGCACCGCGATCGCGGGTGTCGGCTTCGGGGGCTCCGCGCTGGCCAGCTTCGGCACCCTGGCGCGCATAGCCCGGCCGGCCGAGCGCAGCGAACTCTTCTCCGTGGCCTTCGTCATCTCCTACCTGTCCTTCAGCATCCCCGCGGTCATCGCCGGAGTTGCCACCACGCACGCCGGCCTCCAGCCGACGTTCGTGGTCTACGCGGCGACCGTCGCGGTGCTGTGTGCGCTCGCCCTGCTCGCCCAGCGCCTGCGCACCGCCCGCACCGCGGCGACCGTGACCGGCACCCGCGGGTGACGTACCGACACCGGCGAACCGGCCGGCAGGGCTTGAGCCGGCGGCGCCGGGTTACCCCCCTTCCATGGTGAAGCTGCAGTTTCCAGGGCGGAAAGACCGTGACGAGGAGCCGGGGCCGGCTTCCGGGGCTCCGGAGCCGGACGAGGTGGGGCCGGACCGCGAGGTGGAGGAGGCGGCGCCGGACGCGCCGACGAAGCTGCCGAAGCGGGCTTGGGTGCAGGTGCTCAAGGGCAGTGTGAAGGAGTTCAAGGACGACGAGCTGACCGACCGAGCCGCGGCGCTGACGTACTACGGTGTGCTGTCGCTGTTCCCGGCGCTGCTGGTGCTGGTCTCCCTGCTGGGGATCGCGGGGGAGTCGGCCACCGACAAGGTGCTGGACAACCTCAAGCAGCTCACGCCGGGCTCCGCCCGGGACATCATCACGCGAGCGGTGGAGCAGTTGCAGGGCAACGCGGGCACCGGCTCGGTCGTCGCCGTGGCCGGCCTGGTGCTGGCGGTGTGGTCGGCCTCCGGCTATGTCGCGGCGTTCATCCGCACCGCCAACGCCGTCTACGACATGCCCGAGGGCCGGCCGGTGTGGAAGGTGCTCCCGGTGCGCGTGGCGGTGACCGTGGTGCTGATGGTCCTGGCCGTGGTCAGCGCGCTGATCGTCGTGTTCACCGGCGGTATCGCCCAACAGGCCGGGCAGGCCCTGGGGATCGGGGACACGGTGCTGACGGTGTGGTCGATCGCGAAGTGGCCGGTGCTGGTGCTGCTGGTCACGGTGATGATCGCGATCCTGTACTGGGCGTGCCCCAACGCCAAGGTGAAGGGCTTCCGCTGGGTCACCCCGGGCAGCTTCCTGGCCCTGGTGATCTGGATGGCGGCCTCCGCCGGATTCGCGTTCTACGTCGCCAACTTCGCCTCCTACAACAAGACGTACGGCACGATGGCCGGCGTCATCGTCTTCCTGGTGTGGTTGTGGATCAGCAACCTGGCGATCCTGCTGGGCCTGCAGTTCGACGCCGAGACAGTCCGGCAGCGAGCCGTCGCCGGCGGCCACCCGCCGGAGGCCGAGCCCTACACGCAGCCCCGCGACACCACCACGTGGGACGAGAACGACCTGCGCCGCCTGGACGACAACTGACCTGAGCCTTCGAATCGGGATGCGGTGGTCCAGCGGAGCGTCACATACTCACCGCATGGCTCCGACCTCACGGCGGTTTCGAGATCCGCGCAGCACGGAGTACGACTTCATCGGTCTGATCATCGTGCGGTGCCCCGCGTGCCAGAAGGCCGCCCGGGTCGTTCCAGCGCCCCAGGACCCCGGTCCGGGCGGCCGCATCCTGTTCAGGCCGCGTCGCCTGATCTGTCGCGCGTGTGGACTGTCACGGGTGTGGAGCGGCCGCCGTGTCTCCCTCACGGCCGGCACAGCGGCACCGGTGACGGACCCGTACTTCGGGATGCCGCTGTGGCTCCAGGTCGAGACCCGGCACGGGTGGTTGTGGGCGTACAACCTCGAACACCTCGACTTGATCCGCCGCTTCGTCCAGGCATCGCTGAGGGAGCGCGCACCCTGGTACGACACCGGGCAGAACATGACGTTGGTGGCCCGCCTCCCGGCGTGGATGAAGGCAGCGAAGAACCGAGACGAGATCTCGCGTGCCGTCGGTCGTCTCCACACCCGGGTCGCGTGCCGGCCGACCTGACGTGGCAGAGCGGAACCCGGTTCCCACTCCTGCTGGTCCCAGGTCAGACCTCGCCCCGTACGGTCATCCGCACGCGACCCGTGCGGCCGATGTACGCGCCCCGTACGGTTGCCGCGATAGGGTGGTCGGCAGGAGGTGTTCCATGTCCGAGTTGTTCGACGCCGTCGACGCGCTGGTGGCCTCCCGTGCCCCACTGCCGCCGGTGGAGGAGCGCAAGCGTCTGCGCCAGGCTCATGGTCTGACCCTGGACGAGGTGGCTGCCGCGCTGAAGGTGCGCCGGGCCACGGTCTCCGGCTGGGAGTCGGTGAAGAAGCCGGTCGAGCCGCGCGGACCGGAGCGGGAGGCATACGCCCGACTGCTGAACAAGCTCGCGGAGCTCTACCCGGCGCCCGCCCTGCCCGTCCCGCCCGCTGTGCCACCGGCGACGGCCGGCAGCCGGCCCGACCCCGCGGAGCAGCCCCCGTCTCCGGGCTCGGCCATGGACACCGCCCCCAGGGGGGGAAGGGGAAGCGCTCAGGCCGTCCCCGGGCCTGCCCGTGAGAACGCGCAGACCGGCCCCACAGCCGTCGCCCCGGCTGAACCGGCTGAACCGGCGGGACCGGCTGAACCACCGGCTGAACCGGCTGAACCGGCGGGACCGGCGGGACCGGCTGAACCGGCCCGACCGGCCGCGCACCGCCCGCCGGACACCGCCGGCAGGGCGTCGGCGCCACGCCGCCCCGCAGCCCGAAAGGCCGCCCCGGCCTGTTCCCCGGCGGGCAGCACCGACCCTCGTTTCGAGAACGGCCCGCTCGCGGTGGTCGACGTCGACAGCGACGGCAACGTCCTGGCGTACTGCACCGGCGGCCTGGTCCTGGACGTGCACGCCAAGAGCCTCCCGGCCCTCGTGGAGTGGACTCTCACAGTGGCGAGGCTCGGCCAGCCCAGGCTGTCCGGTCCCGGCAAGGACGCCGACCCGCTGCTCGTCCTCACCGAAGCCGCTCTGAAGCGCTACGGCCTCCCGGTCACCCTCACGGACGAGGAGCGGCACGCCGGGCGGATCCCGGAAGGCCACAAGGTCGTCAAGCAGTTGGTGCGTGCGGAGTGGAAGCTCACGAAGCGCGGGTTCGGCCCGTGGGCGCGGATCTACCGCCCGGCCACCGGCTCGGAGCGGGCGTGCGTGCAACTGTGCATCCCGTCCTGGCACGCCCTCGACTCCCGCCACTGGGGCAACGCCGCCGAGCTCCCGCCGGCCGAACTGGCCCGGGTCCTGGGCGTGTACGCCTCGCGGGTCATGACACCGCGCGGCTCCACCGCCGTCACCGGCCTGGAGTTGATGACCGCGCTGCACCCGCCGACCCGCGCCTCCGAACCGGATGCCGACGGCCACCGGCACTCCGAGCACAACCCCGGCTCCCTCGGCAGGGACCCGGTCGACTGCGCTCCGTGCGAGGCCCCGGACGGGCACCCGCTCCTGGCGGACCTCCCGCGCTTCCACGTCCGCGGTCCCGACGAGAAGCTGTTCGAGGAGGCCTACGACTGGGCACGGCCGATGACCGACGACGAATGCACCCTGCGGCACCTCGTCGGCATCGACGTGAACATGGCCTTCGCCGCCGGCGCCAACGGCCTCAACGTCGGCCTGGGCGAGCCCACGCACGTCGAGCAGCCGGTGTTCGACGCAAAGCTGCCCGGCTCCTGGCTGGTCGACCTCTCCCACGTCGACCTGTCGAAGGTGAGGATCGGCAAGGACAAGTGGGCCGAGCTGGACGCCGGCCTGCTGCCCAGCCCGTTCACGCCGAAGGGCGAGCGCCCCGAGGGCCCGGCCTGGTACGCGACCCCCACCGTCGCCTACGCCCAGGAGCTCGGATACGAAGTGCGGCCGATCGAGGCGTACGTCCGCTACGAGAGCGGCCGCTACCTGGACGGCTGGTACCAGCGCCTGCGCGACGCCTACCTGGCCACGATGGCCGACCTCGGCGTGCACGCGGACATGGAGCCGGCCGCTTTCCTGGCGGCCATGGACGGTTACCGACGACGCGACCCGGAGCTGGCGATCGTCGTCTCGGCGATCAAGGCCACGGTCAAGGGCGGCCTGGGCAAGCTGCGCGAACGCCCCCGCGGCGAGGGCTGGCGGCCCGGCCGGCCCTGGCGTGCGCTGTCCCGCCCGACGTGGCGGCCGGACATCCGAGCGGCGGTCATCTCCCGCACGCGCGTCAACCTCCACCGCAAGATCGTCAAGCACGCGGCGTTCACCGGCCAGTACCCGATCGCGATCCTCTCCGACTGCGTCGTGTACGCGGCCGACGGCGCATCACCCCTCGATTTCCTGCCCTACCGGGACGGCAAGCCGCTGCCCGGCGGCTTCAAGCTCGGCGTCAACCCCGGCCTGGTGAAGCATGAAGGCACGCAGAGCGTCCTGTGGGGCGAGGAGGTCCGCGAGCGCTTCGACGCTCCGGAGCTCAACCTCGCCCGCTACATCAAGGACGGCACCGTCACCGACATCGACAACGGCGAGTAGGGAAGAGCGACGATGAGCCTGTTCGGTGACGGCCTGGAGGCCGCGGTGCAGAAGGCCTTCACCCGCCCGGCACCAAAGACCGCGCCCGCTCAGATGCGCTACCTGGTCAAACAGCTCAAGAGCACCGGAGCGGTCGCGCAGATGCTCCGCGTCTCCCAGCGCACCGTCGAACGCTACGTGAAGAACCAGATCAAGAAACCGCGCCCGGACCTCGCCGCCCGGCTGGAGCGCGAGGTGGCCAGGCGGTGGCAGCCGCAGGTCCGTGCCAGGGCGAGACAGAGAGCGGCGACGACCGGGGGCATCGTCATCGACACGCGCGCCCGCATCGGCTACACCGCCCCGGTCGGCACGACCGACGACGCCCGGCTGAGACACCTGACCGTCGCGCTGCCGCCGCAGTACGCCGCCCGCCTCTTCGACGCCCAGCAGGCGGGCGCCGGCGACCAGCAGCTGCAGCAGATCGCCGCCGAAGGCCTCAAGGAGATGTACTTCCAGGACGGCGGCCGCCGCGCCGGCTCCCTGGAGGAGATCCGCTTCACCGACATCGAGCACATCGAGTTCGACCTGTAACGCGCCCGCGCGGCCCCCGTGCCCCCGGGCCTGCCCCGGAACATGCCCAGCATCCCCGCCCCCTCAAGCAGTCGTACCAGGCGATCGTAGGGGCGAGGTTTGCGGAGGGGCCCGAGTGCAGGGCTCGTATGCCCGGAAAATACGGGTATGGCCACCAGGTCATCTCCGGCATTAGCATGGCGCTCACCTCTGCCGGGACCGCGGCTCGTGCTGCCGCGGCGACACCGACGTGCCGGTCGGCTGCTGGAGGTGCGGTATGGCGCGCTCACTCGCGTCCTGGAATGTTGATATCGGCTGGCACGCGCAGGCGTTGTGCGTGGGCGAGGACCCCGAGCTGTTCTTCCCCCTGGTGGAGACGGCAGCGGCCACAGCCCCGGCCCGCGCGGTGTGCAGACGCTGCCCGGTGCTGATCGACTGCCGCGACTGGGCCGTCCACAACGGCGAGACGGACGGCGTCTGGGGCGCCACTACCCCCAGTCAGCGCCGGGCACTCCGGCGCGCCGTCCTGGACAGCTGACCGGCAGCGGCGCGATCTCGCCCCGCATCCTGCGCTCGCCCATCCGCCCCGCGGCGACCTGGGGTTCTCCCCACCCCTCACGGGCCCGCTGGCCCGGCCCCCGACAGGCCCGCTGACCGGATGGATCAACTCCTCTTGATCGCGAAGGCTGGGCACACATCGCACAGCTCGTCCGATCGGAGAATCCGTGTTCAGCTCGAAGTCCTCGCGCCGCAGGGCGCGCACTGCCGCTGTGGTCCTGGCAGGAGCGGCGTGCACCGTCGTGATGACGGGCGGGGCCGAAGCCATCGTCAACGGCATTGATTCCACGCAGCCGTATCCGTCGATGGTGTCCATCCCGGTGACGGGAGTGGACGACCCCACGTTCAAAGGTGTCTGCGGGGGATCGTTGGTCGACAGGAAGTGGGTGCTGACAGCGGCCCACTGCGTGGACCCCGCGCTTGTCACGCTGGACGGCACGGTCCGGGTCGGCAGCCAATGGAGGAAGTCCGGAGGCACGGTCCGGTCCGTCGCGAAGACGCTGACGCACCCGGGCTACCGCAACAGCGAGGGCATCGCCCCCAATCGCGACGACCTCGCGCTGATCCGCCTGAACCACCCGGTCGACGAGAAGCCCGTGCGCATCGCCGACCGGCCGGGGCGGCCCGGCACCCCGACCCGCATCCTGGGCTTCGGCACCACCGACGACACACCCGACCCCGCCGGCTGGGTCTTTCCCGACCGGCTCCAGGAACTCGACACGCGCAGGGGTGCCGTGTCCGAGTGCGCGCCGGGCTACGCGGACAGCACCCGTCTGTGCACGATCAGCCGGAAGCCCGGGGCCATGGCATGCAACGGCGACTCCGGGGGCCCTCAACTCCGGCGGGACCAAAAGGGCCGCTGGGAGCTGATCGGCGTCACCTCGGGCCCCGGCGCCCCGGGCGTGCGCTGCAGCGAGGGCCCGGGTCTCTACACCAGCGCGCCCGCCTACTCGGGCTGGATCCACAAGGCGATGGACCGCAACGGCTGATCAAAGACACGGCAGGGCTATCAAAGACACGGCAGGGCTGATCAAAGACACGGCAGGGTTGATCAAAGACCCCGACACGGCTGATGAGAGGTGCCAGCACAGATGATGAGAGGTGCCGGCACAGATGATGTGAGGTGCCGGCACGGTGCTCGTGCTCATCGTTCCAGGAACGCGGCCAGCGCCGTCAGCAGCCTGTCGACGTCCCCCGCGTCGTTGTAGGGGGCGAGTCCGATGCGCAGCCCGCCGGTGTCGCCCAGGCCCAGGTGGCGGGAGGTCTCGATGGCGTAGAAGTTGCTGGAGGGGGCGTGGATGTCGCGGGCGGCCAGGAAGCGGTAGGCATCGGTGGTGTCGTGGCGCTCGAAGGTCAACAGGAGGGTGGGGGTGCGGTCGGCGGCCCGGGAGTGGACGGTGACCCCCGGGAGCGCGGCCAGCTGTTGTTCGAGCCGGTCGCGCAGAGTGGCCTCGTGCGCTTCGAGCGCGGCGAAGGAGGCGGCCAGGCGTGCTCGCCGGGTGCCCGTGGCGTGCGGGTCGAGGCCGGCCAGGAAGTCGACGGCGGCACGGGTGCCGGCCAGCAACTCGTAGGGGAGGGTGCCCAGTTCGAAACGCTCCGGGACAGCGTCGTCGGAGGGCAGCAACTTGTCGGGCCGCAGACCCTCCAGCAGCGCGGGCCGGGCGGCCAGTACGCCGTGATGGGGGCCGAGGAACTTGTACGGGGAGCAGACGAAGAAGTCCGCCCCCAGGGCCGGCAGATCGACCAGCGTGTGCGCGGTGTAGTGAACGCCGTCGACATGGACGAGTGCTCCGGCCTCATGGACCAGGCGGCAGATCTCGGCGACCGGAGGGCGGGTGCCGATCAGGTTGGAGGCGGCGGTGACGGCGACGAGACGGGTGCGGTCGGACAGGACGGCGCGTATGTCGTCGGCCGTCAACTCCCCTGTGGCCGGGTCGAATCCGGCCCAGCGCACGGTCGCACCGGCCCGCTCCGCTGCCTGCACCCAGGGGCGGATGTTGGCGTCGTGGTCGAGGCGGGTGACGACGACCTCGTCGCCGGGCGCCCAGGATGCGGCGAGGGTGCGGGCGAGGTCGTAGGTGAGCTGCGTGGCGCTGCGTCCGAAGACGATCCCCGCCGGGTCCGCGCCCAGCAGGTCGCCCACGGCCCGGCGCGCTTCGGTGACGATGGCGTCGGCGTTGCGTTCCCCCAGCGCGTACCGCCCCCGGTTGGACAGGGGCCGTGCCAGCGCGTCGGTGATCGCGTCGATGACGGGCTGTGGCGTCTGTGTGCCCCCGGGCCCGTCGAAGTGGACGGTCCCGGCGGCCAACGCGGGGAACTGCGAGCGCAGGTCGGCGATGTCGTACGTCAACGGCGTGGCTCCTGTCATGATCCGGGCGCAGGGGCAGTCAACCCCATGGGCCGGCCGGAGGCGAGATCACCCCCCGCTGCGCTTCTCGCCCGCTCGCCCTCCGGTGGTCCGCCGCGGCCTCCGACGGCCCTTCCCTCGGCTCCGAGAGCCGGTCCTCGCCCTCCGGCGGTCGTCGCGGCATCCAATGTCCCGGCACTTTCTGAGACAGTGTCATCACTATGAGCAGTCAACATCGCAGCGAGACGGCTCCGGTGGACGACCCCGAGCCGCTCCGCCCCTCCGCGCCCGGCCCCGTACCAGAGCCGCTCACCGTCGGGATCGAGGAAGAACTCCTCGTGATCGACCCGGTCGGCCGAGTCCCCAGCCCGCACGGCCCCGAGTTGGTCGCGGCGGCCGCGGACGCCCTCGGCGACCGGGTGAGCACCGAGCTGACCCGCTACCAGGTCGAACTGCGCACCCACCCGCACACCTGCCTCAAGGAGGCCGACGACCAGATCCGCACCAGCAGAACGGCAGCCGCTCGCGCCGCCACGCGGCTCGGCCTGCGCATCGCCTCCACCGGCACACCGGTGCACGGCCAGGCCGTCCCCGTACCGATGACACCCGGGGACCGCTACGCACGGAGCACGTCCCACTTCCGCGCCCTGGACGACGAACAGATCGTGTGCGCCTGCCACGTCCACGTGGGTCTTCCCCAGCCCCGTGACGCCGTCCACGTCAGCAATCATCTGCGGCCCTGGCTGCCGACGTTGAGCGTGCTGACGGCGAACTCCCCGTTCTGGGCGGGCCGGGACACCGGGTACGCCAGCTGGCGCAGCACCACGTGGGGGCGCTGGCCCGTGGCCGGACCACCCCCTTACTTCGAATCCCCCGACCACTTCGAGGACCTCGTCCACACCCTCCTCGAAGCCGAGGGACTCATCGACCGGGGCGGTCTGTACTGGGACGTACGGCCCTCGCACCACCTGCCCACCATCGAGGTCCGTGTGGCCGACGCCGCCCTGACCCCCGACGACACGCTCGTGCTGGGCGCCGTCGTCCGCGCCCTGACCGCCACGGCCCTCGAGGCCGTTCGTGCCGGAGAGGCGGCTCCGCGCCCGTCACCGGAAATCCTGCGCGCGGCCTGCTGGCGCGCGGCCCGCGACGGGCTGTCGGGCCAGGGCATCGATCCGGTCACCGGACGCCTGATGCCTCAGACCTCCCTGGTCGAACGGCTGCTGAGTACCGTCGCCCCGGCGCTCCGCCGGCACGACGACCTCGATCTCGTACGTGAGCAGTGGCGGCGCCTGCGGACCGAGGGAAACGGCGCCGACCGCCAACGCGCGGCCCACCGGCGGCGCCGCAGCACGGACGACGTCGTCGACTACGTCGTCTCGGCCACCTGCCCGCAGTGAAGGCACCGCCGCGCCCCGCGCCGGCCGGCCAACCACTGGACCGGATCACCCGGCGCTCGGCCGGCCGAACTCCCCGGCGTTCGACCGGCCGCCGTCGGCGCTCGGCCGGCCGGCCCACCCGGGGAGTTCACGGCAGCGGGACCCGGCGGAATCCGTACGGCTGTCCTGGAGGGGCAGGCGAGCCGGGGCGATGGTTGCCTGGGGCTGAAGGACGTCTTCCGCCGGCAGGAGAAAGGTACGGCCGTGGCTTCTGAGCCCTCCCTGCAGTACACCGTCCCGGGCATGTCCGCCCAGGACAGTTCCGAGATCATCGAGCTGCTCCAGCGGCGGCTGCATTCGCTGAACGATCTGCACCTGACGCTCAAGCACATCCACTGGAACGTCGTCGGTCCGCACTTCATCGCGGTGCACGAGATGCTCGACCCGCAGGTCGAGCAGGTACGGTCCATGACCGACGACCTGGCCGAACGGATCTCCACCCTCGGCGGCGTCCCCCAGGGCACGCCGGGTGCACTGGTCGCCGACCGCACCTGGGACGACTACTCCATCGGACGGGCGGAGGCCATCGAGCATCTGGGCGCGCTCGACGTGGTCTACACGCGGCTCATCGAGGACCACCGCGAGGCGATGGCGGCGACCGAGGCCTCCGACCCCGTCACGCAGGACATCCTCATCGAGCAACTGCGCGGCCTGGAACTGTTCCAGTGGTTCGTCCGCGCCCACCTGGAGAGCAGCGGCGGGCGCCTGAGCACGGCTGACGCCACGACGGAACAGGCGGCCGCCGACCAGGCCGCGGAACAGGCCCGCCGACAGCCCTGAGCGAAAGGCGCCCACGGCGCCGACCCGCTGTGCCGATGGTGCTCTCGCCGCACGTCGGCCGGAGGGGCGACCCCGCGCGGCGGACGTCTCGGGCGGACACCGCCGCACATCGCACTCGACACTTAATGCAAGTCAAAAGAAAAGCCTGCGCGGAACCTTGACCGTGTCAGGCACGGCGGGCATGGTCGGGAGAGCGCTCTCCCACTCACCCCGTGTCGAGGAGTCTCCCCATGCCCGCTGTCGGCATACGCCCAGCTTCGCCGCCGTCGCACAGACCCGGCCGCCGCGGCCTCGTCGGCGTCCTGGTCACCGCCCTGGCCGCCGCCCTGCTCGCCGTCGTCCCGGCCACGCAGGCCCAGGCCGCACCCGTCCTGCTCTCCCAGGGCAAGCCGGTCACCGCCTCCAGCCAGGAGCACTACGGCACCCCGGCCACGGCAGCGGTCGACGGCGACGACGGCACCCGCTGGTCGAGCGCCGCGTCCGATCCGCAGTGGATCCGCGTCGACCTCGGCGCCCCCGCCTCCCTCAGCCGGGTCGAACTGCGCTGGGAGGCCGCCTACGCGAAGTCCTACCGCATCGAGACGTCCCCGAACGGCACGGACTGGACGACGGCCCACTCCACCACCACCGGCGCCGGCGGCACGGAGACCGTGAACGTCTCCGGCACCGCCCGCTACGTCCGCATGCTCGGCACCGTCCGCGCCACCCCCTACGGCTACTCCCTCTGGGAGTTCAAGGTGTACGGCACCACCGGCGACGACCCCGGCCCGGTCACCCCGGGCGGCGACCTCGGCCCGA
Organism: Streptomyces sp. NPDC085932; assembly: GCF_044540525.1. Lineage (NCBI taxonomy): Bacteria > Bacillati > Actinomycetota > Actinomycetes > Kitasatosporales > Streptomycetaceae > Streptomyces > Streptomyces sp. NPDC085932. The sequence continues at coordinate 1,916,245 of NZ_JBITSJ010000001.1, forward strand.
ACGTGCACGTCTTCGACCCCTCGACCCCGGGCATCCAGGCCAAGCTGGACCAGGTCTTCAAGGAGCAGGAGTCGGCCCAGTTCGGCTCCGGCCGGCACGCCTTCCTCTTCAAGCCGGGCACGTACGACAACCTCAACGCGCAGATCGGCTTCTACACCCAGATCGCCGGCCTCGGCCTCAGCCCCGACGACACCACGATCAACGGTGACATCACAGTCGACGCGGGCTGGTTCAACGGCAACGCCACGCAGAACTTCTGGCGCGGCGCGGAGAACCTCGCCGTGAAGCCGGTCAACGGCACCAACCGCTGGGCCGTCTCCCAGGCCGCCTCGTTCCGCCGGATGCACGTCAAGGGCGGCCTCAACCTCGCGCCCAACGGCTACGGCTGGGCCAGCGGCGGCTACATCGCCGACAGCAGGATCGACGGCCAGGTCGGCAACTACTCGCAGCAGCAGTGGTACACCCGCGACAGCTCCATCGGCGGCTGGTCCAACAGCGTCTGGAACCAGGTCTTCTCCGGCGTGGAGGGTGCGCCCGCCACCAGCTTCCCCGAGCCCCGCTACACCACGCTCGGCACGACACCGATCTCCCGCGAGAAGCCCTTCCTCTACCTGGACGGCGGCGAGTACAAGGTCTTCGCGCCCGCCAAGCGGACCGACGCGCGCGGCACGACCTGGGCGAGCGGCACCCCGCAGGGCGAGTCGATCCCGCTGAGCAGGTTCTACGTCGTCAAGCCCGGCGCCACGGCGGCCACCATCAACGCCGCGCTCGCCCAGGGCCTGCATCTGCTGTTCACCCCGGGCGTCTACCACGTCGACCGGACCATCACCGTCGAGCGGGCGAACACCATCGTGCTGGGCCTCGGCCTCGCCACGATCATCCCGGACAACGGCGTGACCGCCATGAAGGTCGCCGACGTCGACGGAGTGCGGCTCGCCGGCTTCCTCATCGACGCCGGACCGGTCAACTCCCCGACCCTGCTGGAGGTCGGCCCGCAGGGCGCGTCCACCGACCACGCGGCCAACCCCACCACCGTGCAGGACGTGTACATCCGCATCGGCGGCGCCGGCGCGGGCAAGGCGACCACGAGCATGGTGGTCAACAGCCACGACACCATCATCGACCACACCTGGGTGTGGCGGGCCGACCACGGCGAGGGTGTCGGCTGGGAGACCAACCGGGCCGACTACGGCGTCCGCGTCAACGGTGACGACGTGCTGGCGACCGGCCTGTTCGTCGAGCACTTCAACAAGTACGACGTCGAGTGGTACGGCGAACGCGGCCGGACGATCTTCTACCAGAACGAGAAGGCGTACGACGCGCCGAACCAGGCCGCCATCCAGAACGGCACCACGAAGGGGTACGCCGCCTACCGGGTCGACGACTCGGTCGACACCCACGAGGCATGGGGCCTGGGCAGCTACTGCAACTACAACGTCGACCCGAACATCCGCCAGGACCACGGCTTCAAGACCCCCGTCAAAGCGGGCGTGAAGTTCCACAGCCTCCTGGTGGTCTCCCTCGGCGGCATGGGCCACTACAACCACGTCATCAACGACACCGGCGCCTCCACGGTCCCGGCCGGCACCTCGACCGTCCCGTCCACCGTCGTGTCGTTCCCCTGACGTCCCACCCCTGATCGGGCCGCCCGCCGGCCACGCGTCCCCTCCGGGCCGGATGACATCCCCGCGCCCCGGCCCGGAGGGGCCCTCACCGGTGCTGCCGCAGCGCCGACCCGTTGGCTCTCCCCACCTCGCCAGGAGCAGACGTGTCCCCCTCACCCCCGTACCACGGACCAGCCGTCCGGCGCGCCGTCCCCCTGCTCGCGCTCGGCGCGCTCGTGGCGTCGTCGCTCGCCCTCGCCGCCCCGCCCGCCCAGGCCGCGGAGACCCTGCTCTCCCAGGGCAGACCCGCCACCGCCTCCTCCCAGGAAGGCGACGGATACGCCCCGTCGGCGGCCGTCGACGGCAACCTCACCGGCACCCGCTGGGCCAGCCAGTGGAGCGACCCCCAGTGGTTCCAGGTCGACCTCGGGCAGCGGTCCGACCTCAGCCGTGTCGTACTGACCTGGGAGGGCGCGTACGGCAGGAGCTACCGGATCCAGGCGTCCGACGACGGCACGGACTGGCGGACGCTGAAGGCCGTGACCGGCGGCGACGGCGGCACGGACGAGCTCGCCGTCACCGGCTCCGGCCGCTACGTCCGCATGCTGGGCACCGAACGCTCCGGCGGCTACGGCTACTCCCTCTGGGAATTCCAGGTGTACGGCTCCACGGACGGCACGCCGCCCGCCACGGGAGCGGTCGAGGTCACCGGCTCCCAGGGGAACTGGCAGCTGACCGTCGGCGGGCAGCCGTACACCGTCAAAGGCCTGACCTGGGGCCCCGCCATCGCCGACGCCCCGAAGTACCTGCCCGACGTGAAGTCCATGGGCGTCAACACCATCCGGACATGGGGCACCGACGGGGGCACCAAGCCGCTGCTGGACAGCGCCGCCGCGAACGGCCTCAAGGTCGTCAACGGCTTCTGGCTGCAGCCCGGCGGCGGCCCCGGCTCCGGCGGCTGCGTGAACTACGTCACCGACACCGCCTACAAGAACACGATGCTCACCGAGTTCACCCAGTGGGTCGAGGCGTACAGGAACCACCCCGCGACGCTCATGTGGAACGTCGGCAACGAGTCGGTCCTCGGCCTGCAGAACTGCTACAGCGGAGCGGAGCTGGAGGCACAGCGCAACGCCTACACCGGCTTCGTCAACGACGTCGCGAAGAAGATCCACAGCATCGACCCCGACCACCCCGTCACCTCCACCGACGCCTGGACGGGTGCCTGGCCGTACTACCAGCGCAACGCGCCCGACCTCGACCTGTACTCGATGAACTCCTACGGCGACATCTGCGGTGTCCGGGAGGACTGGGAACAAGGCGGCTACACCAAGCCGTACCTCATCACCGAAGGCGGACCGGCGGGGGAGTGGGAGGTGCCCGACGACGCCAACGGCGTCCCCGACGAGCCGACCGACGTGCAGAAGGCAGAGGGCTACACCAAGGCCTGGGACTGCGTCACCGGACACCGGGGCGTCGCCCTCGGCGCCACGCTCTTCCACTACGGCACCGAGCACGACTTCGGCGGCATCTGGTTCAACCTCCTGCCCGACGGGCTCAAGCGGCTCTCCTACTACGCCGTGAAACGGGCCTACACCGGAACGGCCGGCAACGACAACACCCCGCCCGTCGTCTCCGCCATGGCCGTCAGCCCGGCCTCGTCCGCTCCGGCCGGCGGCGAGTTCACCGTCCGCGCGGACGTGCGCGACCCCGACGGCGACCCGATCACTCACAAGATCTTCCTCAGCGGCAACTACGCCAACGGTGACAAGCGCCTCGTCGAGGCCTCCTGGCGGTCCACCGGCAACGGCACCTTCGCCGTGCGGGCCCCCGAGAAGCTCGGCGTGTGGAAGGTGTACCTCCAAGCCGAGGACGGCCGCGGCAACGCCGGCATCGAGACGAAGTCGGTCAAGGTCGTCGCCCCGCCCGTCACGGGCACGAACGTGGCGCTGAACAAGCCCACCACCGCCTCCTCCTTCCAGTCCTCCTACGGCGACTGCCCGTGCGAGCCCGCCAAGGCGACGGACGGCCGGGCCGACACGCGCTGGGCCAGCGACTGGAGCGACCCGCAGTGGATCCAGGTCGACCTCGGCTCCGCCACACCCGTCCGCAAGCTCCAGCTCGTCTGGGACCCCGCCTACGCCAAGTCCTACGAGGTCCAGATCTCCGACAACGGCACCGCCTGGCGCACGGTCCACTCCACGACCACCGGCAACGGCGACATCGACACCATCGACGTGGCGGCCACCGCCCGGCACGTACGACTGCACCTGACGGCGCGTGGCACCGGCTGGGGCTACTCGCTGCACGAGTTCGGCATCTACGGCTGACGACGGCGAAGGGCGCCCGGCGTCGCCCTTCGCACCGTCGCGGCTGTCACCACACCGGCACCTCAGCGGGCAAGGAGGCCCCATGAGACCACGCTCGAAACTCCCCGCACTGCTGCTCGGCACCGCACTGCTCGCAAGCGTCCTCGGCGTCGGCACCGTCGCCACGGCGGCCGGTCCCGCCGCGGCCCCGGCCGCCTCGGCCGCCGGGCACAGCGGGCACAGCGGGCACACGACGGCGGTGTCGACCCGGGCATCCGCCGACGACCCCGACGGCGACGGTTACATACCGGCCGTGCCCCAGGTCACCGGCGTGACCCCGTCCACCGCGACCCCGCCGCCGCGCTACCACAAGGAGTTCCAGGCCAACTGCTCCGTCACGCACACCGCGCCGGACGACCCGATCATCTACCCGGGACAGCCCGGCAAGTCCCACGACCACACCTTCATGGGCAACACCACGACGAACGCCGGCAGCACCACGGCGAGCCTCTACGGCGGGAACACCACCTGCAACGCACCGGCCGACGCCTCCGCGTACTGGATGCCCTCGCTGTACAACGGGGACAAGAAGATCCTCCCCGTGGGCCCGCAGGTCATCTACTACAAGTCGGGCATCACCGACTACACCAGCGTGCGGCCGTTCCCCCGAGGGCTGCGGTACGTCGTCGGTGACCCCCTGCAGAGCGCCCAGCAGTTCCGCGCCCACAAGGGCTTCGTCGAGGGCTGGGAGTGCGGGGACAGCTTCTTCAACGTCGACTTCCCCGCCACCTGCCCGAGCCGTCCCGACGTGCAGCTCAACATCCGCTTCCAGGCGCCCAGTTGCTGGGACGGCAAGTACCTCGACACCCCCGACCACAAGAGCCACATGGCCTACCCGGTCGTGAAACCCGGCACGAACGACAACATGTGCCCGGCCTCCCACCCGGTCGCCCTGCCGATGATCGAGTTCAAGATGGCCTTCCCGGTGAACGGCGACATGAGTCAGGTCCGCCTGGCCAGCGGCCGCGGGTACTCCTTCCACTACGACTTTTTCAACGCCTGGGAGGAGCGGACCCTGAAGGCGCTGGTCGACCACTGCATCGTCGGCGGCCTCCAGTGCGACACCCGCGGCTACGACCAGAACCACCCCGAGCGCGGAGCGGTACTGAACGCCGACCACCGGCTGCCCTGACCCGGCCGGAGACCCGAGGGCCCGACGGCACCCGTGTGGCAGGGGTGCCGCCGGGCCCGTGCCTCGTTCGTGCGACGGAGCGGACGGGCGGGCGCGGCGGTCAGGCGGACTCGCGTACGACCAGCTGCGGTGCGAAGACCAGGGTGCGAGGTGCGGTGCGGACGCCCCGGACCTGTTCCTCGAGCATCCCGGCCATGGCCGCCGCCATGTCCTCCACGGGCTGGCGCACGGTGGTCAGCGGCGGCCGGCAGGTCACGGCGACGCTGGAATCGTCGAACCCGACGACGGCGACGTCCTCCGGTATGCGCCGCCCCGCCTCCCGCAGTACGTGGCACGCCCCCTGAGCCATCAGGTCGTTGGCCGCGAACACGCCGTCCACCTCGGGGTGGTCCCGCAACAGCGCGGCCATCGCCGTCGCCCCGCTGTCCAGGCTGAAGGACCCCTCGGCCGCGGGCACGCCGTCGTGGCCCGCCCGGGCCAGGGCGTCGCGGAATCCGGCGAGGCGTGCCCGGCCGGCCCTGACCTCCGGCGACGTGCAGATCGTCGCCATCCGTCCGCAGCCGCGGGCCAGCAGATGCTCCCCGGCGAGCCGTCCTCCCGCGTAATGGTCGAGATCGACACAACTGACCGGTGTGTCGCGGGCGGGACGCGCGAACAGCACCGTCGGCACCCGGGCGGCCAGGAGCAGGTCCGGCAGCGGGTCGTCCGGCTGGACGGAGACCACCAGGGCGCCGTCCGCGCTGCCCTGCCGCAGGTAGTCGACCACCTGCTCCCTGGCCACCGGCGACTCGGCGAACAGCAGCACCGGCTGCATGGCGCGTGCCCGGAGGTACCCCACGACGCCGTTGACGACGCGCCCGAAGAACGGGTCGGCGAACACCCGGCCGGCGAAGGCGTCGCCCGCGCCGGAGATGACGAGGGCCACGCTCCCGGTGGGATGCCGGGTGACCAGCGCCCGTGCCGCGCGGTTCGGCGTGTAGCCGGTCCGTTCGATCGCGCTGCGGACCAGCTCCTGGATGCCGGGATCGACGTTGCGCACGCCGTTCACGACCCGCGACACGGTGGCGCGGGACACCCCCGCCTCGCGCGCGACGTCCTCGAGCGTCGGGGACCGCCGGTTCATGAGGGCACTCTAACCGCGGGCGTTCCCTCGGTGCGGGCCGGTGTGCCGGTCACGCCGGCCCGCGGACGTGCGGCGTCTCAGCCGCTCAGCACTCACCCCGCCAGACGACACGGGTGATGGTGAGGCCGGGCTCGGCGTTGGCCTTGTACCTGCCCGGGCCGGGGTTGTAGTGGAAGCAGTCCGTCGACGGCTGCCCGCCCAGGTACGACGTCACATCGACGTGATCGGCCCCCGGGTAGACCACCCCGTTGTTGAAGATGGAGCCGACACCGAGGTTCCCCGACCAGTTGCCCGCCACCCTGAGCAGCAGGGTTCCGGTCTGGTTGGGGCCGCTGTAGGCGCAGAAGTAGCCCTTGGGGCAGCCGGGCGGGTTCGCCTCGGCGGCGGCTGTCGGCGCGGTGGCGAGGACCCCCGTCAGGGCCACCGCGACGACTCCGGCGCCCAGGGCGCCGCGTCGCGTTGCAGTCATGGTGATGTCCGTCCCTTCGTTGTCAGCACTCCCCGCGCCACACCACTTTGACGACGCGGGTTCCAGGAGCGGCGTTGCCCTTGTAGGCGCCGGGGCCGGGGTTGTAGTGGAGACAGACGGTCTCCGTTCCTCCCTCGACGGCGTACGTCATGTCGACGTGATCGGCGCCCGGGTAGGGCACCCCGTTGTTGAACGCGGAGCGGAAAGCGACGTTCCCGGTCCAGTTGCCCGCGGTCTTCACCACGAGCTGACCGGTCTGGTTCTCTCCGCTGTAGGCGCAGAAGTACCCCTTCGGGCACCCTGGCGGATTGGGTTCCGCGGACGCGCCCGGTGCGGCCGCCAGCACCGTGGCGAACGCGGCGGCCGTCACGGCCCCGGCAGCGGTTCGTGTGCGCATGCGTGTGTTCCCCCTGTTCATGGTCGCGAACAGCGTCACGGTGGCGCACGTCGGCAGGCCGCCCCTCGACGGCCACCTCGTGTCACACCCGTCGCACCCCGGCACATCTGCCACAGCTGTCCTTCACCGGGCCCGCAGGGCAGTCCCGGGCCGGGGTCGGGACCGAGCCTAGCCACGGGCCCCCGCGAGCGGTCCTGACATCTGTCTGGATGCGCTGGGACGAGCCCCAGACGTCGTACGTGCGTTTGATACAGCGCATCCGGGTCATCCGCATGCCAAGCCTGCCTCCCGGCGGGGCAGCGCCGACAGGCCATGCGGAGAGACGACGGGTAGGACGAGGGGTGAACGCGATGACCGTCGCGACACAACAGGGAGGCGGGGGCGGTTCCAGCGGCCTCTACGACGTTCTGGAGCTCATTCTCGACCGTGGGCTGGTGATCGACGCGTTCGTGCGGGTCTCCCTCGTCGGTATCGAGATCCTCAAGATCGACATACGGATCGTGGTGGCCAGCGTGGACACCTACCTGCGCTTTGCCGAGGCCTGCAACCGTCTCGACCTGGAGGCCGGACCGCGCAAGCCGGCCGGGCTCACGGAACTCGCCGGGAAGGTCACCGAGTCCGGCGCCCGGGGCAAGACCAAGGGAGCGCTGTCCGGTGCGGCGGAGACGATCGCCGATGCCTTCCAGCAGGCCCGCGACGAGGGCCGGGAACGCCAGGAGGCCCGGCGCCGCGGCTAGCCGACGACCCACGTCAGCGGCCGCGTCGTGAGCGGCCGCGGTCCCCGTGGGACGGGCAGGACCGGGAAGACCGGACCAGGACAGGCCTCCGGCCCCCTGCGCGGGGGGCCGGAGGTGTGTGGCTCAGCGGCGTGTGCGGGCCGCGGACGCCCCGTTGGGTGTGCCGGTGATGGTGAACTGTGAGCCCGGCTCGATCAGTACGCTCCCTTCGGCCGAGTCGGTGATGGTCACGTTCGTCAGGGTGGCGCTGCCCCGGGCCCCGCTCATCGCGAGGATCCCGGAGCCGTTGTTGGACCCGTCGATCCGGACATCGGTGATCTTCACGCCCGGCATCGCGCCGCCCCCCGTCTTGAACTGGATGCCGTCGTACGTCGAGTCGAGGATCTCGGTGTCACGGATGGTCACCCCCGGGATGTCCTGCCCCTGCGCGAAGAGGGTGATGGCGCCGAACTCCTGGGCCTCGTTCCAGAACGCGCCACCGGTGCGGTGCAGGGCGTTGCCGGCGATGAGGGTCTGCCCGGAGAACGGCAGGGGGTCGTGGTCGGTGGCGAGCATGATGCCGGGGTAGTTCATCGTGTCGGCGATGACGTTGTTCTCGATCGTGTTGCCGTAACCGCCGTACACCGCCACGCCGTTGGCCCGCCACGGCAGTTGGATCGTGTTGTTGCGGAAGTGGTTGTCGTGGCCGATGTCCACCGACGTGTCCTTGACGTACTTGCTCGACCAGACGGCGAGCGCATCGTCTCCGGTGTTGCGGAACGAGGAGTTGTACACGGTGGAGTTGCGGGTGCCGTTGGCGAAGTTGATGCCGTCGGCGTAGGTGTTGCGGATCCGCACGCCGGAGAACTCCAGCCCGTCGCCGGGACCCCACAGTTCGGGGATGTTGGAGTAGTCACGGCCGGCCCATACGCCGACGTTGGCGTGCTCGATCCACACGTTGGTGATCTTCGTGCCCTTGCCGAAGCGGCCGTTCAGCCCCACGCCGCCCTCGGCGTTGCCGTCGCCGCCGCGGATGGTGCCCGAGCCGAAGATGGCGATGTCGGAGATCTGCGTGTTGTGGTCGATGTCGAAGCCGAAGTTGCCCTCGTGCGGGTGGTTGATGCCACCGGCCTGGTGCGGCGGGGTGAGCGTGTAGAGCTGGGAGTGCCACATGCCCGCACCCCGGATGGTCACGTCCCGGATGCCGACCTGATTGAACTGGCCGCGGTTCAGCGGGTCGTCGGTGAGGATCTTCTGTTCCTGGCGCCACTGCCCGGCGGGGATCCACACACAGGAGATCTGGCCGTTCTGGTCGGCGGTGACCGCCCGCTGCAGGGCGTCGGTGTCGTCGAGTCCGTCGTTCGGGACGGCCCCGTACTCGGTGATCGAGGTGCAGGCGGCCGGCTTGTCGGCCGGCGGTGCGACCTGCTCCAGGTCCACCAGGTCGATGACGTGGAACGCGGCGGTGTCACCGGCGTCCCGCTGCAGACGGAACCTGGTGCCGGCCGGGTAGGTCTGCGTCAGCAGGGCGTGCGACTCGTCGAAGAGCCGCCGGGCGTCGCCGCCGGGGGAGTTGGTGAGGCCCTCCGGGTCGTCGGTGGTCCCGTACAGCCAGCTGTGCTTCGACGACAGCGTGAGCTTCCGTACGAAGGTGCCGTCGGCGTACAGGCTGATGGTGGCGTCCGCGCCGCCGCCGCGCGCCGCGTCCGGGACCGAGTTGCGCACCACGATGGAGTTGGACGGCGCGGTCGAGGTGACCTCGACGAACTCCCCGGGCCCGTCGAGCCGGACGGACTTGCGGCCCGACGACTCGGTGGCGAAGTTGGTGTGCCCGAAGGTCCGTTTGGCGTCGGCGGTCAGGAGCGTGCCCTCGTAGCGGCCGTCCTCGGCCTCCAGCTCGGTGTAGGGGACGGCGGCACCCCGTCCGACCACCAGGGACTTGGTGAGCACGTTGTTGTTCTCGTTGGTCTCGTCGACGACTCCGGTGGCGTCGGCGGTCGCGGCGAGTGTGACCCCGCCGCTGGTCGCCCGCCACGTTCCGTCGATCGCCACGTTGACGGTGGCTCCGGCCGCCACCTGAGGGGTGGTGCCGTTGAGGGTGGTGGAGCCGGCCTGCAGCCTGGTGACGGAGCCGGCGGCCGCCGCTGTGGTGCCGCGGTTGTGCACGGCCACGGTGAAGGAGACGGGTGAACCGGCGGCCGGGTTGGCCGGGTTGGTGGTGATGCCCCTGACGTCGAGGTCGGGACCCGGGGCACGGCCGACGATCAGCCGGGTCGCCGCGGTGCGGCTGTTGTTGCTGTCGTCGAGTTCGGCGACCGTGCCGCGCGGGTCGACCGCGGCTGAGACGGAGTAGTCACCGGCCGGACGGGTGCCGGCGGCGACGGCCACGGTGGTGGACGCGCCCGGGTCGAGCGCGGGGACGTTCCCGCTGCCGGCGACCGCGCCCTCCAGGCTGGCCTCGACGGTGGTGGCGGCCGAGCGGGCCGTGCCGGTGTTGCGGACGGTGGCGTTCACGGTCACCGCGTCCCGCTCGGACGGGGCGGTGGGTGTCCAGTCCAGGCCGGTGACGGTGAGGTCCGGTGCGGGCGCGGCGGTCCCCACCACCTGGAACTCGGCCACCTGGCCGCCGGGGGCACCGGTGTTGGAGAAGAAGCGCAGCCGTACGTCGGACGCGCGGCCGGTGACCGGAATGGTCACCGAGTTGCTGTCGCGGGACGGGCTGAAGGCGTAGTCCGTGCGGTCCTTCAACGAGGTGAAGCCGCTCGCGGAGTGCGCACGGCCCAGCACCTGGATGCTCTGGGTCCGTGGCCCCCAGACCTGGTCCGGGTTGAGTTTCACCACCACCGCTTCGAGGTCGGCGTCGGATCCGAGCTTCACGGTGAGGTCGGCGGGGTGACCGGCCGCCTCCCAGTAGGTGGAGGTGGAGTCGTCGGTGGCGTTCGCGGCGACGAACTGGTGCACGGACGAGGTGGCTTCGACCGGCTTGTTGCGGGCGAGGTTGGTGCCCGCGGGCGGAGGGGTGGTCCCGCCGTCGTCGCCGTGCACCTCCAGCTCGGAGAGCTGGGCGGCGTTCCAGCCGGTGTTCCCGGTGATGTGGACGCGGACGTAGCGCGTCTCGGCGGGGGAGGCGAGGTCGAGCGGGACGGTGTTGGCGCGGGCGGGGTCGAACGTCCGGTCCGCGGAGGCCGACAGCGTGCGGAAGCCGGTCCCGTCGGTGCTGCCCTGCAACGACAGCGTCTGCTTGCGGCTCTCCCAGGCGGCGGGCAGCTTGAGCACCACCCGGTCGACCGTGCGGGTCGCTCCGAGGTCGACCTGGACCCACTGCGGGAACGAGCCGGCCGGCCCCTCCCAGTAGGACGCCTGGACGCCGTCGGTGACGTTCACGGCGGTGTACGGGCCGTTCGAGCCGCCCGCTGTGGCCGGACGGCCCAGTGCGAGGTTGGCGTCGGCTGCCGCCGCCCGTCCGGTGTCGTCGGGGACGGCGGCATGCGCGGACGAGGAGAGGGCCAGCGGTACCAGCCCGGCGGCCACGAGCGCGGCCGTGACGGCACCGGTCACCGACCGGCGGCCGAGGGGTCTCCATCTCATGAGGTCCTCAGTTCCGTGGGATGCGGAGCGCGACAGGCCCGGAGAGGTGCAGGGGGAGCCGATGTCCGTTGCGTATCGCGCAGGGCTTGTACGCAAATTCAGCTGATCAGTCGATTTTTTGCAGAAACCTCGCCAACAGATTTCTAGCGCACCACTGCTTTGTCAACGGCCGCGGTAGAGGCGGGAGTTCGTACGCAAACGGCTTGCGTTGCTTGCGGGTGCTTTCGCGTTCCGTGGCTGTCCTCGCGACGGGCCTGTCAGCAGGAAGGAAGGCACGCCGAAGGGGGCGGCGGAGGGCAGAGCGAGAGTGTCGGGAGTGCGGGCTTGGCGCCACTCGACTGCAACTCAATGACGGATCGACGCAAGCTGCGCTATCGCAGCGACTCGGCCGCCGACAGGAGCAGGAAACCGCGTAAGTGCTACAGTGACGTGACAGATATTATGGTTAATGGCATTAGTATGAGCTCCTAGGGAGGGTCCCCCATGTCGAAGGCAGACAAATCCCCTGCACCCGAGGCGGGTGGTGGTGTCGCCGCAGCGATGAGCGCGCTGGTCCTGGCCGTCCTCCTCGCCGCCCTGGACCAGACGATCGTCTCGACCGCGCTGCCCCGCATGGCCGAGGACCTGAACGGCTTCGACGACATCGCGTGGGTCAGCGCCGCCTACCTGCTCGCCTCGACAGCGGTCACCCCGATGTGGGGCAAACTCGGCGACATGTTCGGCCGCAAGCGGCTGTACCTGGCCTCGGCCTCGGTCTTCCTGATCGCCTCCGTGGCCTGTGGCCTGGCGCGGAACCTCTCCGAACTGATCGGCGCCCGCGCCCTGCAGGGCGCGGGCGGAGGAGGCATGATCGTGCTGACCTTCGCTCTCGTGGGCGACATCGTCGGCCCGAGCGAACGCGGCCGCTATCAGGGCATGTTCGGCTCCGTCTACGGCGTCGCCAGCATCGTCGGCCCCCTGCTGGGCGGTGTCTTCACCGACCAGCTGTCCTGGCGGTGGGCCTTCCTGGTCAACCTGCCGGTCGGCATCGTGGCCCTGGCCATCGCCGCCCGGGCGCTGCCCGCCGCCGCCCCGGGCACCCGGGCCCGGGTCGACTACTTCGGCGCCACCGTGCTCGCCGCGATCGCCACCGGCCTGGTCCTCGTCACGTCGTTCGGCGAGCGCTGGGGCTGGGGCTCACCCGCCGTCGTCGGTCTGATCGCCGGCACCGTCGCCCTGGCCGTGCTGCTGGTGCCGGTCGAACGCCGCGCCGCCGCCCCGGTCCTGCCACCCGCCATGTTCACCTCCCGGACCGTGGTCTTCTCCTCCCTCATCGGGTTCTTCGCCAACGCCGCGATGTTCGCGGTGCTGGTCTACCTGCCGACCTACCTCCAGATCGTCCACGGCGTCTCGGCCACCCTCTCGGGCATCCACATGCTGCCGCTCGTCGCCGGACTCGTCGTCAGCCAGTCCCTGGCCGGACGCCGGGCCGCACACGCCGGCCGGCTGCGGGCGATCCTCCTGGCGGGCCTGACCGCGAACCTCGCCGGGCTGCTCCTGCTGAGCACCATCGGAGCGGCCACCCACACGCTCGTCCTGAGCGTCTACTTCCTGATCACCGGCATCGGCATCGGCATGGTGCCCATGGTCGTGCTCACCACCGTGCAGAACAGTGTGCCCGCGACGGACCTCGGCGCCGCCAGTGCCGTCGTCACCTTCGCCCGCTCCATCGGCGCGGCCTTCGGGGTCGCGGTCTTCGGCACCCTCCTCAACACCGGCTTCGCCGACCGCACCCACGCCCTGCCGACCGCCGGTGGCTTCGACGCCACACGCCCCGACACCATCGGGGAGCTGCCCGGCACCCTGCGCCACACCGCCCTGGACGCGTTCGCCCACGCCACGGCCACCGGCTACCTCTGGATCGCGCCCACCCTCGCCCTCGGCATGCTCCTTGCGCTCTTCCTGAAGCCGACGCGGGAGAGTGGCGCAGCCCCCGCCGCCCCCGGCCGCTGCGAACCCTCGGCCGACAAACGATCCGTCCGCGCCACCTGACCCGGCCCCGGCGCCTCAGGTTGCCGTTGCTGCGGTCCCGAGGCGCCGGCGGGGAGCTGGGCCTGCGTCGTGGCGGTGGTCGCGCGGTACTGCCAGCCCGACGGCGCGGTGAGCGTGACACCCGCCTCGGTCCAGGCGGACGGCGAGGAGTTGGCGAGGGTGGCCCGCACCGCGAAGGACCTCCGCGCGCCGCGAACCCGGGACGCTTCAGGGACAGTAAAGGCTGCTGATGTACGGGTCGTTGCGCATCCAGTACAGGTGGTCGTGCCGCTGCACGTTCGGGCCGGTGAACAGGGGTATTACGGACATGCCGTCGATGTCCCGGGGGTGGGCGTGCCGCCCGACTGGGCGAAGGTGGGCAGCAGGTCGGTCAGCGGAATCAGGTTGCGCTTGATGCCGCTCAGAGGGCCGTTCGCGTCGAAGGTGTTGGGTTGACACCGCCTTCCTGGTGCGGGCCGTTGTCGTCGGAGACGAGGACCATTGGTGTCCTCGCCGATGCGGAGCACGTCCAAGCGGTCCACGACCTTGCCGACGAGTCCAGCGTGCGCTGCTCTATGAGGTCGGGCGCGACCCCAAGAGCGCCTGACGCGTGACAAGGGACCGGATCAGGCCGCCGGTGCGCCTGATCCGGCCCCCTTCGTCCCCGCGGCTCAGATGTGGGGCAGGTCCACAACCGCGTCGCACAGCGCCATGGTGGCGACGTTGTCCCGTGCGGAGGTGACGGGCGTGGTGCCCCGCCGGACGGTGTCCAGGAAGTGGCTCACCTCGCCGGCGAAACCGCGCAGGTACAGGTCCTGACTGCCCCCGGAGGCGGGGGAGTTGACCGAGTGGGTCAGGACGGTCTGCTCGGTGAGCCCCTGCCAGGCCTCGGCCGGCTCCGGCCCGCCGGTGGCGCCGGGGACCTGCCGGTGCACCAGGGTGGTGAGATTGTCCGCGCGCACGAAGCCCCGCGTGCCGGTGACGGTGAGCTCCTCCTGCTCGCGGCTCCACGCGGGTACGCCCGCGAGCGTCAGGTTGCCGACCACGCCGCTCGCGCAGCGCAGGGTGAGCGCCATGCTGATGTCGGCGTCACGGGAGTTGCGGAATCCCGTGACCTCGGCGACCTCGCCGAACAGCCCCCGGATGAGATCCAGGATGTGGATCGCGCCGAACTTCAGATATGTGTCGTCGCGCAGGGTGTCCGTCCAGGGTGCGAAGGCGAAGAACCCGTGGAACGACACCGCCCGCCCGAACTGCCGCTCATCGGCGATCAGTTCGGCCAGCCGCCGGTAGAGCGGGGCGTGCCGCTTCATGAAGCCGACCATGACGTGCCGGCCGCACGCCGCCGCGGTCGCGGCGACCCGGCGGGCGTCGGTCTCGTCCAGACCGAGGGGCTTCTCCACGAAGACATGCGCTCCGGCCCTGAGGCAGTGCTCGGTGACGGTGGCCTGGTCCTCGGGGGCGACGCTGACGAACACCGCGTCCAGTGCGTCCTGGGCGAGCATCCGCCGGTGGTCGCCATGACCGTGCCGGGCGCCGTGCAGGGCGGCCGCTGCCCGGGCGGCGTCCTCGTGGCGGGTCGCGATGCTGGTCAGACGGGCCCCCGCGAGCTCCAGTGCGGGGTACAGATTGGCGCGCGCGTGCCGGCCGTGGCCGATGAAGCCGAGACGCAGGTCCTCGGCGCGACGGCCGCTGCCGATGGCGGTGGGTGAGGCCATGAGCTGCTTCCTCTTCGAGAGCTGAGAGATGAGAGGTGAGAGACGAGAGGGGAGAGTGGCGGAGGACAGAACCGGTTCAGGCGGTGAGGTGGGCGAGGAAGTCCGAGGCGATCTCCCGGTCGACCTCCGCCGGTAGCGGCTGCGCCCCGGCTTCGAGCGGGAGCGTGGCGACGGCGGCCAGGCTGCGGGCCTGGAGGGTGAGCCCGAGGTCCATCGCCTGGATGGGATTGCCCTTGGCCGCGGTCAGGTTGATCATCCGGCTCCCGGCCAGGACGGTGATCTCCCGGCCGTCGCGCAGCCGGTGCACGGCGCGTTCGTCCTGCACCGAGCCGAAGCGGGTCACCGCGACGCTGCGCGCGGCGAGCGCCTCCTCGTCGATCTCCCACGGCATGTGGCCCACGCCTGCGACGACCGCGCCGTCCGCGAGGGCGTCGAGCTCCTGGCCACCGATGACTCCGGGACGACCGGTGGCCAGGAAGAGCAGCTGTGTGCGGGGCAGGAGGCCGGCGAGCTCACCGACTTCGTGACCGCGCATGACCGCCTCCAGGGCGCGGTACGGGTCCGGTTCCGCCACGCCGACCCGGGCGCCGAGCCGGGCCAGGGTGTCGGCGACACCGATGCCGCACGGCCCGGCCCCGACCACCGTCGCCCGCACGCCCGGCAGCATCAGGTTGGTGGCGTTCATGAACCCCTGGACGATGCTCTGGCCCACGCCGTACTCGTTCTCGACGAGCAGTTTGAGCCTGCTGTCGTTGATGACGACCACGGGGAACGGCGGCGGTGTGCCGAGGGCGCGGATCCGCAGCCCGCCGGTCGTGGTCTCCTCGGTGCCGCCGATCAGCTGCGGCAGCCCACCACGGCCACCGTCCCCGCCCCCACTCGCGGTCGCGGCTGCGGCGACGGTGAGGTCGCCGCCGTTGTCCAGCAGCAGGTGCGGGTCGCAGGCGAGGACCCGCTGGATGTTGCGGTGATGGTCGTCGAGGCCGTCGCGGCGGCGGCCGTGGACCGTGACGCCCGCGGCGCGCAGCGCGTCGGCGGTGTCGTCCTGGGTGGTGCCGGGCGACCCGGTGAGCGTCACCTCGGCCCCCGCCTCGGTGAGCAGGGCGACCAGGGCGGCGGTCTTGGGCTCGATGTGCAGGCACATCGCGATGCGCTTGCCGGCCAGGGCGGCCGCGTGACGCCGGACGGTGGAGGTGAGCAGCGGCATGTACCGCAGGGCCCAATCGGTGCCGTCGTGGCCGAGGGACGGAAGAGCGCGTGCGGATGCGGGGGAAGGCGAGTGCATGTCCACTCCTGAAGGTCGTGACGCGCGGCCCGGGGAGGTGTGCGTCCGGGCGCGCCGGGTGACGTGCTGCGCGGCTGAGCGCGCGAGGGCGGCGGGGCGGCGGCGCGGCGGAGCCGGTCAGGCCAGACGGGGCACAGCACAGGCGCACAGCCGGGGACACCGCGGCCGGTGGCTAGCCGTAGAAGTCGCAGCGGTAGCAGTGGTCACCGAAGACGGGCAGGCGGCGCACCGCCCGAGGAGCGGACACGCGGAGGGGCACGGCGACGGTCGTCACGACACATCCCTCCCTTCGGGTCCTCACGGGAACTTCGACGTTATACGTATCACTGCCCCGGGGCAATACACGGGTCCCGGCCCCGGACGGTCGGAACCGGCCGGTATCGGCTCCGAGGATCCGACGGACGCTCTCGTCCGGGCGTCGCCCGGCACGCGTGCTCCGCGAGGTTGCGCTCCCTCCTCGCGAGGAGATCCGTGTCGTCGGTGGGGTGCCGCGTCGTGTCCACGGTGGGACCCGTCACGCCCTGAGCGCTTCCGTCGGTCGGGCGGCTCCGCGCCGGCGGGCCCGAGACGCGCCGCGTCACCGGCATGCTGCCGGGCCTGTGCCCCGCGCGAGCGCGGGGCACAGGCCCGATTGCCGGCCGGAGGTGTCAGTTCCCGTACTGCAGCGGGCGGTAGGCCTTGTACTCGCTGCCCGCCGCCAGCCCGTATGTCACCGAGCGGTGGCTGGTGCCGTGCACACTGCGCTGCTCGTACGCCGTGTAGGACCGGTGGGCGGCGTCGTTCCACTTCTCGAAGACGACGACGTGCCGGGTGTTGCTGGTGCCGATGGCGTCGATGACCAGGTCGCCGGGCTGGAGCTCGTTCATGGCGATGGGGCGGGTGTGCCCGCGGCCGGCCAGCCCCTGGGTGTTGGTGCCCGGCGTGGGCAGGCCCAGCGCCATGGAGGCGTAGCCGGAGCAGTCCTGCCGGTAGCCGTCGCGCCAGTACTTGTCCTGGGCGTAGGGCACCGGGCGTCCGCCGTTGGCCGTGAGCCAGACCGCGGCGCGTTGCAGGGTCTGCCGGCGTGAGCCGGGCTGGGGGTCGGGCTGCCCCGCCCGCACCGGGACGCCCGGCAGCCGGTCTTCGGGGATGTCCACCGCGACGACGGTGAGGAAGCCGGTGACGGGCTTGGTGATGTGGGCCATGAAGGTGGAGCAGGCGCTGCCTTCGCAGACCCGGCGCCCGGTGTCGACCTGGTAGTCGGCCGTGATGCGGTCCTGGCCGGGGGAGGACCGGTTGATCATGCCCACGGAGGGCGAGCCGATGTCGGGCGTGGCGTGGACGGCCCAGCGTGTGCCCCAGGTGGGGAAGGAGGCGGCAGCCCGCAGGCCGGTGGCGCCGGCGTGCGCGGGTGCTGCCGCCGCGGCGCGGTCGGGCACGGCGGCACCGCCCGCGGCGAGGCAGGTCAGGGCGAGCACCGGCAGCAGCCCGCGCAGGGCGGCGGACCGCGCCGCGGCACGCCGGGAGGCGTGGGGGGCGAAGCGGAACGTGGACGTGGACGTGGACATGGTGGTGGTGTTCCTTCCGTGGGGGGAGTGCTTCCGACGAGCGAGTCGTCAGGTCGGGTGAGGGGCTCGTGGCAGGTCAGGCGGCTAGTCCGCGGACGCGGAACTGCATGACGCGGTAGGGCCAGCCCGCCGCGGTGTTCCATTGGCTGACCGACAGGTGCAGGTCGTCGAGCGTCGACCCGGGGATGACGTAGCCGCCGTACAACTGGGCCACGTGCGTGTCGTCCTCGTTGCCCCAGGACGTGCCCCGCAGCAGCGTGCGGCGGTGGGCGGTGCGCAGGTCGGCCGCGGGGTGATCGGCGACGAGGCCCTCGATGCGGTAGTCGCCCTGGTTGAACCAGGTCAGCACCCACCGCCCGTCGAGCGGCCGCAGGCACAACTCGCCGAAGGCGCCGTCCAGGACGGGCGCGGGCGGATTGCCCCAGGCCCAGCGGCCGTCGGGGCCCCGTCCCCACGGCTCGTAGGCGCCGGGCTCGGTCAGCCTGCCGGGGCGGACCCGGTGCAGGATGACGGGCTTGTTCCGCTGGAACCCGGTGGACAGGACGTAGACGTGCCCGTCGTCGCCGAGGGCCCAGGTGAGCAGCTGGAACATGCCGCCGTGCAGGTCCGGGGCGAACACGGCGCCGGTCGGGACCCAGGTCGCGCCCGAGTCGTCCGACCGCCAGATCTCCGTGCGCACCACGTTGCCGAGCCCTTTGTTCACCATGGCGTGCAGGTACATGCTGCCGCCGAGGGTGATCACGTCGGACGGCAGCACGGTGGAGTACTCGGAGTTGTCGTGGTCGTACGGCCACAGCTGCCGGGCGTGCCGTCCGCCCACCGCGCCGGTCCAGACGACCGGTCGGCCGGACCCCTCGAAACGCCCGTACAGCGCCACGGGCGAGCGCCACCAGCCGCCGCCGACCCTGGCCTCCTCGAACGTGTCGCCGAAGACGAACAGCAGCCGGCCGTCGGGTGTTCGTACCGGCACGCCCAGGTCGGTGGCCGCCATGCGGAACCCGGTGGTGAGTCCGGGACCGGTCAGGTCGGCGACCTTGGAGACCCGCAGGGACCCGGCCGCCGCGTGGGCCGGGGCACGCAGCAGGGGACTGCCCAGGGCCGCCGTCGCGGCCGCCCGGAGGAATCCGGCCCGGCTCAGGTGGACCGGGCGCACGGGGGCCCGTGCCTCTGCCGATCCGCGCGGCGCGGGCGGGAGGCCGTCCGGTGTGCTGTCGAGCATGAACGCTCCTTGCTGGATGTGCGGACAAGGGGGAAGGGAGGGGCGGGGTGCGGGGTGGCCGCGGTGTCCGCGAGGGCGTACGCCGGACGGGAGGCACGCGGGAGCTCCACCTGCGGGTGTGCTGTCCCCCCCGCCGGGCGGCCGGCTACGGACTCCGGTGGTCCGGCCCGTTCGGCAGGTCGCCAGGACCTGCCGAACGGGCACGGGCGGCCGGAGGATCAGCGGTTGGTCCACAGGTGGTGCAGGAAACCGCCCTTCCCCGGGGCGCAGCTGTAGTTGTCCCAGTGCCCGCGCGCGATGCCGGCGTCGCCGGCGTCGCGGCACGTCTCCTTGGTGAAGTACCAGCCGCGGTAGACGTCCTGGCCGTCGGCGAGCGGCCGGAGGGAGGGCGCGGTCTGGGGAGCGGCGACGGCGGGCACCGTCACGCCCACGCCGAGCACAGCCGCGGCAGAGACCAGGAGCGCGGGCAGGACCATCCGTACACGAGTCTTCATGGGATTCCTCATTTCCGTTCGTCGTCCGGTCCTCGGAGCGGGACCTGATGCACCGTTTGTAGCCGCTAATCTGTTGTTCAGGACCGGCCGGCCGACGCTGAACAAACGGATGCCGAACAATCCGTGTGACCCGGGGGAAGGGTGGTCGCATTGCCACGGGGAGAAAGCCCTCTGGATCCGGACGCCGGTCCGCTGTTCGAATTCGCGGCAGGTTTACGGAAACTGCGGGAACAGGCCGGCCGCCCCACCTACCGGGATCTCGCACGGCGTACGCACTACGGGATCGCGACGCTGTCCTCGGCCGCGGCCGGACGTCAACTGCCCAGCCTGGCCGTCACCCTGGCGTACGTCCGCGCCTGCGGCGGTGACGAGCGGGAATGGAAGCTGATCTGGCAACGGACGGCTGACGCCTGCACCGGCACGGACGCTTCGACCGGGACCGGCGCGGAGAACCGGCGAACGAGCGCCGCCAAGCCGCCCTATGCCGGTCTGGCCGCGTTCCGGGAGGCCGATGCCGCGTATTTCTTCGGCCGCGAGAAACTCACCGCCGCACTCGTCGAACACCTGAAGGAAAAACGGCTTCTCGTGTTGTTCGGGGCCTCGGGATCCGGTAAGTCATCGGTGCTGCGCGCAGGCGTGCTCCCCGCCTTTCCCGACGTTCCCTCGCTGGTCTTCACGCCCGGCCCGAATCCCCTGGAGGAATGCGCCGTACGGCTGGCGGCCCGGGCCGGCACCGCTCCCGGCCCGGTGCACGCCGGCCTCACGGCCGAGCCGCGCACCTTCCACCGCATGGTGCGGCAGATCCTCGCCGGGCAGCAGCAGGAGGGCCCGGCGGCGGACGAACTGCTCGTCGTCGTGGACCAGTTCGAAGAGGTGTTCACCCTCTGCCGTGACGTACGGGAGCGGGAGCGGTTCGTCACCGCGCTCGTGCACGCGGCCCAGGGCCCCGGCAGCCGTACACGGGTCGCCATCGCCGTGCGGTCCGACTTCTACACGCACTGCACCCGGCTGCCCGGCCTCGTCGACGCCCTGCCCCATGCCCACCGTCCTGTCGGCCCGATGACCGCAGAGGAACTGAGAGCGGCGATCGTCCAGCCCGCCGCCCGCTCCCGGCTCACCGTCGAAAGCGCCCTGCTGACGACCCTCACCGCCGACGCCCACGGCCGGCCGGGCGCCCTGCCCCTGCTGTCGCACGCTCTGCTGGAGACCTGGAGGCGCCGGCGGGGCAACGCCCTCACGCTGGCCGGCTACCGTGCGGCGGGCGGCATCGAGGGCGCGCTCAGCCAGACCGCCGAGGAGTTCCACGACGCCCTGGACGACAGCCGCCGGAGGGCCGCGCGGCGGCTGTTCCTCCGGCTCGTGGCGCTCGGCGAGGGTACCGAGGACACCAAACGCCGGGTGCCACGTCAGGAACTCGACAGCGGCCCGGACACCGCGTTCGTCCTCGAACAGGCGACCCGGGCCAGGCTGCTGACCGCCGACGCCGGCCATGTGGAGATCACCCACGAGGCGCTGATCCGCTGCTGGCCCCGGCTCGGCGCCTGGCTGGAGGAGGACCGCGGCCGGGAACGCCGGCACCGGGCCCTCACCGAGGCCGCCACTGTCTGGGAGTCCCTGAACCGCGATCCCGACACCCTGTATCGCGGGGTACGCCTCGCCGCCGCGAAGGACCTCCCCCCAGAGGGGCTGACCGCCCGGGAACGTGCCTTCCTCGATGCCTCCGAGGCAGCGGCACGGCAGGCGCAGGAGCGCGACCGTCGCCGCCTGCGCCGTCTGCGCCGGCTGGCCGGAGCCTTGGCCGTCCTGCTCGTGTGTGCCGTGGCCGCCGCCGGTTTCGCCGTACGGGCACAGGACACCCTCACCCGGCAGCGCAACGAGGCCGTGGCCCTCCGGGCCGCCGATGAGGCCGTGCGCCTCAGCCCGCACCATCCGTCACTGGCCGTCCAGGTCGCGCTGGGCGCATACCGGCAGACCCGCCAGGACCGTACGCGGGACGCCCTGCTCAACACCCTGTCCGTCGCGTCGATCGGGCCCAGAACGGCCGGCCCCGGACGAAGCGGGCGCGCACCGGCCCAGCACACACCGGCCGGGCACACCCCGGCCGTTCCCGCCGACGGCCGCGTGCTGGCCATGGCCGACGGCGCGCGGATCGTCCTGTGGGACATGAGGGATCCACGACAGCCCCGCCGACTCGGTACCACCGACGGAGTCGGCCTGGGCCCGATCCAGTTCACCCGGGACGGCGACACTCTGATCGGTGTCGACAGCAAGGGCACGCTCCGGCTGTGGGACGTGACCGATCCGCTTCGTCCCAGGGCGCTGTCGAAGCGGCCCACGGAACACACCGGCTACGTCTACTCCGTGGCCGTGCGCCCCGACGGCCGCGTGGCCGCCACCGGCAGCTACGACGACACCATCCGCCTCTGGGACATCAGCGACCCGGCCCGCCCCCGCATGCTCGACGAGCTCACCGGGCACGACGACGACGTCAAACCGGTGGTCTTCGGCCCCGACGGAAAGACCCTGGCCTCGGGCTCCAACGACCACGACGTCCGCATCTGGGACGTGACCGACCCACGCCACGCTTCCCTCATCGCGACGCTGACCGGGCACGAGCACTTCGTCGACGCCCTCGCCTACAGTCCGGACGGCCGTACGCTGCTGAGCGGAAGCGACGACCACACGGCGAGGCTGTGGGACATCAGCGATCTTCCCCGGCACTCCGGGCTGGGCCGGCTGGCCAGACACACCGACATCGTCACCGGCGTGGCCTTCGCCTCCCACGGCCGCACCGCGGTGACCGTGGGCATCGACGGCGTGGTGGAGGCCTGGGACATGACCGACCGCGCGCGCCCCGTCCCCCTGGCCCACCTCACCAACCCCCGCGGGACGGTCAAGGAGGTGCGCTACCTCAAGGCGGACGGCACGTTCCTCACCGTGACCGCCCACCACAGCGTTCAGATCTGGTACACCGACATCGGCCGGGCGCTCACCGACGCGTGCGACCGCGTCCACGGCAGCATCAGCCGCGCCCAATGGGCCCGCTACTTCCCCCGCCTCGCCTACGAGCCGCCCTGCCCGCGCCGCTTCTGACCCCACGGCCTCTGCCCCCATGGCTTCCGCCCCCATGGCTTCCGCTCCCATGGTCCTCGGGCGCACCGTGCGCAGTCACTCCCGTGCGTCGTGCCGCGGTGTCTCCCGGGTGTTCGCGCGGAGCAGGGACCAGCACGGGTCGGCGGTGAGCGCGTCCAGATCGGGTTCGGTGTCCGCCGCCCAGGCCGCGTAGCCGTCGGGGCGGACCAGGACGGCACCGGGCAGGCCGTCCACCGGATCGGCCGCGACGGCCCCGAGGCCGGATGGCAGGATCCCGGCCGTGTCGAGCAGGGCCGGCCTGCCCGAGCGGAAGAGCGCGGGGTCGAGTCCGGGGACCCGGTGACCTGTCAGCGGGTGGGCGCCGGGCAGGTCGTAGGCGTGCGAGAGCCCCGACATCAGTCCCGCCAGGTGCCGGTTGGTCTCCGGAAGGCGCATCAGGCCGGTGAAGACCTCGCGCAGTTCGACCACGTCCGGACCGGGTCGCGGGGCCGCGAAGACCCGTTGGGCCTGGGTGATGTGCAGGACCCAGGCCCCGGCCGGATGGCGCTCGGTGTGGTAGGTGTCCAAGAGGTCCGCCGGCGCGTCGCCCCGCAGTACGGCCGCCAGCTTCCAGCCCAGGTTGAACGCGTCCTGCATGCCGAGGTTCAGACCCTGACCGCCGTAGGGCGGATGGATGTGCGCGGCGTCTCCGGCGAAGAACACGCGGCCCGCGCGGTAGTGGTCGATCTGCCGGGTGGCGTCGCTGAACCGGGAGGCGTTCTCGACCTCGGCCGGCACGGTCCGCTCGCCGTACACCCGGCGCAGCAGCCCGGCGATCTCGTCGAGCGTCACCGGCCGGTCCCTGGCCGGTTCGTCCGGCTCCACGCCACCGCCGGTGAACCGGTAGCGGTCCCCGCCCAGCGGCAGCAGCATCCCCCAGCCCTCCTCGGCCTCACGGGTGAGGGTGCTGATGTGCCCGTGCGTGGTGGGGACGAGGTCGGACGCCGACGCCAGCCGGACGTCGGCCAGCACCGCCGTGAACGTTCCGGGCCGGCCGGGAAACGGCACGTCGAGCAGCTTGCGCACGGTGCTGTGCGCGCCGTCGCAGGCCACCAGGTGGCGGGCCGGGACGCGCTGCCCGCCGGCCGTCACCGTCACGCCGTGCTCCGACTGCTCCACCGCGGTCACCGCGGTGTCGCGCAGCACCTTCACCCCGAGCTCCGCGGCGCGTTCCTGCAGTACCTCCTCGACCTCCCACTGCGGGATCGAGAGCACGTGGGGGTGCGCGGTGTCCCACACCGTGCAGTCCAGGGGCACCGGCAGCAGAGCGAAGTGGCCGTCGAGCGGCTCACCTCGCATGGCCCGAGCCCGCATCGGCTCCAGCAGGCCGCGCAGGTCCAGCAGTTCCTGGGTGCGCGGCTGGATCGCACCGCCCTTGGTCTGCCGGATCCGGTGCGGCAGCCGCTCCAGCACGACGGTGTCCACGCCGCCGAGGGCCAGTTCGCAGGCGAGCGTCAGGCCGGTGGGCCCGGCGCCCACCACGATCACATCGGTCATTGCTCCTCCAGTATCCTCAGTCTCTTCACCGAGAGCAAAAATACACCGAGTGCAGAAAGTGTCTCAGCGCAGAAGGATCCCCAGTGCACGTTTCGGCTATCGTGGCGGCATGACAGGGCTGCGCGAACGCAAGAGGGCACGCACGCACGCCGCCATCTCGGAAGCGGCCATCGCGCTCTTCCTGGAGCACGGCTTCGACCAGGTGTCGGTCGCGCAGGTGGCGGAGGCCGCCGAGGTCTCCAAACGGACCGTGTTCGCCTACTTCCCGGCCAAGGAGGACCTCGTCGTCCACCGCTTCGCCGACCACGAGGCCGAACCGGCCCGGGTGGTGCGCGCCCGCCCCCGGGGCGTGGATCCCCTGAGCGCCCTGCGCGACCACTTCCTGCGGGGGCTGCGCGACCGCGATCCCATCACCGGTCTCAACGACCTCCCGCAGATCCTCGCGTTCACCCGCATGGTGACCGAGACGCCGGCCCTGCGCACGAGAGCCGCCGGCTTCCAGGAGGGGGCCGGGCGCATGCTCACCCAGGCGCTGCAGGACACCGCGGGGGTCCCCGCCCTGACCGCGCGCCTGGCGGCCACGCACCTGGTGAGCACGCAACGGCTTCTGGCGTTGGACAACTTCCGCAGCCTGGACGGCGGCCGGTCCGCGGACGAGCGCCACCCGCAGGCGGTAGCCGACGCCGAGCAGGCCTTCGCGCTGCTGGCGGAAGGTCTGGCCAGGCACCTGTGACGCCTGTGCCGGCGTCTGGCGGTTCCGGCCCATGGTCGGCAGCGGCACTCAGGCAGCCTGGCGGCACACCCCGGTGAACCCGACGATCACCTCCGGCCCGAGAGGTGCCTGGGGCGGGCATGCGCGAGGCGGTGCGCACACTGCACCAGGAGTCGTTTCGCATGGCGTCGCTGCGCCACCAGGCTGCTCGCGCGCTCCGCGACGGAGGCCGGATATGACGCACCGGGTGCGATGGCCAAACCGCTCATTACTCAGCATCGCGAAATCATCCGTCCGGAGCGATCCGACCACCCTGGAGACGTTTCTCCAGCCCGTCTGCGCAGGCGCATTCGCAGCCGGGATTGCCGGCGATGTTGTCAGCGGAACGGGAGGGAATCGCGAGACTGGCGCGAAACACGGTGTGCGTTCCTGGTAGTTGAGGCCATTGCGGAGCTGCCGGTTCAGTGCAATCCTCGGGCGACGCTTCGGATCGTTGACAGGGAGGGAAAATCCATGTGGTCGGCCGGTAGTCAGGTGCAGGTGATCGATGTTGACAAAGACGAAGCTCCTGCGTTGGTTTCCGTAGCTGGAAAAGACGATGAAACCGGCGGCGCCAGCAACCGGATCATTCTGCACAGCAGGGAGCCTCTCAAGACTTTCATCACATACCTGAGGCGGCACGCGAGGCATCCAGTCGTGAACCAGTACGAGGGGCACTCCATCCACCTGCTCTACGGTCACTACCTCGCTCCCCGCGGAAGTCACGAGCCACCCGGCGTCAAGAGCCCACTCAACGCGGTCGACATGGGATGGGGGCAGGGCACTCTCAATCCGAGTTTTGAACTCCCCAACACGGAAGCCAAGACGAAGATCAAAATATTCAATCTCGCCGCGAAGGCCTTCACGATGCTCCTGTCGCCGAAGGATGCCGTTCAAATGGCCGCAGAGCACACGGTGTTGAGGAGGGACTACTACCTGATCATCGCGGGTCGGAAGGAAACCCTGGGGCTGAAGGGTGAAGAGACCCGCATCAGCCTTGCTGACTGGAGTGTGACCGAAGGGGAGAATGTAAAAATCTCTTTCGGGGATGTCGCCGATGCCCTGCAGGAGCACGAGAAGCTGATTGACCACGCGAACGCCCACACTCTTGAGCGGCTTTTGAAGCACCTGAAGGAGCACCACAAAAAACACGAAGTCGACAGGTACCACCAGAGTCTTGAGTAGGGCAGCAACTCGGATGACGGGCAACTGGAGTCGCACCCGCGACCGAGGCATGACCACCGCCGGCCGCGCGTGGTCCCGGCCGGCGAAGGCCGACGGCGAAGTCGTCGGGCGGGTCGGCAGTCACCTCAGTGTGCCGTCCGCGTGCGGACCCGACGCTCCGGTTCCCCCGCCGGGACGGCCGGTGGCCGCCTCAAGGTCCGCGGTGAGCGCGACGAGCCAGGTCTCCAGGTCGATCAACAGCGGCAGCACCCGCGCCGGGACCTCCGCCGCCACGTCCGGGGGCAGCGGAGAGAGCCGGACGCGCAGGCCCCCCGGCGGGAAGTCCGCCAGGCGCCGGGCCGCCCCCTCCACCTCCTCGGAGGCGTCCAGAACCCAGCGCCGGGCCGTGGACGGCAGGCCCTCCCGTGTACTCATCCGGGGCAGCCAGTAGGCACCCACGAGGACCCGCACCCCGTAGTTGAGGGCGGCGAGCCAGTCCGGCCCGTCCTCGGCGGCTCGCGGGGAGAGCTCGGTGCGGTACTGCGCGTAGGCCCCCTCGGCGATGCGCAGCCGGTGTCGTGTCAACCACAGGGCCCGCCCGGCGACTTCGTGCCCCGCGCCGGAGTCGTCGCCGCCCGCCGAAGCGGCGCTCACGGTCGCCCGGACCAGAGGCGCGGTGGCGATCAGCAACTGGCGCGCGCTGCGCCGGATCTCGGCCCGCGCCCCGGCGGGCCAGGCGAACAGACCGCACAGCAGACCGATCGCACTTCCGGTGAGCACGTCGACGAGTCGGGCCTCCGCCAGCTGCCACGTCACCGGCGCGATCTGCGCGAACGCCATGGTGACGACCAGCGTGAACAGCCCCTGCGCCCACGCGGGCCCCTCCAGCGGCCCCACGGTGAAAGCCAGCAGCATCACCGGCACCAGCAGATACGCGTAGACGTCGGAGGCGCCCCCTGCCCCGACGACGAACACCCCGGCGGCGCACGCGCCCGCGAACGTCCCCACAGCCGCCGACCGGACGGCCGACCAGGTCGCGACGGCCGTGGTGCGCCCCAGCGTCAGCACGGCGAGCAGAACCCAGAAGCCGTGGGCCAGGTCGAGCCAACCCGCCACCAGACGGGCGAGGGAGAGACCGAGCGCGATGCGCCAGGCGTTCTGGAAGATGACGGAGCGCCGCGTGAACAGTCCAACGACGCGGATCAGCCACAGGCGGACCGTTCCCGTCCCGGCGTACCAGAACTGCTCCTGGGGCAGCCCGTGCACCGCACGGCGACCGCCGACCGCCAGGGCCACCGCCGTGCGCACGGTCACCGCCGACACCGCGACCGTCAATACCGTCGAGCGCCGCCGCAGGAGCGCGTGGGTGGCAGCGCTGCGCGGGTCGCCCGCAGTGCCGCGGACGGCCAGGAAGTGGTCGATCATCTCCTCGACCGGTTCCGGCCCGCCGACGGGCCGCACCCGGCGCAGGACCCCTGCCGAGTCCCGGCAGGTCGCCGCGACGCCACGCAGCAACTCGTTCGAGGCCGGGTCCGCCCCGGCGCGCGGCAGTTCGGACAGGGCGGCCAGCTGGTCCAGCAGACGCCGGGTCGCGGAGCCCGCCTGGGCCAGTGCGCGGTCCGTTCTGCCCGCCCCGGTCGGACGGGAACCGGCCGGCTGCTGCGAGAAGCGCAGATCGCGGCCGGCCTGTCTCAGCCGCGCGGCCAGGCCGGGCTCCGGGGCCGCGACGCCCACCAGGCCGTCGGCCGCGCGGGCCGCGAGATCGAGAGCCTCACCGATCCGCCCGCGATACGACGGCTCCGCCGGATCCGGCAGCAGCGTCACCTCGCACAGCGCCAGCACCGCCATACCGAAGGCCATGCCGGTCAGGCGCTGGGGCAGGGTGTCCGGCGCGTAAGGCGGGAAGCAGGCGAGGATGTAGAACAACTGCAGGCCCGGGACGGTCCCCGACAACCGCGGGCCGCACGCCGCGCCGAACGTCAGCACGAAGCCGACGGCCAGCATCCCCGCGACGGCCGACCAGGTCGACACGGCGAGGACGGTACCGAGCGCGGTCAGCGCGGCGGCGCCCGGCAGGGCCCGCAGCACGGTGCCGGCCCGCCCCCGCCCCGACCCCGGAACCGGCGACAGCAGCCCGAACGCGATCGGAGCGAACAGGGCGTAGACCGCGGCGACGGGCCGGTCCAGGAGATACAGGGCGGGGTAGAAGCCGACAGCGGCGGCCACCGTGACACGCAGCGCGCGCCGGCCGGCACGGACGGAGGCGAGGAGCGACGGCCGTTTCGGCATGATCGAACCTTCCCACGCACACCCGCGCGGGCTCCGCCCCGTCACACGAGTGTCGCGCTCCCGAGCCGGCGTCGCTCCCGGCCGGAGCGGGCCGGCCGGTGGCTCGCGCCGGTGCGGTGCCTGCGCAAGTGGCGTCTGCCGTGCCCGAGGAGCAGCGAAACCACCGGAGTTCCCGGGTCACGTGCCCGGGGCGCTCACACTCGCCTTCGAGGTCGCGGGTCTCTCGCCGACCTATGAGCCGGCGACGGACGACGGCTCGGCGCGGCGGATGGGGAGCATGGTCTCGGCAGGCTCCGCGGTCAGATGGTCGACGACCAGGTGACTGACCTCGGCGGGCTTCTCCAGCGGGACCACGTGCGACGTGCCGGGCACGACGGCGAGCTCCGAGCCCGGGATCGCGCGGTACAGGGCGATCGTGTGCTCCAGCGACACCATGTCGTCGTCACCGACCATGACCAGGGTCGGCGCGCTGATCCGGGCCAGGTCCTCGGTGGTCAGGGTCGGCTCGGTGCGCCACATGTCGAGCACCTTGCGGGCGACCACCGGCCAGTGCTCGGGGCCCTCCGGCGCCACCGGTTCGTACAGCTCACGGAAGAACTCCAGGTCGGAGCTGTCGGGTGTCATGCGGTCCAGCAGGGCGGGCTCGGCCCAGCACTCCCCGGCGGGACGGAAGTTCGTTCCGATCACCACGACCTTGCGCACCAGGTCGGGGCGGGCGAGGGCGACGAGCAGGGCGACGATGCCTCCGTCGCTCCATCCGACCAGATGGGCCGGAGCGTCGACGACCGTCTCGATGAAGGCCACGGTGTCGTCCGCCATGTCCTGGTAGGAGAGGGGTCCTTCGACGTCGGGTGTGTGGCCGTGCGCACGCCGCTCCGGCAGGAAGAGACGGAACGTCTCCGCGAGGCCGGACCGCAGCGCTCCCCAGGTGTCGTTCGTGCAGAAGCCGCCGTGCAGCATGAGCAGCGGATCGCCGCTGCCGTCGGTCTCGTACCACGTCTTGACGCCGGGAAGGTCCACATAGTCGCCCATGGCCCAGGCTCTCTGCCGTGTCGTCGTCACTCGCCGGTGCCGGTGATCACTCGGCGGTGCGAGTGATCACTCGGCGGCTCCGGTGGTCACTCGGCGGTGCCGTTGTCACCGTCAGTCTCCGTCGCGTCGGCGGGTCTCGCAACGGCGACATCCGGGACGCAGCGCCTGTCTCCGCCGTGAAGGCCCTTCGTGGCGCATTGTCGCCGTTGACCCGCTCCTCCCCTCGTGCGACCTTCGGACCGCCCTCGCCCGGGGGCGATCACCCGACCGGGAGGAGAACATGGTGACGACAGGCAGTGCCAGACGCCGGGCTTCGGCGGCCGCGGTCACCCTGCTGGCGCTCGGCATCGCAGCGTCCATGGCGGCCCCGTCCGCCGCGGCGCCCGGCTATACGCCCGCCCGGGAGCCGGTGAGCGTGGCGCCGGGAGTCCTCGGCGACCCGACCCCCGAGGAGCAGGAGAAGCTGCGGGAGGTGGCCGGTGCGATATGGAGCCCCGAGCTCGCGGCCGGCTGGAACATGAACGCGGACGTGGCCGCCGTCCTGTCGACCGCCACCGGAGAGATCCTCCGGTGCAGCGAGCGGTTCGCCCTCGTGCCGCGCCCGCCCGGCTTCGTCCCCGGCCTCGGCTACCTGGTCAGCTACTGGAAGAACCTGCGCGACTACTTCCTAGCGGTCCAGGACAACCGGACGTACCGCGCCTGCGTGGTCACCGCCGCGGCCAACTACCGCTCACCCATCGAGATCGCCTCCATGGGCATCTGACTCGGCGCATGACCGTAGGCCTGGTGCAAGGGCGCGGCCGACTCCGCTGTGCCGAAGCTCATCGCCCGCGCCAGTTCCCGCTCCAGGCGCTGCGCGTCACGGCGCACCTGGGCGGGGACGTCGCCGCGCTCGAAGACCAGACGGTCGAAGACGGGCGTGGTCTGAGGCTGCTTCAGGTGGTGCGGGAGATGGGCAGAGGACGCGAACTGCATGCGGTACTCCCGGGGGAGGGCGAGGGGAGGACAGCAGCCCTCGCCCGGTGGCAGTCACCTTCGTCAACCCGCAGTAGACCATCTGTTCGGGTGCTTGCCAGGGGCCGATGAGGCAGAGGACCTCAACAGCCAGACGATCAGGAGGCCGTCTCACCGGCCAGAGCGACCACGGTGGGGTCGGCGGCGAGACGATGGCGCGCTTGATGCAGGTGCACCCGCACGGTGCTGGGGCTGATGCCCAGTTGCCGCGCGATCTGGGACGGGGGAGTGCCGAGCGCCCACAGCCATGCGACCTGCCGCATGCGAGGAGGAAGTCTGCCGAGAGCATCCAGCAGTCGACTGTTGCGGAGCGCTTCGACGACGACCTCCTCGGGACTGCGTTCGACGTCGTCGGCGTCCAGGAGTTCGCCGGTCGTCACCTCCAGCTTGAACCTCGATGAGGCGAAGTGGTCGGCCACCAGGTTGCGGGCGATGGTCACCAGCCACGCACCGAAGTCCCGCCCTGTCCACGTGAAGGTGTCCAAGCGTTGGAACGCACGGGTGAACGCTTCACTGCACAGGTCCTCTGCGATGGACCTCCCTCCGGTCCGGTAGTACACGTACCGGTACACCGTGTCGCTGTAGGCCGCGTAGAGCAGGGCGAAGGCCGCACTGTCACCAGCCTGTGCACGGGCGACGCACTGCGCGATGTCTTCGATCCCGAAGGCCGGCTCCCCGTCCGAGGGGCGCGGAGCCGGCGAGGTCGGCGAAGCCATCATCCTTCAGCTGTCGCGCGAGCGGGGTGGCGCAGGGCGATGCACACGGCGACCCCGGACTGGACGAGGGCGGCGACGCCGGCTGCGACCGTGGGGGTCAGCGCGGCGAACCCGACTGCGGTAGTGAGCAGGATGACGATCACGAGGACCGTTGCTCGCCCGCTGTGCGGAAGTGGCAGGCCGCACCGCGTCTGCCGGCAACTGTCTCCAAGGCGGTGCCGAAGGTGCCGCATGGCGAGAACTCCCTTGTCTGAGAAGGCTTTCCGCCGTGCTCCGGCCAAGGACTGCGGCGGAACAGCCCTGCGAAGTGACACTCGCAGTGTGGAACCAGTCACACCCTGCTTCCTAGACCTGTGCGGCGTGGATAAGTTCACACGCTTCGGGCTAAACGCCCTGGATGCCGGGATCGTTGAACAGTCCGACAGCGCCTGGTGGTGAACACTGGCGTTCAGGCGGCCGCGGAGGCCGGCCCGTCTGAGAAGGGCCCGCCGTCTTGCTCCGGCCGAACGACTGGGACGGCGGGCCTTCGACGTGCAGCGCAGCTTTCAGGAGCCCGCACTGACTGCCTGCATGTGCCGAGCGGGGCGCACATCGTGGCGAGGCATCCCGTGATCACCCTCACCACCGGCAACGAGGACGGTTCCCGACCTACATGGCTTCTACTGTCGTCGGCATCTGCTCGCCCTGTGAGAGGACTGTCATGACCGTGCATCACAGCGCCACCCCCGAGGGATACACCACGGTCGCGCCCTGGGTGGTCACCGACGACACGGGAGCCTTCCTCGACTTCGTCACCGAGACCTTCGGCGGTGAGGAACTCGCCCGCGTGACCACCGAGGACGGACGGATCGGTCACGGCGAGGTCAGGATCGGCGACACGATCGTGCTGGCCTTCGACCGCCATGCCGACTGGCCCGTCATGCCGAGCCTGCTGCGCGTGTTCGTCCCCGATGTCGACAGGGCCGTCGCCCGCGCCGTCGCGGCCGGCGCCCAGGTCGTCACTCCCGTCCTGAATCACGCGTTCGGGCAGCGCATGGGGCGTGTCCGCGACCCGTTCGGCACGATCTGGTGGGTGGCCGCCACCATCGACGGCCTCTCGGACGAGCAGATGTGGAAGCGCATGACGGACCCCCTGTACGTCGAGGCGATGCGTGTGGCCCAGGAGACACTCGACATCGAACTCAGCGGCCGAAGCGACGGGCGCAGCAGCGCCCCCGTCAGCTCAGCCGGGCGGACGAGGCCCGGGCCCACCTGTCCACCGCGTTGACCGTCATGGGGGACGACGCACCTCTCCGCAACCAGGTCGACCAGGACGACATACGACAGCCCCGTGTCGCCCGACCAGCCGGTCGCCGACGACCCCGGGCGGCAGGGAAGGCAAAGCACTTGGTCCCGGCGCCGGCGTGAGGGCGGCTTACTTCCCCGTGACGGCACTGCCGGCCGGACGCTACGTTGTGAGCGCGGCAACGGGCTTGAGGTGAAGCGGAGTTGGGGGGACGGCATGAAGCGGTCGTACAGGCTCGGCGCAGGAGTGACCGCCGGGGTGGCGGCATTGCTGGTCGCGGGATGCAGCACACCGACCGACTACAGCGAGATCGTCACCTTCACCGACCGGCACGGCCGCGTCTGCACCGCGGCGGTGGTCGTCGACCAGGAGCAGAACGAAGGCAGCGACTACGAAATCAGCAGCCTGGACTGCGACTACCCGCCCCAGGGCGCCACTCCGGGCCCCAGCGGCTACTCGTCCCTGCCGAAGCGGGACACCGAGTGACGCGGCTGTCCGCCGTCGGTTGGTCAGCGGTGGGCGAGCCCTGATGTGCCCGCGGGGTGCTCAGAGCGGGTTCCTGCGGACAGGGGAACCCGGGCCGCTCGGCATGCGTCCTTCCGTCTGAGCGGGACGGCTCGACCGACGACACACCAACGGGGACACGTGATGAGCGACAAGGCCCGCAGACTCTTCGAGGCCCTCGACCTGGACGGCGACGGGCTCCTGACCCGTGAAGAGGTGATCAACGCCCTCCTCGCGAAGGGACCGTCGCTGGCCGCCACGGGCGTCATCCCGTCGTGGGGGGTGCAGGGCGTCGACGCGTCCTCCGCCCTGTTCGACGCCGCCGACCAGAACGGCGACGCCGCACTCACCTTGGAGGAGTTCACCGCCGTGGTCGACCGCCGTTTCGGCTGGACCTGATCCCAGGCACGACAGGAGCGATGCCGTCCCTCAACCCGGCGCGAAGGCGCCCGCGGAGGGCCTGCTGCAGAGAAGCCGCGCGAGGGGGGCGGAGGCCGATGGAATACGTCACTGTCGATAGCCAACTCGAAAGCCCGTCGGGAGCGTTGACCCGGCTCGCTACCTCAGTCTCCTTGCCTCGCGTGCGATGTCAGCCAGGGCGGACAGCCACGGCCAAGCTCACCACGTAGTGCATAGCTGGGCAGGTTCACGAGAGGCGCATCGAGCGGGGACGCCTCCAGTCCCCACCATCTGCCGTAGGGAGAAGCTGAGTCGGGACGGCTACTTGTCGGGTCGGGCTCGAGTCGTTCCACACGGACTCGCAGGCGAGCGGCAGGCTGTCGACGTCAGCGAGGACGAGGGGGACATGGGGCAGTCCGTGGCGGAACTGCGCGGCCATTCCAGCACCGGGTTCCACCGAGATGACACGCGCACCCCGGGCATGAAGGAGGGCGGTCGCCAGTCCGGTGCCCGCGCCGAAGTCCGCGAGCAGGCACCGTTCAAGGGCCGGCCGGCGAGTTCCTCGACCGCATCGAGCAACGCGGGCGGAGGGGAAGGACGGTTCGCGGCATGGCCGGCGGCTGCCCTGTCGAAGGAGCGGGCCTGCGAGGTGATCGTCATCTGAGGCCGCTCCCGCCCGACCGGCCGGGCTTTTCAGTCGAGCAGGACCCCGGGGTTGAGGATGCGGTGCGGATCCAGGGCGTCCTTGGCGGCGTGCAGGGCCAGCGCGAAGGGCTCGGGGCGCTGGAGGTCATAGGCGGGGCGGTGGTCGCGGCCGACGGCGTGGTGGTGGGTGATGGTGGCGCGGTGGCGGTGCAGGACCTCGTTGGCGACGGCTTTGATGTCGTCCCAGACCTCGACCTCCTCACCGGGCCGGCCGGCGACGGCCACGGTGAAGTAGGGCGCGGCCCCGTCCGGGTAGACGTGCGTCAGGCGGCAGTTGACGGTGGCCGGGTACCCGGTGGCCTTGAGGGCGGCGGCGCCGACGTCGCTACGGACGTCGGCGATCAGGGCCGGGATCCTGTCCCAGGTGGCGGCGGTCTCGAAGGTCTCGACGACGGCCCCCATGCGGGCCAGGCCGTCGCGCAGGTACGGCATGCGCAGGAACGCCGAGCGCCAGGCGCTGACCGCCCAGTCGGCCGTGGTGTCGTCGGCGGCCGCACGCGTCCTGCCGTGTCCGCCGTGGGCGCGGGCCAGGTCCACGGCACTCGTGAGGCGGTCGCCGACGGGACCGGTGGCGGACTCGAAGCCGAGGACCAGGACGGTGGAGCCGTCGTCGCAGGCCCCGGCGAACAGGGCCTCGCCGGGGTCGAGCAGGCGGCAGTTGGCCGGGGCGAGGCCGGACCGGGCGATGGCGCGCACGGCGTCCAGCGCGCGGTGGAAGTCGCTGAAGGCGACGGATGCGGAGGCCTTGTGGCGGGGGCGCTCCTGCAGGCGCATCCAGGCCTCGGTGATGACGCCGAGCGCGCCCTCGGAGCCGAGGAAGAGCCGGTCGGGCGACGGTCCGGCGCCGGATGCGGGCAGGCGCCAGGACGTACCGGCTCCGGCCGGCGTGATCACGTTCAGGGACTGCACGAAGTCGTCGATGTGGGTGGGGCCGGTGGCGTAGTGGCCGCCGGCGCGGGTGGCCAGCCAGCCGCCGAGGGTGGAGAACTCGAAACTCTGCGGGAAGTGGCGCAACGTCAGCCCGTGGGGCCGCAACCGGGCTTCCAGCACGGGCCCGAGGGCGCCGGCCTGGATGCGGGCCGAGCGGCTCGCGGTGTCGATCTCCAGGACGCGGTTCATCGAGGTCAGGTCGAGCGACAGCACGGCGCGGTGGGTGTCGCCGCGGTACTCCACGCCGCCGACCACCGAGGAGCCGCCGCCGAAGGGGATGACGGCCACCTGGTGCTCGCCGGCCCAGTCCAGCAGGTCGGCCACGTCCTGGTCGCCGGCCGGGTGGGCGACGAGGTCGGGGATCCTTCCTGGCCGGCCGCGCAGGGCCCGGATGACGTCGCGGTACGCCTTGCCCATGGCGTGGGCGGCGCGCGCCGGCGGGTCGGCGGTGACCAGATGGGCCAGGGAGGGCGGGGGAGTGGCGGCCGGTGCGGCGATCGGCAGGTCGGCGATGCGGGGTATCGGCAGCGGACGGTCCAGGGTGCCCGGCAGCAGGGCTCCCAGCGCGGCGCACTCGGCGTCGTCGGGGTGGGCGTCGGCGTAGCCCCAGCCCCACCAGGAGCGGGTGCGGGAGGTGCCGGGGTCGGTCGCGGTGGCAGGCATGGGCGCGCTCCAACGGCTCCAGATCAACTTACCCAACGGTAAATTACCCTAGGGTAAAATCGGGTTCATGACAACGCACTCGTCGAAGGCCGGCACCAAGGGCGTGCCGAGAGCCGACCGTGAACGCCAGGTCCTGGCCGCGGCCACTGAGGAGTTCGGCCACCACGGCTACGAGGCGACCACCGTGGCCGCCGTCGCCGCCCGCGTCGGCGTCACCAAACCGCTGCTGCACCAGTACTTCGGCAGCAAGCAGGACCTCTACCTCGCCTGCCTCGTCCCGGTCGGTGACCGGCTGCTGGGTGCCCTCCGCGTCGCGATGGCCGAACGCGACACCCGCGTGCCGTCCACAGCCCTTCGCGTGCTGAACGCCCTGTTCACCGCCCTGGACGGGCAGCGCGAGACATGGTTCGTCCTCTACGACCCCTCACTGCCGCCCGGCAGCGAGGCCGCCCGCCGCGCGGCGTACTACCGCGACGCCATCGACGACCTCGCCGCCATCGGCACCGCCGACCTGCTGCGCGCCGCCGGAACCAGCGACCCGCTCGACGCCGACGCCCTCAAGCACGCCTGGCGCGGCCTGTGCACCGCTCTGGTCCGCTGGTGGATCAACCATCCCGACCAGTCACCCGAAGCCATGTCCCGGCGCTGCGCCCGGCTCTTCGCGGCCCACACCCTCCTCACCACCGGCCACGACAACGCGTGAACCGAACCGACGCCCGACTCTGGGAACGCGGCAGGATCGTGCAAGAGAGCGAGAGGATCTTTCTGTTCCGCAGGACGGCTGCGCGGTTGGCTTGACGTGTCACATTCGCACGAAGCCTCACGGCTCCGTGGGCACGTCCAGGAGGACAACCAATGAAGGTAGCCGTCGTCACCGGCGCCAGTTCCGGCATCGGCCGGAGCGCGGCCGTCCAGATCGCCCGGCGCGGGTCCGGCGTCATCCTGACCTACAGCTCCAACGAGGAGGGCGTCCGGGACACCGTCCGCGAGATCGAGCGGTCGGGCGGCACCGCCGTGGCGCTGCGCCTCGACATCGGCGACACGGCCGGCTTCCCGGCCTTCCACGACGCCGTGGCCGGCGCCCTGCGGGACACCTTCCAGCGGGACTCCTTCGACCAGCTGGTCAACAACGCGGGTTTCGCCGGAATGGCGTGGATCAAGGAGACCAGCGAGCAGGAATTCGACAGGCTCACCGACGGCCTGTTCAAGGGCCCCTTCTTCCTCACCCAGGTCCTGCTGCCGCTCCTGGCCGACGGCGGCGCCATCGTCAACGTGACGAGCAACTCGACGCTGCCCCACGTGACCGCGCCCGGCTACTCCGTCTACGCGGCCCTCAAGGGCGCCCTGGTCGTCCTCACGCGGTACATGGCCAAGGAGTTCAGCGCCCGCGGCATCCGGGTCAACTCCGTCGCTCCCGGCGCCACCCGCACCCGTTTCGCGAACGACGCGTTCGCCCGGAACCCGGACATCATCCCGGAGCTGGCGAAGACGTTCGCGCTCGGGCGGGTGGGCGAGCCCGACGACATCGGCATGGTCATCGCCATGCTGGTGTCCGAGGAGGGGCGCTGGATCACCGGCCAGGACATCGAGGTCTCAGGCGGCCAGAACCTCTGACCACCCGACCGCCACCCGTTCCTCGCCTGTTCCCGCCGCGGCAGGAACAGGCAGGGACCGATCCCGGCAAGATGAGAAGCATGTCCCTGGACGAGATGTGCGAGCTGGTGAACCGGCATGCGCGCCCCGACATGACCACGGCGATCGACGGCGTCCGGGCCTGCAGATTCAACCCGCGCAGCGCACCCACCGTCGGCATGTCCGGCACCGTGCTGGCGGTCGTCGCCCAGGGCGGCAAGCGCCTGGCCCTGGGCGAGCGCCTGTACGAGTACCGGCCCGGTCAGTACGTCGTCACCTCGGTCGATCTCCCGGTCACCGGCCACGTCATCGACACCGGGCAGCCCACCCTCGGCTTCGGCATGACCCTGCATCCCGCCGACATCGCGCAGCTGCTCCTGGAGGCCGGCCCCGGCGACCTGCCCGCCCCGGCGCCGGCCGCACCGGTGGGCATCGCGGTCGGCGACGCCCCGGCGGACATGCTGGATGCCGTCGTCCGGCTGCTGCGCCTGCTGGACCGGCCCGCCGACCGCAAGATCCTCGCCCCGCTGATCAAGCGGGAGATCCTCTGGTACCTGCTGCGCGGCGAGCAGGGCCCCGCCATCCGTCAGCTCGGTCTGGCGGACAGTGGACTGGCCCACATCAGCCGGGCGGTCCGGCAGATCCGAGAGCACTACGCGGAATCGTTCCGCGTCGAGGACCTCGCCCGGACCGCGGGCATGAGCGTGTCCGCGTTCCACCGCAACTTCCACGCCGTGACGGGGATGAGCCCCATCCAGTTCCACAAGCGCATCCGCCTGCAGGAGGCCCGGCTGCTGCTGGCCGGCCGCCCGTCCGACGTCACCGGTGTCGGCCACACCGTCGGCTACGCGAGCTCCTCACAGTTCACCCGCGAGTACCGTCGTCTGTTCGGCATGCCGCCCAGCCAGGACGCGGCACGGCTCCGAGGCACGCCAGGCCTGTCGGGTGCGGCCCTGCCCTGAGGTCTGGCCTGCGGTGTTCGGCCGATCTACCGCCCGGCCGAACACCGCAGACCACTGCGGTCCACAGCGTCGTCCTCGAAAGACGGGTCTGAGCCGGACGCTGGAAGTCAGCCGGTGCCGCAGGACGCTGTCATCGGCACCGAGGCGCGGTGTCCACCGGCAGGAGGCAATGATGAGCATCAGCACGCACAAGATCGGCAGCCAGGGTCTCACGGCGTCGGTCCAGGGCCTGGGCACCATGGGGATGACCGCGATGTACGGCACCCGGGACGACGCCGGTTCGGTCGAGACCGTCCACCGGGCGATCGAACTGGGAGTGACGATGTTCGACACGGCCGATATGTACGGCCCCTTCACCGGTGAGGAGCTGCTCGGGCGGGCGGTGGCCCCGTACCGGGACCGGGTGGTGCTGGCGACGAAGTTCGGCGGGCTGACGCTGGACGACTCCGGCAAGGTCGTCGGCGGCCCGAACGGGCGGCCCGACTACGTGCGACGCGCCGTGGAGGGCTCGCTGCGCCGGCTGGGAACGGACCGTATCGACCTGTACTACCAGCACCGGGTGGACCCGGACGTGCCCGTGGCGGAGACCTTCGGTGCACTGGGCGAGCTCGTCGCCGAGGGCAAGGTGCGCCACCTGGGCATCAGCGAGGCGTCGGCCGGGACGATCCGCGCGGCCCATGCCGCGGCACCGCTGTCGGCCGTGCAGACCGAGTACTCGCTGTTCACCAGGACCGTGGAGGCCAACGGTGTGCTGGACACGGTGCGCGAGCTGGGCATCGGCTTCGTCGCCTACGCACCGCTTGGGCGGGGTTTCCTCACCGGGCGGCTGCGTTCGCTCGACGAGCTGCCGGAGAACGACTGGCGGCGCACCGCG
Organism: Streptomyces sp. NPDC085932; assembly: GCF_044540525.1. Classification (NCBI taxonomy): domain Bacteria; kingdom Bacillati; phylum Actinomycetota; class Actinomycetes; order Kitasatosporales; family Streptomycetaceae; genus Streptomyces; species Streptomyces sp. NPDC085932. The sequence continues at coordinate 1,955,465 of NZ_JBITSJ010000001.1, forward strand.
CCCCGCTTCAGCGGCGAGAACTTCGCCCACAACCTCGCCCTCGCGGACCGCGTACGGGTCATCGCGGAGAAGTTCGGCATCACGCCGGGGCAGCTGGCTCTGGCATGGGTGCTGGCCCAGGGCGTCACCGCCATACCGGGCACCAAGCGGCGCGGCTACCTGGAGGAGAACGTGGCCGCCGCGGCACTCACCCTGGACGCCGACACGCTGAGCACCCTCGGCGAGGTGATCGGCGCCGACGAGGTGACAGGTGCGCGTTACTACTCGGACGGCATGAGGGCCATCCAGGAATGAGCGGCGCGATGAACCACAACGACCTCGGATCCTTCCTCCGCGCCCGGCGCGAGGCACTGCGCCCGGCGGACGTCGGCCTGGTCGCCGGCGGCCGGCGCCGCACCCCCGGCCTGCGGCGCTCCGAGGTCGCCCTGCTGGCGAACATCTCCGTCGACTACTACGAGCGGCTGGAACAGTCCCGCAACGCCCACCCCTCGCAGGCCATGCTCGCGAGCCTGGCCGGTGCGCTGCGCCTGTCGGTGGACGAGCGCGACCACCTCTACCGGCTCGCCGGCTACGCCCCGCCGTCCAGGGGCGGAGCCGGCCGGTACGTCGACCCGGCGATGATGTTCCTGCTCGACGCCCTCACGACGGTCCCGGCCCACGTGATCGACGACCTGTCCACGATGCTCGCGCAGAACCGGCTGAGTCAGGCGCTGCTGGGCTCCTGGCCCCTGGGCGAGGCCCGTGAGGGCAACGTCATCTGGCGCTGGTTCACCGATCCGGCCTCGCGCGCCCTGAACGTCGCCGAGGAACACGAGGCGATCGGGCGAGGCTACGCGGCGGACCTCCGCGTCGCCGCCGCCGGCCGGGGCGGCGACGCGGTGGCGGACCGACTCGTGGCCGACCTGCTCACCGCCAGCGAGGAGTTCAGCGGTTACTGGCAGGAGATGACCGTCACGCCGCTGAGGTCCACGCGCAAACTGCTGATCCATCCGCACGTGGGAGAACTCGACGTGCAGTGCGATGTCGTACTGAGCTCGATCACCGGCCACCGCATGGTGGTCTTCCGCCCCCAGCCCGGGTCCGACGCCGCAGAGCGCTTCACGTTCCTGCAGGTCGTGGCGGGACAGAATCTCGACGCCTGATCCGGACGGGGAAGGCGGCTTGCGACTCGCCGTCGTCCGCCGGCCGCCCGGACGCGTCAGTGCGTCCGGGCGGCCGGTGCCGTCAGGTGCTGGTACAGCTCCCAGCTGGAGCGTTCGACCCAGTTGTGCAGGAGCTTGCCGTCTTCGCGCACCGCCCAGACCGCGGTTCCGGTGAAGGAGATCGGCTGTCCGTCGGGCTCGGTCCCCAGGACGCCGTTGTTCAGTCCGTGCACGCGCCAGCGTGAGGCGACCCGGCTCCCGTCCTGGTTCTGGAAGGTTTCGATCACTTCGAGACGCAGGTCGCGGACCTGGTCGAGGAAGTTCTTGATCCAGGCCTTGAAGTTCTCCCGTCCCTCGATCCGCACACCCCCGCTGGTGATGACGAAGTCCTCCACCACGAAGTCGTCGACCTTCTCCGGATCGTGGGCGTTCCACACCTGCGCCCAGAACGCTTCGACGACCTGAACCGAAGTCGTGTGTGCCATGAAGTCCTCCGTCATCGATTTGCCCGGCCATGCCTTGGACCGCCGGTGCCCGCCCCACCATACATACATGTATGTATGGTGGGGGCATGAAGAAATCCGCCGCAGCCCCCGACGCGGCCGCCTCCGCTCCCGCCAGGGAACGCCTGATCGAGAGCACCCGGCAACTGCTCTGGGACCGGGGCTATCTCGGCACGAGTCCGACCGCGATCCTGCGCCGGTCAGGCGTCGGCCAGGGCAGCATGTACCACCACTTCGACGGCAAGCCCGCGCTCGCCCTGGCCGCCGAACAGCGCAGCGCCCACCTCATGCAGACCCGGATCCGCGAGGTCTTCTCCGGCGGCGGCTCGGCGCTGGAGAAGATCGTCGTCTATCTGCTGCTGGAACGGGACGTGCTCCGGGGATGCAGCGTGGGGCGACTGGCCGGCGATCCGGACGTCATCGCCGACGACGCGCTGCGCACGCCCGTCCAGGAGACCTTCGCGGTCCTGCTCGACTGCCTGACCGAGGCCGTCACCGAAGCCCAGTCGGCCGGCGACCTGGACCCACGGCTGCGGCCGGAGCGGACCGCCGCGACCCTGGCCGCCGTCGTCCAGGGCGGCTACGCCCTCGCACGCGCCGAACAGTCCGACGAACCCTTCAATCGCGCCGTCCGGGGCGCCCTCGACCTGCTCGGCGTCGATACGGACGAGGCCACCGCCGCGCCCGGCCGCGAGGGCGGATGAGCCGGCCTCAGGCCTCCGCGGACCGCCGGCCCGCCTCGCCGGACGACGCCGCGCTGCCTGATCCGCGTGGAGCGTCGGACGCCCATGAGATCAGGATGCGCAGCGCGTCGTGCGAGGGCGAACCGGGGTCCGCGGTGAGGACCATGAGGCGCTGACCGGAGTCGTCGGGGCTGTCCCACGTGTCGCAGTCGAGGGTCAGCTCGCCGACCGCCGGATGGCGGTAGTGCTTGGTGCCGTAGCCGGCCGAGTTGACGTGGTGCTCGGCCCACCAGGTGCGGAAGTCGGCGTCCTGGACGGAGAGCGCGCCTACCAGCTGCGTGAGACCCGGGTCGTCGGGGTCGGCCGCGGCCTCCATGCGGAGCGCTGCGACCACGTCACGTGCGTCGTGTTCCCACTCCAGGTGCAGGGCCCGGAAAGCGGGATCGGTGAACATCAGCGACACGTAGTTGCGCCGTGCGGCGGGGACGCGGGCGAAGTCGGTGTAGAGCGCGGTGGCTGCCCGGTTCCAGGCGAGGATGTCCATGCGCTTGCCCAGGACGAGACAGGGAGCCTCGGTGAGCTGCTCCAGCAGACGGCGGACGGCCGGTCGCACACGCTGGGCCGCACGCCGGCGGCGCGGTCCGGAGCCGGTCCTGCCCGCGATGTCGAAGAGGTAGACCTGCTGGTCGTCGTCCAGACGCAGCGCACGCGCAAGGGTGGTGAGCACGGATGCCGACGCCTGGACCCGCCCCTGTTCCAGCCGGGTGTAGTAGTCGACGCTGATCGCGGCGAGCCGGGCCACCTCCTCCCGGCGCAGCCCCGCGACCTTGCGGTGGCCGCCGGTCTCGGGCAGGCCCACGTCGTGCGGGGTCAGCCGAGCGCGGCAGGCCTTGAGGAAGGCACCGAGTTCGCCGGATCCGGAGGGCACGTTCATACGCACATTCTGAGCCCTCGCCCCCGCGCGGTGAGGGGGCAGATTCCTTCCCGGGCAGAAGTCCGGCTCTGTTGCCGGTGCGGGAGCACGGCGACGCTGGGATCACGCCGCGGCACGACGCCCGGCCGGGCCCCCAGCGGGTCCAGCACCGACAGCACAACGGAGTCCTCGTGATGAGAACCGACGTCACCTTCGACAGCGCCGGCATCGCCCTCGCCGGCCACCTCTACACCCCGCCGTCCACCGCCGGCGGCCCCCGCCCGGCCATCGTCGTCGGCCACCCCGGAAGCGGGGTCAAGGAACAGGCGGCCGGGCTCTATGCGAGCCGACTGGCCGAGCAGGGCTTCATCACCCTGGCCTTCGACGCCGCCCACCAGGGCGAGAGCGGGGGCACCCCGCGCGACCTGGAGGACCCGGCGCAGCGCGTCGAGGACCTCAAAGCCGCCGTCTCCTACCTCACCACCCTCCCCGCGGTGAATCCCGACCGGATCGGTGCGCTCGGCATCTGCGCCTCCGGCGGCTACGTCCTGCCCGCCGCGGGTGGCGACCACCGGATCAAGGCCGTCGCCACGGTGAGCGCCGTGGACGTCGCCCGCCAGTTCCGCTTCGGCGCCGACGGCACACAGGACCCGACGGTGTTCCAGGGCATGCTCGGCGCGGCAGCCGACGCCCGCACCGCCACGGCCCGGGGCGAGCAGGCGCCCGCACTCGAACTGTTCCCCGCATCGGTCGAGCAGGCCCGCGCGATGGGCGGCGAGCACGGTGCCGAGGGTTTCGAGTACTACCGCACCCCCCGCGCACAGCACCCCCGAGCAGCGTCCTTCCTCGACTGGACCAGCATCGACAGAATGGCCGGCTTCGACGCGTTCGCGCTCCTTCCGCTCCTCGGGCGGCGTCCGCTCCTGATGATCGCGGGAACCCGAGCGGTGACGTCGTGGATGACCGTCGAGGCCTTCCAGAAGGCGGTCGGCCCCAAGGAATGCCATTGGATCGACGGCGCAAGCCACGTCGACCTCTACGACAAGGACCAGTACGTCACCCCCGCCGTGCAGAAGCTGACCGACTTCTTCACTACGGAACTCGACCGGCGGACCTGACTCTCCGCGCGCCCAGGCGGTCACCTCTCCTCCACGACCGGCCGTCGCCACGGCGTGGTCGACCCTCACACCCCAATCCCCGCTCTCGGGGCCGAGGCGGTGAAGGCTGAGCAGCGACGCGGGGACAGTGGTCGGCAGCAGTGGCATCCCGGCATCCTCTCTCCTGCCACCGGCAACTCCCGTCGAACCTCCTTCCGGTCCCACCGTCTTGCGTCGACTCGGGACCGACGGCCCGCCCGGGTGAGATGTGAGCCGAACGGTCCGCGGGCCCGGTCACGGCGGCCAGGATGGTCCGGATGACCACCGGCACCACAGACACAGACCTCTGGCACCACTACGGCCGCGCCCGCGCCACCCGCGACCGCGCCGTTCCCGACACCTTCCACTGGAGTTGGAGCCAGGACGCCGGGCCCGGCCCCGAGGTCCTCGGTGACCTGACCGGCCGCTGTGCGGGCGACCTCGGCGCGGGCACGGCCCGGCACGCAGCACACCTGGCGGTCCATCACCAGCCGGCCCGGGTCGTCGCCGTCGACGCCTCGCCCGCCCAGCACGCCATGGCAACCGACCTCTACGCCCATCTCGCGCCCCGGCTGCGCATCGTGCGGTCCGACGCGGTGCCCCACCTACGGTCGACGACCGACACGTACGACGTGCTGTACAGCGTCTTCGGCGCCGTGGACTCACCGACCCGCGTGAGCTGCTGCCCGCGGCGGCAGCCGCTCTGAAGCCGGGCGGGCGACTGGTGTTCGCAACCCTCGCCCACTACTTGAACGGGGCGCCCGCCCAGTCCGACGCCGTGGCCGCCGACATCCCGGCGAGGACACCGGACGGCGAAACCACCACGATGCGCCGCTGGGTCCTCCGCGAGCACGTGTGGACCGAGCTGCTCGACGGGGCCGGATTCACCGACCTCAGCGTTGATGTGCTGCCTGCCACCACCACCGGCGGGCCTCGCACCGCTGACACCCTGCTGGTGACCGCGCACCGCCCGTCATAGAACAGGGGACCGGCTTCACCCTCGACCCTCGACCTGCGGCCTGCCGAAAACGGCCTACGGCACGGCGGGGCCGGTCACGTCCAGGAGGTGCTGAACAGGGCGTATTCGAGCAGGTCGGGTGAGGCATCCGACGGCCAGGTACTCGATGCCGCCGCCTGACGGGTGGCCGCCTCCATGAAGGAGAGGTAGACCGCGTAGCGGTGCGGTGACCAGTTCCCGTCCCTCCAGACCCAGTTGGCGATCGAGCCGTCGGGGTCGTGGCCGGTCTCCCGGCCGACTGCCTGGGCCAGGGACCGCAGACGCCGGGCCAGAACCCGGTCCAGGACGAGCGGCTGGGGCCCGGTCGCCGACGGAACCGTCTTGCCGACGAAGTAGAGAAACTTGGTGGAGAACGACGGACCGAGCCCGGGAACCAGGCCCTGAAGCCCCGCGTAAGCAGCCTCTGCACCGTGCTCGCTCAAGGTGGTGACCCCACGGGCCAACGCGGTGTCCAGGCTTTCCACGCTCAGGATCTTCCGCAAGGAGGCGGGACCGCTGCCGCCGGGGGAGCCGCGTTTCCCCTTCCCCCACACATAGGTGGCGACCAGGGCCTCTCTGAAAGCCTCACGCCGCAGCGCGTCCGTGACGATCGATACCACCTGCGCCCGGCTGATCCCGGCATCGCCGGTGTGGGACCTCGAAGCCAGTGCCGAGGGCCACGGGGCGATCCGCGTCCACCGGCTGGGCGTGTAGCGGACCGTGTGCGCGCCCGGGGTCCCGTCCGCGAACTCCGCACCGCACCCGCTCCACCAGCGCCCCAACTCCCGGACGGCAGCATCAGGCAGAGGACGCGCGGCCATCTCCCGATCCACCGCGTCCGCCCGGTCCTGTCTGTTCACAACACCCCCGAGGCCCGACTCTGCTCTGCCGTGCAGCCACACCGGCGCGGCCAGGAAGGCCCACATCACCACCACCGCCCGGCCCACGCCGACGTGCACCCCCTCGTCCGCCGCCACGGTGACCAGGCGTTCCCGCACCCCCGTCGAAGCTTCCGCGCCCCTCGCAGGAGGCGGACACCCCCTGACATCTGTCAGGAGCGACGGCGCACATGGGTTCTTACGATACCGGTGCCTGGTCAGTGCGCCCGGATTGCGCCGGCCCGTGTGCGCCGGGGAGACCGCCGGTCACTGGCGAGGCACATGGCACATGTTGTTCAACAGGAAGAGAACCACCATGCGGCGCAGCACTTCACGCTCGATGACCAAGCTCATGACCGCAGCGGCGGCAACCATCGCGGTGGCGGGAGGCGCGGCCGCGCCGGCCGCCGCAGCGCCGGCGCCGTCGGCGGAGCGGTCCGCGGCCCAGACGGTGAGCATTCAGGCGCAGACCGTCACGACCTGGATCAACGGCAATGTGCGCATCGGGCCTTCGACGGGTTACCGGATCGCCTATCCCGTGGCGGCGAACCAGAACCTGAGCGCCGAGTGCTGGCTCGAGGGTGGCTACGTCAACGCCAACGGCGTCTACCACAACAAATGGGTGCTCCTCTCGGACGACAACTACATCTGGGGCGGCCTGCTCAAGGGCAACGAGGTGGGCAACGTCTCCAGGTCCTGCTTCTGACACGACGTCAGGCGCGCGCCGCAGTCGGGTGGCGCGCGCCGGTCCCCGTTCTGCTGCCGGCCGGGCAGGCCGCCCGTGAAGGGCTGGCTGGGGAGCGGCCTCTACAGCGCGCCGGACACGGGATCCGCGTCCCAGCCGCGTACGCGATGGACACGAGCGGTCTTCGGATAGCGCGACGGGGAGTCCGGCCGGGGGCCGATCTCGAAGAGGTCGATCAGCAGGAAGAGCGGATACGCCGGAGCCTGTGCCGACCGTTTCACGACGACGCCCTCACATCCGATGAGCGTCCCCGACGGCCCCCACAGGACGGTCCAGGTGTGCGGCTTCGACGCGTTCAGGGGCAGGACGACCTCCGTCATGTCGGTCGTCAGCCGCCGGTCCGAGTGCGCCTTCACCCCGCAACGGGCGCGGCTTTCCTGCTCACCGACGGTATCGGCGTCGATCTCGAAGACGCACACCTCTCCGGTGTCCTGTTCGGAGAGGTGCTCCGTCCCCACGAGCCATGCCGCGAGCATGCACCCCCTGTCCACACTCGCACTGACCGTCACGTCCACACGCCCGGCCGTGGGTGCCCACAGCAGGCTTTCCGGGGTCTGCGTGCGCACGACGAGCCCATCCGGCCGATGCCGATGCGTTCCGCGGTGCGATCCCACCGGCCCGGAGAAGACGCCGGTCTGCACGTTGGACACCCGCAGCGGAGCGTCCTCCTCGCGCCAGTCCGGCTGGTCGGCGTCGATCCGCAGCCGCAGTCCGGCGCGGTCGATGTCGTAACGGGCCCGTGACCTGTCGGGTGACGTCCAGTGCGGCAGATAGTGATCGACCCACCGATCCCGCCTGAGGTGCGGGGCGGTGAAATCGTCCTCGAAGTCGGCCGCACGGGCCGGGGGTTCGGGGAGACGCACGACATCGGGACCCATGGCGCAATCCTGACAGACGACCACGCGGCAACCCGAGGAGCCGCCCTGCTCGACGCTCGCCCCCGTGCGACGGCCGAACCCCCTGACCAACGGCCGACACACATCGTGGCGCTCTTCGGCCCGCCGGTAGCCGAAGGCACCCGATGAAGCAGCTCCGAGTGCACCGGGCCGGGCCCGTCCGGCAGGGCGTACGCGGACCCGGGACGCGGCCGGTTGAGGCCGAGCCCCATGCTGCCACCCGCTACGGGCCGATGTGCACATGGGCTGCCCACAGGCCCGGCATGCTCGGGTAAGCGGCCCGCAGTTCACGCACCGTGTGGTGCACGGCCAGCGCCGGGTCGACGGTCGTCGTCCCGGTCAGGCGGCCGTAGAAGCGGCGGGCCGCCTCGACGGCGACGCCGTCGTCGACGCGCCACAGCGTGCCGACGACATGGCGGTAACCGGCCACCGACAGTGCCGCGCCGAAGTGCGTCGCCTCGTCGGGCAGGAGCACCGAGGTCTGGGCCGCCTCGCAGGCCGACAGGTAAGCCAGTTCGCCGCCCGGCACGTCCTCGTGCAGGACGTCCTGGGCGAGCAGCGGGTCTGTCTGGTGGTCGTGGAGCACGAGCACGGTGCCGTCCGGTGTGTTCCGGCCGTGCCCCGCGAAGTGCAGACAGGGGTGCCGGCCCAGTGCCTGCAACACCGTCTGCCGCGTCGCCTCCCGATCCGCCAGTACCCGGGCCCCGGGCAGCAGGTCCGCGAGCAGGCGTGCCTCGGCCTCGGCGCCGGGCACCGGAGTCGCGCCGGGTGCCCGGGGGACGCTGACCACCAGCGGATCGCGCACCGGGCCTGGAGGCCGCCGCCGGCCCGCTCGGAGCATGCGTACGGTGGGGGCGTACGACGACACCGCCAGTTCGGTCATCGACGGCCCGCCGGGAGCCGCGGCAGCGTGCAGCGGCAGGAACCACAGCGGCCCGGACGGCACCCACCAGATCCGCAAGGGTGCCGTGCCGGACCCTTCCCCGTGCTCCGGCGCCCCCGGACCGGCCGTGGCCAGCTCCCACACCGGTGCGGCCACCCGGTCCCAGAGCTGCTCCAGCACGGCGGAGACGGCGCGCTGCCCCCGCACGAACGCCCCCTGGTCGCCCTCCGCGCGGGCCCGGTCCGCGGCGTCGAGCGCCCGATGCAGGTCCGCAGCGGCCGAGTCCAGCAGGTCGGCGCGAGCGCCGGGCAGCGGAACGACCGTGACCTCCCCGTCCCACAGCACCAGGGCGTCTCCGCGCAGGGAACCGGTGTTCAGCAGGACCATCGGGCCCTCGCCCGTGTCTGCCGCCAGATCGGCGAAGCGAGGCGGCAGCCCGAAGTCCGCGAAACCCGGCACCTTCCGGATGCGCCGGCCGATCCGCTCGCGGTCGTCGAGCAGCCCCCGCCGCTTGTCGCGGTGGTCGCCACGGCGGGCTTCAGCGCTTCCGTCGAACCGGTGCAACTCCCGGGAGGCCGTCCCGTAGTCCCGGGCAAGTGCCGGGGCGACCTGCTCCAGCCCCACGATGTCCGCCCGGTCGCCGAGCACCTCCGACAGCAGCACCGCCCGGTGCTCCTCGAAGGCCACCGCTGCCTCCTCCGCCCGGCCCAGGGCGACCAGACAGGTCACCAGGTCCCCGACCAGACTGCGGCCTTGCTGCAGCCAGGCACGCCGGGTGGTCTCGGGGATGCCGTGCGTGCGCAGGGCGTGGATCTGCCGCAGCGCCTCCCTCAGCGCCTGCTCGGCCGCCGCCCACTGTTGCTCTCCCATGGCCAGGGTGGCGGCGAGACGGGCCGAGCGCAGCGTGCGCTGTGGACCTTCGGAGGCGGTGCCGCCCCGGATCGCCTCGTCCAGCGCCTCGACCCCGTCCTGCGCGGCAGCGCCCTGGCCGGATGTCATCCCGGCCAGGGCATACGCACTGCCCAGCATCGCTTGCCACTGGGCACGCGTCTGCGGGTCCTTCCCGGCCGCGATGCGCTCACGTACGACGGTGATCAGCTCCCGCGCACCGGCGGCGTCGGACTCGGCCAGGGCGCGCATCAACCGGGCCTGCACCCGGTACACGCGCAGCATCGTGACGACCTGCGCCCGCCCGGGCTGGGCCCGGCCTCCTGGCAGCGCGACGTCCGGGGCGTCACCCCCGTCGCCGAGCAGGAGGGCGGCCCGGTCGAGCGCACTCTCCGCCTCGGCGAGTTCGGAGGCGGCCGGACCGGAGTCCGGGTCGGTGGCGAACCGGACCAGGAACCGCATCAGCAGGCAGTGGCCGAGGACGGTCAGCAGCGTGCCGGGCAGGTCCTCGTCGTCCGGGGAGGCCACTCCGGCGTCGACGCCGAGCAACGCCAGCCGCACATCGGCGATGGCCGCGTCGATCAGCTCCGTGCCGCACCGCGGACCGAACTTGTCGAACAGGTACTCGTGCCCTCCTTGCAGGGTGACGGCCAGTTGCAGGAGACAGCCGAACACCGCCGGATGGTGGTGCGGCAGCAGAGCGTCGACGACCTTGCGCATGCGCGCGACGGCCTGCTCGAAGTCGCTCCAGATGCCGAGGCGGGCGAACCGGGCGGCGTACAGCCGCCCGACATCCATCTGGCATTCCAGGGCGAGACCGTGCTCCCCGGCCGCCTCCATGCACCAGGCCGCCTGAGCCATGGCCCCGACCGCCTCGTCCAGCGCGCCGGGATCCTTGGAGCGGTGGAAGACCGCCTCGTGCCGGTCGGCGTCCTTCAGGGCACGATCCGCCCGGCGACGCAGATCGCGGGCTGTTGCCGATCCCGGCGGTGCGGCGAACATGCCGGGCGGCGGGACGGCGGGCGGGGTCTCCTCGCGTGGCGCCGGAGCCGGGGGAGGCGTCTCGCCCAGCGACCGCAGGAAGTCGTCGATGTCGGCCTTCAGGTACGGGTCACGCAAGCCGGCGGCCAGCGCACGTGCATCACGCAGCACGTCCTCGCCCACCGCACCGCCCCGCAGCCGGATGAGGTCACGTTTGGCGAACAGATACTGGGTGAACGGCCGCCGGCCGCCGGGGCGCCTGCGCGCCGACGGACGGTGGCCTCCGCCGAGCAGGACGTTCGCCTCGGCCAGCAGGCCCAGGGGGTCGGGCGCATACCGGGTGTGCAGAAACAGCAGCCCCACGTCGTGCAGGGCATCCGCCGGGGCGCCGGCGCCTTCTCGGGCGCGTTCACGGTTCAGCACCGCCATCGACTCGAACGTCATGGCGCACAGCGAACGATGGCGCCGGGCCCGGCGCACCGCCCGGACGAACGCCTTGTCGAGCCTGCGGTCGTACAGATCGTCGGGATCACCGCTCGACAGGGCCGCCCTCACCTGTTCGACGAAGGCCGCCACCACCTCGTGCTCGGTCCGCCGCATCAACCGCCCCCAGAATTCCGCGTGTCTTCTGGCTAACCTGTCGACCGTCGAAGTCGTTCCGCTCGGACAAGGTGACGATGCCCTGTGCAACCACCGGCCACGGTAACCCAGTTGATTCTGCTGGCGGTGGCACTGCTGCCCGGCGTCGTCTACCAGTTCGTCCGCGAGAGCCGGCGCGGCCTGGTGCCGGGGGAGAGCGACCTCGGGCACCGCCTGCTGCGCGCGCTGACCGTGTCGGTCGTACTCGACAGCCTGTACTTCGCGGTGCTCGGCAGCCGGCCGGCCGAACTGGTCCGGCCCGACAGCTTCCCCGGTCACGCCCGCGAAGCCGCCCTCCACGCGCTGATCCTGCTGTTCGCGCTGCCCGCGCTGGCCGCCCTCACGGTGTCGTGGCTCGAACAGCGGCGCCTGCGAGCGCGGTACCGGGGAACGCCGACCGCGTGGGACCACATGTTCCGCGACCGGGACGCCTGTTACCTCAGGGCACGCCTGAAAGACGGGACCTGGGTGGGCGGTTGGTACGGGGAGCGTTCGTACGCCAGCTCCTTCCCGCAGGCGCCTGAGCTGTACCTGGAGCGGTCGCACCGGATGGCGGCCGACGGCACCTTCGGCGCTCAGGTGCACAACACGCGTGGGCTGTACGTGCGGGGCGAGGACATCGACATACTGGAACTCGTCGACCAGTGGACGCCCCCGCAAGGCCCCGGCCCCGGGGCCGGGGCCGGGGACGACGTGAGGAGCAACGCAGGATGACCCAGCAGGACACCGCCCCCGACGACGGTCTCACGCCGGAGGAGCGTGCCTTCCTCTCCGCCCCCGGCATGCCGCGCGGGTACGCGCCCGTCAACGCCGCGTCCGAGCCCGGACCGCCGCCCCCCGGACCGGCCGGTGCCTCCGGCCCAGCGCCCGCGGCCGGTTCGGAGGAGGAGAACGACGAGTCCGGCACCTGACGCCGACCCCTCGGGCGGCCTGAGGGAAGGACCGGCCGGCATCTTGTACGGCATGCGTACGGAATCCGTGCGCGTCCTGTACGTACCTCGCACAGGTCCGCGACCGCGTGTCGCTAGCGGCCCAGAACCGCTGCGCCCGCCCGCGCGTACTTCTCGTCCAACGTGCCGGACGGTGCTCCGGCCACGCCGATACCGGCGATCGGCGCGCTGCGGGCCGAGACCGGGACGCCACCGCCGAGGAAGAGGGTGCCGGGGATGTCCTTGAGGTTCGGCGTCTGCTGAAGGCGTCCGGACAGCTCGGACGTGGGCGCGTTCCAGGACACGGCGGTGAACGCCTTGCGCTCCGCCGACTCGTACGACTGCGGGCCCGCACCGTCGCCGCGGAGCGTGACGACGGTGTTGCCGTTGCGGTCGACGACGGCCACCGTGACCCGCTGACGCTCCGCCTCGGCGGCGTCGAGCGCGGCCCGCGCGGCGCGGGTGGCGGCGTCGATCGTCAGATGCGTGGAGGTGGTCGTGGCGCCCGAGTCGACGGAGTCCGCCGCGACGGAGTCCGCCGCGACGGAGTCCGCCGGGACGGCGCCCGGCGCGGAGGCGTTCGCGGACACCGTGCCGAAAGCCGCGGCGCCGACGACGGCGAGGGCGACGGCGCCGGTGGTGATGCGGGCGCGCCTGGAGAGGTTCTTCATTCTGGTCTGCTCCTCGGGACGGGTGGGCGGCCACCGTGGTCCGGGCCGCCCGTGGTGTTCTCCACCCTCGCCCCGTCACCTGCACCGCCCGGTCGGTGGTCCGGCTGTTCCCGGCGTGCGCATCGGACGATGGCGGTGTCATCCGATCGGTTGACCCCCAGGTCGTCCCGAGCCGCGACAATGGGAGTGTTTGCGCAGCTCAGCGCAAGCGAACAGGGGAACGCTGGAAGGGAGGCATGGGCGAATGCCGAAGCCGTACGACCCGCACGACCGGTGGCTGGGCGCCGTGCTGCACGCGGCGTTCTTCCTGCTGCTCGCTGGTGCCCTGGCCCGCTTCCTGACACGTCACCCGGGTGAGCCCCGCACGCCGTGGATCATCGCCCTGTCGTTCGCCCTGGCTGTCCTGCACCTGCTGGGGCCCGCTCCGGCCGACGCACCAGCAGACCCGGACCTGCGGCGAGCGGACCGGCGGCGAGCAGACCGGCGGACGCCCAAGCGCAGCCGAGCCGCCCGCCTGTCATCCCTCCGACCCCGCCGGCCACACCGCGCACCCGCCAGCACCCGACCGACCCCCCGGCACCCGTCCTATCCCCGGCCATCGTCCGATCCCCGCCCGTCCGGTCACCGGCCATATACCGATCCCCGACCGGCCGAACCCCGGCCGACCTCCGATCCACGACCCTCCTGGCTCGGAGCGGCTTGGCTCGCGCTGGTCGTCGCCGTGTGGATGGTGCTCGTGGTCCTCGCGCCGAGCTTCTCCTGGTGCGCGGTACCGCTCTTCTACACCGGCCTGCGCACTCTGCCGACTCGCGCGGCACTCCTCCTGGTCGCCGTCCTGACGACGTTCGTCGTCGCCGCGCAGCTCAGACTCGCCGGGCACCTCGACCCGAACCAGCTGCTCGCGCCTCCGGCCGTCGCCGCCATCGCCACGGCCGTGTTCCTGCAGACCCGCAGACAGGCCGCTCGGCAGCGCTCCCTGATCGACGACCTGCTCCGCACCCGTCGCGAACTCGCCGCGTCCGAGCGCCGTGCCGGCACCCTCGCCGAACGCCAGCGGCTGTCCATGGAGATCCACGACACCCTCGCCCAGGGGCTGTCCAGCCAGCGCATGCTCCTCCAGGCAGCGGAACGGGTGTGGGAGTCGGAACCGGGCAAGGCACGTGACCACGTTCGGTCCGCCGCCTCCGTCGCCGAGCACAACCTCGCCGAGGCCCGGCGCTTCGTGCACGACCTGGCCCCCGCAGACCTCACCCACGGCAGCCTCGACGACGCACTGCACGCCCTGGCCGCCCGCGAGTCCGGCGACCACCTCGACGTGCGCGTCCACCTGGACACCGGCGCACGGACCCCACCGCTGCCGGACCGCGTCCAGTCGGCCCTGCTGCGCGTCGCCCAGGGGGCCCTGGCCAACGTCCGGGAACACGCCGACGCGACCACCGCCGTGCTCACCCTCACCGTCCTCGACGACCAGGTCGTCCTCGACGTCACCGACGACGGCCGCGGCTTCGACCCGGCGGCAGCAGCCGTACCCGCCGGGACGCGCGGCCACGGCCTGCCCGCCATGCGGGCCCGGCTCGCACAGCTCGGCGGCACCCTGACCGTCGAGTCGACACGACGAGAGGGAACGGCTCTGTCCGCCGTCGTCCCCCTGGAGACCACCCCATGACCCACCCCGCCACCCCGGCCCCGGACCCTGCCCCCGTGCACATCCTGGTCTGCGACGACCACGCGGTCGTCAGGGCCGGCCTGCTCGCCCTGCTCGACAGTGCCCCGGGCATCGAGGTGGTCGGCCAAGCGGCAACCGGCGAGGAAGCACTCGCCCTGTCCGCGAGGCTGGCCCCGGACGTGGTGCTGATGGACCTCCAGCTGGGAGAGGGCACCGACGGCGTGGAGACCACCCGCCGCCTCACGACCGCCCCCGGCCCCTCCCCGCACGTCCTCGTGCTGACCACCTACGACACCGACGCCGACATCACCCGCGCCATCGAGGCGGGCGCGACCGGCTACCTCCTCAAGGCCGAACGCCCGGAAGAACTGTTCGCCGCGATCCACGCCGCCGCCCAAGGCCGTCCCGCGCTCTCCGCGCCCGTCGCCAGCCGGGTCATGGCCGGCCTGCGCAGCCCGCGCCCCTCCCTCACCGGCCGCGAGCGCGACATCCTGACCCAACTCGCCCGCGGCCTCGGCAACCGCGAGATCGCCCGGACCCTGTTCATCAGCGAGGCCACGGTCAAGACCCACCTGCGCCGGATCTACGACAAGCTGGGCGTCGACAACCGCGCGGGCGCGGTAGCCGTCGCGAAGGAACAACGCCTGCTGCCGTGAACACACCCCGGCACGGATGACTCCGCCTGCCGCCTGCGCCACTGGCGCTCATGCCGCCCCGACGGCGCCGGACTGCCGGCCCCGACCCCGCGGGACTAGGACCCGTGTACGGTCTCTCCAACCGGTCGGCCGCCGCCGTGGCTCAAGGACTCAGGAGCTCAAGGACTCAGGAGCTCAAGGACTCACGAGCTCAAGGACTCAGGAGCTCAAGGACTCACGAGCTCAAGGACTCACGAGCTCAAGGGGCACGAGCTCAGGAGTAGGTCATCGGGCAGCCGTACCGCTGGGAGTACTGCGCGGCGCGCAGGTAGAGCGCCACGTAGAACGCCGCGTCCCGGTCCTCGGCCCACGGCCCCGGCCGCACCCGGGCGGTCCGCTCCGCCCCACCCTCCGAGAACCACAGGCTCAGCGCGAGGTTCTCACCTGCCGGTATCGCCTCCACGGGCAGTCCGACGGCACCGGCCAGCCGCTCGGCCAGGGCGCGCACCCGCGGGGCCCCGGCGACCACTGTGTCCTCGCCGGAGTATGCGGTGCCGACCGGGAGCACGATCTCCTCCTCCAGCGAGAACGGCACCAGCACGCTCCAGCCGAGGAGAGCCGACAGCTCCGCCTCGGTCAGCAGCGTCCTGCACAGCGCCACGAAGCCGTCCATGGACGGGCTGACCTTCTCCTCGAACCAGCCCGGCGCCTCCCGCGCGTCCTGCCGCAGCTCGTGACGGGGCAGCCCGCGTCGCTCCAGCTCGGTGTTCAGCGCGGCGGCGACGTCCCCGTACCCGTCCTCCCCCCGCCGCGACCAGTCCCGCGCGGCGACACTCACCAGATACACACCCATGACCGCAACGTACCGGGCACCACCGACAACACCCCGGCCCCTCGCGGCAAACAGCGCGGCGGCCCGCGATCGGTGTCGACCAGGTCGGTGGGGACGCGGTAGTGCCGCGGCCAGCCACTCCCATGCGCCAGCTCTGAAGAAAATCTGCACTGGCCGCAGTAGACATTGCTGTTCGGTAGGGCTATGGTTTCTCTTGTACCCAGGAGTCGATGAGGGCGCGGCAGAGACGAACTGCCGCGCACGCAGGTCAAGCAGGACGCGGCCCCCGGTAGCAGCCGGGGGCCGCGAGCAGTAGTCACGTGATGAGTGCAGTGAAGTAACCGAAAGTAAGGAGCCGAACGCCATCAGGATCGCCCGGGCGAGGACGAGTCCGCCCGGGTACCGCAGGCCCCGGATTGGAAGGTGGTCCCCGGTCACGCATCCGCGATCCCCGCAGCCCCGCCCTGTCAGGCGGAATCTGCGGACGACGAAGGCCGGCACGGTGTGCCGGTAGATGGTGTTGAAAGCTCGGGGCCCGGGTGCCGTATGGCACCCGGGCCCCCCGACGCGTCCCCAGGAAGAAGAGGTCTATGCCCTCTGCCAGAACCCGCCCCGTCGACAACCTCGACGACGACGACTACCCCGCCTACACGATGGGCCGGGCCGCCGAGATGCTCGGCACCACCCCCGCCTTCCTGCGCGCCCTGGGCGATCACCGCCTGATCACCCCCCTGCGCTCCGACGGCGGTCACCGCCGTTTCTCCCGCTACCAGCTGCGCGTCGCCGCCCGCGCCCGCGAACTCGTCGACCAGGGAACCCCCATCGAGGCTGCCTGCCGCATCGTCATCCTCGAGGACCAGCTGGAAGAAGCCCGACGCATCAACGAGCAACTACGCGCCCAGGGCCGCGACTCGCACTGACCGCGCCGCAACGGCGAGCTCCTTGGTCCCCGGCCATACTGCTGGAGCCCGAGAGGACGCCCGAGTGGGATGTCGGCGAGCCGGCCCGCGGCCCGGTCACGGCCGCCAGGATGGGCCTGGTGACCAGCAGCACGGCCTCCGGCACCACTACGGCCGGCCCCGCGCCACCCGTGACCGCACTGTTCCCGACACCTCCGGGCCGCGCCGTCCGAGCGTTCGGCGCGGCTACGGCGTGCGCAGCGTCGGCCTGCTCGGCCCGTGGTGGCGAGCATCACCGACCGGCGTCTCCTGGGCGGTCCAGCCGGATGCCGGACAGCTTGGGATGGCCCACGGCATCGACCCCCGCCCGGTCGTCACAGCTCCAGGGGCCTCGCCGACGGGGATGTCGCCGTCGGCTCTCCCAGAGGCGGTGTCGATGATCCTCACCCGCACCCCCTCGGCACCGACGGAGATCACCGCCCACGCCGCCCGGAGCAGCCGCCGCGGCGGCCTTCCTCCAACGGGTCGCCCGATCGGTTGTTCTGGTCGAGGGCAGATCGCGCCAGACTTGAAGGTACATAGGGAGCGCCCGTCTCGGCCGCACCCGGGCTGCACGCTCGTGGTTGCCCGAGCCGGCTCCGCCCTCGCCCCGGGCCGTCTGTGCCTCGATCCGACCACAGGCCGACCACACGCCGACCGTGGCTGCCGGGGCACCCTGACAAGGAGACTTACGCATGTTCGACAAGGAGACTTCCGCGATCCCGGAGCCCACCGTGTCTGCTGTCGTGCCCAGACCGCGCCGTGCCTGCAGAGGTCGCGTGCTGGTCGCGGCGCTGGCCACGGTCGGCGCCCTGGCGGGCGGCTTCGCCTTCACGGCCCCGGCCAGCGCCGCCACCGGGGCCCACGGTTCTGCCGCCGGCGCCGCCGCTCCGGCCGCCGCGACCGCCCAGATCCGAAGCCAAGGCACCTGGACTTCCACCGGCCAGATGCCGTTCAAGACAAAGGACGGTACGAGGGCGACACTGCCGGGCAACGGCGAGGTCCTCGTCACGGGCGGAGGCGCCCAGCCGCAGTTGTGCGCCCCCTCCACCGGACGGTGGACGGCCACCGGCGACGCCGGCACCCCGAAGTGGGGGACGGCGACCCTGCTGAAGGACGGCAAGGTCCTCGTCGCAAGCACGGACGGGGATGGGCATGCGCAGCTGTACGACCCCGCCACCCGCCAGTGGACCGACACCGGCAGGATGAGCACCCCCCTGTGGGGAGAGCCGACCGCAACGCTGCTGAAGGACGGCAAGGTGCTGGTCGCCGGCGGCGAGGACACGTCGTCGGCGCAGCTGTACGACCCGGGCACCCGCGAATGGAAATCCACCAGCAGCATGTCCGTCCAGCGTGAGGGGGCGACGGCCACGCTGTTGCCGGACGGCCAGGTGCTGGTCGCCGGCGGAAAGGACTATGACGGCTATACGAGGTCAGCGGAGCTGTACCACCCGAGCACCGGCACGTGGACGGCTACCGACGACATGAGTTCCCCGCACGGCTACGGGACGGCGACGCTGCTGAAGGACGGCAAGGTCCTCGTGGCGGGCGGCAACACGGGCCAGGGCGGACCCAATGCGGCCGCGGAACTGTACAACCCCACGACCAAGGAGTGGACCTCTACCGGCACCATGGCCCAGGCCCGCTACTGGTATAGCGCGACACTGCTGCCCGACGGCCGGGTTCTGGTCGCCGGCGGCAACGGGTCGCAATCATCCACCCCCTACACGTCGGAGCTGTATGACCCCGCCACCGGCACGTGGACCGACGCCGGCCGGATGCCCGCCAACCACCAGGGCGGAGCGTCGGTGCTGCTGAAGGACGGCAAGGTCCTGGTCGCCGGCGGCGCCACGACGTCGGCGGACGTGTACACCCCTTGACCTTGTCGGTCAGCCTTTGCCGCGGCAAGCCGCAGCTCGTTTCCCGCCGGCCCGGGAGGAGACCGCTCACAGTCGCAGCGGCAAGTCATCAGGGCGGCCGACGAGCTTCTGTGCCAGATCGCCGGCGAACTCGGCCTTGACGAGCAGGTCGTCATCCTCAACTGCATGGAGATGCGCGCGGCCGAGTCCCCGGGCCGCAGCAAGCATCTGGCATCCGATCTTCGAGGTGGCCGACCGCGGGTCTGGCAGAAACGATAGACCTCACCTTCCCGCCTCCCAGGCGGTCTCGTGTTTCGGGGAGTCCGGCCACCTCGGCATGTGAAATTCCCGGCCGGGTCCAACTGCCTTGCACAGCGCGGGCATTGACATCAATCTGGCGTCATGGTCGTATGCGCACGCCAAGGGGGTGTTTGGGTGTATTGCCATGACAGGCCCATGTCAGACGGCGTTCTCGGGAGGGTGAATGGACTCGATCGCCGCCCATGAACGCTCAGCATGGCGCTGGTTGCCGCACGCGCCGGCCGGGCAACCGGCCTGGTCTGCGGAGCGCTGATTTCGTGGCCGTCGCCACCATGGGTCGGCCATGGTCGGCCAAGGGCTGACCAGCGGATCCTCGCGTCCGCGCCACGCTGCTGTTGCCCAGCCGATGAGTCGCCACTGAGGAAAACGCGCAGGTGCCGTGTGCATGGCCGGCGCCCCCGTCCGCCACAGGGAGGGCACAGTGCTGCATCGTTCCGATGATGAACGCCACCTTCGTGACAACTCCTCGGCGACGAAGCGCCGCGACATTCTGCTGAGGGGCGCCGCACTCCTCGCGGGTGGGCTTGCGGCCACGGTCCCGGCGACGACGACTGCCGCCGCCCAGACATCCGACGGCGGCAGGAAGCCGGGTCAGCGGGTGACTCTGACGCACCGAGGACACTCTCCCTTCGGGTTCGACCAGTGGGCCTCGGTGGAGTTCAACGTGCCAGAGGGAGTCCGTCGTATCTCGGTGAGCGCGTCCTTCGAAGCATTTGTGGTTGTGCCGGGTGTCATGAGCAACGTGCTGGACCTCGGGCTCTTCGGGCCCATGGGCTTTCGAGGATGGTCCGGTGGAGCACGGCAGGACTTCACGGTGTCACCGTCGGACGCCACCCCTGGATACGTGCCCGGCGCGATCACCGCAGGTCTGTGGTCGGTGGCGCTGGGCCCGATCGTCTACCACCCCAAGGGCATGAAATGGGAGGTCCGCATCACCCTGGAGTACGGAGAGTCTGAAGACTCCTTCCAATCTCATCCGGCCCCGGAGGCAGCCCTTGGACGCGGGTATGCCTGGTACCGCGGGGACATGCATCTCCACACGGAGCACTCCGACGGCGGGCGCAGCCCCGGTCAACTCGTGGCCGCAGCACGTGACCGTCAACTGGACTTCATCGCCTCGACCGAGCACAACACCTCGTCCGCTTCGCTGTATTGGGGCAGACATGCCAGACCGGACCTGCTCATCCTCAATGGTGAGGAGGTCACCACCCGGCATGGCCACTGGCTGGCCGTCGGCCTTCCGCCGACGGAATGGGTGGAGTGGCGATACGGTCCCGGCGACAGGAACGCCTTCGCGCGACGCAGCGATCGGGTGCGCAGCCTCGGCGCACTGGTGGTGGTCGCGCACCCCATGACGCCGGGGCCCGGCTCGTTGTGGACGTTCGGATTCGACAAGGTGGATGCACTGGAAGTGTGGAACGGGCCGTGGACGCTGGACGATGCCGCTGCCGTCGCGGTCTGGGACGGGCTGCTGCGGGCGGGGCGAAGGATCACAGCCGTCGGCAACAGCGACGCCCACAGTCCACAGGACGTGGTCGGCTTGCCGCAGACGGTCGTTCGAGCGGCTTCTCTGTCCAGGGCTGAGATCCTGGGCGCGGTCCGGCGTGGCGCTGCTTACCTTGCCGAGTCGGCGAACGTCGTGGTGGACCTGAGTGCCGTGGCGCAGGGCAGACGCGCGGGGCTCGGGGAGGAACTGCCCGTGTCCGCGTTCGCGTCGGTGCGGGTGACGGCTCGTATCAGCGGTGCGCCGGGCACGACTGCCACCCTGCACACGGCGTGGGGCGTGATGGCATCGACCAAGATCGGCGGCGATGGTTCCGCAACGCTTGAGTGGACCGGCTGGGGCAAGGCCTCTCGGTTCGCTCGGGTCGAGGTACGCCGGTTGCAGCCGGGCTCCACCACCTTGGACCAGATGGTGGCCCTCACCAACCCGGTCTGGCTTGTGTGACTGCTGTTGCCGGCCGGCTCTCGGTTCGACGAGTCGCCGGCTTCAGCCACCAGAAGCAGGCTGGTCACCGTCTGCGCGACCTACCGTAAAGCGGACGGTGCCGGCGTGCCGTCCGGCACCGCCTCCCGTCGCCGTGAGCCGCGGGGCGGGACGGCGCCTCACGGCCCCCACCTGGTGCACGCTGATGGTGGGCGGCCGACACAGCCGGCCCGCGCCTCGTCGACCAGACACAGTCCACCGGGAACGGGCCCGACTGGGGGACGTCATCCGCACGGCAGCCGTTGCAACGTAGATGGCGACAGCGCATCGCGCAGAGCCGAGATCAGAACCGAGACTGAGTCCGGCAACGTTGCAGGGGACCCCGGCGAGCGACTTTCAAAGCCCGCAGACCGGGAGTGAAGCATTGCCGTCACTGCCTGAAATCACCAAGGAATGACACATGACCACCACTTCACCGTCGGCGATGAATTCGATGGCCGCTTGGGAAGACGCACGCATAGAAGGCGCAATTCGTGACCTCATCCTTCACATGGGGGATGATCCGGATCGGGAAGGTCTTGTCAAGACGCCGCAGCGCGTCCGGACGAGCAGGGCCGCACTCTCGGACGGGTATGGCGCATCTCCTCTTTCCGTGGTCGGCGACGCGCTTTTCAAGGAATCCTCCAGGGGAATGATCACCGTGCGCGACATCGAGTTCTATTCGATGTGCGAGCACCACATCCTGCCCTTCTACGGCAGGGTGCAGATCTCGTATCTGCCCGACGGTTTGGTGGTCGGGCTGTCCAAGCTTCCGCGCCTGGTCGACGTTTTCGCCCACCGGCTTCAGGTGCAGGAGCGCCTCACTGCCCAGATCGCCGAGGCGGTGGCGGACGTGACTCATGCCCGCGGTGTGGGCGTGATCGTCGAAGGGTTCCATCTGTGCATGATGATGCGGGGGGTCGCGAAGCAGCATTCGTCGACGCACACGTCGGAGTACCTCGGGGAGTTCGAATCCAGCCAGGACGTTCGCGACCAGATGTTCCGGGCGCTGACCCGGAACTCGTGAGGGACGTTGACGACACCCTCATCCAAGACCATGAGCATCGTGCGGGCCGGCCTCGCCGTCTGTCACGACGAGACTCAGACGTAGCCATAGGGATACACCATGACCACAGCCGTAGATGGATACAGTGTCGTCGCGGTCCGGCATAATTTCGAGACCGCCCATCGAAACCCGGCCCTAGGGGGTAAGTGCGGGAGCCTTCACGGACACTCCTGGTGGGCAGAGATATCCATCGCCGGACCTGCAACCTCCGCAGACACGGACACCCTTGTCGAATTCGGGAGCCTCAGGGATCAGTTGCGGTCCTGGATAGACATGCATCTGGACCACGGGACGATGCTTTCCTCGCTGGATCCGCTCGTGACACTTCTGGCCGAGCATTCCTGCAAGGTATTCCGCTTCGGTGCCCCGGACCCGAATCCTGCGGAGGGGTTCGCGTCTGATCTGCACAACCCGACCGTGGAGGCGGTGGCGCAACTGCTGGCCCGCGTTGCCGCGGACATCTTGAAACAGCTGGAGTGCGCGGACGGCGCGTACGTCTCGAAAGTCAGCATCAGGGAGACACATTTCACGGGGGCCGAGTGGATCAGCTGAGGTGTGCGGGTCCGGCAAGCGGCGAGGGCGGCACGGCGGGGCCACATAGTCGGGCTCATACAGGAGCCGGTCGTCGGGGGGGGGCGAGGGGCGACTGCGGACGCCCGATTCTTGGAGGTTCTCGATGCGTTCTTCCCGCACACGTAGCAGCGAAGTCCGACTGGCGGTTTCGCAATGGTAAATCAGCAAGACTCTCCCATTGGACGAGTTTTCGTAATTGTTTTTGTTGGATTTGAGAGTC
This sequence comes from Streptomyces sp. NPDC085932, assembly GCF_044540525.1. Classification (NCBI taxonomy): domain Bacteria; kingdom Bacillati; phylum Actinomycetota; class Actinomycetes; order Kitasatosporales; family Streptomycetaceae; genus Streptomyces; species Streptomyces sp. NPDC085932. The sequence goes on from NZ_JBITSJ010000001.1 coordinate 1,978,425, forward strand.
TGGGATCAATCTATGAATACCACAAACACCCCGGAAGCCGCGGCCCGCAAGCCCGCCGAGGATGAAATGTCCGTCCCTCTCGAGGGCGACGACGAGATGACCGACCCTGTACAGGATGATGGCGAATCGGCTGGCGAACCGGTTGTAGGCCGACAAACCGGGATTGCGGCGGGCGCGGCAGCTGTGGTGTGCGTCGGCCTCGGACTGGCATCCATCACCGGTACTTGGGTCGGCACCGTACTGTCTGAGCGTCAACGACTGATCGGCCAGATGAACTCCTCGACCGTTGGTCCGGCTCAGCAGATCGAGCGGATCTTCGGTGCGGCTTGGCACACCATCGCTGCCGTCAACGGCGCCTTCGCTCTGATTGCCGTCCTGCTCGCTGCTGTTGTGCTGGCCGGGGCGAGAAGTGCCGGGCCATGGGTGCGCGTCGCAGCCTGGGGTGGCCTTGCGCTCGGTGTTCTCGGCTTGCTGATCGCGAGCGGCATGTGGTTCGACGTGTTCCTCAGCCTTCCCCGGGTGCCTGTTGTGCCGCAGCCCGGCGGCTGACCTCCAAAGCCTGCACGCCCCGGATACCAATCGGCAGGACGCGGAGGCATGGTCCATGAGCGAGCTTGACGGCGGCGAGTTGGATTACGGCGCTGAGGGGTGTGGTCGCGGCCAGGCAGCGGTGATGCATGAGCCGGCCGAGAGTGCGTCCGAGCACCCTGCCCCTCTGCATGCGACGCAGTGCCGCCACGCCGCCCCAGGGGTGGGCCATCAAGGCTTCGGGTCCGCTGCCAGGGGTCGGGCAGGGGTGCCGACGCGCCGGGACAGCGGCTTCCCGGACAAGGCGCTCAGCTCGACGGTGTCGAGGTCGCCGGACCTGCGGTCACCCGCCCCGACACCGGCCGCGAGACTGTCTGCCGGCCGCATCTCGCCCCGGCTGCTGCGCCAGGCGAGGTACTGGATTCGGTCCGTACCGCGGAACCCGGCCGGTCGTCGAAGAGCGTGCGCCCGCGGACGCGATGATGAACCGAACCGACAGGCCCTCCACCGCACCGGAGGTCTCGAGACCGCTCCGAGACCGACGGCCCAGGCCCGGAGCGCCCCACCATCCGCGCTGTTCGCCACGCCGTACGTACACCGACAGGCAGCACTGGAGGCCGACATGACCGCCGCGCTCGTCCTCAACCCCGCAACCGTGCAGGAACTGGTCGACTCACTCGATGCCGAGTTCGCGGTGCAGCTGATGGATGCGTTCCTGAAGGACTCACCCCACCTGCTCGAGGACATCCGGCAAGGCCTTCGACACGACGATGCGGAGCTCGTGCGCCGCGCCGCCCACACTCTGAAGTCGAACAGTCTTACGTTCGGCCTGGAGCAACTCGCTCCCCGGTGCCAGGACCTGGAACACCTCGCCGCGGGCGGCGGGCTTGGCGATGCCGAATCCCTGGCAAGAAGCGTCGAAGCCTGCTACGCACCGGCACGCCAGGCCGTGCAGGCCGCTCGAGCGGATCTTTCCCAGGGCCGGCCGTCACCGTGACGCCGTCGGCCAGGACGTCGGCCCTCCGGCTCGGGGACGGCCCGCACACCTGACTCGGCCGGATCAATCGGACCCGACATCGCCGTGACCGGGAACCAGCTGGGACCCGGGTCGGCTGGGCTGGGCGGTTTTCTCACGCCCCATTCCGGTGACAAGGACAACGACTGGGAACTGATCCGGTCGGACGAGCCCTCCCACCACGAGGCAACCGTGCAGTACCAGCTGACCGAGGGGAGCCTCACTGGGCCTGCGGTCGGCCAGGTCTCCGTCCACTTGACGACCGACGGTTACAGGGACTACACCGCCACCTGCGCCGTCACGGCACCCGACGGCGGGCTGCTTCCCGAGATCCCGTGCGAGGTGCACAACAACGCCGACATCTTCATCGGAGGGCCTCCCCTCGACCCTTGGAAGTCGCTGTCCACAACACCTCCGGATACATCGCAAAGGTGTCGGCCGTCGAGGACACCAACTGGTACAAGCACCCCCCGTTGAACGCCGAGCTCGGCAAATGGACGGACCAGGTGTGGCAGACAGCTGCGCCCGGGGGCGGCAACGGCCAGTACACGCTGCTGGACAAGAACGGGAATCCCGCCGGAACCGTCGCCATCCACATCAACGGGCTGGCGTAGCGCTCGACTTCGCGGTCCAGGCCGTTCCGGGCAAGTCCTTCCCGAACGCCTCGTGCTCCGTGAGGTCCCGTACTGACGACTCCACCGCTGCCATCCTCGACATCACCGGCGCCCCTGCATGAATGCCCCGGATCGGGCCCGTCCGATGGATCTCGGCGGACGCGAGTACCGGCCCGGATCACCGGCCTGACCGTCCCAACAGCACCGCTCGCCCCTCTCACCCTGGCCACACCCGCAGCAGCGCAGGGCCGACGACTACGACGCCTACGTCGTCCATGCCGGCGATGACACCGTCTCGTTCTCCAACCCGGTGCGAAACGACCGCGTGGCGGTCATCCCCCTTGGCAACATCCCACCGGTTGGCGACGGAACGCTCGGCGATCGCGCATACGTCACCAGTACCGGCAAGGAAACCGAGACTTGGCCGGTCCGCATATCCCGATCGGCGGCATCCTCTTGGTCTCCGGCACCGGCACCGGCATCCCGGCACCCCCGTCCGGGTCCGCGGGTTGCACCTCAGGACTTGAAGAGGACGGCAGGCCCCCTGCGGGGCCCGGGGTCACGGGCAGTTGGCGATGGTGCTGCGGGCGCGCTCGGGCGCGGCGTGCGCGGCCGTGCAGTCGTCGATCCCGAGCCCGCCGTCGACGACGCCCCAGCCCGGTCCGGCCGACAGCACGGAGTGGCCTGTGCCCCTGATGGTGTCCTGCCCGGGGCCGCCTTGGACGGTGCCGCCGGCCTCGGGGCCGACTGCTGTGGCCTCGAGGAGATCGTCCTCCGAGCCGCCGACCACCCGGCCGCCGAAATCGATGGTTCCGCTGGTGATGCGGTCATTGCCGTCGTTGCCGAAGACCTGGCCGCCGCCGCGCTCGTATGCTCCGGGCTCGCCGTGCACGCTGCCGACCGTGATCTTGTCGTCACCCATGTCTCCGTACACCGCGGCTCCGTGATCGGCCGTTCCTCTCACCGTCGCAACGATGAGGATGTCGTCGCCCGCGTTGCCGCGGACGCTCGCGGAACCGGAACGCGGAAGCAGGTGGCTGGTCTGAAGGGTGTCCTTGCCGTCACCGCCGAGGACCTGGGAGTCGATGATCAGGCCCTTCACCCGGATGTTGTCGTCGCCGCCGGCCCCCCAGACGGTCACATTGGCGATGTCGTTCTCACACTCGATCCTGTCATCGCGAGGCGTCCCTCGGACCATGTCGCCAGGAGGAGCGGAAACTCCGTTGACCGTGCACTGGTGGCTGGGCAGCACGCTGTTCGGTGCGGCTGCCACGGAGGGGGCGACGACGGTCAGCGAGGTGACCACCAGCGAGGTGGCGAGCAGGCCGCCCGCGGGCGCGCGGTGCTTGCGGAATGTGGTGAGCATCTGGGTCTCCTGTGCGAGCTCCTATGGACGAGCCCTACCTGCCCCGCTTCCCACCCCTGTGGCACCCGCCCGGCCAGGTGTCACCCGAGTGATCCGTTAAGTATGGTTTTCAACCAGCCGAGCGGGGGTGCGCACGCCACAGCTGGGTTCCCCCCTTCGGGCGCAGACCTTCGGGTTTCCTCCGTTCAGGCTGGTTCGCCCGCCAAATTGTCACGTTCCGCCCGCGCAGGGAACAGATGCTCCTGGCTGATCACCGACAGCGAGGAGACCATCGCCATGACGGACACCACCAGCGAGCCCGAGACACCCCCCGCACGGTTCTGGGCACTGGAAGACCTGCGCGGCCTGGAGTTCGACCCCCTCCTGACCGAACTGCTGCGCGACGAGCCGGTAGGGCGCATTCGGCTGCCGCACGGCGACGAAGACGCCTGGCTGGTCACCAGGTACGAAGACGTCAAGCTGGTCACGTCCGACCCGCGCTTCAGCCGCAGCGCCCTGGTCCGCCGCCGGCAGACAGCCACCCGGATGACGGCCCACACCGTCGCCTCCCACGCCGGGCTGAACTACACCGACCCGCCCGACCACACTCGCATGAAGAGAATCGTCGCCAAGGTGTTCACCTCGCAGAGCATGAAGCGGCTGCGGCCCGTGGCCCAGGCGACCGCCGACCGCCTGCTCGACGAGGTCGAAAAGCACGGTCCTCCCGCCGACCTCATGGAACTCTTCCACGGGCCTTTCCCTCTCGCCGTGGTCAGCGACCTGATCGGCATCCCCGAACACGACAGAGCACAGCTGGCAGCCTGGCCCGACCTGGTCCTGTCCGCCGGGCCGGGTCCACAACGCAGCCAGGCGGCCAAGGCCGAACTGACCGCTTACATCCTCCAACTGCTGCAGCAGCGCCGCAGCGAACCCCGCGAGGACCTGGCAACCGTGCTCGCCGAAGCGATGGACAGCGGCGAGATGAACCAGGAAGAAGCCGTCTCCGTCACCACCGCCATCCAGGTCAGTGGCGCCCACGCCGTACGCAACAACAGCGCCAACATGATGTACGCCCTGCTCACACACCCCCACCACCTCGCCCGACTCAGAAAAGAGCCCGAACTCATCCCCCGCGCGGTCGACGAACTACTGCGCTACATCCCCCACCGCAACGGAGTGGGCCTGCCACGTGTCGCCCAGGAGGACGTCACCCTCGGCGACGTCACCATCCGCGCCGGCGAAGTCGTGTATGCCTCGTACCTCAGCGCCAACCGTGACCCCCAGGTCTTCCCCCAGCCCGACACCCTCGACTTCGACCGACCCCCCACAGCTCACTTGGCGTTCGGGCACGGCGTGCACCACTGCATCGGCGCCTCACTCGCCCGTCTGGAACTGGAGATGACCGTCACCAGTCTCCTGGCCCGTTTCCCCGACCTCCAACTGGCCGTGCTGCCGGAGCAGATGCGCTGGCAGCGCAAAGGACTCATCCGCGGCCCCGAAACCCTGCCCGTCACCTGGTAGCCGACCACCCCGCAGCCCTGACGGGCGCACTCCCGGCCGCCCGGCCTGCACCACCGGGCGCCCGGTGTGCCCGTGACCGGTGCCGCCGCCGAGAACAAGGCGTCGGGGGCGTGTGGGACGGCGCCCTCGACGACCGGCACGCCGTCGGCGACCTTCAAACGGCACCGGTCCGCCTCCCTGGGCCCCCACAACGCCCGTCGATGTCGGCACCGCCTACCGGGCGCAGCCATCGATGCGCGTCGCCCGGCCGGGGTCCGCTTCCCCGCCTGTCCGGCATCGCACCGAATTTGCTGAAGGATGCACTCGACCACTCAGCTCGCGTGGCCACCGTGAACGTCATGGCCCGTGCGGAAATCAGCAACCGGATCCTGTCGGCACGGGCGAGGGCGGCGTCCCACCACATCCGTGACGGCGTACGCCGACGGCCCCCAGGGCGACCCCGCGCTTGCCGGGAGGGTGCTCACGATTTGGTTCACGATCGCCGCCGGACGAGGCCAGGCAGCAGCAACGGCTCGGTATGTCGGCGACGAGCAGGCTCGTGCGCGACGGCAGAGTGGAGCGAACCATCGACGTCATGCAGCAATGACGGGACGGCGGGTCCTGCCGACCCCCAGGTTTGCAGCGCCGATGTCGCCTGCGGCAACCGCTTCTGACCGAATCGCTTCCGTCGAGGAGTCGTACGCACGGCCCCGATGGAGGGCGGGCGCAGTGCTTGCGCAGGGGCCTCCTCCTCGCTCCTTCCAGCATAGTGGCCCGCGTCCCCCATGGCTCTCCTGCGAATCCGCCCCCGGACTTCCTGGACGCCCGCCACAGGCTCAACGGCAAGCCGGGCGGGAACTTCTCCGCGTTGAGACGCAGCACGGCTTCAGGGCGCAGCTCAGCCCTCTCTTTCTGGGGCGGGTGCGGCCGGGGGAGGTGCCGGTCGCTGCATGCCACGCGGCAGGGGCACCCGGCGCCGCTGCACTTGCGCTCTCGCTGCGGCGCGGCCTCTGCGAGGGGCCAGCCGCTGCCCACCTCGGCGGCTTTCTCCAGTGCCTCGGCGGAGCCGGCGTCAGCGACCCGCTTGAGCGCGACCAGATCGAGGTAGGCGGACAGCGCATGCGCAGACTCCTCCCGCTCGCTCCCCCGCGGGGTGGTCCGATCGGCCGTTCCGGCTGAGGCGGGGGAGCGGAGACTGGAAGTACGTCCGCGGGTGCGCCTGTTTCGGGCAGCACCCGGTCGTCAGGCTGGCGAGCCCCGAGGCCGGCCCCCTCGCCTCGGGCCCGGGAAAACCGCTGACATGGAGTTTTTGCTTGATCGACAAGGAGTTTCTCGTGATTCCGAAGCCCAGTGAGTCCCCTGTTGTGCCCGAAGCGGGTCGGGTCCCCCTACGAGGCCGTGAGCGCGGCGGATCCTGGTGGATGCTGGCGCGGACTTGGCTCGCCGGGATCGCAGTGCTGGTCGGGGTGGCCGTCCCCCTTGCCATGGCCACACCCGCCACCGCGCAAGCCCAGACCGGTACCTTCGCCTACGTCGCAAGTGGCGGTCTCGACGGCGAGGGCACGGTGTCGGTGGTCAACACCGCCACCGGCGCCGTCACCGCCAAGATCCCCGTCGGTATGGACCCTCAGAGCGTGGCGGTCAGCCCGGATGGCTCCCGCGTCTACGTGGCCAACATGGAGTCGGACAGTGTGTCGGTGATCGACCCCGCCACCAACACAGTCACCGACACCATCAGGCTGCCGAGCGACAAGCATCCCGCCCTGTCTCAAGGCGTGGCGGTCAGTCCGGATGGCTCCCACGTCTACGTGACCAACTCCGGCACGAACAGTGTGTCGGTGATCGACCCCGCCACCAACACCATCACCGACACCATCCAACTCAGCAAGGACGACAACAAGGACATGGGCCCTGATGGGGTGGCAGTGGGGCAGAACGTCTACGTCGTCAACCAGGACTCAGACAATGTGTCGGTGATCGACCCCGCCACCAACAAGGTCACCGCCACCGTCTCCGTCGGCGACAACCCTCACGGGGTGGCCGTCAGCCCTCAGAACGTCTACGTCACCAATACCGGCGATGGCAACGACAATGGTTCGGTTTCGGTGATCGACCCCGCCACCAACACCGTCACCGGCACCATCCAGGTCGGCGAGGGGCCTTGGGGCGTGGCGGCCGACCCGGTCGATGGCGCCAACGCCTACGTCGCCAACAGCGGTTCGCAGAGCGTAACCGCGATCAACCCAGGCTCCGGCAACACCACCACGACCGTACAAGTCGGCAATAGCCCTGTGAGTGTGGCGGTCAGCCCGGACGGCTCCGCCGTCTATGTCGGCAATTACACAGACGGCACCCTCTCAGTGATCGACCCCGCCACCAACGCCGTCACCGCCACCTTCCCCGTCGGCCCCACCCCCTCCGCTGTCGCGATCTGGGAAGTGTCCAACTGAACGGCTGCGCGCTGATCCGCTGGGCCTGCGCCCGGTGCTACTGTCACCGTTCGCTGCGTTTCATCGGTTCGTGGGTCGTTGAGCTGGGCTGATCAGTCCGCTGATCGAGTCGTCTGCGTGCTGAGTGCTTCGGCGCACCGGTCGGGCCCGCATCGGCGACAGAGTGGTTGACGGTCAAGTGCGGCTGTGGCTTGCTTGATCGGTGGATCGTGACTGGCTCGATGAGATTCAGCTGCCGGACGATGACGAAACCCTTTTCCCCAATCGGGTCAGGGAGGCGGTGGAGCGGGCGCGGGAGCTGAGGCCGTATGGCTGGCGAAGTGTCACCAGGGCTGGGGTCATGCCCATCATCATGGAGCGCAGGCAGGGTTGGCTGGGGCGGCGCCGTCGTATCCAGGTAGGGGTACGGTACGCATACCTCCACACTGCTGCAGCACACCGGGAATATGTGTCCATTGACGGGATCGGATGGACGATCCGGAGCGTGGAGGACCTCCGGTAGGTCGACGCCATCGGCCGACTCCGGTGGGTCCGCGATGCCACCAGGCTGGACAGCATCCAAGCCGTACAGCGAACCGAGAAGCTGCGGACCTTGAATCCTGCACCATGAAGGGCCGAAGGCTTCAGGAGCTGCGCCGACGGCCTGCGAGGACACCGAACGCCATACCCGCGGCACCGACGACGATGCCGACGATGCCCAGGACGCGCGCCGTGACGTCACTGCTGTCGATCGAGGAGGCTGCGGACTCGCGGTGCGCGCCCCCGCCGTGTTGGCCGTCGGTCGCCGCGGAGAGCTTCAGTACCGGAGCAGGGGATGCGGGCTCTTCGCCGCTCCTGGTCGGCTCCTCGAACCACGCCACTCTCTCCTTGTTGTCGTACGTCTGAACAGCCTTGAAAACCATCTGATCGGTGTCCTCGGGCAGTCGGCCGATCGACAGCGCGAATTGCTGGAACTGGCCGGGGCCGATCTTCGAGCCGTCCGCGGTCCAGGTGACCTTGGATGCAGCCTCGCCGACCTGGCTGCCATTCACCTGGAGCGGCTTGTCCAGTTTCGCCTTGGCGACCTCGACCTTCCATCCGGGCACCGGCTGCGGCATCACGGATGCCAGCGGGTGCTCGGTGGGCAGAAAGACCTCGAGCTTGACGGTCGAGGCGCTGTCCCGCTCGCTGGGAACCTCGAAGTTGATGGTCGCGTAGCCGCCCTTGGCAGCCTCGCCCTGCGGCTGCACGCTGACGTGGGCGAAGGCGGCGCCGGGGAAGAAGACAGCAGATGCGGCGGCGACCAGGGCAGCGGCAGCAGCGCGGTAGATGTTCATCGCAACTCCTTCATGGATGCCTCGGCTTCAGTGGGAGGAAGTGACGGTGACGAAGCCCCTGCGGGGCAGGGCGGAGACCGGCTCTCTCAACGGAAGACTCCGCTGGGGCAGTCGGCGGCGAGCAGACTCGCGGCGCGAGCCGTTGAGGATGTGGTGATCTCTTGATCTGCGGCGCGGCTGCGAGCGTTGGCCCACCCACCGTCTGCTGCAAGCAGGTCGCCGCAACGATGCCGTGTTGCCAGGCCATAGCGTAGAAATCGCGGCGAACATGGCCAACCCGCAGTTGTCCTGGTCGCAACGGCACAACACTTGATCCGGCTGTACATGGCTTTGCGGAGGGTGGGCCGGGAGTTCAGGCGGGGCGCGGCCCACGCGCTCCAAGCGCCACGTCGCCAGCATGGGCAGCCAGACGCAGCTGTACACCCCCGCCGCCGGCCAGCGGGCCGACACCGACACCCTGGGCGCCCCGTTGCGGGTGAGTCGTCTGCGACGCTGCTGAGTGACAGCGGGGTGGTCCTTGCCGGGGGTTTTGCGGTACAGCCTTGACCTCGGTTTCGGGCGAGGGCCATGCGGTCTGCCCCGCATGATCAACCAACCTGCATGGGAGTTGGGGTAGTTCGGGCCCGGCGTCCGTCCGTACGCGACACAGTGCCGTTGCGCCGCGCCGGCGAAGAGCTCGATGTGCCTCAGCTCCATCGGACACGAGGCGGCGTGGGTGGAGGGTCGCGTGTCGCAATCGGGGCTGTGTCCGATCTTGTCTCATGTTCGTCTGCCGAGCCCCGCAGGATTATCCGCAATCCCGTCCGTGTTCGAGTTCTCGGCGTGCTCCGGCACAGCTGTAAAAAGTCCTTACGCGGCAGACCTCTGGTCATGGCTGTCTTTCATGACATTCTCATGCGCATCTCAGGGCGAGCGCCTTCAGGAGAACGAGGGATGGCCACTCGCTCACCTCCACCGTTGAACGGGATGGAATGCAATGCCAAAAAATCGGATGTGGAGACGGGCTGGGCAGACAGTGACGCTGGTAACCGCCTCGTGCGCGATGGTGGTTAGCCTGGCGACGTCGTCATCAGCGCATCATGAGGGGTCGCTCTCGCGCGCGGAGATCATGGCCGACTGTGACTCGGGTCTGGGGAAGTGCACCTTCGGAGACACCACCTGGGAACCGGGGAGCAGCGGTCCGGGTGAGCAAGCCATCCAATCCAGGACGTATCTGGACAATCACCGCAGGGTCTCGGGCTATGCAGCGAACTGCACAAGCGTGCCTCAGCGTCGCTCGCTGACCTGGTCTCAGACAACGGGCACCAGCGACACCTGGGGTGTCGCGATCAAGGTGTCGGGCGGGATCCCCGAAATCTTCGAGGCCAGCATCGAGACGAAGTACGAACGTCAGTGGATGAGGTCGGTCTCGTATGCGGACACCTGGAACCAAGACGTACCACCCGGCTACACAGGCTGGGTCGAACGAGCTCAGGTGATGCACGAGTACTCCGGCTACTGGAGGACCCATTACGACTCGCCCAAGAAGGGCCACTACTACTGGGCCGTCCACGACACCATCCGGACCCCCGCCCAGGAAGGGGAAGAGGGCTGGCACAGCAACATCAGGTGGATGCAACGCCCGATGACCTATCAGGAACTCGTCGACTGCGGCTGGGACTTCCCGGCGGGGCACATCCCCGGCGGTACCACCCTCAAGGCGGGCTGGTCGAAGCAGGCAAACCTCACCCGCCTGGTCATGCAGAGCGACGGGAACCTGGTCATGTACCGCCTGCGTGACGGCAAGGCCATCTGGGCCACCGGTACCCACGGCCACCCGGGCGCGTACGCCAAGATGCAGACGGACGGCAACCTCGTCATCTACGACGCCTACAACAGGTTCCTGTGGAACAGCAACACCGTCAGCCCCGGCGCCTTCGCCGTGCTGCAGAACGACGGCAACTTCGTCATCTACAAGGTCACCGGAGGCGACGGCAGAGGCGGAGCTCTGTGGAGCACCCGCACGCATCTCCTGGCACAGTGACGCCCGACACCACTGACCCCGCCCGGCCCCGGGCGGGGTCACCCGACCGCACCATGCCCGCGGCCCATGCGTCTCTCGTCGTAGCCGCCGCCGTGTGAACGGTGGTGACCTGGGGCGCAGTCGTCGATGAAGCGGCTGCGCCCCTTGCGGGCAAGGGACGCAAGGCGAAGGCGGAGTGACGGCGCGCCACAACTGCCTCCGCCCGCAACCGGACGGAGTCGTCCGCCGTACGGGGGCGTACCCCATCTTGGCGAGGGCTCCGCAGCAGCCATGAGGTCCAGTGCCCGGACGGCTCTGGGCCTTGTGGCTGAGGCCGGGAGCTTGGTGAGCGCTCGGCTGGGCCCCGGTCGAGTGCCTTGCGTGGTCGTTCGTAGAGTTCGGCGGCCACGGACGACAGGTGCTCGCGGCCGTGGGCCGTGAGGGCGGGTGCTTCCGGTTCCACCCTCGTCGCCTCCGGGCCCCACATACTCCTCGGGGGCCCGCCCGTACGAGGGCCGACGCCGCCGATGCGGTGCACACGAGAGCGGAGGAGATTCGCCGCCGCCCGCTCGACGACGATCGCGGCCTGAGAGCCTGAGAGCCTGAGAGCCTGAGAGCCTGAGGGCCTGAGCGCACGGGGCAAGCACCGCCGACCCCGCCCCTCCCCGTACCGGTCGTCCTGCGCCCTGACGCCGACGACTCGCTCGCCGGTACCGGAAGGGGGGCTGGCCGCCTCCAGCCCGACATGCCTGGAGAAGGGAACCTCGCCTACCAGGAAGTCGGTACCGCGCCGAACCTCGTCGCCGCCCGGACCGGTTTGCCGAACCGGCGCTCGGCGACGACCCCGCGCGTGAAGCGGCCGTGTCACCCTGCCGGGCGGATCGGCGGCCGGGCAGGGCATGTCGCCGGCTCCGGCTTCAATGTCCTGTGCCGAGAGCCTCGCTGACCAGACGGCGCACTGTCTCCAGGGCTTCGGCCCGCTCGGCCGGGATCAGCCCGATGCGCGTACGCCGGTCGAGGAGGTCGGCCTCGTCCAAGGCGCCCTCGTGCCGCAGTGCCCACAGCAACTCCGCGGCGGTGACGGGATGGCCTGGGACGACGGGCTCGCCCAGCCGTGGCTCCTGCACGGCCAACGCGTGCACTGCCGGTGCCTCGGTGCCGTAGCGCTGCACGAGGCGACGGGGCGCGCGCAGAGTGGCGAGCGTTCGCGGGGGTGCGGCGCCCACCAGGGGGAGCCTGGCGGTGGGGGAGGAGCCGGCGGCCAGACCGCGTGCGTCGACCGCGGCGTTCACGGCGTCCTCGGCCATCCGACGGTAGGTCGTGAGCTTGCCACCGACGATGCTGATCACACCGTCCGCTGAGATCAACACGGCGTGTCGGCGGGAGATGTCGGCTGTGCGTGGGGCGGTGCCGGCGTGTGAGGTGGGGGTGGTGTCCAGCAAGGGGCGCAGGCCTGCGAAGGCGCCGACCACGTCACTGCGGCGGACGGGAACGTCCAGTACGGAGCCGAGAACGTCCAGCAGGAAACCGATGTCCGTCTCCGGGACCTCGGGCACGTCGGGGATGGGCCCGTCCAGGGGTTCGTCGGTGAGCCCGACGTAGATGCGGCCGTCGTCCTGGGGGAGGACGAGGACGAAGCGGTTGGTCTCGCCGGGGATGGGGATGTGCAGGCCGGCGGGGAGCGGGCCGATGTGCTCCGAGCTCAGGACGATGTGGGTGCCGCGGGAGGGCCGGATCCGGATGCCGTCGACGAGGTCGCCGGCCCACACGCCGGCTGCGTTGATGACCGCGCGGGCTCGGATCTCGCCCTCCTCGCCGGTGAGTTCGTCGCGTATGCGGGCACCGGACGCGGTGAGTTCCAGGGCCCGGACACGGGTCAGTACGCGGGCGCCCTGCGCGGCGGCGGTACGGGCCAGGGCGGCCACCAGGCGGGCGTCGTCGGCGAGTCGTCCGTCCCAGGACAGAAGGCCGCCACGCAGCCCTCCGGAGCGCAATGCCGGAGCAAGGTGCCGGGTCTCGACCGGGGAGAGCCGGCGCGGCGCGGGTAGCGTGGCACGGGCTGTGCGGGCCGAGAGCCGCAGGACGTCGCCGGCCTGGAAGCCGGCCCAGGCCAGGGCGGCCTGGCCGCGCGAGACGAGTCCGGTCAGAGGCAACACGAACGGCTGGGCGCGCACCAAGTGGGGCGCAGTCCGCTCCATCAGGACACCGCGCTCGACAGCGCTTTCGTGGGCGACGTCGAACTGTGCCGAGGCCAGGTAGCGCAGCCCGCCGTGGATGAGCTTGGAGCTCCAGCGTGAGGTCCCGAACGCCAGGTCGTGGGCGTCGACGGCGACGACGTCAAGACCCCGGGCGGCGGCGTCCAGGGCCGCGCCCGCACCGGTCGCGCCGAGCCCGACGACCAGCACGTCCACTACGCGGCCGTCGGCGGCCTCGGACAGCTCACGGGTACGTCGGGCGGCGGAGAGGGATGGCCCCCGGGCCGCAACGGTGGTCTGGCTCATGGGGCGAGGGTCCTCTCCAGGATGGTGCGCAGCTCGGCGAGAAGTGCGTCGGCGGTGAGCGATTCGTCGTCCTCCTCGGTCATGGTGCGCAGGGACAGGGCGAAGGACTGGAGGATCAACAGCACTGTCCGGGCCTGTAGTTCGGCGGGTGCCTCGCGTACCGAGCCGTCCGCGTGCCCCTCCCGCAGTGCTCCTGTGAGCAACTCCAGCAAGGCTTCCTGACTCGCGCCACGCCGGTCCAGCACGTAGGGCAGGAGGAGTTCGGGGTCCACGTCGACGATCTTCTGGAAGAGCGGGTGGGCACGGAAGGCTTTCACACCCGCCAGGAGACCGTCGACCAAGGGCGGGCGCGTGCCCAGCTCCGGCCGGTTCTCGGGCATGGCTCCGGTCGCGACCGCGATCCATTCCCGCGTCATCAGATCGCCGACCAAGGAGCGGACATCGGGCCAGCGCCGGTAGAGCGTCATCCGTGAGATGTTCGCGCGGCGTGCGACGTCGGTCATGGTCGTCCTGCGTACTCCGACGGCGAGGACGCAGTCGCGGACGGCGTCGAGGACCACGTCGCTGCCGGAGGATCTCTGCTGGGCCGAGCGGTTGTGACGGTTAGGCGTCATGTGTAACAGTGTAACGGGCAGAGCCGCTCCAGCGGCAACTCCGACGACCGGTGAGGACGACAGGCATGGACATGCTGTGGAACGGCTGGGGTGACCCCGCCAGGGCGACGCCGCTGCCCGACACCGTCACAGGGCTGCTTCGCGACTGGCTCGGCGTCAAGCCGCAACCCGCGGCATCGGTCCGGCTGGAGGAGATCAAAGTCTCCACGCCCGCACTGGAAGGAACTCCGCTTCACGCCCTGCAAGCGGCACTCGGCGACCGGGCGGAGAGCGTCCGCACGGACACGGAGAGCCGCGTCCGGCACACCCGGGGCAAGTCCACCCCTGACCTGCTCCGTATCCGCGCCGCCGACACCACCGACGCCCCGGCGGCAGTCGCACTCCCACAGAGCCACGACGAGGTGCTCGCCGTGCTCCGCGTCTGCGCTGAACACCGTATCGCCGTGGTCCCGTTCGGCGGCGGAACCTCCGTCGTCGGAGGACTCGCCCCCACCCCCCGGGCGTCCTTCATCGCCCTGGACCTGCGGCACATGAACCGCCTGCTCGACCTCGACCCCATCTCGCGAACCGCCACCCTGCAGCCCGGCCTGCGCGCACCCGAGGCCGAGGCCCTGCTGTCCCGACACGGATTCACCCTGGGGCACTTCCCCCAGTCCTACGAATGGGCCACCATCGGCGGCTTCGCCGCGACGCGCTCCAGCGGGCAAGCCTCCGCAGGCTACGGCCGCTTCGACGAGATGGTCCTGGGTCTTACCCTCGCCACCCCCGAAGGCACCCTCGACACCGGCCGGGCACCCCGCTCGGCCGCCGGTCCGGACCTGCGGCAGCTGCTGCTCGGCTCAGAGGGTGCCTTCGGGGTCATCACCTCCGTGACCGTCCGTGTCCGGCCTGTCCCGCAGACACGCCGCTACACAGCCTGGCGCTTCGACTCCTTCGACCAGGGCACTGCGGCGCTGCGCCGACTCGCCCAGGACGGCCCGCGTCCTACCGTTCTCAGGCTTTCCGACGAAACCGAGACGCTGATCGGCCTGGCCCACCCCGAAGCGATCAGCCTCACCCCGGAGCGGCAGAGTGCGGGATGTCTGGCCGTGGTCGGCTTCGAGGGCACCGAGGAGGAGACCACGCAGCGCCGCGCGGCCTGTGCGGTTGTACTCGTCGAATGCGGCGGCGAGTTCATGGGTGACGAACCAGGTGAGCGTTGGGCCCGTGGCCGCTATGCGGCACCGTACCTGCGCGACTCGCTCCTGGAAGCGGGCGCTTTCGCCGAGACCCTGGAGACGGCCACCTACTGGTCGCGGCTTCCCGACCTGTACGCGGCCGTGCGCGAGGCGCTGACCGCCACGCTCACCGAGAACGGCACTCCACCCCTGGTCATGTGCCACATCTCGCACGTCTATGAAAACGGCGCTTCGCTGTACTTCACCGTTGTCTCGGCCCAGGGCGAGGAGCCGGTGGCGCACTGGATGCGTGCCAAGCACGCCGCCAACGAGGCGATTCTCGCCGCAGGTGGCACGATCACCCACCACCACGCGGTCGGCACCGACCACCGCGACTGGTACGTGAGGGAGGCCTCCGACCTCGGGGTCGCGGCGCTGCGCGCCGTCAAACGACGGCTGGACCCGGACGGTCTGCTCAACCCCGGCGTCCTGCTGCCGACCGACTGACGGCCCTCCAAGTCCAGCCCCACCACTCCTGACCGGACGACTGCCGGCGCACCCCCCTTCACCCCGGAGGCATATCGATGCGACTGTTCACCGCCGTCGTCAACCCCACCGCGGGCGGGGCCACCGGCGCTGCCGCGCTGGTGAAGGTGGCCCGTCAGCTCCGGGAAGCGGGCGCCGAGCTGGAGACCGAGTACAGCCGCAGCCTGGCCCACGCCCGCGAACTCGCCCAGCGTGCCGGGGAAGACGGCCGGGTGGTCATCGCCGTCGGCGGTGATGGGATCACCGGAAGCATCGGCGGGGCCCTCAGCGGCACCGGCACCCTGCTGGGCCTGGTCCCGGCCGGGCGCGGCAACGACTTCGCCCGGGCCCTGGGCCTGCCCAGCGATCCCGAAGGCGTGGCCCGGGTGTTGCTCCACGGAACGCCGCGTGCTGTTGACACGATCGAGGTCACCTCGTCCGTCCACGCCGGTACCGTCGCGCTCGGGAGCGTCTACGCAGGTGTCGACGCGCTGGCCAACCTCCACGCCAATCGATCCCGACTGCTGCGCGGTTCGGCCTCCTACTACAGCGGAGCCCTTCGCGCGATCAGCACCTGGCGTCCCGTCCGCTACCGGATCACCATCGACGGCCGCGATCATGCCTGTACCGGTTACACCGTGGTGGCCGCGAACTCGAGCTTCTACGGCTCAGCGCGTCGCATCGCTCCCGGGGCCCGGCTGGACGACGGCCTGCTCGACGTCGTGATGATCCGCGATGCGCCACGCCGGCTGTTCTTCGCCCTGATGAAGGAACTCGACACCGGCGCTCACATCCATCGGCCCCAGGTGCAGGTCGTGCGCGGCCGGGAGATTCGCATCGAGGCGGACAGAGATCTCCCCTACGGGGCGGACGGCGAGATCGAGGGGGCCCTCCCGGTCACGGCGAAGGTGTTGCCCGGCGCACTGAGAGTCCTGTGCTGAAGCGGCGGCCGGCATACGCCTCTGCCACCGGTCTGGCAGATGCCGCCGGCGGATGGCCAGCCGCCGTCCCTGGCCTGACAAGCCGTGACGAAGGCCCTCGCGATCGAGGCCTCCGGCGGCGGCCGGATGTACGCCTGCCGTGACCGTGACTCACAGCGCCCGAAGTTCTGCGTCAGCGGCGCTCGGTAATGCTCCTGCGCACCGCGTCCGGACCCATGGCCATGTACCTCAGCGATGCACGCCATGTTGAGGTGCATCGGCTGAAGCAGCTGTGGCGGGGCCGCCGCCAGGCCTCCACCACCTCCGGATCGGTCATCGGCACCCGCGCCCTGTTCGGCTTGGCGCCGCGCCCGGTAGCTCGACGACGCCCGCATTCGCCACCTCACCTTCGCCCTGCCCCGCCCGCTACGCCCCCATCTCTTCTACGCCCAAGAGGCCCTCTTACATACGAACGAGGCTTGACAAGGGTGCTGAGCGATCAGACCCACTTACCTGAGTAGGCACACTCATGCCGGCGTCGTGACCCGTTCGAATACTGGGCGCATGAGACGATCTTCCGCGTTGGCCAGCACAGCCGCCCACACTCTCCGCCGCTCGCGCGTCACCCTCCTGACGGCACTCGTGGTCACCGTGGGACTCAGCGCGTGCGGCACCGAGAGCGCCGGCACGGACGCCGGCCGGACCAAGCACGCGAAAGGCGTCGAGGGCCAGGCCCATACAGCCTTCTCGACGATGTTGGAGCAGGTCGCGGAGTCGTGCCCGGACGACGGCCCGTCACGGACGTCCCCGACCGAGCCTGCGACCACCCTGCCGCCCGGTGGGCAGGAGCCACTGCCGGGCGCCGTCGAGCCGATCGCCCCCACGGCCGGGCCGGAGGTGGAGCTGAACGCCCGGGAGTGGTGCGCGGGGCACCGCCATGAGCAGCGCGTAACGGCAGCCCTGTGGCAGCTGAAGAACCCCGAGCCCACCGAAGTCAGAGCGGTCCTGAACGATCTCGGCTACATCGACGAGCGCATCCACGACCTACGCCAGTCGGGCACGACCACCCGGTTCTCCCTCGACCTGCGCGACCGCGGCGGACGGCTCTGCGTGACCGGTTCCGCGGCCGGCACCCAGACCCTCGTGGAGCTCTGCGTCGCTCCCGCGACCGGCCCGTTCGGGCCGGGACAGCGCAAGCAACTTTGAGGTCCGGGCCCCTGCCGATGAGTTTCCGACGGCCGCGCAGTCCACCCCTAGACACGAAGGGAGCGCACCATGCGCAAGATCATCGTTTGCACGTTCCTGTCGCTGGACGGCGTCATGCAGGCACCGGGCGGTCCGGACGAGGACCCCGAGAGCGGCTTCGAGCACGGCGGATGGCAGAAGCCGGTCTCCGACGAGGAGGTCGGCGCGGCCATCGCCGGCTGGTACGAGCCCGCCGACGCGATGCTGCTCGGCCGCAGGACGTACGACATCTTCGCGGCGTACTGGCCGACCGCCGACCCGGACAACCCGTTCACCGAGCGCATGAACAGCATGCGCAAGTACGTGGCGTCCAGGACCCTGACCTCCCTGGAGTGGGAGAACTCCACGCTGCTGCAGGGCGACGTCGCCGACGCCGTGCGCGAGTTGAAGGCATCCGACGGCGGCGACATCAACGTCGTCGGCAGTGGCGATCTCGCCCAGACGCTCATGCGGCACGACCTGGTCGACGAGTACCGGCTGACCATCCATCCGGTGATCATCGGTACCGGCAAGCGACTCTTCGCCGACGGAGCGGTCCCCACCGCCCTGGAACCGGTCAGCGTCTCGACGACGAAGAGCGGCACGATCGTCGGTGCCTACCGCCCGGCCGGCAAGCCCCACTACGACAGCTACTAACCCGAGTGCGGGCGCTGCCCCAACTGATTCCTGCGCGCCGGGATTTCACGGGGCGGTCTCGTCATCGGCCAGTACTGTGCGGCGTGGATACCACGATCATGGTCCTGAGCTGCATGCCCTTCCTTCGACGTCGTGTGGGCGACCCGCCGTCGCCCAGCAGACGAAGGTCGTCGCCGTCCGCGTGCTCGACGACAACGGTTCCTGAACGACCGAGCAGGTCGATGGCCGGGCCTGCCTCGACGGCGGCGTCCTCACCGCCGGAGCCGGCCACCTCAGCAGGGCCCTGTGGGAGCGGACCTGCCGCATCCGCAGCGGGCCCCGGCGACGAGACATCCCCCGGCTTCACCGCCTGAAACGGCGCCGCATGCCCGGGCGAGCAGGATCACGGAGACGCAGATCCCTGCTTCGCCAGGTTCACCGCCGTGCGGACGCCGGTGGCGTACTCCGACGGGCGTTCCCAGGCCGCGAAGTGGCCGCCGGCGGGCTCCTCCGTCCAGGAGCGGACGTCGAAGAAGCGTGCCGCGAACTCCCGGGGCGCGTTGACGAGGTCCTTCGGGAAGATCGTGAAGGCCGTGGGGATGTCGATGCGCCCGGCCGGTTTCGGCCCGCTCTCGGCGTAGGGAGTGAAGGAGGTGCCGATGGCACCACTGACCCAGTACGCGGTGATCCACGTGAGCAACTCGTCCTGGCTGAACACCGTTTCCACATCGCCGCCGCAGTCGGTCCACGCCGCAGCTTCTCCAGGATCCAGGCGGCCAGGCCGGCGGGCGAGTCCCCGAGTGCCACCGCCAACGTGTGTGGCTTGGTGGCCTGTTCGTGCATGTAACCGCCCTCCGTGGCCTGCCAGTGATGACCGTGCCGGACGTACGCCTGCTCCGCGTCGGACAGGTCCTTCGGCAGGTCCACCAGGAAGCGGTACTGCGACACGTCCGTCAGGTGCAGGGCGGAGACGCGGTCGGGCTGTGCGGCGGCCAGTGCCTCGGCGACGTCGCAGCCCACATCACCGGCGGACACGACGTAGCGCTCGTAACCGAGCTCGGCCATCGCGTTCGCGACTGCTTCGGCCATGTCCCGGGACGACATGCCGCGGCGGGCGACAGGCGCGGCGAACGGGAACCCGGGCAGGGCCGGAACGACCACATGGAAGTCGGACAGCAAGGGCCAGACCTTCTCGAACCGCAGGACGGAGTCGGGCCACCCGTGCAGGAGCACCACCGCAACCGCGTCGGTGCGCGCCGCCCGCAGATGGAGTGCCCGCACCGGCGCGTCGCCCCGGCCGGCGAGGACCCAGGGCAGGGCGCGCAGCCGGGCTTCGTGCTCGCGCCAGTCGTAGGAGTGGGCCCAGTAGGAGATGAGGTCCGCGAGGTAGTCGCCGTCGACCCCGCGCGCCCAACCGAATCCGGTGGGGACGTCGACCCGGCGGTAGCCGCGCAGGCGCAGGCGCAGGTCGTCGAGCACCGACTGGTCCACGACGGGGGCAGCGGCCTGTTCCGTGCTGATCATGCTCGGTCGTCCTCTCGTTCGTCTGAAGCGTGTCTCGAGTCCACATCCCGGTGATGCCCGGAACGCCGTCCGAGAGCGTCTGCCCCGGAAGGCGTACACCGAGACGATTGATCACTCAGGTGCGGACCGGGGCGTGGTCCGGCCGCCGGTGTGACCTGGCCGCCGATCGAGTCCATCAGCACAGGCGTCGACGCCGTGGGGACGGACGAGGAGGGCGCCGCATTCCAACTCGTTCCTTGCAGGTCGGGGGACGCACCTGATCCGGTCCGTTCCGTCACGTATCCTCGGCTGCGTGCCCCGCCGTTCAGGACAGCCCCGCCGACTGGTCGCCGACGGACGCGTCTACATGTGGACCATGCGGCACAGCCACCGAGGAGGCGAAGACGGCCGGCCCGTGGAGTGCCGCCAGATCCTCACCCTGTCCCCCCAACCGGCTGGCACCAGTGGCCCGCTGCGCATCGTCTTCGCCGAGGGGCCCGGCCGGTACGTCCCGGGCGGGGCGCCCCTCGGTTCCGGGAACGTGGGCTTCACCCGGGGCGCGGACCTGAACCTTCACGAGCCGGGCGCCGTCCGGGCCCTGCTTGATGTAGCGCTGGCCCGTGGGTGGCAGCCGGGGGAGCAGCGGGCGGTGGATGTCGACGGCTGGTCCCTGCTGGCGGCGGCGGCCGTCGCCCGAGCCGAGGGCTCCGGTTCCTGAGCCCAGTCGTGTTCCGCGCCGTGCAGCGGTGCCGTCGTCCGCTGCTCGGCCCGGGCCAGAAGCCCACGCGCGTGGCTGGTCCACCCCTGGGCCCAGTGCGGCCAGTCGGCAAGCGTCGAGAACGGGCCTCGGGGAGGGCAGACCTGAGCAGCTCCGCTCAGTGGGCTCGGCCATTAGGCTCTGGTCGCTGTGGATACACGCGAGCCGCCACTCGGGCATCGCCGCTCGAGCGCCGCGGGTCGTACGGTCGGCCGGCGAACCGCCGCACCACGGCCGTTCCGGGAGGGGAAACGTGATGATCGCTACGGAGTACGGCTACGAGGTGCTGCCCGGCGTGGCGGTGGACACCCCGGGCGTCGAGGACGTCCTGCGGCGACGTGAGCGAGGCCTTCGGGGGGGTGTCCTGGCGCTGACCACCGAAGTGCTGCTGCTGGCGGCCGTGTTCTCCGCGGCCGGTCCCGGCTCGGTCCCCGGCTTGGTCACCACCGCATGCCTGGCCCCGGTCATCGCGGCCACGGCCGGCCTGACGCTGCTGTGGCGCCGGGCCCGGCGCCGGGAGCGGCTGGTGATGTCCACTTACGCCTGGCAGGTCTGGCCCGTGCGGACACAGGACGTCCGGGTGGTCGCCGCGGAGGGAGAGCGGGTCCGGGGTCGTCGCTGGGGGACGGACGGGCGAGTGGTGCTGCTCCAGCCGGACGGCCAAAGCCACTGCTCGTTCCCCGTCCCCGCGGATGGCTGGGACGGGCCCGGCCCGCGCGGCCCCCGTCCGGCGGACCGGGTGTGGTTCGCCGGCGACACCCGGTTCGGCGGCATGGTCGCCGAACCGGGCGGGATGCCCTTCCGTTACGTCGTCCGTTCGACGCCGGGCAAGCGCCGTGGCATCGGAGCGGAAGACGAACTGGCCCGCCGAACGGGCCTGATGCCGCGGAGTCGGCGGCGGTAGGCGTCCCCGACGCTGCTCAGCCGGATGCCGGATGCCGGATGCCGGATGCCGGATGCCGGATGCCGGATGGAGGATGGGGGATGCCGGATGGCGGATGGGGGATGCCGGATGCCGAGCCGGGCGATCTCCGCCTGGAAAGTCACCAGCTCCTCGGCACGCGTTGCAGCACTGACGCCGGCAGCGTTTCCCGCGTGGGGCAGTGCCGGTACGGAGCGCCGGGCCGGGCCGACACCCGCCTCCTTGGCCACCGCCTCCAGGGACCTGCCGGCCCCGCACGCCAGGAAGTGGCGCTGCGCCGCTGACAGAAGGGCGGCATGGCTGCGCAGGGCGGCCGCGCGAGGGTTGAGCCCGCGCTGTCCACCGGCACTCATCCACCTTCCTGCGCTCTTCGGTTCTGCTCTGCGGAGCGCGGCGGCGCGCCCCGGCGGGCGCCGTCGACGGGAACGGGTGGAACACCCAGCACGGCGCACACCGCGCGAGTCACCCGTTCGGGCACGTCACCCTGTCCGGTTACCGGAAGCAGCATGTGACTGAGCGTCAGCCGTACGGCAAGATCCGCTGCTTCGTCCCTCTGTCGCCGACCGACCTCCGGTACGGCCTCGGACAGCCAGGCGTTCAGCAGGTCACGCGCCGAGGAGAACACCGGGTCCGGCCGGCTCGTCAGGAACGGGAGCAGGGCGTCGGTTCCTCCCCGGGCGGCGGTGAGCACGGCACGGATGAACGGGTTGCGGCTGCCCTCGTCGAGCGTGTGGGTGACTCCTCTGCGCAAGGCACTGGCAAAGCCGTCCCGGTCGGAGTCCAGTACGGCCGCGAGGCGGGTCAGGAACCGCTCCGTCTCTCGCTCCACCAGGGCCTGGCCGATTCCGGCCCGATCGCCGAACTCCTTGTATATCGACGGCCGAGACACCTCGGCCCGCTCCGCCAGGTCCGCGACCCGGACTCGGTCCCAGCCGTTCCGTGCGGCCAGGGTCCAGGCCTCCTCCAGGACGCGCTCCCGCATCTGGATGCGCCATGCCAGGCGTGGCGGGGGAGGGGGTTCGACAACTGGATGGGCAGCGACCATCGGAGCAGTGTGCCAGAGCGGTGCGGGCTCGCCGAGGGTGCGGACCCTTGGTGGTGGGCGCAGAATCGACGAAGCCCACCGCAACTGACGCGACATCAGAACATTGACACCGCGCCGGGTTTGTCAGCGCCATGCGCGGCTGGCACGCTCGGGGCTCCCCCCAGTTGCGCTTCCGCCGCTCGCCCGAGAACGGCGGCGGAAGCGCAACGCCTGCGATAGGGAGGCCCTCATGGCGAAGCGCGGCGACACAGACGTCCTGACCTGGCGTGATCCGAAGCGGTACCTCTGGCTCCTTGCTCTGGCCGTCCCCACGCTGCCCTTCCAAGCGGCCGGTCTCGTCTCCCTGACCGGTGCGAAGGCTTTGTGGTGGTGGGGGCCGCTCTTCGCGTTCGTCGTCCTTCCCCTGTTGGATCACGCCACGGGCAAGGACAGCGCCAATCCGCCCGAAGCGGTGATGGCACGGCTGGAGGCGGACCGCTACTACCGCTGGTGCACCTACCTGTACCTGCCCCTCCAGTTCGGCACCCTGGTCTGGGCATGCGATCGGTGGGCCGACGGCACGCTGTCGATCGCGGACAGCCTCGGTCTGGCCGCCACCACCGGTGTCGTGGCGGGGGTGGCGATCAACACGGCCCACGAACTGGGGCACAAACGTGAGCAGTTGGAGCGACGGTTGAGCCGGATGGCACTCGCCCAGAGCGGCTACGGCCACTTCTACGTCGAGCACAACCACGGTCATCACGTGCGCGTGGCCACGCCCGAGGATCCCGCCAGCTCACGGATGGGTGAAAGCTTCTGGCGCTTCCTCCCGCGGGCCGTCGCCGGCAGTGCGGCCTCGGCCTGGCACCTGGAGCGTCGGCGGCTGGAGCGCCGAGGACGACGCGCCGTCAGCCGCCACAACGACGTACTGACGGCGTGGGGACTGACGGTGGTCCTGTTCGCGGTGCTGTCCGTCGCTTTCGGCCCGGTCGTCCTTCCCTTCCTGCTCCTTCAGGCCGTGATCGGTTTCTGCCTGCTGGAGACGGTCAACTACCTGGAGCACTACGGGCTGCTGCGGCGGCGCCGTCCGGACGGGCGCTACGAGCGGGTCTCTCCCCGGCACAGCTGGAACAGCAACAACACGGTCAGCAATCTGTTGCTGTTCCAGTTGCAACGGCACTCCGACCATCACGCCAACCCTCTGCGCCGCTATCAGACGCTGCGCCATTTCGACGAGGCTCCGCAGCTCCCCTCCGGTTACGCCACCATGATCGTCGTCGCCTGGTTCCCGCCGCTGTGGCGGCGCGTCATGGACCCTCGGCTCAGGGCTCACTACGACGGGGATCTCTCCCGGGCGAACGTCCACCCTGGCCCGCGGAAGACCCATCCGAAGACTGTCCTGCGGCGTCCCTCATGAGTGGATCGCGGTAACCGGTCCGGGAGGAACTTCGTCTGCTGCCGCGTTGTTCGCCAGCGGACCCGCCGTTCCTCGTGAACGGCGGGTCCTCCTTCTTCCTGGTATCGCGAAGTACAAGCCGGTCGGCACCAGTGACGGATGTACAGCGAACCTCTCCCGTCGCGAGTCGACGGCACTGGCAAGGGCGCAGGGGAGAAGCCCTCCCACTCCGTGCACCAGCCGCGACGGTCAGCGGACCGGACACGGCGAGTTGGCCGGGGCCACCGGTGCGGACCTTGTTGTGGACCGCACGGTGCGGTCGACGGAACGCCGCTGTGGCCGTGCGAGCCGGTTCACGCGAGGTCGAAGGCGCGGCGGGCGCGTTCCACCTCGGGCATGTGGGTCGCGGCCCACTCCAGGAGCACTTCGATGGGCTGCCGCATGGTCTTGCCCAGGGGGGTGATGCGGTACTCGACCGCGACGGGGCGGGAACTGAGCAGCACGCGCTCCACGATGCCGTTGCGTTCCAGCCGGCGCAGCGTCGCGGTGAGGGACTTCTGCGTCACCGCGGGGATGGCTCGGCGCAGGTCGTTGAAGCGACAGGGACGTTCGCAGAGTTCGTTGAGGACGCTCAGCGACCACTTGTCGAGCACCTGGTCGAGGAACTCCCGGTGGGGGTGCTCGATCCTGAGCTCGTCGTCGTGGTTGTGTGCAGTATCCGGCACGATACCTGGTCTCCTTGAAGTGTCCTTCGTCTACCAGGTAGCAAAGGTATACCGAGTTGGGTCGAACTGAGGAGACCTCCATGTCCGTCCGTCGTTTCACGCCCGAAGGCATGCTGCAGCCCACCCCGTACGAGCATGTGGCCGTGGGTACCGGAACGCGTCACGTGCACGTCAGCGGCCAGGTCGCGCGGTCGGCGGACGGGACGCCCGTCGCTCCGGGCGACCTCGCGGGACAGGTCGCTCACGCGCTGCGGAACACCGCGAAGGGCCTTGCGGGGGCGGGTGCGTCGTTCGACGACGTCCTGAGGCTCACGTTCTACGTCACGGACTGGGCCCCCGAGAAGATCGACGCGTTCATGGCAGGGGTCGGGCAGGTGGCGGAGGAGATCGGGTTGACGGTGCCGCTTCCGCCCTCCTCGCTGATCGGCGTCGACTACCTGTTCGAGTCCGACGTCCTGGTCGAGGTGGAGGCGACCGCGATCCTCGATTGAGCCGGTCGGCCGAGGTCCTGCGGCTGCCCTTGTTGTGCGTGGAGGACCACCGGGGCACCGCAGGAGGTCCAGAGCTGCCTTGCTGTGTCTGTGGCACCTCTGCGGGCGGAGCGGAGTGGGTCACCGGCACCGTCCGAGAGTGTCGTCCACGAACACCGACTCGATCGGCGGCCGGTCCTCATAACCGATCAGCCCTGCCGGGACGCCCCTCTGCCGTAGATCGCTGCCGATCTCGCCGGATGCCTCTGCCGAGCAGCCGATGCGCACGATGGCTGCCTGCGCAGGCAGCCCACCGCCGGGATACTCGCTGAGCAGTGCGGAGCTCGCTCCGACAGAGTCCGCGCGCGTCGCCGGATCGTCCGACACTCAGGTGCCGACGTGACCGCCGAGGGCTTCGGCCAGGCCGCCCGATCCCTCCGCGCGCGCCCACAGGGTTCGGAAAAACCGACCCCCAGACTCGGGTGCCCGCCCCATCGCCTAGCTGACCAGCGGGTTCGTACGGTCGATGGCATGGAAGCCATCCTCGAACTCGACCGGGTCAGCCGAACCTACGGCCGCGGACCCGGGGCCGTGCACGCGCTGCGCGACCTCGACGCGCGGCTGTACGCGCGCTCCCTCACCGCCGTCATGGGCCCCTCCGGGTCCGGGAAGTCGACCTTCCTGCAGTGCGCGGCCGGGCTCGACAAGCCGACGTCGGGGAGCGTGCGCCTTGCGGGGCAGGAGATCTCTGCGATGGGTGAGCGGCAGCTGACCCGGCTGCGCCGTGCCCGCATCGGGTTCGTGTTCCAGTCCTTCAACCTGCTGCCGACACTGAGCGCGGAGGAGAACGTACTGCTGCCGCTGCGCCTCGACGGCAAGCGCAGGGACCCCGCAAGGGCGCGGCGGATGCTCGCCCGCGTCGGTCTCGACGGCCGCGCGGACGCGAAGCCCGGCGAGCTGTCCGGCGGCCAGCAGCAGCGCGTCGCCATCGCCCGCGCACTGGTCACCGAGCCGGACGTGGTCTTCGCCGACGAGCCGACCGGCTCCCTCGACACCCGCACCGCGGCCGAGGTGCTCGCGCTGCTGCGGGAGGCGGTGAACTCGTACGGGGCGACCGTCGTGGTCGTCACACACGACCCGGCGGTCGTCGAGCACGCCGACCGAGTGCTGCGGCTCGCCGAGGGACGCCTGGTGACGGACACCGTGGGAGCACCGGCATGAGTGTTCTCGTTACCAACGGCCTGGCCACCGCCTCCGTCAGGGCCCGGCCCTCCGCCTTCGCGGGGACCTTCGCCGCACTGGTTTTCTGCGCCACCGTCGTCACCGCGAGCGTGGCCGTCGCGATGTCCGCCTCCCGGGTGCCGTCCTCTCCCGAGCAGTACGCGGTCTACGAGATGGGCTTGGTCTTCAGCCAGGTCACCGTCTACATGTCGATCTTCGTCATCGGTCAGGTGATGGCCCTGGCCGTGAGCCAGCGGGGACGGGAGAGCGCGCTGCTGCGGGCCATCGGTGCCGGGCCCTGGCAGATCCGGCGGATGGTGGCGACCGAGGCGCTGTGCACGGCGCTGCTCGCGCTGCCGGCCGGATACGGGCTCGGGGCCGTCGTCGCGTGGGCGTGGTTCGGGGCGCTCGAGGGCAGCGGGATGCTCCCGGCCGGGATGACGCTGCACATCGGTCTCGGGCCGCTGTTCGCCGCGCTCGGCACGCTGGTGGTCTGCTCGCAGCTCGGCGGATTCATCGCGGCGCGGCGCAGCTCCCGTACCCGCCCGTCGGCGGCGCTCGCGGCGGCGCAGGTGCCCGGCGGAGAACGGTCGGGCGGGGTGCGGGGCCTGATCTCGCTGGTGTTCCTCGCGGGCGCCGTGACGCTCACCGTGGTGGCCGCGGTGGGGTCGGCCGAGAACGCGGGGGACGTGATCCCGCTGGTGCTGCTCGCCTACCTGGTGGCCACCGGCGTCGGCGGACCCTGGCTCGGCCGGCTCGCGACCCGGGCGGCGGCACCCGTGCTGCGCTCGGTGGGAGGCGTGGCAGGTGAACTCGCTGTAGCGGGGTGCCGGGCGAGGGCGGGCCGCCTGTCCGCGGCGATCACGCCGATCGCGATGGTGACTGCCTTCGCGCTCGCCCAGTTCGTCTCCCTGGCCGCGAGCGACGACATCGACGCGACGGCGCTCTTCGGCACCCTGCTCTACGCCGCCTTCGCGGGTCTGATCGCCGCCAACACGCTGGTGATGCTGACCCTGGAGCGGCTGCGGGAGTTCTCGCTGCTGCGCACGATCGGCGCCGAGAAGCGGCAGGTGCGCGCAGTGGTACTCGCCGAGTCGGCGATCACGGCGCTGGCCGGAGTCGGCGCGGGCGCGGTGATCGGCTGCGCGGTGATGGCCCCGCTCGGCGGCAGGACGGGCACGCCGATGTCCGCCCTTCCGGTGTGGGCGTGGGCGGCGACCCTCAGCACGGGGGCTCTCCTGGTGTGGGCGGCCTCCGCTGTCCCGCTGGGGCGGATGTTCCGGGTGCGTCCGATCGACGGGGTCACTCGCAGGAGCGCGTGACAGATGGAAGTCTCAAAGCCGTGGGCACCCGGCCCGTCCTCCCGACAGGCGGCGCCGGAGCCCCGGCACGAAGCGCCGACCCGCCCCGGAGCAAGACGATCACGCCCGTCATGCCCGGCACGGGGACGCGCGGTACGGGCACAGCCCGACCTCAGCCACGCCCGCCCGAGAGGCACCGAGGACCCGATGCCCCACCTCCGCAAGCTGCCCCGCTCACTCCGCCGGGCCGCGAAGCTCATGCCCGACTCGCCCCGTCAGACCGCGAACGTTCTGTTCGGCTCCCCTGGCGAGGCAGCCTACGTCCTGCTCGCCCCGGCCCTCGGGCTGCTCTGCGGCCTCGTGCTGCTGGCGCTGCTCGCCACGGCGATCGTCACCGCGATCGTCCAGATCGGTCTGGTCCTGCTCATCGGCACGCTCGCCGCTGCCCGCGCCACCGGCGCCCTGCACCGCGCCCTGCTGCGCGGCCTGCTCGGTGAGGACATCCCCGCGCCACCCGAGCGGCAGCGCCCGCGGGGCCTGCGCTCCGCCCTGACCGACGGTGACGGCTGGCGCGCCGCTGCCTTCACCCTCGCGTACACGCCCGTCGGCCTCGTCCTGTTCGCGGTGTGGGTCATGGGCAGGTACCTCGGCCTGGCCGCGCTCACCTACCCCTTGTGGTGGCGGGCCATCGAGGAGGACGGCCAGTACGGTATCGGCTTCGGCTTCGGCATCGAACCCCACACCTGGCCGCAGGCCCTGGTCACCGCCGTGGTCGGCGCCGGCGTTCTCGCCTTCACCACCTGGTCGACGCGCGGACTGCTCGACCGGGTCGTCCGCCCCATGGCCCACGCCCTGGTCGGGCCCGGACGGCTCGAAACCCGGGTGCAGGAACTCCAGGAGACCCGCGCGCTGGCCGTCGAGTACTCGGCCACCACGCTGCGCCGCATCGAACGCGACCTGCACGACGGCGCCCAGGCCAGGCTCGTCGCGGTCGCGATGGCCCTCGCAGGCGCGAAGGACCAGCTGGCCCGCGTTCCCGGCGACGCCCCCGAACTGGCACGCGGCCGCGAGCTGGTGCAGTCCGCCCTCGACGGCTCCCGCACCGCGATCAAGGAACTCCGTGAACTGGTCCGGGGCATTCACCCACCGGCCCTCGACGACGGTCTGGACGTCGCCCTTGAGACTCTGGTCTCGGGATACGACACACCACAGGTGACGCTGGACGTGAACCTGCCCGAACGACCTCCCGAGGCGATCGAGACCATCGCGTACTTCTGCGCGGCCGAGCTGATCGCCAACGCCGCGAAGCACGCGCGCGCGACCCGCGCCGACGTGGCGGCGCACACGAAGGGCGGGATGCTTCACCTGACGGTGGCCGACGACGGGCACGGCGGCGCACGGCCGCGCGCGGGCGGCGGCACCGGTCTGGCGGGTCTGGCGGAGCGGGTCAGTACGGTGGACGGCCGGCTGCTCATCGACAGCCCCGACGGCGGCCCGACCACCGTCACCGTCGAACTGCCGCTGACCTCCAGGACGTAGGACCTAGGATCCGCCGCATGCGCATCGTGATCGCTGAAGACGCCGCCGTCGTACGCGAGGGCCTGGTCCAGCTGCTGTGCGACCGGGGTCTGCAGGTCGTCGCCGCGGTGGGCGACGCCGAGGCGCTGCTCACGGCGGTCGAGGAGCACCGCCCCGACGTGGTCGTCGCGGACATCCGCATGCCGCCCACCTACCGCGACGAAGGGCTGCGCGCCGCGCTGACGCTGCGCGAACGCCATCCGGAGACCGGGGTGCTGCTCTTCTCCCAGTACGTCGAGACCCGCTACGCCAACCGACTCGCCGCCACCGGCATGTCCGGCTTCGGCTATCTGCTCAAAGAACGCGTCCTGGACGTCGGCGACTTCGTCGACGCACTGCACCGGGTGGCCGCGGGCGGCACCGCGCTCGACCCGGAAGTGGTCTCGAAGCTACTGGCCGCCCAGCACACGGCACACGGCCTCGCGGAGCTGACCGCGCGCGAGCACGAGGTCCTCGCGTCGATGGCACAGGGCCGCACGAACGCGTCCATCGCGGAGGAGCTCGGCATCTCCCAGCGCGCGGTGGAGAAGCACACCGCGAGCATCTTCACCAAGCTGGACCTGCCGCGCACAGAGACCGGCCACCGGAGAGTCCTTGCCGTGCTGCGGTATCTGCAAGGCGGGGGTTGAGGATCAGTGCGGTGACCGCGAAGGTTCACCGGGTTCGCCGGTCGCTGCGACCGCTGGACTGGTTGGATTACGGCCGACAATGAGGTGTTCGGTCCGGGACGTGCAAGGTCCCGGCGATCCTGCGCAGGGAGGGCACATGCGGTGCGGCGAGGTCTGGTTGGCGGACTTTGACGAGCGGCGGCCGGTAGTACTGCTGTCAGGAGACGAAGCGTCCAGGTTCCGAGCGATGCAGATCGTCGCTCCCGCGGGGATCGAGATCAGCGGGGTGGCCGTGGAGGTGGCAGTGGGGGCACTCGAGGGACTGCCTCTCGAGGGCGTCCTTCGAGTGGCGCTGCCACGTCCCGGTCTCGTCCCGTGCACTTGGCTGGTCACGGTGGCCAAGGAAGATCTGACCGAGCAGGTGGGAGTCTTGTCGTCGGCGAAGCTCGGCGAGATCGAGGATGCCCTCCGTGCCGGTGGACTCGAGCAGGTGGCGCACCCGGCTGCTTGATCAGGCAACGCTTGGGGTCGGCATCCCCACGGATGACGCGAGTTGGCCAGAGGTGAACTGCCGCAGGTGAAGCTCAGTTCGACGTTGCTCTTTGCCCGCCCACCTGCGGATGGGCGGGGTGGTGAGGCGGCGCGGTCGCATCTTTCGCAGAGAAGGCACAACCGTTCCACGGTCCCGCATGTCACACCATGCAGGAGTGACCAACTCCTATGACTACAAGGGGGAAACATGAGCTTCACCCGTTCCGTCCTGAGTGCCGCTGCATTAACCGCTGCGGCCTTGGGGACCACGACCGCGCTGGCGGCGCCCGCCTCCGCCGCGCCCAACACCACGCCCCAGAAGGTCTGCGGCAGTGCCTACAAGACCGTGAACTCGGCCGCCGTCGGCTCACTGGGTACCGTCTACCTGACGTACAACGCCTCGAACGGCAAGAACTGCGTCGTGACCATCCGCAACAGTCCGGGTACGGCCGTGGACATGGCCCTGTGGATCGAAGTCCCCGACACCTCGGAGCGGGGCGAGGACTACGGCCGGTACACGTCGTACGCGGGACCGGCCTACGTGTACGGCAAGGGCCACTGCGTCGACTGGGGCGGCGGGATCAGCAACGTGCACGTGCAGGTGTACAACTCCAACTGTGACGCGCGTAAGGAGCACCGGGTCACCGAAGTCCGCTGAGCCGACTTCCTTCTGACCCGGCGGTCTGTGCCGTCGTGCGGTCGTCGGGGGCAGTACGTACGCCTCGACGACCGCATCAGGGCCGCAGTGGTCCTGCTTGCCCCGGCAGACTCCAGGAGTGTCGTCACTGCCGGGCCGCGGCTGCGAATCCCTGACCCCGCACAGGCCTGGCGTCCAGACGGTTGCGTCGTGCCCAGGAGAGGCGGACACTCTCACCGCCCCTCTACCGGGCCACATGGGAGACAGACCCCGCTGGTCGAATCCGCTGAGCGGCTACGGGGCTGTGGTCGTCGGACACAGCAGCGCTCATGGTGCCAACAGCTGTCGAGCGATGAGAACGGACTCGGGGTGCAGCCCTGAGCCGCTGGTAGAGCTCGGTCGTGGTGTCGGTGCCGGATAGCTGGAGCAGGTCGAAGGGGACGACGTGGGCGGGCGCCTCGGAAGAGGCGGGACTGCGGCTGCGTCGTGCCGTCGGGCTCGAAGGTGAGCCGTCCGTCCACACTCTGCACGCCGTGGCGGAAGCGGATTCAACTGCGGGTCATGTCACGGAGCTTGCTGCTGATATCCAATTGAAACGAGGTCTGCATGTCTTCGTAGGGGGTGGTCGAAGACCAGTAACCCTTCACAAAAAGCGGCTCGCCGGATGCCGTGAGCCGGCAGGGGACGTCGCCCTTCTCCAGGTCGGCGAGGAAGACGTCCGCCTTCACGAGGGCCGACTCGTCCCCTGGCCCTGAGGGCTCGCGGTAGGTCGTAACCCGGAACAGGGCGGCGTAGCGCTTGTGCATTCCGACATCGAGGATTTTCCTGAGTCGCATGGCGGGGTCCTTTTCGGCGCCCTTGTAGGGTTCGTAGCCGTACCGGTCGGTCACCTCAAAGTGGTTGGTCCCAAGCGGGCCGTGCGGACCCGTGATCCACAAGCTGCGGATCAGCCATCCCGGCGCCACGGCGAACCTGCCCAGCTTCAAGCCGGGGTCGTCTGTGATCCGCTCAGGAGTATCGGCCTCGCTCGCCGCCACGATGTCGACGTTGCCTCCCTGGTCGGGATTGTTGTAGCTGTCCAGGACGAGGCTCTTGGGATTGAAGTGCTGGAACTTCGGCCTGGGGTTCAGCTCCCTGTCACAGGAGTCCTTGCCCGGGCTGTCCTGCGGCAGATGCGAAGCGGCGGTCACGAGAGCCTCACGCCGCTGCTCGAAGCGGACTTCGTACTCCTTGAGGATCCCCTTCAGGGCCCTGTCTGTGCGCTCTTCCTTGCTGTCCCCGCCCCCGTCTCCGGCGCAGCCGGACAGCAGAGTCGCGATCAGGACCGCAGCCAAGCCCAAGGCGGCAGCTCCACCTCTCCTCGGGTGCATCAGACCTCTTTCCATGCTTCGCCGCAGCCCCGCAAGCATGCCCGATACCGGCGGCTCCGACACCGAGAGGAGGAGGACCGACGCAGTTTCCGCTTTGACGACAGTGGGGAAGCACGGTTCCAAGGCGGTGGGTCGAACGCTTGGACGGCCCTGTTCTCCTGTGGCGACGACGGACGGAAGACAGACGCACCTGAAGTCCTGCGGCCGGTTCCGACTGATTCGGACAGCAGCCTTTCAGCCCGAACCCGACCGCCACGGTCATGCCCGGCCCCCCGCAGCACGATGGGAAGACCTCTCGGGGTGAGCTGGACTGGTCGCTGCGCGATCGATTCGGTCAGCATCCGTGCACTAAGGACTGGAATCAGAATGAGGTCCCTGAGCCTCGGGAATGACGGCGCATCAGTTCTCGTTGCTACGGCCCGGAGGGGGTGGTCGCGACCAAGACGCATGGTGGGCGTAAGCCATGGGAGGTTGACAATGCGCTGTGGGAGCGCATCGAGCCGCTGTTGCCGGTGATTGAGCGGCGTTTCCGGTACCCGGGGCGTCGTCGGCTCGATGACCGGCGAGTCCTGTGCGGCATCCTGTTCATGCTCTACACCGGCATCCCCTGGCGCTACCTCCCGCAGGAACTCGGCTTCGGCTCCGGGATGACCTGCTGGAGGCGACTGCGGGAGTGGAACGAGGCTGGGGTCTGGCAGCGCCTGCACGAGATGCTGCTGGCCGAACTACGGGCGGCCGGCGTACTGGATCTGTCCCGGGCGTCGGTCGACTCGAGCCATCTGCGGACGATGAAAGGTGGTGCGGCCACCGGCCCGTCCCCGGTGGACCGGGGTACGACTGGCAGCAAGCACCACATGATCGTCGAGGCCCACGGCATTCCGCTGGCCGTCACGCTGACTGGCGGCAACCTCAACGACGTGACCCAGCTGATCCCACTGCTCCGAGCTGTCCCGCCCATCCGAGGCAAACGCGGCCGACCGCTGCGCCGTGCGAAGCACCTCTACGCCGACCGCGGATACGACCACGAGAGCTACCGAGACCAGGTCCGACAGTTCGAAATCACCCCGCACATCGCCCGACGCGGCACCGAACACGGCTCCGGACTCGGCGTCCACCGCTGGGTCGTGGAAGGCGCCATCGCACTACTGCACTGGTTCCGCCGCCCACGCATCCGGTGGGAGATCCGCGACGACATCCACCGTGCGTTCATCACACTCGGTTGTGCCGTCATCTGCTGGCGACGGCTGAGGACCCTGCTCTGACTCCGGCCAACGTAAGGTGGCATCCCATGTCGCGGACTCGGCCAAGCACAAGGAGGCGGAATGCTGGCTAGCTCGTCGGTGCTGGCGGCCGGACGGCGTCATTCGGTCGGGCGGCGCCGGGATGGAACCGTTCTCGCCGTGGGCAATACCGCAGCCGCTGAATGTCGTGTCGAGCAATGGGAAGACGTCGTCGCGGTGGCAGCCGGCAACGTTCATACCGCGACGAACACGGGCAGGTCTCATACGGTGGGACTCCGGTCGGACGGCACGGTGCTGGCAACGGGGTGGAATGGCGATGGGCAATGTGATGTCGCCGGATGGCGAGGCGTCACGGCCGTGGCCGCGGGCTGGCGCCGCACGCTCGGGCTACTCGCGGATGGCCGCGTGCTGGCAGTTGGCCGGAGTTCAGAAGGACAGTGTGACGTGCAGTCCTGGCGCGAGATGGTTGTCCTGTCGTGTGGTGACTGGCACTCGGTCGGCGTTCGGGCGGACGGGTCTGCACTGGCCGCGGGGAACAACCGACGAGGGCAGTGTGCCGTTGAGGGTTGGTGTGACCTGGCCTCCATTTCGGCCGGGTATCTCCATACCGTCGGCCTCAGAGTCGACGGGCGGGCAGTAGCGACCGGAGAGCGGGCAACCGGGGCGTGCGCGGTCGGCGAGTGGGAAAACGTCGTGGCACTCGACGCCGGCAGCTACCACACCGTCGGAGTCACAGCGTCCGGGCGGGTTCTCGCAGTGGGAGACAACAGCTACGGACAGTGCGAAGTCGGCGACTGGCGCGACGTTGTCGCCGTGGCGGCCGGTTCAACGCACACCCTTGGCCTGCGTGCCAACGGCACAGTCGTGACCGCTGGGAACAATGCCGACGGGCAGTGCGAAGTCGATGCCTGGTCAGGAGTCCAGCTTCCATAGGCCCCGGGCCGCGCCAACGCGAACTGACATACCGTCGCCCCGGACTCCAGAGACCTCATTCTGATTCCAGTCCTGAAACCGACTGGAACGGACTGCCGCTGTCGCTGGGTATCTCCGGAGCCGACATGCACGACAGCCAGGCCCTAAACCGCTTGCGCGCGGCATCCCGCCCATTCGCTCCCGCCGCGGATTCCCGGCCGAACTGCATGCGGGCAAAGGCTACGACTACAAGCACCTGCGACGATGGCTCCACAGCCGCGGCATACCCCACGGCATCGCCCGCAAGGGCATCGAGCCCTCGCAGCGGCTCGGCCGTCATCGGTGAGTCGTCGAACGTGCGTGGCTTGGCCGATGCCGTCGCCTACACCGCCGCCATGAACGCAAGCCCGAGCACTTTCTTGCAGGTGGTGGGAGTGGACGATCAGTTGATCGACGAGCTGGTGTGCCGGGCTCGCGGGCCTTCACCTGACCGGCGAGGGCGGGCTGCTCCAGCAAACGACCAAACGGCTTCTGGAGTCGTCCTGGAGGGCAAGCTCGCCCACGGCACGGGCTTCGGCTCCGCGGCGCAACCCCGGGTGGGGCTTGTGCGCCGCCCCTCACAGACAGCCCTCGGTCGCATTCCCTCATGCGGCCGAGGGCTTCCTTGTGCGCAGGTCCGCTAGAAGGTGTAGCGGGTGTGGCTGAAGACCTGACCGTCGTGCCCGAAGCTGTACGCCGTGCCGGGTGCCACCGCGAACAGCAGGTCGTGGCCCTTGCGGATGCTGTCGCCGAAGCCGTAGAAGGTCCCCTCCGGCGAGGTGATGTGGTCCCCGTACTGCGCCTCGAACGCGGCGATGACCTCGCCCTGCCGCGCCGGGTCCGTCACGCGCTCGGCCGTGCCCTCGATCACGATGTCGAGGCCTTCGGAGAGTGAGTTGTGCCCTGTGGTGAGTGCGCAGTGGGCATTGCCCGCCAGGTTCTTTGCCTTCTGCTCGCCCGGCCCGGTGCTGAAGTGCAGCGCCCCGTCGTGCCAGGCGGCGATCAGCGGCGTGACGTGCAGCCGGCCGTCCGGCCGGATGGTGGTGATCCAGAAGATCTCGGCGGCCCGCAGTTGGCGCTGAGCCTCGGCCCAGTCGGTGGCGGTGACGTCCTTCGCGCCCGGGCGAGGGTTGAGCGCGGAGCTGTAGCGGGCGTCGAGCTCGGTCCTGGGCTGCTTCGGCGTCATGCGAAACTCCCTTCCCTCTGCGTAACGAAGGCTACGCAGCCTGGTCCGGCGGCGCAGGCCCGGCCTTTGGCGGAGATCGATGAGCAAAAGGAACATCACAAGCAGCACTTTCGCTCGCGGAATACCGCACCACCAGCAAGGAACCATGCCGTCCGGCCCCGCCGCCCTCGATCTCATCGAGTTCTTCCCGAGTGTCCACGGATGCCTCACCGCCGCACCATCCGCTCTGCCCGTCTGGACCAGCGACCAGAAAGCCGGCCCCGCGAACTACTGCTGGGTCACCGTCCCGAGCAAGGCCTTGTCTGCAGCTGGCCGACAGCCCAGCTCGCATCCCGCCAACCCGAAGAGCTCACAGCGGCCCTGCAGTGGGATCCTCGGATGCGCCGATGTCCGTTTCGCGTTTTCGGGAGGGACAAGCGGGCTGTCCGCAACTGACAGCCGCCCGCAGGGGACAGCACTCACGAAGCCTTCCGCAGAACTGGCGCTCGGGCCTGAAATCCACGCGCCGTTCGAATCTTTCGATGGGCTTTGCCGCCTCCCGAAGTGGTGAACATCTGCTGTCCGTTCTCATGAACAAGACCGCCCTGGTGGAGCAGGTCGAAGACGACGTAGTGCGCGGGCCACTGGCCCGTGGCCTTGCTCGCGCCCTTGCCGCGGCGGGCCAGGCGCTGCTGCAGCCGCTCGAACGCCAGCCGGCCGGACTCCCACACCACCAGCTCGCCATCGAGGCCGGTGTCGGCGGGCAGCTGCGCGAGGGCGGCGGCCCGGATCTCGGGGAACGAGCCGGTGAGGAAGGAGTCGGTCATGTCCGTGCCTTGCCGGGAGCGCAGCAGCACCCGCCCGCCCGTGTGCACGGCGAACTGCGCGCGGTAGCCGTTCCACTTCGGCTCCGCCGCCCACCCGGCGAGCAGCGCGGGGCTTCCACGGGCGCGGTCAGCATCGGCTCAGGCAAGGTCCACGTCATGCCGAGATGCCTTCCACGCGGGCCACTGGGAGACCGGCCACCAGAGGGGTGGTCACTCTGGTCGCAATCACCGTGATGACCTACTCCGGCCTCCGATCCGCCCAGCCATGCAGGAACAGCGGACTGAGGCGGCGGCCTGAGGCGTCAGAGCAGGCGGCCGGTGACGTCGCCGCCGGGGTCGTCGGCCAGCACCACTGCCGCCTTGATCCGCTTGCCCACCGGCTCGCGGTGCACCTCGATGCTGCGGCAGACGGCCATCACGATTTCCAGCCCGTGCTGGCCCACCCGGTCCGGGTCTGCGGCCTTGGCGATCGGCAGGACAGGTTCGCTGTCCCACACCGTCACCTCCACAGCACCACCGTTGACCTCCAGCGTCAGCAGGCAGGGGCCTGGCGCGTATTTGCGGGCGTTGGTGACCAGCTCGCTCACCACGAGCTGGACCATGCCCATCGCCCGGTCCGATACCGGAAGCCCATGGACCGCTTGTACATCGGTCAGGAACGAACGGGCCAGGTCTCGGGCCTCGGCGATCTCCGCACTGTCCTCGAACGCGGCCGACACCGATATCGGCCCACTGACCAGGGACTGCTGTCCCTCGCTTGCTTCTGCCTGCATCATGCGGCCCGCCTTGCATCCGGCCTTGACCCGACCCACACCATCTGCCCTCGGAACCCAGATTCAGGCAAGGCAAACATGTGATCCGCAAGGCATTACTCAGGGTCGCCCCTCATGGACGCGGTTCAGGATCCCGCGGCCAGCTGGAGATCACGCGCTCGCCGCCTTCTGCGCGCTCGGCGAGGACGATCCGGGCGTCGTCGATGCTGCCCCACGAGCCGATCCAGGAGCGGTACTGGTGCTTGGCCCGTGGACTGCTTGCCCCACCAGCCCTGCATCACCAGCTGGCCGGCCGAACTCAGGGTGAGGTGGAACCGCTCGCTGTCCACGTCACTCACTGTCCCACCCGCTCTCGTCGGTGTAGGTGCGCAGCGGTAGCTGCGCATCGGCCGCAGCCTGGCGCAGTTCTTCGAGGATCCGCCCCGGCGGCATCCGCAATGTCGGAGGTGTCGCGAGGAAGCACTCCCGGCAGCGATCGAACCAGCGGGCCCCATGGTCGGGGTCGTGGATCACGCCGCTGGTGCGCGACGGCCGACCGCAGGCAGAGCAAGGCGGCTCTCGCTGCATCCGCTCCCAGACCGCGGCAAAACGAGCCGCGGGCGGGGCAGGAGTGAGCGAGGCCGGACGCCCGCCGGCCCCGAGTGGCTGTTAGAGCGCGGCCTGGACCGCGACAACATCGTCGCTCTGCAGACCGGTCAGTGCTGGGACCCGGGCAAGCGGACGAAACCGGTGACCAGGGAACAGGCCATCGAGGCGCTACGGCAGCAGGTGCCGGCCTGTGCGAAGTGCAGGCCGGACACGGCGCTCGGCATCGCGGACTGATGCAAGGGGTCACACATCTGCGAACCCGCGCCCGAGGAGGAGCTCAGCCGTACCGCAGGGATGGAGCCACTAGAGGCCAGAACGGCGGGGCTGACGGCGATGTGCGGGGGAAAAGAGCCGGCTCAGGGGGGCGATGATCTACCAGTGCCACTCCGAGGCAGGCGGAGGGGCTTGCAGGGTGGGCCGGACATTCAGGCGGAGGCGAGGAGTTCTCCGAGTTCGGCCAGCTTGGCCTCCGCGGGTGAGCCTGTGGGGGCGCTGTGGACGTTCATCTTCTGGACCGCGTCGCCGGGCACGGGTCCACGAGGCGTCGGATCGTCGGCCGCACTCGTTCACCACGAGACGACGAAGTGCCGACGCGGGACGCGGCGGCGGAGGGGTGACGCGGGCGTCCGGGGCTGCGCCCCGGCCCGACTCCCACTCGCCTGGGTGGTTGCACGGGGCGAGGACATTGTGCCGCTGGTCGGCGCTCGCACCCGCGAGCGGCTGGCGGTCGTCTCCCCCTGACCGGTGACAGAGGGCGTCATGCCTGGGCGGTGGGGCGCACGTTGATCTCGCCGATCTCGACGTCGCCGGGCTGCTCGATGGCGAAGGCCACCGCGCGGGCGACCGCCGCCGGGGGGATGCCCACCGTGTCCATGCTCTTGCGTGTCAGCTCGCGGAGGTGCGGGTCTGTCATGGAGTCGGCGAGATCGGTGCGGATGTATCCCGGCGAGATGGCTGTCGTGCGCACCACCCCGTCGGTGGACTCCGTGCGCAGCCCCTCGTGGACGGTGCGCACCGCGTTCTTGGTCGCGGCGTAGACAGCCATCGTGGCGGACGCGCCGTTCAGGCCGGCCACCGAGACGATGCTCACCAGGTGGCCCGACCCTTGCTCGCGGAAGACGGGCAGCGCGGCGGCGATGCCGTTGAGCACGCCGCGCAGGTTGACATCGATCATGGCCGACCAGCCTTCGGTGTCGCAGTCGGCCAGCGGGCTGATCGGGGCGATGCCGGCGTTGTTCACCAGTACATCGATACGACCGTACTGGTCGGTGGCGGTGGCGACCAGGCGCTTCAGGTCCTCGGCCTTGGTGACGTCGACGACGCACGCGACGGCACGGCCCCCCTCCTCCCGGATGTCCTGGGCTATGGCCTCGACGCGCTCGCTGCGGCGCGCTGAGAGGACGACCGCGGCGCCGCGCTGGGCGAGCAGACGGGCCGTGGCTTCGCCGATGCCGCCACTCGCTCCGGTGATGGCGACGACCTTGCCGTGAAGTGAGAGCACTGTTGCCTCCGAGTAAAGTGGACACGTGTCCGCCGGATGCCCCACTCTAGCGGACACGTGTCCAGTTGTGGAGGCGACGAATCAGGAGAGGCCTATGAGCGCCCCAGCACGCCGTCCGGACGCGGCGCAGAACCGGACCCGCATCGTGGAGGCGGCCCGCGCGGCCCTCGCCGAGTCCCACCACGTCCACCTCAACGAGATCGCCAAGCGCGCCGGAGTGGGACAGGGAACGCTCTACCGGAACTTTCCCAACCGCGAGGCGCTCCTCGCCGAGGTCTACCGGCGCGACGTCGAAGAACTCGTGACCGCCGCCTCCGCTCTGCTGGCGGAACACGAGCCCGTGGAAGCCCTGCGTCACTGGCTCGACCGAGTGATCGACTACGCCGGGATCAAGCGCGGCGTCCTCGCAGCCCTCGAGCCGGCGGCGTGGCAGGACCTCGTCGCCCACAGCCACAACCCCATCGAAGGCGCGCTCGGTCACCTGCTGGACGCAGGGAAAGCGGCCGGTTCCCTCCGCGCGGACGTGGACGCCCACGGTGTCCTCCTGCTCATCGCCTACCTCGGCCGACTGGACCGGGATGAGTGGGAATCAACGGCACGGCCTCTGATGAGCGTCATCCTCGACGGCCTTCGCCGACAGGACACGGACCGGTGAGGGCAGCAGACCACCGAGAACATCCGGAACAGCAACTTCGGCACCACCGAACAGCAGAGGAGAGACACCGACTCCGCCACCGAGCGGTGTCTTCGTGGCGCATGATCGGGGTTGCCTCCAGCGCCGGCAATCCCGTAGCCGTCTTCTGATCACCGCGCCGGAAATCCCACGTCGCCTTCATCTGAAAGGGCCTTCGCTGCGTCCACTACGGCAGTTCTCGTCATCTATGTGCCGAACGGGTTCCTGCACCCGGAAGGGTCCCTCACCCGGGCCGGGATGGACCTGCCGGACGCCGAGCCCGCCATGTGCACGACCCAGGCCCTGCTCGCCTCAGCTCGAGCGTCCGGCTTACCCGTCCTCTACACCCGGCACGTCATCAGCGAGGGCGGACCGGAGACGTCCCCCAGGTGGCGCGAGGCTGCGGCACCGGCCTTCGCCGTCGAACCAGAGGCTGGCACTGGCCTTCGACATCCTGCCGGCGACGCAGTGACACCCCGCAGCAACTGGCTACGTCCATATGCCAGTTGGATGCCCTGCGCCTGCGCCGCCTGCCCCAGAACGCCTGCCGGGATCGTTGGCCAGCCTCTTCCAGCGAGCCCGCCGGTCCGCCCCGCCCATTCGGTAGGAGATGTGATGCGCAGAGCTGTACTCAGTGTGTTCGTGGCGTTGGCGGCTGTGCTTGTGGCAGCGCCGCTCGCCGGCGCCGATCAGTCCGAGACGGGCGCCTGCTGCGGCCCGCTCCCGCCCGGCTGACCGTGAAGGGCGATCGGCCACCGGCAGCAAAGACGCTTCACCTGGGGGCGCCCTGTGCGCTGGGTCGTTCTCTTCCGTCTTCTCGCCGACGACCGTCGTGTCGCCCGCGGGGGCGGTCACAGGTGGTCCGCGTCGACCACGGCCTGGGCGAAGGCGGTCGGTGCTTCCTGCGGCAGGTTGTGACCGATGTCCGCGATCGTCCGGTGCAGGTAGGGGCCGGTGAAGTGGCTGCGGTAGGAGACGCCGTCGCCCGGCGCGGTGAACGGGTCCAGGGCCGCGTCGAGGGTGACGGTGGGGACCCCGATGGGGGGCTGTGCTGCCAGCCTCCGCTCGTAGCGGTCGTAGCGACGGTCGCCCTCGATCAGGCTGATGCGCCAGCGGTAGTTGTACAGGACGACGGCCGCGTAGTCGGGGTTCTTGAAGGCCTCCGCCGTGCGCGCGAAGGTGGCGTCGGAGAAGTTCCAGTTCGGGGAGACGAGCGTCCACGTGTAGCGACAGAGCGCGATGCGCTCCTCGACGTGCTCCATGGCCTTCGCGCCACGGTCGGTGGCGAAGTACCACTGGTACCACCAGTTGTGCTCGACGGCCGCAGGACCGGGCTCCAGCTGCGCCTTGCGGTTGGTGATGAGGTAACCACCGGTCGACACCAGCGACTTGACGCGCTCGGGCCAGAGCGCGGCGATGATGTCGGCCGTCCGCGAACCCCAGTCGAAGCCGGCGAGGACGGCTTTGTCGATCTTCAGGGCGTCCATGAACGCGATGATGTCCAGCGCGATCGCGGACTGTTCGGCGGTGCGAGGGGTGCGGCGTGACAGGAAACCGGTGCTGCCGTGGCCGCGCAGGTAGGGCACGAGGACGCGGTAGCCGAGGTCCGCGAGGAGCGGGGCCACGTCGACGAAGCTGTGGATGTCGTACGGCCAGCCGTGCAGGAGGACGACGACCGGGCCGTGCGCGGGACCGGCCTCGGCGTAACCGATGTCCAGAACTCCCGCCCTGACCTGCTTGAGCGTGGCGAACTCGGTGTGGGCGCCGGAGGTGACGGTCGGCACCGTGGGCGCGGGGGCGCCGCTGCGCTGCTGTGCGGCGGACGCGTTGGCCTGCAGGCCGGACAGTGAGACCGCGGCCGCGCCGGCGCCCAGGCCGACTGCCTTGCTGAAGCTGCGCCTGTTCATCACTCGGAGCCTTTCGTCCGTGCGTATCGGTGACCGTCCCGTGCGGGGAGCCCGGGCACATCGACCCTTGCACAGGAGTAGTCACCAGTCAAACCGGTGACGCGAAGTCGGGCCCGGTCGAGTGGTCGAGGTTCCCAACGCTTTCCGCCCGATTTCACGTCACCTGCTTGACGGGTAGTGCATTGACTGCCACGATCACATCACCGCTTCAACCGGTGACGCGAGGAGCATCCGCCGGCGCGGCCGAGATAACGCTCACCCACGGCGACGACGGCGAGTTCTCGCTCTCCGCGGTCCTCAGCCCCGTGCTCGGCGGCGTCGACCAGAGAACCGCCGAGTCGCTCCGGACAACCAAGCAGCCGAAATGAGGACACAGACATGGACATGAGACTCGAAGTCGTCATCCTGCCCGTCGCCGACGTGGACGAGGCCAAGGGCTTCTACGTGGAGCAGCTCGGCTGGCGTCTCGACGCCGACTTCCCGATCAACGACGGATACCGGATCGTGCAGGTGACCCCGCCCGGCTCCGAGTGTTCGATCATCTTCGGGGAAGGCCTCACCCAGCAGGAGCCGGGCACGCTTCACGGCCTACAGCTGACCGTCACGGACATCCTCAAGGCCCAGGAGGAACTGACCTCCCGCGGCGTGCGGGTTTCCGGCCCGTTCCGCGACGAGACCGGTGCGTTCCACCACGCCGGTGACGCCCACCGGGTTCCCGGCGTCCACCCCGAGCGCGCGAGCTACGGCACCTTCGCGGCCTTCAAGGACCCCGACGGCAACGAGTGGTTCCTGCAAGAGGTCACCGAGCGCGCCCCCGGCCGCTGACTTCCGCACAGCACACGCGGTAGGGGAGGGAAGGGGGAGCCGGCCTCTCACCGCGGTGCCCGCCGGCCGCTGCCCCCTCCCCTCCTCCCACTCAGCCGCGCACCGTCACCGGGGACGTGTTGTACCCCTCGGCCCGCAGTCTCGGCCGTCCCGACGACAGGGCGGAGGCGGGCCACGACAGGCTCACCGTGCGCGTCTCACCGGGCAGCAGCCACAGGTAGTTGTCGTCGTA
This sequence comes from Streptomyces sp. NPDC085932, assembly GCF_044540525.1. Classification (NCBI taxonomy): domain Bacteria; kingdom Bacillati; phylum Actinomycetota; class Actinomycetes; order Kitasatosporales; family Streptomycetaceae; genus Streptomyces; species Streptomyces sp. NPDC085932. The sequence goes on from NZ_JBITSJ010000001.1 coordinate 2,021,498, forward strand.
GAGCGTCGGAAGGACGCGGTCGCCGTCCTCGTCCAGCAGGGAGAGCCGGACCATCGCGGCGACCACGGAACCGCGGTTGCGGACGGTGGCGGTCGCCGTACGCCGGTCTCCGTCGCGTGCCACCCGTGTGAGGGAGGCGGACAGCCTGGCCTGCCGGACCTCGTTCAGTGTCCGCAACGCCTCGGGGGAGCGGTAGCGCCAGTAGGTGTTGCGGGACCGTACCCGCCCCCGTTCGTCCGTGAGCGTCAGGCGCAGCAGATGCAGGTCCGGCAGATCGGCCGGGAAAGCGGCCGTGAACGCCGCCGCCGAAGTCGCGGGGTCCACGTCCACCCGCGCCCGTCGGACCTGCCCGAACCGGCGTCCGGACAGGTCGTACGTCTCCGCTGCCACCGTCGCGTGCCTGAGCGGCTCGCGCGTGTGGTTGACCGCGATGACCTGCCACTTCACCGGGTCGGCCTGCACATGCAGGGGCTCGCAGGCGCTCCGGCACCCGAAGTAGGCGCCGTTGACGTCGAAGTCGTAGTCGTACGTCTGCCAGACCGTGCTGTGCCAGGCGGGATGGGACATCCACAGCATCAAACCGCTGGCGTTGTCCCACAGGTTGGCGTTCCAGGCCTCGAACATGGCCCGGAAGTTCTCGTAGTTGACGAACTGCGCCTTGCGCGAGAAGTCGTCCAGGTCGCGGGCCGTGCCGAGGCGGGACTCCACGGCGGCCTTGTAGTTCTGCGGAGCCTGGTTGCCGCGCTCGCTCCAGTCGTGGTGGTACCAGGCACCGCCGATCGGCCATTCCGGGCCGTCCTCGCCCACCATGGCGCGGGTACTGGCGGCGGTGGAGACGACGGGCATGCCGATCTCGGTGTGGAAACCGAAGTCCTTGCTGCCGTACGTCGACGGATCGAAGTAGCGCTCCGGTTCGACCCAGCCGTAGGGGCCTCCGCCGGTGACGATGCCACCTGCCGAGTTGTTCTGGTAGAGGACGCCGGGCACCTGACTCTCGACCGCTGAGCGCATGCCCGCGTCGACGGCCGCGGGCGGGTTGCCCTCGTTGGCGCCGCACCACACCGCCACGCACGGGTGGATACGGTAACGCCGCACGGTGTCGCGGGCCGTGGACAGGAACGCCTCGTGATCCGGCGGGTCCATGCCCCAGGCGTTGGGAAAGTCGTTCCACACCAGGATGCCGTGGGCGTCGCAGGCGGCGTAGAACTCCTCGCGATTGCTGCTGCCGACCCAGTTGCGGATCATCGTGAAGTTCATGGCCCGGTGCATCCGCACCGCCGCGTCCATCCGCTCGGCGGGCATCCGGCGCAACAACTCGTCCCAGCCCCAGTTGCCACCGCGCACCAGCACCCGCACGCCGTTGACACTGATCTTCAGCGGGTCGGGGGTGTTGGTGATGGTCGTGACGTCGGTCCAGGTGTCGCCGTCGTCGGACGTCTGAATCGTGTACGTCTTCGGGTACGCCTGCTCCCACAGCACCGCCACCCGGTCGAAACGCCGGGCGGAGCCGAGGTCGACCTGGATCCACTGGTGGTCCTCGTAGGCGGAGGACCAGCGGGTGCCGGCATCACCGTCGGTGGCATGGGCGGCGACATGGCCGTCCGCTTCGCTGGAGGCGGTCACGTGCCGGTGCAGGGCGAGGTCGGTGCCCGGTTCGGTGCTGTCGATGACGGCCAGGGACCACAGGGAGTTGCCCCAACTGGTGTTGCGTACACCGCAGGACAGCCGGACGTGACGGGCCGTCCGGGCCTCGAAGTCGGTCACCCGGAGGCTGGCGTCACCACTGTTGAAGGGCAGCGGCACGGCCGTGTTGTCCACGGACGCGGCGTCCGTCCACTGCTCTCCGTCCTCGGAGACCTGCACGACGAAGGTCCGCGCATAGGCCTGCTCCCAGACCAGGTCGACCCGGTCGAAGGACTGCACGGAGCCCAGGTCGACACGGATCCACTGGTCGTCCTCGTAGGCGGAGGACCAGCGGGTGTCGGGGTCGCCGTCGGTGACGTTGGCCGCCGCGTGGGCGTCCTCGTCGGTGGTGGAGGCGTTCGCCGGGGCGTGCAGGGCGAGGTCGGTGCCGGGCCGGGCGCTGTCGAAGACGGACAGGGCCCACAGTGAACTGCCCCAGCTGGTGGCCCGGGTGAGGCAGCGGACCCGGACGTGGCGGGCCCTGCGGTCACCCAGCGGGACGGTCTGGGTGCAGGCGTCGGAGGAGGGGGTGAACTTCAGCGGGGTGTCGTACTCGTAGCCGAACTGGCGTATGCCGAAGCGGGTGGTACGCCGGTCGCTCTCGGTGCCGCCGGCGCGGGCGACCAGGGTGAGGTCGTGCAGGGCGGGCTCACCCAGGCCGTTCGGCCACCACAGCTCGGGGTCCTTCACCCGCAGGGCGCCGAACGCGTCCGGGGCGAAGACGACATCGATGTCATCGCCCGGAGGAACGGTGACGGTGCGAGCGACACGGACATCACCGAACACGGCGGAGACGGTGGTCTCATGGGCGACCGTGTCGGCGTTGCGCACCGGGACGGTCAGGGTCAGCTCGGCGACCGACAGATCCGGAAGCCCGGGGAGCACGGTGTCCACACGCGGGTCGCCGAGCACGACATGGCCGGTCGACCTCAGCCGCACGTGGTTCCAGATGCCGGCCGCGCGGTCCCGGACCGCAGGCATCCAGTCCCAGCCCGAAGAGGCCAAGTACGTAGGCGAGTTGAGGTTCATCGTGTTGGCGCCTGCGTCCACCCAGGCCTCGCCCGCCGGCCCCTTGTCCCCGGGGCTGCCGGGCACCGGCATGGGGGAGATCCGCACGGCGAGCGCGTTCTTGCCCTCGACGGTCAGCCGGTCGGTGATGTCGTGGGCGGAGCGGGCGAAGGGGAACGTCACCTCGCCCACCGCGTGTCCGTTGAGCCAGACCTCGGCCTTGTGGTTGACCCCGTCGAACTCGAGCCAGATGTGGCGCCCCCGGCCCGTGCGCAGGCCTCGTGGCAGTTCGAAGTCCCGTCTGTACCACCACGAGTGCCGGGACAGGGCCTCCGGGATGCGCAGGTTGTTCAGCCCCGCCACGGGGTCGGGCAGCTTGCCCTGCTCCACGAGGGAGCCGAGGACGGTCCCCGGCACGGTCGCGGGCAGCCAGCGACTCGTGTCCACACCGGCCTTCGACAGGGCCGGGCCGTCACCGTCCGCCCAGTCGTCCAGGGTGAGCGTCCAGCCGGATTCCAACGGCACCGTGCCGTCCGCGGCGACCGCGAGCCGCGGGGCGACGCCCCGATGGGTCCCCCAGTCGGTCCAGCCGGTGCCCTTCGGGCGGTGTCCCGGGGCGGCGCCGTACACCTCGAAGCCGTTGAGACCGAGGGGGTTGGGGCTGGAGCGCCGGTGGGCAGTCATCCGTACCCAGCGTGCGGTGACGGGCTTGGCCAGCGCGATGTCCACCACCCCGCCGGTCCCCGCAGTGGTGCGGTACGCGCTGGCCCAGGACTCGCGATCGCGGGAGGTCTCGACGACGAACTCCCTGGCGTAGCTGGAGAGGATCTCCTTGCCGGTGGTGCCCTGACGCGGGTTGCCGTCGGCCGGCGGAGTGAACACCGGGTCCGCGGCGTCGGCTTCGAAGGTGAGCCGGATGCGGTCGACGCGGCAGTCCGCCTGGAGGTCGACCTCGATCCACTGCGGGTCGCCCGCCTCGGCACGCCATCCCGTGCCCCGGACTCCCTGCGCCGGCAGGGCGTCCACCGTGAACTCGGCGGGGGTGGGGGCGTAGGACTGGGAGGAGACCCGGACCGGCCGGTAGGCGGCGAGCTCGCCCGGCGTGGTGGTGGGAGCGGCGCCGGGAGCGGCCGCGGTGTGGTCGGCGGCCTCGGCGGCAGGGGCGAAGACGGTGCCGCCGAGGCCGAGCCCGGCCAGCAGCGTCGAGCCGGTCGCGACGAAGGTGCGCCGGGAGGGATGCCGCGAGGGACGCGACTGTTCGGCCATGTGCAGTGATCCAATCACAGCGGGAAGAGCGGGGTGGGGCGTGGACCGATGCCGGGCATCCCGCGATCTGACAACGTTGCCATAGGCTGTTGTGGAAGGCGCTCCGCTGTCAAGGCCCGTGACGATGTGCGTGGTTCTCGCCCCGCCTGCGAGGGAAAGGGGCACGTTCGAACGGCGAAGCCGGATTGCGACGACGGCGGGGCCGTCGGAATCAGCACGCAATCGCCGAAGCCCTTGGTTGCCAGGAACCCCGTGATCGCCAGGAGCCCCCTGATCACCCGGAGTTCCGTGATCGCTCGGAGCGCCGTACTTGCCGGAACCTCTGCGCTCGCTGGAGGAGAGGTGAGCGGGAGGGAGAGGTCAGCGGGAGGACGCTGCGGGCGCGGTCTTCTTGCGTGCGCGGTAGGCCGCCGCCTTGATCTTGTTGCCGCAGGATTCCATGCCGCACCACTGCCGCCGCGTGCCGCGGGACCGGTCGATGTAGACCCGCGTGCACTCGGGGTTGCCGCATTCCTTCATCAGGGGCACGTCGGGGCCGCTGAGCAGCTCGACCGCTTGGCGGGCGACGGTGGCCAGGGCCTGTGCGGGGGTGGCGTCGGTGTGCCGGCCCGCCAGGGTGAGCTGCGGTGTCACGGGAGTCTCGCGGGCGGCGGCGTTGAGGACGGCGAGTGCCTGCCGGTCGAACTCCTCGCCGAGGCGGCGGTCGGTGACGAGCCGGTAGACGGCCTCGCGCACGGTGATCGCCGTGCGGACGTCGTCCTCGGTGGCGGGTGTGATCGTGTCCACGAGTCCGGACTCCAGGTACCAGGCGTTGAGCCGGTCCGGCGTCACGAACATCTCGAACCGCGTCGAGCGCCGGGCCCGGAGCGTGGCCGCGAAGTCGAGCGCCGGGTTCCCGCAGACGAAGACATGGTCAAGATTCACATCACCATCCTGACAGGTGACTCCGGTTCTACGCAAGTGGCGTCGCCGTGCCGGGTGGTTCCGTCAGGGCTTTGTCTGGCCCGTGGTTGCTGGGATGGATGTGACGGTGATGGCCGGCAGGTCGACGGCGACTGCCCGGGCTCTCCCCGCGTTGTTGACAGCCCTCGGACCCCGATGGCAGCATCATCACCTGTTGAACCGGTGACGACGCCGCGTGAGTCCGGCAAGGTCACAAGTGCCGGAAGGAGCGCACACCATGGCGGAGAAGCCGAAACCCGGGGCGCCGGGCGCGCCGGTCGGGCGGCGGGCGATGCTGGGGATGCTCGGCGCGGGCGCGGCCGGACTGGTCGCCGCGCCGTACCTCCAGCGCGGCTGGGAGGGGTTCCTCGCGGCCGCCTCCGAAGTCGACGCCACCGGCCTGACCGGACTCCTGCCCGACCCGGGCGGGTTCCGGTACTACAGCGTCGTCGGCTCGGTGCCGCACAAAGACGAGACCACCTACCGACTGCGCGTCGACGGGCTGGTCGAACGGCCGAGGTCCTACACGCTCGGCGAGCTGCGCGCGATGCAGCAGACCCGGGTGGTCCACGACGTCCTGTGCACCGATGGATGGCGCGTGGACGACACGCCCTTCGAGGGGGTACGGCTGGCGGACCTCCTGGACGCGGCCGGCGTGCGCGCACCTGGTACGGCGATCCGGTTCAGCTGCTTCGACGGCGCCTACACCGAGAGTCTCACCCTGGAACAGGCCCGCCGATCGGACGTCCTGGTGGCGCTGAACATGCAGGACAAGCCCCTCACCCACGCGCACGGCGGCCCCGTCCGCCTCTACGTGGCGCCCATGTACTTCTACAAGTCGGCCAAGTGGCTGTCCGGGATCACGGTCACCGACAAGGTCGTTCCCGGCTATTGGGAGGAGCGCGGTTATGCGGTCGACGGCTGGCTCGACGGGGCCGACCGGCACAGGGCCTGAACTCGAAGGCCGGGTACGTCGTTTCAGCACCGCCGAGCGCATGGTTCACCGGGCCACCGGCTGTCTGATGCTGCTGTGCGTGCTCTCGGCCGCCTGCCTCTACCTCGGGCCGCTGGCCCAGTGGGTCGGCCGACGCCACCTGATGGTCACGGTCCACGAGTGGTCCGGCATCGCACTGCCGCTGCCCCTGTTGCTGGGCCTCGCCGCCCCCTCGTTCCGCGCGGACCTGCGCAGGCTGAACCGTTTCGCGGTGTACGACAGGCAGTGGCTGCGGGCCGTCCGCAGGCGTCGCGTCTCACCCGCGGAGCGTCCGGCCGGCAAGTTCAACGCGGGCCAGAAGCTCTTCGCGGGCTGGATCGCCGGTGCCGTGCTCGTGATGATGTGCACCGGTCTGCTGATGTGGTTCATGCGGCTGCTGCCGTGGATCTCCCGTACCAGCGCGATCTTCGTGCACGACCTCCTGGCCTGGGCGATCGGCTTCGTCCTGGTCGCACATGCGCGCAAGGCGTTCGCGGATCCCGAGGCGCGGCTCGGAATGCGCACCGGACATGTCAGCCTCGCGTGGGCCCAGCGGCACCATGCCCGGTGGCTGACCGAGGAACACGCCCGCGAGGGCGACGCGGGGGAGCGGCGCACCCTCGAATGACATGACCTGCCCCTGTCTCGTCACCGTTTCACCTGGCCTCGACGACCGGGCCGGACTTCGGCCGGCCCGCATGTGTCGTGCACCTGTGTCGCTCTGGCCCGGCACATACCTGCTTCTCGGATGGGAAACTCATGAGACGACCATTTCTGACTGTTCTCGCGGCCGGCGTGCCGCTGGCCGCAGCGGTGTATCTGCCGACCGCCCGGGCGGAACCCCCGGCCGCCTCCGGCCCCGCCCCGTTCACCTGCTCGGCGCCTTCCGTCAAGGCCCCGCAGGGCACCACCGTGGAGTCCGTGACCGCGGCTCGCCGAGACGGCGGCACCGTCAACGGCACGGGCGTCCTGGGCGGTTCGGTCTCCGGAGTCCCGGCCTTCTGCGAGGTGACGGTCACGCTGACCCACCCCGGCTCCGACGACCACGCCAAGGTGCGCACCTGGTTGCCCGCCGAGGGCTGGAGCGGCCGTTTCCAGGGCCTCGGCGGCGCCGCCTACCTCGCCGGTGACAACGGTGTCGGCCTGGGAACCGCGGTCAAGAAGGGCTACGCCGCCGTCTCCACCGACGCCGGTGTCGGCGACGCCCTGGACACCGGCTGGGCGCTGGACAGCCAAGGCCGCGTCAACACCGCTCTGCTGAAGAACTTCGCCTCCCGGTCGCAGCACGAGGCAGCGGTCGTCGGCAAGCGAGTCGTGGACGCCGTCTACGGCAAGCCCCCGGCCTACTCCTACTTCACCGGCTGCTCCACCGGTGGACGCCAGGGGTACATGGAGGCCCAGCGCCACCCCGACGACTACGACGGCATCCTCGCCGACGCCCCCGCTGTCCACTGGGACGAGTTCGAGATCGCCACCCTGTGGCCGCAGGTGGTGATGAACAACGAGAAGACGTACCCGTCCACTTGCGAGTTCGACGCCTTCACCAAGGCCGCAGTCAAAGCCTGTGACTCCCTGGACGGCCTCCAGGACGGCCTGGTGAACGACCCCACCCGGTGCGATTTCGACCCCCGCCGGCTGATCGGGACCAAGGTCGTGTGCGAGGGCAGGGAACTGACCATCACGGCGCCCGACGCCACCGTCGTTCGCAAGATCTGGGACGGCCCACGCACCCTCACGGGCAAGGAGCTGTGGTACGGCGTCCCGGTCGGAGCGGACATCTCGGCTCTGGCAGGGCACACCGATCCGGACCCCGACGGAAACGTCACCGGTACGCCCTTCCCGGTGCCCGCAGCCTGGGCCAGGCTCTGGGTGGCCGAGGACCCCTCACTCGACCTGTCGAAGATCACCTACGCCGGATTCACGCAGCTGTTCAAGCGGTCCCAGGCCGAGTACGACAAGGTCATCGGCACGGACGACCCCGACCTGTCGGCCTTCGCCGCGTCCGGCGGCAAGCTGCTGACCTGGCACGGCGAGGCCGACCAGTACATCCCCGCCCAGGGCACCGTGCGCTATCGCCAGCAGGTCGAGCGTGCGCTGGGCGGCGGCAAGAAGGTCGACGACTTCTACCGTCTCTTCCTCGCCCCCGGCACCGACCACTGTGGTCTGGACGGGGCTGACGGCTCGGCCGACGGCCTTGCGGCACTGACCGCCTGGGTCGAGCACGGCAAGGCACCCAAGACGCTGCCCGCCATCCTGACCGACGCCGACGGGCAGAACGTCACGCGCGACCTGTGCGGCTATCCGCGGATCTCCCGCTACAAGGGCCACGGCGACCCGTCCGCCGTCGCGAGCTTCACCTGCGTCTCCCCGCCCCGCCTCTGACCGGGTCGGAGGCGTCACAGGGGCGCCCTGGCGGCAGGTAGGCCGGCAGACGAGCCCCCCGCGCGCGAGCAGAGGTGAAGAAGGTCGCGCGAGGCACGCTCTTGCCCGGTGCCCGGTGCCCGGTGCCCGGTGCCCGGTGCCCGGTGCCCGGTGCCCGGTGCCCGGTCCGTCGTATCCTGCGGGTGTGGAGCTGCGTTTCGGGACACGCCGGTCGGACTCACCGTGGGTCGACAGCGTATGGACCTGCACCAGCGACCAGGTCACGACGATGACGTCCGTGGCGGGCGTGCGGTGGGGCCTGGTGTTCTGGGAGCAGGACGGCCGGTCCTACGCGGCCGTCAGCGGCCCGGAGACCCGGGCGAGCACGGCGCCCGTCCCGGAAGGAGCCGCCTTCACCGGCATCGAGTTCGCCGTGGGCACCTCGCTGCGCGTCCTGCCCGTACCGGAGCTGGTCGACGGCGGCGTGGAGCTCCCCGACACCACGCGCCGGACGTTCCGGCTGGACGGCGCCCGCTGGCAGACCCCGGGGGCCGATGACGCCGAAGCTCTGGTGGAGCGGCTGGTCAAGGCCGGGATCGTGGTGCGCGACCCGCTCGTCGCCGAGGTGCTGCGAGGTCATGAACCGGCGGTGTCGGGACGGACCGTGGAGCGCCGCTTCCGGGCCGCCACCGGTCTGACGCGGGGGGCGGTACGGCAGATCGAGCGGGCCCGTACGGCGGCGGAACTGCTGGCAGCCGGTGACACGGCCGCCGACGTCGTCGCCAAGCTCGACTACTTCGACGAGCCGCACCTCGCCCGGGCGCTGCGCACCTACGTGGGGCGCACCGCCGGAGAACTGCGCGACGGCAGGGGCGGTGCGATCGCGCTCGACCTGGGGCAGCGCTGGACGTCGTAGATCAGCCTCTGCCCGGGAAGTGCTGGACGTCGTAGATCAGCCTCTGCCCGGGTCAGTGCTTGACGTCGTAGATCAGCTTCAGGATCCCGTTGGAGTAGCTCTCCGACTCGCGCAGCGACAGCATCTGCTTGTCCTGGTCGGCCCGGTGGAACAGGCTCTTGCCGGCGCCGAGCAGGACGGGGAAGACGAGCAGGTTGTACTGGTCGATCAGGCCGGCCTCCGACAGCCGCCGCGCCAGTTCCGCGCTTCCGTGGATGTAGATGGAGCCGCCCTCGCTCTCCTTGAGCCGGGCGACGTCCTCCGTCGTGCGCAGGATCGTCGACGGCCCCCAGTCGCCGACGAGGGCGTCGTCCGGCAGCGTGCTCGACACGACGTACTTGGGCAGCTCCTTGTAGGCGGCGTGGTCCTCCGAGCCGGGCCAGACCGCCGCGAAGGCCTCGTAACTGCGGCGTCCGAACATCAGCGCCGTCGTGTCGGCGAGCTCCTCGGCCTTCAACGACCAGGCCTCCGGGACGAACTCCAGATCCTTCACCACCCAGCCACCGCTGCGGTGCCCCTCCTCGGGCCCACCGGGCGAGTCCAGAACGCCGTCGAGCGACATGAATCCGGTGTAGACCAACTTACGCATCTGTGTCTCCTCATCACGGGCCGAGCTCCTGGGATCAACCTAGGCCGTGGCCGGGACGGGTGTCTTGGACGGAAACGACATCGACTGGGTGCCGCTGCCGGAAAACAGGCGTGCGGGGGCGACAGCGCCGGGAAGAATGGCCGCCATGAGTTACGAAGGCTCCGCCATCGACCCGACCAGGCCCAGCATCGCCCGTGTCTACGACTACCTGCTCGGCGGCAAGGACAACTACGCCGTGGACCGGGAGATCGGCGACGTGTTCAAGCGGGATCTGCCCGGTTCGGTGGCCATCGCCTTCGCGAACCGCGCGGCCCTGACCCGGGCGGTCGCACAGATCGCCAAGACCACCGGCATCCGGCAGTTCATCGACTTGGGCAGTGGCCTGCCGACCGCGGACAACGTCCACCAGGTCGCGCAACGGCACGCTCCCGAGTCCCGGGTCGTCTACGTCGACATCGACGACCAGGTGCTGGTCCACGGCCGCGCACTGCTGGAGGAGAACGACCGGACCCGCGTGGTGGCGGTCGACGTGCGCGACCCGGAAGCCATCCGCTCCCACCCGGCCACGGTCGAGATCATCGACTTCGCTCGTCCCGTCGCCGTCATCTTCAGTGCCATCCTCCACCACGTCAACGACGACGAGGACCCGGCCGGCATCGTCCGCTACTGGCGTGACCAAGTCCCGTCCGGGAGCCACTTCTTCATCAGCCACTTCCGCTCCGGCGACAACCCGGAGACCAGGGAGGCCGAGAAGGTCCTCCAGCAGACGTTCGGCCGCGGCCGCTGGCGCACGGACGCGGAGATCGCCTCCCTGCTGGACGGCTTGGAGATCCTCGACCCTGGGATAGTCCCCGCACCCCTGTGGCGTCCCGACGAGTCCGACCACCGGTGGAACAGCGGCGAACAGCGCGAACTCACGGTCTGGGAACACCTCATCGCCGCCGGCCTGGCTCGGAAACCGTAGGCTGTGCCGGGCGGACGCAGACGCGCGGAGGCCGACTCCCCGCACCACAACCAGCCGTGCCACTTCGCCCTCGCCCGGGTGCGGGAGAAGCAGGCAGGGCAGGGAAGAGTGATGGTCATGCGATCCTCCACGGCCGAACCCGCACCCGACCACGGTGACCACGCAGCCGACCCGCCCTTCGCGCCGCTGCGGCTCGGCAGCTGGCCCACCCCACTGGAACCCGCTCCCCGGCTCGCCGAGGCCCTCGGGCTGCGCGGTGACGACCTGTGGATCAAGCGCGACGACCTCACCGGGCTCGCCGGGGGCGGCAACAAGATCCGCAAGCTGGAGTGGACCATGGCCGGAGCGCTGGCCGAGCACGCGGACACCCTGGTCACCACCGGCGCCGCCCAGAGCAACCACGCCCGCTTGACCGCTGCGGCGGGAGCCCGCCTCGGCCTGGACGTGGTCCTGGTCCTCGCGGGCGAAGCGCCGGCCGCGACCTCCGGCAACCTGCTGCTCGACCGTCTTCTGGGCGCCCGCCTGGTCTGGGCCGGGAACGCGGACGCCGAGAGTCTGGACGCGAGGGCACGCGAAACCGCTGCGGAACTGCGCCGGGCCGGGGCGAGCCCCGCCGTGATCCCCTTCGGCGGATCCAGCGTCCTGGGCGCGCGAGGCTACCTCGAAGCAGGCAGGGAGATCCTCCGGCAGTGTCCCGGCGTCCAGCACATCGTCGTGGCGCTCGGCTCGGGCGGCACGATGGGCGGACTGGTCGCCGCCGCCGGTGCCCGACGCGTCCTCGGGGTGGACACCGGCGCGCGGCCGGGAGTGCGCACGGTCGTCCGCACCTATGCGGCGGCACTGTCCCAGGACCCCCTCGTGGCCGAGGATCTGCGGGTGCGCGCCGACCAGGTCGGGGCGGGCTACGCCGCCCTGACCTCCGAGACGGCCGAGGCCCTGTCGCTGGCCGCGCGGTGCGAAGGCGTCGTCCTCGACCCCGTCTACACGGGCCGGGCCCTCGCGGGACTGCGCGCCGCCGTCCGCGACGGGGACATCCGCCCCGGAGAGACGACGGTACTGGTGCACACCGGCGGACTCCCAGGCCTCTTCGGCCACCCGGAGGTCCCGGCCGTCTTCGGCTGAGCCCCCTCGCACGTGGCGGGCACGGGCGCCCGTCGTCGGTCAGCCGAGGTCGGGCAGTGGGCGGCGGGCGACCTCGTGGGCCTCGTCCGGTGGGACTCCCAGCATGCGCAGGACCATCTCGGCCAGGTCCGTCGCGGCGTCGTCGCCGTTCACATCGGGGCGGGCGAACCTCAGTTCCACCAAGGACAGGAGGGTTCCGCCCAGCGCGGTGAGAGCGATCGTCGCGTCCGGCGTGGTGAAACGGCCGGAGGTCATTCCCGCCTGGAGGTCGCGCAGGGCCCGGACGGCCAGACCGTTGTCCGAGTACAGGTGCCCGAGGCCGCGGCGGCGCAGCACCTGCATCAGCTCCGGGTGCGACTCGGCCATGCGGGCGCTGAGCCGGAAGCCGGCCGCCACCAGCTCCGCGGGGTCGTCGATCCCGGTCAGGTGCGCGTCGAAGGTCTGGCCGAACTCCTCCAGCGCGTCCCGCACCGCGGCCTCGAACAGCTCGGTCTTCGACTCGAAGTGGTTGTAGAAGGAGCCGAAGCCGACGTCGGCACGCTCGGCGATCGCCTGGATGCTGGCGCTCGTGTCCCCGCTCTCGGCGAGTATCTGCCGCGCCCCTCGCACGAGAGCCCTGCGGGTCTCCGCACGGCGCCGTTCGAACCGGTTGCCGGCCGGGGCTGACGTAGACATGCGCAGAGTCTAACCGTCCGGGCGATGCCGATCGCAGTTCTGATGGTTTCATCATTATCCGCCCGCGGTGTCTTGACGATGGTTCCGTCAGACTTGATGATTTCCTCATCAAGGCAGTCTCGCCCGGAGGGCACCATGTCTGAAACCCGCGTCAACGGGGCCGGCGTCGGCACGGCTCACCAGGGCCTTCACAGCGAGCAGGGCGCCGTACGCGGTGAACACCCCGGCCGCTCCCGGAATCCGGTGATCAAGGTCGCCGACCTGGCCTGGCTGGAGTTCCAGAAGCCCGACCTGGACCGCGCCGAGGTCTTCGCCCGTGACTTCGGGTTCGGCATCGCCGCCCGTACCGAGCGCGAGCTGTGGCTGCGCGGCACCTTCGCCGGCTCACCCTGCATGGTGATCCGCAAGGGGCGCACGTCCCGCTTCATCGGCCCGGCCTTCCGGGCCGCCGAGCGGGCCGACCTGGACCGGCTGGCCCGCGGCACGGGCACGTCGGTACAGGACGCGGACGTGCCCGGCGGCGGCAGGGCAGTCGACCTCCTCGACCCCTCCGGCTTCCCGGTCCGGGTCGTGCACTGCGGGGAGGACCTGCCGGCGCTGCCCGAGCAGCAGCCGCTGCCGCTCAACTCCGGCACCGAACACCGCCGCACGAACGCCCCCCAGCGCCCCCCGCGTGAACCCTCCCGCATCCAGCGACTGGGTCATGTGGTGCTGGAGACAAGGGTGTTCGGGCGGGCCCTGGACTGGTACCTGGACACGCTCGGGATGATCGTCTCCGACTTCCTGTTCCTGGACGGCCAGCGCGACCGTGGCCCGACGATGGCGTTCATCCGCTGCGACCTGGGCAGCGTCCCGGCCGATCACCACACCCTGGCCATGCACCTGGGGCCGGGCACGGGCTATGTCCACTCCGCCTACCAGGTCACCGACCTCGACTCCCTCGCCGCCGGCGGCGAGTACCTCAAGGAGCGCGGCTACCGGCGCAGCTGGGGCATCGGCCGGCACATCCAGGGCAGCCAGCTCTTCGACTACTGGCGCGACCCCGACCGCTTCATGCTGGAGCACTTCGCCGACGGCGACCTGTTCTGCTGCGACGTCGAGCCGGGGTGGGCCCCCATGTCGACCAGCGGGCTGGCCCAGTGGGGCCCGCCGGCCACCCGCGACTTCCTCGGCGCGAGCCCCTCACCGCAGCGGGTCCGCGATGTCGTCGAGGCACTGCGAGGCGACAACGAGATGGACCCGGCACGCCTGCTGGGCCTGCTCAAGGCCGCCAGGTCCTGAACCCCCGACCCCCTCACGAAGGTACTGACATGAGCACCAACGTCCTGCGCACCGCCGACGGCTGGTGGGTTCTCCGCGGCGACCGTGCCGTCCCCGTCGCCACCGAGGCCGGCACGACCGCCGAGCTGATCGCCGACCGGGCCGCCGTCCGGCAGGCGACGCTGTCGTCCGACGCGGGCACCCCCGTCGCGGACCTGGTCCCCCTCCCGCCGGTCACCACTCCCTGCCGCGTGGTGGCCCAGATGGTCAACTACCGCAGCCACGCCCGGGATTCGGGCTTCACCGGAGACATCCCGCCCGCCTTCTTCCGTAAGGCGTCCGGCTCGGTGAGCGGACCGCACGACAGCATCGTCCGCCCCGCCCACGTGCAGTTCCTCGACTACGAGATCGAACTCGGGCTCGTCATGGGCGCGCCCCTGCCCATCGGCACCGTCGTCGACGAGCGGCACCTGCCGTCGTACGTCGCCGGTCTGGTGATCACCAACGACGTCAGCGCCCGCGATGTCCAGCTGACCAGGACGCAGTTCTACGAGAGCAAGTCGTACCCGACCTTCACCCCGACCGGGCCGTACCTGGCGCTGCTGGAGCCGGAGGACTTCGCTCATCTCCTCGACCTGCGCCTGAGGCTGTCCGTCAACGGCGAGCTGCGCCAGGACCGCACCCTCGTCGACATGATCGTCCGCCCGGCGCAGGCCCTCACCCTGCTGGCCCGCTTCCAGACCCTCGACCCTGGCGACCTGCTGCTCACCGGCACCCCCGGCGGCACGGCCCTCAAGGCTCCGCCGAAGCCGGTCGAGAAGATCGGTGCGCTGCTGCCGCCCGCCGTGAAGTGGAAGGCGTTCTTCACGTCCCAGGCGAAGAACCCGCGCTATCTGCACCGCGGTGACGTGATCACAGCGACGATCGCGACCCCGGACGGCCGGATCGACCTCGGCGAGCAGCGCACGCCGGTCGCGGACGCGAACCGGCACCCGAGGTGAGCCGCACATGACCGCCGACGCAGCCGCACATGTGCCCGTCGTGATCATCGGCGCCGGGCCGGTCGGTGTGACCGCGGCCCTCCTCCTGGCCCGGCGCGGAGTGCGCACCCTGATCCTGGAACGCCACCGGGACGTCTACCCTCTCCCGCGCGCCGTCGCGACAGACGACGAGGTCCGCAGGATCCTCCAGGCCGCGGGTGTCGGCGAGGAGTTCGCCGCGATCGCCCGCCCGGCCAACGGGCTGCGGCTGCTGGACGCCCGGCACCGGGTGATGGCCGAGTTCCGCCGCACCGAGCACGGCCACCACGGCTACCCGCAGACCAGCATGTTCGACCAACCCGCACTGGAGCGGCTGCTGCGCGCCGCCCTCGCCCGGCACCCGGAGTGCGAACTGCGCACAGGCGTCGAGGTCGTCGGCATCGAGCAGGACGGAGACGGCCCGGTCCGGGTGACCTACCGCGACGACGAAGGCGTTCATCCCCTGTGGGCCGACGCGGTCCTCGGCTGCGACGGCGCCGGCAGCCTCACCCGCGACACCATCGGTGCCGCATGGGAGGACCTGCACTTCGAGGAACGCTGGACGGTCATCGACGTCCGCACCACGGCCGGCGTCCGCTCCTGGGAGGGCGTCGACCAGGTCTGCGACCCGGACCGGCCGGCGACCTTCATGCGCATCGGCGAGGACCGCTACCGCTGGGAGTTCCGCCTCGGAGACGCCGAGACGCCGGTGCGCGACCTCATCGCCCCGTGGCTGCCGCCCTCCTGCGAGGGCGACGTCGAGATCGTCCGCGAAGCGCAGTACACCTTCCGGGCCCGGGTCGCCGACCGCTGGCGCAGCGGACGGATCTTCCTGCTCGGCGACGCCGCCCACCTCACCCCTCCTTTCGTCGGACAGGGGTTGTGCTCGGGCCTGCGGGACGCGTACAACCTCACCTGGAAGCTCACCCGCGTCCTCCGACAAGGCTGTGACGAGCGGCTCCTGGACACCTACGAGAGCGAACGCAAGCCGCACGCCCGGCACGTGATCCGGCTCGCGGTCGCCATGGGCTGGGCCATGACCGGTGGTCAGGACGACGCCGCCGCGCTGCGTCGCGGGCTCCTGGCCGCGGCCTGCCGCATACCCGGCCTGGCCGCGGTGGCCGGCCGCGACCTCAGTCCGCCCCTGGCCGCCGGCCCCCTCGTCCGGCGCCGCCTGCGCGCAGGCCTGGTGGGGACCCACTGCCCACAACCGTGGATCACCGCCGGGGCACGGCGTACCCGCCTCGACGAACTGCTCGGCGACTCCTTCATCCTCCTGACCGGCACCGAACCCCCACCCTCGCTCACCGCCCTCGCCCGCGGACTCGGTGCCCGGGTCATCCCCGTGACCGGCCTCGGCGACGACGGCACACTCGCCGCCTGGCTGCGCGCCGGCCGCGCCGACGCCGTCCTGCTGCGCCCCGACCGCGTCGTCGCGGACGTCGTCCCGGCCGGGGGACACGAGTTCACCGGCACCGCGGCCTGGGCACCCCTGCTGCACACCACACGCACCCCCTGCCCAGCCCTACCGGCCCCACGATCGAAGACGGCCCGGTGAGGAGCGCCTCAGGACGACCGAGCCCGAGCCCTTCACGACGTCCGACGCGCAGACCGTCGCGGACTCGGAGTCGCCGTGCGGGAATGCACACGGCGGCGGCGATCCCACCGATGCCCGCCCCGATGCCGGCGGCGAGCCGGAAGGACGGTGCGGTCGTGGTACTGCTGGGCCCTCAGCAGCCTCATGACGAGTGCGGCCGGTACGGAATGACCCGGAGGGTCAGGCTCCACACGGCCACCGTCCAGGCGCACAGCGCGGGCCGCCAGGCCTGCCCACCCGCCCGGCACGGGCGCTCGTGACGTACGAGTTGTAAGCGACGCGATGGGGTGGCAGTTGCGGGGCTCACACCAATGAGCCCGTTCAGCGAGTCGTGGTGGCGGGTCCGACTGTGTCACGGTGGAGGGACAACGAGACCGGCCGGCACCCGCAGGTGCCGGTCTTTCGGGAGAACCGGGCGTTGCCCCCATCCCGGGCACCCGGCCCCGCCATCGTCGTACACCCCAGAGGGGTGTCTCGCCTTTGGGCTCACCAACCCCCGGAAGGGGGACGCGCCCCCCATGAACATCGTCACGACCCTCGACGGGCCCACCGCACGCATCTCCCCGTGCGGAGAGGTCGACTTCGACACCCTGCCCCCGCTGCGCGCTGCCGCCGACGCGCTGCCGCCGCAGGTGACCGACCTGCAGTGGGACCTCTCCCGCACGGCCTTCATGGACATCGCCGGCCTCCACCTCCTCTTCGGCCCCGGCTCCGGCCCCCGGCGCCGGACGACCGTGACGGGCCTGCGCGATCAGCCGCTGTGGCTGCTGCTCACCGCGGCCGACGCGAATCCCGACGTCTTCGACCTGGCCCGCCTGCTGCCCGACATACCCCCGGCCCGTTTCCGGCCCGCGGCCGTCTGAAGCGGCACAGGCGTCCGAGCACCGACGGAGCCCTGCAGGCGGTCAGAGCAACCGGAGTAGCAGGCCTGCCAGTTGCGCGGGCGTGGTGATCATGCAGTCGTGGCCGGTCGCCAGCTCCCACACCTGCGCCGGGGCGCCGTTGGGCTGGAGCTCGGGTACGGGACGCCGGACGAACCCCTCCGGCAGGACGGTGCAGTGGATGTGCGTCCGGGGGATGCTCCGTGCGGCCGGTTCGTTCAGCCGCACCGGTTGCCGCAGGCAGTTCACCGGCTGGTCCGACAGCATCGTGCGCAACCAGGCGACATCGTCCGGGTCGCTCACGCCGAACAGGCCATCGGGCGGCGGCATCTCGGGCGGAGGCGGCACCCGCCAGCCGCTCTCCGACCGCAGGGCCACGTCGATCAGATGCTGGGTGACGGGTATGACGTCGACCGCTGTCTCGCCGTGCTCGGGAACCATCGCGTCGAGGTAGACCAGCTGCGCGATCCGGTCCGGGACGTCGTTGGCCACGGACGAGATGACCAGTCCGGCGTAGCTGTGCCCGACGAGGACCACCTCGGTGAGGTCCTCCTCGGTGATCAGCTTGACGATGTCGTCGACGTGCGTGTCGAGTCCCACGTCGGGACCGGCCAGGTGGCGCTTCTCGCCGAGTCCGGTGAGCGAGGGTGTGATCACCTGATGGCCCGCTGCCGTCAGCGGCGGGACCACCCGTTCCCAGCACCTGCCGCTGTGCCAGGCGCCGTGGACCAAGAGGAACGTCGACTTGGTTGTTGTGCTCCTTGCTGTGCAGGTCGGCCCGCTACGGGGCCGCCGGGGGGGGAGAGGCATCACCGGGAAGGTGCGGACCGGGTGAGCCGACGGCAACGGTGCCGTGGGGATGCCGGGGGAACCAGGGCCGTCGCGATCCTGGGGGTGACAGGGCCACCCGAGGGCCCGTCCGTGCTTCGACGTCCTGGCCGCCAACCCGTTGGCGACGGCTCTGTCACCGCGCTTCACGCCGGGGGCCAACCGGCTGCGCAGCCTCTTCCTCGATCCCGCCGAGCAGGCCCTCTACCCGGGGTGGGAGCAGGCCGCCGCGGGCATGGTCGCGGGCTTCCGCCAGTCCATCGGTGCCGACACGGACGACCCTCGGTGCATCGAGCTGGTCGGCGAACTCTCCCTGGCCAGCCCACTCTTCAGTCGGCTCTGGGCCCGGCATGACGTCGTGGCGTGCGCAGGAGCGCCCAAGTACGTCGACCACCCCCAGGTCGGCGGACTGTGGCTGAACCGGGAGCGGCTGAGCGTCGACGGCACGATCGGCCAGACGCTCGTCGTCTACCACCCCGCTCCCGGCAGGACCGACGCCGACAGCCTGACGCTGCTCGCCGCGACGACTTCGGGAGCTCATCAGCGGGCGCGTGCCCCTCAAGGGTGACGTCCATGCGGCCTGCCCTGGCGCATCGCGGACGCAGTGCCGCCACCCTTGACAGCCCCGTCCACATCGCGGGCGTGGTCGGCATGTGGTCCGTGCGGTGTATCGACCCCGGCGCCTCGGGTACTCCGCATGGCATTCAGCAATGTCGAGTCGCCGGCGAAGGAGAGTTGTGGTGCAGGGGATGGAAGGCGAGAGGGGCAACCGGTTCTGTAAGGCGTGCGGTGTGCCGGCCGAGGACGGGCGGTTGTGCAATCGCTGCGGGGCGGTGCTGGACTTTCCCGACGAGGGCGGGCTGGTCGAGGACCAGGGCGCTGCGGTGCGCCGGGACTTCGAAGGGCGTGCGCCTGGGCGGGAGGTCTGAGTCCGGCCCGCCCGCGCTGTCAGGAGTGCTCGGGCGGGTCGCCGAGAGCTTCGCCGTAGAGCCGGAAGAGGCGTAGGCCCTCCGGTCCGTCGGTGGGGGATCGGCGCAGACGTTGCCAGCAGTCGGCGGTGAGACGGCGCGCCCGGGTGCCCGGCCATGGCTGCGGCAGCAACTCGGGAGGAAGCAGCGGGTCGGGTTCCATGGCCCTGGTGAACTCGGCCGCGAGTCGGACGGCCAGGGCCAGCCGCCCGGAAGCCGCCTGCTCGGAGTTGTCGGCCTGTTTCAGCGCCCCCAGTTCGCCCAGGCAGTGTCGCGCGAAGGCGCTGAGCCGTTCGTAGCGAGCGGCGATGTATTTGAGGGGCCACAACTCGGCGGCGAGGTCCACCGGATCGGTGAGGGTCCCGATGCGCAGGTCGGTGCTGGTGAGGAAGGTCAGAGAGTCCAGGACGTCCAGGTGGCGGGCGTGGGCCTCGACGATGTCGGTGACCGGGTTGGCGGTGACGTAGAGGCCGCCCTGGAGGGGTGCCGCGCCGAGGTGGAGGAGGGCGTCGCGCAGGGCGTCGCGGGCGGTGCGACGGGACTCGGGGATCGCGAAGGCGAACAGGTGCCAGACGCTGTCCCAGGGGGCGTCCCCGGCGTCCTGCCGATAGGCGTGGCGTACGTACTCCGCGTCCGGCGCGAGGGCACCGGTCGGGTCGGCGACGGCCCGGAGCACCGCCTTGCGCCCACGGCCGTCCTGAGTGAACCGGCCATCGGCCACCAGGCGTTTGACGCACAGCCGCACCTGCTGGTCGGTCATGCCCAGCAGTCCCGCGACGCTGTACAGCTCACCGGCGTCGACGGTGCCGTCCTCCCGCACGAGCGCGTGTACGAGCAGCCGGGTGGGCACCTCCGGATCGGGCACGCGCTCCCTGCCGACAGTGGAAGCGGGAGGGTCGGAGGCCGTCACCGCGTGCCCCCGCCCGCCCGGTCCGCCTCCGTCACGGGGCGGTACATGGTGGTCACTGCGCCGAAGCCCATCAGCCGGCGCAGGTAAGGCGTCCGTTCGGTGTGGCGTGCGACGAAGCCGTGCCGTTCGTACAGGGCGCGGGCACGGGGGTTGGTGTCGATCACGTCCAGACGGACACGACGGCAGCCGTTCTCCGCGGCGATGGCGGCGACCTGCCCGAGCAGCAGGCCGCCGATCCCGCCACCTCGATGGCGCGTGTCCACGGCGATGCCGTCCATGACGAGCTCCCCCGCCCGCGGCGTGCGTTCGAACAGGGCGAGGACCGCGAGCCGGGGCAGCCCGCGGAGGAAGCCGTAGGTGGACAGGACGTCCTGCACGTCACCGCCGGTGAGCGCGCGCCCGTCCAGCTGGTAGCCCGCCACGCCGACCACCGTCCCGTCGACGAGCGCGGTCACGCCTCGGTCGTGGTTCACGTGCGCGGCGATGAAGGCCCGCCCGGTGTCAGGGGGGTTGAGAGCGGGGCCGAGCTTTCGACCGAAGGCCTCCCAGTAGAGCGCGGCCACCTCCTGCTCGCTTCCCTCGGGAACACCGCGCCGGCACTCCACGGCTCGGATCCCCCGCTCGTCCTCCGGTCGGTCCTGCTTCGGGCGGCCTCTTGGGTTCGTGGGTTCCATGGTGGCTGCTTCCTCTTGGTCGTCCCCATCCCCTTGCACTATCGATCATAGTACGTTCATTCTCGATACGAGCGTTTCGAAGTCGATAGATTGGAGTCGTCCGGTGTTGAGACGACGGAGGACGGCCCGCGCGGGACGCGGGCGGCGGCGCTTGCTGTGGGCGCTGGTGGGCGTCCTGATCGTGGCGGGCGGTCTCGGCGGGATCGCGGTGTGGCAGAACACGTACGACCTGCGGGAGGAACGCGTCGTCATGCGGCACGACGGTCATCGTCTGGAAGGGGTACTGGCCCGCCCGCCGGCGGGGGACGGACCGTTCGGGCTGGTGGTCTTCGTGCACGGGGACGGGCCCGTCGACGCGACCCACGACACCTTCTACCGGCCCCTGTGGGAGTCGTTCGCGCGGTCGGGATACGCCTCACTGTCCTTCAGCAAGCCGGGTGTCGCGGGGTCGGAGGGGAACTGGCTCGACCAGAGCATGGACGACCGCGCCGCAGAGACCCTCGCCGCAGTCGCCTGGGCCCGCGGCCGTCCCGACATCGACGGCCGGCGCATCGGACTGTGGGGAGCGAGCCAGGCGGGCTGGGTGCTGCCGAAGGCGGCCGCGAAGGACCGGCGACTCCAGTTCGTCATCGCCGTTTCTCCGGCCGTCAACTGGCTCCGGCAGGGCCGCTACAACCTCCTCGCCGAACTCCGCCGGGACGGCGCCGACCGGCAGCGCATCGACAAGGCGGTACGCCGCCGCGAAACGACTCTGCGCCTGCTGCGGCAAGGCGCGTCCTACGAGGAGTACCGCGCGACCGTCGGTGTCACCGATGACGCCGGTGACGCTGACGACGTCACGCCCGGCCGGTGGCGATTCATCGCGAAGAACCACACCGCAGACGCCGTCGCCGACCTGCGCGCCATGAGGAACACTCCCGTCCTGCTGGTACTGGCCGGACACGACGTGAACGTCGACGTGACGGAGACTGAGGCGATGTACCGCAGGATCCTTCCCGCGTCGACACTGACGGTCCAGCACCACCCCGACGCCACGCACTCCCTGCTGGACCACGACACCGAGCGCTCACCCCTGCGCCTGACCGCGACCGCCGTCTTCGCGCCCCGGAAGCTGTACGCGGCGGGATTCCTCGACAGTCAGGCCCGTTTCCTACGGCGGGCCGGCGCGGGGAAGCTGCTCTCACAACACCCAACTGCCTGACTGTTCACCGTCTTTGTCAGCCGATGAGGGCCTGGGTGATCTGCCGGGACGTCTGCGCGGCGACCCGGGGGTCGACGGCGGCATACGTGGTGTACGCCTTCAGACCGGTGGCCAGGGCCCAGCCGCGGCCTCGCAGCCAGGTCGCGTCGTCCACGCCGAGCGCATCGCGGAAGGCGGCTCGGCTGGTCGGCGACATCAAGGTGAAGGCGATCATCAGGTCGCGGGCCGGGTCGCCCGTACCGAGCTCTCCGAAGTCGATGACGGCGCTGAGGCGGCCGTCGGAGGTCAGCAGGTTGCCGGTGTGGAAGTCGCCGTGAAACCACACCGGAGAGCGGTCCCATCCGGGCGCGCTCAGCGCCTCGTCCCACAGGTCGGTCATGGCTGTCGCGTCGAACGCGCCGTTCACCTCGGCGATGGCGATCCGTGTCGCGCGGTCACGGTCGGACAGTGGCCGACCGGCGAGGCGGCCCCCGGTGTTCCCCGCGGGCGTGTTCTCACGGGTGAATCGCTGCAAGGCGACCAGGAACCCTGCGAGTTCGATCGCCGCCTCGTAGGAGTCGCCCAGTGCGTCGACGGTCGCCACCTCGCCCTTCAGCCAGCGGGACACCGCCCACGGCCACGGGTAGCCGAAATCGGGCTCACCCACTGCCATCGGTACCGGGACGGCGAGAGGAAGGTGCGGAGCGAGTCGGGGCAGCCACTCGTACTCCTTTCTGGCCTGCCCGATGGCTCCGGCATGGCACGGCAACCGGGCGGCCGGCTGCTCGCCCAGACGGTAGATCACATGATCGGAGCCGGTCGGTTCGACCGGCTCCAGAACCAGTTCTGCCCACTGCGGGAACTGAGTGTCGGCCAGGTGCCTGACCAGCACCTCGTCGATCCGAGGGCGGATGTCCGCCGTTCGCCCGGCGACCAGGAGCAGCTCCCGTCATCGGCCCGCTCCGTGCGTCGGGCAGCCGTCGCCATCACAGTGGGTTCGGGCTGCGCCTGTCGACCGACTATTGTGCTCGTCGGTCGCCGGGGTTCAGCGGAAACTAGCAGAACCGCGTGTCCGGCAGCACGTTGTCCGGGTAGTCGATGTAGTAACTGGCCATCCAGCCGTCGAAGTTGGGCGTGATGATGTAGACCCAGTACGGATTGCCGCCCACGGTCTGACTGCCGATCTTCTGGCACCAGACCTCGAACGAGTCACCCCGGTTGACCTGCCCCCGGATGTTGGGGCAGTTGGTCGTGGACGGCGACATGCCACAGGTGGTGAGGCTGGCATCGTTGTGGCGCACGTTCACGTTCGTCGCCCAGGTACCGAAGTTGCGCTTGATGGAGACATCACCTTCGTTCCCACGCGCGCTCCCGGCCTGGGGACCGGACGTCACGGTGGTGGCAGAAGCGGTCTCCAGCTGCCCGGCGCCGGCAGACGGTGCCATGGCGAACAGCGCCGCGGACGCCATCAAGCCCGCGAGAATGGTTCTACGCATCGCAACTCCTCTGTTCGAAGGACCTGAACCCCGGCCCTGCCGCTCGTCACGAGCGTCCTTACGGCGGCACGGTTCCATGGCGCGTCTTGCGCCGGACGACAGGGTGTCGTGCGGCGCAAGACTAGGAGAGCGTGTGCGGGAAAGGTCCCTGACAGCTGTCAGGGACCACTGGTCGGCAGCCGTTGGTCAGGGGCCGCTGGTCAGGGGTGGTGCACTTGGTCAGGCACGGATCACCGGTGCCTGGAGCTCCGTGACCCAGTCGTCGCGGTCCGCGGGACACTCCAGATTGATCTCGCGGGGGTATCCGGTCGACCGGTAGCCGTTGGCGTCGATCCAGCGGGCCAGGGTCTGGGCGGTCGGGAGCACGGTGTCCATCGAGCCGCGGTGCACGATGGTCGCCGCCTGGTCGAGGGACGGCAGGTCGAGGACCCGGAAGGTGCCGTCCCGGAGGGGAGCGGAGACCTGGACGGCGGCGTGGACGCGGATCCTGCCGCCGCCCTCCGGGGCGTCCTCGTAGGAGGCGATGCCGGGGCCCGTGGGGGTGATCCCCGCCGCCTCGAGGCGCCGGAACAGCTCGTCGTAGAGCGGGCTGATCACCGGGCCGATGTCCTCCGGTCCGAAACTCGCGGCCGTCGCGGTCAGTTCAGCCACCCGCACGGCAGGGACGCTCTTGATGACGACGTCGTTCGTGGGCATGTGCCCCTCACTCTCGATCGCTCGGAGCCTTGCCTCGACCTGGACCAGCCGCGCTCCCGCGACGGCCAGGGCGGTCTCCAGCTCGGCCCGCCGCAACCGCAGCATGCCGCGCAGTTCGTCGGCTCCGACTTTCTCCTCCACGATGTCCCCCACCTGCTGGAGGGTGAAGCCGAGGTCCTTGAGCGCGATGATCCGGTTGAGACGGGCGAGTTGGGCTGCGGTGTAGTAGCGGTAGCCGCTGGCCGGGTCGACGTGGGCCGGGCGCAGCAGACCGGTCGCGTCGTAGTGACGCAGCATCCGGACCGATACGCGGCCGTGCCGGGCGAAGTCTCCGATGGTGAACATGATGGCTCCGAGCTCACCGCCTGACACGGTGTGAGGGTCAAGTGGTCGCCTCAGCGCGGCCGCAGGCCCGACATCAGCGTCTCCACGCAGCCGGTGACGAGGTTGTCGAGCGGAAGGTCGCCGTTCATGCCCGTGGCGACGAGCACGGTCAGACCCTGGAGGAGCGCCAGGAGGGTCAGGTCGACCCTGCCGCTGGTGTCCGGGTCGATGTCGCCGCGGTCGCGGGCCTCTTGCAGCAGTCGCAACGGCGCGGCGAAGGCCCGGTCGTTGGCAGCCGAAAGAGCGTCGTCACGCGCCTCGCTCTTCGGGCGGTGCATCAGGGGCAGCAGCGCGCGGTGCTCCCTGCCGAACTCGACGTAGGTGCGGGCGAAGACGACGAGCCGAGCGGTGACGTCGCCCTCGGCCTTCTTCAGGGCCGCGTCGAGTCTGCGCCCGAGCCGCTCGTAGCCCTCTTCGGCGAGGGCGTCCAGCAGGGCCGTCTTGTCGGCGAAGTGGCGGCGGGGCGCGCTGTTGCTCACTCCCACCGCCCGTGCCAGTTCGCGCAGGGACAGACCCTCGATGCCGCGTTCGCCGAGGACGTTCTCCGCCTCTCGCAGCAGGGCGCTGCGCAGGTTGCCGTGGTGGTAGGGCCGTACTGCGGTCATGGGGCCACCCTAATCCAATGTGTTCATTGACTACAATGTATTCGTTGAATACATTGACGTCATGACCAGCTCACTCACCTCCACCCCCTGGACGGCCGGTCAACTGCCGCCTCAGGACGGGCGCACCGTGATCATCACCGGCGCGAACAGCGGTATCGGCCTCGAAACGACCCGCGCGTTCGCTCGGGCCGGAGCCCGCGTGATCATGGCCGTGCGCGACGTCGAACGCGCCCGTGCGACCGCCGCGCCGCTGCCCGACGCGGCCGAACTGCGGCCGCTCGACCTCGCCGACCTCGCATCCGTGCGCGCCTTCGCGGCCTCCGTCGACCACCCCTGCGACATCCTGATCAACAACGCCGGAGTGGCGAACGTGCCGCTCAGTCGGACGGCGGACGGGTTCGAGACCCATTTCGGCACCAACCACCTGGGCCACTTCGCGCTCACCAACCTGCTGCTGCCGAGGATCACCGACCGGGTGGTCACCCTTGCCTCCAACGCTCACAAGAGCGCCTCCCTGGACCTGGCCGACCCCAACTGGGAGCGCCGGAGCTACCGTTCCTCGGCCGCGTACGGCCAGTCCAAGCTCGCCAACCTTCTGTTCACCCTGGAACTGCAGAACAGACTGACAGCGGCGGGCTCCACGGTGCGGGCCCTGGCCGCCCACCCCGGGGCGGCGACGACCGGCCTGAACCGGCATCTCGGCCCGGCCATGAAGGCGGTCGCGGCGCTCGCCGGCCGCTTCGTCATGCAGAGCGGGACCGACGGCGCCCAACCGACGCTCTTCGCGGCCGTCCGCGACCTGCCCGGGGCGAGCTACGTCGGCCCCGACGGCCGGGGCGGGCAGCGCGGCCGACCCACCCTGGTCTCCCGCAGCACCACCGCCCAGAACACCGACCTGGCGGCCCGGCTGTGGGAGCTGTCCGAACACCTCACGGCCACGTCCTTCCCTCTCGGGTGACACCAGGCCCGCAGGCCGGGACGTCACGGGCGCCGGAGGGTCGTCCGTGCCGATCGACGCCGTCGCCGCCAGGACGATTCCGGTCCGGAGGCGGAGTGCAGCTGCACCAGGTCACCGGCCGTTCCCTGCCGCCGCCAGGGCGCGTACCGCTGCCAGGGCGCGTCGGCCCCCCGCGCAGGGGGCCTGCCCCGGAAGCCGGCCCGCTCCGCGTTCTGCGATCACAGCAAGGGAAGGCTGTCCCCGCCGAGGAGCTGCCAGCCGGAGCTCGGCAGTCCGAACTGCGAGGTGGTGAACATCTTGCTGCCGGTCGCGGTGGGCCGGGTGGCGCCGCCGGGCAGGATCCACGCGGCGCCCGCGTAGCCGTTCTCCCCGTGCGCGGTGACGGCGAGTTCGGGGCGCCCGTCACGGTTGACGTCGCCGGCGGAGACCGTGGTGCCGAAGTGGTCGCGGCTCTCGCTGCCACCGGGGACGCCGGTGGTGTCCTGGCTGTAGGAGTAGGCGCCGGAGCCCAGGGCACCGGTGCGCCTGCCCGGGATGACCGTGACCGTGCCGGCGTCGGCGACGGTGCCGAGCTTCTCACCGGGCGCACCCACCACGACGTCACCGGTGCCGTCGCGGTCGAAGTCCGCGACCACGACCGACGCGCCGAACTTGTCGCCCTTCTCGCCGGAGCCGGGAACGCCCGTGCTGTCCTGGGACATGACGACGGGCCTGGCGTCGGTCGGCACGCCGTCCGGGCTG
The DNA here is from genome assembly GCF_044540525.1 of Streptomyces sp. NPDC085932. Classification (NCBI taxonomy): domain Bacteria; kingdom Bacillati; phylum Actinomycetota; class Actinomycetes; order Kitasatosporales; family Streptomycetaceae; genus Streptomyces; species Streptomyces sp. NPDC085932. The sequence goes on from NZ_JBITSJ010000001.1 coordinate 2,048,233, forward strand.
CCGTACCAGATGAGGATGCGCCCGCCGGTCTCTCCGTCGACTCCGCGCTGCTCGGGCTCGTCCGGGTCACCGGCGACGATGTCGCCGTACCCATCGCCGTTGATGTCGCCGACCGTGGCCACCAGAGCGTCGCCGTGGGTCAGGGGGACGCTCCACTGCGGTGTCTTCTCGGCGTTGACGTGGATCCTGCCACCGGTGTAGCCGCCGGCACGGCCCGACACCGCCACCGTGTCGGTGCGGCCGTCGCGGTCGAGGTCACCCGTGGCGACGGAGCCGAACCACTCACCGAGCCCCATCTCCGCGGAGGCGGGCCCCGCCGACCGGGTGAAGGGGCCCCGGAAGGTCTGGGTGTAGTTCCAGCCGCCGACCGTCACCAGGCTGGTGGACGCGGAACCCTTGCCCGCCGCGGCCACGTCCCGGCCGATGCGGTCGAAGTCCTCGGGGCTGTCGGGCGTCGGCAGGGCTCGCCCGGACACCAGGCCCGACCGGCTGCCCCACAGGATCGTGACCATGCCCTTGTTCTCACCTTGGGCGAGATCCTCGTAGGGCGCTCCGACGACCAGGTCGGCGAATCCGTCCCGGTCGAGGTCGGCGGAGGCGGTGGAGGCACCGAAGTGGTCGCCCCGCTCGGCGGTTCCGGGTACGCCGGGGGAGTTCTGCGTGATCAGGACGCGGGACTTCGCCGACAGCCCCGAGGCGGAGCCGTACAGGACGATCACGGCACCGGCGTCCTCCCGTCCGGCGACGTCGGCGGCGGGCACCCGCAGCACCACGTCGCGGAAGCCGTCGCCGTTGAAGTCGGCGGGGACGGTGTCCCCGGCAGCGTGCGCGCCCGGGACCTGCACACTGCCGATCAGCCCGGCGAGCACGACGGTGGCAACGGCCACCCCGTATCTGCTGCCGCGGCCGTCCTTCTTGGTCATCTCGGTTTCTCCCACGTCAGGAACGCCGTCGAGGCACGGACGGCAAGGCGACCACGCCTGCATCGCCGGCCGGACTGGTACCGCAACGGAACCGGCGGCCGGTCGGCCACGCGACACGGCGCCCACGTCCACGTATGCGTCCCCCACCGAGCGATCCGCTCTCGCACAAGTGAGCGGATGCTATCAGCGAGTTGACGCGCGCCCCGTGGGGGCGGTGCTGCGGCTGCGCAGCTCCGGCAGCATCGCCACCACGCTCGCGTGCTGCGCGAACACGGACCTGCACCGCTCGCGCTCCGGGTGATCGCTGTCGCTGCCGAACCACAGCACCATGGCCTCGTCGCCGGGATCGATCGGTTCGGACCACTCCGCGACGGTGGCCAGACACTCCACGAGCCCGGACCGCTCAGGAACCTGCGGATCGCTTGCGAGACGAAGCAGAAACGGGAGGACTTCCGGCATCGCCGGGTTCATCTCGGCGATGCCGAACATGGTGTTGGTGAGGACACGCCGTGCCTCTGCCGCGCCGTGGGGGTCGAGCAGGCCGTAGAGCAGGACCGGAAGGGTGGCAGGGCACTCGGGGTATTCCGACCAGCGAATCTCTTCGCACCCGTCGAGGGCAGGATGCGCGCGGCCGGCATCGACTGCCTCCGGATACTCGAGGAGGAATCGGGCGATCAACGCGTCCTTGGCAGCCACGTCCAGCCTGCACACCTGTCTGGCCCCCGTCCCGTCGCCATGAGCCCTGAGCTCCTCCGGGCCCACCTCACTTTCACGCGGCCGGGGCGTCGCGCACAAGCCGCGAGAGCGAACCGAAAGCAGGGTGCCGAACTCCCGTACAACCCTCCCGCCCCTCCAGCGGTCTCCTGCTCGCACACCCTTACGGCAGTGGGGTCCGCCCAGTCGGCGCGGGCCCTCCTCCCTTCTGGAGACACATTGCGTACACGCCCGCTCTCGATGGCCGCCTGCCTGCTTGCCTCCGGACTGACTCCGCTCGCCCTGGCGGTGCCCGCCGCCCACGCGGCGTCCCCGGCGGCTCCGTACGACTTCAACGGCGACGGCCACCGCGACCTCGCGGTCGGCGCGCCGGGCGCCACGGTCGGCGGCAGGACGAAGGCGGGGGCGGTGTCCGTCGTCTACGGCTCGGCCACCGGCCTGCGGACGACGAAGTACCAGACCATCACCCAGAACTCGACCGGTGTCCCCGGCAGCGCGGAGGCCTCGGATGCCTTCGGCAAGGCGGTCACGTCGGCGGACCTGGACCGCGACGGCTACGCGGACCTGGTCGTCGGCGCTCCGGGCGAGGACATCGGCCACGAGGTCCATCCCGACCCCGACGACGGCACAGTCGTGATCGTCTGGGGCGGCTCGACGGGACTGTCCGGCGCCTCGACCGTCGAGAACATCAACCCCAGGGACCGCGACCACTACGGACAGGCCCTGACGGCCGGGGACTTCGACGGCGACGGGGACGACGACATCGCGGTGGGCGCCACAGGGAACTCCGACATCCAGATCATGAAGGGCCCGTTCGCCCGGTCCGGTGAGCACATGAGCGGTTCCACGGGCGGGGGAATGGGCCACGGAGCGCGGCCGTTCGACAACAGGTACGGCGTCGAGTACCTGTCCTCGGGCGACGTGCTGGGTGCCGGCTTCGACAGTCTCATCGTCCACGGCCGCGCCAAGGGCACCGACGACGCGATCACGGCCTGGGCCGACGGCCGGATCACCAACTTCACCGACTGGCTGGAGTACCTCCCCGGCGGCTACGTCTCCTCGGTCGGCGACGTCGACCAGGACGGTCACGCCGACATCGTGACCGGCAACCACCGGGAGAGCGGGGCCGATCCCTCGGGCGCCCTCGGCGGCAAGGTCACCCTCGTGTACGGCGCTCCGGAGGCCCGGTTCACCGAGACGCGCAGGACCACCTCGTACACCCAGTCCACGACGGGCGTCCCCGGCACGTCGGAGTCCGGCGACGGCTTCGGCGGAGGTGTCGCGCTCGGCGACATCAACGGCGACGGGTTCGCGGACCTCGCGGTCGGCGCGACGTACGAGTCCTTCGGCACGTCGGAAGACACCGGCACCGTGACGATCCTCCACGGCAGCAGGACCGGCTTCTCGGCGACCGGCGCGGTCAGCCTCTCCCAGTCCACGTCAGGCGTCCCCGGCACCTCGGAGGACGACGACCGCTTCGGCGGCCGCGTGCTGCTCTCCGACACGGCCAAGGACGGCAAGGCGGACCTCACGGTCGCGGGCCCGGGCGAGAACGGGGGCGACGGCACGGTGTGGTCCTTCAAGGGTCTGACGAACGGTTCGATGTTCGGCCCGTCCGCCACCGGCGTCTCCACCTCGGGCGCCCCGGCGTTCGGCACGACCCTCGGCGACTGAGCCTTCCTGACACAGGTGCCACGGTACGAGGGCACGCGGGAGCCGGAGCCGGCCTTCCGACCACCACGACAGCAGGGAACGTTTTCCTCCGATGACCGCACAGTCCGCACGTCCTGAGCGCAACGGTCCCGACACCGCCTCGGCCAGGGACACCTCGCCGTTCAAGCCGGCTCTCGTCAGAGCGGTGTTCAGGCACGTGACTCCGCTGCACGTCTCTCGGCCGGCCGTGTGGGCCGCCGCGTCGGTGACGCGGACCGTGCTGACGGAGATCATCAGCGGTGCCAGGAGAGCGGCGGCGGAGGACGCCCGGAAGAGGCTGATGCCCGGGGACCTTCTCTCGGCGATCGACCGGAACGTCGAGCTGGAGGTGGGGAGCAAGTGGTACGACCACAGTCCGACGTTCCGGGGTCTGACCGGTGTGGTGTATGACGCCGAGGGCGTCGTCGTGCCGCGCCGTAAGCGCAGCAGGTCACGCAAACCGAGTGCTGTGGTCGGCGCCCACAGGTTCGAGGCAGGGGTCAAGAAGCTCCTGCGGAGCCAGGGGGTCACGGCCGTCCCGGCGATGGTCCGCGACCTGGACGGCATCGCGAGCGCGTTCCTGACGGACCTCGCCCGGGACGCGGCCATGGTCGTCCGCGAGGGCGGAGTCAAACGCTTCGGGACGGTCGTGCTGCTGACGTCGGGCGAAGAAGCCACGCTCCGGCCCCTCGCGGATTCCCTCCGGTCCCTGTCCACCCGCAGAGGGGACCGGCGGACCATCGGCGGGGACGACGTCCTGGCCGCCACCACGATGCAGTTGTTCGGCGGCATGCTCAGACAGCGGGCTCTCATCGAAGCAAGCGAGGCGACACAGGACCCTTCAGCCGACTTGTAAGGGGAGGACGTTCCCGTTCACCGCTCGACCAGCCCGCTCGGCTGGGCCCGGTGTGCCGTGCTGAAGCGGCGCTGATAGGCGGCGGGGCTGAGGGACAATTTCCTCACAAAGACTCTGCGCATGCTCTCGTAGTTCGGGAATCCGGCCAGGTTCGCGGTCTGTGTGGCGGTATGACCTTGATCGAGCAGCGCTTTTGCCATATCGAAGCGGATCATCTCCACGTAACGGGCCGGCGTGATGGAAAGCTCTTCGCGGAAAAGTCGCGTGAGATGCCGAGGGCTCACACTCAGGTGTTTGGCGAGTTCCGCGAGTGAGTAATCCCCACCGGGATTCGCCGTGACCAAATCGGTGATTCTGCGGAGAGCCGGGGATCGGGGCGGCGGTCCTTGCAGGGGGGCGGAGAATTGTGACTGGCCGCCCGAACGCTGCAGATAGACCACCATGGCGCGGGCGACCTCGCGCGTCAGATCAGGGCCGTGGTCCTCCTCGACGAGGGCCAGGGCGAGATCGATGCCCGCGGTCACACCCGCCGAGGTGTAGGTGGTGCCGTCCCGGACGTAGATCGCGTCGGGGTCGACGTGACTGGCCCGGCAGCGGGAGGCAAGCTCCTGCGCGACCTTCCAGTGGGTCGTCGCGCGCTTGCCGTCCAGCAGGCCGGCGGCACCGAGGACGAATGCCCCGGTGCAGATCGACGCGATCCTGCCGGCCCGGCCCGCCAGGCTTCCCGTGGCCTCGGTCAGATCCCGTGGGACGGGCGTGCGCGGATAGATGTCGGCGCCGGCCACCAGGAACGTGTCGGGGGCGGGCTCCGTGGCGGCGGCGTCGACCGCGATGCGGATCCCGATGGACGAGGTGACATCGGCGCCGGTCGGCGACACCAGAACGATCTCGTAGTCGGCGCCGAGCCGGTTCGCTTCCCCGAACACCTCCGCGGGTCCGGCGACGTCCAGGAGCTTGACCCCGTCGTAGACGAGGATGACGACCCGATGGGTGCCGGAGCCCGGCACCGCGTTCGCCGCCGGTCCGGATTCGGGTGACTCATGGCCGGACCGAGGGAGCGCCGGACGGTGGGTGGGAGGCAGTGTGGAAGACGGACGCACCGTCCATTCGTAACACACCGAAATCGGCAGGAGCAGAGCTCATGAGCGAGATCATCGCGGGGGTGGAGATTCCTGAAACGGCGGCGGTCGCCGAGGCCACCCGCCTCACACAGGAGATGACCAGCCCTCTCCTCTACCATCACTCACGGCGCGTTTTCGTCTTCGGCACCATGCACGCTCACAAGCTCGGTCTCAAGCCCGACCCGGAGCTTCTCTACCTGTCCGCCATGTTTCACGACACCGGCCTCCTCACCCCGTTCTCCGCCGCCGAGCAGCGCTTCGAGGTCGACGGCGCCGACCACGCACGCGCCTTCATGCTCGACCGGAATTTCCCGGCCGCTTCCGCCGACGTGGTGTGGACGGCGATCGCGCTGCACACCACCCCGGGAATTCCCGGACGGATGGGTCCGGAGATCGCCGTCACGAATCTCGGGGTGCTGACCGACGTGCTCGGCGTGGGTCTGGACGAGCTCGATCGCGGCCAGGTGGAGGAGATCACCGCCGTCCACCCGCGAGGCGACTTCAAGAACGAGTTCCTGCAGGCCTTCGTGACGGGACTCGGGCACCGCCCGGAGACCACAAACGGAACCGTGAATTCCGACGTGCTGGAGCACTTCGTTCCCGGCTTCCGGCGCACCACCACCGTCGAGCGCATCATGAGCGCTCCCTGGCCGAGCTGACCGGCGATATCCGCTGCCAGGCCTTACCTTCGCATCAACCCCCCGAGTAAGGATCGACATGCAAGCCATCACCGTCCGAGACCGTGACGCCGGTCTGTCCGGTATGTCTTTGACAGAGATGCCCTACCCTCACGCGGCCGAGAACGACGTCATCGTGCGGGTTCACGCCGCCGGGTTCACCCGCGGCGAGCTGGACTGGCCCGCCACCTGGACCGACCGTGCCGGCCGTGACCGGACACCGAGCGTGCCCGGGCACGAACTGTCCGGTGTCGTCGTGGAGCTGGGATTCGGCACCACCGGCCTGAGCGTCGGGCAGCGGGTGTTCGGCCTGACCGACTGGGCCCGCAACGGCACGCTCGCCGAGTACACCGCGGTGGAGGCCCGCAACCTCGCCCCGCTGCCGGCGGACATCGACCATGCCGTGGCTGCCTCCCTGCCCATCTCCGGCCTGACCGCCTGGCAGGGCCTGTTCGACCACGGCCGTCTCACCACGGGCCAGACCGTCCTGATCCACGGTGCCGCGGGTGCCGTCGGGTCGATCGCGGTACAGCTCGCCCGCGAAGCCGGCGCTCGCGTCATCGGAACCGGCCGGGCCGGCGACCGGGAGAGGGCGCTCGCGCTCGGCGTCGACACCTTCCTCGACCTGCAGAGCGACAAGCTGGAGGACGCCGGCCAGGTCGACGTCGTGTTCGACGTGATCGGTGGCGACGTTCTCGACCGCTCGGCCGCCCTGGTCCGCCCCGGCGGCACGCTGGTGACCATCGTCATGCCGCCCCGGGTCCGGCCCGCGGACGGACGGGCGGTCTTCTTCGTCGTGGAACCCGACCGGGCCCGGCTCACCGACCTGGCCGCACGGCTGCGGGACGGCCGGCTCAAGCCGCTCCTCGGCGCTGTGCGCCCGCTCGCCGAAGCACCCTCCGCCTTCGCTCCCGGTGCGCGCACCCCCGGCAAGACGATCATCCGCGTCACGGACGACTGAACAGGAGAGGCCGGAGGGGGAGTGAGGAAGGGCGGGCGTCGTTGAGCGTGGCTCGCCGGGGCGCGGATGGCTCAGCCGGCTGAGCCGTCCGCGTTCGAGCGCACCGCCTGTTCGATGAGCCGTTGCAGATACAGGCCGCGCGTCGCGTCCAGTGCCGTGGGCCGCCCCGTGCGCACGGCGGTGGCGAAGGCGCGGCGCAGGATCGGCCAGCACTCCTCGTGGTCGATGCCCGCGGTGTCGTAGGACAGTGGCTGCTCGGGGCCGAAGAGGTCGATGCGGGTGAGGGTGTGCGGTACGGCGACGGCGCCGGACAAGGACGCCTGGCTGACCGCGCCGTTCTCGTGTTCGCAGCTGAGCTCGATCCAGCGGCGGGAGTCGCCGGTGCTGCGGACGGCCGTGATGGGGCCGACGGCGGTGTCGAGGAGGTCGAGGAGGTGCGGGCCGAGGTCGAGCAGGGCGCCGTGCTCCAGACGCCAGCCGGTGGCGAACTCCCCGCCCAGGAAGGCGCCGTGCAGATAGCAGGAGCGGGCGCCGGTGATCTCGGCGGCGCGGGCGGCTTCGAGGAAGGCGTCGGTGGCCGGGTGGTAACGCTTGGTCAGCACCAGCTGGGAGACGACGCCGGCGTCCTGGACGGCGTCGGCGACGCGTCGAGCGGCGGCGAGGTCGGGGCCGAGGGGTTTCTCCAGCAGCAGGGCCTTGCCCGCCCGGGCGGCGCGAGGGGCGAGTTCGGCCTGCACGGCGGGCGGCACGGCGAAGGCGACGGCCTCGCAGTGGTCGAGGAGTTCGTCGAAGGAGGCGGCGACACGGGCGCCGTAGGGTGCCGCGGTCTCCTGCGCGGCCTCGGGACGGCGGGCCCACACGGCGCTCAGAGCCGTCTCGGGTCCGGCGGCGAGCATGCGTCCGTGCATGGCGCGCGCCCAGGGCCCGGCGCCGACGAGACCGACCTCGACGGGCGGGTACGTCCAGGGGGCGGAGGGGGTGGTCACCAGGGGTGGTCCTGTCTGTGCTCGGGGAGGTGCCGCGGTGGGCGGGGCGTCGCACCGCGGCCCGGTGGTCACGGGGTGAGGGCGGCCAGGCGGGTGTCGGCGCGGGCGGGGGAGTAGAGGAAGTGCACGACCATGGAGGCCGCTCCTATGACACCGGCGTGGTCCCCCAGGCGTGAGGTGACGACCTGGAGGTTGGCCGTGGCGCGGGGGAAGGCGCGCTGGTAGAGCAGTTCGCGCACGCCGGTCATGAACGGAGCGCCGGACAGCTCACCGGCGATCATGAGAACGCCGGGGTTGAGGAGGCTGACGACCGTCACCAGGACTTCCCCGGCGCGGCGACCGGCTTCGCGGGCGAGCCGGATGGCGTCGGGGTTGCCCTCGGCGAGCAGGCGCTTGACGTCGGAGGCGGAGGCGGCGTCGATGCCCAGGGCGGACAGTTGGCCGGCGAGGGCTCGGCCGCTGGCGACGGCGGCCAGGCAGCCGTGGGAGCCGCACATGCACAGCGCGTCGGGCCGGTCGTGCAGGCGGATGTGGCCGATGTCGCCGGCGCCGCCGTCGATGCCGCGGTAGACCTGGTCGCCGACGACGACGCCGGCACCGATGCCGGTGGAGACCTTGACCAGCACGAAGGCGGTGCAGTCGCGGTGGTTGGCCTGGTGCTCGGCCAGCGCCATGAGATTGGCGTCGTTGTCGACGAAGACGGGGACGGGGCCGCTTTCCATGCTGGGGCCGACGTGTTCGGCGTAGGCCTGTTGCAGGCGTTCGCGGATGGGGAACTGGTCCCATCCGGGCATGATCGGGGGCTGGATGACGCGACCGGTGTTCCATTCGACGGGCCCGGGGACGGACAGGCCGATGCCGCAGACGTGTGCGGCGTCGACGCCGGCCGCGGTGATCAGTTCCGGGAACCAGCCCGCCAGTCCGTCCAGCACCTTGTCCGGGCCGTCGTTGATGCGCATCGGCCCCGTCTGTTCGGCGAGGATCGTGCCGGCGAGGTCGAGCACGGCGGCCCGGGCGTGGCGGGTCTCCAGGTCGACGGCGATCACCGCGGCGTGCGAGGGGTCGAAGACGATCTGCTGGGAGGGACGCCCGCCGGTGGAGGGCCCGGTGGTGTGCTTGAGCCATCCGGCGCGGTTGAGCAGGTCCAGGCGCTGGCCGACCGTCGACCGCGACAGTCCGGTGACCTGTTGCAGGTCGGTGCGGGTGTTGGCGCGTCCGCTGCGGATGAGCTGCAGCAGCTCCCCGGCGGTGACCTGATTCGTCGTCAGCATCTGGTCCCTCGTGTGGTCAGCTCTTGTCGGCACCGCTGGTCAGACCTTCGGTGAGCAGGCGTTCGGCGGCGAAGAACAGGAGTACCACGGGGATCGTCAGCACCACGGACCCGGCCATCAGGACGGTCTTGGGTACCTCCACGCCGTTGGACAGCTGGGCCAGGCCCAGGGAGACGGTCCACTCGCCGGGGTCGGCGGCCAGGAAGAGCAGGGCGAAGAGGAACTCGTTCCAGGCGATCATGAAGACGTACAGGCCGGTCGCCATGAGGGAGGGCAGGGCGAGGGGCAGGATCACCTTGCGGACGGTCTGCAGGCGGCTGCAGCCGTCCAGGGCCGCGGCCTCCTCGATGGAGTGGGGGATGGTGACGAGGTAGTTCTTCAGCATGTAGATCGACACCGGCACGGTCTGGGCGACGTAGACGATGGCGAGGCCGGTCAGGCTGGAGGACAGGTGCAGCTTGGCGAAGATGACGAACAGCGGCACGGCCAGCAGCGTGGCGGGGAAGAGGTACACGGCCAGGAAGAGCGCGCTGACCTGGCGGTGGCCGAAGAACTTCAGGCGGCTGACGGCGTAGGCCCCGGGCACGGCGGCCAGCAGGGTCAGGGCGACGGTGCCCAGGGAGACCAGCGCGGAGTTGAGCAGGAACTTCAGGAAGCCCTGCCCGCCGGCGTCGGTGGAGCGCAGCACGTCGCGGTAGGTGGTGAGGGTGAGGTCCTTGGCGGAAATCCACAGGGAGCCGGGGTCGAGCAGCAGTGCGTCGATGGGCTTCAGCGACAGCAGCAGCATGTAGTAGAAGGGCAGCAGGGTGATCACGGCGAGGAAGGCGATGACGAACCAGCGCAGGACGCCGAAGAACCTCTCCTCGAACCGGGCGCGGGTCATCACGATTCCTCCTGGACCTTGTTGCCGAAGAACTTGAAGTAGAAGCCGAGCAGGATCATGAGCGAGGCGGCCAGGACCAGGGCCTGGGCGGCGGCGGCTCCGACGTCGTAACGGGCGGTGAGGAAGTCGTAGACGCGCACGGCGGCCACGTCGGTGCCCGCGCCGCCGCCGGTGAGCAGGTAGACGTCGTCGAACTTGTTGAACGTCATGATGAAGCGCAGGACGCACAGCAGGGCGATGACGGGCATCAGTTGCGGCAGCAGGATGTGGCGGAAGCGCTGGGTGGGGGTGGCGCCGTCCACGAGGGCGGCTTCCTCCAGTGCGTCGGGGACGGCCTGGAGGCGGGCGAGGATGAAGAGGAAGGCGAAGGGGAAGTAGCGCCAGCACTCGAAGGCGATGACGGTCAGCAGGGCGAGCGGGATGTCGAAGTGCAGGCCCAGCAGGTCGACTTCGTAGGCGCGGGTGGAGAGGAAGGCGATCGGATCGTCCCAGCCGAACAGGCGCCGTCCCCAGTCGTTGACCACTCCGTACTGCGGGCTGAGTGCCACTTCCCAGACGAAGGCGACGGCGACGACGGGGGCCACGTAGGGCAGCAGCATGGCGGCGCGCAGCAGACCGCGGCCGCGGAAGGGCTTGCGCAGGGCGAGGGCGGCGACGAGGCCGAGGACGACGGAGCCGATGGTGGAGCCCGCCGTGTAGAGCAGGGTCGTGGTCAGACTGGACCAGAAGCCGGCGGAGGCGAAGACCTGGTCGAAGTTGTCGAGGGTCCAGTTGCCGAACAGGCCCATGCCCTGGATGTCGACGAGCTTGGCGTGCTGGAAGGCCAGCAGGATCGTCCAGGCGATGGGCAGGATCACCACGACGAGGACGACGACGAAGGTGGGGGAGACGAACGCGAGGCCCGCGCGGTTGGCGCGCCGGCCGGCGGTCATCGGCCGGCGGCGTGCGGCGGGGCGTTCGGCCGGCGCGGTGCCGGTGTCGCGGCGCTGCGGTGCGCCGGCGGGGGCTGTTGTCATGAGAGGACTTTCGTGACGTGCATGCGGGCGGCTACTGGAGGGACTTCTGCAGGGCGCTGACGTCGTCGTCGGCTTCGTGCGCCGCCTCGGACGGGGAGAGCTGCCCGCTGGTCATGGCGCCGATGGCCTTGGGGACGGGCAGTTCGCCGTTGGTGGCGCCGACGAGGGCTCCCTCGCCCTGGGTGATGCCCCAGCGGCGCATGTTGCTGACGCCCGCGGCGAGCTGGTTGAGCAGGCTCGCGGGGTAGACCTGGTCGAAGGGCTTCTTGGTGTCGACGCCGATCTCGCTGTGCCGCCAGGCGTCGAGGTAGCGACGCGGCTGGGTGGCGGTGCCGTTGCGGACGGGGATCTTGCCTTCGGGCGCCATGCCGAACCAGGACTCGTAGCCGGTGCCCATCATGTACTCGATGAACTCGCGGGAGGCCGCCGTCTCGGCGGTCTTGGTGGTGACCCAGGAGGTGATCTCGCCGAACTGGGCGGCCTCGGTGGCGTCGGGGCCCTTCATGGCGGTGACGATGCCGCTGTTCCGTGCGAGGTAGCTCGGGTCGCTCTTGCACTGCGGGCAGCTGGGCAGGGCGTCCTTGCGCAGGCCGGCGAGCTCGTCGAGCAGGAACGACGACCAGACGATCATCGACGACCGGCCGGCGAAGTAGGTGGCGCGGGTGGAGTCCACGGTCTGGGTGCCGGGGGCGCCGTAGTCGCGGGCGAGGCTGTCGTAGGTCTTGAACGCGGTCTCGCACTGCGGGGATTCGAGGGCGACCGCGTGCTGGTCGTCGACGAGTTGGCAGTCGTTCGCGAGGGCGAGGCTCTCGAAGCTCTGCGAGGTGAACACGTCGCTGGGGTCGGTGGCCGCGGAGATGCCGTAGTTGCCCTTGGCGGTGAGGGCCTTGGCGGCGGCCAGTGCCCTGGCGTAGGTGTCGGGGGCGGCCAGGTCCCTCTGCTCCAGCTGGTCCTTGCGGTAGACCAGCAGCTGCAGCCAGGCGTCGGAGGGGACGCCGAGGGTGGTGGCGCCGTCGGAGGTGAGCTGGAGCGCGTTGGCGTTGAACGTCCTGCGGCCCAGTTCGTCGACGATCTGCCGGGGGATGTCGGTGTTGAGCAGGCCGTTGCTGTACATCTGCCAGACCTGGCCCATGGGGGCGGCGCCGATGACGTCGGGCAGGGTGCCGGAGGCGGCGGCCGACATGATCAGCTGGGGCATCTGGCCCTCGTCGACGCCGACCAGGTTGACCTTGATGCCTGTCTTGTCCTCGAACCTCTTGATGATCTTCTGGGTGACCGCCACCCGGTCGGGCAGGTTCTCCTGCGACCAGACGGTGATCTCGCGGTCGGGTTGTCCGGGGCCGGTGCTGCTGGCGCAGCCCGTGAGCAGCCCGAAGGTCAGGGCTGCGGTGATGCCCACCGCGATCGCGCTGGATCGCCGGCTTCTGGTGCGCATTGCGTGTCCTCGTTCCGACTTACGTCTACTGCCCACGCATCTCAGCACCACTTCTGCGTGTTGACAAGACATAAGTTGCGGATATTGTCGACGCAACCGCACCCGCAACCCCTTCCGGAGTCCCCGTGGAACGCGTCGTCCAATTCACCGGCCCTCGTCAGGTGGAGGTCGCCGAGCAGGTCAGAGCCGCTCTGCCCCCCGGCCACCTGAGGGTCCGCACCCGCTACTCGGGCATCTCGGCCGGCACCGAGCTCACCGCATACCGCGGCACCAACCCGTACCTGACGCGCACCTGGGACCCCGAGGCACGCCTGTTCCGTGAGGGAGCCGCCGGCATCGAGTACCCGGTGGCCGGCTGGGGCTACTCCGAAGTGGGCGAAGTCGTGGAGAGCGCCCCCGACCTGGACGGCCTTCCGGGCCTGCCGCGCCCCGGTGACCTGGTGTGGGGCATCTGGGGACACCGCAGCGAGGGCATCGTCCCGGCCGAACGCATGATCGGCCACACCCTGCCCACCGGCCTCGAACCCCTCGCCGGCGCCTTCGCCCGCGTCGGCGCCATCGCCTACAACGCCGTCCTGGCCGCCGACATCCACCTCGGCGAGGACGCCGCCGTCTTCGGCCAGGGCGTCATCGGCCTGCTCACCACCCGCCTCGCCCAGCTCAACGGTGCCCGCGTCACCGCCGTCGACGCCCTGGACGGCCGCCTGGAGACCGCGAAGCGCCACGGCGCCCACACCACCCTCAACGCCCGCACCGACGCCGTCGCCGAGCGCATCCGCGAAGCCACCGGCGGTCTGGGCGCCGACCTCGCCATCGAGATCAGCGGCGCCTACCCCGCCCTGCACGAGGCCCTGCGCTCGGTCGCCGCCGGCGGACGCGTGGTCGCCTCCGGCTTCTACCAGGGCGACGGCATCGGACTGCGCCTGGGCGACGAGTTCCACCACAACCGCGTCCAGCTCGTCTGCTCCCAGATCGGCGGCGTCCCCCCGCAGCTGTCCCACCGCTGGAGCGTCGAGCGCCTCCAGCAGACCTTCCTGCGCCTGGTCGCCGAGGGACAGGTCGACGTCACCTCCCTCGTCAGCCACGTCGTGCCCGCCGCCGACGCCGCCGACGCCTACGTCCTGCTGGACGAGCGCCCCGCCGAGGCGCTGCAGGTCGTGCTGGAATTCTGAACGTCTCGAAAGGCCCTCTCATGCTCAAGACCGCGGCGCAGGAGCAACTCCTGCCCGGAGACACCCTGCAGGCCAAGTGGGACTTCGCCCAGCAGGCCGGCTACGACGCCATCGAACTGCGCGGCAAGGGCGAGCTGCACTTCGCCTCCCGCCTGGAGGAACTGCGCCAGGCCCGCAAGGACGGCGTGGTGATGCCCACCGTGTGCGTCGACATGCTGCACTTCTTCGGCGCCTTCGACGCCGACCGGCGGCGCGACGCCCTCGACCAGATGAAGTCCCAGCTCAGCGTGATCGCGGAGATCGGCGGCGTGGGCGCCCAGACGCCCGCCAGCTACGGCATGTTCTCCCGCCGGCTGCCGCCCTTCGAACCCCCGCGCAGCGAGGAGGAGGACCGCGACGTCCTCCTCGAAGGCCTGACCGAACTGGGCGAGCACGCCCGCGCCGAGGGCGTCACCCTCTTCCTGGAGCCGCTCAACCGGTACGAGGACCACATGGTCAACCGGCTGGAGCAGGCCGCCGACCTCATCCGCACCGTCGGCCTGGACTCCGTGCGCATCGGCATCGACAGCTACCACATGAACATCGAGGAATCCGACCCCGCCGCCGCGATCCTCGCCCACGCCGACCTCATCGGCCACGCGCAGGTCTCCGACTCCAACCGCTTCCAGCCCGGCGCCGGCCACCTCGACTGGCCCGCCTGGCTCGGCGCCCTCCACACCATCGGCTACGACGGCCACCTCGCCCTCGAATGCCGGCTGACCGGCGACCCCGTCGAGGCCGTCCGCTCCGTCCCGGCCTTCCTCCAGAGGTCCGGCGCGTGAAGTCCCTCCTGGAACGGCCCGCGCCCACCGCGACCGCGGCCCTGACACTGCGGCGCGGTGCGGCGCGGGTCCTCATCGACAACTGGACCGGCACCTCCACCGTCCCCTCCCGCACCCTCTACCCCCACCAGTGGAGCTGGGACTCCGCGTTCATCGCCATCGGGCTGCGGCACCTGTCCGTGCGCCGCGCGCAGCAGGAACTGGAATCCCTGCTGACCGCGCAATGGGCCGACGGCCGCATCCCGCACATCGTCTTCAACCCCGCCCTGCCCCACGACGCCTACTTCCCGAGCCCCGACTTCTGGCGCTCCTCCAGCGCCGGACGAGCCGCGGGCGCGCCCACCGCCCCCGAGACCTCCGGCATCGTCCAGCCCCCGGTGCACGCCCTGGCCGCCTGGCTGGTGCACCGCGCGGACCCGGCGGAATCGGCGCGCCGCGGCTTCCTCGCCCGCGTGGCACCGCACCTGGCGGCCTGGCACGACTACCTCCTCACGCGCCGCGACCTCGGTGGCGCGGGCCTGGCCGCCGTGGTCCACCCCTGGGAACCCGGCATGGACAACAGCCCCGGCTGGGACCGCGCCCTGACCCGGGTCGAACCCACCGCGCCCGGCACCTTCCGGCGCGCCGACCTCGCCCACGGTCACCCCGCCGACCGGCCCACCGACCTCGACTACGGCCGCTACGTCCGCCTGGCGAGCGACTACCGCGACGCCGGCTACGACGACCGGGCCACCCGCTTCGCCTTCGCGGTGGAGGACCCCTGCTTCAACGCCCTGCTGATCGCCGGCGAACACGCGCTGGCCGCCATCGTCCGAGAACTGGGTGAGGACGGCGCCCGGCACACCGCGCGCGCCGACACCCTCACCCGGCTCCTGGTGCGTCGCCTGTGGAACGAGGACGCGGGCATCTTCCGGGTACGCGACCTCACCGACGACACCCTGGTCGCCCAGGACGGCGTGAGCGGCCTGATCCCGCTCCTCGTCCCCGGCCTGCCCCCGGACATCACCGCCCGGCTCCTGGCCACCCTCACCGGACCGCGCTTCAGCGCCCCCGCCACGCGGCTGGTCCCCAGCTACGACCTCACCGGTCCCGCCTTCGACGCCCAGCGCTACTGGCGCGGCCCCGCCTGGTTCAACACCGCCTGGCTCATCCACCGCGGCCTGCGCACCCACGGCCTGCACCAGCAGGCACAACACCTGCGCCGAGGCATCCTCACCGAAGCGGGAGCCTCCGACTTCGCCGAGTACGTCGACCCCGCCACCGGCGACGCGCGTGGAGCCCGGCACTTCTCCTGGACCGCCGCGCTCACCCTCGACCTGCTGTGTGCCGACAGCGAGGAGCCCACCGCATGACCCAGGCCGACGACCGCATCCAGCTCGTACGCGACGCCACCTTCGCCCGTCTTGACGCCGCGGGCGCCATCACCGGCACCCGCGGCCGCGCCCCCGACGGCCTGTTCCTGCGCGATGCCCGCCACCTCAGCCGCTGGCAGCTCACCGTCGACGGCACCGCACCGCTCGCCCTGGCACCCGCCACCGCTGACAGCGACGACACCGCCACCTGCGTGCTGACCCCGGCCGGCACCCGCGACGACCCGCCCGCCTACACCGTCTTCCGTGCGCAGACCGTCGCCGCCGGGACGCTGAGCGAACACCTCCGCCTGGTCAGCAACCGGCCGGAACCGGTCACCGCGCACGTCGCCCTCACCGTCGACGCCGACTTCGCCGACCTCTTCGAACTGCGCGCCGACGACCGTCACTACGCCAAGCCCGGCGCCCGCCGTGCGGCGGCGGCCACCGCCGCAGGACTGGTCCTGGACTACCGGCGCGCCGACTGGCACTCCACGACCACCCTCACCGCCCGCCCCGCCCCGGCCGACGTCGCACCCGCCGACGGCACCCCGCACTCCACCGCCCGCACCCTCACCTGGCACCTCCCGATCGACGCCCACGGCGAAGCGCACCTCCACCTCACCGTGCACGCACGACCGCACGGCCTGCCCGAGCCCCCGACCCTGCCCCGCCCGGCCCGCCCGGCCCGCCCGGCGGCGACGGCCGGCGACGACCTGACCCGCGCGTGCGAACGCGGCCTCGCCGACCTGGACCTGCTCACCGTCGCCGCCACCGGCGTCGACGGCGAAGAGGTCCACGTCCCCGCCGCCGGCATCCCCTGGTTCCTCACTCTCTTCGGACGCGACTCCCTGCTCACCTCCTACTTCCTCCTGCCCCACCGGCCCGGCACGGCCGCCGCCACCCTCAGCGCCCTCGCCGCCACCCAGGGCACCCGCCACGACCCCACGAGCCGCGAGCAGCCCGGACGCATCGTCCACGAGACCCGCCACGGCGAACTCGCCCACTTCCGCCAGGTCCCCTACGGCCGCTACTACGGCGCCGTCGACGCCACCCCGCTCTTCCTGGTCCTCCTGCACGCCCACCACCAGCAGACCGGCGACCCGTCCGTGGCCCTGCGCCTGGAACAGCACGCACGCCGCGCCGTCGAGTGGATGTTCACCGACGGAGGCCTGACCCGGAACGGCTACCTCGTCTACGAACCCGACCCCGACGGCTTGATCAACCAGAACTGGAAGGACTCCGCCGGTGCCGTCTGCTTCACCGACGGCACTCAGGCCGACGGCCCCATCGCCGTCTCCGAAGCGCAGGGCTACGCCTACGACGCCCTGCTGCGCACCGCGGAACTGGCCACGGCCCTCTGGCAGGACGAGCCCTACGCACAGCGCCTGCGGGAGAGCGCCGCGGCCCTGCGCGGCCGCTTCACGAGGGACTTCTGGATGACGGACGCCGACTTTCCCGCGCTCGCCCTCGACGGTGACGGCCGCCAGGTCGACGCCCTCGCCTCCGACGCCGGACACCTCCTGTGGTCCGGCATCCTCGACCCCGAGGCAGCCCGGCGCGTGGGACGGCGCCTGCTGGAACCGGACTTCTTCTCCGGATGGGCCGTCCGCACCCTCGCCGCCGGGCAGAAGCCCTATCACCCGCTGTCCTACCACCGCGGCAGTGCCTGGCCCCACGACAACGCCGTGATCGCCCTCGGCCTGGCCCGCCACGGCCTCACGGACGAGCTCCACCGCCTCACCCGGGGCCTGCTGACGGCCGCGGCCCACCATGGCGACCGCCTCCCCGAGGTACTGGCCGGCTACGACCGCACCGCAACCACCCGCCCCGTCCCCTACCCCCACTCCTGCTCCCCCCAGGCCTGGGCAGCGGCAACCCCCCTGGCCCTGCGCACAGCACTGGAGTCCGTCTGACCGCGGCCCCACGTCCTCGTCGCGCCCGGGCCGCACCTCACGGCGTAGGATCTGCGCATGTCAGAGCTCAATCTGCGGCGTCTGCGGTACTTCCTGGCCGTCGCCGACACGCTGAGCTTCAGCCGGGCCGCGCAGGAACTGCACATCGCCCAGCCCGTGCTCAGCCGGCAGATCGCGCTGCTGGAACGAGAACTGGGTGTGGTCCTGTTCGAGCGGTCGACGCGAGGCACCGACCTGACCGAGGCGGGCCGGGCGATCGCGGAGGACGGACGCCAGCTGCTGCGGTCGGCCACCGCCCTGGAACGGCGTGCCCGGCAGGCCGCCCAGGGGGTCGAGCGGCTGGCCATCGGCTTCATGCCGGGCCTGCTGGTCACGCCGATCGTGCAGGGCCTGCGGCAGTGGCTCGCCGACATCCGTGTCGACCTCGTCCGCACGGGCTGGGACGACCAGGTGGAGACGATCCTCGACGGCCGCGTCGACCTCGGTCTGGTGCGCCTCCCCGTTCCCCGCCGGGGTCTTCAGGTCGAGCCCTTGTTCCGGGAGGAGCGGGTCGCCGTCCTCGCGGCCGCCCATCCCCTCGCCGTCGCCGAGGAGCTGAGCCTGCACGCCCTTGCCGAGTACGACCTCCTGCAGTCCCCGGACGCGGCACCCGAGTGGCGTGAGGCCCGTCTCGCGCGTGGTCTGCCCGTGCGGACCGGGGGCGATCACCCGCACGAGGTGGAGATCAAGCTGGAAAGGGTGGCCGCCTCGTCCGGGGTGGCGTTCCTGCCGGTGTCCACGGCCCGGTTCTACACCCGGACCGACATCGTGGTGCGTCCGGTGGCGGGGCTGGCGCCGAGCACGGTCGGCGTGGCCTGGGCCGCCGGGCGCGACTCGGCCGCGCTGAACCGGGCGATCGCGCTCGCTCATACCCTGCGGGCATCACTGACGACGGAAAGGGTCTTGGACGCGGCGGCGGTCCCGGACGGACGCTGAGTCCATGACCATCACCACTTCCTCCCGCATCGTCGTCCTCGGTGGAACCAGCGGCATCGGCCTCGCCGTCGCCCGGCGCGCCGCCGCCGCCGGGGCGGCGGTGACCATCGCCTCGAGCCGGGCCGCATCGGTCGAGCGCGCTCTCGGACAGCTTCCGGCCGGCGTCGTGGGCCGCGCCGTGAACGCCGGTTCCACCGACGCGGTCGCGGCCTTCTTCGACGAGATCGGCACGTTCGACCACCTCGCCTACACCGCCGGTGAGAACCTCACCGGCCTTCCGCTCAGCGACTACACCGTCGACCGGGCGAGCGAGTTCTTCGCCCTGCGCCTGTTCCACGCCCTCGACGCCGTCCGGCTCGCCGTGCCGCA
Source organism: Streptomyces sp. NPDC085932 (assembly GCF_044540525.1). NCBI lineage: Bacteria > Bacillati > Actinomycetota > Actinomycetes > Kitasatosporales > Streptomycetaceae > Streptomyces > Streptomyces sp. NPDC085932. The sequence goes on from NZ_JBITSJ010000001.1 coordinate 2,067,370, forward strand.
CCTCGCCCCGGGCGGGTCCGTCACCCTGGTCAGCGGTACGGCGGCCTTCAAGGGCGGCCCGGGATGGACCCTGGGGGCTGCGGTCTCCGGCGCGGTGCTGTCCGCCGCGCGCAGCCTCGCCGTGGAGCTGGCGCCGATCCGGGTGAACGTCGTGGCGCCCGGAGTCGTGCGCTCGCCGCTGTGGTCCGGGATGAGCGAGGCGGACAGGGAGGACATGTATGCCTCTCTCGCCGCATCCCTGCCGCTCGGCCGTGTGGCGGATCCGGACGACGCGGCCAAGGCGTTCCTCGCCCTCATGGACCAGGACTACGTCACGGGCACGGTCTCGGTCGTCGACGGCGGCACGCTCGCCGTCTGAGGGCGACGGACGTCATGAGACCTTCGCCCGCGGCTGCCGGCCATGCCCACGGGTGCCGGAGCGTCGCCGTCCAGCCCCGCCCGTCCTCGCGACGCAGTGGTCGCGTTCGGTCGTCGGGGGAGCGCCCGTACAGCGCGCGCTCAGGCCAAGGTGGCGTGGAAGGCCTTGCGCAAGGTCTCATGAACCGTCCACGTCGTCCGGTCCCCGGCACGCAGTACACCGGCGTCCCCCGGTCCCACGTGGAAGGTGGCGCCCCCCTCCACCGCGATCGTGGCCCTGCCGCTGACGACCACGAAGAGCTCGTCCGATTCCGTGTCGGTGACGACGCCGGGCGTGATCTGCCAGACGCCACGAATCTGCGTACCGTCCTCCGACTCCCACAGCACCTTGGCGGACACCTCGGGTGAACCCTCCAGGATCTGTGCGGGGTCGAGAGGTTCGGGAACCAGGTCGGCATCGGGGACGTGCACCGCAAAGCTGCTGTTCTTCGTCATGCGCCGACGCTACGGCCCCTTGAGCGCGCACTCCCATGACCACCGTGTCGTACCAGCCGCACTGAGGGGCGACGATGTGTCCAGTGCGGTCGCGGTCGCTGACTCGGGGCGGCTGCCGGCGGCCGTTCCGGTGCACGAACACATCGGTCGTCCAGTGGGCGGCGTCGAAGCGTCGGCCCTTGTGATGGGCCGTGTTCGTCAGCCGCGCCGTGAGGACCGCGGTTCGCATCCCGTAGGGGCCGCCGGCTGCCGGCACGGTCCGTCACGCCGACGTGTGTGCCGGTCCGGCCGAACGCCTCACCGTCCGCCCGGGTTCAGCGCCCGACGGCACGTCTGGGAGGATGGTCGGCGGTCGTCCGCAGCGGGTCCGTGAACCCGCGGGCGGCCGGAGGCGGGCGGGTACGGGCAGCGGCCCGACGGACGGAAGAGCGGAGCGGTGCGGCACATGCCGGAGTACCCGGAGTACCTCGCCGCGGTCGTGTTCGCGGCGGGTGGCGTCGTCCATGCCCTGCTGGCACCCCACCGGTTCACCACCGCCGTCCTGTTCTGCCTCGCGGTGACCTCTGCCGGACTCGGCGTGGCCGCCCGCAGTGCGACAGCCCACCCGGCCATCGCCACCGTCCTCGCTGTCGCCGCCCTGCTCCTGGCGCTCGCGGTGGGCTTGCTGCTGCTGGTCGACGGCGTCCTGCTGGTCCGGCGTTACGGACCGCAGCCGGCCCTGCTGGCGACCTCGGCCGCCGGATGCGCGGTGCTGGCGGTGCTCGGACTCGACGCGGTCTTCCACGCGGTCGGCGGCGAGACGTTCGGCGTCCTCCTGGTCGCGCTGAACGCGGCGGCGGGATACCTCACGCTGCTCTTCCTCGTCTTCGCCGGCTACGTGTGCGTGCGGGGCCGTAGCGCCCCCCTGCCCGAAACCACCCATGTCGTCGTCCTGGGCGCGGGGCTCGACGGCGAGCGGCCCGGCCCGCTGCTGACCCGCAGGCTGGAGCGCGCCCTGGCGATCGACGCCGCCGGCGGACCGGACGCGCCGCGTGTGGTGTTCGTCGTCTCCGGCGGTCAAGGCGACGACGAGGTCCGCTCCGAGGCGGACGCGATGGCCGAGTATCTGCGCTCACGTGGAGTGCCCGACGACCGGATCGTGCGGGAGGACCGCTCCGTCAACACGGGGCAGAACCTCCGCTTCAGCGCGGCGCTCATGGACGGCGCGACCCACGGCCAGCGGGCCGCGGTGGTCACCAGCGGCTTCCACGTCTACCGCACGAGCCTGCTGGCCCGCCGCGTCGGCGCGCCCGTGCACGTCGTGGGCGCGCCGACGTCCCCCGCCTACTGGCTGGCCGCGACCTTGCGTGAATTCGCGGCCGTCCTGTGGCTGGACCGCCTCCCGCTGGTCGGACTCAGCCTGCTGCTGGTCGTGCCGGTGGCGACGGCGGTCTTCGGGCACTGAAGCGCCGGCCGCAGCCCGCACGGGGCGAGCGGACCGCGACGTCCACGACTCCGTGCCTCAGCGCTGGAGGTGCGCAGGCAACGGCACCCAGCGGCGGGGGGCGCCGCGGTTGATGACGTCCTGTCCGGCGTGGATCCTGAGCCCGGCCGCGGCACAGGCGTAGGCGAGTGTGTCGGCATCGTGCGGGAAGGCTGACCCGCGCTGCCAGAAACGGAAGTGCCAGTACGTGGCCGGGTCGGACTCGTCCGGAGGGAGGCCTATCTCCTCGTGCTCGACGACCTCGCCGTCGCGGGCCAGGACGCCGAAGGTCCCGCCCTTGGGATTGAAATAGATTCCGTAGGCGGCGGTGCTCCCTGATATCGCCCGCAGGACGGCGTTGTCACTCGGCATGTAGCCGTCCTGCGTGATCACGCAGCCGCCAGGAGTCCCGGACACGCCCGTCACCCCCACATGGTGGAGGGACTCGTCGTAGTCCATCGGATCGACGGGCGCCTGTTCGGAGTCCGTCACCGGGCACTGCGCGGGGTCGGCGCCGAGCCGCCGGATCACCTCGTCCTCGCTCAGGCCCCGCACGAAACAGATGCCGAGTCCTTCCGTCCACACCTCTTCCTCACCGAAGGCCGCGATGAGCGCGTCCGCCGCTGTGAACGCCGCTGCTTCCTCCGCGGGCAGCTCGACCGCTCCCGGCAGATCCGCGACGAGCGGCGCGAGCGACGTGGTGAGCAGCAACCGGCCCGGGGACCAGGGTCCGGTCTGCGGTGTCCACACATCGGCCCCGGCGTCGACCAGTGCTCGCACACTGCCCTCGTCCACGGAGCAGGCGGCATACCACAGCGGTGTGTGTCCGTCCTCGTCGCGTGCGTCGGCGTCCGCGCCATGCGACAGCAGCGCGGCTACCGCCTCCGCCGCCCCTTGCTCCGCCGTGAGATGCAGCGGAGTGGTGCCCCGCCATCCGACACGGGCGTCGGGCGGCGCCCCTGCGCCCAGCCGAGCACGGATCAGGGCCGCGTCACTCCAGTCCTGGTATCCCAGTCGCTGCCAGTCGGCCCGCGGCACGTACCGCAGGCGGGCCTCCTCCTGACGGCGCAGCATCTCGCGCTGATGCCGGGACAGGGGCGGCGCCAGGAAGGCGGGCGGACCGCTCATCTCCATGTACCCGAAGGTCTCCGGCTGCTCCGACGGATCCGGCGGTTCGAGCGACGGCCAGACCTCGACCGCCCGAGCCGAGGCGGCATGGAGAGCTGCCGCATCGACCGGGGCGCGGGTCTCTGCGATCCCCTCGTCGGGCCACTCCACCACCAGTTGAGCCTCTCCGGCGGGCGGGAGCTCCGCCAGATACAGGTCGACGTCGGTCTTGAACAGGGACCGGCGGGTAGGTTGCAAGCCGGGATCCAGCGGAATCAGCCCCACCGCTTGCGGCGTCGACCCCACCCTCAGCTCTCCCTGCGCACCGGTGAACTCCACCCTCCGGTCCACCGTGCCGTCCAGCGAGGTCACCCGGCGACCGTCGGAGAACAGCAGTCCCACGCGCAACCCGGACTGTCGTCCCCCGGCCGCGTTGTCGTGACGGGCCCTACGGAAGACGGCCAGATGCAGGGTGGCTGCCTGCGGCCACACGGACCATCCCGTGAGCACCACCTTCGTGTGCGGACCGGTGCCGAGCACCTCAAGCTGCGACAGCAGCACAGGCGCGAACCAGTCGACGGGCGGCGCGTACCGCCCGGTGTCCTCTGCCGGCGGCGCTAACCGGACCAGTACCGCCCGCTCGGCGGCCGGTTCCTCCGGAACCACCAGATCGTCGAAGAATCCCATGCACCGATCGTGACAGAGGGGTCTGACAACGGCGGAGGACTCGACAGGGCGGCCGGGCCGCACCGTCGGGCGAAGCCTTCCCCTGCCCTGTCACGCGCGATCGCGGCATGGGGAACCGGATGTCCGTGAGCGGCGAAGTACCGGTGAGAGGCCAGGATTTCAGAGCGGTGAACCGATGAAAGGAGCCCCGATGACCGCTGAACCAGGCGTCAGGGTGGGGCAGGACAGTGACGCCTCGGTGATCGAACGGTCGTGGGACGAGCCCGAGGCCTTCGCCGTGCTCTTCGACCGCCATGCCGACGCGGTGCACCGGTACGTGGCACGCCGGCTCGGTGCGGAGGCGGCCGAGGACGTGATGGCGGAGACCTTCACCACCGCGTTCCGGTTGCGTTTCCGGTACGACACGGAGCTGGCCGGCGCCCGCCCGTGGCTGTTCGGAATCGCGACCAACCTCATAGGCCGCCACAGGCGCGCCGAGGCGCGGCGTCTGAAGGCACTCGGACGGCTGCCGTCGTCCACCCCCGGCGACCAGGCCGAAGAGATGCTCGCGGACCGGGTGGCGGCGCGGGTCACCGCGCAGGCCGTTGGCCGCGAACTCGCCCGCGCCCTGGCCCGGTTGCCCGCCCGCCACCGGGACGTGCTGCTGCTGGTCGCCTGGGCCGACCTCGGTTACGAGGAGGCCGCACGCGCCCTCGGGGTGCCGGTGGGGACGGTCCGGTCGCGGTTGCACCGGGCGCGCAGCAAGGTTCGTGAGGCACTGGGCGGATTCGATCCGACCACTCTGCGAGAGGAATCCGACGATGAATGAACTCGAGCTCCTGAGGGAGTGGGACGCCGACGCGCCTCCTCTCACGGACACCGCCCGCGCCCGCGCCCGCTTCCGCCTGGATCAGGCGATGCGGACTCCCGCCGCACCCACGCCGGTTCGCCGCCGTCCGCTGCTGCGGATCGCGGTGGCCACCGTCGCGGCGTCGGCGGTCGCCACGACCGTGGTGGTCGCCGAGAACACGGGGAACCCGTCCCGCACCCGGACGGTGAGCGCGGCGACCGTGCTGCGAGGGGCGGCCGCCGAGGAACGCAGGCTCGAAAAGCCGATCGCGCCGCGCGACGACCAGTTCATCTACACCAAGGAGATCATCAAGGAGACCCCGGTCGGAGGCGGCCCGAGCAAGACGTACGTCGACGAGAGCTGGAACTCCGTCGACGGCTCCAAGAGGTCCTACGTCAGCGAACTGGGTCACACGCAGTGGGTCCCGCCGGACCGGCCGGGACAGCGCAGCTGGCCGCCGCGCAGGTGGGCGCAGCTGAAGCAACTGCCCACCGATCCTGACAAGCTCCCGATCGCCCTGCGCGACGTCGGCAGGACGCCGGACTACGAACGGCCCATGAAGGCCGACAACTGGCCGATGGTCCAGATCTTCCTCTCCAGCCTGCTGCGTGCCCCCGTCCTGCCGAAGGGGTTGCGCCCCGCGACGTTCGAAGCACTCGCCGCCGTCCCCGGCGTCAAGGTGATACCGGGCCAGACGGACGGAGACGGCCGCGCGGGCGTCGGCATCCGGTACGTGGGCACGCCCGGCGCGCCCCGGGCGCACGACGAACAGGTGCTGGTCTTCGACGCGAAGACGTACCGGTACCTCGGCATGCGCGACCGGCGCAACGCGGGAGGAAAGACCTACGAGCAGTGGTCGTACGTGGCCGTTGACGCAGTGGTGGACCGAGTGAGGCAACGCCCCTGAGCGACCGCCCACGGTCGCTGCCGCACCGCTCGCGCCGGATCACCAGGGCGCCGAGCGGCTGCGGCGTGCCCGCCCGGCGGGCCGCGGCATCCGTCCCCTACGGGTGCGTGTCCGTGATCGCGATGACCTCGTCGAGATGGTCCAGGGTGGCCTGCAGTTCGTCGATCCTGGCCTGGATGCGCTCGCGCTCGGCTCGCAGCATGGCGCGTTGCTCGGCGTCGGTGTGCCCGGAGTCCCAACACGGCAGGAGCTCGGCGATCCTTCGGCTGGTGAGGCCGGCGGCGTACATCTGCTGGAAGAAGCGGACCCGGACGACGGCGTCCCGCCGGTACAGGCGCTGGCCGGACGGGCTGCGCTCCGCCGTGAGCAGCCCTTGCTGCTCGTAGTAGCGCACGGCGCGCACGGAGACGCCCGCACCTCGTGCCACCTCGCCGATCCGGATCAACCGCTCGGCTCCGGCCGCTGCGACGGTCATGGTGGTTCCTTTCACCCCTGGACGTGAGACCAGCACTTGCCTCTGACGCCAGCGTCAGGTTTTAGCGTACCGGGCATGGACATCAACAACTCCGTCGCCCTTGTCACCGGTGCCAATCGCGGCCTGGGCCGCGCCTTCGCCCAGCGCCTGCTCGAACGGGGCGCCCGCAAGGTCTATGCGACGGCCCGCCGACCGGAGACCGTGGACCTGCCCGGGGTCGAGGTGCTGCCCCTCGACATCACCGACCTCTCCTCCGTCAGGGCCGCCGCCGAGGCCGCGCAGGACGTCTCGCTCCTCGTCAACAACGCGGGAATCAGTACGGGAACCGACCTGGTGACGGGCTCGCTGGAGGCGGTGCGGCACGAGCTGGAGACCAACATGTTCGGCCATCTGCACATGATCCGGGAGTTCGCGCCGACCCTCGCCGGGAACGGCGGGGGCGCCGTCGTCAACGTCCTCTCCGCCATGTCGTGGTTCGGGGGCAAGGGCGCCAATGCCTACCACCTGACCAAGGCCGCCGCCTGGGCCATGACCAACGGCGTCCGTCTGGAACTCGCCGAGCAGGGCACGCTCGTCACGGCGGTGCACCTCGGCCTGGCCGACACCGACATGGCTGCGGGCTGGCCCGTGCACAAGATCGCTCCGTCGGATCTGGCCGACGCGGCGCTCGACGGTGCCGAGGCGGGCTCCGCCGAGGTCCTCGCCGATCAGTGGAGCCGGGACGTCAAGTCCCGTCTGCCGCTGACGCCGGAGGAGTTCAACGCCGCAATGAACCAGGCCATGGCAGCGCTGCTGGCGGTCTGAGGGCTCCGAGCTGCGGGTGGACGGCGACCAGCGGGGGCCGGTGGTCGCGCGGGAGAAGCAACTGCACAGTGGTGTCCGCCGACGTCGCTGCGTCGCCGGCAGTGCCGCCGGGCCGTGTCTCATGAAGCGGTTGACTCGTGGGCGGCGAGTTCTTCGGCCAGTTCCATGCAGCGCAGGCGGGCCGGGGAGAAGTCGTAGGGCATCTTCCCGACAGCTTCGAATGCGCTCATGGTCTTCTGTTGCCTGCCCGAGCCTCGGCCGGCCTCGTCCTCGCCCTCATCGACGGTCGCGGGGTGCAACGTGTCCCAGGAGTCGAAGAGTGCGTCGTCGCCCTCCGCCAGGCCCGAGTCCTCGATGGCGGCCTGCAGCGCCTTCTCGAAGGCGTGCCGTTCGGCGGCCACCTGGGCCACGCGGGGGTCATCGACAGCGATCGTGTCGTCGAGTGCCTCCTCGGCGGCATCCACGCGGTCAGACTCTTTCCGCAGCTCCGGGTGGGTGGCCAGGGCGAAGAAGCGGCCGGCCTGGACGGCCGCTCCGAGCGGGCCGAAGATCCGCTCGGTGACCAGCAGGCCGTCCAGGTCCGCCTGGCGTACGGAGCCCTCGGGCAGGCCCTCGAGGCGGCCGGTGACGAAGTCGGAGAGCAGACCCATTCTGCTGCCCTCGGTACGCATGCGCTGCACGGCGGTCCGTTGCCGCCGCAGTTCTGCCTCCTGGGCGCGAAGGGTCAACTCCAGCCGCTCCAGGGTGCCCGCCATGCCGTAGTCGTCGCCGCCGGAGTCGCCGTCGCCATCGGTGTCGGCCGAGACGGTGTCGGCGAAGGCGTCGCGAATGTCGTCCAGGGCGATCCCGGCGTCGGCCATCCTGCGGATCCACAGCAGCCGAATCATGTCCTGGTAGCCGTAGCGGCGGCGGCCGTCGCCGCCCCGCACGGGCTCGGGGAGCAGGCCGATCTCGTGGTAATGACGGATCGCCCGCGGTGTGGTGCCGGCGAAGGCCGCCGCGTCACCGATCTTGACCTGGCGCGGCGGGGTGAAGGACGAGAACATGAGCGGAGGCCTTCCTCGACGGGGCGGGACGTGAGTACACCGGATCACATGCCGCTACGGAAGGTGCAACCCGAGACGTCCCCTCCGGTCCGCCCGGACGATCCGCCCGCCAGTCAGGACAGCAGACCTCCTGCCTCACTGCTGTTCCAGGGCCTGGCGCATCCAGTGCAGGCGGTGAAGGGAGCGGCGCCGCATCCACAGGACCCAGGAGCACAGCGCGGCCACTCCGACGGCGAAGAAGACCGGGAAGACGAGGGACCCGGACCCGCTGACGGCCCCCAGGACGAGCATGCCGGCCGCGACGAGGCTCATGGCACCGAGCCAGTACGGCAGCCACCTGCCGCCCCGCTCCACCTGGCCGAGCTGCTCGGTGACCAGCCGTCGCATGGCCGCCTGCTCCGCGGGGTCGTGCGGCACCTGCTGGTGGCGGATCTTGCGGTTGAGATCGGCGAGTCGGCCCGTGTCGGTGCCCGCGGCGCGGGCGGCCCGGCGGCGCTGGACGGCCAGTATCGCGACGGCGATTCCGGTGTAGAGCGCGCTGTGGAACAGCCAGACGGCCGGGTGCTCGTCCCTGCGGATCAGGCCCGTGATACCCAGGACCAGCAGAAAGGTCAGAATCGCCTGCGCGGTCAGGCTGCGGTCGAGTAAGCGCTTGAGCGAGAGCACAGCGCCAACCTCCTTCAAGGAGAGCCGGGACAGCGTCGTCGCCTCTCGGATACCCCGCGTCGTTCCGTTCATCGGACAGGGAGAGCGCACACCACCTGCTCAAGGGTGCAGCGCCGATGGCCGATGGTTGGGGCATGCGCTCACCTTCTGTGATCAGCGAACATCGTCCGCGCGCCCGGCGCCTGTGGAAGACGGGTGCCGTACTGTCGGCCGTCCTGCTGTGGGCCGCCCTCGCGCAGGGTTCGGCGGCTGGGCCGGCTGGGCCGGCTGGGGCCGGCACGGCGGCGGTGGCCGTGGAGGGCAGAGGGCTGGAGGCGTTGTTCGGATCGGAGAATCGGGTGATCCGCACGAGCGAGCGGGTGATCGCCGTGACGTTCAACGCGGCCTGGAACGACGCAGGCCTGGACAGCATCCTCGATGACCTCGCCCGCCGTCGCGCACCTGCCACGTTCTTCCTGACGGGCGACTTCGCCGGACGCCACCCCGCCGTGGTGCAGAGAATCGCTGCGGCCGGCCACGGGCTGGGCAACCACTCGTTCAGCCACCCTCACTTCGAGGACCTGACCGCGGCCGGACGACAGCACGAGGTGACGGCGGCTGACCGGGCTCTGCGCGCGGCCGGGGCGGGACCCGCGCTGACGCCGTTCTTCCGGTTTCCGTACAGCGAGACCAGTCCCACTCACATCAGGGAGGTCAACGCCCTCGGTTTCGCGAACATCGAGTACACCGCCGACACCAACGGCTGGAAGGGGACCGAAGGCGGCATGACCGTGGACCGCGCAGTGGAGCGGGCCCTGGACGCCGTGCGCCCGGGAGCGATTCTGCAGATGCACGTCGGTGCGTCACAGGGACGCACGGAGGTGATCGACGCCCAGGCCCTGCCCCGCATCCTCGACGCCTGCGCCGCCCGCGGTTACCGAGTCATCGACCTGCGCACTCTCCTGACCCCCTGAACCCGCTCGACGCCGCGTGAGTGACACATGGCATCCCCACGGCCCGGTCAGTCGTCTTCGAGCCGCTGAAGGATCTGCGTGAAGTCACCACAGTCGAGCAGGCCGATGAGCACCTGTGTGATGTTGTCGATGCCCGGGTCTCGAACGATGAGGCCGTCGGAGCACCAGAAGTAGCGGCCGTTCAGGGACTCGCCGGTCCGGGAGTCCTTCTCCATGAGGCGTTCGACCTCAGCCGGAGTGAACACGGTCGCGCTCCAGCGTGAATCGTCCGCGGTCAGCCGGACCTCGACGTCGACGTTGCAGACGGCGTCCAGGGGTTCGCCCGCATCGGGCAGGAACGATGCCTGGAATCGATCGGTTCGGACGCGATACCAGGGACCGTCCCACCCCTGCTCAGTGGCTTCGGTCCCGGTGCCGGTCATGCGGGGAGTATGTCGCGCCGGTCCCGAGGGCTCAACTGGTTTCTCTCGCGGCTCCAACCCCATCATGGCTGTGTGGCCCGACATCTGACGATCAGTAGCTTGACCTTCCGGCACAGGATTCCCGACGACTGGGCGGCGGATCCCTGGGCTCGCGCCCAGCTGCCGATACTGGAGGGGCCCGGCCGAGAGCCGGCCGCTGGCGGTTGCGGAGAAGCCCCGCAGGATCATGATCACCGAGCCGACCTGCACGGCCGGCTGTTGCGGCGCCCTGTACGTCATCATCCGTCGTGAAGGCGACCACGTGGTCTGGGAGTCCTGGGAAAACACCAGCAACTCCACCGCCGTGCCGCCGGACTTCCGGTTCGACGGTGCCCGGTACGAGGCCGAGCTCGCGCGGGCAGCCGCGGACCACAGCTGGGAAGAACCGGTGGACACCGTGGCCCGGCTTCTCGAGCAGGCGCTTGCGGACAGCGGCTGGTTCGAGCGCTGGGGCTGCGTGCTGACGAGTGTCTCGCCGCGACGCGAGGAGCCCGGTCTTCCCGAGGAGATCACCAGCCCTCCGGGTGTGGATGTCCACTTCCGTCAGGTTCGGGAGCACGGCGAGCCTTCGGAGTCGTACCGGTGCGAGTTGTTCGTCGTTCCCGAGCAGTCGGTGGAGGAGCAGGCCCGGCAGCTGACCGTCCGCATGGTGGCCGACGATCCGCGGAAGTCCGCTGAGATGTACCGCTGAGGCCGGATGATCGCGTGACCGGCCGTGCCGGCGGCAGGCATTCCCCCGACCGGGTCGTTCGAGGGAGGCCCGATCGGGCACATGGAGTCCATGACCGACGACACAAGCCGTATCCGGCTGGTGCAGACCGTGCTCGACAGCACCGACGCCCGCACACTCGCCGAGTTCTATCGGTCCCTGCTGGGCCTCGAGTACGCGAAAGGAGACGAGCCGCCTCCGCCCGGCGCGCCGGACGAGCACGGCAGGGACTGGCTCGTCCTGCGCGACCCCCGCGGCGGACGGCAGCTCGCCTTCCAGCAGGTGGAGCGCCTGCGGGAGCCGGACTGGCCCGACGGCCCGGTGCCTCAGCAGATGCACCTCGACCTGAGCGTCGCCTCGCTGGAGGAGTTGCTGAACCAGCACGAGCGCGTGCTCGCCCTCGGCGGCCGTCTCCTCAGCAACCGCGACCGGCCGGATCCCGACGACGAGGAGCGCTTCCGCGTCTACCGGGACCCCCAGGGCCACCCCTTCTGCATCTTCGTCTCCGAGCGACAGGCGTAACCCGGCAAGGATCAGGATCGGCGAGACGCCGGCGGGCGGGCCTTGCGGAGGTCGGCAGGAGGGGCCGCCGCCGGGGGACTCGCCCGGCGGCGCACGGGTATCCGGTGCCCATGACGATGGGACACCTGCTCGTGATCACGCCTGGCATCCGCGCCTACCGCGAGTACCTGCTGCAGTCGATCAGCCGCGCCTTCCGCGTCCACCTGGTGCTGACCGAGACCCCCACATGGGAACTGGCGTACACGACCGGCCACACCGTCGTGCCCGACCTGGCCGACGTGGACGGCCTCGTGCGGGTCGCCCGGAGCGTCGACGCGGCTCGGCCGCTGGACGGCGTCATCTGCTGGGACGAGACCTGGATCGAGCAGACCGCGCAGGTGGCCGCCGCGCTCGGGCTGCCGGGAGGGGACCGGCGGTGCGTCGAGCGCTGCCGGGACAAGTACCGCACCCGCACGGCCCTGGACGCAGCCGGCGTGCCCCAGCCGCGCTCGGTGCTCGTCTCGCATCGCGAGGAGGCCCTCGCGGTGGCCGCGGACATCGGCTACCCGGTCGTCGTCAAGCCGCGGGCCCTGGCCGGCAGCTTCGGTGTGGTGCGGGCCGACTCACCCGCAGACCTGGTGAGGGCCGTCGAGTTCACGGACGCGAGCGGCGAGTGGGCGCCCGACCTTCCGACGCACGAACGGAACATCCTGGTCGAGGAGTTCGCCCGGGGACCGGAGATCAGCGTCGACAGCGTGGTCCACCGCGGCACGGTGACCCCGGTCTGCCTCGCCCGCAAGGAGGTCGGCTTCGCTCCCTACTTCGAGGAGACCGGGCACGTCGTCGACCCGGATGACCCGCTGTGGTCCGACGAGACCCTCGCCGCTGTCGTCACGCGTACGCACACCGCTCTGGATTTCACCGACGGTGTGACCCACACGGAGATCAGGCTGACGCCGGCCGGGCCCAAGGTCATCGAGGTCAACGCCCGGATCGGAGGAGGCATGATCCCCCTGCTGAACCTCATGGGCGGTGGCCCGGACCTCGCGCTGGCCGCCGCCGACGTCGCGTGCGGCAGGCCGCCGAGGCTGCGCACGACCACCGCACTCCGACGGGTCGCCGCCATCCGCTTCTACTACCCGCCCGGGGACGACTCCCTCATCGAGGAGGTCCGCTTCGAGATGTCGGGGCTGCCGGAAGAGGTGGTGCGCTGCGGTCCGCTCGCGACGGCGGGACAGGTCAAGTCGCCCCCGCCGCGCGGACTGATGGACGGCCGGGTCGCCTACGCGATCGCCTTGGCCCCGGACGCGGACACCTGCCGTGCCGCGCTGGACAAGGCGGGGGACGCGCTGCGGGTGGCGGTGGGCTGAGGCGGGCCGGCCCGGGCCTCGGCCCACCGGACCGCAGGGCGTTCAGGGCGTGCTCGTCGGCGTGGCGGCCCGGGCCTCCTCCGGCGGCTCGGGCCGGAGGCTGTTCAGGGTGCGGACCGTGCGCAGCGGGGACAGGATCAGGAAGAGACTGGTGCTGAGCAGTCCCACGGTCCCCACCACCAGCGCCCCGCGCAGCCCCAGGTGGGTGCCCAGCCAGCCGCCGAGCAGCGAACCGACCGGTTTCATGCCCAGCGCGACGAAGAGGTAGGCGGCGTTGGTCCGCCCCAGCAGCCGCTCCGGGGTCACTGTCTGGCGGATCGTCATGGTGTGCACGTTGCAGGCGGTGATGCCGAAACCCTGTACGAAGAAGGCGACGGCCAGCAGGGGAGCCGCCCAGGTGCCGCGGTGCGCGGCCGGCAGCAGCAGGGGAGCCAGATCGCCGATCACGGCGGCGATCACCAGGGTGCGGCCCAGGCCCACCCGGTGGGCGAGACGGTCGGTGAACGCCGCGCCGAGCAACGCCCCCACGGCGCCGACGGACAGCACGAGGCCCAGCGTTCCGGGGCTCATGTCGAGTTCCTTCACCGCGAACAGGGTGAGGATCGTCAGGACGATCTGCCAGCACAGGTTGTAACTGGCCGCCTCGCCGAGCGTGGCGCGCAGGTAGCCGTTGGAGAAGGTGAAGCGGAAACCCTGGGCCACCTGGGACCGTAACGGCGCGGGATCGGCACGAACGGCCTTCTCACGCTTGCGGACCGCCGAGAAGCCCAGCGCGGAGGCGAGGTAGGAGACCGCGTCGACGAGCAGGGCGAACGGCGCCCCCACGAGCTGCACCAGCGCCCCGCCCAGTCCCGGGCCGCCGATCTCCGCCACGGACTCACTCGCCGTGAGGCGGGAGTTGGCGCCGGTGAGGTGTTCCGGCGGCACGATGGCCGGCAGATACGAGCGGTAGGCGATGGTGAAGAACACCCGCGCCGTCCCGGCCAGGCACGCCAGGGTCATCAGCCGGTTGAACGTCAGCAGATCCAGCGCCGCCAGCAGCGGAATGGCGCCGATCGCCAGTGCTTGGCCCAGACTGGACAGGATCAGCACACCGCGCCGCTGCCGCCGGTCGACGAGGACACCGACCGGCAGGCCGAGGACCACGTACGGGGCGAAGGTCAACGCGCCCAGGAGCCCCAGCTGCCCGGGGGTGGCGTCCAGGGTGAGGACCGCGGTCAGTGGCATGGCCAGCTGGTACACCTGAGTGCCGACCAGCGAGGCGGTCTCGCCCGCCCAGACGAAGTTGAAGTCCCTGCGCCAGCCTTCGGCCACGATGCTCCCTAGGTGTCGGTCCTGCCGCCGGTACCGGTCGGTGCCGGCGCCGCCGTTCCCGGACGGCCGGGTCCGGGAACGGCGGTGAGACTTCTCAGTGCCCCGGTTCCACGTCGTAAAAGCCGAAGCCGTCCAGATAGCAGGCAGTGGCGAAATCCTGCAGCAGGACGGCGCGGTCCGGATGGATCAGACCCACCGTGACCGGTTCGCTCTCGTCGTCGATCGTGCGCACCAGGCGTTCGCCGGGTGTGAAACGCCGGGTGACGCCCCGGCAGCTCTCCAGCTGCTCGATCAGGCCGATGTGCGGGTAACCGCGCAGGACACCTTCGTACGGGGAGGCGAAGAAGGCCATGGCGCCGTGGTTCTCCACCGCGTACGGGGCGTCCACCTCCTTGAGGAACCGCTCCGGCTCGGCGTACGCCTGCACGGTGCGGTCGATCTGCGACTCGCCGGTCAGCAGGACGGCGTACCGGGCGACGTCCGCGCCGCACAGCCGCGCGCCGGCCTCGACCAGGCGCGGCCCGGCGGCGGTGAGCATGACCTCCAGGTGCACCGGGCCCCAGAGGATGCCGAGGGCGTCCAGGACGCGGTAGGAGTACTCGGTGACGGCGTGCCAGTCCGCGTCGTCACTCGGGACCGAGGTCATGCCGTTGATCCGGTCGCGCATGCCGTTGACCGTGATCTTCTGGTAGCGCCAGACGTCCGTGACCCGGTGCCGGCCCCGGCAGCTGACGGTGTTCACCACGAACTCCACGCCCCGCAGGTACTCCTGGGCGACGACGCCCTCGTTGGGGACGTCGAAGACGCTGTCCCGCGACATGATCCGGTGGTAGGCGGCCACCGACTGCTCGGGGGTGTCGCAGAACGACACCCCGTCGTTGCGGGCGCTGCGCACCGGCTTCACGACGATCCGTCCGCCCATGGACCGGTGCCACGCCTCCAGCTCCCGCGGGGAGCCGACGCGCTCCTGCCGGGTGGTCGGCACCCCGGCCGTCCTGAGCGCCTCGATCTGGACGTACTTGTCGCGGCGGGCCTCGCTGAGGGCGGTCCCGTTGCCGGGCAGGCCCAGGGCCTCGTTGAGCCGGTCGGTGAACTCCACCCCCAGTTCGCTGCCCACCACGACGGCCTCCGCGCCGGTCCTCGCCAGCCGCTCGACCATGTGCTCGAAGGTCCCGTCGTGGACCAGGTTGTCGCGGTAGCCGGTCAGGTCCGCGGGTCCGTAGGAGGGCGGGACCTGCGGGGTGGACTGGACGCGGACGCAGTCGAGGCCCGCCTCGTCGAACGCCTGGCCCACCTTGTTGACGGCGCCGTAGGGATCGACCAGGGCGATCGTGCGCGGGTCAGCCATGGTGTCCTTGCTCCACTTCGTAGAAGCCGTACCCGTCGAGGTAGCAGACGGTCTGCAGGTCCTTCTCGACGGTCGCGGCCTCGGTGTGCGCAAGTCCGACCGTGAGGGGCTCGCTGCCGTCGTCGACCGTGCGGCGCAGCCGCTGTCCGGGGGTGACCCGCAGCGCCATGCCCTGGTAACTGTCCAGGCGCTCCACCTCGCCGAGGAGCGGGTACGACCTCAGCCGGCCCTCCAGCGGGGAGGCGAGGAACGCCATCGCGGCGTGCCCGTCCCTGCGGTAGGGGCTGTCGACGTCGGCGAGGAACGCCTGCGGGTCCGTGTACGCCTGCACCGTGCGGTCGATCTGCGACTCACCGGTGACGAGGACGGCGTACCGGGCGACGTCCGCGCCGCACAGGCGGGCGCCGAGCTCCACCAGCCGAGGACCGTCGGAGGTCATGATGACTTCGAGATGCGCGGGGCCGTGGGCGATGCCGAGGGCGTCGAGCACCGCGAAGGCGTACTCCCGCAGCCGGCTCCATCGCGGGTCCGACGGCGGCAGCGACAGGATGCCGTTGATACGGTCCCGGACGCCGTTGACGTCGATCTTCTGGTAGCGCCAGGTGTCGGTGACGCGGTGGTGCCCGTCCCGGCTGACGGTGTTGACGACGAACTCGGTGCCGACCAGGTACTCCTGCGCCACCACCCCTTCGTTGCGCAGACCGAAGTCGTTGACGGCGTGGCGGATCCGCTCGTAGGCGGCGACGGACTCGGCCGGGCTGTCGCAGACGCTCACCCCGTCGTTGCGGGCGCTGCGCACCGGTTTGACCACGACCCGCCCGCCCAGCCGCGTGTGCCACGCCCGCAGTTGCTCCGCGTCCTCGACCGTCAGCTGGCGCGCCGTGGGCAGTCCGGCCGCCGCCACGGTCCGCGTCTGCACGTCCTTGGTGCGCCGGGCGTGGCTGAGCGCGGTGCCGTTGCCCGGCAGGCCGGTGGCCTCGCACAGGGCGTCGGCGAGTTCGACGCCCTGCTCGGCTCCGGCGATCACCGCGACCGTCCGGTGCTCGGCCAGCCGCGCGGCGGTCGCGTCGACGTCGCCGCAGTGCACGAGGTTGCCGGCGTACAGGCCGAGGTCGAGTTCCTCGCGGTAGTGGGCGGGTATGTCGACGGTGCTCTGCACCCGCACGCAGTCGTGTCCCGCGGCGTCGAACGCCTTCGCCAGCCGGGCGGCCGACCCGAAGCCGTCGACGACCGCGACGGCGCGGCGCCCCGTCACGAGGCGAGCCCGGCGACGGTGCGCAGGGCGGTCGTCAGCCGCTCCACCAGTTCGTCGGCCTCCTCCTCACCCAGCACGAGCGGAGGCATCAGCACGAGCGTGTTGTTGGTGCTGGTCAGCAGCAGACCGGCGGCCTTGCAGGCGTCACGCGCCTCGGCCATCTCGCTCTCGCCCGGGCGGCCGGACTCGCGGCGCAGCTCGACGCCGATCATCAGGCCCTCGCCGCGCACGTCGTGGATCAGCGGGATCTCCTCGGCCGCCGCGCGCAGCCGGCGGCGGATCTCCGCCCCGGTCGTGCGCACCCGCTCCAGCAGGGTGCCGTCGGCCAGTTCCTCCAGCACGGCCAGTCCGGCGGCCATGGCGGCGGGATGGCCGTCGGCCGTGCAGCCGTGCGGGAAGACGTACTCGGCGCGGGAGACGGCCTCGTCGAAGACCGCGTCCGAGCAGACCAGGGCGGCCAGCGGGAAGTAGCCGGAGGTGATGCCCTTGCCCAGCACCAGCATGTCGGGCAGGACGCCCTGCGCGGCCATCACCGACATCGCGCCCGTGCGGCCGAATCCCGTGGTGACCTCGTCGGCGATGAGATGGATGCCGTGCCGGTCGCACAGCTCCCGGATCCGGGCGAGGGCTCCCTCGGGGGCGGGCACGACGTCGGTGCCCATGATCGGCTCGACGATCACGGCGGTGACGTTGTCCGGCCCGTGCCGCTCGACGGCCCGTTCCAGGGCGTCCAGGTCCCAGGGCCGGACATGGTGCACCTCGGGGGCGAGCGGAGCCTGCAGGGCGTGCATCTGCCGTTCGCCGGTGAGCGCGCCGGCCAGAGCGCCGGTGCCGTGGTAGCCGTTGGTGAACGCGAGGACCTTGACGCGCTGCGTCTCGCCGCGGACCTTGCGCACGAAGCGCGACATGAGCACCGCGGCGCTGGTCATCTGGGAGCCGGTGCTGCCGAAGCGCACGTGGTTGAGGGGGTCCGGCAGTTCGGCGACCAGCCGGCGCGCATAGCGCAGGGAGACCTCGGCGGGCTCCTGGTAGCGGATCATCTGGGCCACCGGCAGCCGGCGCAGCTGCTCGGTGACGGCGTCCACGATCCGTTCGCAGCTGTAGCCGAGGGTGGTGTTCCACAGCGCCGCCCGCGCGTCCAGGTACCAGGTGCCGGTGGCGTCCTGCAGGCGGCAGCCCTTGCCGTGCACGACGGCGGTGGCGTCGAAGCCGCCGTCCCGGACGGTCCGCGGCGTCAGGGAGTTGTGCCAGAGTGCGTCGTGGTCGTTCCTCAGCATGCCAGTGTCTCCAGCTTCTTGCGGTCGAGCTTGCCGTTGTCGTTGAGCGGGAAGCGGTCCACCCGCAGGAACCGGCCGGGGACCATGTAGGCCGGCAGCCGGGCGGCCACCCATCCGGCCAGTTCCGTCACCGGCACGGTGTCGCCCACGTAGAGGGCCCTGAGGTCCGTGCCGTCGAAGAGGACCGCGGCGTCCTCGACGCCGGGGTGGTTGCCGAGGGCCGCCTCGACCTCCCCGAGCTCCACGCGGTAGCCGTGCACCTGGACCTGGGCGTCCAGCCGCCCGAGGTGGGTCAGCACCCCGTCCTCCTCCACGACCCGGTCGCCGGTGCGGTACCACAGCCGGGGTGCCGGGGCGTCGTGCGTGTCGTGGACGCGGGCTTCGGCGCCGGGCTCCCAGTCGAGGAAGCGGCCGGCGTTTTTCTCCGGGTCCAGGTAGCCCGCGAAGCGCTGTACGCCACGGACGCACAGTTCGCCCTCGGCCGCGGGGCTGCCCGTCTCGTCCAGGACGACGTGCTCCAGGTGCGGCAGACGGTGGCCGATGGGGACGGAGGCGTTGCGGGTCGTGGGCCAGTCGGCCGGGTCGGCGGGCAGCCGGTAGGCGGTGCAGGTGACCGTCAGTTCGGTGGGGCCGTACAGGTTCTCGATGACCGCCCGCGGTGCCGCCCGGTGCCAGGCGGCGGCCTGCCTGAGGGTCAGTTGTTCCCCCGCGAACAGGCCCCACCTCAGGTCGGGCAGGCAACCGGCGGGCAGCCTGCGCATGCGCGCGGCGAGCGAGACCACCGACGGCACGGAGAACCAGTGCGTGAGCCGGTTCGCCCGGGCGAAGGCGGCCGGGTCGGCGAGGTCGTCGCGCTGCGGCACGACCAGGGTGGCGCCGCCGGCCCACGTGACGAACATGTCGAACACCGACGGGTCGAAGGTCAGGTCGAAGGTCTGGCTGAGCCGGTCGCCCGGGGCGACCTCGTAGCGTTCCACCTGGTGGGCGATGTAGGGCAGCACGTTGCCGTGCGCGATGGGCAGGCCCTTGGGGACGCCTGTCGAGCCCGACGTGAACAGGATGTAGGCGGGCGCACCGTCGGCGCATGGTGATGCGGCCGGGCCGTGCGTCCCGGCCGTGCTCCCGGCGGTCGTCGCCGCCGGCGCCCGGTGGCCCGCGGGTGTGCCGTCCGCCGTCGCCAGGGCGAGCGGGACCGCGCTCTCGCGCATCAGGTCCCGCAGCGCGGTGTCGGTGAGGACGCTCCGCAGGCCGGCCCGGGCCGCGATCGCGGCGTTGCGCTGCGCGGGGAAGATCGGGTTCAGCGGGACCACCGTCGCCCCCGCGCGCAGGATCGCCAGGTACCCGGCGTACGCCAAGGGGGAGCGGGAGGCCAGCAGCCCGATGCGCGCCCCCGCCGGGACCGGGCCGAGGTGGGCCGCGAGACGGTCGGCGTCCCGGGCCAGCTCCCGGTAGGTGAGAGTCGCTCCGGCCACGTGCAGGGCGGGCCGGTCCGGGTGGCGCCGCGCGCTGGCGGAGAACAGGTCGGACAGCGAGTCAGACATGGCGGACCTCCCGGTCCATGAGGGCCAGCACGCCGTCCGCCGCGTGCAGGCGGTCGTTGCTGTAGTTCAGCGGGGCGGAGCGCAGGTCGCGCAAGGTCCGCTCCAGGCCGGTCGGCGAGTCCTTCAGGTAGCCGTGGCGCATGCCCATCAGGTCGGTCAACTCGTCGGCCGCCGCAGGGCACAGCTCCGACGCGGTCAGCTTCACCGCGTTGACCAGGAGTTGCACCGGCGGGCTCGTGGTGTCCTCGGCCGAGGCGAGGACGGACGCGGTGTGCGTGATGAGCGCGTGGACGGTGTCCAGGCGCTGGCGGACCCGGGAGAGGCGGGCGAGGAGCAGAGGGGAGTCCAGGTCGTGGCGGCGCCGCTCGGCCCGCAGCAGGGTCACCACGCGCTGGAGCGCGCCGTCGGCGGCGCCCTGCCAGCACGCCGCCCAGCCGAGGTGCGCCAGCGGGGCGAAGGTGCGTACCGCGATGTCCCGGAACGCGCCGTGTTCTCCGACGACCTGGTCGCGGGGGATCTCACCGGCCAGGTGCAGGGGCGCGCTGTGGGTCGCGCGCATGCCCATCGGGTTCCAGCCGCCCCGCACGGTGACGGTGAGCTGGTCGCGATCGGCGTACACCAGTGACAGCCGGGACGGGGACGTGGCGTCGGGGGCCAGGGCCGTGATGAGGAACCCGTCGGCGTGACTGCCTCCGGTCACCACGGGAGCGAAGCGGTCCACGCGCACGGTGGAGTCGTCGCCGGCCGTCAGTTGCGACCCGGAGGACAGCAGGTGCCCGCCGCCGGCGGCCTCGGTGGTCACCGAGGCCAGGTACAGCTCACCGCGGACGATACGGGGCAGCAGCCGCTCCCGGAGGGGGCCGCCGTCCCGGACGACGGCCGCCACCTGCTGGCAGTGCATGGTGAAGATCATGCCGACGGACATGCAGGTGCGGGAGAGGCGGCTGCTCACGGCCAGCAGGTCGGCCGTGCCACCGCCGGGGCCGCCGTCCTCGGCGGGCACCAGGAGGCCGAGGAGACCGGTGCGGCGCATGGCCTCCAGCGCCTCGGCGGGGAAGCGCGCCTCGCGGTCGCAGACCTCGGCGTACCGGGCGGCCTCCGCCTCCACCTCGGACACGGCACGTTCCAGGTCGGCGGGCCGCCACGCCGTGCGGGGGAGGTCGGTGACGGTCATCCGGGCACCCCGCTGGTGCGCAGGGTCCGCTCGAAGAGGGCGACGAGGGTGTCCAGGCGGCTGAGGTTGTTCGGGGTGAGCTCGCCCGCCTCGACCTCGGTGTCCAGTTCCTCCTCGACCCGCTCGACGATCTCCACGATGCGGAAGGAGCTGAACGTGGGCAGGTCGGTCAACGCGTTGGTGCTGTGCAGAGCGGCCTCGTCGACGCCGAGGACCTCGGCGGTGATGCCGGTGACGACCGCGCGGACGTCGGGTGTCTCCATGATGTCTCCGGGTGTGGTCAGGCGCCGAGTTTGGCGAGGCCTTCCGCGACGCGGGTGAGGGCGTCGGCGACGTGGGGGAGGGCGAGCGGGTCGGGGGCCGCGAGGGCGGCCTCCTGCTCCTCGTCGGTGTCGCCGTAGAGCATGCTGGTGGCGGCTTTGAAGCGCAGGGCGCCGGGATCGTCGCCGAGGTGGTGTCCGGCGAGGACGGCCAGGCCGTGTTCGTCCAGCAGATGACGGGCCAGCGACGGCGATCCGGTCACTCCGCGCTGTGCCAGCGCCTCGCGCCGCGGCTCGAAGTCGGGGTAGACGTAGAACGCCCCGGTGGGCGGCCGGCACGTGGCTCCGGCGGCGATCGCCGCGGCGTGCACCGCGCGGGCCACGGCACCGTGCAGCCGTGCGCTGTCCGCCAGCCGCTGCCGGATCTCGGGCGGGTCGCCGAAGGCGTACGCGGCGACCTGCTGCATCGGGCCCGACAGCGTGGACCACACGTCACTGGCCACGGCGATCAGCCGGTCGCGCAGGTCGCGTCCCCGGGCGCCGGGGGGTACGCGCAGGCCGCCGACGCGCCAGCCGCCGAGCGCCAGGGACTTGGAAAGCCCCGTGGTCACCACGGTGCGGCCGGGGCTCACTTCGGCCGGGCTGAGGAAGGCGGCGTCCGGCCGGTGCATGACGTCGCGGTAGATCTCGTCCGAGACGACGACCAGGTCCTCCGCCTCGGCGATCCGGCACAGCCGCTCGATCAGCCCGGCGCCGGCGAGCGTGCCGGTCGGGTTGTCGGGGAGCGTGAGCACGACGATGCGCGGGTCGCCCCCCGTCCGGCGGGCGCGCTCGATGGTCTCGGGCAGGACGTCCGGGTCGGGAATGCCGCCGCACGCGGCGGGGATCGGAACGCCGTACACCCGCTTCCCGGCCATGCGGGCCTGCGGCTCGTAGGAGTTCCAGCTGGGACGCGGCAGCAGCACGTCCCCGGGCAGGACCAGGTTCAGCGCCATGAGCAGGGGCTTGCTGCCGGGACCGAGCAGGACGTCCTCCGGCCCGGTGGGCAGGCCGCGGCGCTCGAAGTAGCCGGCGAGCGAGGCGAGGGCGTCGGGCGCCCCGGCCACGGGCCCGTAGGCGTTGCGGTGGGCGCCGGCGCGCAGTTGCTCCACCAGGGGGGCGAAGGCGGGCAGCCGGGACTCGCCGAAGCCGAGGTGGACGACGGACCGGCCCTGGGCCCGCATCCGCGCGACGTCCTCGTTCAGGGCGAGATTGGGTGACATCGAGGTGCTCACGGCCGCAGCGCCTCCCGGATGTCCTGCGGCGCGTCCGCCGCGATCCGAAGGTCGCTGAGCCAGGTGGCGCTGGGGTCGAAGTGCGCCCGGAACGGGCGGCCGACCAGGGCCGGGTTGCGGGCCTGTGCCAGCCGCAACTGGAAGAACCGGTCCTTGCCGAGGGTCTCCACCCCGTCGACCACGACCTTGCCGGGCGTCGTGGACATCACCGGGCCGCGCACGGTGCGGGCGAGTCCCGGCAGGGTGCGGTAGGCGGTGTGGAAGATCTCCATCGCGCGGGCCAGCGGCACCTTGAAGTAGTCGTAGGGACCGGTGTCGCGCTCGACGAACATGTAGTACGGGACCGCGCCGAGGGCCAGTTCGGACCTCCACATGGCGGCCCAGGTGTCGGCGTCGTCGTTGATGTGCGCGACCATCGGGGCCTGGCAGTAGACCACGGCTCCCGTGGCCCGGATCCGCCGTACGGCCTCGGTCACGCGGGCGGTGTGCAGCTCCCGGGGATGGGTGAAGTGGGCCATGACGGCCACCTGTTTGCCCGCCGCCGCGATCCGCTCGAAGAGCCGCAGCAGCGAGTCGGCGTCCGCGTCGCTCACGAAGCGCTGCGGCCAGTAGGCCAGGGACTTGGTGCCGATGCGGAGGGTGTGGACGCTCTCCACGCCGAGCAGCGGCTCCAGGTGGCCGGCGAGGCGCTCGGTGCTCATCACCATGGGGTCGCCGCCGGTCACCAGGACGTCGCTGACCTCGGGGTGGTCGTGCAGGTAGCGCACGAGGCGGTCCGGGCCGGGGGCGGCGAAGCGCAGGGACGGGTCGCCCACGAACTGCGCCCACCGGAAGCAGTACGTGCAGAAGGAGTGGCAGGACTGCCCCTGCGTGGGGAAGTACAGCACCGTCTCGCGGTACTTGTGCTGCAGGCCGGCCAGCCGTTCGCCCTCGTGCACCGGCACGTTGTACTCGCGCTGTCCGGAGGGGTGGGGGTTGAGTCCGGCGCGGATCCGCGCGACCTCGGCGGCCATCTCGCGCTTGCCCGCCCCGGAGCGCACGAGCGACTCCAGGGAGCGCTCGTCGTCCTCGGGGAGCATGCCGCGCTGGGGGAAGACCAGGCGGAAGAGCGGATCCTGCGCCGGGTCCGTCCAGTCGATCAGCTGGTCGAGCACGTACTCGTTGACGCGGAACGGCAGGACGTGCGCCAGCAGGGCGATGCCGTCCCGGATCTGCGGGGAGAGCCCGTAGCGCCGGGCGATGTCGTCGATCTGCCGCGGACCGAAGGCACGGAAGCGGGTGGCGCCGACCGGTTGGTCGAGCATCAGTGTCATGCGGGGTCCCTCTGAATTCGGCGGAATAGCTGGGCGACGGCAGGCCGGCCTTTGTCGGCGGTCGTGGCGTCGGTCGCCGATTACCCCGCTGGGATTCGTTGATTCGAGTTCGTTTCCCCGGCCATAAATGCTTCGCATGGCATCGATAAGAAGACCGAATTACGCTGCCTGACCTGCTTTCATAATGCCTGCGGCCAAGGCTGATAAGGGTCCTCTATGGGGTGCGGACGGAATTCGTTTGAAAGGTGGGTGGTGCGGAAGTCGCTTCTCGTCAATGCCGTTGAGTGCGGAAGGAAAGATCATCGATGATCGGTTGCCCGCGTCGCGGACGCACACCATGAGCCGCGCGGATGTCGATGTCGCCCAGCCGGTGCTCATGCCGATGGGCAGGCCCCGGCCGGGGAGGTGCAGCGTCCTCGTCCACGCCGCCGGCGGTGGTGTCGGGGCCTACACGGGCGTCGGATTCGCCCTGCGCCGGTCCGGCCCGGTCTTCGCCCTGCGCGGGTACGGACTGGCGCCGGGGGAGGAGCCGGACCGCAGTGTCGCCGCCATGACGGACCGGTACTGGTCGCTGCTGGCGGAACTCCCCGAGCCGCCGGGGCTGTTGTTCGGCTGGTCGCTCGGCGGAGTCGTCGCATGGGAGCTGGCCGCCCGGCTCGCCGAGGAGGGCCGGCGGCCCCGGGTCGTGATGGTCGACAGCCCGGCCGCCCGCATCGACCGTGATCCGGCGTCGGCACGACGGTGGCGCGAGCGGGTCCATGCCTCCCTCGCCGCCGACGACAGCGGCGTCCCCGCCGACCGGGTCGCCGCGACCGCCGACGCGCACCTGGACGCCGTCGTCTCCTACCGGGCCGAGACCCGCCACGACTGTCCCGCCCTGCTGATGCCGTGCGCCGACGAGGACAACGACGACCACCTCGCGGTCTGGCGCCGGGTCGCCCCGCGGCTGACCGTACGGCCGCTGCCCGGCGGCCACTTCACCGCCTTCGACGGCGAACGGCTGCCCCTGCTCCTGGACCACCTCCGCGCCTTCCTCACCACGACGGAGGAGCAGCATGCCTGACGGTCTCCTGAGCCGGGCCCGCGCGGCGTTCGACACGGCCCCGCCCGTGGGCGACCCCGCCTACGACCGGTACTGCCGTGCCCTCGGCGAGGAACTCCTCGCCCACTGGCCGCGGATCGCCAGGGCCAACGCGGCCGACGTCGCCACGGCCCGCCGGCTGGGCATGCCGCCCACCCTGGTGGAGCGGCTGCGCCTGACCGACGCCCACCGGGACCGGATGGTCGAGCTGACCGCGATGACCCGGGACGAACTGCGACAGGTGCGCGAGACCGAGGTGCCCGTCCGCGGCGCGGCCCGGCACGTCCACCGCGTCCCGCGGCCCCTCGGCGTCGTCCTGATGGTCTACGAGGCGCGGCCCACCGTCACCGTGGACGGCGCCCTGCTCCCGGTCGCCGTCGGCAACGCCGTGCTGCTGCGCGGCGGCAAGGAGACGGCCGCCACCAACGCCGCCCTGGAACAGGCCGTGCACGCCGCGCTCACCCGGGCAGGGCTGCCCACCGGTCTCGTCACGGTGCTCGACGACCCGCAACGCCGGCTGCTGCGGGCCTTGTTGAAGCGGCCCGACGAGGTGGACGTGCTCATCCCGCGGGGCAGCCCCGCGCTCGTCGAGTACTGCCGCACCAGCGCCATCCCGCTGATCGCCAGTGGCGGCGGCGTCAACCACCTCTACGTCCACCGCAGCGCCGACCTGGACCTGGCCGTGCGGGCCACCCTGGACAGCAAGCTGCCCGAGCCGGCCGGCTGCACCTCCGTGGAGACCCTGCTGCTCGACCGCGCCGTCGCCCGGGACTACCTGGAGGCCCTGGCGCACGGGCTGGCGGGCCGTGAGACGGAGCTGACCCTGCACACGGCACCCGAACTCAACGCGCTCGTCCCCACCGCGCTCAAGACCGAACCCCTCGCCGCGCACGACCTGGGCCGGGAGTTCCTCGACCCGGTCGTCGCCGTCGTGCCGGTCGACGACGAGAACGCCGCACTGGACCACGTCCGCCGCCACGGCTCCGGGCACACCGAGGGCGTCATCGCCCGGGACCGGCACGTCATCGACGCCTTCCGCCGCCGCGCCGACGCCGCGATGGTCGTGGTCAACGGCTCACTGCGGCTGCACGACGGCCCGACCCTCGGCCTGGGCACCGAGATCGCCATCGCCACCGGCCGGCTGCACGTGCGCGGTCCCGTGACGCTCGCCGCCCTGGTCACCCACAGCTACGTCACCGACGGCGCCGGCGCGCTGCGCGGCTGACGCCCGGCCTCCCACTTCCCCGAAAGGCCCGCCATGCCCCAGGAACTGTCCCTCGACCGGGACGCCGTCGCCACCGTCGTCAAGAAGGTGGTCATCGCCGAATCACGGCTGTCCCTGCCGCCCGGCAGCGTCAGCGACGACGAACCCCTCGTCGGGGACCTGCTGAACGTGAACTCGCTCGGCTTCGTCGGCATGCTCGTGCGGATCGAGGACGAACTGGACGTCACCCTGCCCGACGACCTCTTCGTGGGGCGCACCTTCCGCACCGTCCGGGACCTGATCGACGTCGTGACGGCCGCGGAGGTGCGGCCGTGACGCCCACGATCCCCACCCGCTGGCGCAGCATCCTGCCCCATCTGTCCGAACCCCTGCCGCCCGACCGCACGCCGCCCCGCTCCGGTGACGGCACCGGGGAGTTGAAGATCAACCTCCCGACCGAGCTGATCCGGCACAGCGTCTCCGCCCGTGAGTACTGGGACATACCCGCCCCGGTCGTCGAACGCTACCGGCAGTACCGCCCGACCCCGTTGTGGCGTGCCCGCGGTTTCGAGGAGGCCGTCGGCGCCCGCGTGCCCGTGTACGTCAAGAACGAGGGCGTCAACATCTCGGGCAGCCACAAGCTCAACACGGCGCTGGCCCAGGCCCACTACTACCGCGAGGCCGGGGTGAAGGAACTGGTGACGGGCACCGGCGCGGGTCAGTGGGGCACCGCCATGGCCGCGGCCTGCGCCCTGTTCGGACTGCGCTGCCGGGTCTTCATGGTCGAGTCCAGCCTCCGGCGCAAGCCCTACCGCGGGGTCCTGATGCGGATGCTGGGCGCCGAGGTGCACGCCAGCCCCAGCGACCTGACCAAGGTCGCCGCCAAGGAGGACCCGGCCACCGGCAACAGCCTCTCGCTCGCCATCGGGGAGGCCGTCGAGTACGCCGCCGGACACGACCGGGTGGCGTTCTGCATCGGCAGCGGCGAGACGTACAGCATCCTGCACCAGTCGGTGATCGGCCTGGAGGCGGAGCAGCAACTCGCGGAACTGGACGCCGACATCGGCACGGTCGTCGGCTGCGTCGGCGCCGGATCCAACTTCGGCGGCATCGCCCTGCCCTTCCACGCCTCCGCCCGGGCGGCGGGCCGCGAGGGGCCCCGCCTGGTCGCCGCGGAGTCCAGCAGCACACCGAAGCTGACCCGCGGTGTCTACGCCTACGACAAGACCGACGCCACCGGCAGCGGCCCGATGGAGGCCATGTACACCATCGGCAGCGACTACCGGATCCCGGACGCGCACACCGCGGGCCTGCGCTTCCACGGCGCGGCGAAGCTCATCTCCGCGCTGCGGCACAGCGGCGACGTCGACGCCGTGGCGGTCAGCCAGGCGGACGCCCTGGACGCGGGCCGGCTGCTCGCCCGCCACGAGAGCGTCCTGCCGGCGCCCGAGTCCGGACACGCCCTGGCGGCCGCCGCCCGGATCGCCGCCTCGCCCGGCACCACCGGCGGCGTCCTGGTGTGCGTCAGCGGCCACGGCTACCTGGACCTCGGCGCCTACGAGCACTTCCTCGACGGCGGGGTCGAGGACCAGTCCCCGCCCGACGAGGCGCTCGCCCGTGCGGTGGCCGGGCTGAGCCGGGTGGAGACCGGCTCATGACGGCCACCGCGGCGGCCCCGTCCGTGCGGACCGGGATCCTCGACTGCGTACAGGTCAACCTGGCGCTCCTCGCGGACCGCCGCAACGGCCCGGGACGGCACCTCGCCCTCGGGGCGCGGCTGCGCTTCCGGCCGCGGCCCGGCCCCGACGGCCTGCCCACGGTGGACCCCCCGCCGCAGGAGCATCTGCGCGAGGGAGCCGCCCTCGTGGGGCTGCGGCCGGACTCCGTCGCCCACCGGGCCGCCGCGCGCGAACTGCGCGCCATGGCCGAACGCGCGCCGGTGGTGTACGCCGTCGCCGACTCCTACGACATGCCGTGGCTGCCCTACGCCGGCCGGGCACACATGGAACACAGCTTCCTCGTCGGTGCGCACCGCGACGGAGCCGAGGTCGAGGACGCGTACGACAACGAGACGGCGTGGGGGCCGGCCCGGCCCGGCCGGTGGACGTTCCCGTGGGAGCGCCTGCCGACCGCCTCCTTCGCGTGCGCCCTGTCACCCGTGCCCGGGTACCAGGCGCCCGCGCCGGAGCTGTCCCTGGACGATCCGGCGTCCTACGTCGAGGCCTACGCCACCCACCCCGACCGGCTCGCCGCCCTGCGCCGGCTGACCGCGGAGACCTGGCTGCTGACGCGGGCCCGGCACCTGCACGCCGCCTACCGCGAGCACCTCGGCGAGCAGCTGGACGCGCGGGAGCACCTGCGCGGCTGGGACCGGCTCACCGCGACCGCGTTCATCGCCCAGCGGCGCGCCGAACGGGGCAGGCCCGTCCCCGAGGCGCTGCTGCCCGAACTGGCGTCGCTGCTCACCGCCGACCGCGAGGTGTTCGCCGTGCGGCACCACCGAACCTGACCCTGCCGATCCCCCTCACACCCAAGCGACGGAGAAGCCGTGAACCAGCCCTTCATCGACCTGCTGACGCCCTTCCTGCCCAACCTCGGGGACCGCCCCCTCACCGAGGACAGCCGCCTGCACGACCTCGGGATGAACTCCATGAAGGCCATCGACCTGCTCTTCGCCATCGAGGACGGGCTGGGGGTCTCCCTCCCGGACGAGGACCTCAACGACACCACCTTCGCCACCGCCGGCAGTCTGTGGGCCGCGGTGCAGCGGGCCCAGGGCGCCGCCGAAGGAGACCGCAGGGCAGCGGCATGAGCGTCTTTGCAGCACGGGAGGCCACCTCCGCCGACGGTTCCCGGCTCGCCGCACTGCCCGCCGACGCGAGCGGCGCCGACCTCTGGCGCGCGCTCGGCGCGCAGAACCGGCTGGCCGGTGTCTACCGCGGCAACGATCCGCGCCGGGGCGTCGACGCGGCCGCGCTGGGCGCGCTGCTCACGGACGTCGACCTCCGCTTCGGCGTCGGCTCGACGCTGGCGGTGACCGTGCCGCTGGCGACCTGTCTGCCGCTGCTCGCCCAGGGGACCGGCCCGGCCGCCCGGACGCTCGCCGACAGCCTCGACGGCGGCACCGTCGTGGCCCTCGCCGCCACCGACGAGGACTCCGGCTGCGACCTGGCGGCACTGGACACACGCGTCTGCCTCGACGGGGACCACCTCCGGCTCGACGGAACCAAACGGTGGATCACCAACGCGACGACGTGCGGTGCGGCCCTCGTCCTCGCCCGCCACCGGCCGGGACCCCACTTCACGAACTTCACGTGGGTGCTCGTACCGGCCGACGCACCCGGCGTACGCGTCGAACCGGCCGGGACCGAGCTGTTCGACGGCTCCGGGACCGGTCACCTCACCTTCGAGGACGTCCGGCTCACCCGCGACCACGTCGTGGGCGGTACCGGCCGGGGACTGAGCGGCTTCGCGGCGCACATCGCCACCGAGCGGCTGGCCGGGGCCCTCTGGGCGGTCGCCCTGTGCGAGCGCGTGCTGCGCGACACCGCCCGCTACCTGGGACGGCGCCGGCACGGCGGCGGTGTCCTGTGGGACCGGGAGGCCGTACGCCAGCGCTGGGCGGGCGCGCTGCTGCGCTCCCGTCAGCACCGTGCCCTGACCGAGAGCCTCACCGAGGCGGTCGCCGCCCGCCGCGACACCTCGGCCGCCGCACTGCTCAAGGCCAGCGCCGCCGAGACCGTCGAGCACGTCCTCGACGTGTGCGCCCACCTCCAGGGCGCGCACGGCTTCCGCACCGGCGGACCACAGCACCTGCGGGCGCAGGCGGCCCTGTTCGGGATCGGCGGCGGCACGACCGAGGTCGTCCTGGACATCGTGGCCGAGACCGCCCCCCAAGCCGGTGCCGGGGAGCTGCCGTGAAGGTCCTGGAGACCGGCCCGGGCGTATGGGTGGCCACCGGCGAGGCGGCCGGCGGCCGCCTCACCCCCGCCGACCTCGCCACGGCCCGTGGCAGGCCCCCCTGGCGTGCGCGCCAGATCCTGGCCGGGCGTGCGCTGCTGCGCGACCTGCTCGCCGAGGTGGCGCCCGGCGACGCCGGCGAGCCCGTCGTGGCCGGCCACAACGGCAAACCGGTCCTGGCGGGCCGCTGCCGGACCGGCGTCAGCATCTCCCACGACGGGGACCACACCGTCGTGGCCGTCGCACCCGGGCGTCGCGTCGGGGTCGACGTGCAGGTGCCGCCGCCGCACGTCGGCGACTCCATGGTCCGGCGGTGCGCCGCCCGCTACACGACCCACCTGCACCGCCTGCCGGAAACCCTGCGGCACACCGTCTTCACGGAGATCTGGACGGTCCAGGAGGCCTGCGTGAAAGCCGAGGGGACCGGCATCGGGGGGCTCCCCTGGACCATCGACGTGCCCCCGTATCTCGACCACGGCGACTGGCGCGCACTGCGCTGGCGCAAGGTGCGAGAACTCATCGACGTACCTGTGGCGTGCGCTTGGGAGGCGACACCATGACACCTGCCCTGTCCTGCTACTCCACCACGCTCGTGGAGCACCTGGGAGGCGCGGCGGCCGGCCGGCTGGCGGCGGCGGTGCACCTGTGGGTGCGCACCGACGCAGCGGACGGCGCGCTCGCCTTCTCCCACCACGACCGCATCGACGGCGGAACCCTGGTGCACGACCACCGGCCGGACTGGCCGTCGGCCCGTGCGGCGCTGGCCGCCCTGCTCGCCGCACAGGGGCAGGTGATCGTGTCCGGCAACGCCTTCCACCTGCCCTGGTCTCCGCACCACGGGGTGCGGACCGTTCCCCACTGGTTCCTGCTGCGGGCCCACGACGCCCGAGGGTGGCTCGTGACGGACCCGTTCCACGCCCTGATGCCCGGCGGCGAGCAACTGCCCTACGCCGGAGTGCTCGACGACGACTCGCTGCGGAGGGCGCTGACACCGGTGGGCCGGCTCGATCCGGCCGTCCGCAACCGGGAGGTGCACGCTCTGGGGGAGCCGGTGGACACCGGCCCCGTGGACGCGTACCGCTGGCTGCGCCGGACCGCCACCGTCCCGGCCGGAGCCCCGGCGCGGTGGCCGGGCACCTGGCTGCGGGAGCCGCGGGAGGTGTTCGCCTTCCTGCGGGACCGCCTCGCCCGTGACGGGGATCTGCTGGAGCGGCACATCGACGACCTGTGGGCGGCCTCCCGGCACCAGCTGCACCGCCTGGGGCCGGACCCCGACCCGGACCTGGCCGACGCCTGGACGCAGCTGCCCAAGGCCCTGCGGTTCGCCGCCGACTCCGCGCGGCGCGGACGCCCCCGCACCGGGGTGGTCGAGCGGGCCCTGGACACCCTCGCCGCGCTCGCGACCGGCAGGGAGGTGAGCCGTGCTGGGAGTTGAGACGACCACAGCCCAGGCGGACCCGTCGGCCGAGCCGGGGGTGGACGAGGCGCTCTTCCGCGCGACGATGACCGGTCTGGCCAAGTGCGTCGCGGTCACGACCGCCCTCGGGCCGGACGGGCCGGTGGGCTGCACCACGACCTCGCTGATGTCGCTGTCCGTGGCGCCGCCGAGCGTGCTGCTGGCCTTCGGCAGGGGCGGACGCACTCTGGACGACCTGCTGGCCGCCGGCCGCTTCGCCGTCAACGTGCTGTCCCACACGCAGGGTGCGCTGGTCCGGCGCTTCGCCACCGGCACCCCCGCACAGCGCTTCCGTGCCACGCCGCACGCCGTGCTCCGGGGCGTCCCGGTGCTGCACGACGCCGCCGTCGTGATGACCTGCGACGTCGCGGAGACCCTCACGGCCGTCGACCACGTCCTGGTCGTCGGCACCGTACGTCATCTGAGCACCACCCCCGGTTCCCCGCTGGTGCTCGTCACCGGCGAACCGCACATCGCCACACCCGTGCCGCCCGCCCCGGCCGGGGCCGACAACCTGCGTTGACCTGGAGAGAGAGC
Organism: Streptomyces sp. NPDC085932; assembly: GCF_044540525.1. NCBI lineage: Bacteria > Bacillati > Actinomycetota > Actinomycetes > Kitasatosporales > Streptomycetaceae > Streptomyces > Streptomyces sp. NPDC085932. The sequence goes on from NZ_JBITSJ010000001.1 coordinate 2,099,193, forward strand.
ATGCCCACGACTCCCGCACCCGAGGTGACCCACCGGCCCGACGAACGCTTCGACGAGTTCCTCCTGGCTGCCGCCGCCACCCACCCCGACCATCCCGCCGTGGTGGAGTACGCGGACGGCGCGGAACGGGTGACGACCTTCCGCGGCCTGCGGGAGACCGCCGAACGCTACGCCGCCCAACTGGACCGTTTCGGCCTGGAGATCGGCGACCGCGTCATGATCGTCTCGGACACGTCCGCCGAGGCCGTCGCCCTCGTCCTGGCGTGTGCGTCGCGCGGCCTGCCCTTCGTCCCCGTCAGCCCGGAGACGCCGGCCGAACGGCGGGCGACGATCGAGCGGCTGGCCGAGCCCGCGCTGTGCCTGACCGCCGACGGGCGGCCGGAGGGGGCCGTGGGGCACGGCCGGTTCGGCGGGGGCACCATCGAGGTGCCGCAGCCACCTGTGCGCCGTGGTGGGTCGCGCCGTGCCGTGACACCCACCGACACCGCCTACATCATCTTCACGTCGGGCACCACGGGCCGGCCCAAGGGCGTGGTGATGAGCCACCGGGCCGTCGTCGCCTTCTACCGGGGCATGATCGCCGAGGGCTTCGTGTCGGTGGGCGACCGGGTGGCCTCGACGTCCCCGCTCCAGTTCGACTTCTCGCTGCTGGACATCGGCATGGCGCTGGGCAGCGGAGCGGCGGTGGCCCCCGTCCCGCGGGCCCTGCTGCGCTGGCCGACGAGATTCCTCAAGGTGCTGCGCGTCACCCGGGCCACGCACGTCAACGGTGTGCCGTCCATCTGGCGCCAGTCGCTGCGCCACATCCCCGACCAGCTGGCCGACCTGCCGGATCTGCGCGGAGTGCTGTTCTGCGGGGAGGAGTTCCCCCTGGCCGAACTGCGCCACCTCCAGCGTCTGCGGCCCGGCATCCGTCTGATCAACTGCTACGGCGCGACGGAATCCATGGCGGCCAGTTTCGCCGAGGTTCCCGACCCGCTGCCCGACGACGTGACGCACCTGTCGATCGGCAACGGGCACGAGGGCACCGACATCCTCCTGCTGGACGCCGAGGGGGCACCCGTGCGGGAGGAGGGGGTCGTCGGCGAGATGTACCTGCGCAGCCCGGCCCTGATGACCGGCTACTGGGGGGACGCCGACGCCACGGACGCCGTCCTCGTCGCCGACCCGCTGGAGCCCCGTTCCGGCCAGCGTCTGCTGCGGACCGGTGACCTGGCCTTCCGGGGCGCCGACGGCGCGCTGCGCTTCTGCGGGCGGCGGGACTCCCAGGTGCAGATCCGCGGCAACCGGGTGGAGCCGGCCGAGGTGCAGCGACGGCTGCTCGCCCACTCCGACGTCTGCGAGGCGGCCGTCGTGGTTGCCGAAGGGCCGGGCCGGGAGGCCGAGTTGTGCGCGTTCGTCGTGCTGGCCGACGGCGCGGCCGGTACGGCCGAGAGCGATCTGCGGGCGTTCTGCCTGCGCGCGATGCCCGCGTACATGGCGCCGGGCGTGGTGCGCATCGTGGGCAGCCTTCCCGTCAACCAGCACGGCAAGACCGACCACCGGCGGCTGCTCGCCCAGCTCCTGGCCGACGCCGCCTGAGCGGCCCTCGGGCTCCGCGGCTCCCGCAGCGGGGCCCGGGGCCCGTTCAGCCTGTGCTGACCACGTCGGAGGCGGCCTTCAGCACGGCGTGCAGAGCCGGGTGCCCGGTGTCGCCGCGCCGCCACAGGGCCTGTGTGTAGGTGGGGGTGGCCGGGCGCCAGTCCACGACCCTGCGGAGCCGGCCGTCGGCGAGATCGTCGGCCACGGTGACCTCGGGCAGCAGTCCCACGCCTATGCCGCTCTCGGCCAGGCGCTTCACGGCGGTGATGGAATCGAGTCTGAGCATCCGCCCGGCCCGCAGCGTCGACTCGACCTCGTGCAGAAGCTCGCCGCAGTGGCGGACGTCGAGGTCGGCGCTGACGAGGATCGACGACGGCGGCTCCCCGGAGCCCGGGCGCCGAGAGCCGGGCCGTTCTCCGGCCACCAGGGCGAACGGCTCGGGGCGGAGATCGCAGTGCTCCAGATCCTCGTCCGAGGCGCCGCTTCCTATCATGAAGACGCAGTCCATCTGACCGTTACGCAGCATGACGAGCGCTTCCTGCGGGGTGGACAGGCGGAGCGACACGTCCATGTCCGGATAGCGCAGCAGCAAGTATTCGATGAGCGGGAGCAGCCGGTGGTTGATGAGACTTTCCGACGCGCCGACGCAGATTCTTCCCTGCGGAGTGAGTGACGCGTCCGCGAGGCGCCGGACGCGACCGCTGAGCCGCACGATCTCGCGGGCGTGTTCGAGGATGGAGTGCCCGGCCCGCGTCGGCCGGACACCGCCCGGTAAGCGCTCCAGTAAAGGCAGCCCGAGCGACCGTTCCAGTGCCTTTATGCGGTTGGTGACCGTGGGTTGGGTCACGTGGAGCATGCCCGCCGCCCGCGTCACACTTCCCGCGTCCACAGCGCCTAAAAATGCCTCGAGATGCCGCGTATCCAATTCTTCCCCCGTATGCGTCGACCCGTCGAAAATGCAAGCCGACGCCATGCCGGCTTTCTCCCGCAACTGCGAAGTCCTGTCATTCCGGTCACGAATGACATACGAGCGTTCATGGTGCCTGCGAGCGTAGCGTCACCCTTCCCCCTCATCAACATGTTTGGTAGGGACATTTATGGGGAGGCACCTTTTACTGGACGGACGATTTCACGTCAGTTAATGAACGCACGAGGGCCTGTCCCCCGGGCGCAGCCGATCGCGGAACCTCGGTGGCGCCTCGCGCGGGGCCGCCACGCGGCGCCGGATACGTCGGCGCGCAGGAAGTGGCCAATTCCCGCCGGTGCTGCCCGCGTACGCCCTCTCGGCTCCAGGGCGCATCGGGTGACGGGGGATCGGCGGCGCGAACGGTCAGCTTCCACAGCGCGGTTCGACGAACGACATGCCTTGATGCGGTTGTCCTGTGGCCGGCTGTACAGCGCGGGGGCCGGGCGGCCGGACCGGTGCCGCCGCACGGGAGGTGACCGGTCGGCACGGATTGCTTGGCTAGCCACATAAACGGTGGTACTTTTATGTGGTCGGCCACAGAACGCGGTCGGCGTGACTTCCCACGTCAAGGAGAGCAGCCATGAAGGCCATCGTTTTCGACGCGTTCGGCGGCACCGAGGTCCTGCACGAGGCGCAGATCGACATCCCCCGGCCCGGCCCCGGCCAGATCCGGGTGCGGGTCCGCGCGGTCGGTGTCAACCCGGTCGACGGCAAGATCCGCTCCGGCGGCATGGAGGCCATCTTCCCCACCACGCTGCCCGCTGTGCCCGGCGGCGAGATCGCCGGTGTCGTCGACGCCGTCGGTGAGGGCGTGGAACATCTGAAGGTGGGGGACGAGGTCCTGGGCTGGTCCGACACCGGCTCCTACGCGCAGTACGCCCTGGCCCCCGCGGCCGTCCTCGCGCCCAAGCCGGCCGGCCTGGACTGGGCGCACGCCGCCGCTCTGCCCGTGGCGACCGACGGCGCCGAACGGGTCCTCGACCTGCTCGGCATCACGTCCGGTGAGACGCTGCTGATCCACGGCGCGTCCGGCGCGCTGGGCACCATCGCCGTCCAGCTGGCCGTCGCCCGCGGCGCCCGCGTCATCGGCACCGCCGGACCGGCCAATCAGGAGTACGTCACCTCCCTCGGCGCGACCGCGCTGGTCTACGGCGAGAATCTGGTCGAGCGGGTCCGTGCCGTCGCCCCCGACGGGGTGGACGCCGTCTTCGACGCCGCGGGAAAGGGCGCGCTGGAGGACTCCATCGCCCTGCGTGGCGGCACCGACCGGATCGTCACCACCGCCGACTTCCGCGCGGCCGAACTCGGCATCGTCTTCGCCGAGGGCCCCCAGCGCCGCTCCGCCACCCGCCTCGCCGAACTCGCCCGGCAAGCAGCCGACGGCGCCTTGCGGACCACGATCAGCGCCACCTACCCGCTGTCCGAAGCGGCCAAGGCCCAGCAGGCCAGCGACGCGGGCCACAACCGAGGCAAGATCGTCCTCGCGGTCGACTGATCCGTCACCGCAGTCGAGCGACCCGAGGGAGCAGCAGTGTCAGACACCACCTCACCGGAACTGCCGGATGCGGCGGGCGAGGGGCCGTTGAGCTACGCCATCTTCCAGCTCGCACGCACCCACCGCGGCCACGCCGCCGCCATGCTGCGGGCGATGAATCTCCACCCGGGGCAGGAGCTGCTGCTCATGCAGCTTTTCGACCACGACGGCCTGACTCAGGCGGAGCTGCTGGAGCGAGTCGGCCTCGACCACTCCACGGTCTCCAAGTCCCTGCGGCGGATGCAGGACGCCGGGCTGCTCACCCGGGAGCCCGCCGCCCATGACCGGCGGGTCATGGTCGTCCACCTCACCGATGCCGGCCGTGCCCTCAAGGAGCCCATCGCCGACATGTGGCGCTCCCTCGAAGAGATCTCCGTACGAGACCTGACGGCTGATCAAGTCGAGGTGTTCATCAGGTGCGCCCGCGTCATCGAGAAGGCGGTCAGGGACCGAAGCCGCCGGACTCCGGCCGAGTAGACGGGGCGAGCGCGGGAAGCCCCGCCGGGGCAGGGTGGCCACATGGGTTCCCCTGCCCCGACGGGGCTCGGTCGGCACGGCCGGGCGGCGGATCACCGGCGCCCGGCAGGAACGGGTGCCGTGCGCAACGTGTCTCGGCTCAGCCGAAGTTCACGTCGCTGCACCACATGTAGGCCTGGTCCAGGTGCGAGGCCTGCCAGATCACGAACAGGATGTGGTGTCCGGTGTAGCCGGAGGTGTTGACGTTGAACCGGATGTCCTGCGCCGGGGCGTAGCGGCCGGTCTGCGTGATGAAGTCGAGGTTGCCCCAGCCCAGCGTCTGGGTCTTGGGGTTGAAGCCCTGCTTGCTCACGTAGACCCGGAAGTAGTCGGCACCGTGGGACGCCTGGTCGTGCAGCTGGACCGTGAAGTTGTTGCTGACGTTGGTCGTCTTCCACGGCCCGGGCCGGTTCAGGCTGTCGTTCCGGGAGAGGTTGTTGCTGCAGAGCGTCCCGTCAGGCGTCCGAGCCTGGAACTGGCCACCGAGACCGTCGCGGAGGGCGCTCATCCAGTTCCACATGGTGTCGGGGTTGGCCTGGAACGCCTGGTAGCACATGGGGTCTTCGGTCTGCATGGCCGGGCTCGTGTGGTTGCTGCCCCACGTCTTCCAGCACTGGTATGCGCGGGTGGCGGGGTTGACGATGGTGCCGTGTGCCTGGGCGGGGGTCGACCAGGCCAGTGCGCCGATGACGACGGCGAACACCATGACGAGCGCCTGAAGGGGCCGGCGGAGGGACCGCGCACGCCCGGTTAACGGACTCTGATTGCGCATGTGGGGGGAACTCCTTCCAGTTACGAGGCTGTCATGGGAGCGCTCCCAACAGTACGACTGCTGAGTGAAATGTCAATGAAACAAACGGAGTTGAACGCAGGGATGGCGGATACCTGGTGGGGTTCACGCCACGACGGCTTGCCGCGCCGGCACGTGTTGTCTCCGTGACCGGGGGTGAACGCGGCGGGTGACGCAGGCCGTCGGCGCCCCGGGGGGTGCGCGGCATGACAAGCTGGGGTCTCCAACGCCCGAGCCCAGGAGGTCACCATGGCCGCAGAGTCCTCATCGCCGGAAGGCGCGGATCCGGCTGACACCGAGTCGACCGCCGCCGAGAGCCCCGCTCTCTCGCCCGACGCTGACGGCCAGTACGACTTGAAGCGCAAGTTCCGCGAGGCTCTGGCGCGCAAGCGCGGTATGCAGACGGCGGCCGAGTCGGCCGCGAACTCGCACACGTCGAAGGTCCGCGGCACTCACGGCCCGGCCGCGAACCAGCGGTCGTTCCGGCGCAAGAGCGGCGGCTGAGCAAAGGACTGCCGCGGGACGGGACCTGGCAGGACCGCCGAGGCGGCCTGCCGGGTTCGGCCGGTGAGGCTGCGGCCCCGGGTGGGGCACCCGGCCCGCTGCCCATGTGGCGGGTCCGTCGCCCCGCCCACCATGTCGCAGCTCTCCTTCCGCATACGTAATACTCGATGTATGAAACCGAGTGTTACCCCCAGGCCCGGTGCGATCGCCATCCGACGGGCCGTGGCTCGGGACGCCCAGCGGCTCACGCGCCTCGTGCGTGGCTCGCGCGCCTACGAGGGCCCGTACGCGGCGATGGTCGAGGGCTACCGCGTGGGCCTCGACTACATCGAGACCCACCGCGTCTTCGTGGCCGTCGACACCGAGGATCCCGCGAACCGGGTGCTCGGCTTCTACTCCCTCATCCTCGTGCCGCCGGAACTGGACCTGCTCTTCGTCGCCGACGGGTCGCAGCACCGCGGCATCGGACAGCTGCTGGTACAGCACATGAAGGGCGAGGCGCGCGCGGCAGGGCTGGACCGTGTCCGCGTCGTGGCGCATCCGCCGGCCGAGGGCTTCTACCGCCGCATGGGCGGTCTGCCCACCGGGACGGTCCCCGCGAATCCACCCGCGGTGGCGTGGGACCGTCCCGAGCTGCACATTCCGATTCCCTGACCCCCGCCGGCGCCGACGGGACCGCCGACGGTGCCCCGTGATCGCAACGGCCGCACCACCACCGGCGATGCCGGCGGTGGTGCGGCCGAGAGAGCGGGACCCGTACCGGGAATCAGGCCGCGACGAGCTCCTGCTCCCGGTCCGGCGTCCGGACCTCGGCAGCGGGCTTCTTGCTGTTCGGCAGCGACAGCCGGAAGACCTTGCGCCACGCCGAGAACACCTGCTTGGGCAGCGGCCCGGTGACGTACTCCAGCTCGTATTTCTCGAACAGCGCGCGCACCTTCACCGCGACCTCGGCGTACCGGTTGCTCGGCAGGTCCGGGAACAGGTGGTGCTCGATCTGGTGCGAGAGGTTGCCGGTCATGAAGTGCATGGCCTTGCTGCCGCTGATGTTCGCCGAGCCCATCATCTGGCGCAGGTACCACTGGCCGCGCGTCTCGCCCTTGATCGACCGGCGCTCGAAGACCTGCACGCCCTCGGGGAAGTGCCCGCACATGATCACCGAGTGGGACCAGAGGTTGCGCACCAGGTTCGCGGTGAACGTGGCGGCGAGCGTGGGGAGGAACGACGGGCCCGACAGCAGCGGGTGGATCACATAGTCCTTGAGCACCTGCTTGCGGATCTTGCGTCCGACGGCCTTGGCCCGCGCGCGGAACTCCGGGTTCTTGCGGCGGTGCTTGCTCAGGTTGCGGCCGAGCTCCAGGTCGTACGCGGCGATGCCGTACTCGAAGAAGCAGGCGTTGAGGAAGTTCCACAGTGGCTGGCCGAGGTGGAACGGGTGCCACTTCTGGTCCTCGTCGACGCGCATGATGCCGTAGCCGAGGTCGTTGTCCTTGCCGATCACGTTCGTGTACTTGTGGTGCAGCTCGTTGTGCGAGTGCTTCCACTGGTCGGACGGCGAGACGTGATCCCATTCCCAGGTGGTGGAGTGGATCTTCGGATCCCGCATCCAGTCCCACTGGCCGTGCAGGATGTTGTGGCCGATCTCCATGTTGTCCATGATCTTCGCCACGGACAGCCCGGCGGTGCCGAGCAGCCACGCGGGCGGGAAGAACGAGAACAGCAGCACGCCCCGGCTGACCAGTTCGAGCTTGCGCTGCGCCGCGATGACCTTGCGGATGTACGCGGCGTCCTTCTCTCCGCGACTGGCGATCACCTCGTCGCGGATCGCGTCCAGCTCGCGGCCGAGCTCCTCGATCTGCTCCGCGGTCAGGTGGGCGGTGGGGTCGATGGCGGTCAAACTGTTCCTACCGTTCGATGTCGCAGGGGCCCGCCGCGGCGGACACACAGGTCTGGATGAGGACGCCCGGCTCGGCCTCGGTGATCTCGCCGGTGCGCAGGTCCCGGACGGCGCCCGCCTTGAGCGGCGTGGTGCAGCCGAAGCAGATGCCCATGCGGCACCCGGAGGGCATGAACACGCCGGCCTCTTCGCCGACGTCGAGCAACGGCGTGGCGCCGTCCGCGTCGACCCTCTTGCCGGTGGCGCTGAACGTGACCTCGCCGCCATCACCGGTGACGACGATGCTGGGGCGGAACCGCTCGGTGTGCAGCCGGTCCTGGATGCCGTGTGCGCTCCAGTGCTCCTCGGCGGCGTCGAGCAGGCCGGTGGGCCCGCAGGCCCAGGTCTCGCGCTCGGCCCAGTCGGGCACGAGTTCGTCGAGACGGGTGATGTCGAGCATGCCGTCCGTGGCGGTGTGCACCTCGGTGAGCCGCAGCTTCTTGTCCGCGACCAGGTCGTGCAGTTCCCTGCGGAAGATCACGTCCTGCGGCTGGGGCGCGCAGTGGACCATGACGACGTCGTCGAGCTCGGTGTCGCGCAGCATGCCCATCACGGGAGTGATGCCGCTGCCGGCCGTCAGGTAGAGCACCTTGGCGGGCTTGGTCCGCGGCAGAACGAAGTCGCCGGTCGCCTGGTCGAGCTGGATCACGGTGCCCGGTTCGACCCTGCGGACCAGGTGGTTGCTGACCTTGCCGTCCGGGATCGCCTTCACGGTGATCGTGAGACGGCCGTCCTGACGGCTCGCCGGCGAGGTCAGCGAGTAGGCACGCCACAGGCGCACCCCGTCGACGTCGACCCCGATCCGCACGTACTGACCGGCTGTGTGGCCGCGCCAGCCGCGTCCCGGTCTGATCACGATGGTCGCGGCGTCGCTCGTCTCGGGGTGCACGGCCTCGATGCGCCCCCGCAGGTCAGCGCCCGCCCGCAGCGGGCTGACCAGGTCGAGGTAGTCCGACGGCAGGAGCGGCGTCGTGACCATCTCCAGCAGTTTCCACGCCCTGCTGCGGAGGGCTGTACTCGTCATGACTCCAGCTTGCTGCGCCTTGAGGCGTAAAGTCCTGACCGCAGGACGTGAATCTGGTCGATCGATTTGTTCGCAGGGAATGAAAACGTGAGTCATGCACTCCGGAGGGTCAGTGAACTGGCCCTGGACGAGACGACGGTCACCGCGCTGCGCGCCACCCTGAAGACCACCGCCGACGAGGTCGTCCAGGCGATCATCGACGAGGTCCCTCCCTACGCCAACGCCCTGTCGGGCCACATGGGCGCCACCATCCGCCGTGCCGTCCGCACCGCCCTGGGGCACTACCTGGACCTCGCGAGCGGGAACGCCACGGGCGGCGACGCCGGTGACGCGGCCTACGAGCTGGGCCGCGGCGAGGTGCGCGACGGCCGTTCGATGGACGCCCTGCTCAGCGCCTATCGCGTCGGCGCCCGCGTGGCCTGGCGATGCCTGGCGGCCGGGGCCGTACCCGCGGGCCTGCCCGCCGCCGAGGTCGCCAAGTTCGCCGAGCTGACCTTCGCCTACATCGACGAGCTCTCCGCCGCGAGCGCCGCGGGCCACGCCGACGAACTGGCCGCCCAGGGCAGGGCCCACGAGCGCCACCTGGAACACCTGGCCCGGGACCTCCTCGCCGGCGCGAGCCCGGACGTCCTGCTGGCCTCTGCCCAACGGGCCGGCTGGCAGCCTCCGGTCTCGCTGACCGCGGTCCTGCTGCCCGCCGCCCAGGCCCGGCCCGCCTACCGCGCGCTCGACCCGAGCACCCTCGTCCTCGACGATCTGCCGGACACCACCGGCGTGCTGCTCGTCCCCGATGCCGACCGACCGCATCTCCTGCGGCAGCTGACCGACCGCACCGCCGTGGTCGGCCCGGCCCGGCCGTGGACTCGTGCGTCCGCCTCGTACGCACGAGCCGTGCGCGCGCGCTCCCTCTCCGCGGACATTCGCGACACCGAGGACCACCTGCCCGAGCTGGTGCTGAGCGCCGACGCGGACGCGTACGCGGACCTGCGCGCCCGAGCCCTCGCACCGCTGCTGGCCTTGCCTGACGCCACCGCCCACCGGCTGGAGGAGACGCTGCGGGCGTGGCTGCTGCACCAGGGCAGGCGCGAGGAGGTGGCGGCGGCGTTGTTCGTCCACCCCCAGACGGTCCGGTACCGGATGTCGCAGCTGCGGGAGCTGTTTCCGGACCTCGCCTCCCCCCACCGGGTCCTCGAACTGACACTGGCGGTCGGCCTCCGGGGCGGCTGACCAGCACTGCCTCGTCCTCGGTCCCATCGGCCGGCTCGGACGACCCGGGGAAGAACGATCTCAAGCAGCCGAGACGGCGTCGTGCGGCCGTCTCCTGCCGCCCCGTAGGCGGCTGAGCATGGGGGAAGGGCAGGGCCCAGCCGGTGGCGAACCCGGGACGTGGCGACCTGCTGAAGACGCGGCCGGTCGTGCGACGTGCCGGGGATCGGGGTGCTCCCATCGCGGCACCGTGCAGCGTCTTCGAGCAGGTCGGCCTCGCCACCGCGCTGTGCGGCGGCGCGAGCCCTCGGCAGCCTCGGTACTGCGATGAGGAGCTAGGCCACCAGGGCCTCCGTGGCCGTGCCGGCGCCTCGGAAGCACCGGTACGGCGTCATCCCTGGAGGGTGGGGCGTACGACGATCTCGTTGACGTCCACGGCAGCCGGCCGGCTGAGGGCGAAGTCGATCGCCTCGGCGACGGCGGAGGCGGGGATGGCGAGTTGTCGTGCGGCGGCCCGCGCTGCCCCCTGTGCCTCCAGGGCGCCGCCCCGGTCCAGCAGTTCACTCTCGGTGAAGCCGGGACTGATGACCGTCACGCGGATGTCGCGGCTTTCCTGGCGCAGTCCTTCCGAGAGGGCCCGTACGGCGTACTTGGTGGCGCAGTACACCGCGGCGGTCGGGTCGACGCGGTGGCCTGCCACCGAGGCGACGTTGACGATGTGCCCGCTGTTCTGCTCACGCATCCTCGGCAGTACCGCGGCGATGCCGTACAGCGTGCCGCGCACATTGACATCGATCATCCGGTCCCACTCCTCGACCCGGAGATCCGCCATGGGGGACAGTGGCATCACGCCGGCGTTGTTCACCAGCACGTCGATCCGGCCGTACCGGTCGAGCGCCGCACCGACGAACGACTCGACACTGTCGCGGGAGGTGACGTCGAGCGCATGGTGGTCCAGGGCACCATCGGCCGCGCGAACCTCTCGGGCCAGTTCCGCCAGCCGGTCGGTTCGGCGTGCTCCGGCCATGACCTGGTGGCCCGAAGCCGCCAGAAGACGAGCCGTGGCCTCGCCGATACCGCTGCTGGCTCCGGTGATCAGAACGACCTTCTGTGCCAAGGGAGTGGATGTGGACATGGTGGGGATCTCCTTCGCGTGAACAAGGTGGCAACGGCCACCGGCATCAGTTCACCCGTGGAGGACTTGTCCGTGAAGGCAGTGCCAGCCTGGGTGCGCGGCACCCAGGCTGGCACTGCCTTCACGCCACAGCGGCGATCACCGCACCGGGCCGGTCCGGCGGTGGCTCCCGGCGGGGCCGATGAGTCCCCCTCGTTCCTGTCCGGCCGCTCACGGCCGACGTCGGCTGCACGCAGTACTGTCGGTTCTCATGCACCATGCGTCTGCCCATTCCCTTGGAGAATTCCTGCGAGCGAGCCGCTCCCGCTTGGAGCCGTCCGATGTCGGGCTCCCCGCCGGCAGTGGCACTCGCAGGGTCAAAGGACTGCGCCGGGAAGAGGTCGCCGTGCTGGCCGGAGTGAGTGCCGACTACTACGTGCGACTGGAACAGGGCCGGGAGACCAACCCCTCGCAGCAGGTCGTCGGCGCGCTCGGCAGGGCGCTGCGCCTGAACGCCGATGCGCGCACTCATCTGTTCCGCCTCGCGGGACTCAGCCCTGTTGCGTCGGTCGGCAGCCTCCGCGACCGGGTGCACCCGGACCTGCTGCGCCTCCTCGACGCCTTCCCCAACGCCGCGGCTTACGTGCTGGGGCCCGCGTTCGACATCCTGGCCACCAACCCCATCGCCGACGCCCTGCTGGCACCCTTCGACGGGCAGACGAACATGCCGCGGATCCTCTTCACCCACCCGCGGGCCGGTGAGGTCTTTCCGGACCGGCAGTTGATCACCAGCATGACGGTGTACGCACTCCGCCTGAACGCGGCCCGCTTCAGCGACGTCCCGGAGATCGACGAACTGGTTCAGGAACTGCTGGAGGCATCGACGGAATTCCGTGCCTTGTGGAACGACCAGAACGTCGGCGCACTCACCCGAGCCTTCAAGGTGTTCGTCCACCCCGACGTCGGCCGCATCGACCTGACCTACGAGAGTTTCGAGGTACGGGCCGCGCCCGGCCAGGAGTTGTTGGTGGGATCGGCGGAGCCGGGCAGCCGTAGCGCGCAGGCACTCGCCTACCTGGCGTCCATGGCTGCTCCCCGCCACTGACGGGCCTGGCTTCGATGCGCCAGGGCCCGTGGTCAGGCGGACCAGGGCGGCAGCGTCGACGCCGGCCGCGGGACGCCTGGTCCGCTCGGCCGCAGCGCGAAACGGTGCTGACGAGCGGACCGGAAGGGAGGACCGAACCAGACGGTCACGCGTCGACGTCGACGATGACCTTGCCGTTCGCGGTGCCGCTCTCCACGGCCTGGTGAGCGTCCGCTACCTCGGCAAGGCTGTAGCGCCTCTCATCCAGCACGGGACGCAGCCTGCCCTCGTCCGCCAGCGCCGCGGCTTCACGGAGGATCTCACCGTGGTGTTCGCGGCCCTGGCCCGTCAGCATCGGCAACAGCGTGAAGACGCCCGAGTAGGTGGCTCCCCGGAACGACAGGGGCGCCAGTGCATGGGTGCCCCAGCCCAGAGCGCTGACCACATGACCCGTATAGGTCCGCACCGCCTCGAAGGAGGCGTCCAGGACCGCGCCGCCCACGGTGTCGTAGACGATGTCGAATCCGACACCGCCGGTGTGCTCGGCGACGTACCTTTCCACGGGCACCGTGGTGTAGTCGATCGGTACCGCCCCGAGGCGACGTACGAGCGGCGCCTTGGACCCCGACGAGGTCGCGAACACCTCTGCACCGTTGGCGGCGGCGATCTGGATCGCGACGCTGCCCACGCCGCCGGCGCCGCCCTGCACCAGAACTTTCTGGCCGGGCCGTACGCGGGCCCGGTCCACCAGGCCCTCCCATGCCGTGATCGCGGCCAGCGGCAGCGCCGCTGCCTCGCGCATCGACAGTGCGGCCGGTTTACGGGCCAGCAGACGGGCGTCGACCGCCGCGAACTCCGCGAGTGAACCCTGCAGGTCACCGACGCCACCGGTCAGGCCGTACACCTCGTCCCCAGGAGCGAAGCCGTTCACTCCGGGTCCCGTCTCCACCACCTGGCCGGCCAGATCCATGCCCAGCACGACCGGCGGCTGCACGCGGGCGTGCGCCGCACGGCCCGCCCTGATCTTCGTGTCCAGCGGGTTCACCCCGCTGGCATGGATCCGTACCAGCACCTGCCCGTCCCCGGGCGTGGGCCGGTCGATCTCTCGCACCTCAAGCGGACCGGCGAACTCCTCCAGTACCACTGCACGCATCACAGCACCATCTCTCGCACGTTGTCGCAACGACGGGTAGCTTGCATTAATCAGACAGACTAGTCCGTTCGATTAAGAGGTGCAACGGGGGTGGAGGAGGGGGCGCAGGACGGACTAGTCTGTCTCCCATGGCGACGCGCGTACGCAAGACGAACACCGAGCAGAGGATTCTCGACACGGCGGCAGGTCTCTTCCACCGGCACGGGCTGCGGGGAGTGGGGGTGGACCAGGTCATCGCGGATTCGGGGGTGGCGAAGTCCACGCTCTACGCACACTTCCGCACCAAGGACGACCTCATCGCCGCCTACCTGCGGCGCACGGACGAATCGTGGATGGGGCGGTTGCAGGAGGCAGCCGAAGCCGCAGGGGACGAACCGGCTCAGCAACTGGTGGGACTGTTCGACGCGCTCCTGGCCTCCTTCGATCGTCACGGCTTCTTCGGCTGCCCCTTCATCAGCGCCGCGGTCGAGGCCGAGCTCGATTCCAAGGCCCACGCGGCCACCGTTGCGCACACCCGCCGCCGCCAGGAGTGGCTGACGGGGCTCGCCGGAGCTGCGGGAGCCGCAGAGCCGGCTGCTCTCGCCGCACATCTCGGGCTGCTCATCGACGGCGCGCTGGCCTCCGGGCGCCTGCTGCAGGACCGCGCCGTCGTCGACGCCGCCAAAGCGGCCGCCCGGGCCGCCATCCACGCCCAGACCACACGGAACACCACGACCGCCACGTGAGGTCCCCGCGCTGTGGACGCCCCGACGCGCGGCAGGTCAGTGTCGTTCCGGATGCGTAGCGCCGCCTGGCAGGCGCCGGGGCCGCCGTCGTGCCCGCCGCCGACCTGGCACAAACGGCCACGAAGTCCTCGACGCCGAGGCCACCACCGGCAGCCTGGACGCCGTGACCACGGCAGGGCCGCGGGCGGACGGCAAGGGCGTCATCCTCGGCGGCACCGGTGAGTTCGAGGGAGTGTGCGGAGTTCGAGGCAGTGCGCGGAACCGGCATCGAGGTTGCCGGCCTGCGCCGCTTCGACCCGGCGACCGGCTTGCTGGAGGGCACCTTCGAACTCCGCTTCCGCTACCACCGCCCCGGCCGCTGACACCGCCCGGACAGGGTGTGGGGGAGCGGCGTTCCCGCACGGTTCCCCTTTCAGATCGCGGACGTGCACCTGCTCCCCCACGAGTCGGCAGCGCCCGATGACCGACGCGGACCCCACGGCGCCTCCCTCCGCACCGAGGCGCCCATTCGATCCCACGGCGGCAAGCGCCCCGCTTCCGAATCCCGGACCGAAAGCCCTGGCATCACGGCCTTCCGCAAGGCGGCCGGTCAGTCCTTGCGACCGGTCACGGCGACCGTGAGGCCCAGTCCGATCATCGTGAACCCGCCCACGCCTCCGATGGCCGCAAGTCGCTGGGGTGACCGGGTGAACCAGTCACGGGCCGTCGCGGCGGCCAGCCCCCACACGCTGTCGAACACCACCGCCATGAGGTTGAAGACCAGGCCGAGCAGAAGCATCTGCCCCACGACGTTCCCGCGGTCGCGGTCGACGAACTGGGGGAGCACGGCGGCGAAGAAGACGATGGTCTTGGGGTTCGTCACCCCGACGACGAAGCCCTCCCACATCACGCGCCCGATGGTGTCCCCGGACGAGTGACCGGTGAACGCGTCACGCATCCGCCGCCGCTCACGAAGAGCCTTGATCCCCAGATGGACCAGATAGGCGGCACCGGCGAGCTTCAGTGACATGAAGAGCACGGCCGACCGCTCCACGACCGACCCGATACCGCAGGCGACCGCAATGACCAGGACGTACGCGCCCACGGTGTTGCCCACCACAGTGGTCAGCGCGGCACGGCGTCCCTGCGCCAGGGCGCGTCCGATCACGAGGCGCGAGCAGACGGTCGAAGGAAACCATGCGCTCACGGAAGCACGCCCGACCGGCGCCGCTCCACCACTTATCGCGGGTCGAGCAACTCCTACTCTGCGTGCCCCCACAGGGAGCGCTCACGGCCCGGGCTGGTGTCAGTACGGCACATCAGGCCCGTTGGGTCGGCCCAGAGTGCCTTGCGCCCGGCGAGCCGTTCGGATTCACGGCCGCGGACGCCACCGGTTTCCCTGGACACAGGGTCCATACCAATTTTTGCGGTTCCGTGATCGTTTCTGTGTGGCGGTTGTGGAGGAGCACGACATAGGTTCCCCATGTCATGTGCATGTAAATACTCAAGGGGGGATCTGGTGCGGACATCGCAAGTGCTTACCGGCCTCATCACTGCCGCAGCGCTGGCCGCCGGTGTGGCCGTGAGCGTGAGTGCGGGCAGTGAGACACCAAAAGAGGCTTCACCGAGGTCGGCGGCGGCAAACGCGGCCGACCCGAGCAAGTGGCCGAGTCGCGTGCCCGGACGCGGGCTGGCCAAGGGGTTGTCCCTGCCCGTGGAGAAGTACCTGGTCGGCTACACGGACGTCGTGGAGTGGCAGCGCGCTCAACGCGATCTCTGGGTCAGCTGCATGGCCCGTTTCGGCTTCGACTCCTTCGCGCCGCCGATCCCGGGCGCCCACCCGCCGATCGAGTTCAACGACGCCAACATGCCCCGACGCTACGGTGCTTCAGACGCCGCGCAGGCGGCCGACTACGGCTATCACCTCCCGCCGCAGCAGCTGGATGAGCCGCCGGCATGGGAGCCGGCCGCCGGTGCGGAGTCGGCGGTGTTCCTCGGCCGCGGGCCCGAGGTGTCAAGCGGAACCCACAACGGCATCACGGTCCCCGAGGGGGGATGCCGCGCGGAGGCCGAACGCGAACTCGGGCATCTCAGCCAGGGCGAGGAAGCCACCAAGGTCAACGCCGCCAGCATGAGGGCGTCACTCAAGCGGCCCGCCGTGCAGAAGGTCATCGCCGACTGGGCGGCCTGCATGAAGGGCAAGGGGCACGCCTTCAGCGACCCGTACAAGCCGGCGGAGAGCTTCAACCTGGCCACTCCGACGGCCTCCGACGAAGAGATCGAAGTGGCCACGGCCGACGTGGCCTGCAAGGAACAGACGGACCTCATCGACGTCTGGTACGCCGAGGAATCCGCCCTCCAGACCCAGTCGATCGCGGCCAAGAAGGCTTCCCTCGACGCCGGTCTCGCCCAGCAGAGCAGGGTCAAGGCGGCCGCGCGCAGCGTGCTGTCGGAAGGGAGCACCAAGTGAGCCGGACACTGCGCAACCTGATCCGATCGGCCCCAGCGGCTGCTCTGCTGATCGCCGCGAGCATCTTCCAGGCACACCCCGCCCAGGCCGCCACCAGCTACGAGTCGGACGGCTGCACCTCCAGCGGCAACACCTACTGCTTCGCGATCTACTACAACAGCGTCGGATCGATCACGAACTCCGGCCAGGGCGCCTGCTACATCGCCAACAGGAGCATCCCCGACCACTACGGCTACTCCCCGAACGGTGCGACTCTCGTCCGCCTCGTGTTCCACTACGGCATGCTTCCCGGCGGTACCTGTACGACCGACAGCGGGGACGGTGACCCGCTCAAGAACAACGCCGCGTCGATGGCCAACGCCGAATGCAGCGTCTACAACCGGGTCTACTTCAACTCCGGATACCAGGGCATCTCGCAGGCGGTTTACGGCACTTGCGGCGGCTATGGGGGCCAGGCCGTGAACCTCGTCCCCGATCTCAAGAACGAAAACGCCTCCCACAAGAGGTACTGACCCCTCGTGCAGCGCCGCCCTTCGCGCACTGCCACCCGGTGTGACGCACGGGGGTGACCACCCGTCAGGACCCCAACGAGCGGCCAGGGCCTCCGGGCGCCGCCCCTCCGACGCGCGGATCGGCAGGCGGTACTGCGCGCGGACGCCGCACCCCTCACCCTCCGACAAGGGAGAAGTTTGAGACTGCAAAGACGCTCAAGAGCTTCGCTGGCCGTCGTCGCGGCCGGCGCCGTAGTGGCGGGAATGCTCCAGGCAACCGCCTGGGCCGAGAGCCCACCACCGGGTGACAGGCCGTCCACCCCACCCGCCCGGGACTCGGTCCCGGCCGACGAGCGCGCCGGCGTACTGGGTCCGGACTACAGATCCTCGACGGACATCGCCTGGACCACCACGGGCGATGCGCAGGGCTTCCACCTCCTGACCGCCACCGAGAAGAGCGGCTACGCCTGGAAGACCCTGGCGTCCCTGGCCGAGCCCGGTTTCGACGCCGACCAGTGGATCGGCAACGTGTGCGTGACCGGCTCGGGCAAGCGCGCCGTCGTCGTGTACGCACCGCGTACCTTCACCAACTCCCCGGCGCTGATGGCCCGCGGCGGCTTCACCGCCATCGTCGATCTGACGAGCGGCGAGACCACCAAGCTCAAGGTCAACGCCTCGCTGTCGTACTACAACCCCGGGTGCGGCACCGGCGAGGAAGCGGTCCTGACCCAATCACCGGGGGAGGACCGGAAGCAGACGCGGCTGATCCGGGTGAACGCCGCGACCGCCGAAGCGAGCGACCCTGTCGTCGTCGACGGCCAGGTCACCTCCTCCGTCCCGGCCGGCAACGGCACCGTGGTCGCAGCATCCGGACGCACGCTGGTCGAGATCGGCCGCAAGGGCAAGAAGCGCAAGCTGACCACGACGGGCACGGTGCCCTACCGCATCACCAAGGACGGTGACGGCGGATACGTCTTCCTCGAGCGTGTCCAGCGTGACGGCCTCAAGCAGGCGGAGACCACTCTGGTCCGCCGTTGGGCGCGCGCGAAGACATCCGGTCTGGGACGTGGCCCACTGGGCAACACCGGTCTGACCCGCCGCGGGGGCCAGGTCTTTGTCACCGGCGCGCCGCGGATGGCGCAGGCCCTGCCGCAGACGGTCACCGCCCTGCGCGGCGCCGACAAGGACGCCACGCTCTCCACGCGCGGCGCCGCGATCGTGCAGCACACCGCGTGGGCGGACGGCAAGGGCTCGCCCAGGTACCTCCACCCCGACACAGCCGCGGACACCCGATCGGTCGAGATCTCCGCGACCGTCCGCGGCAACGGCCACAAGGCCACCTTCACCGTGACCCCCCTCAAGGCCAAGTCCGCGAAGTGGACGACTTCTCGCACGCCTTCGCCCCTCCTGGGCCAGTCGCACAAGAAGAAGACGCCAGGTACGGGCGGCATGCGCACCAACAGCGCCGGAGCGACGCTGCTGTCGGCCGACGACCCCGGTGACGTCACCGGCACGCGTACGGAAGTCGTCGAATCGGAGCGCACCTGCTCCGTTCCCCGCAGCGACGTCCGCAACCAGGCGATGCAGCCCAAACCCCGCCAGGTCGAATGGGCGGTCAACAAGGCGATCACCGGCAGGCTCAACGTCGGTGCGTCACGGCCGGCGAACTGGAAGAACCTGGGCATGCCCGCGTACTCCCCCCAGTCGCTGTTCCTCAACCCGTCCCTCGAAGGCGGCGGCCGGGTCCCCGCCCAGGTCATGCTCGGTATCACCGCACAAGAGTCGAACATGTGGCAGGCGGCGCGTTCGACGGTGCCGGGGGCGACCGGCAACCCGCTGATCGGCAACTACTACGGCATCGACCTCTACGACGGCAACACCGACAACGACTGGGACGTGGACTGGTCCGAAGCCGACTGCGGCTACGGCATCACGCAGGTGACCGACCACATGCGCCTGGCCGGACGCGAAAACGGCAAGGGCGGCACCGCCTGGGACTACCAGAAGCAGCGTGCCGTCGCCCTGGACTATGCGGCCAACGTCGCTGCCGGCCTGCAGATCCTCGTCGACAAGTGGAACCAGACCAAGCGCGCGGGGCTGGTCGTGCACGACGGCGACCCCAACAAGCTGGAGAACTGGTTCTTCGCCCTGTGGGCCTACAACAGCGGCTTCTACGAGAACGTCAACGGCAACGGGCCGTGGGGGGTGGGATGGGCCAACAATCCCGCCAACCCGGAATGGGACGCCGGCCGCAGCCCTTTCATGGAGGACTCCCTCGGCAACGAGGACCCGGCTGACGCCGCCCGTCCCCAGAACTGGCCGTATCCGGAGAAGGTGCTCGGATTCGCCGCCCATCCGCCGGCCTACCTCGAATCCCCGGGCACCATGGTCCCGGCCTTCCGCGCCGCCTGGTGGAACGGCACCAGCGGCGACGCCACGATCAGCGGCTCGGCCAAGTACAACCGGGCAAGGGTGAAGCCGCCGGAGGACCTCTTCTGCGGACCGTACAACTGGTGCGAACCGTCGAAGATCAGCGACGGCGCGCAGAACGAGCCCGGACAAGGTCCCTGCACACGCGACGACTTCCAGTGCTGGTTCCACCAGTCGGTGCAGTGGAAGACGGACTGCTCCTACTCCTGCGGCAACGAGTTCTTCCGCTTCCCTTCACCGGACTACGACGCCGAACAGGCCGACGGCACCGCCTACCCGCCGATCTGCACTCGCTCCGGCCTGCCGTCCGGCGCCATCATCATCGACGACGCACCGGCCGGCACACCGTCCGTCCGGCCGAACTGCTCCAACAGCGACTGGAGCAACGAAGGAACCTTCACCCTCGACTTCGGAGCCGGTGAAGCAGGCATCGCTCACGACGGGCAGACCATCTCCACCGTCTGGCCCGCCAAGGTCGATCTCCATCAGCTCGGCGCAGGCTTCGGAGGCCACTTCTACTTCGGGCACACCCGCGCCGACGACGCCAAGGGCCAGCGCCTGAAGATCACCGGAACGTGGAAGCTGAACCGCCAGCTGGACACCGCGGCCAAGGTCATGGTTCACCTCCCCGACCACGGCGCGCAGGCCCAGGACGTCCGCTACCGCGTGAGGACCGCCCAGGGCTGGAGAGACGCACCACCGGTCAACCAGCTCCTGGACGGCGGTGAGGGAAAGAACCGCTGGGTCTCGCTCGGCGCCTACCAGTTCACGGGCGCCGTTCCCGAAGTCCAGGTGGACACCCTGGCGCCCGGCGGTACAGGCGACACGGACATCGCCTTCGACGCGGTCGCGTTCATCCCCGGCGACTACTCGGGCATGCCGCAGATCACCTTCCCCGATCCGGACCCGAACGCTCCGGAGATCGATTACGACGACCAGAAGATGATCCCCATCCCCACCCCGCCGCTGGACTTCCCCTCCACCCTGAACCGCAGTGCGAAGTCCGCGCCCGAAGGCAGCAAGCCTGCCAAGAAATGCAGCCCGGAGGACGCCAAGACGGGCCGACAGCTGTGCATCCAAGTCAACGGCGACGCCGCCACACGCTCAGCCGGCGGGACGGCCTCCACGCTGGCGGGAGGCCTTGTCCCCGCCTGCGACAGTCGAGCCGTGAATCTGTACAACAGATACGAGGCGTGCATCTCCAGCGACCGCAGCGATCCCATCGTCGCCACGCTCACCGAGCGCGGCACGCCCATCGGCAGTGCGAGCTGGGACATCGACCAGCAGATCAAGCTGTACAAGAACGAGAACGCCATCGACCAGCAGATCACCTTCACTCCGGTGCGGTTCACCGGTGCTCTCACCAACGTGACGCTCAATGTGAAGGCCGACTGCTTCGGGCCCTGTGAGTCCGGCCAGTCGCAGTGGGCCGGATCCCGTACGTGGCTCAAGGAGGACCTGCACCAGGCGACCTTCGGGCAGCCCAGCTGGTGGACCGGGACGTCAGGCAAGGACAGCCTGATCCTCTCCTGGACCCTGACGGCCACCACGACCCAGACACCCGACCCCGCGATGACCTCGTGGTCGGACAACGACCTGGTGGTCCGCTGCGATGTGATCATGGGCAATGAGGAAGTCCCCGAGACCAAGCCCGGATGCGTCTTCCCCACCTACACGCCCACGCTCACGATCAACACCAAGAAGTACCCCGCTGCGGCGGCGCTCTACTGGCTGCTGATCGAGAAGCTGGAAACCCATCCAGGAGGCGAGAAGTACAACAGTCCGCTGTCTCGCCAGGGCAACGAAGCCGTCGTCGCGAACAACCGGAAGGTGATCTGTGACAGCACCTTCAACCCCGTGCCCAATGGCACGACAGCAACAGGCACCAAACCCTCCTGCGACGAGTATCCCTTCGCCAGCTCCCGCCAGAGCGGTGGAGGAACCGTCACGTCGGGATCGCAGTGTGCCCAGTTCTACGCCGTGAAGAGCGGAACTCGCTGGTCCCTCAAGTACGACACCAGCTCGTCGCTGCCGACATGGAAGGAAGTGTGCGGCAGGGGCAGCATTCCGCTGGACCAGAACACCGGTGCCGGCGGTCAGCTCGGCCGATTCACCACGGCCATGCGACTGCACGACGAAGACAAGTACTACATCGACGTACCTGGATTCAGCAACTGCAACCTCACCGCGTGTGATCTCCCCTAGAACCATCATCTAGGGGACCGGATCGAGTGGGGGTGTGGGCCGACAGCCCACACCCCCGCGTTCACATCATTCGGAGTCTTCGGGAATTCTGCCGCTGAGGTGTTCCTCCTGCATCAGAGAAGACTGCGAAAGCGACAGCCCGAAGGTCGTCTCCGCGAAACGCAGCATCGCCACCACGGGATCACCGTCGACTGGAGTGCCGTCCGTCGGCAGACCAGCCTGCGCCATCTGCGGGAGGAAACGGTCGGGATCCGTTCCGGAGCGCAAGTGGGGCAGGCCCGGGTCGAAGCCGCAAACCTCTTCTCCGTCGAGGGCGTGGATAAACGCAGGCGCCGTCGCCGTACTGATCAGCGCAACCAATTCCGTATCGGCCGAAACCTGCTCGATGACACCTTCCTCCAGAATGCGCGCGCCCCAGCTCTGCAAGGCGAAGGACCACCGGTCCCCGTCCCCGAAGCTGAGCACCGCGCCCCCGTCCTCGTCCTCAAGCTCCCATTCTTGGGCGTCACCCAAGCTCAACGATTGAGCTGATTCCTCCGAGCATCCGAACCTGGTGAGCAGGTTGCGGGCCGGAACATCACGGACGAAAACCAACGAGAAGCCCTGCCCGAACATACTGGGCAACCAGGAAATGCCAGACATACCTGCCGTCCCTTACTCAGATGGCTATGTCGACCGGCTTGCCCTCCGGCCGTGCCAGTCCTTTCGATCTCCGTATTCAAACACGGTGCCCCATGCAAGAGGCGCCAAAATCGAACGTGATACAGCGCAGCACAGCCGGCGGCAGCCGTGATGAGGCGCTTACGCGGAATCAGGGCGGAAGGGCGCAAGCCGACGGTCAAAGAAGTCCGACGGTTCCCGCCTTGCACGTACGCGCGTCAGCCGGCCGGCCTCTCATCGATCGGGGAACCTTCGCTGAGCCGGCGGACGAATGCGAAGACCCACGTGGCGAAGAGCACGAGCAACAACGCGAGGGCGAGGAGCCAGGGGGCGGGGCGGACCCAGCCGATGGCAAGGGCGGCGACGGCTGCCGTGGCGAGGGCCGCCTGCACCGATGTGTAGAGGGACGGATGCCGGTCGTAGTCCGCCAGCGTGGGCAGAAGCACCACGGTCGTGACGAGCAGGACGGCCACCGACCCGCCCATCAGCCAACTCACGGCGACGGGTGTCCGGTCATCGGTGGCGTGCTCCACCAGTCCGACCATGCCCGCGCCGGCGGCCGCCACAGCCATCGACAACGGCATGTGAACGAAGATCCATGTCGCCAGGGAATGGCCGGTCTCGCGGGGCATGCGCCGGGACACGAGGTCGGCGTAGTTCCACCAGAACCCGAAGCCGACGGCGAGCCCCAGCAGGCCCGTCGTCGTCACGACGGCGCCGCGTTCGGTGTCCGTCAGCCCGTTCACGACGCCGATGACCACCTCACCGAGCACGATGATGATGAACAGGCCGAACCGTTCGACCAGCGCTTCCGTCACCACGTCGTAGCTCGGCGCTCTGCGCCAGGAAATGAGGATCACGCACTCCACGGCACACCACGCGACGACGAACACCGCCCAGACGACGAGACGGGCGTCGGCCGACAATGGCGCCGAGACCCCCATCGCGATGACGCCCACGAGCATGACGATCAGATAGCGGCGGGGCGTTCTGCGCAACTCCGGTCGGTCAAGCCGGTACACGGAGAACCATTGGTAGCTCAGCAGGGCGAGCAGCACCGCGTAGAGGACGGCTACGGTGCGGCCGTCGTCGCCGTCCGCGTGACCGACGTAGACCGCCGTGAGGGACAGCAGCAGCATCTGCGCGAAGATCAGCGAACGGGTGTGGCCGTCCTCCCGGCCGTGCAGTTGGTAGAAGAGCGTGCCGTTCAGCCAGGCGATCCAGATCAGCCCGAAGACCACCGCGAAGGTCGCCGTGCCTCGCCAGGTGAAGTGCTCCGCGAGCGTGTGGGCCGCCTGGCCGACCAGGACGACGTAGACGAGGTCGTAGAAGAGTTCCAGGAAACTGACGCTGCGACCGGGATCGACCTCGCCGTGGCGCCGTGGCGGACGGAACAGCCATCGCCGGATCCCGGCGCCGAGGGGGACACCCTTCGCGGTATCGGAGCGGGGCTCGGGGGCGCTGTCGGACATACGTGGCTCCTGCGGGCGCGGCCGGACGTGGTACGAAGTGATCGTGACGGCTGCACGGCCACGGTGCCGGTGGGCACGCCGCCCGACGTCGGAGATGTGCCCTGGTCGCGGTCCAGTCGGTGTGGACCGGATGGCGCGTGACGGATCGCATGCCGGCCCTGCCGGCCCGAGGGCGGCCGGATACAGTGCGTCCAACGGCAGCCTGGTCTGTGAGGGAAGCGTGACCGAGACGAGCGACACCCGACCCGCCGACGGGGAAGCGCGGGCGCCTGGCCGGAGCCCGCTGCGCAGCCTGCTGCGCTACCTCCCCATGATCGCGCCTGTTCTGCTGTGGTTGGTGCCCTACTGGGTCCTCCTGCACACCGGCCAGGATTGGCCGATGCCCGTCCGACTGATAGGCACCGGCGTCTTCGCGTTCGGCCTCGTCGGCATGCCGCTCGCGATGGCACGGGGCCACGGCCGGCGCCAGGACGACCGGGCGGCGATCGTCGGTGACACGCTGCTGGGCGTCAGCTGGGTCCTGTTCACCTGGTCCGTTCTGCTCGGGGCGGCGCTTCGGCTCGCTCTCGCGGTGGCGGATGTCGGCGAGGGGCAGGACCGGGCCCGCACGGCCACCTGGGCCGTCCTCGGCGTCAGCGCCGTACTGCTTGCGTGGGGATACATCGAGGCGCGCCGCGTGCCGCGCGTGCGCCGACTCGACGTGCAACTCCCACGCCTGGGGGCGGGCTTGGACGGTGTCCGTGTCGTCCTCATCACCGACACCCACTACGGCCCCCTGGACCGGGCCCGCTGGTCCGCAAGGGTGTGCGACACCGTGAACACTCTCGACGCCGACCTGGTCTGCCACACCGGCGACATCGCCGACGGCACCGCCGATCGCCGCCGCGCCCAGGCTTCCCCGCTCGCCACCGTGCGGGCGACCCGTGCCCGTGTCTACGTCACCGGCAATCACGAGTACTACAGCCAGGCCCAGGGCTGGGTGGACCTGATGGACGAGCTGGGCTGGGAGCCGCTGCGCAACCGCCACGTTCTGCTCGAACGCGGCGGCGACACCCTCGTGGTCGCAGGCGTGGACGACGTCACCGCCGAGTCCTCCGGCCTGGCCGGTCATCGCGCCAACCTGGCCGGAGCCCTGGACGGCGCCGACCCCGGTCTGCCCGTCCTGCTCCTGGCGCACCAGCCCAAGTTCATCGACCGGGCGGCAGCCGCCGGTGTCGACCTCCAGCTCTCCGGCCACACCCACGGCGGCCAGATCTGGCCCTTCCACCACCTGGTCCGCCTCGACCAGCCCGTCCTGGCGGGCCTCAGCCACCACGGCACCCGCACGGTCCTCTACACAAGCCGAGGCACCGGCTTCTGGGGCCCGCCGTTCCGCATCTTCGCCCCCAGCGAGATCACCCTGCTCGTGCTCCGTTCCCCGGACCGGCCTGCCGGCACGTGAGGTTCGACGATCCCGTTCGCGAGCCGGCGACGACTTCACCGGTCGCCCGAAGACTCACGTAGACGTCGGTATGGACCTGGGTTTGGCTGAGTCGGGGAAGAGGCGGGGGGCGGGCGGTTCACGCCGGGGGACGGATCCGGGCTCAGTAGCCGTAGATCATCTTGTAGGCCACCTCGGGGAGGAACTGACCGGCCGTGGAGCCCTGCCCCACACCGCAGTTGCCGTCCGACTCGCCGGGCACCTTGATCCACAGGAGCATCTCGGCGCCTCCGCCGAGCCGGGTGGGCGTGCCGATGCGGCGGCCCGCCGGGTTGCACCACTGGCCGTCGGAGCCGTTGCCGTTGCGGCTGGTGTCGACGACGAACGGCTTGGTGTAGCCGTAGCGGGAGCTCAGTTCGCGGTTGACGGCGTTGCCGTAGGCGGTGTTCTCGGCGGTGGGGATGTAGTTGGAGATGTTGAGCGAGAAGCCGTGCGCCTGCCGGAGTCCGGCCTCGTGCAGGCGCCGGGCCATGGTGGCCGCGTCGGCCCAGCGCGGGTTGCCGGCGTCCATGTAGACCCAGGTGTTGGGGGCTTGGCGGCTGAACTGGGCGAGGGCACCGCTGAGCATGCCCTCGCGTTCGTCGATCTGCGCCTGGGTCATGCAGCCGTAGTCCCCGAGGGAGTCCGGTTCGAGGATGACGAGGGCCGGGCGGTTGCCGATCCCGCCGGCGAACTGGGCGATCCAGTCGGCGTAGGCGGCCGGTGAGGCGGCCCCGCCCGCGGAGTGCCCGCCGCAGTAGTCGCGGTGGTAGATGTTGTAGGCGACCAGGAGCGGCAGTTTGTCGACGCGGTCCGCCGCGCCCACGTAGGCCCCCGTGGCGGTGCCGATGGTGCCGCTCCAGGAGCCGAACCAGCGGGCCGTCGGGGTGTTGGCGATGGACGCGCCGATCGCGGCGGCGCGGCCGTCACCGGGGTTGGCCGCCACCCACCTCTTGGCGCTGGAGTCGGGGTCCACGTAGAACCCGTTGGTCAGGGTGGTGGGGTCGGCCGCGTGTGCGGCGGGCGCGGTGGCGAGGGCCAGTGGCACGGCGGAGACGGCAGCTGCCAAGGCGAGGAGTGTGCGGCGCAAGACGGAACCTCGTTTCCTGGTGGGGGGTTGGGGCCAAGGGCGGTGGTGCGCTCCACGCGTCGCTCAGGGCGTGGACAGGTCGAACCGCGTGACGCGGACCGCGCCGCCGAGCGCCTGGGTCGCGTGGTTGAAGAGGGCGAAGCGGTAGCCCATGAAGAAGCGCCAGTCGTTGCCCAGGGAGAAGACCGGGCCGAGGCGGGTGAAGGTCGTGCCGTCGGTGCTGTAGGAGAAGGTGCCGGGGCGGGCCGAGCCGGGACGGATGTCCGCGGTGGCGCGCAGCCAGATCCGGTTCCCGCCGGGCACGGGCGCGCTCGCGCGTTCGGTGCCGGTGCCCGTGGTGTTCCAGTTGCCGTCCATGGCCAGCCCGTCCACCATCACCACGCGCGTCGTGCCGCCGTCACGTTTCAGCCCGATCCACGCGGAGGAGTCGCGCAGCAGCGCGAGTCCGGCCCGGTCGCCGTCCCGCATGCCGGAGTGGTCGAGCTGGACCGTGGCGGTGGAGGTCGGGCCCTGGATGCGGTGCGTGAGGGTGTTGCGGGCCCAGTAGAGGTCGCGGGTGACGGTGGCGGTCCGCAGCGTCAGGCCGTTGCCGGCTGACCACTTGGTGTTGTCCGGGTTGTGGTTCCACTCCCACCTCGGATCGAGCGTGGTGCGGTCGAAGGTGTCGACGCCGGTCAGGGGAGCGACCTGACGGGGTGGGGCGGGCACGGCCGGGCTCGGGTACGACGTGCCCCAGGCGCCGTCGACCAGCTGGACGACGGGCCAGCCGTCCGTCGTCCAGGTGACCGGCGCCAGGGCGGGCATCCGGCCGCCGGGGTAGGCGTCGACGAAGGCCAGGTAGTACCAGGCGCCGCCCTGCGTCCGCACCAGCCCGCCCTGGTGCGGGACACCCCCGCCGGGGATCGGTCCGCGCAGGTCGAGCAGGACCTGCCGCAAGGTGTACGGACCGAAGGGGCCGCTCGTCGACTTGAGGATGTACTGACCGTTGGCGGGGCGGGTGAGGAAGATGTAGTACTGCCCGTTGATCTTGTAGAAGCGGGCACCCTCGAGCGTGCCGATGCTCGACGGCGTCGAGAACACCTGCTGCGACCTGACCTGGCTGCGGCCGTCGGGCGAGAGCTGGGCCACGTGGATGGTGGTGTTGCCGTAGGCCACGTACAGGGTGTCGTCGGTGTCGACGAGCAGTCCGGCGTCGTAGTAGGGCGTGCCGATGGTCGCGAGCCGGCTCCACGGGCCCTCGGCGGCGGTGGCCGTGTAGACGTACGTGCGGGCGAAGTCGATCTGGCCGAGCCAGTAGAAGGTGCGGTTGCTCGGGCGGTAGGCGAGCGTCGACGCCCAGATGCCGCGGACGTAGCCGCGCGCGCCGTTCAGGTCGTACTTGGCTCCGAAGTCCAGGACGGGCACCGAGTGTCCCGCGATCTCCCAGTTGACGAGGTCGTACGACCGCAGCACGGGTGCGCCCGGCGAGTAGTGCATGGTCGAGGCGGAGGCGTAGAACGTGTCGCCGACGCGGATGACGTCCAGGTCCGCGAAGTCCTGCCAGATCACGGGGTTGGTGTAGGAGGCGGCGGCCGTCGGATCGAGTGCCTGGGGGGCCGCCGGGGCAGCAGCCGAGGCCCGAGGGGTGGCGGCGAGCGGGAGCAGGGCTCCGGTGACCAGGCCGGTGGCGGCGGTCAATGCGTGTCGGCGGCTCACAGGATGACGAGGGCATGACATGTCTGTCTCCTCAGGCTGGGGTGCCGCTGTCCGGGGCGTGATGGAGCAGGTTCGTTCGATATGTGGAACATCGATCGGCTTGTCGAGCAACCAGGATGATAGGAGGCCGACCGGTGACGTCAAGGGTCCTCGCAATATTCGGCACGAACATCGAAATATTTCGCTGCGCACGGTTCGCAATCCCGGAGGTCGCCGCGACGGCCGCCCGGGCCATGGACCTATTGGTTGGCGCGCCGGACGTCCCCGTCCAACTGGTCGAAGGGAACCACACCTTCTTCGACGACCACTCGGCGGAAACAGCTGCTGGGCGACGCGGCCCAGGAGCACTCCGCGATCGGCGGCCCCGGACTCGACCTCGGTCTGCAGGACGCGTTCAACCTCGGCCGGAAGCTGGCCGCCACCGTGCGCGGATGGGCCCCCGAAAGTCTGCTCGACACCTACGACGAGGAACGCCGGCCGGTCGCGGAACACGTCGTGTCCTCGACGCAGTCCCAGTCGGCACGGCTGCACCCCGGACCGGAAGTCGGAGCCCTGCGAACCGCCCACCTGCTTGCCGGCACCGCCGAGGGGTTCGCACCCGACCTCGTGATCGACACCGCCGCAGGTGCCTGCCGGCTGGCCGAATCGACTCACACCGTCCGGCCCTTGCTGCCCGAGGGGACGAACGCGACAGGCGTGCTGCTACGCCCCGACTGCCACATGGCATGGACCGGAACCGAACCGGGCGACGTCAGCGGTCTGCGAGCCGCGCTGCACCAGCGGTTCGGCGAACCGCTGGTGCGACGCCCGTGAGCCGGGCACGTCTCAAAGGGGGGCGACGACCCTTGCCGCTGCGTGCACTTCGCCCAGTTGAAGCTCTCGATGATGGCCCGCGCAGACCGGGGCGGCGCGCAGGACGGCGCCTACTCCACCGGCGGCGGCCTGAGCTGGAACGGGTGCAGGGCAGCACCGGTGGCCAGTGCCCACCACGGCCATGCGGACGCGGTCCGCAGTACGGCGACCTGTCCTGACCTCGGCACCCGAGGAGCGGGGCCGCAGGCACGACCGCCTGCGGCCCCGCCACGGCCGCTGTACTTCGGGGGACCTGTCTAGCCGACCCGGTGCGGTGACGGGCTACGGGTTGAGTGTCACGGGAGCGTGGTCCACTTCTGATTGTTCTGGCCGTTGCAGGTCCACAGGATGACCGGGGTCCCGTTGGCGGAGCCGGCCTCCTTGGCGTCGAGGCACAGCCCGGCGCGGACGTTGCGGACCGACCCGTCGGAGCCGGCCGTCCACTTCTGGTTGTCCTGGCCGTTGCAAGGCCAGACGACGACCGGCGTGCCGTTGGTGGTGCCCCGGCCGGAGGCGTCCAGGCACTTGTCGCCGTAGACGCGGATCTCGCCCCCGGCCCAGCTGGTCCAGAGCTGGTTGGCGGCCGTGTGGCAGTCCCACAGCAGCGTCTTCGACCCGGCGGCGGTGGCGGCGCCGTCCACGTCCAGGCAGCGGCCGGACCCGCCACCGCGCAGGCGCCCGGTGGTGGAGGCCAGCGGGCTGCCGCCGGTCATCTTGAACACGGCGACACCATGTGCCGGGACGCTCGCGGAGATCTGCCCGGAGGTGCTCGACGTGCCGCCGGTCCACAGGTCGGTGAGGGTGAACGGTCCCCCGGTCAGGCCGACCTGGGCGGCGGTGGCCGTGATGGTCGCGGTGCTGCTCCCTCGGTTGAACAGGCCCACGGCGACCGAGCCGTCGGACAGGCGCTTGGCGAACACCTCGGTGTCGCCGTCGTCGCGCACCCGGCGACCGCCCGCGCCGAGCGAGTCCTGGTTCACCGCCAGCAGGCGCGGGTTGCGCAGGATCGCGCTCACGTCACCGGACATGGTGCGGATGTCGTTGCCCGCGATGAGAGGGGCGCCCATCAGCGCCCACAGCGCGAAGTGGGAACGGGACTCGGTCAGTGACAGACCGGGGCGGCCGACGACGAGCATGTCCGGGTCGTTCCAGTGCCCTGGCCCCGACTGGGCCGCCAGGGGCGCGTTGATGTCCAGGACGTTGCCGACGCCCATGGGGTAGCTGTTGGTGTTGCCGTTCTGCCAGATGTCGAGCAGGTCCTCGGTCGTCCGCCACAGGTCGGCGACCTGTCCCCAGTCGTAGGTGGCGCCGGTGGGGGCGTGGAAGCTGTTCGGGTTGATGCTGTAGACGATCGGCCGGCCGGTGGCACGCAGGGCGTCGCGCATGGTCGTGAACTGCGCGACCTGCTCGCTGAGGGTGCCGCTGCCGGAGCACCAGTCGTACTTGAGGTAGTCCACGCCCCAGGAGGCGAACGTGGCGGCGTCCTGGGCCTCGTGACCCTTGCTGCCGGTCGAGCCGGGGTAGGTGCCCACGCCCTGAGCGCACGTTTTCTCGTTGGGCGCCTGGTAGATGCCGAACTTCAGGCCCTTGCTGTGGATGTAGTCCCCGAGGGCCTTCATGCCGCTGGGGAACTTGGTCGGGTTGGACCGCAGGTTGCCCGCCGCGTCGCGCTGGGGATCGAACCAGCAGTCGTCGACGACGACGTACTGGTAGCCCGCGGCCTTCATCCCGGAGGACACCATCGCGTCGGCGGCTTGGCGGACCTGGGCCTCGGTGATCCCGCATCCGAAGCTGTTCCAGCTGTTCCAGCCGAGCGGCGGGGTGAGCGCGGGGCTGCCCGGCGCGGCCTGGGCGGTCGTGCCGACGGAGGCCGTGACGCAGGCGCTCAGCGTCAGTGCGGTGGCCGTGAGCAGCCGCAGCAGTCGTCTGTGCAGGGGAACCATGGGGGGTTCCTTCCTGGCTCGCAAAGCATCAGGTGCTTCGCGAGCCTGATCGGCGGGTCAGGAGTGTGTGATCACGTGCGCGCGGGTCAGCGTCGCAGGGTGAGGAGGCCCGGCCGGTACGGCAGTTTCAGGTAGTCCGTGCCGTCCGATGCGGGGGTCCTGCCCTGGTACAGGAACTGCAGGTTGCAGGGGTCGACGGTCATGGTCTGGTCGGGATGGGTGCGGACCAGGTCGCCGTGGCTGATGTCGTCGGTCCAGCCGGCGCCGCTGTTGGCCTTGCCGGCGAAGGGGCTGCTCTCACTGCCGGCCTGCAGGGTCCACGGGCCGTTCAGGCTGGAGGCGGTGAAGGAGCGGAAGTAGCGGCCGTTCGCTCCCATCGCCTCGACGATCATGAGGTACTGGTTCTGACCCTTGACCTTGTAGACCTCCGGCGCCTCGAACAGCTTCTCCTTCGTGTCGCTCATGACCGTGGTGTACGACGAGCCGAAGCTGCTCGGGAAGTTGCCGATCGGCATCGTCGACTTGTAGATCTTGCCGTTGTCATCGGCGAAGAACATGTACATGTTCCGGTCGTCGGCGATCATGGTCGGGTCGATCGGGCCGCCTTCGGGCAGGCTGCCGGTGAACAGCGGCTGCGGGGCGGACCAGCCGTTGGGGTCGGTGGGGTCGCTGGACGTGCGGTAGGTGAAGGGCCAGGCGGTACCCCACCCGTTGGAGGTCAGCACCCAGATGTTCCTGGGCGCGAAGTAGAACAGTTTGGGCGCCACCGCCAGGCCCGGGCTCATCCCGGTCTGGGTGGCTGTCGCCATGTCCGACCAGTTGGTGAAGGGCCGGAACGCCATCGTGCCCCATGACGACCCGTCAGAGGTGGTCGCGTAGACCAGCTGCTTGCCGTTGTACGGCACGGTGGTGAAGTCCTTCAGCGCGACCCAGCCGTTCGACGGCTGCGCCAACGGGCCGGACGACGTCCACCGGTACGTCGACGGAAGAGCACACGTGTCGCCCGGCGGCGCGGACGGACCCGTCCACTTCTGGTTGCTGCCACCGTGGCAGTTCCAGAGTTGCACCACCGCGCCGTTGCCCGTGGCGCCGCCGCTGACGTCCAGACAGAGACCGGACTCCACGCCGACGATCGTGCCGTCGGAGTTCACCCGCCACTGCTGGTTCGCACCGCCGTGGCAGGACCAGATCTGCACCCGCGTACCGGCCGTGGTGGCGTGGCCGGGAACGTCCAGGCACTTGTCGCCGTACACGGTCAGCCGGCTGTCGTCCGTCAGCGTCCACTGCTGGTTGGTTCCGCCCGTGCAGTCCCAGATCTGCAGGGCCGTACCGTCCGCCTGGCCGGCGTTCGGAACGTCGAGGCACCGGCTGGAACCGGCGCCGCGCAATGCGCCGCTGGTGGCCGCCTGAGCCGGATGGGCGACGAGTGTCGCCGCCGAAGCGACCAGGGCCGCGAGCACCACGGACAACTGCCTTGGGCTGAAACCACGTCGGCGCATGGGGGTCTCATTTCTTGAGTGAGCGGACGTTCGTCATGTCGAACGGCGGTCGAACTGTCGCGCATGCAGGAGGGGAGAGAACGACGGCGATCGGCTTCGGCAGGGCCTCAGTTCCTCGCGACGCGCCAGCGGTTGTCGGCGGTGCCGTCGTCCGAGTCCTGGACCGCGAACGCGCCGACAGCGGTGGAGTTGTTCGCGATGGCGAGCAACTTGCCGCTGTGCACGTTGCGGA
This sequence comes from Streptomyces sp. NPDC085932, assembly GCF_044540525.1. Lineage (NCBI taxonomy): Bacteria > Bacillati > Actinomycetota > Actinomycetes > Kitasatosporales > Streptomycetaceae > Streptomyces > Streptomyces sp. NPDC085932. The sequence continues at coordinate 2,131,801 of NZ_JBITSJ010000001.1, forward strand.
TCTTGTAGGTCCCGTCACCCTGGTCGAGCAGCGTCCAGCGGTGGTCGGCGGTGCCGTTGTCCGCCCACTGCAGGACGGCCGCATCATCCGCCGTGGACATGTCCTGGACCCCGAGCACCTTGCCGCTGTGGGCGTTGCGGAACCGGAACCCGTTCCCGTCGGGGATCATCTGCCAGTCGTGGTCGGCGGTGCCCGAGTCGTTCCACTGCAGAGCGCGGCCGCCGTCAGCCGTGGACATGTTCTGGATGCCCAGCACGAGACCGCTGCCCACGTTGACGAGGCGGACGGTGCCGGTGGTACCGCTGGTGTTCCAGTAGACGGTGTAGTTGTGGCCGTGCGCGTCGTGGAACGGGCCCAGGGCGACGGTGGATCCGTCGGCGGTGGCGGTGAAGGCGAGTGACGTGTTGCCGGTCCGTCTGATCGACGACGTGTCCAGCTTCGGCAGGGAGTTGAGCGCGGAATCACCGTAGTGACCGGACAGGACCACCGGGCCGTAGGTGATCGCGGCGACGTTCGCGTCGTCGTTGGCCGCCCGCATGACGACCCGCATGGGCAGACGGACGGTGACCGTGTCGCCGGAGGTCCACGAGCGGGTCAGGGTGGCGTAGCTGCCGGGCGCGGTGGGGATGTCCTGCGCCACGCCGTTGACGCTGACGGTGGCCCCGGAGGTCCAGCTCGGGATGCGTATGCGCATCGCCCAGGTTCCGCCGGCGTTCCCGGTGACCCGCAGGGTCGTGGTGTCGCTCACGGGATAGGTCGTCGTCTGGGTGACGGTGATGCCGCGCTCCGACCAGTCGAGCACCGAGGGCACGAACATGTTCACGATCAGCGTGGTGTCGCTGCGGTAGTAGAGGGAGTCCATCAACCTGGTGTGCATCTCCAGGCCTGTGCCCTGGCAGCACCAGAAGGTGCCGTAGTCGGTGCTCCAGGTGCCGCCGCCCCACGCCGGGCCCACACCACGTCGGCCTCCCGGGTTGAGCGGGGTGAAGTAGGTGACGTGGCCGTGGTCGTCGGCCGGGTTCTGCTGGCCGATCATCTGGTTCAGCCACGCCTGCTCGTAGTAGTCGAACAGGGCGGCCCGATTCGGGTCCAGCGCGAACAGCTCCCGGGTGAGGGTGAGCATGTTGAAGGTGTTGCAGCTTTCGCACGTGTCCTTGTTCAGGTATCCGGCGATGGCGTTCGGGGCGCGGAAGTGCTCCGCCTGGCTGTTGCCGCCGATGGCATAAGTGTGGCTGTTGACGCAGATGTTCCAGGCATGGGTGGCGATGTCCCGGTACCGAGTGGTGCCGGTGGCCTTGAACTCCCGCGCGGCCCCGATCCACTTGGGAACCTGCGTGTTGGCGTGCAGTCCGCTGAGCTGATCCCGGTTGGCCGCCAGCGGGTCGAACACCGCGGCGTGATCGAACCGTTGGGCGACCGCGAGCCACCGCGCGTCGCCCGTCTGCTGGTAGAGGTCGGCCAGCACGGTGTTCATGCCGCCGAACTCCGTCTGCAGCATGGCCTGCATCTGCTGGGTGCTGAGCCGGCCGGTGCGCCGGTCGACCCACCCGGCCAAGGCGAGCAGGACGTCACGGGCTTGTGTACTGCCGATGTGGCGCCAGACGTCCAGCAGGCCGGTCAGGGTCTTGTGGATGGTGTAGTACGGCACGTTGCCGTTGCTCAGGGTCCGCTGCTCGAGAGCGGTGAAGTCGGACTCGGGGTAGCCGGAGAGATACCCGGCGCCGAACCCGGCGGCACTGTTGTTGGCCTGGCACTTGGCCAACTCCGCCACCATATGGATTGCCCTGTCCCGGCAGACGGTGTCCCCGGTGACCGCGTAGAGCTGCGCCCACGCCGTGAGGAAGTGCCCTTGGACATGGGTCCGGAAGGGGAAGCCCGGCGCGTCCCAACCGCCGTTGGCGGCAGCGCCGTTGGTGGACAACCGATGGTTGGCGCGGAAGTTGTACAGCAGCCGGTCGACATCGACGAACCGCAGGTAGTTCCGCGTACGGTCCTGGTTGTCCAGCCACCGGCTCGCGGTGAGCCGGACCTGGCCGAGTGCGAAGGGATGCGCGGACACCCCGATGTCGGCCCTCGCGGGTGGGACGGCCGCGTGGGCGGCGGAACCGCCGAGGAGGGATCCGGTGGCAGAGGCGGCGGCGGTGGCCCCGGCCACTTGCAGGAGGTGCCGTCTGCTGATGGGGGAAGACATTCTGCACCTTTCATGACGAGAGTCCGTCGAAGCCGCCCTGGGGGAAGGACAGCAGTGGTGGCTTGACTGGGTGTAGTGGGTCGTAGTGACGGCTGTAGGAAGTTCGCCGACTCCAGGGAGAAGGTGCCGCTGCCGGCGACGCCGGTGACCACGCGGAACTGCGAGTCGGCCGACGGCGAGACAGCTGGCGAAGACCGGTCGGTCGGCTGATCATGACCGGTGTTCCGGTGACGGTCCACGGGTGGGACATCCGTGCCATGCAGAGGGGAGCGCCGCGGGCGACGGACGGGTCGTGCTGCGCCCAGGAGAGATAGCCGGTGTTGCCGACGTCGAAGGTTGTCGGGGTGAAAGGAGAAGGTGTCCAGCGGCGGGACCCCACGCCCCTTCTCCGTGCAGGTCCCCGTGATCGGGTTCGTGGCCGTGCACCCCGTGTGCCGCGCGCACGGCGGCATGGGCGGTACCGGCCGAGACAAAGGTGGCGGCAGCGGAGCCGGTGATCACGCCGAGGACCGTTCGAAGGGCGAGCGCGCAGGCCTCACGGAATGCTCCCTCTGCAGCCGGTATTTCGAACGTCGTCCGTAAACTCGGCCAGAACATAGATCCTGCACCTGCCCGGGTCAACGCTTCAGTCACAAATGGCTGTTTGAGGTCTCGAAGGTGGCGGAGACGGAGGTTCCGGTGTCGAGCTCAATCAGGTCGACTGTATTGACGCACCCTGTTTCACTCGCCTACTGTCTGCCGGATCTCACGAACACCGTGCGGTATATCGCACAACGCGACTGACCTCACAGTGAGTTGATGGCAGAGGCTGCCCCGGCCGATCACCGGGAGGGAACGCTGTCGAGCCAACAACTCCGACGCCGGGTGTTCTGTGCGGCTTCACGCGAGCGCGCTGCTGTTTTGGCCCCCCGGCGTCGACGCCCAGCGAGGCCTCGAAAACGGAACCCGCCGCCGTCGTCTGCACCGCCGCTATGAGCGCGAGCGCGCATGGCGAACTGTGTGAGTGGGGGAGTCGTAATCCCGCCCCGATCACCAATCGAGATGCCGCCTGAAAGGAGAAACGCCAAGGATGGGTCGGGCTCGGACCCGGCGGTGTTCGGCGTTGTCCTCCCCCTGACGGCGGAGGAGGGAACGTCCGGCTCGTCGGCGGTAAGGGACGATCAGGCCGGTGCCCCAAAGAGTGGCTGCGATCAGTACCTCCACAGACGTCCTACGCGACTCTGACCACGTACTTGCCCTGGACGCCGCCCGCCTCCAGCGCCCGGTGTGCCGCCGCTGTCTCCTCCAGGGGGAAGACCGTGTCCACCGCAGGGCTCAGCTTGCCCTCGGCCACGTGGCGGGCCAGGTCGTCGAAGTCCGCCCGCCTGGGGTTGCCGCTGAAGAAGCGCACCCGGCCGTGTCCGTGGAGTGTGCTGGCCGCGAGGTAGCCGAGCGATGCGGCGGGCCGATTCAGGTCGAAGGCGATGGTGACCATGCGCCCTCCGGGGTTCAGCAGGCGACGGAAGGCCCGCAGATCGGTCCCCACGGTGTCCAGGACCACGTCGAAGCGGCCCAGTTCCGCCGTCCGCAGGGCCCGGTGGTCGACGGCCTTGTGCGCGCCGAGCCCGCGGACGAAGTCGAGGTTGGTTGCACGGGCCAGGGCCGTGACCTCGGCGCCGTACGCCCGTCCGAGTTGGACGGCGGCGTTGCCGACACCGCCCGCCGCGCCCCGGACGAGGAGTCGTTCGCCGGGGCGCAGCCCGGCTTTGTCCCGCAGCGCGGTGATGGCCGTGGTGGCCACCGGCAGCGCGGCGGCATCCACCAGATCAAGGCCGTCGGGGAGTCGGCCGACCCGCTCGGCGGACACGGTCACGTACTCGGCGGCGCTGCCGAACCCGGAGGTGCGGCCCAGGACCCCCCATACGCGGTCGCCGGCCGCGAGCCGAGTGACTCCGGCACCCAGTGCGGCGACTTCGCCGGTGAAGTCCAAGCCGACACGCTTGGGGAATGTCCGGCTGCTCAGGAGGCGGAGTCTGCCGGCACGGGCTGCCAGTTCGCCGCCGTTGACGCTGAACGCGCGCACCTTCACCAGGATCTCGCCGGGGTCCGGCTCGGGGCATGGCACGCGGCCCACGTAGAGCACATCGGGGCCGCCGTAGCGGTCGTACAGAACTGCCTTCATCATGCGGTCGTTCATCGTCCTGCCTTTGCTTCCGTGGGGCCGCACAGGGATCTGCCACCGACCGTAAGCTCTTAAGTGGACGCAATCGTCCGCTTGGACCGGAAGCGAGAGACAGTGATGGCGGAATCCTCTCGGATCACAGCCCCGGACGGGGTGCGGGCGGACGCCCGGCGCAACCGGGAGCGCGTCCTGGTGGCGGCCCGTGCGGTCTTCGCAGAGCAGGGGATCGACGCCCCGATGGCAACCGTGGCCCGACGGGCCGGGGTCGGCGTGGCGACGCTGTACCGGCACTTCCCGACCCGGGATGCCCTGGTGAGAGGCGCCTTCGCGCAGCAGATGGAGACCTGCGCGCGGGCGCTCACCGAAGCCCTGGCCGCCCCCGACCCGTGGCAGGGCTTCCAGCAGCTGGTCGAGACGGTCTGCGCTCTGCAACGGGAGGAACGAGGGTTCCCGGCCGCGTTCCTCGCGGCCTTCCCCGAAAGCGCGTCCGAACACGCGCAATCCCGGCAACGAGCCGAGCAGGACTTCACGACCCTGGTACGCAGGGCCCAGGCATCGGGCACGCTACGGGCCGATTTTCACCCTTCCGACCTCGCCGTGGTCCTGTTGGCGCACTGCGGTCTGGTGACCACCCTGCCGGATGATGAAGCAGCGTCCCGGCGCCTGGTGGCCTATCTGCTCCAGTCGTTCCGCACCGAGACGGCCAACAAGCCGCTGCCCCCGCCGAGTGCGCTGACACTGCGCAGCCTCCCGATTGCAGCTGACAGACCCCAGGGGCCGCGGCCCCCCAGAACCTGACATGAAACGGTACCTGCCGCAGGGCATGTCCGGTGTGTCTCGCCCGAGGCGGCCCTGGTCACTGCGTGCAGTGAACCCCGCTGTTCGAAGTATCGGAGTCTGCGGCCGTGTGGATCGTCCGCTGTACCGGCCCGCTACTCGCGCTCAGGCAGGCCAGCGCCTCCGGAGGGGCGCTGCTCTGATGGACCAAACCTCGGCGCCCACCCGCGACCGCGCCGTGGCCCGATTCCGGAAGACCTCCGCGACTGCCGCGTGAAAGGCGAGGGCTTCCCCTACGCGATGCTCGACGGCATTGCCCATCTGCGCCCTTCGAAGCCGGGACGACGTGGCGGCGCGGAAGGTCCCAGGTCGTCACCGGCGACAGGCCCCGTGTTCGCTCCGCCCGCTCCCCCCCCCGTCATGGGTAGGGCCCTGTGGTTTCACGCTGCGAAGGGCCGAATCTGCAATAGATGGAGTCGGTGGGCCGGATCCAGGAGCCACTCGATGTCGAGAGGGACGCTGCAGGCGGCATCACGGCTGAAGTGGCCCTGCAGCAACCGCCCTGCCAGCGCGAGACTGTCCAGACGCTGTTTGATCTCGGCATCGACATCCTGCATGGCGTCACCCAGGCTCACGGTGCGGCCACCCCCTTCGGCGGTGTTGTACTGGTGTTGCAGAGGCAGCGTGGAGCCATTGACCACCCGGTGCGGTGAGCCTGTGGCGAGGTTGATGCTCACGTGGCGGAAGTCGTCCGGTTGTGTGGGGTCGCAGGTGACCATCACGCCGCCGAACGCAGCTTCGAGGTGGCGGTGCACGACGACACCCATGTAGGCGTCAGCCGGTGAAATGCCCACTTGGTGGCGGAGCCGGACGCTGCGCGAGGAGAACAGGGAAGCCCACACCTGGCGTACGGCGTTGGCAAGTTGTGCGCTGTTGCTGATGTTGGAGACGGATTCGTATACTCCGGCGGCGGCGAAGCCCGGCAGGTCCTCCGCGTTGGAAGACGACCGCACCAGCAGGGGGCCACTGCCTGGCAGGTAGCGGTTGACGGTGTCGTGCAGGTTGCGGAGCATGGCGTCGGGCAGGGGGGTGTGGCGTACCAGGATCCGCACTTCGGCGCAGATGGCCTCGACTTCCTCGAAGGCTTCCGCCTCCAGAACGGTCTTCAGCCTGTCGAGGCGGTTTTGGATGTAGGGGGACTGAGCGAGGAAGCGTTCCTGGAACGCGAAGGGCACGGCTACACCGTCCGGGACGTCGATGGTGTCGGCCAGGAACGCTGCGGCGCGCTCGGCAAGGTCGTCCTCCCGCGCATTCGCAGGCGCGCCCAGCCGCTCGGCGAGCTGTTTCAGCAGCTGCCCGTACGGGGGCCTGGGGACGGTGAAGTACCGGGTCAGCCGCGCGGAGCCCTCCCGCAGCACGTGGTGCACTTCGCCCAGATGCCCTGCCTTGGTGCCGTATCCGAAGCGGTCGTAGGCGCGCAGCTGGGACAGCAGAAGGATGTCACGTTGCTCCATGCGCGGCGCACCGATCGTCACAGGCGCATGCGAGCGCCGCGCTTCGGTGTCGACTGGCTGCGCATAGGGGGTGAGCTTGACCTCGCCGAGGGATACCCGGTAGTGCACCCAGGCGTTCGCCAGACGGCCGGCCGTTACCCGGTCGGCGATGTCACGCACCACTGCGTTGGGTATGCGCCAGTTCGCCGCGAGTACGTTCGTGTGTGACAGCGGTGCGGTGGGGCGGCCGCTGATGAGTCCGGCGACCCGTGGGATGCCCTCGGGAATCACGGGCATGGCGAGGATGTCGTACCAAGCGATCGAGTCTTCCTCCAGAGCCTGACGGTAGGCCTCCTGTGAGGCGAAGTAGCGCAGTCGCCCGCAGACTTCCCCGACGTTCAGCGCCGCAACGTCGGAGTCCGTGTACAGCTGGTGCCAGGCGATGCGGGGCACCTCACCGGTGGGCACGTCGGCCAGGGCGGCTTCCTGTTCGTGGCTCGCGGGCTTGACGAAGAGCGGTACGGCGTCGTCGAGCCGTGCGCGAACGGTCTTGTAGAACTCGGTGAGCAGCTCGCGTCCCATGGTGTCGGTGTCATGAGTCTCCAGCACCAGGAACGGACGCTGCTCCGCGTTCTGATCGGCCGCTTTGTGATGCAGCGTGAGCGTCCCCAGCAGAAACCGCCGTTCGAGATCCTGATACACGCTGCGGCTCAGCGCAGTGACGTCCTGGGAGGTGCTGGTCGTGCCGAGAATGTGCCGGGTGATGTAGGGAAGGTGCAGTGCGTGCTCCGTACCGTCCAGGACATGCCACTCGTTTCTGTCCCGATCGACGACGATTTTCACATGATGGCGGCCCGCCAGGGTGCCGCACAGCTTGCGAAACCGAGCCAGATCCAGCACGCCAGAGTCCGCGGCCGGTGACTGGGGGGACCTCCGCGGCGCCAGACCGTCCGCCTTGCGCATGAGCTGCTGACAGTCCTCGAAGGCGGTTTCCGCGTCAGGCGCGGTGAGGTACCACACCGAAGCGCCGTCAGGGTCGTGCGTCGGTTGTCCCACCGCGTCGGCTCGTCTCTGGCGGGGAACCGACAGCGTGGATACCTCCCTTACCTCCTCAAGGATCGAGTGCCGTGACACCAGTGTCCGCCAGTGTGCAGTCGTGACATCCCGCCGTGCTTCCTGCCCTCCGGGGTACCTCGTGAGGACATGCGGTACGGGCAGCGAGGCAGCCGCACCCTGCCCGAGGACGAGCATGCGTTCGGGGTACACGACGTTGTCGCCGAGCAGGTGCCGTACGAGCATGCCGAGCATGTCCAGGCCGAAGACGTCCTCGGCCTGACGAAGGAGCAGGCCGCCGGAGAAACAAGCGGCCGCGTCGGTGACCCACAGGGCGCCGTCCGAGCCAAGTGCGATCTCGACATGCGTGCCACAGGTCTCCAGCCCCAATGCTTCGACAGCTCGGCGCGCCGTGCCCTCGATCCGGCGCTGAAGGTGCTCCTGCATGGCCACGGGCATCACGTTGGCAGGCTCCGTGAAGGGCATTACCGCCGGTACCCGGCCGCTCAGGCACAGCGGATGGTAGGTTCCGCCGGCGACAATGCCCTCCACGCTGACGCGCTCACCCCAGCCGGGTGCATCGAACCAGCCCCGCGTCGTCCCCGCGACGCTTTCCTCCAGCACAAACCTGGCCGGGCTGTCGAAGTCGCTGCGCGCCTCCTCGAGGCATGACCTGCGCACCGTCCGGCGCGCCAACTCGGCGCGCCGGAAAGCCTGCAGGCCTTCCGTGAGCGTGCCCACCGTCAGCTGCGCCGACCAGCCCATGGCACGGGCCGGTTTCAAAGCGAGAGGTGGACGCAGGCAGGCAAAGGCCTTGCGCACGTCCCTTTCATCGCTGATCTCGACGAATGCCGGCACCGGCACCTGGGCCGTTCGCCACAGGTCCCGCACAGGCAGTCCCCCTGGCTCGGCCACGGCCGCGCCAGGACCGGGCAGACCGAGCTGGCGGCAGGCCCGGGCCACCGGCGCCACGGCGCGGTCCGACAACGTGAGCACGGCCTCACACCCCACCTCGCGGGCGCGATCGACGATGCTCTGCACTATCACCTCATCGGCTGCCGGCTGCTCCACGTGCCTGAGCGAGGCAGCGTGTGACCCCGGCTTCTGTTCGTCCGCCGGTGAGGGTTCACTCAGAGCGAGCACATGCACCTCGGCAAGCGCGGCCACTCGGGCAAGAACATGGCTCAACGACGGCCCGCCGTAGGCATGCACAAGCAGCAACGAACGCAATGGAAGCTCCCTCGATGGTGTCAGGACGCCAAAACACCCCGCTACAGGGCCTGATGGCTGCACGCGAGGTGGCGACAAGGAAGCCAATCACTTTCGACACCAGCACCATGCCTAGCATCGTGGCGATGCATTTGGCATGCGCCAACACGTGTGGCGCGCGGCCCGCCTGGCAGTCACAGGTCTCGTAGGCCAGGGCGGGGTGACCGAGTTCTGCCGGAGTACCGCCACAATCGTGCCCAAGGAACCACGTGGCGGAGAAATTGGTCACTACCTGCAAGCTGTCCCACTGGGCGGTCGCCCCGGCCGCCTCCACACTGGGCAGGCTTGACGTGCGGGAACTGGATCCGGGCTACTCGGTCGAAACGTTCCCAACCCAAGGGTTGCAACCTGTGTTCCGTCGCCTCGACGGGCCGTGTGACGTCGATCGAACCCGCCCTGCCCATCGCTGCCGTACCTGACCACGCGGGAGCTCGTCATGAGGGCGGTGCGCCATGGTCGCCGTCGAGCTTCCGCTCCAACCGGTCGAAGCGCTCGTGCAACGCTCGGGTCGCCTCGGCGTACGCCTCGTGGACGGCCTCTTCGGTGTGGCGCACGACGTGGCTCCGGCGTTGTTGTTCCCGCCCGACGAACCAGGTCGCCAGCGCCGCGGTGACAAGACCGAAGGCAGTGATGCCGGCGACCATCACGGCCACGGCCACGACCCGCCCCCACGCAGTGACGGGATACAGGTCGCCGTAACCGACGGTCGTCGCAGTCTCGACCGACCACCACAGGGCGCGCGGATAGGTCGTCAGCTGAGCCCTCGGGGCGCCCCGTTCGGCGAGGACAGCGAGGTACGAACCAGCAAGGACCACGATCACCAGGACGACCGTTGCGGCGTACGCGGCCTTCAAGTGCAGCGAACCGGGTCGGCGAGCCAGCAGCAGCTCGACCACCCTGGCCAGGAGACCGGACAGCATGCGTGGCATGCTCCGCCATCGTCCGGGGCGACGGTGCGGCAACGCGCCGCGATGCGTCGGACCCACTCGAATGGAGGCGCTCGGGCCTCAGCGCGGGCGCGTGACGGGCCGATTCGCTTTGGGCACGACCGCACACCGAACGATCTGTGGCCCATGGCCGGCAAGCGGGAGATCGAGCGGTCTCCTCTGATCAGGGGAGGTGGGGTGTGTCCACCGCCTCGTCCGGGTGGCTCAGGGGCGCCGGTCTGCCGGTCGTGCACAGTGGTGGGCGGAAGGGTTTCCCATCCCGGACAGCCCGGGGACCAGGAGGGACACGGTGCACCAGAGCTCCAGCGGTGGCATTCGATGCCTCGGCCTCCTCACTCGTGACTGTCGTCAGGCCCCTCGGCGGTAACAGACGTGCGGCCGGTAGAAGCCGGTCACCCAGCATCAGGCCATCGCCCGGTGGCGTGTCCCTTCGAGGGGCCTGCGGTCGCGTCATCACCACCGAGCGCCGAGATCGGAATTCCATCCACCATGCTTGTCAGGTTTTTTAATGATCGATCCAGATGTGCGCTGTGGGCCGTTTCCGCGGCCATGTTCTGCGTGTCGCTGGACTTCTTCGCGCTGAATCTTGCCCTGCCGCGTATGAGCGCCGACCTGCACGCCTCGCCCGCCGGGATGCAGTGGGTCCTCAGTGGCTACTTGCTCGCCTCGGGTGCGCTGATGATCGCCGGTGGCCGGCTCGGGGACCTGTTCGGGCACCGCCGACTGCTCATCGCGGGCATGAGCCTGTTCGGCAGCGCCTCGCTGCTGTGTGCGCTGGCCGTTTCGGCGCCGATGTTGGTGGCCTGCCGTGTCGTGCAGGGAGCGGGGGTGGCGTTCGTGATGCCCGTGGGCTTCGCACTGCTCACCCATGCGGTAGCGGCCGAGCGTCGGGCCAGGGCGAACGGCTTTGTGTTCGCAGTGGCCGGTATCGGGCTGGCCGCGGGCCCGTTCATGGGTGGTCTGCTGACCCAGACGGTCGGCTGGCGCTGGCTCTTCTTGCTCAACGTGCCGCTCGCCCTGGCCGCGATCGTGCTTGCCGGCCGGGCGGCGGAAACCCGACCGGCAAAGGCCTCCGGATCGGTGGACTGGCTCGGACTGCTGACGGTGACCGGAGCGATCGCCGGTGGGACCATCGCCCTCGACCGCGCGGCCTCCTGGGGCTGGGCCTCCCCGCGAACCCTCACGGTGCTGGTGACTGCAGCCGTGCTCGCAGCCGTGTTCGTGCGTGTGGAGTCCAGAGTGTCCTGGCCACTGGTCGACCTGACCCTGTTCCGCAACCGCATGTTCGTGATCATCACCGCGGGTGGGGCGGTCACCGGCGCGGCGGCCTCCGTCTACCTCTTCTCGGCCGGTCTCGACCTGGAGGAAGTACGCCACTTGTCCCCCGGAACGGCCGGCGTGACACTTCTGGTGCCGGCGGTGGCCACCGCGCTCGCCGGGCCGGTGGCAGGGCGACTGGACAAGATCGGGCCGCTGAAGGTCATGGCCGCCGCGGCGGGATTGGGCGGGGTCGCGATCCTGGCCCTGTCCCGCGCTGAGCGTCTCGCGCTGTACCTTCCGCTCCTGGCCTTGTGCGGCGGGGCGCTCAAGGTGGCCAACGCCCTCACTGTGATCGCCACCCAGAGCGTCATCCGGCCCGAACGCGCCGGAGAAGCATCCGGGGTCACGATGACGGCGATTGTCGCCGCGGGAGGCGTTGGCATCGCCCTGACAGGCAGCACGCTGCCAGAACGCGTGAGCACCGGTGCACTGCAAGGGCCACTGACCGTCACGGCCGCAGCTTGTCTGCTCACCGCCGGGGTGCTCGCGCTCTGCCATCACCGCCGAACAGCCACCACCGGCGACACGCTGGCCAAGTGAGCCACGCCGCACCGCGACGGCTCTGCCGGGTTGGGAGGAGAACCGTTCCGCTCTTCCTCTTCCTCCCAACCAGCGCACGACGCTTTCGGACATGAGAGGTGCGACTCCGGAAATGAGTAAGTGCGACCGACGCCTCTTGTTTGGACGAATTCTGATCCAAGTTTCATCAACAAGACGAGCAATTCAGAGATGCGACACAAGGAGGCCAGTACATGTCCAATAATGTAATGCGTGGAGCTCATAATGGCTCATTCGCCTGTGAGGCGAACACACTCCAGGCAGGCGCAGGATCATCATCGCTCCGGCCGTGAACACCTGAGGGCCGAGCCGTCCCTGGGCGCTCTCGAGAGATCCTGACTGGAGTGTGTCCGCCGGAGACTCCACAGTCGACAGCCTGGGGAGCCGCGTGGTGTCGATGAGCCGCGCGCCGATGTCGGCGCGCGATGGCTGATGTCCGGCCCCACTAGGGCGCCGACCGGCCCTGGTCGGCTCGAAGAGGTCGAGTGGGGTGGCGGGCTCAGCAGTCGGCGAGAGAGGAGGCGGTGTCGTTCTCGGTGGTCAAATCGACGTTGGTGGCTTGGCCGCTGTCGATGGTGCGGGGTGTGCCCTTGTAGTTGATGTCGGGGTACCAGCAGTAGCGGTTGTCGGTGGAGTTTGCGATGGATGATATGTGGTCGTTGAAGTTGATTCCGCGGAAGTCGTTGAGGTCCCATCCTGGACTGATGCCATAGCCGCCACCTTGGAAGTCGGCGTGTTGGTACATGCACAGCAGGCCTTGGGGGCAGACATCACGGCTGGTGATCTGAATAGGGCCTTGGGGTGTGGCGGGGGCGGTGGCGGTGGCGCTGTGGGGGGCCAGGAAGAGGGCGGCCGGCGCGAGGATCGCCACCGCGATGGTGAAGCCGGTGCGCAGATGGGCCATGGTCATCCTCCTGCCGTGCTGTTTGGTTGTCGCCCGTCGGCTGAGCGGCCGGCGCTGTTCGTGGCGTCGTGACGCATGGGTGGCGGACGCGATGACGCATGCTCTGTATCCAACGTGCGCCGGGTGTGGGGCGTGGTCAAGCCGGGACAGTAGGTGTCGCCGGTCGGCGGGTTGTTGATCTGGGGGCAGGCGTGGGCATGCCCCGGCCGCACCTGGGACGGGTGGAGGCGATCATCGCGAGGCGCCAGGCTGGGGCGCGGCCCCTTGCGTCCAAGCATTTCGCTGAGGCGCCCTCTGTGTCAGCTCGGGGGAGTGTCCGGCGTGTCCTGGAAGGGTCCCATGGCCATGCCGGTCGGGCTGGGGACATTCTTCATGGTTTGGACGACGGGAAAGTTCGCGGAGGTGACGTCGATTTCGGACAGGCTGTTTGATTCTTTGTTGGCGACCCACAGGCGTGAGCCGGCCGGGTTGACTGTCATTCCCTGTGGTTCCTTACCGACGTCGACATTTTTGATGACCTCGGCGTTGTCGTCGCTGATCACTGTGACGTTTTGACTGTTGGCGTTGGCGACGAAGACGAGATTGCCGTCCGGGGTGGTCGTCACCGCCTGAGGCGAGGCGCCGGCTGTGAGGGTGGCGGTGACCTTCCCGTTGTCGATCACCGATACCGTGCCGGCCGCCGAGTTGGTGACGTAGACGCGGTTGAGGTCTGGGCTGGCGGCCACGCCCCGGGGGCCTTGGCCGACCTTGATGGGCTTGCCGATCACCTTGTTGGCCTGGGTGTCGATCACCGATACCGAGTTGGAGCCGTAGTTCGTGACGTAGGCCAGGTCACCGGTCTGTGCGACTGCCACGCTGTAGGGCTCGGAGCCGACCTTGATGGGCTTGCCGATCACCTTGTCGGTGGCGGTGTTGATCGCCGAGATCGTGTTGGCGCCGTGGTTGGCGACGTAGAGTCGTGAGCCGTCCGGGCTGACCGCCAGGCCCTCGGGGTCGGAGCCGACCTCGATGGGCTTGCCGATCACCTTGTTGGTGCCGGTGTCGATCACGGAGACCGTGCCGTCGCCGCTGTTGGTGACGTAGGCCCGGGAGTGGTCCGGGAGGGTCGCTACGTTTTCGGGTTGCTGACCGACTTTGATGGTGTCGGTGATGGAGGGATACCAGGTGTTGATCACCGACACCGTATCCGCGTCGTGGTTGACGACATAGGCCATGTCACCGCTGGGGTCAGGGGCGGAGGCGGCTGAGGCGGGCGTGGTCATGGCGAGCGGGAGGGCGGCTCCGGCCAGTACCGCAAGGCCTGCTACGCAGGCCCCTACGTGCCGCCGCTTTGTTGTGCCCTTGCGGCCGCGGTTTCCGCCCCTCTGCTCCGGTGGCCTGGTTTTGGCGATACCCGACATCTGGGTCTCCTGTGGTGGACGAAGCTTTAGGGACGTTCCCGGCTCCACGGCGACGGGTGTCGCTTTACGGAGCAGCTCATTCCAGTCTTGCTCCCTGGGCGGTGCTGCGCAGTCACCGGTCGGGTCGCTCGCCGCGCAAGTTCGTCTCCGTCGCGGTTGCCTGCTCCTCACGGGCGCTCTCCTCCATCTGGGGGAGAGCGCCTCGCGGAACACCTGGGGGAGGGGCCTTTCGCGGGCCTGGCCTCGAGGGATGAGCCCGGGCAGGTGCTGGTGACTTGGCGCGGGTTTCTCGCGGACGCCGTGCATCGTCGCGTGCCCGGCTGGATTGCCCTGCTGGGCGGTGTTGCGTGCAGGGGTGGGGAGGGTGTCGCCCGCGGTGCGGGGCAGGTGGTGTCGTGGCTCAGGCGTGGTCGCTATATCTGATTGCGGTCATCGGTTGATGGTCTTGGAGGTGCCGCGGGGGTATCCGAGTGGTGACCTGCCGGGTCCGTCTGTCTTGCTGGAGGACTCGCCGCGGAGTGCCGAGGGTCCTCGGGCCGTGCATGTCGCGAGTGAAGGGGCACCGGGGATCCGGCGTAGCGCCGCAACAGAGGCTGGGTCCGTGGTGGGTTCGCTCGGAAGGCTTCGTGGGGCACGGCGCTTGGGGTGGGCTGGTCGTGGTGTGGGGGTGAGGGGGCTACTCCGGTTGGGTGTGGGGGTTCGCGGTCGGTGGGGGGTTGGCTGAGGGTGGGCAGTGCTCCGAGTGTGAGGCGTACGGATCAGGGGATCTGATGGGTTCGAGACTGCGAGGAATACTGCGCGGGGCGGCTGTTGTGCCGGTGCTGGCGGCGGTCGGTGTGGCCGGTGGCGCGGTGACGGCCGTGGCGGCGCCGCCGGGCTGGCTCGGGAGTGGGGCGGTGCCCCGCGGCGCGCCCGTTCATGATGTGCCGGCGTCTTTGTGCGTGGTCACGCCGACGCCGCATGTCAGTCCGTCTGTTACGCCGACGTTGCTGACGCTGTCTCCTCATCCGCCGGTGACGCCGGCGTTGACGTTGTTTCCTGAGGTGTCGGGTACTGCTACGCAGTCGGCGAGTCCGACGGGTTCGCCGTCGCAGACTGTGACGGGTTCGCCGACGCATTCTTCGTCTGCGCCGGTGCCCGTCACGCCGACGGCGCCGACGACGCCGGCCACGCTCAGTCCGCATCCGACGTTGGTGCCGTGTCCGGGTGGGCATGGCCATCATCTGGCGCGCACTGGTACCTCGCATGGGCGGGTTCTGGGGGTGTGGGTGATGGTGCTGGCGGGTTTGGGCGTGGGGCTGATGGCTGTTCGGTGTGTGGTGGGGTGCCGGGCGCTTCGTCGCTGACTGGCATGTCAGGTGGTGGGCGGTCGGGTCGGTGGGGAGTGGGGTCGGTGGGGGGCGAGGTGGGTGGGCTGCGGCTGGGGGTGTGTTTCTGATGCGTTGCCGCGGCTCTGCGCCGGGGGAAGGCGGGTGTGGCAGGGGGCGGGTGGGTGGGGCATGCTGCGCCCTGCTTCGGGGGGGCAGGGGGTTGGGGTTGGCTGTGGTGTGTGTGGGTGATGCCTGTGGCTGTGGCTGTGGGCTGTGCGGTTCCGGGGTGTTTGGGCTGCTGTCTTGTGTGTGGGGGGCGGTGAGCGGGTGCTGGTTTTTGGGTGGGTGTGGTGGTTTTAGGTGGGGGTGTTGAGTTCGGTGGGTGGGGTGCGGTGGGTGTCGATGGTGTGGG
>NZ_JBITSJ010000002.1:0-171914 GCF_044540525.1 Streptomyces sp. NPDC085932
ACGCCCGGTTACATTCCGAACCCGGAAGCTAAGCCTTACAGCGCCGATGGTACTGCAGGGGGGACCCTGTGGGAGAGTAGGACGCCGCCGAACAATCATTGGGAAAGGCCCACACCTTATGGTGTGGGCCTTTTCGCGTTTCCGGCCCCTTTCGGGATCCGTCGAATGGGCGGTTAGAGGCGTCCTGCTGCTTTCAGAGCGAGGTAGGCGTCCGCGAGGGCCGGCGCCAGGTCGTCCGGTGTGGCGTCGACGACCGTGACACCGTGACGGCGGAGTTGTTCCGCCGTGCGGTGGCGTTCGGACTGGGCGTGGGCGGCTGCGGCGGCCTCGTAGACGGAGTCGACGTTTCCGCGGGCCTTGGCCATGTCGGCGATATGGGGGTCCGCCACGGAGGCCACGAGGATCGTGTGGCGCTGGGTCAGCTGGCCGAGCACGGGGAGGAGGCCCTCTTCGATGGGGGCCGCGTCCAGGGTGGTGAGCAGGACGATGAGGGAACGGCGGGGGGACGTGCGCAGTGCCGTGGCCGTGAGGCCCCGGGCGTCCGTTTCCACCAGTTCGGGTTCGAGGGTGACCATCGCGTTGACCAGGGACGGGAGGACATCGCCTGCCGTGCGGCCCTGGACGAGGGCGCGGACCCTGCGGTCGTAGGCGAGGAGGTCGACGCGGTCGCCCGCGCGGGACGCCAGAGCGGCGAGGAGCAGGGCCGCGTCCATGGAGGCGTCGAGGCGGGGTGCGTCGCCCACGCGGCCGGCGGAGGTGCGGCCCGTGTCGAGGACCAACAAGATGTGGCGGTCCCGTTCGGGGCGCCAGGTGCGGACGGCTACGGCTGTCTGCCGGGCCGTGGCACGCCAGTCGATCGAGCGGGTGTCGTCGCCGGGGACGTATTCGCGCAGGCTGTCGAACTCGGTGCCTTCGCCGCGGGTGAGCACGCTGGTGCGGCCGTCCAGTTCGCGCAGGCGGGCCAGCTTGGAGGGCAGGTGCTTGCGGCTGGTGAACGGGGGCAGGACCCGTACCGTCCAGGGGGCCTTGTGCGTGCCCTGGCGAGCGAAGAGGCCGAGGGGGCCGTAGGAGCGGATGGTGATCCGGTCCGCTTGGCGGTCGCCTCGGCGGGTGGGGCGCAGACGGGTCGTGACACGGCGGCGCTCGCCCGGGGGGACGGTGAGGCGGTGGCGGGACGCGGTGGTTTCCGTGCCCGGCTGCCAGCTGCTCGGGGGCCATGCGTCGCGGAGGTGGGCGCGCAGGCGGCGGCGGGTCGGGTTGGTGATCGTGAGCGTGACGTCCGCGGATTCGCCCAGGCGTACCGAGGTGTCGCCGGAGCGGGTCAGGCCCAGGCGGCGTACGGGAGCGGCCAGGGCGAAGTCGCAGGCGCAGGCCAGGGCCAGCGGTGCGTTGACCGCCAGGATGCCCGTCCAGCCGGGCTCCCAGATGCCGACCGGGAGGGAGCCCAGGGCCGCGAGGAGGGCGGCGCGTCCGGTGAGTGCCATCAGCGGGGGACGGGGACGTGGGCGAGGATCGCGTTGATGACCGAGTCGGCGGTCACGCCTTCCATTTCGGCCTCCGGGCGGAGCTGGACGCGGTGGCGGAGTGTGGGGAGGGCGAGGGCCTTCACGTCGTCGGGAATGACGTAGTCACGGCCGGTGAGCCAGGCCCAGGCGCGGGCGGTGGCCAGGAGGGCCGTGGCGCCGCGGGGGGAGACGCCGAGGGTGAGGGACGGCGACTCGCGGGTGGCGCGGCAGATGTCGACGACGTAGGCGGTGATCTCGGGGGAGATGGTCGTCTTGGCGACGGCGGCGCGGGCGGCCTCCAGGTCGGCCGGGCCCGCCACGGGGCGTACGCCGGCGGCCTTGAGGTCGCGGGGGTTGAATCCCTCGGCGTGGCGGGTGAGGACGTCGATCTCGTCCTGGCGGGAGGGCAGGGGGATGGTGAGTTTGAGGAGGAAGCGGTCCAGCTGGGCTTCCGGGAGGGGGTAGGTGCCCTCGTACTCGACCGGGTTCTGCGTCGCCGCCACCAGGAACGGGTCGGGCAGCGGGCGGGGCGTGCCGTCGACGGTGACCTGGCGTTCCTCCATGGCTTCCAGGAGGGACGACTGGGTCTTGGGAGGCGTGCGGTTGATCTCGTCCGCGAGGAGGAGGTTGGTGAAGACCGGGCCGGGCTGGAAGGAGAACTCGGCGGTGCGGGTGTCGTAGACCAGGGAGCCGGTGACGTCGCTCGGCATGAGGTCGGGGGTGAACTGGACGCGCTTGGTGTCGAGTTCGAGGGCGGAGGCGAGGGCGCGGACCAGGAGGGTCTTGGCGACGCCGGGGACGCCTTCGAGGAGGACGTGGCCGCGGCAGAGCAGGGCGACGACGAGACCGGTCACGGCGGGGTCCTGGCCGACCACGGCCTTGGCGATCTCGGCGCGCAGGGCCTCCAGGGAGGCTCGGGCGGTGCCCGGGTCCCCGGTCTGCCCGGCGTTGTCAGTGGTCGGGTCCATCATGGACGGCGTACCTCTCTTTCGAGGGCGTCGAGTCGGTCGGCGAGTGCGATGAGTGCTGCGTCGTCGCCGGGTGGCGGTCCGAAGAGCAGGGTGTGCGGGTCGTGTCCGTCGCCGTGGAGGCGGGTGGACAGGGCGGGGAGCAGGGCCTCGGGCGTGTGCGCCTGGGTGACGGGGACGCCGACGAGGGGGGCGAGGCGGGTGCGTGTGGTGGAGCGGAGAGCGTCGGCCGCGCGGTCGCGGGCGTCGGCCTTGCGGTAGAGGCGGGCGCGGCCCTCGGCGGTTTCCGAGGCGCGGATCGCGACGGGGAGTCTTTCGGGCACGAGCGGGCCGAGTCGGCGTGCCCGCCACAGGGCGGCCAGGGCTGCGGCGATGAAGAGCTGCAGGGTGCCCCAGAGCCAGCCCGAGGGGAGCAGGTCGAAGAAGCCGCGCTCCTCGTCGGTGGCGGTGGCCGAGGTGTCGGAGAGCGAGGGGAGGTACCAGACCAGATGGGGGCGGGACCCGAGGAGTTGGAGGGCGAGCGAGGCGTTGCCCTGCTCGTCGAGGCGGTCGTTGACGAGGATGTCGGGCGCGCCGAGGACGACGGTGTCGCCGTCTGCGCGGTCGGCCGGGATGCGCAGGAGGGTGGCCAGGCGTTCGCTCGGGTAGCACTCGTCGGCGTCGAGGTGGGTGGTGGTGTAGCGGACGCCGCCCGTCTCGGCGGGGCCGGCGCGGCGGGCGGCGGGCAGGGCGCAGTCGGGGGAGAGCGTCGCGTCGAGGCTGGTGGCGGGGTCCGCGGTGACGCCGGGGGCGAGTCGTTCGACGGAGGCGCTGCCGGGTGCGACCAGGACGGTGCGGCCGCCGGAGCCGGCGAACGCCTTGTGCAGCCGGGACTGCTGACCGCGGGTCAGCAGGTCCGGGACGGCGACCAGGAGAGTGGTGTCCGGGCCGTTCGCGGCGGCTGCCTCGTCCAGGGTGGTGACGACGCGCGTGTCCACGCCGCGGTCGGCGAGGAGTTCGGCGACGGCGCGGCTGCCGCCCGGGTCCGCGGAGCGCGGGTCGAGTTCGCCGTGGCGGGCGTCGGAGCGGATCACGGCGATGGCGACGGCTCCGGCGACGAGCACCACGAGGGCGAGCGCGATCCCGCGCGTGCGGGTCCACAACTGGCGGGCGGTGGGCGAGGCCGAGGTGGAGGGGAGCGTGGCCTCGGTGGTCATTCGGCGGCTCCCTGGCGGGTGGTGGGGGCCGTGCTCGCGCTGCTTGCCGCGAGCTGGGGCTTGGTGCGTTCCAGGTCGCGGTCGAGTTCCGCCATGCGGTGGTACGACTGCTCGGTCGCGGAGCGGCCGCCGTATGTGACGTCGTCGAAGTCGCGGGCGGCCGTGCGCAGTCGGTCCGTGTGGGCGGGCAGGGCGCGGCCGGCTTCGGCCGCGGCCTCGTCGGCGGTGCGGCCGGGGCGGACATCGAGGAGTGCGCGTTCCTCGAGGGCGCGGACGAGGGCGCGCATGCGTTCCTGGACGGCCTGGTTCCAGTGGCCCTGGGCGGCGTGTGCCTCGGCGGCGGCGCGGTGGTCGACGGCGCTGCGCGGGCGGTCGTCGAACAGGGTGGCGGACGAGGCGGGTTGGCGGCGCGGGGTGCCCAGGCGCCACCAGAGGGCGGCCAGGACGGCGACGACGGCCAGGACGATGACGACCAGGCCGAGTGTGCCGCCGGGCGTGGCGGTCGAAGCGGCGTTGAGGAGTTCGCCGAGCCAGTCCCAGAAGGCGTCGAGGGCACGCTGGAACAGGCTGGGGTCGTCCTCGTGGTACATCCGCTTGGACAGCTCGCGGCGAGCCGCCTCGCGCGCGGGGTCGCGCGGGACGGTGAGGGGCGGTTCGTCGGTGGAGAGGGCCGGCGACAGCGCGGAGGTGTCGCCGGCCCGCAGCAGCGTCCGTAGGGCGGCGCGTGGCAGCGCCGTGGTGAGAAGGTCCCCCGCCGAGCTCACCGCATCAGCTCCCCGGGGTGGCGCCGGGGGCGGTGGGGCCGTAGCCCTGGACACCGGCGGCGCGGGCCAGTTCGAGGTCGAGGGCCTCGCGGCGGATGCGCTGGTCGATGTAGAGGAGCACGGTGACGCCGGCCGTGATCGGGAACGTGATCATGGAGCCGATCACCGAGCCGATGCCGCTGACGATGAGGAACGTCCAGCCGAGGTCGCCGACACCGGAGTTGAGCCAGCCCGTGATGCCGTCGCCGCTGAGGGCCCCGGCGAGGAAGGTGAAGGGGATGACGATGATCGAGGCGACGACGTTGGCGATGATCGTGGCGAGCAGCTGGATGCCGAAGATCCGCCACCAGGTGCCCCGGACCAGCTTCGTGGAGCGGCTCATCGCCTTCTTGATGCCCTGCTTCTCCAGCATGAGGGCGGGCGAGGCGAGCGAGAAGCGGATCATCAGCCACAGGGCGGCGATGCCGGCGCCGATGATGCCCAGCACGGTGAGGGCGACGCCCGCTCCGGTGCTGCCGGCGAGGGAGACGAGGATGCCGGGCAGGGTGCCGGCCGTGACGACGCCCGCGGTGATGAGCAGCAGCAGGCAGATGAGGCCGAACAGCTTGACGATCTGCGGGCGGGCATCGCGCCAGGCCTCGCCGATGGTGACCGGCTTGCCGAGCACGGCCCGGCTGGTGACGGTCGTCAGGAGGGCGGTGGCGATGACGGTGCCGACCAGGGAGATCACGAAGATGACGGTGGAGTTGAGCAGCGCGTCGCCCATGGCGCGGCTCAGCTCGCTGAGGGTGGCGCTCGGGTCGTTGAGGGCGTCGGTGCTGGAGTCGTCCAGGACGAGGCCCTGGAACAGCACGACGATGATCTCGGTGAGGACGGCGACGGTGAGGGAGATGCCCAGGACGGTGCGCCAGTAGGTGCGCATGGTGGAGACCGCGCCGTCGAGGATCTCGCCGACGCCGAGCGGGCGCAGCGGGATCACGCCGGGCTTGGCGGCGGGCGGGGGGCCGCCCCAGCCGCTGCCCCAGCCGCCGGGGCCACCGGGGTGTCCGTAGCCGGGGCCGTACCCGCCGGGGCCACCGGGGCCTCCAGGGCCGCCGGGTCCGTAGCCGCCCGGGCCGCCGGGTCCGTAGCCGCCGGGGGGCTGGGTGCCCCAGCCCGGGCCGGGCGGCGGGGGCGGGGGTGCCTGACCGGGACCGGTCGGGGCGCTGGGGGCGGACCACTGGGCCGGTGGCGGCTGCTCCTTGGACCACTGCGGGCCGGGGCCCTGCGGGGCGTGGCCCGGCTGGTCGGCGGGTTGTGCGGGACCGGGGCGGTCCGCGGGCTCGGCAGGGCCGGACGCGTCAGGCTTCTGCCCGTCGGACGGGGCGGATCCGGGCGAGGCCCAGCCCGGAGTGTCGTTCATCGTCGCTCCTTCACGGTGCCCGTCCGCGGTCGCGGCGGCAGGTTGGCAGCCATCGTGCCATGGGGTGGTCTTGGTGTGACCGGCCGCGGTCCGGGCTGCGTACCTTCAATTGTCCGCTCGTTTGGGGGCAGACTGATCGCATGGCTGATCAGTACGCGTACAGCGGCGACGACAAGCGGCCGACCGAGATCCCGGCGATCCGCTGGGAAGAGCCACCGGAGGGGCCCGTTCTGGTTCTGCTCGACCAGACGAGGCTGCCGGCAGAGGAGGTCGAACTGGTCTGTACGGACGCGTCCGCGCTGGTCGAGGCGATCCGCTCGCTGGCCGTGCGCGGGGCGCCGCTGCTCGGCATCGCGGGGGCGTACGGTGTCGCGCTCGCCGCCGTGCGGGGCTTCGACGTGGACGAGGCAGCGTCCGCGCTGGCGACCGCCCGGCCGACCGCGGTGAACCTGGCCGTGGGGGTGCGGCGGGCGCAGGCGGCGCACGAGGCGGCCCTGGCCAAGGGCGGTGACGTCCGGCAGGCAGCCGCGGCGGCGCTGGCCGCGGCGCGGCAGCTGCACCGGGAGGACGCCGAGGCCAGCGGGCGGATGGCCGAGCACGGGCTGGCGCTGCTGGACGAGCTGCTGCCCGGAGGCGGGCACCGGATTCTGACCCACTGCAACACCGGTTCGCTGGTGTCGGGCGGGGAGGGCACGGCGTTCGCGGTGGCGCTCGCGGCACACCGGGTGGGCCGGCTGCGGCGGCTGTGGGTGGACGAGACGCGTCCGCTGCTGCAGGGCGCGCGCCTGACGGCGTACGAGGCGGCCCGCAGCGGGATGGCGTACACGCTGCTCACGGACAACGCGGCGGGGTCGCTGTTCGCTGCCGGTGAGGTCGACGCGGTGCTGATCGGGGCCGACCGGATCACGGCGGACGGCTCGGTGGCGAACAAGGTGGGGAGCTATCCGCTGGCGGTGCTGGCGCGGTACCACCACGTGCCGTTCATCGTGGTGGCGCCGGTGACGACGGTGGACCTGGACACGGCGGACGGCGCGTCCATCGAGGTGGAGCAGCGTGCCGGGCACGAGGTGACCGAGCTGGTGGCGCCGCAGGCGCCGGTGGCCGGTACGGAGGCGGGCGGCGGGATTCCCGTGGCGCCGCTGGGGACGCAGGCGTACAACCCGGCCTTCGACGTGACGCCGCCTGAGCTGGTGACGGCGATCGTGACGGAGGAGGGCGTGGTCTCGCCGGTGACGGCCGAGGCGCTGGCGGAGGTGTGCGCTCGGTCGCGCCGGGTGGCGGCGGGCTGAGGGTTCGCGCGGCTGCCGGAGCGGGGGCCGTACGCCGGTTCCCCGCCCGCCGGGGGCATCGCGGGGAACGTCGGAGGTGATCATCAGCGGGGCGGGCGAGGGCAGACAGTAGCGCTTGCTGCGACTATGGTCACTGGCCGGTGACCTACCTCACCACTGCCTTCGCCACCGTTATGAGAATGGGATGATGTCGTTTATGAAGGGACGAGTCCTTGTCGTCGACGACGACACCGCACTGGCCGAGATGCTCGGCATCGTGCTGCGTGGTGAGGGTTTCGAGCCGTCGTTCGTGGCCGACGGGGACAAGGCGCTGGCCGCGTTCCGGGAGGCCAAGCCGGATCTGGTGCTGCTCGATCTGATGCTGCCCGGCCGGGACGGCATCGAGGTGTGCCGCCTGATCAGGGCGGAGTCCGGCGTGCCGATCGTGATGCTCACGGCCAAGAGCGACACGGTCGACGTCGTGGTGGGCCTGGAGTCGGGCGCCGACGACTACATCGTGAAGCCGTTCAAGCCGAAGGAGCTGGTGGCCCGGATCCGGGCGCGGCTGCGGAGGTCGGAGGAGCCCGCCCCGGAGCAGCTCGCCATCGGTGACCTGGTCATCGACGTGGCGGGACACTCCGTGAAGCGGGACGGGCAGTCGATCGCGCTGACGCCGCTGGAGTTCGACCTGCTGGTCGCGCTGGCGCGCAAGCCGTGGCAGGTGTTCACGCGCGAGGTGCTGCTGGAGCAGGTCTGGGGTTACCGGCACGCCGCGGACACGCGGCTGGTCAACGTGCATGTGCAGCGGCTGCGCTCCAAGGTCGAGAAGGACCCGGAGAAGCCGGAGATCGTGGTGACCGTCCGTGGTGTCGGGTACAAGGCAGGGCCGAGCTGACATGTCCGGCGACAGTGCCGCTTCGGCGCCCGGCCGGTCCGGGGCCCGCCCGGGGCGGCCTGTCCGGCGGAAGAAGCCCGGTTCCCGCTGGGGACGGTTCCTGGAGAGCGGGCTGCTCCAGGGCGGCGTCCAGGGCAGCCCGGTCATCCGCCTGTTCATGCGCTGGGTGCGCCGGCCGTTGCTGCCGGTCATGCGGCTGTGGCGGCGCAACATCCAGCTCAAGGTCGTCGTCACGACCCTGCTGATGTCGCTCGGCGTGGTGCTGCTGCTGGGCTTCGTGGTCATCGGGCAGGTGCGCAACGGCCTGCTGGACGCAAAGGTGAAGGCGTCCCAGAGCCAGGCCACGGGCGGGTTCGCGGTGGCCAAGCAGCGCGCCGACGAGGCGGCCAGCGGGACCGGCGACGACGTCGCCACGGCGGACGGCCGTCCCGCGCAGAACGTCACCCAGTGGCTGAGCGATCTGGTGTCCTCGCTGTCCAGCGGTGGCCAGGGCGCCTTCGACGTGGTGACGCTCCCGGCCTCCGACGCGGACGGCGCCGGCGGACGCGGACAGCGCGCCTCCGGTGAGGTGGACTGGAGCAGGAGCGTGCCCGCGGATCTGCGGGAGCGGATCGGCAGCAGTACGACGGCCGCGCAGAGCTACACGCGCATCACGTACAACAACGAGGTCAAGGACTCCCAGCCGGGCCTGGTCATCGGCAAGCAGGTCAACGACCCGAACGGCGATCCGTACCAGCTGTACTACCTCTTCCCGCTCACCCAGGAGGAGAAGTCGCTGAGCCTGGTCAAGGGCACGCTGGCGACGGCGGGGCTGTTCGTCGTCGTGTTGCTCGGGGCCATCGCCTGGCTCGTGGTGCGGCAGGTCGTCACGCCGGTGCGGATGGCGGCGGGGATCGCCGAGCGGCTGTCGGCCGGGCGGCTCCAGGAACGGATGAAGGTCACCGGCGAGGATGACATCGCGCGGCTGGGCGAGGCCTTCAACAAGATGGCGCAGAACCTCCAGCTCAAGATCAGCCAGTTGGAGGACCTGTCGCGGATGCAGCGCCGGTTCGTGTCGGACGTGTCGCACGAGCTGCGGACGCCGTTGACGACCGTGCGGATGGCCGCGGACGTCATCCACGAGGCGCGTGTGGACTTCGACCCGGTGACGGCGCGGTCGGCGGAGTTGCTCGCCGACCAGCTGGACCGGTTCGAGTCGCTGCTCGCGGACCTGCTGGAGATCAGCCGGTTCGACGCGGGTGCGGCGGCGCTGGAGGCGGAGCCGATAGACCTCAGGAACGTCGTGCGGCGGGTGGTCAGCGGGGCCGAGCCGCTCGCGGAGCGCAAGGGCACACGGATCCGTGTCCTGGGCGACCAGCAGCCCGTCGTCGCCGAGGCCGACGCCCGGCGCGTGGAGCGGGTGCTGCGCAACCTCGTCGTCAACGCCGTGGAGCACGGCGAGGGCAAGGACGTCGTCGTCAGGCTCGCCGCGGCCGGCGGCGCGGTCGCCGTCGCGGTGCGCGACTACGGGGTCGGGCTCAAGCCGGGCGAGGCGACCCGCGTCTTCAGCCGCTTCTGGCGGGCCGACCCGGCACGCGCGCGTACCACGGGCGGAACGGGCCTGGGGCTGTCGATCGCGCTGGAGGACGCGCGGCTGCACGGGGGCTGGCTGCAGGCGTGGGGCGAGCCGGGCGGCGGTTCCCAGTTCCGGCTGACGCTGCCCAGGACCGCGGACGAGCCGCTGCGGGGCTCGCCGATACCGCTGGAGCCCAAGGACTCGCGGCGCAACCGCGGCCTCGACGACGCCGGTCTGCCGTGCGGCGGGGACGGCGAGAAGCGGGCGACGGTGCCGGCGCAGCCGGCGAGCGGGTCGGCGTCAGCGGCGGCCAAGCGGGACCCGATACCGCCGAGGGCGGCCGACGCCACGGCCGACCCGACGGCGCTGCCGGGCAACGGCGCGCGCGTGGTGCCACGGCCCGCCTCGGGCACCCGGCGGCCCGACGAGGACAGCGGCCAGGCCGGGGCCGTCGAGAAGAGCGACACGAGCGGTTCCGCGGGGACCGCTCGCGGTGGGCGGGTCGGGAGTCCCGCCGAGAGCGCCGAGAACGGCGCAGCGAGCGGTTCCGGCCGTCCCGGGGACCCCGCCGGCCCCGGGACGGGCGAAGCGCGCCCGGACGGTGGCGCGGCCGCTCCGGGCGGGGAGAACCGGCCGGGAGAGGCGAACAGGCAAGGGGAGGCATCTCGTGGGCGCTGACCGCGAAAGGCGCGGCCGGCACAGGCCCGCGCGCGTGATGGCGTACGCCGCCGGAGGCGTCCTGGTGCTGGCGGGCTGCGCGTCGATGCCGGACAGCGGGGACCTGCGGAGCGTGGAGGCCACACCGCGCCAGGACACCCAGGTGCGCGTGTTCGCCGTGCCGCCGGGGGAGGACGCCCCGCCCTCGGAGATCGTGCAGGGCTTCCTGGAGGCGCTGACCAGCGACGATCCGCACTACAAGACGGCCCGCCAGTACCTGACCGGCGACGCCGCGAAGACCTGGCGGCCGGAGCTGTTCACGACGGTGCTCACGGACGGGCCGGGAGCCAAGCCCGAGGGGCCGAACGGCCGTGAGGACACCGGCGAGATCTCGTACATGCTGACCGGCACCAAGGTGGCCACCGTGGACGCGCAGCAGTCGTACGCGCCCGCGACCGGGACGTACGGCAGGACCGTGCATCTGACCCAGGACGAGAAGAGCGGGCAGTGGCGGATCGACGCCCTGCCGCAGGGCGTCGTCATGGGCCAGTCGGACTTCCAGCGCAACTACATGTCCGTCAGCAAGTACTACTTCGCCTCGAACACCGTGGCGGCCGGGGCGAAGTCGCAGCCCACCGCGGTGGCGGACCCGGTCTGGGTGCGTCGGCGCGTGGATCCCATGACGCAGATGGTGCGCTCGGTGCTGAGCGGGCCCACGCGGTGGCTCGACCCTGTCGTCAGGTCGAGTTTCCCCACCGGTACGGCGCTGGCGAAGGGTGCCGGCGCGCTCACGCCTGACGACCGCAACCTGCTGACGGTCCCGCTCAACGACAAGGCCGCGGGCATCGGCACCAACCGGTGCGAGGAGATGGCGGCCCAGTTGCTGTTCACGCTGCGGAGCCTCAGCCCCGCGGTCGACGAGGTGGAGCTGCGCGCCGACGGGACCGAGCTGTGCTCGCTCACCCAGGAGGCGGCGGAGGCCGCGGCCTCCCGCAGCGCGGCGCGCCACCCCGACTACCTGTACTTCGTGGACGGCAAGGACCGGCTCGTACGGATCCCGGCGGGCAGCGACGAGACCAAGCCGGACCCGGCGCCGGGCGCGCTGGGCGAGGGCGACACGGCCCTGCGATCGGTGGCCGTCTCACGTGACGAGCACACCGCCGCGGGCGTCAGCCTCGACGGCAAGTCGCTGTACGTGGGCTCGCTGGTCTCGGGCGGTTCGCTCGGCGAGCCGGTGCTGCGCAGTCAGGGCCGCAGCGAGGCGGACCGGCTGACGACGCCCAGCTGGGACGCGGACGACGGCCTGTGGGTGGCGGACCGCAACCCGCGCGATCCCCGGCTGCTGCTCCTGGAGGACGGCAAGGGCGATCCCATCGAGGTGCGCACGCCGCATCTGGACGGGCGGATCCAGTCCGTGCGGGTGGCCGCCGACGGAGTGCGCATCGCGCTGGTCGTGGAGAAGGACGGCAAGAAGACCCTGCTCATCGGGCTGATCGAGCGGGAGGAGAAGCCGGGCGAGCGGCCGGCCGTCCGTGTGGTGGAACTGCGCTCCGCGACCCCCGAGTTGGAGGAGGTCACGGCCATGTCCTGGGCCGGGGACAGCCGGCTCGTGGTGGTCGGGCGCGAGCACGGGGGCGTCGAGCAGATGCGCTACGTCCAGGTCGACGGCTCCACGCCGGACGCTCCGGCGCCCGCGGCCCTGACCGGCGTCAAGGAGGTCACCGCCGCCGAGGACGACGGGCTGCCGCTGGTGGCGAACTCGGTGGACGGCATCGTCCGGCTGCCGACGGGTGCGCAGTGGCAGAAGGTCACGGAGGGGACGGCGCCGGTCTATCCGGGGTGAGGCGCGCGTGCTCCGACGGGTTCCGGACCGCGTGTTGTGACGTGGTCCGGACCGCGCATGGTGAGGCGTCCTCGGCCGCGCCTCCGACTGATCCGCATGCCGTTCGCGTTGTCCACAGGCAGTCGTCCGCGGTTGTCCACAGGGGTGGCAGGGCCTCGGCCGGGGCGGCAGAGTGGTGGGCATGCGGGGGTGGTGGCAGGACCTCAGCGACCTGGTGCTGCCGGGCGAGTGCGGAGGCTGCGGCGCGCCTCGTACGGTGCTCTGCGCGCGGTGTCGTGCGGTGCTCGGCGCAGCCGCGGCACGGCGGGTGCGGCCGGTGCCGGAGCCGCCCGGGCTGCCCGTGGTGCACGCGGCGGCCGCGTACGCGGACGAGGTGCGGGCGACGCTGCTGGCCCACAAGGAGCGCGGCGCCCTGGCACTCGCGGCCCCGCTGGGAGCGGCCCTGGCACAAGCCGTGCGCGCGGGGCTGCGAGAGGGCTCGGTCCGGTGGGGCGCCGGGGCCGTGGTGCGAGACGGCGGGGCTCCCGTGCTGCTGGTGCCCGTGCCGTCGGGGCGGCGGGCCGTGCGCGCCCGGGGGCACGACCCGGCCCGCCGGATCGCCCTCGCGGCGGCCGCGGACCTGCGGCGCGGCGGGGTCCCGGCCCGGGTGCTCGGGGTGCTGCGGCACCGGCGGACCGTGGCCGACCAGTCCGGGCTCAACTCCCGGCAGCGACGGGACAATCTCGCCGGCGCCCTGACGGTCGCGCCCGGAGGTGCCCGGCTGCTCCGTGCGGGACCGGTCGTCCTGGTCGACGACGTGATGACCACGGGCGCTTCCCTGTCGGAGGCCGCACGGGCCCTGCGAGCGGTCCGGGACGGGGCGGGGACGCCGTACGGGGCGGTGACGGGGCCGATTTCGAACGCTGGGTGGACCGAGGCCGTGTACGGGGGAGAGAGCTGGGAAAGCAGAGAGGAACAGAACGTCGGATCAAGGTGGGAGAGGACGGGCCGGCGGCCCGGCCGGCAGGGAATGGCGCGCGCGGACGGCGCCGGCGGAGTGGCGGACGTGGTGTGCGCGGCAGTGGTCGCGGCATCACCGGACTCTTTCCAAATAAACCGGAACTGACTGAGATCTTGCGTCGTTGCAGGTAATGAGAGGGCCTATTCACCTGAACGGAGGTACGCCGCGGTAGAGGGTGACGACATCCGCCCGGGCGAGATATGTTCGGTTGAGAGGGAAAGCCGCAGGCCACGCCTCTCAAATCCGAATGCCGTGACGCGGGTTTTTCTTCATCACTCGCGACGGTGGAGTGGAGATCTCGCCCACGGGGGAGGAGGTGGAAGTCACCGAGTCCGAGGTTCCGGGGCTCACCGGAACCTGGTGCAAAAGGGAGATGCTCCGCACCGAAGCGGAGTGATCCGGGAACGGAGTTCTGCGTGGACATCGTCGTCAAGGGCCGCAAGACCGAGGTGCCCGAGCGGTTCCGGAAGCACGTGGCCGAGAAGCTGAAGCTGGAGAAGATCCAGAAGCTCGATGGCAAGGTGATCAGCCTCGACGTCGAGGTGTCCAAGGAGCCCAACCCGAGGCAGGCCGACCGCTGTGACCGAGTGGAGATCACGCTCCGCTCCCGCGGTCCGGTGATCCGGGCGGAGGCAGCGGCGAGCGACCCGTACGCGGCGCTCGACCTGGCGGCGGAGAAGCTGGAAGCCCGGCTGCGCAGGCAACACGACAAGCGGTACTCGCGCCGTGGCGCGCGCCGGATCCCGGCCGCCGAGGTCGCCGACCACGTCCCGGGCGTGGCGACGCTGAACGGAAACGGCCTCGCGCCGGCCGCCGAGGAAGAGCCGGAAGCGGTCCCCACGAAGAAGAT
This sequence comes from Streptomyces sp. NPDC085932, assembly GCF_044540525.1. Lineage (NCBI taxonomy): Bacteria > Bacillati > Actinomycetota > Actinomycetes > Kitasatosporales > Streptomycetaceae > Streptomyces > Streptomyces sp. NPDC085932. The sequence goes on from NZ_JBITSJ010000002.1 coordinate 13,904, forward strand.
CGGCTCGCTGGAAGTACAAGGTGACGGCCCCATCGTCGTCCGCGAGAAGACCCACGTCGCAGCCCCCATGACCCTCGACCAGGCTCTCTACGAGATGGAGCTGGTCGGGCACGACTTCTACCTGTTCGTCGACTCCGAGACCAAGGAACCGAGTGTCGTCTACCGACGGCACGCCTACGACTACGGCGTGATCCACCTCCGGACGGACACGATGGTCACGCAGGCGCACTCCCCGGACGCGGGCGGTGCGCTCGGCGGCTGACCGGGCCGGGTGACAGCGGAGTGGGTGCCCCTGGAGCGCGTGTGCGCCCCCAGGGGCACCCCTGTGCGACCACTTCGCGCCCCGCTCCGGCACCTCGCCGCCGTCCGGGCATGAAATCATGGTGGCCACGGCCCAACCGGTGGGTCGTTGCTCTGGGTTGGCGATGGCTCAGGACCACAGGCCACAGCCTTCAGGGGGAGGAACGATGGCGGACAGCTTCGGACCGATGCGTGACGAGGATGCCCACGACGGCGTCGTCGCCATGGGCCCGGACTCGGAGACCCCACGCAAGGAACCGATCAGGGTCCTCGTGGTGGACGACCACGCCCTGTTCCGCCGTGGCCTGGAGATCGTGCTCGCGGCCGAGGAGGACATCCAGGTCGTCGGAGAGGCGGGTGACGGCGCCGAGGCCGTCGAGAAGGCCGCCGACCTGCTGCCCGACATCGTCCTGATGGACGTGCGCATGCCCAAGCGGGGCGGCATCGAGGCCTGCACCTCCATCAAGGAGGTGGCACCCAGCGCGAAGATCATCATGCTGACGATCAGCGACGAGGAAGCCGATCTCTACGACGCCATCAAGGCGGGCGCGACCGGCTATCTCCTCAAGGAGATCTCCACGGACGAGGTGGCCACCGCCATTCGCGCGGTCGCCGACGGGCAGTCCCAGATCAGCCCGTCCATGGCCTCGAAACTGCTCACGGAGTTCAAGTCGATGATCCAGCGCACGGACGAGCGCCGCCTGGTGCCCGCGCCGCGCCTGACGGACCGCGAGCTGGAAGTCCTCAAGCTCGTCGCCACGGGAATGAACAACCGTGACATCGCCAAGGAGTTGTTCATCTCCGAGAACACCGTGAAGAACCACGTGCGCAACATCCTGGAGAAGCTGCAGCTGCACTCCAGGATGGAGGCCGTGGTGTACGCGATGCGGGAGAAGATCCTCGAGATCCGCTGACGTCGGGCGGGCACAGCCGGCAGGCCGTTCGGGCCCCCGAGCCCGTCAGGCCGTCGGGTCGTCAGGCCGTCAGACGGGCCAGCTCCCGTACGAGCGGCTCGCGCAGTTCCGGTGCGTCGATCCGTTCCACGCGGACGTCCGTGCAGTTCACCCAGGACGCGGCCTCGACCAGGGCCTGGGCGACAGCCGGGACCGCCTTCGGGCCGTCGAGCGTGACCTGCCTGGCCACCAGTGTGCTGCCCGCGCGCGCCGGGTCCACGCGGCCGACCAGCCGGCCGCCGGCCAGGACCGGCATCGCGAAGTAGCCGTACACCCGCTTCGGTTTGGGGACGTAGGCCTCCAGGCGGTGCGTGAAGCCGAAGATCCGCTCCGTGCGCGCCCGCTCCCAGATCAAGGAGTCGAACGGCGACAGGAGCGTGGTGCGGTGGCGGCCGCGCGGGGGTGTCTCCAGGGCCGCCGGGTCGGCCCACGCCGGCTTGCCCCAGCCCTCGACCGTGACCGGGACGAGCCCCGAATCGGCGATCACCGCGTCGACCTGCTCCCCCTTGAGGCGGTGGTAGTCGGCGATGTCCGCGCGGGTGCCGACGCCGAGGGACTGGCCCGCCAGACGGACCAGGCGGCGCAGGCACTCGGTGTCGTCCAGCTCGTCGTGCAGCAGGGCGTCCGGGATCGCGCGCTCGGCTAGGTCGTAGATCCGCTTCCAGCCGCGGCGCTCCACGCACACCACCTCGCCGTACATCAGGGCGCGTTCGACGGCGACCTTGGCGCCGGACCAGTCCCACCAGTCGTTCGTCTTCTTCGCGCCGCCCAACTCCGTGGCCGTGAGGGGGCCTTCCGAGCGCAGCTGCTTGACGACCTGGTCGTAAACGCCGTCGGGCAGGTCGTGGTTCCAGTGCGGGCGGTTGCGGTAGGCGCGGCGGCGGAAGGCGAAGTGGGGCCACTCCTCGATGGGGAGGATGCACGCGGCGTGGGACCAGTACTCGAAGGCGTGGGGCGCGCCGGAGGGATCCGGGGTCCAGTACGCGCTCTCCACGGTCTTCCTGCCCACCGCGCCCAGGCGGGCGTAGGGGACGAGCTCGTGGGAGCGGGCCAGGACCGAGATCGTGTCGAGCTGTATCGCACCGAGGTGGCGCAGGACGCCGCGGACGCCGGAGCGGCGGTCGGGGGCGCCGAGGAACCCTTGGGCGCGCAGGGCGATTCTGCGGGCCTCGTCTGCGGAGAGCTCTGCTGCGGGGCGCGGGGTGGTCATGGGTCGCACGATATGCGGTGGCACTGACATCGGGGGCCGGCCTGCGAAAACGCCGTCAGCGGGCGGCCGGCAGGTACGGCGCCGTCGACGGGAGGCCGAGGTCCGACGGGAGCAGGGAGCCGATCCAGGTGTCCCGGAGCACTCCCTTGTTGTTCGTCGCGGCGCGCAGGGTGCCCTCGATCGTGAAGCCCGCGCGCTCCGCCACCGCACGCGAGGCCCGGTTCCCCACCTCGGCGCGCCATTCGACGCGGTCGATCGCGCCGTGGACGAAGGCCCAGCGGCAGGCGGCGAGGGCCGCTTCCGTGATGTAGCCGCGGGAACGGTGCGGCTTCGCGGCCCAGAAGCCGATCTCCGCCATGCCCAGGGCGCGCATCGTCAGTCCCAGCATGCCCGTGAGGTCCCCGGAGTGGAGGAAGACGCCGAAGGTGAACATGGAGCCGTCCGCCCAGCCGTCCGGAGCCAGCTGTTCCGTGAAGCTCTCGGCGTGCTCGCGCAGGTACGGCGAGGGGATCGTGGTCCAGCGCTGGATGTCCGGGTCCTGGCAGGCCTCGTACACCGCGTCGGTGTCCCGGGGGCCGACCGTGCGCAGCAGGAGGCGGGCCGTGGTGAGGGTGACGGGGTCCATCGGCCGATTCTGCTCGGGAGGGCGCCGGGGTGCCATCCCTTTGCGTTCGGTGAGGGGGTGATCACGCCTCGTGCAATTCGGTGGCGGGTTGCGGCACCATCCGCGGGGCCCGGACGTTGTCCCCTTGGAAGCAGACGTGAAACAGAATGGAAGCAACGGACGGTCGCCGTCACGGCAGGCCCTCCCGGCGCGGTGGGGTCCTCGCATACGATGGCCGTTGCTCAGTAAGTCAAGTGGTAACCGACCGTCCCAGGCCCGACCGGCAAGGAGACCAACCCCCGTGTCCGTCCTCTCGAAGATCATGCGTGCAGGCGAAGGCAAGATCCTGCGCAAGCTGCACCGCATCGCGGACCAGGTCAACTCCATCGAAGAGGACTTCGTCGACCTCTCCGACGCCGAGCTGCGGGCCCTCACCGATGAGTACAAGCAGCGGTACGCCGACGGTGAGAGCCTGGACGACCTGCTGCCCGAGGCCTTCGCCACCGTCCGTGAGGCCGCCAAGCGCGTCCTGGGCCAGCGCCACTACGACGTGCAGATGATGGGCGGCGCCGCCCTGCACATGGGGTACGTGGCCGAGATGAAGACCGGTGAGGGCAAGACCCTCGTCGGCACGCTGCCGGCGTACCTGAACGCGCTGTCCGGCGAGGGCGTCCACATCATCACGGTCAACGACTACCTGGCCGAGCGCGACTCCGAGATGATGGGCCGCGTCCACCGCTTCCTGGGCCTGAGCGTCGGCTGCATCCTCGCCAACATGACGCCGGCTCAGCGCCGTGAGCAGTACGCCTGCGACATCACCTACGGCACGAACAACGAGTTCGGCTTCGACTACCTGCGCGACAACATGGCGTGGTCCAAGGACGAGCTCGTCCAGCGCGGCCACAACTTCGCCATCGTCGACGAGGTCGACTCCATCCTCATCGACGAGGCCCGTACGCCGCTGATCATCTCCGGCCCGGCCGACCAGGCGACCAAGTGGTACGGCGACTTCGCCAAGCTGGTCAAGCGCCTCAAGCGCGGCGAGGCCGGCCAGCCCCTCAAGGGCATCGAGGAGACCGGCGACTACGACGTCGACGAGAAGAAGCGCACGGTCGCCATCCACGAGTCCGGTGTCGCCAAGGTCGAGGACTGGCTGGGCATCGACAACCTCTACGAGTCGGTGAACACCCCGCTCGTGGGCTACCTGAACAACGCCATCAAGGCGAAGGAACTGTTCAAGAAGGACAAGGACTACGTCATCATCGACGACGAGGTCATGATCGTCGACGAGCACACCGGACGTATCCTCGCCGGCCGCCGTTACAACGAGGGCATGCACCAGGCGATCGAGGCGAAGGAGGGGGTGCCGATCAAGGACGAGAACCAGACGCTCGCCACGATCACCCTCCAGAACTTCTTCCGCCTCTACAAGCGCCACGACCACAACGGCAAGGAACAGCCGGGTCTGTGCGGCATGACCGGTACGGCCATGACCGAGGCCGCCGAGTTCCACCAGATCTACAAGCTCGGCGTGGTGCCGATCCCGACCAACCGGCCGATGGTCCGCAAGGACCAGTCCGACCTGATCTACCGGACCGAGGTCGCCAAGTTCGAGGCCGTCGTCGACGACATCGAGGAGAAGCACCGCAAGGGGCAGCCGATCCTCGTCGGCACGACCTCCGTCGAGAAGTCCGAGTACCTCTCGCAGCAGCTGAGCAAGCGCGGCATCCAGCACGAGGTGCTCAACGCCAAGCAGCACGACCGGGAGGCGACGATCGTCGCCCAGGCGGGCCGCAAGGGTGCGGTCACGGTCGCCACGAACATGGCCGGCCGTGGTACGGACATCAAGCTCGGCGGCAACCCCGAGGACCTCGCCGAGGCCGAGCTGCGCCAGCGCGGCCTGGACCCCGAGGAGCACATCGAGGAGTGGGCGCACGCCCTGCCCGAGGCGCTGGAGCGGGCCGAGAAGGCCGTCAAGGCGGAGAAGGAAGAGGTCGAGAAGCTCGGCGGCCTCTACGTGCTCGGCACCGAGCGGCACGAGTCGCGGCGCATCGACAACCAGCTGCGCGGTCGTTCCGGCCGTCAGGGCGACCCGGGCGAGTCCCGCTTCTACCTCTCCCTCGGCGACGACCTGATGCGGCTGTTCAAGGCCCAGATGGTCGAGCGCGTGATGTCCATGGCGAACGTGCCGGACGACGTGCCGATCGAGAACAAGATGGTCACGCGCGCGATCGCCTCCGCCCAGTCGCAGGTCGAGCAGCAGAACTTCGAGACGCGTAAGAACGTCCTGAAGTACGACGAGGTCCTCAACCGCCAGCGCGAGGTCATCTACGGCGAGCGGCGCCGCGTCCTGGAGGGTGAGGACCTGCACGAGCAGATCCAGCACTTCATGGACGACACCATCGACGCCTACATCCAGGCCGAGACCGCCGAGGGCTTCCCCGAGGACTGGGACCTCGACCGGCTGTGGGGCGCCTTCAAGCAGCTCTACCCGTGCAACGTCACGGTCGAGGAGCTGGAGGAGGCGGCCGGCGACCGGGCCGGTCTCACCGCCGAGTTCATCAGTGACTCCATCAAGGACGACATCCACGAGCAGTACCAGGCCCGTGAGGCGCAGCTCGGCTCCGAGATCATGCGGGAGCTGGAGCGCCGGGTCGTGCTGTCGGTCCTGGACCGCAAGTGGCGCGAGCACCTCTACGAGATGGACTACCTCCAGGAGGGCATCGGCCTGCGCGCGATGGCGCAGAAGGACCCGCTGGTCGAGTACCAGCGCGAGGGCTTCGACATGTTCACCGCCATGATGGAGGGCATCAAGGAGGAGTCCGTCGGCTACCTGTTCAACCTGGAGGTCCAGGTCGAGCAGCAGGTCGAGGAGGTCCCCGTCGAGGACGCCAAGCCCGTGGCCGACCTGGAGAAGCAGGACTCGGTGCCGGCGCAGGCGGGTTCCCGTCCGGAGATCCGCGCCAAGGGGCTGGACGTTCCGCAGCGGCGCAACCTCCACTTCTCGGCGCCGACGGTCGACGGCGAGGGCGGCACGATCGAGGGCGACTTCACCGAGGACGGCGAGCCGGTGCGTTCCGAGGCCGACGGCCTCACGCGTGCGGAGCGCCGCAAGCAGGCGAAGAGCCGGGGCCGCCGCAAGAAGTGACGGACGCGGCAGCGCCGTGACGGCCTGAAGGGCCGGACACCTCAGGGTGTCCGGCCCTTCGCCGTGCCCGGACCGATCAGGCCGGGGCGGGATCCGGGGACCATCGACCGGAGCCGGGGCGGATCAGTCGGTGTCGACGGGGATCAATCGGTGTCGGCGCGGATCAGTCGGTGTCGGTGTCGGTGTCGGTGCGGGGCGGGCGGGGACCGCCGAGTTCCACCGCCGTGCAGCGCCAGCGGAGGTCCTGGCCCAGTTCCAGGCGGAAGGCCATGGCGCGCAGCCGGTCGCCGGCGCCGATCCGGGCGAAGGCCTCGATGGCGCCCGGACGGGGTTCGAAGTAACCGATGTCCCGGACGACGGGGCGGGCGCCACGGGTGCGCAGGGGGCCGCGTTCGGCCAGCCAGGTCAGTTCGTCGTAGGCGCGGCCGCGGGTGTGGCGGAGCATCGAGTGGACGGGGCGGTGACCGCTCAGGACGGCGACCAGCAGGTCCGCGAAGAGGTCGGTGGGGAGCGGGCGGGGCAGCGGCCGGCGGGGAGTCTGGGCGGGGACGCGGGGCGTGGTCTGTGCGGGCGCCCGCGGAGTCGTCGGAGCGGAGGGCATCGCGGACGGTGGGGTGGTGCCGTGCGGGTTCCGGCGGGGGGTCGTGCGCGGGCCTGGGGAGGCCGGTCGGCGACTGCCCGGGGAGGTGGGCGGACGGGTGTCGGCGGGGCGGGTGTAGGGGCGCTTGGCACGGGTGGAGGCCGGAGGGCGACCGCCGGCTCCGGGGGCACGGCCCGGGCCGCCGCCGGGCGAGCGGGGCGGGCCGGTGGGGGCGAGGGGCGGCGGGGTGGTGGGGGCGCCGGTCAGGGCGGTGATGGCCTCACGAGTCTCGGTGCCGGGCGTCGTATCGGCCGGGGTCGCCCGGGTGGCTGGGACGGCTGGAGTGCCAGGGGCACCAGGGGTGGTCGAGGCGAGACGGGCAGCCGTGGCCCGCGTGGCTGAGGCGATCGGGGGTGCAGGGATGCCAGAGGTGCCAGGGGCCTCAGAGGCATCAGGGACGTGCTCGGTGCGGGCGGTGAGCGGGCGGCGGGCGGTCCTGGTCATGACCTTGTGCATGGGGGTCCCCGTTCCGTGGGCCGGTGGATACCGGTGAGTAACTTCGGGTGGTGATCTTGTACGGGGATGAAAGGGGCCGGAGCAAGCAGGCGGACTGCGTGTCGAGGGCGCAGGGAGGTTCACTTATCCGGGTGATGTGCGGGGCGTGAAGCCCGTGCTCGCGGGGCCGGGTCGGGTGAATCCGCGGCCCCGGGTGGACGCGTCCGGCGTCACGGGGCGGGACTCGAAAGGGGACGCGGCGCACGTATTCTGAAGGCCCTCTCCGGACGACCACGAAAGCGGCCAGCATGCGTGTCTACGTGCCCATGACCCTCCCCGGTCTCGCCAAGGCGTACCAGACGGGCGAGCTGGGGGCCGGGCCGTTCGTCGCCTACGCCGTGACGCCCGCGCTGCGCGAGTGGTACCTCTCCGACGACATCGAGGAACTGGAGTACGCGGCACTCAGCCGGGCCGCGCTGGCCTCGCTGCGGCTGCTGGCCGGCCGGCCCGACGCACCCCGGCGCCGGGTCGTCGTGGCCGTGGACGTGCCCGACCGGGTCGCGAGCACCGATCCCGACCGGGGCCTCGACCCGGCGGCGCTGGGCGAGGTGCGGGTCTCCGGCTCCGTGGCCCTGGCCAAGGCGGCGTCCGTGCACGTCGACGCGCCCGACGCGGAGGCCGACGTGACGGCGGCGGCCGACGCGCTGCCGGCGGCGGACGGCGGGGACGACGACGCGCAGTTCGTCGTGGACGGCGCGGAGGACCACGAACTGCTGTGGTTCGCCACGCAGGAGATCCCCAACCTTGTGGGGCGCGGCGACTGAGCGACCCCCCTGGGGCGGACCTCCCGCCCAGGGGCGCATTGAGGCGCCGTTCTCTTGATTGTCAGTGGGGCCGGGTACGTTTTGGGGCATGGGGACGAAGACGGGCGCGCACATTGTCTGGGACTGGAACGGCACGCTGTTCCACGACATCGACGCGATCATCGGGGCGACGAACGCGGCCTTCGCCGAGCTGGGCCTGGAGCCGCTGACACTGGAGAAGTACCGGGAGCTGTACTGCGTACCGGTGCCGAAGTTCTACGAGCGGCTGATGGGGCGGCTGCCCACCGAGGCCGAGTGGGAGCTGATGGACGGCATCTTCCACCGGTACTACGCGGAGCACCGGGTCAGGTGCGGGCTGACGGCGGGCGTCGAGGAGCTGCTGGCCGGGTGGCGGTCGTCGGGCCGCAGCCAGTCGATCCTGAGCATGTACGTGCACGAGGAGCTCGTGCCGCTGGTGCGCGGCTTCGGGATCGAGCCGCACTTCATACGCGTGGACGGCCGGACCGGTCCGTCGGGCGGCAGCAAGGCCGAGCACATGGTGCGGCATCTGGGGTCGCTGAGCGGGGTGGCTCCGGAGCGCACGGTGGTGATCGGGGACGCCGCGGACGACGCCGTGGCCGCGCTGCACGTGGGCGCCCGGGCCGTGCTGTACACCGGGGGATCGCACAGCCGGGCCAGCCTGGAGGCGGTGGGGGTGCCGGTCGTGGACACGCTGGAGGAAGCGGTCGACGAGGCGCAGCGCCTGGCCGCCTGATCGGCTCCTTCCGCGGTACTGCCGAAGCGGGCGGTGCGCGCACTGTGCAGAACGTCAAACTTCCGGGACTGGTTTTGTACACATACGGCTCATGACGGGGGCCCTGTAAGGAGCGATAGCCTTGGTGGCGTGATCAGCGCGATAGTTCGCGGGGACGCCGACGTCCTCGCCCTGCGCCCGGAGAGCACGGACGACATCCGTGTCCGGGCGGCAGTCGCTGGTCCTCGCGGGCGGGACGGGGCATCGAGGGCTCCCGGGACGCCGAGCACCACCAGGAACCAGGCGTCGCGGAGAGCAGCGTCACACCGGTGGAGCAGCTCAAGAATGGCTCAGACACCCCCGCTCATCTCACCTTGCGGCATAGCGTCGGTACAGACCGGATACCCCGTGTCACGACGTGACGTCGTAAGCGCAGAGGCCGTACTTCCTTCTACGTCACGCAACGGCGCGCGACAGGAGCCAGAGGACAATGCAGACCAAGCTGGACGAAGCCAAGGCCGAGTTGCTCGAGAGGGCCGCCCGGGTAGCTGAGAACAGCCCGGTCGGGGGGCACCTACCGACCGGGTCGACGGGCGAGGAGACCCCAGACGCCCAGGAAGCCCCGGACCGCGAGTCCCTGCTCACGTTCCTCCAGCGTTACTACCTGCACACGGCCCCGGAGGACCTCGCCGACCGCGACCCGGTCGACGTCTTCGGAGCCGCCGTGTCGCACTACCGGCTGGCCGAGAACCGCCCCCAGGGCACGGCCAACGTGCGGGTTCACACGCCGACGGTCGAGGAGAACGGGTGGACCTGCAGCCACTCGGTCGTCGAGGTCGTCACCGACGACATGCCCTTCCTGGTCGACTCCGTCACCAACGAGCTGACGCGGCAGGGACGCGGCATCCACGTCGTCATCCACCCCCAGATCGTCGTGCGGCGCGACGTCACGGGCAAGCTGATCGAGGTGCTGCCCACGCCCCCGACCGGCGCCGCGGGCCTTCCGCACGACGCGCACGTCGAGTCCTGGATCCACGTAGAGATCGACCGCGAGACCGACCGGGCCGATCTGAAGCAGATCACCGCCGACCTGCTGCGCGTGCTGTCCGACGCCCGGGAGGCCGTCGAGGACTGGGGCAAGATGCGGGACGCGGCGATCCGGCTGGCGGAGGGGCTGCCGGACGAGCCGATCCCCGGCGACCTGCCCGGACCCCAGGTCGAGGAGGCCCGCGAGCTGCTGCGCTGGCTGGCCGACGACCACTTCACGTTCCTCGGCTACCGCGAGTACCAGCTGCGCGACGACGACTCGCTGGCCGCCGTGCCCGGCACCGGTCTCGGCATCCTGCGTGCCGACCCGCACCACTCCGACCAGGAGAGCCACCCGGTCAGCCCGTCCTTCGAGCGGCTGCCCGCCGACGCCCGGGCCAAGGCCCGCGAGCACAAGCTGCTCGTCCTCACCAAGGCGAACAGCCGGGCGACCGTGCACCGGCCGTCGTACCTGGACTACATCGGGGTCAAGAAGTTCGACGCCGAGGGCAACGTCATCGGCGAGCGGCGCTTCCTCGGACTGTTCTCCTCCGCCGCCTACACCGAGTCCGTGCGCCGCGTCCCGGTGATCCGGCGCAAGGTCGAGGAGGTCCTGGAGCAGGCCGGATTCTCGCCCCACAGCCACGACGGACGCGACCTGCTGCAGATCCTGGAGACGTACCCGCGCGACGAGCTGTTCCAGACCCCGGTCGGGGAACTGCGCGCCATCGTCACCTCCGTCCTCTACCTCCAGGAGCGGCGGCGCCTGCGGCTGTACCTGCGCCAGGACGAGTACGGACGCTACTACTCGGCCCTCGTCTACCTGCCGCGCGACCGCTACACCACCGCCGTCCGCCTGCGGATCATCGAGATCCTCAAGGAGGAGCTCGGCGGCATCAGCGTCGACTTCACGGCGTGGAACACCGAGTCGATCCTGTCCCGGCTGCACTTCGTGGTCCGGGTCCCGCAGGGCACCGAGCTGGAGCACCTGTCCGACGCCGACAAGGAGCGCATCGAGGCCCGCCTGGTGGAGGCCGCCCGCTCCTGGGAGGACGCCTTCGCCGAGGCGCTCAACGCCGAGCTCGGCGAGGAGCAGGCGGCCGAGCTGATGCGCCGCTACGCGCACGCCTTCCCCGAGGGCTACAAGGCCGACCACAACCCGCGCGCCGCGGTCGCCGACCTCGTCCACCTGGAGCAGCTGAACGCCGAGGAGGGCAAGGACTTCGCGCTCAGCCTCTACGAGCCGGTGGGCGCCGCCCCCGAGGAGCGCCGCTTCAAGATCTACCGCACGGGCGACGCGATCTCCCTCTCGGCGGTGCTGCCGGTCCTCAACCGGCTCGGCGTCGAGGTCGTCGACGAGCGGCCGTACGAGCTGCGCTGCTCCGACCGGAGCGTGGCCTGGATCTACGACTTCGGCCTGCGCATCCCCCGCCCGCAGGGCGGCAGCGCGGACTACTTCGGCGACGACGCCCGCGAGCGGTTCCAGGACGCCTTCGCCGCCACCTGGACCGGCAAGGCGGAGAACGACGGCTTCAACGCCCTCGTGCTCAGCGCCGGGCTGACCTGGCGGCAGGCGATGGTGCTGCGGGCGTACGCGAAGTACCTGCGCCAGGCGGCCTCGACGTTCAGCCAGGACTACATGGAGGACACCCTCCGCAACAACGTCCACACCACCCGGCTGCTCGTCTCCCTGTTCGAGGCGCGGATGTCGCCGGACCGGCAGCGCGCGGGCCACGAGATCGTGGACGCGCTGCTGGAGGAGGTCGACGCGGCCCTCGACCAGGTCGCCAGCCTCGACGAGGACCGGATCCTGCGGTCCTTCCTCACGGTCATCAAGGCGACCCTGCGGACCAACTTCTTCCAGGAGGCGGAGGGCGGCAGGCCGCACGAGTACGTCTCCATGAAGTTCGACCCGCAGGCCATCCCCGACCTGCCGGCGCCGCGCCCGGCGTTCGAGATCTGGGTGTACTCGCCCCGGGTCGAGGGTGTGCACCTGCGCTTCGGCAAGGTCGCCCGTGGTGGTCTGCGCTGGTCGGACCGGCGGGAGGACTTCCGCACCGAGATCCTCGGCCTGGTCAAGGCGCAGATGGTGAAGAACACCGTCATCGTGCCGGTCGGCGCCAAGGGCGGCTTCGTCGCCAAGCAGCTGCCCGACCCGAGCGTGGACCGCGACGCGTGGATGGCCGAGGGCATCGCCAGCTACAAGACGTTCATCTCGGCGCTGCTCGACATCACCGACAACATGGTCGCGGGCGAGGTCGTGCCCCCGGCCGACGTCGTCCGGCACGACGAGGACGACACCTACCTCGTGGTCGCCGCGGACAAGGGCACCGCGACCTTCTCCGACATCGCCAACGAGGTCGCGGAGAAGTACAACTTCTGGCTCGGGGACGCCTTCGCCTCCGGCGGCTCGGCGGGCTACGACCACAAGGGCATGGGCATCACCGCCCGCGGCGCCTGGGAGTCCGTCAAGCGGCACTTCCGCGACATGGGCGTCGACACGCAGAGCGAGGACTTCACGGTCGTCGGCATCGGCGACATGTCCGGTGACGTGTTCGGCAACGGCATGCTGCTCTCCGAGCACATCCGCCTGGTCGCCGCCTTCGACCACCGGCACATCTTCATCGACCCGAACCCGGACGCCGCCACCTCCTACGCCGAGCGCCGCCGCCTGTTCGAGCTGCCCCGCTCCAGCTGGGAGGACTACAACACCGAGCTGCTGTCGGCGGGCGGCGGGGTCTTCCCGCGCACGGCCAAGGCGATCCCGGTCAACGCGCACATCCGCGAGGCCCTCGGCATCGAGGCCAAGGTCACCAAGCTGACCCCGGCCGACCTGATGAAGGCCATCCTCCAGGCGCCGGTGGACCTGCTGTGGAACGGCGGCATCGGCACGTACGTGAAGTCCTCGGCCGAGTCGAACGCCGACGTCGGCGACAAGGCCAACGACGCCATCCGCGTCGACGGCAAGGACCTGCGCGTCAAGGTCGTCGGTGAGGGCGGCAACCTGGGCCTGACCCAGCTGGGCCGGATCGAGTTCGCGCTGCACGGCGGCCGGATCAACACCGACGCCATCGACAACAGCGCCGGCGTGGACACCTCCGACCACGAGGTGAACATCAAGATCCTGCTCAACGGCCTGGTCGCCGAGGGCGACATGACCGTCAAGCAGCGCAACAAGCTGCTCGCCGACATGACCGACGAGGTCGGCCGACTGGTGCTGCGCAACAACTACGCCCAGAACACGGCGATCGGCAACGCCCTGGCCCAGTCCGGCGCCATGCTCCACGCCCAGCAGCGCTTCATGAAGCACCTGGTCCGCGAGGGGCACCTCGACCGGGCGCTGGAGTTCCTGCCCACCGACCGGCAGATCCGCGAGCGGCTCGCGCAGGGCCAGGGCCTGACGGGGCCGGAGACGGCCGTGCTGATGGCGTACACGAAGATCACGGTCGCCGAGGAACTGCTGCACACGTCGCTGCCGGACGACCCGTACCTCAGCACGCTGCTGCACGCCTACTTCCCGACGAAGCTGCGCGAGCAGTTCCCCGAGCACCTGGTCAGCCACCCGCTGCGCCGCGAGATCACCACGACGGTCCTGGTGAACGACACGGTCAACACGGGCGGTACGACCTACCTGCACCGGCTGCGCGAGGAGACCGGAGCGTCGCTGGAGGAGATCGTGCGGGCGCAGACCGCGGCCCGGGCGATCTTCCGCCAGTACCCGGTGTGGGACGCGGTCGAGTCCCTCGACAACAAGGTCGAGGCCGAGGTCCAGACCCGCATCCGGCTGCACTCCCGCCGCCTGGTGGAGCGCGGCACGCGCTGGCTGCTCAACAACCGCCCGCAGCCGCTCCAGCTCGCCGACACGGTCGACTTCTTCGCCGAGCGCGTCGAGCAGGTCTGGGGGCAGCTGCCGAAGCTGCTGCGCGGCGCCGACCTGGAGTGGTACCAGAAGATCTACGACGAGCTGACCGGCGCGGGCGTGCCGGAGGAGCTGGCCACGCGCGTGGCGGGCTTCTCCTCCGCCTTCCCGACGCTGGACATCGTCTCGGTCGCGGACCGCATGGGCCGGGAGCCGATGGACGTCGCCGAGGTCTACTACGACCTCGCCGACCGGCTCCGCATCACCCAGCTCATGGACCGCATCATCGAGCTGCCCCGCGCCGACCGCTGGCAGTCCATGGCCCGCGCCGCCATCCGCGAGGACCTGTACGCGGCGCACGCGGCGCTGACCGCGGACGTCCTGGCCGTGGGCAACGGCAGCTCCACACCCGAGCAGCGCTACAAGGCCTGGGAGGAGAAGAACGCGGCGATCCTGGGCCGGGCGCGCACCACGCTGGAGGAGATCCAGGGCTCGGACGCGTTCGACCTCGCGAACCTGTCGGTGGCGATGCGCACGATGAGGACCCTGCTGCGGACGCATTCATAACGCGTACGCCGGCGAGGACGCCCCGGGCCGATCACGGCCCGGGGCGTTCCTCTCGGACAGGGCACCGCCGCAGGTGACGCTCAGCGCAGGGCACTCGCCACCAGCCGGGCCGCCCGCTTCACCTTCGGCCTGGCCACGCGCCGCACGACCGGGCGGATCACCCGTGCCGTCACGCCCACCGGTTCCCAGCGGACCTGGAGGCGGCCCGGACCGTGCCCCTCCGGCTCCACCGTCAGCCGGTGGGACGGCACGCGGGTCGTCAGTGTCGGGAAGGACAGGGGCGCCAGCAGCAGGCCCGTGTGGGACAGACCCTGGTGCGTCAGCCGGAGCAGCGGGTGGCGGACGCCCGCGAAGCCCTGCGGGGGCAGGGAGGCCGCCGCCAGGTCCAGATGGACGTGGCCCTCGAAGACGCCCGGGCGCACGGGGGAGAGCCGGAAGTGGACCTGGAGGCGGCGGCCACCGGGGGCGATGAGCAGCGTGGCGCGCTGGGGGCCGATGGGGAGGCGCCGGGCCGGGTCGTAGGTGCGGACGGCGAGGTCGACGGAGGCGCCCGGGCCCCGGGTGATGTCGGTGATCTCGTGGCGGAACTGGGCGCTCGGGAACGGGCGGGTCTCCAGCTCCAGGTCGGTGATGTCCAGCTCCCGGCGGGCCCAGGCGGACCCGGGGACCTGGTTGCCCCAGTACGTGCGGCCGTCCCCGTCGGTCGCGACCTGGCGGGGGGCGACGCCGTGGCCCAGGCCCCTGGAGGCCAGGCGGGCGTCCGCGAGACGGCGGTCCCGGATCAGCTGGACGACCACGCGCTCGGCCCGCGGCAGCCGGGCGAACGCGCCCGGGGTGAGGGTGTCGAGGTAGGGGGTGACGAGGTCCGCGAAGGAGGCCAGCCAGGTGTCGTCCCGGTAGGGCAGGTCACCGGCGTACATGCGGAAGTCGTGCTTGAGGAACTTGTGGTCCTTGTCCTCGCGCAGCGACTCGTGGCCGCTCTCGGCGAGGAACGCGTCGATGAGCCGCTGGACGTGGATCCGGTCGCGGACGTTGGCGAGCTTGTGCCGCTGGTTGGATATCGAGGCCGCGTCGGACGCCGCGTACGGGGCCACGTACCAGCGGTAGACCGGCTCCGGGATGATCGTGAAGGTCTTGGCCAGGCAGTACGCCTGCGCCGAGAACAGCTGGTCCTCGTAGTGGATGCCCTCCGGGAAGCGCAGGCCGTGCCGGTCGAGGAAGGCGCGGGAGTACATCTTGCTCGTCGACAGGTGCTCGAAGAGCAGGCGCGGGTCGGACTCGATGCCGTCGAGGGTGCGGCGCTCGGCGACCAGGTGCGGCATCCACGTCGAGCGGCGGCCGTTGTCCACGCGGATCCGCTGCACCGCCCCCATGGCGAAGTCGAGCTCGCGTTCGCGGTGCGCGGCGAGCAGCAGGGCGACGGCGTCCTCGGGGAGTTCGTCGTCGCTGTCGAGGAACATCAGCAACGGGGCCCGGGCGATCTCCAGGGCGCGGTTGCGCGGGGCGCTGCAGCCGCCGCTGTTGCGCTCCAGGCGCAGGTGGCGGATGCGGGGATCCTCGGCCGCAAGACGCTGGGCCACCGCCGGGGTCGCGTCCGTGGAGTGGTCGTCGCTGATGATGATCTCGATGGCGCCGTGGGTCTGGCGGCGGACCGACTCGACGGCTCGGGGGAGGCGTTCGGCGTCGTTGTAGACGATGACCGTCACGGTGACGTCGGGGGTGCTCAGGACGTCCTGGGTGCTCATGCGGTCGCCTCCTGCGGGGTGGGGGCCGGGGTGCGCTCCTCGACCGGCAGGACCGGCGGCAGGTCCTTCTCGTCCTGGCCGAGGAAGACCCGGCGCACGACGCGTTCGGCGGCGCGTCCGTCGTCGTACTCGCAGAACCGTCGGCGGAAGGCGGCCCGCGTCTTGGCCGCGCCCTCGTCGCGCCAGGCCTCGGTGGCCAGGATCTCCGTCAGCTCCTGCTGGGTGCGCGCGACCGGGCCGGGGGCCTCGGCCATGAGGTCGAAGTAGACGCCCCGGGTCGTGCGGTACGTCTCCCAGTCGTCGGCGTGGATCACGATCGGCCGGTCCAGGTTGGCGTAGTCGAACATGATCGAGGAGTAGTCCGTGACCAGGGCGTCCGCCGCCAGGCACAGCTCCTCGACCGGGTCGTAGGAGGAGACGTCGAGGATGCGGCCCGTGCGGCGCAGGTTGGTCAGGGGGGAGGCGGCGCCGCCGTAGAAGTAGTGGCCGCGCACCAGGAGGACCGTCTCCTCGCCCAGGCGGTCGGCGAGGGCGGCGAGGTCCAGGCGGGGCGTCCAGCCGGCCTCGTAGTCGCGGTGGGTGGGCGCGTAGAGGACCGCCCGGCGGCCCGGGGCGATGCCGAGGCGGTCGCGGATCGCGCGGATCTCGGCGGCGCCGGCGCTGTAGTAGACGTCGTTGCGCGGATAGCCGTGGTCCAGGGAGACGTAACGCGAGGGGTAGGCGCGCTCCCACATGCGGGTGGTGTGGCTGTTGGCGGAGACGCTGAAGTCCCACTTGTCGATGCGCTCCAGCAGCGCCTGGAAGTCCAGCCCCTGGGCGGCGGCCGGGTAGGCCATCTGGTCCAGGCCCATGCGCTTCAGGGGTGTGCCGTGGTGGGTCTGGACGTGGATCGCGTCGGGCCGTTTGACCACCGCGTTGGGGAAGTTGACGTTGTTGACCAGGTACTTGGCGGTGGCCAGCACCTCCCAGTAGCGGCGGGTGCCGGGCACGACGTGGTCGGTGCCGGGCGGCAGCAGGGCCGCGTTCTCCGCGCTCACCACCCACACCGGGTGGATCTGCGGGGCGAGTGCGGCGAGCTTCGCGGCGATCGCGGCCGGGTTGCAGGCGACTCCGCGGTTCCAGTAGGCGGAGAACACCGCCAGGTGCGGATTGACCGGCCGGCCGAGGGCCCTGCGGTACTGGTGGTCGCGGAGCCGGGCCCCCACCTGGCGCTTGCGGGCGCGTACGGCCGACCTGGCGGTGCGGCGGGTGCGGTTGACGGCCTGGAAGGCCCGGTACTTGCCGTACGCGCCTTCCTGGAGCAGCGAGCGGCGGACGCCTTCGAGGCCGGCCGGGGGCCGGTACCCCTCGGGGCGGCGGCGCACGGCGGCCAGGGACGCCCGGCGGAAGAACTCCCGCGCGACCTCCTCGGGCATGCCACCGCGGGCGAAGGTCCGCAGGCAGTCGCGGACCATGACGTCGTACAGCACCGTGTGGACGGCCCGGCGGTCGCGCGTGAGGTCGAGGAGGGACTCGTAGCGCGCGACGAGGCGGTAGCGCTGCTCGGGGGTGACCGGCGGGAGGCTCGCGGGGCGCAGCCGGCGGTCCTCGTGGGCGGCGTGCGGCAGGCAGGCGACACGGTCGGCGAGCAGCAGGGCGGCCAGGGCGGCGTACGGCTCGTCGTCGGTGGTGAGGTGCTGCTCGTGCGCCTTCCAGAAGTCCGCCCGCAGCACCCGGGTGCCGAGCAGGGGGGTCAGCCGCAGCAGCGGGGCGCAGTCGTCGAGGGCGACGTCGGCCCGGCCCGCGCGGGCGAGCAGGGAGCCGTCGGGGGAGGGCATGCCGGTGCTGCGCCAGGTGCTGCGGACGTGGTCCAGCAGCAGGACGTCCACCTCGGGCGGCAGCTCGGCCACCCGCTCGGCGACCAGGCGCGGGGCGCCTGCGGGCAGGCCGTCCTTGGCGTGGACGAAGTGCAGCCAGCGCCCGGCGGCCCGGGCCGCGCCCGCCGCCCGGGCCGCCGCGTCGCCCGTGCCGTCCGGCAGCGGCAGCACCTGGACGTCCGGGGCGTGCCGCTCGGCCGTCTCCCGGGCCCAGTCGCCGACCGCGGCCACGATCACCTCGGCGTCGGGGAGCGGATGGGCGGCCAGGGAGTCCAGGAGTTCCGTCAGATGGCCCTGCACGTTCGGCCCGTGGACGATGACGCTGAGCTCGGCCATCACGGGCCCCCTTCTCACGGCTGCACCTACGCGGTCATGCTGCCATCAATGCGACAAAAGGGCCGATCGAGTGCGCCTCACGAGGGACCCTTCCAAGCAGCCAGCCGTGCTTCGCGAGGTGACCGGCCGCGCCTCACGCGGAGGACCTCGCCTTGGGCTTCGGTGCCTTCTCGCCGGTGAACGCCTCGTACTCCTTCAGGACGTCCTCCGTCGGCCCGTCCATGCGCAGCTCCCCGCGCTCCAGCCACAGCACGCGGTCGCAGGTGTCGCGGATGGACTTGTTGTTGTGGCTGACCAGGAACACCGTCCCCGCGTGCTTGCGCAGCTCGCGGATGCGGGCCTCCGAGCGCCGTTGGAAGGAGCGGTCGCCGGTGGCCAGGGCCTCGTCGATGAGCAGGACGTCGTGGTCCTTGGCGGCGGCGATGGAGAACCGCAGTCGCGCGGCCATGCCGGAGGAGTAGGTGCGCATGGGCAGCGTGATGAAGTCGCCCTTCTCGTTGATGCCCGAGAAGTCGACGATCTCCTGGTAGCGGTCCCTGATCTGCTCGCGGGACATGCCCATGGCCAGGCCGCCGAGGTGCACGTTGCGCTCGCCGGTCAGGTCGTTCATCAGGGCCGCGTTGACGCCGAGCAGGGAGGGCTGGCCGTCGGTGTAGATGTGCCCGTTCTCCACGGGGAGGAGCCCGGCGACGGCCTTGAGCAGGGTGGACTTGCCGGAGCCGTTGGTGCCGATCAGACCGATCGCCTCGCCCCGGTACGCCACGAAGGACACGTTCTTCACGGCGTGCACCCGGCGCACCCCGGCCGCCTTCTCGGTCTGCCTGCGGCGCACGATGCGGTTGAGGGCGGCCGTCGCCGAGCCGCGTCCGGCGCCGGTGCCGTTGACGCGGTAGACGATGTCGACGCCGTCGGCGACGACGGTGGGGATCTTCTCGCTCGAGTGCTCAGCCACGGCCGTAGGTCTCCTCAGCCTTCCAGAAGTAGATGAAACCGCCGACCCCGGCGAGCAGCGCCCAGCCGGTGGCGATCGCCCAGACGTGTGCGGGGAGCTGGCTCGCGTGGAAGCTGTCGATCAGGGCGAAGCGCATCAGGTCGATGTAGATCGCGGCCGGGTTGGTCTCCAGCAGGACCGTCACCACACGCGGCAGGCTGTCCTTGTCCGCCAGTTTGTCGATGCTCCACATGACGCCCGAGACGTACATCCAGGTGCGCAGCACGAACGGCATCAGCTGGGCGATGTCGGGGGTCCTGGCGCCCATCCGGGCCATGACCATGGAGACGCCCGCGTTGAACGTGAACTGCAGGAACAGCGCCGGCACCGCCAGCAGCCAGGACACCCCGACGGGCACGCCGAAGCAGAGCAGGATGACCACCAGCGCGGCCATCGAGAACAGCAGCTGCTGGAGCTGCTGGAGGCAGAACGACAGGGGCAGCGCGGCGCGCGGGAAGTGCAGGGCGCGGACCAGGCCGAGGTTGCCGGAGATGGCGCGGGTGCCCGCCATGATCGAGCTCTGCGTGAACGTCCAGACGAACACGCCCGTGACCAGGAACGGGACGTAGTCCGGCACGCCGTGCTTGGTGCCGAGCAGGACACCGAAGATGAAGTAGTAGACCGCCGCGTTCAGCAGCGGGGTCATCACCTGCCAGAGCTGGCCGAGCTTGGCCTGGCTGTACTGGGCGGTGAGCTTGGCGGTGGCGAACGCGGTGATGAAGTGGCGGCGGGCCCACAGCTGCCGGACGTACGCGGGCAGGGACGGGCGGGCGCCGCTGACCGAGAGGCCGTGGCGGGCGGCGAGGGCCGCGAGGTCGTCACCGGCGGGGACCGGGGCCTGGGGCGGTGCGTGGAGGACCTGACTCACATCCGTTGCTTTCGCTCGGGGGAGGGAGGGGAGCTGAGGTGGCGCAGGGCCGGAAGGGGTGGGCTTTACCGGGACCTGGACGACTCTTTACGTCGGGACGGGACCGTATCGTCGCAACGCGAGCGTAAGCCGTTCGTGCGTCGGAACGCAACCGTTTCGTCGTGGCGGCCTATGCTGTCCGGCATGACGACGAAGCCCGAGGAGCCCCAGCCGTCCCCGCGCCGCCGGGCCCCCGCGGGCGCGGCCGTGCTGCGGGAGGACGTGACAAAAGCCATCCGGGCGGCCGTGTTCGAGGAACTCGCGGCCGTCGGCTACGCGCGGATGTCCATCGAGGGGATCGCGCGCCGGGCCGGGGTCGGGAAGACGGCGGTCTACCGCCGCTGGCGCTCCAAGCTGCACCTGGTCCTGGACATCGTCTCGGCCCTCGCCGTGCAGGGCCTGCCCGCACCGGACACCGGCTCCCTGGAGGGCGACCTGCGGCTGCTGTACGAGGTGACGTCCCGGGCCCTGCGCCACCCCGTCGCCTCGCAGATCATCCCCGACCTCCAGGCCGAGGCGGCCCGCAACGCCGAGATCGCCGAGGCCCTCCAGAAGGCCCTGCGGGAGGGGCAGGACGGGGTCGCCACCGGCATCGTCACGGCGGCGCAGCGGCGCGGGGAACTGCGTGCGGGCCTCGACCACGACCTGGCGCTCGACCTGATCTCGGGCCCGCTGTACTGGCGCTCGGTGGTGATCCGCAACCCCAGGCTGCCCAAGGGCTACCTGGGGTCGCTGGCGACCGCGACGGCGGGGGCGCTGCGGGCGCTGTGACGGCCGCCGGGGCGACGGCCCGCGCGGCCGTGCCCGTGACCGTCCGGGCCCTTGCCCCCGCCGGGACCGGATCCGGCGGAGGTGGTCAGCGCCCGGCCGCCTCCGGGTGCAGCCGCACCCAGCCCTGCCACGCCGAGGCGATCATGTCCTGGACGTCGTGCCGGGCCTTCCAGCCCAGCTCGGCGGCGGCGCGGTCGGCGGAGGCGACGACCCGGGCCGGGTCGCCCGGGCGGCGGGGCGTGACCTCCGGGGGCAGGTCGTAGCCGGTGACCGCGTTGATGCGGTCGATCATCTCGCGCACGGAGACGCCCTCGCCCCGGCCGATGTTGACCGTGAGGTCGCGCCCGGGGGAGGAGCGCAGCACCCGGGCGGCCGCGACATGGGCCTCGGCCAGGTCGACGACGTGGATGTAGTCCCGTACGCAGGTGCCGTCCGGGGTCGGGTAGTCGTCGCCGAAGACGCGCGGCGGCGCGTTCTCCGTGAGCCTCTCGAAGACCATCGGCACGAGGTTGAAGACACCCGTGTCCGCCAGCTCCGGGCACGCCGCGCCCGCCACGTTGAAGTAGCGCAGGCAGGCCGTCGACAGCCCGGTCGCCCGGCCCGTCGCGCGCACCAGCCACTCGCCGGCCAGCTTGGTCTCGCCGTACGGCGACATCGGCGCGCAGGGCGTCTCCTCGGTGACCAGGTCGACGTCCGGCATGCCGTAGACCGCCGCCGAGGAGGAGAAGACGAAGGACGGCACCCCGGCCGCCGTCACCGCGTCCAGCAGGATCCGCAGGCCCTCGACGTTCTCCCGGTAGTAGCGCAGCGGCTGCTCGACCGACTCGCCGACCTGCTTCTTCGCCGCGAGGTGGACGACGCCGGTGACCTCGTGGTCCGCGAGGGCGCGCGCGAGCCGCTCGGCGTCCAGGGTCGAGCCCACCACCAGCGGCACCCCGTCGGGCACGCGCTCGGCGATGCCGGTGGACAGGTCGTCGTACACCACCGCCTGTTCCCCCGCGGCGGCCATCGCCCGTACGACGTGCGCGCCGATGTAGCCGGCGCCGCCGGTGATCAACCAGGTCATGTGCGGCCGTCCCCTCGTCAGTTGGCCCGTGGTGGTGTGCGTGGCGCTGGTCCGTCGTGGTCGTGGTGCGTCGTCGCGCTCTCAGTGAAGCAGGCGGCGCAGCCTCCGGCGTACGACGGACAGCACACCGCGTACGCCCGGTGCCACCCGCAGCGCCAGCGCGCCGGAGTGGGTGGGGTACGGCTGTACGAGTACCACGCCGCGCCGGGCGCTCGGGACGGCGCGGCGGCGCAGCAGACCGGCGCCCGTGAGCGCGTGCGCCGTGACCTCACGGCTCCCGCCGTCGCGGAAACGGACCCGCAGGCGCAGATCCCAGGTGCCCGCGCCGAGCGCGAGAAGAGCGGACAGGTCGACACCGATCTCGGCCGACCACGCGGCGGGGGCCCCGGCCGGGCCGGCGGCGGCCCCTGTTCCGGGAGGGTCGGGGGGTGCCTCGGGGGCGGGTGCGGGTGTGGCTGTCCCCGTGCGCGGCACGAGGGGGGCGGTCCCGGCCCGGACCACCACGTCCCCGTCGTCGCGGTGGCACCACTCCACCTCCACCGCCTCCGGTCCCGCCTGTGCCACCCGCCCGTACAGCTCGTGCAGCGTCAGCCGCAGCCGGGTGTGGCGGGCGCCGGGCCGCAGCGCGGCGTCGACCGCGAGCGGCAGCGCCCGCACCGGAGCGCTCAGCAGGGGTTCGAGGGAGACCTGGGGCAGGTCGCCGGACCAGACGGGCGTGCCGTCGGCGGCCCGGGCGTACGGCGGGTACAGCCGGGCAGGCCGGGCCGCCAGCTCCCGCAGCCGGGGCAGGTCCCGCGGCTCCGGAGCGGCCAGGACCACCCGCCCGGCCAGCCGGCCGGGAGCACCCGGGTTGCGCGCCCAGTCGTCGGCGTCGTACTCCGCGAGATGCGCCCGCGTGAGTTCCCACCACGCACGCCGGTAGGCGGCGTCCCGCAACCCCAGTTCGCGCAGGTACATCCGCAGGTCGTGATCGAGGAACTTGGCGCGCACCGCCCGCGCGAGTTCCTTCTGCCCGGCGCCCAGCAGGATCTCGTACGCCTGCCGGCAGGCCTCCGTGCGGGCCCGCCAGTTGTCGACGCCGGCCCGGTCCAGCGAGATCGACAGCCGCTCGGCGGACCGCCGCACGTGCCAGACGTACACCCGGTCCGGCACCAGGGCGATGCGCGGGGCGGCGGCCAGCACGCGCGCGGTGAAGACGACGTCCTCGTAGGGGAAACGGCCCTCGGGGAAGCGGATGCGGTGCTCGCGCAGGAAGCCGGTCCGGTAGAGCTTGTTGACGCAGAGCGTGTCGTGGACCAGGCGGGGCCGCCGCGCGGGCCGCGGCACGACGGCGTGGTGGGCGTAGAGGCCGCCCTGCCAGGGGACCTCGCGGCCGGAGGGCAGCTCCCTGCGCACGCACAGGCCGCCCACCACCTCGGCGCGGGTCCCCGTCGCCGCGGCGAGCAGCGCCTCGGCCGCGCCGGGCGGCAGGACGTCGTCACTGTCCAGGAACATCACATGGGGCGAGGTCACCGCGTCGAGCCCGGTGTTGCGCGGGGTGCCGCAGCCCCCGCTGTTGGCCCGCCGGCGGATCACCCGCAGTCGGGGCTCCGCCGCGGCCAGCCGGTCGAGCAGGTCCGCGCTGCAGTCCGTGGAGCAGTCGTCGACGGCGACGACCTCCCGCACGGCCGGTCCCTGGCCGAGCGCCGAGCGCACGGCGTCCGTCACGTGGGCGGCGTCGTCGTAGCCGATGACCACGACGGCGACGCCCCTCCCGTCATTCCTCAGGGCATCCATCACCGCGGATCGTAAGCCGGGCGAATGACATGAAAGTGATAACACACCATCAAACGCCCCCAATGCGCCCCTTGCGTCACAGAATCGGGCCGTGACGATCGGACAGGCGAGGGGGAGCGGCCGGTTCGGCACGCGCGTGCCGCCCGTGGCGGTCCCGATGGCGGTGATGCTCACGGCCGGGCTGTGGGGCCTGGACCGCGGCGGCATGTGGGGCGACGAGAGCGTCACCTTCCAGGTGGCCCGGCGCACCGTCCCGCAGATCTGGCGGCTGCTGCACGACGTGGACGCGGTGCACGGCCTGTACTACCTGGTCATGCACGCCGTCCTCGCCGTGCACCCGGACGAGGTCGTGCTGCGCCTGCCGTCGGTGGCGGCGGCGACGGTGACCGCCGGCCTGGTCGCGGCCCTGGGCGTCCGGCTGGCCGGGCCGCGGGTCGGCCTGTGGGCCGGCGTCCTCTACGCGATCACGCCGATGACCGGCCACTACGCCCAGGAGGGACGCTCGTACGCGCTCGTCGCGGCGGGCGTGACGGCGGCCACGCTGCTGCTGGTGCGGGCCGTGGACGAAGGAGGCGCCCGGGCCTGGTGGCCGTACGGGACGGTGCTCGCCGTGAGCTGTCTGCTGCACGAGTTCGCCGTGCTGGTGCTCTGCGCGCACGTCCTGACCCTGGCCCTGTGGCGGGTCCCGGGCGCGGTGTGGTGGGGCTGGGGCCGCGCGGCGGGCACCGTGGTGGTGGTCCTGCTGCCGCTGGTGTGGGTGTCGCAGGGGCAGGCCGGGCAGGTGGCGTGGCTGGTGACGCCCGGCTGGGACCGGGTCGAGCGGCTGGCCCGGAACTTCGCGCCCGGCCCGGACGGAGCCGTCTTCTGGGGGGCGTTGCTGCTGATGGCCGTGGGGCTGCGGGCGCGGCGGACGGCGGCGGTCGCGCTGCCGCTGCTGCTGGTGCCGCCGGGCGTCCTGCTGACCGCCTCCCAGGTCCGGCCGCTGTACCACGACCGGTACGTGCTCTACGCGCTGGCGGGCGCGTCCCTGCTGGTCGCGGCCGGGGCCGGGCGGGTGGCGGCGGCGCTGGGGCGGGTGCGGTTCGACGGGCGGCGGATGCGGATCCGCGGCCGGCACGCGCACGCCCTGGCCGGATGCGCGGGCGTCCTCGCGCTGACCGCCACCTTCCTGCACCAGCTGCCCGTGCACCGCCAGGACCGCTCGGCCGCGCACCGCCCGGACAACCTCGCCGTGGTCTCCGCGCTCGCCGTCCGTCAGATGCGGCCCGGCGACCCGGTGCTGTTCGTGCCGTCGGTCGGCAGGCTCGCGGCGCTGGCCTACCCGAAGGGCTTCGCGCGGGTGCGGGACATCGCACTG
This sequence comes from Streptomyces sp. NPDC085932, assembly GCF_044540525.1. Taxonomy (NCBI): domain Bacteria; kingdom Bacillati; phylum Actinomycetota; class Actinomycetes; order Kitasatosporales; family Streptomycetaceae; genus Streptomyces; species Streptomyces sp. NPDC085932. The sequence goes on from NZ_JBITSJ010000002.1 coordinate 39,008, forward strand.
CGCGAGTCGGCGCCCCGGTCCGGGACGCTGTGGGGGCGGGAGGCGACGCCCCGGGAACTGCGGCAGCGGCTCGCCTCCGTGGACCGCGTCTGGCTGGTCGCCGAGCGGTACGCGCTCGAGCCGGGCTGGTCGCCTGCCGATCCCGTGGAGCGCACCAAGCTGGCCGTGCTGGCGAGCGACTTCACCGTCCGGGAGGAGCACGTCCGGGACGACGTCGTGCTGCGCCTGCACGTGCGGCGGCGGTCCGCCGAGGTGCCGCCCGGCGCCGCTACGACGGCCCGGCTGCCGGCGAGCCGCCCGGCGACTCCGCAAGCGCCGCCGCGTCCAGGGCGGTGGTGAGCTCGTCGAGACGGGCGCGCAGGGCGCGGATCTCGGCGGCCTCGAAACCCGTCGAGGCGGCGATCCGGCGTGGCACCTCAAGGGCCCGCCCCCGCAGCGCGGTGCCCTCCTCGGTGAGCCGCACCTGCACCGAGCGCTCGTCGCGCGCGCTGCGCTCCCGGCGCACCAGACCGGCCGCCTCCAGCCGCTTCAGCAGCGGCGACAGCGTGCCGGAGTCCAGCCGCAGGTGCTCCCCGAGCTTCTTCACCGGCAGCTCGCCGTGCTCCCACAGCACCAGCATCACCAGGTACTGCGGGTAGGTGAGCCCCAGGTCCCTGAGGATCCCGCGGTAGACGCCGTTGAAGGCGCGGGAGGCCGCGTGCAGGGAGAAACAGATCTGCTGGTCCAGGCGGAGCCAGTCGTCGTCCTGCGTGTTCATGCCTCCAGGGTAGCTCGCGCTCGCCATTCAATTGCGCACAACTTAATTGTGTGCTCTAATTCTGGATGTCAGGCGGCCCGGAAGCGGGCCGCCGAACGACGACCGAGAGGGAAGGTTTTCCATGGACGCGCTCTACACCGCTGTCGCCACCGCCACCCACGGCCGTGACGGCCGGGCCGTCAGCTCCGACGGCGTGCTGGACCTCGCCCTGGGCGTGCCCCAGGCGATGGGCGGCAACGGCCAGGGCACCAACCCCGAGCAGCTCTTCGCCGCCGGCTACGCGGCCTGCTTCGGCAGCGCCCTCGGCCTGGTCGGCCGCCAGGCCAAGGTCGACGTCAGCGACGCCGCCGTGACCGCCGAGGTCTCGATAGGCAAGCAGGGCGAGGGCTTCGGCCTCGCCGTCACCCTCCGGGTGGAGCTCCCCGACAGCGTGGACGAGGCGACCGGCCGCAAGCTGGTCGAGCAGGCCCACCAGGTCTGCCCCTACTCCAACGCCACCCGCGGCAACATCGACGTCGACCTCGTCATCGAGTAGCCGCCGCGCATCGCGTCCCGACCCGCGCCAGGACCTCCCCCGTCCGTCCGCTCCACGCCACCACCACGGCCTCCTCGGGCACCGGGTGCCAGCGCGTCAGCAGCAGCCAGCGCACGTGGTAGCGGCGGACGACGGCGGCCCGCTCGGCGCGGGTCGAGTCACGGGCGAGGTAGGCGCGCACATCGGCCGCCCGGCGCTTGCGCTCCGCCTCGTCCAGCGCCGGGTCGGGCCAGATCGGCGCGGCGAGGTTCGGCCCGTGTCCGGCGAGGGAGTGGCTCGCGAAGTACCCGTCGGTGAGCACCACCTCGCCCCGGCCGATGTGCCGCGCCGCCCAGTCGTACGACGGCCAGCGCGTCGGCTGCGCGAACCCCACCGGGTCGACCGAGCGCGGCACGACCGCCCCGGCGTGCACGGTGAGGAACCCGGCGCACACCCCGGCCGCCGCCGCCCCGCACAGCACCCGGCGGGCCGTGCGCCAGGGCCGCGGCGCGGCCAGCTCCACCGCCAGCGCGAACTGCAGCGGCACCAGCGCGGCCCACAGGGCCCGGGCGTACGTGTAGTGCCCGCTCACCCAGCCGTACGCCACCAGCAGGCACTCCAGCGCGAACATCCACACCAGCGGGTCACGCGCCGAGCGCCGCGCCCGCAGCCACAGCGCGGGCAGGCCGAGCAGCGCCAGCCAGGAGTTGGCGAGCATCCGCTCGTACAACTGCCGGTGCATCGCGTCCATCCCGGTGTCGCCCACCAGCTCCAGCACGTCGTAGTACGGCCACGCCAGGGCGACGGCGGCGCAGGCCGCGGCGGTGAGCGTCCAGCGCGCCACGACCGGCCGGCGCCAGCCGCGCTGCCGGGACGCCACGATCGCCACCGCCCCGGTGAGCGCCGAGGCGGCCGTGACGGGATGCGTGAGCAGGATCAGCCCGTACAGGACGCCGATCCCGGCATAGCCCCACCAGCCGCCGAGCCCGCTCGGGCCGACGAACCGCACGGCGGCGTCTGCCCGGGCGCGGGTACCCGTCCAGGCCCACGCCCAGAACGTCAGGCCGATGGCCAGCGCGGACGGGTAGCCCAGGTTCGTCGTCATCGACATCAGCCCGAGATAGCCGCTCCACAGGATCCGCGTGGTGCCCCACAGCAGCGTCATGAACAGCAGGGCGAGCACCGGCGCCCAGGGCCGTGCGGTCAGGCTCCGCACGAAACGGCCGAGCCCCGCCAGCAGCACCAGCAGGTGCACCGGCCCGGCGAGTTTCACCACCGCCCAGCCGGACAGCCCCGTCAGCCGCGCCAGCACGCCCTGCGCGACGGCGTACGGACCGTAGTAGGGGCTGCCCTCGCCCGGCAGGTCCGCCATGGTGTGGGCCGGGTGCAGCAGGTCGTCCCTGAGGCGCTCGATCACCGCCGCGTGCTGCCCGGCGTCGCAGCACAGCGGGATCCGCCAGAACGCCAGCGTCATCACCAGCCAGAACAGGGCACCGTAGAGCTGGTACGGGGTGGGCCGTCCCACCCGGCCGCCGCGCAGCGCCGTCGCACCGCGCACCGCCCGCCGGACGAGGACCGGGGCGCTCACAGGAGAGAGTGAAGGGTCTGGGGCATGCGCCGAATGTTCCCGGCGTCACGCATGCCCTGACCCCGCGTCACTTCATCGGGTGAGGCCGCTTCGCCCACCTGCCGCCGGCCCGTCGCACAGCGCCTTCTCCGCAGCCGCCGGCCAGCGAGCGAACCGGAACCGCGTCCGCTCGAAGGACCCGGTGAGGTTGTCCCAGAACCGCGCGGCGGTGAGGGGCGCGCGCACCGACTCCGTCAGCTCGGCGAGCCGCCCGCAGCCCAGCGCGGCCCGGGCCGCCTCGACCGTCTCCCGGGTGGCCCCGGCGCGCAGCAGGTCGCGGTGCGGCGGGTGCCGCACGGCCCACTCGGCGAACACCCAGTGGTTGCGCAGGAACTTCTCGTGCCCGGGCCAGCTCCACCGCTCCAGGGCCAGATGGGCGCCGACGGGGCTGGCCAGGCCCCAGGCGTCGTTGACGTAGGCGTCGAGCGGCGCCGCCGCCCCCGTGACGCCCAGATGACGGCCCACGATCACCACGTGGTACGGGGCGTCCGCGCGCATCGGCGTGGCGTGCAGCCGCCGCCCGGCGTCGAAGTACAGCAGCGTCGGCCGGGGCGAACGGGCGGCCTCCGCCAGCATCCGCCGCCCCTCCGGCAGGGCGGGCCAGTTGCGCACCCAGGTGCCCGTGCGCACCGGGTTGTGGTCGCCGAGGCCCTCCACGTCGGAGCTGCGCACATTGAACGAGCCGGGCGTGCTGCGCACGTCGAACGGGGTCCGCAGCGGACTGACCGCCGCGCACAGCCACACCACCAGCAGGACGCTCGCCGTGCCCGTGACCCGGTTCGCGGGCACCACCAGGATCGGCAGGAGCAGCAGCAGGAGCGCGGGCAGGATCATGCGGGCGTGCATGTAGTCGCCGCCCACCCGGACGACGTACCCGGCCAGCAGCAGACCGGCCGCGAACGGCGCCAGCAGCACCGCGAGCGAGACGCGGCCCGGCGACCGCTCCCGCCGCTGCCGCCGGGCGCGGCGCACCAGCAGCACGGCCAGCGCGCCCAGCACCGGGACGACCGGCCACAGCCAGTACGGCCCGAGCGTCTCCTGCACGTACCCGGCGCCCCGGCTCCAGTCGCTGGCGCTCGCCTCCTTGGCGATGGCGGGCAGCGGCACCAGGATCCCGTAGTACCCGGCCCGGAACACCTCGTACGCCAGCGGCACCGCACCCGCGGCGGCCAGCAGCGCCGCGACGCCCCGCCGGGACGGCCGCAGCACCCACCACTGCGCCACCAGGAAGCACGCCGTGACCACCGCCAGATCGGGCCGCACCAGCGGCCCCAGCCCGAACACGAATGCGGCCAGGTACGTCTCCCGGGCCTCCTGCCCCCGCCGGACCCGCGTGAGCAGCCACCACGACAGGCCGGTCCAGCAGGCACCCAGCCCGCTCTCCAGACCCGAGGTCATGTACGACCAGAACGGCGGCACGGCCAGCAGCACGAACACCCCGGCCGGCACCAGCACCCCCGCGCCCCGGTGCAGCCGGCAGGTCGCGTACAGGGCCAGCGCGAACCCGGCCGTGCTCAGCAGCAGACCGAGGCCCACCGCGAGGAACGCCGGGTCCTCGCCGGTGACCCAGGCGGCCAGCGCCAGCAGCCACTGCCACAGGGTGCCGGTCGAACTCTCCGCCCGCTCCCCGACGTTGAACACGGGCCCGTTGCCCGCCAGGATCTGCCGGACCGGGCGCAGGTAGATCAGCCCGTCGTCGCAGATCCAGCGGCGCCGGTAACCCAGCACGAACAGGGCCGCGGTGGGCACGGCGACCAGGGCCGCGTGCCAGCGGTGCACCTGCGGCCCCAGCCGCCCGGCGGTGGCCGGGGGCCGGGTCGGGGCGGCCCGCTGGCCGGGCAGGGAGGGGACGGCCTCGGGGGTCGTGGGTGTCGTCATCTGTCGATCAGCGCCTCGGCACGGGCGGGAACGCCCTCGGTCCGGCGGGCCGCGGGCAGCAGCGCGCCGCCCCGCTCGCCCAGCATCAGCAGCCGGACCACCCGCTCGCCGGCCCGCCCGTCCTCGAACTCGCAGTACCGCTCCCGGAAACCGGCCCGCAGCCGCGCCGCCTCCTCGTCCTGCCAGGTCCCGGACGCGAACAGCCAGGCCAGCTCCCGGTACGAACGCGACACATGGCCGGGCGCGTCGGCGGTGATGTCGAAGTACGCGCCCCGGCTGGCCGCGAACGCGCCCCAGTCGTCGGCGTGCACCACGACCGGCCGGTCCAGCAGGACGTAGTCGAACATCAGGGCGGAGTAGTCGGTGACCAGGACGTCCGAGGCCAGCAGCACCTCCTCCACGTGCGGCTCGTCCGTCGCGTCCACCAGCACGCCCCGCCGGTGCAGGTCGGACAGGCCGAGGCCGCGCGCCACACCCGCGGCCAGCGACGGGTGCAGCCGCACGACCAGGGTGTGACCGGGCCCCAGGTCCGCCGCGAACCGCGCCGGGTCGAACCGGTCTACATGGCCGCCCTTGCGGTAGTCGCGCCGGGTCGGCGCGTACAGCACCACCGTGTGGTCCGCGGGAATGCCGAGCCGTTCGCGCACCGCCCGGCCCCGCTCCGGACCCGCCCCGACCAGCACGTCGTTGCGCGGGCTGCCGGTGCGCAGCGAGGTGAAGTGGCACGGGTACGCCCGTTCCCAGGCCCGCTCCGCGTGCCGTCCCGCGACCAGGCTGTAGTCCCAGCGGTCGGCCCGGCGCAGCATCTGCGGCACGTCGAAACCGTGCCGGGCGCCCGGCTTCGTCAGCAGGTCGGCACCCATGTACTTCAGCGGGGTGCCCTGGTGGGTGTGGACGTGAATGCTGCCGGGCCGCTTGGCGAGGGTGCCGGGCCAGTTGACGTTGTTCACCCAGTACGTGGCCCGCGCCATGACCTCGTGGTAGCGGCGCGAGCCCGGGGTGACGTGGTCGACGCCGGGCGGCAGCGCGTCCACCGCGTCCTCCCGCACCACCCACACGCCCCGGATGTGCGGGGCGATCTCGCGCGCCTTCTCGTAGATCGCGGCCGGGTCGCCGGACACCCCGCGGTGGTGCGACGCCGCGTAGACGGCGAGGTGCGGGTCGAGCGGGCGCTTCGACTGGACCCCGTACCAGCCCCGCAGGGCGGTCTCCGAGGCCTTCCGGGTCACCCGGCGCCGACCGCCCAGGGTGGCCGCGCGCAGGTCCCGCAGACCGCGCGCCGCCGCGTAGCCCGCGTACGGCGCCGACGCCAGCAGCCGCATCTCCACCCCGCGCCAGCCGTCCGGCTCGGGGAAGCCGCCCTCGGGCAGGTGCCTGCGGTGGAAGGAGCGGATCTCGCGGTAGAAGTCACCCCGGTCCGCGGGCCGCACCCGGTCCTCGCGGGCCAGCACGAACAGCATGTGGTCCAGGGCCCGCTCCAGCAGCAGCGGCCGCGCCCAGCCGAGGTCGGGCCGCTGCTCCAGGAACGCGAACAGACCCTCGTACTGCGGGAAGATCTCGAAATGCCGGCGGCCCGGCGTCTTGGTGATCGCGCCCTGCCGGCGCTGCCGGTACTCCACGCCGATCCGGTCCAGGCAGGCGATGCGCTTTGCCAGCACCATCGACCGGTAGGTGACCGGCGCGTCCTCGTACAGCCCCGGCGCGTACTCCAGGCCGTGCCCCTGGAGGAACGCGCGCCGGTACGCCTTGTTCCAGGCCACCAGGAACAGCTTCAGGTACTGCGGGCTCTCCCGGACGGTGAAGGTGTCCAGACCCGCCGCGGCCAGCAGATCCGCCGCCTCGCTGCGCCCGCCCCGGCCCCACCAGTGGGTGCGCACATGGTCGAAGACCAGGATGTCGGGGTCCCCGGTCACCTCCAGGCGCGCGGCGACGGCCGCCAGCAGGCCCGGTGTGTAACGGTCGTCGCTGTCGAGGAACAGGACGTAGTCGCCGGCCGCCTCGGCGAGACCGGCGTTGCGGGCCCGGCCCAGACCTACGTTCTCGGCCAGGTGCAGCACCCGCACCCGGTCGTCGCGGGCGGCGTACTCGTCGAGGATCGCGCCGCTGCCGTCCGGCGAGCGGTCGTCCACGGCGATCACCTCGAAGTCGCCGTGGGACTGGCCGAGCACCGAGTCGAGACACTCGCGCAGGAAGCCCTGCACGTTGTAGACGGGGACGATGATGCTGAAGCGGGGCACTTCTTCGGTCAGCTCCTTGTGAGGGTGGCGGCGGGGGCCGGGACGCGCTCGGCGAGCGGCAGCACGGGCGGGATCGACTCGGGCGGCTCGCCCAGCAGCACCCGGCGCACGACCCGCTCGGCGGCCCGGCCGTCGTCGAACTGGCAGAACCGCTCGCGGAACGCGGCCCGCAGCGCCGTGGCCGTCGCGTCGGCCCAGCCGCCGTCGCGGAAGACGGCCGCCAGCTCCTCGGGGGTCCGGGCGACCCGGCCGGGCGGGGACTCCATCAGGTCGAAGTAGACGCCCCGGGTCTCCCGGTAGACGTCCCAGTCGTCGGCGTACACGACGATCGGCCGGTCCAGGTTGGCGTAGTCGAACATGATCGACGAGTAGTCCGTGATCAGCGCGTCGGCCGCCAGGCACACGTCCTCCGAGGAGCGGTGCCCCGTGACGTCGATGATCCGGCCGCCGCCCCGGGACGCGCCCCCGTCGTAGAAGTAGTGGGCGCGCAGCAGCACCACGTACTCGTCGCCGATCGCCTCGCAGAACTCCGCCAGGTCCAGGCCCGACGCGAAGCCGGTGGCGTAGTCGCGGTGGGTGGGGGCGTAGAGCAGGGCCTTCTTGCCGTCCGGGACGCCCAGTTCCTTGCGGACGCGGGCGACGTCCTCACCGGAGGCCGTGCAGTAGACGTCGTTGCGCGGATAGCCGTACTCCAGCGTCTCGTGCGAGCCGGGGAAGGCGCTCTCCCACATCTCGGTGGAGTGGCGGTTGGAGGTGAGGTTGTAGTCCCAGCGGTCGACGCGGGCCAGCAGCCTGGCGAAGCTCCCGGTCGCCGCCGCCACCACCGGGTACGTCGACTGGTCGGCGCCCATCTTCTTCAGCGGCGTGCCGTGCTGCGTCTGCAGGTGCACGCTGCCCGGCCGCTTGACCACCGCGTCCGCGAAGTTGGCGTTGTTGACCAGGTACTTCGCGCGGGCCAGCACCTCCCAGTACGTGCGGCTGCCGATCACCGCGTACTCCACGTCCGGCGGCATGCTCGCCACCGCGTCCGGCTCCACCAGGAACACGGCCCGCAGGTGCGGGGCGAGTTCGCGGGCCTTGGCGTGGATCGCGGCCGGGTTGCAGGCGTAGCCGCGGCCCCAGTAGGCGCAGTAGACGACCAGGTTCTCATCGAGCGGCAGGCGCAGCCGGGCCGCGTACCGCAGGCGGGTGCGCAGCCCGCGTGGGCGCGGGAGCAGCGCGGCGGCCCCCGCGGCCCTCTGGTTCGCGGCGCGCAGCACGCGGAACGCCCCGTACGAGCCGGACGCCAGCAGCCGGTGCTGCACGCCGAGACTGCCACCGGGCGCCCGGTAGCCGGCCGGGCGGTGGCGCCGGTAGAGGGTGCTCGCCCGCCGGAAGAACGCGCGCCGCCCGGCCGGCAGCCGCCGGGGGTGCGCGGCCGTCTTCAGCACGGTGGCGAACAGCTGCTCGAACAACGGCCCCAGCCGCTCCACGGGCAGCCCCCGCTCCGCCGCCTCGGTCAACACCAGCTCGGCCTGGTCGAGCAGCTCGGTGTGGTGTGCGCCGGGCAGGTTCAGCCGGTTGCCCTGCCGCCGCACCAGGTGCCGGACGACGACCGTGCGCAGGGCCGCGACCCGCTCCGCCCGCAGCGCGGCCAGACCGCCGAACCCGATGTCGGTGAAGTGGTCACCGGGGAAGACCAGGTCCCGCTCGGTGAGGAAGGCCCGGCGGTAGACCGCGCTCCACGCCGGGAACGCCACCCCCGTCAGCCGGGGGGCCTCGCCCGGGGAGAAGGCCCCTTCGGGCGTCCGGGCCAGCAGGGGAGCGGCCGGGTTGCTCGGCTCGCCCTCCCACCAGGGCGTGCGCTCGTGCTCGCAGTACAGCACGTCCACGTCACCGGTCTCACCCAGCCGGGCGTCCAGCGCCGCCAGCGCCCCCGGCACCAGGACGTCGTCACCGTCGAGGAAGAGCACATGGCCGCCGACCGCCGCCCGCAGCCCGGTGTTGCGCGCCCCGGCCAGGCCGGCCGAGGGCGGCGAGTGCACCGGCGTCACCCGGGAGTCCCGCTCGGCGTACCCGGCGACGACGTCCGCCGCCGGCGCGTCGGGTGCGTCGCACACCGGGATCAGCTCGAAGTCGCCGAACGACTGGGCGAGGATCGAGTCCAGCGCCAGGGACAGCCGGCCCGCGACGCCATGGGACGGGACGACGATGCTGAAGCGGGGCATTCTGCTCTTTCTGTCGAGATTGCTGCGGGTCGGGACTGCCGTGGTGCGCGGCTGCTGTCGAGGGCTCTGCGAGTTGTCCGGGCCGGAGGGGACCGGGGCCGCCTCAGGCCGCGCGCGGACGGCCCGGGTGTCCGGACGGGCGCCAGGAGGGCGGCCGGCTGGGCGTCGGCCGCGACGGGCTGGAGGGCATGGGACTCTCCCCGGAGTGGGAACCGTGGTCAGAGGTGGTCGGTGAGGGCGGCCGCGTGCGCGGCCGGGTGTGCCCCGGCGGGGTGCGGCACCGTGGCGAGCGGCTCGCGCGTCAGCGCGGACGCCGCCGACGGCACCGGACGGCGCTCGCCGAGCGGCACCACCGGCGGCAGCTCCGTCTCCCCGAGGACGACCCGGCGCACGACCCGCTCGGCGGCCCGGCCGTCGTCGTGGGGGCAGAACCGCTCGCGGAACGCCGCGCGCAGCTGCGCCGACCGGGAGCCGCGCCAGTGGCCGGTGGCGAAGATGTCGATCAGCTCGTCCTCGCCGCGCGCGATCGCCCCGGGTGGGAAGGCGCGCAGGTCGAAGTAGGTGCCGCGGGCCGCCTCGTACGCCTCCCAGTCGTCGGTGTGGATCACGATCGGCCGGTCCAGGTTGGCGTAGTCGAACATCAGCGACGCGTAGTCCGTGACCAGGGCGTCGGAGGCCAGGCAGAGCGACTGGACGCTCGGGTGGTCGCTGACGTCGACGACCCGGCCGCGGCTCGTGGTCAGCGGGGCGTCGTAGGCGTGGTGGCCGTGGGCCAGGACCACGAAGCGCGGGCCCAGGCGGCGCGCGATCCGCTGCAGGTCGAGGCTGCGGTACGGGGAGCGGCGGTAGTCGCGGTGGGCCGGCGCGTACAGGATCGCCACCGTGCCCTCCGGGATGCCGAGCGAGGCGCGCAGCCGGCTCACGTCCGCCGGGCCGGCGGTCAGGAGCACGTCGTTGCGGGGGTGGCCGTACTCCAGCGTGGTGTAGCGGCCGGGGTGGACGCGCTCGTGGGTGAGGGTGGTGTGGCGGTTGGCGGACAGCACGTAGTCCCACCGGTCGACGTCCCGCAGCAGCCGGGCGAAGTCCCGGCCCCGGGCGGCCGCCGGGCGCTCCTGGAGGTCCAGGCCGATGTGGCCCAGCGGGGTGCCCTGCCCCGTCTGGACCAGGACCTGTCCCCGGCGCTTGGCGAGCCCCGGGTCGAAGCCGGTGTTGCTGACCAGGTACCGGGAGCGGGCGAGCGCCGTCCAGTAGGCGGCCGAGCCGGGGACCAGGCGGCGCGGACCCGGCGGGATCGTGTGGTGGTGCTCGGGGCGGGCGACCCACGCGGTGCGGATGTGCGGCGCGAGCTCGCGGAACGCCGTCTCCAGCGCGCCCGGGTCGCAGCCGTGGCCGCGGCCGTCGTCGGCGGCGAAGACGGCCCGGTCGGCGCGCAGCGGAAGACAGCGCTGTACCCGGTAGTGGCCTCGCAGGGCGGCCGTCCGCAGGCCCCGCAGCAGCTTCCCCGTCCGCCGGGAGACGCGGCGGTGCAGGGCCGACGCGAGCTGGAGCGTCCGGTAGGTGTGGTGCAGGCCGAAGCGGATCAGGACGTGCTGCACCCGGGCGCGCAGCGGGACGGGCACGCCGGGGGTGCGGTAGCGGCGGTAGTGGGCGCGGGCGCGGCGCAGGAAGTCCGCCCGGGAGCCCTTCGGCAGCCGGTCCCGCCGGGAGTACACGATCCCCAGGTGGTGGACCATGCGGCGGAACAGCACCGGCCGCCACTGCGCCAGTTCGGGGCGCTCCTCCAGGAAGGCGAACACCCGGTCGTACTGCTCGAACACGTCGAAGTGCCGCTCGCTGGTGGTGCGCAGGATGCTGCCCAGGCGCCGCTGCCGGTAGTGCACGCAGACCCGGTCCAGGGTCGCGATGGACTCCGCGGTCATCAGCACCGGGTACGTCCACGGCGTGTCCTCGTACAGGCCGGGCGGGAAGGCGAAGCCCTCCTTCTCGACGAACTCCCGCCGGTAGGCCTTGTTCCAGGCGACCATCAGCAGCCGCAGCAGGCCCGGCCGGTCCTCCAGGCGGAACGGGGCCGGGCCCTGCTCGGTCAGCTGCAGGGCCGCCTGGTTGCGGACCGCCTCGCCCGTCCAGTAGGTGCGCGCGTAGTCGAAGACCAGGACGTCCGGATCGCCCGTCTCCTTCAGCCGGTCGGCGACGGCGCGCAGCGCGTCGGGTGTGAGGGTGTCGTCGCTGTCGAGGAACAGCAGGTAGTCGCCGCTCGCGCGGGCCACGCCGGCGTTGCGCGCGCGGCCCAGGCCGACGTTCTCCGGCAGGTGGACGGGGAGCACGCGCGCGTCTCGGGCGGCGAACTCGTCGATGATCGCTCCGCACGCGTCCGGCGAGCAGTCGTCGACGACGATCAGTTCCAGATCGGGACAGGACTGGGAGAGCACCGATTCGAGGCACTCGTGCAGGTACGCCTGAACCTGGTACGCGGGGACAATGACACTGAACCTGGGCAAGAGGCCATCCATCGGTCGGCGCGGGCGTTCGGCCCGGGAACGGCCGGTGGGGCCTGTTGGTTACGGCGGCTACGGCATCCGGGGGAACGCCGGCGGGCGGACCGCACCCGGTCCGCCCCGCCAAGCGCCGTGCTGCGGACGCTATTTGACCGCTCCCGCCATCACGCCGGACACGAACTGCCGCTGGAACGCGAAGAAGACGGCCAGCGGGACCACCATCGAGATGAACGCGCCGGGGGCCAGCACGTCGATGTTGTTGCCGAACTGCCGTACCTGCGTCTGGAGTGCGACCGTGATCGGCTGACTCCCGGAGTCCGAGAAGATCAGCGCCACCAGCATGTCGTTCCACACCCACAGGAACTGGAAGATGCCGAGCGAGGCGATCGCCGGACCGCCCAGCGGCATGACCACCCGGAAGAACAGGCGCAGTTCGCCCGCCCCGTCCAGCCGCGCCGCCTCCAGCAGCTCGCGCGGGATCTCCGCGAAGAAGTTCCGCAGCAGGAACACCGCGAACGGCAGTCCGAAGCCGACGTGGAAGAGCACCACGCCGATCACCGAGCCGAAGATGCCGATGTTGCCGAAGAGTTCGGCGATCGGGATCAGCGCCACCTGCACGGGCACGACCAACAGGCCCACCACGCCCAGGAACCACCAGTCCCGCCCTGGGAACTCCATCCAGGCGAAGGCGTAGCCCGCCAGCGAGCCGATGATCACCACCAGCAGGGTCGCCGGCACGGTGATCCACACCGTGTTCAGCAGGCTGCTGGTGATGTCGTCGTTCTCCAGCAGCTTGGAGTAGCTGTCGAAGGTGATCTGCGACGGCTCGGTGAACACCTTCCACCAGCCGCTCGCCGCGATGTCCTCCGGCGAGCGGAGACTGGCCAGCAGCAGACCGATCGTCGGCACCAGCCAGAACAGGCCGACCACGATGAGGAACACCCGCACCAGTCCGCCGCTGACCCCCTCGACCAGCCGGGACCCCAGCGAGCGCTTCGCCCGCACCGAGCCGGTGGGCCGCGCCGCCTCGCCTCGCAGACCGTCCGTGTCCGCGCTCATCGCCGCACCTCCCGCCTCAGCCGCCGTACGTTGAACCACATCACCGGGATCACGAGCAGCAGCAGGAACACCGAGATGGCGCTGGCGATGCCCGGCTGGTCCTCGGAGAAGCCCTTGCGGTACAGCTCCAGGGCGAGCACGTTCGCGTCGTCCTGCGCGGAGCCGGGGGCGATGATGAAGACCAGGTCGAAGATCTTCAGCACGTTGATCATCAGCGTGACGGCGACGACCGCGAGGACCGGCGCCAGCAACGGCACCGTGACCCGTCTGAACACCTGCCACTCCGTCGCGCCGTCGACCCGGGCGGCCTCCAGCAGCTCCCGGGGCACGCCCGCGAGTCCGGCCGCGATCAGCACCATCGCGAAGCCCGCCCACATCCAGATGTACGCGCCGATGATGGACGGGGTGACCAGGGACGGGCCCAGCCAGTCCAGACCGTTGTACGGCTCCTTGAAGTTGCTCTCGGGGAGCCTGAGTTGCGCCCCGTCGGCCGAGGCCGGCAGCGTGAAGGTGCCGTCGTCGCCGGCCGTCGTGGAGGCCACGACCCTGCCGTCCTTCACGGCCTCGACGCGCATCCCCGCGTAGCCCAGTTCGGCGGCGTCGACGCTGTTGAGGGTGCCGACGCCCTTGCCGCGCGTGAAGTCCTGCCAGGTCGTGCCGGTGACCTTGTCCGGCTCGGGCTTCGGCGCCACCGCCGGCTTCGCGTCGTCCGGCATCAGGTCCGGCGCGACGCCCACCAGCGGCAGCGAGACCGGCTCGCCCGCACGGACCGGCGACTTCGTGATGAACGCGCCTCCGCCCGCCGGCTCCAGCGGCGACTCCCGGCCCGGGTGGGCCTTGGGGAACGCCGACGACTGGGCGAACGTGTCGTGCACGCCCACCCACACCGCGTTCGCCACGCCCTTGTCCGGGTCCTGGTCGTACACCAGGCGGAAGATGATGCCCGCGGCCAGCATCGAGATCGCCATCGGCATGAAGACGACCAGCTTGAACGCCGTGCCCCAGCGCACCCGTTCGGTCAGCACCGCGAAGATCAGGCCGAGGGCCGTCGCGACCGTCGGCGCGAACACCACCCAGAAGACGTTGTTCTTCAGCGCGGTGCGGATGCCCTCGTCGGTGAAGAGGGCCTTGTAGTTGTCGATGCCGGCGAATCCGTCGCCGGACTGGTCGTAGAAGCTGCGGACCACCGAGTACCCGATCGGGTACACCACGAGCGCGCCGAGCAGGACGAGCGCGGGCAGCAGGAACAGCGCCGCGACCATCCTGCGCGTGCCGGTCACACTCTTGCGCGACTTGGGAGCGGCAGGGGGCTCGACGCCCCCTGCCGCCGTGGCCGACGTCATGACGTCAGTTCCCGTACGCCGCGGCCGCTTCGGCCTCCAGCTTCGCCTGCGTGCCCGCCACGTCCTTCGGGTTCTTCAGGAAGTCCTGGAGGATCTTCCACTCGCCCTTGCCGGGCGTGCCGCCGAAGGCCTGCGGGGCCTGGTCGGACATGTCGAAGCGGAAGTCGTCTCCGGCGTCGATGAGCGCCTTGGCGATCTTCTGCTGCACCGAGTTCGGATACGCGGAGTTCTCCACGTTCTTGTTCGGCGAGAGGTAGCCGCCCAGCTTGGCCTGGATCGTCGCCGCGTCCGGCGAGGCGAGCCAGGTGGCCAGGGCCTGCGCCCCCTTCGAGTCCTCCAGGATCACGGCCGCGTCGCCCGCCGAGACCACCGGGCCGTTGTCCCCGACCGCCGGGAACGGGAACACCTTCGCGTCCGTGCCGACCTTCATGGAGGAGGGGATGTTGACCTGCGCGAAGTCACCCGCCGCGACCATGGCCGCCTTGGGCTGGTCCCCGCCGGTGAACACCTGCGTCACGGAGGCCGGGAAGTCGGTCTGCAACGCCCCGTTCGCCCCGCCCGCGATGTAGTCCGGCTTGCCCCACACCTGCGCGAGGGTGGTGAGCGCGTCCTTCACGGACGGGTCCGTCCACTTGATCTCGTGCTTGGCCAGCTGGTCGTACTTCTCCGGACCGGCCTGGGAGAGGTAGACGTTCTCGAACCAGTCGGTCAGCGTCCAGCCCTCGGCGCCGCCGACGGAGAACGGGGTGACGCCGGAGTCGTAGACCGTCTGGGCCGTGTTCAGCAGGTCGGGCCAGGTCTCGGGCTCGCTCGCCCCGGCGTTCTCGAAGACCTGGTTGTTGTACCAGATCAGGGACTTGTTGGCGGCCTTGTAGTAGACGCCGTACTGCTTGCCGCCGACCTTGCCGATGTCCTGCCAGCCCTGTGAGTAGTTCTCGCCGAGCTCCTTCTGGGCGTCGGCGCCGAGCGGCTTGGCCCAGCCGCGGTCCACGGCCTGCTTGATGGCGCCCGGCTGCGGCAGCATCGCGATGTCCGGCGGTTGCCCGCCGGCCACCTTCGAGCCGATGAAGTTGATGATCGGGTCCTGTGCGGGCACGAACGTGACCTTGGCGCCCGTGCGCTTCTCGAACTCCGCCAGGACCTTCTTGAAGTTGGCCTGTTCGGTACCGGTCCAGACGGCGGCGATCTCCAGGCTCGTCCCGTCGAGCTTCGGAAGGGTGACGCTGTTGGCGGTCTCCTCGGAGTTGCCGGTGTTTCCACCGCTGTCGTTTCCGTCGTCGCCTCCGCAGGCGGTGAGCGAGAGCGCGAGCGCTCCCGCGGCGACGGCTGCCGCGGCCCTGGTGGCTCTGCGGCTGTGGGGGGTCGCCGTGTCCCGCTCGGGCGACCAGCGTTTCCGGATGGTGCTGCTCGTCATGTGCATGACTGCCCCGTTCTTCGTTCCTCGTCGAACGTCGAGCGCGCTCCCGTGCGATCTGGTCTACGCCCGGGTGTGCGGGGGCGGCAAGATGGCGTCGGCTGTCAAGCGGGGGATCGTGACTCCCTCGTGACCAGGGACGGGGCCCCGCGACGCCGGGCGGGGCCGGCGGCCGTCCCCCTCACAGAAGGGACGGCACCCGCGCCGCCGCGACCTCCCGCGCCGCCCTTTCCAGCGCGCTGGCCAACAGTGCCAGGTCGGTCGGGCCGTTTCCGAGCTCCCGCACCGGTCGCCGGGCCGGAGGGTCACCCATGCGGTGCCATTCCAGCGCCACGACCGTGGGGCGCAGCGTCGCCGTCCGGGGGATCCGGCCGGTGACCCGCCCGCCCTGGAACGGCGTGACGCGCCCGTCCGCACCGGCCAGGCTCCCCCGGCCGGGAGCGGGCTCGTCGGGGCCCTGCGCCGGGGCGTCGAGCGTGACGCGGAGGGTGGCCCGGCGGGCCGGCTCCGTCTCCGCCGTACGGGCGCACGGGCCGGTGGCCGCCACCAGGTGCACGCCGAGCCGCTCGCCCTCCCGGGCCACGGCCTCCAGGGCGCGCATCACCGACCCGGCCGCGGGGCGTCCCGTCGAACCGAGGGCGGGGGAGACCAGGGCGTCCAGGTCGTCCACGACCACGACGAGCCGGGGCAGGGGAGGTGCCGCGGCCTCCGACTGCCGCCGGGCCTTGCCGGGTCGCAGCCGCAGGGTGGAACTGGACGGGCTGTCGAGATCGCCGGTGGCGGACTCGCCCGGCTGGGTGCCGCGGGCCGTCGCCGTGCGCTGGGCGACCATACGGCCCGACAGCTCACGTCCCGTGTGCCACTCGGTGAAGTCGCTCCGCCCGAGCAGCTCGGCCCGGCGCTTCAGCTCCGCGCTCAGCGACTGCGCGAACTCCCGCATCCGCACCGGATCGTGAGCCGTGAGATACGTGCTCACGTGCGGGACGTCCGTGCACACCCGCAGTCCCTCGCCCGGGCCGCCGCCCGCGCCCGGGCCGCCCCGGCCGTCGACCAGCACGATGCCCAGCCGGTCCGGCCGCTCGGCGGCGGCCAGGGACGCGACGACCGCCCGCAGCAGCTCCGTACGGCCGCTGCCCGGCGGGCCCTCGACCAGCAGGTGCGGGCCCTGCGCCGCCAGGTCGGCGCCGACCGGGCCGCGCGGACCGGCGCCCAGCACCGCGCGCACCCGGCCGCCCAGCGCGTCGGTGTCGTCGGCCGCGTCCGCCCAGCGGGCCATCAGCGAGGCCGGGGTGGCACGGGCCAGACCCAGTTCGTCCAGGAGCCGGGCCGCCTGCGGCAGCGGTGCCGAGACGCGCGGCTGCCGGTCGCCCGCCGGGCCGTCCGTGCGCAGCGGCGCCAGCGCCCGGGCGAACCGCTCGGCCCAGGCCGGGGAGACGGCGTCGACGGTGGCGACGGTGCCGTGCCCGACGGGGCCGGGCGTCCCGCCGGTGTGGGCCACACGCATCAGCCGCAGCGCGGTCGCCACGTCCCCGCTGAGCAGCGCGACCGCGCCGCACTGCCGGAACGTCGGCGCCACGGAGCAGGCCGCCTCGTAGGTCTCGCTCACGGGGGAGGCGGGCGAGGCGGCGGCGGTCTCGGCCAGGCAGATCACGTGAATCCCCGCCCGGGGCCCCTCCACGGCCAGCCGCGCCACGGCGTCCCGCAGATCGGCGCCGCCGGGGTCACCGTCCACGACGAGCACGGTGTACGGCCCCGGGAAACCGCCCGCGGCGGCTGAGCCGACGGCGTCGTCCCGCGCCCAGGAGGGCCGCCGCGTGCCGGACCGCGGCTGTGCCGGACGCCCACCGCCGGGGCCCGCCGGGTCGGCGGTCGCCGCGGGGTGCGCACCGGGGGTGCGGGAAGCCGGGGAGCCGGATCCGTCCGGGTGGGCGCCGAGGGCCCGGGAGCCGGGCTGTGCGGCGCCCGGGCCGGCGCTCCCCTGGGCCGGCGAGCCGGGGGCGCCGGGAACCCGTGCGCCGGGCAGCGGTGCGCCCGGGCCTGTGGGCCGGTCGACAGGGCTGTCGCTCCCGCGGAGGTGGGAGGCCGGGAAGGCGGAGCCGCCGGCGGGACCCGCTCCGTCCACACTCCGTGCGCCGGGCAGCGGTGCGCCCGGGCCCGGTGTGCGGTCGTCCGGGCGTGGGGCGCGGGCGCCCGGTCCGCCGCTCGCACGGGTGGAGGAGGACGCGGCACCCGGGCGGTCGTCGGACCGGGTGGCGTACGTGCCGGAGCCGCGGGCGCCGGGGATCGGCCCGGCCCCGGCGCTGCCCGGGCTCGCCCCCTCCTCCGCCAGCTGGTCCTCCAGGCGGCGCAGCAACTCCTCCGTGCGGGCCGCGGCCTGTTCGCGATCGTGGGCCAGGAGGAGGCGGCAGTCCTGCGCGTGTCCAGGGCGGACGTGGGGCAGCCAGCCCAGCCAGGACCACTCGGCGGTGCGCTCCTCCAGGGGACGGGAGCGGTCCGCCGTGATCAGGACGATCTCCAGCGTGTCGGGGGAGTGCAGCGCGGCGAGCTGGGCCAGCACCGCACGGGCCAGCCCGGACAGTCGCGCCCGGGGTCCGGCCAGTCCCAGCGCGCCGACCTCGCGCAGCCCGACCGTCACCGGCACGGCGGGCAGCAGACCCGAGCCGTCCGGTGCCGCCCGGTCCGCCGTGCCGAGCCGCACGGCGAGCGCCTCGGGGTGGCCCGGGCCGCGCTCCCAGAGCCGGGGGCCGGGCCCCAGGGCCGTCAGCAGCAGTGCGGCCGGATCCGGCCAGGTCTCGGGGACGGCCGGGCCCGCCGCGGGGTGCTCCGCCGGGGGCGGCCCGGCCGGCTCGTCCTCGTCGTACGCCCCGCTCGGCTGGACAGGCTGCTCCGCACGCCCTCCGGCCCACCGCCGGGCCCACGCCCCGAGCCCGCCACGCCGCCGCGTGCCGGGCGGTACGTCCGTGCCCCGGAGGGGCGTGCCCTTGCGCCCACGGCCGAGACGCTCGTCGGCGGGGAGCGGGGCGTCGGCGGGGGTGGCGGGGGCAGCGGAGTCGGCGGACCCGTGGGAGCCCCGCGGGGTGGTGCCCCCACCGTGGTGGCTCCGGGCGCCGGCCCCGCCGTCCTCGGCCGCCGGGTGGGGAGCGACCGGCCCGCCGGTGCCCGGCGCCTGGACCCCACCGTGCCCGAAACCGCCCCCGGCCCCGGCACGAGCCTGCCCGGTGCTGTCAAGGGCCCCGGTGTGAGGCCGTCCGGCAGCGTCAGTGGTCCCGGTGCGAGGCCGCCCGGTGTCGTCAGCCCCGGTACGAGCCCACCCCGTGTCGTCAGCGGCCCAGGTCCCGTACGCCGCCCCGGCCTGCCCACCCGAGCCGTCCGAGGCCGGTCCCTCGAACGCCCCGATGCCGGAGCGGCCCGCGTGCGTGTCCGTGTCATTGCCCGCCGGCGTCGTCGCACCCCGCTGCCGGGGAGCCCTGAGGCTGCCCTCCGGCGGGAGGAGCGAGGGGGAGGCGGGCACGGTCCCGGCGGGTCCCGGCCGCGTTGCCTCCCCGGGCCTCTCGCCCCTGTTCTCGACCCCCGGTGTCCCGCCCTCGTTCTCGATCCCCGGCGCACCGCCCTGCCCGGGCACCACGGCCTCGCCGGAGCCCGGCTCCGAGGCGCCCGCGGTGCTCCGGGCCGTCGTGCCGTAGGCGTGCCGTGTGGGGCCGGAAGGGGCCGCCGCTCGTGGAGCCGCCTCGCGCGCGGGCGAGGTCGTGTCGTCCCCGGCGGGCCCGGGGACGCGCACGTGTCCTTCCCCGTCCGGCGTGGTCTCGACCCGGCCCCCCGGCCCCCCGGCGGGAGCCAGCCGCAGGGCCGACTCGCCGATCCGCAGCAGCGCCCCGGGCGCGAAACGGACCGCCCGGGCACCCACCCGCGCCCCGTCCAGCGTCGTGCCGTTCGTGGAGTCCAGGTCGGCGACCGAGACGCGGCCGTCCGCGGCCACCGTCACCGCGCAGTGCAGCCGGGAGACGTCCGGGTCGTCCAGGGGCACGTCCGCGTCGGCGGAGCGGCCGATACGGATCTCGCCGCCGTGCAGGAGATGGACACCGCCGGCGTCGGGGCCCGCGACCACCTGCAGCTGGGCCGGGGCGTCGTCCCACTCGGGATGCGGCTCCGGCTCGCCGGGCGCGCCCACGGACAGCACCGCACCGTCGGTCAGCGGGGGCTCGCCGAGCGTGCAGCGCTGGGCGTCCAGTCGCTGCTCCCCGGCGTACAGCACCGGCGTGCCCGAACCGTCACCGCCGGAGACCACCTGGGCGAGCGCCGAGGCCACCGCCGCGAGTGCCGTACCGGCCGGTGCCGTGACCAGGACGTCGCTGCGTGGGGCGCTCTCCCGCCCCGGAGCCGATGCGCCCAGCGGATCTACGACGGTCAGCCGGATCTGCATCGCCGTCAGCGGTCCCTTCTGCCCGGGCGCGGAGCCCCCCCGCCCCGCCCCGGCACGTCGGCCAGTACTGCACGCATCCTCGCACCTGCCACTGACACCGCGCCCCTCGCTCGGGAAAAGGTGATCTTGATTGGTCGGCTCTGCCCGCAAAAGTGCCTGAGAGATGACCCACAGGCGTCGTCTTGAGATCGGTCACGTTCGTTCCCGGCAACCACGAGACCGAGGTGAGCGTCTTTCCTTCGAACGACTGTGAGAGCGGATACGTAAGACGCACAGAAAGACGACACTCCGGTCCGCGGCGACCCGGCACTACAGTGGGTCGGACAGGTCAGCAGGCAAGGCAAGCACCAGGGAGCGCATGACGTGCGGCCGGTAGGCAGCAAGTACCTGCTCGAGGAGCCGCTCGGACGCGGCGCCACGGGCACCGTCTGGCGAGCCCGCCAGCGCGAGACGGCGGGCGCCGAGGCGGCCGTGCCCGGACAGCCCGGCGAGACCGTCGCGATCAAGGTCCTCAAGGAGGAGCTGGCCGGCGACCCGGACATCGTCATGCGGTTCCTCCGGGAGCGCTCGGTGCTGCTCCGGCTGACCCACCCGAACATCGTCCGGGTCCGCGACCTGGTGGTCGAGGGCGAGCTGCTGGCGCTGGTGATGGACCTCGTCGAGGGCCCCGACCTGCACCGCTACCTGCGCGAGAACGGGCCCTTCACCCCCGTCGCGGCGGCGCTGCTCACGGCCCAGATCGCCGACGCGCTCGCCGCCAGCCACGCCGACGGCGTCGTCCACCGCGACCTCAAGCCGGCCAACGTCCTGCTGAAGCAGTACGACGGGCGGATGCATCCGCTGCTGACCGACTTCGGCATCGCCCGCCTCGCCGACTCGCCGGGCCTGACCCGCACCCAGGAGTTCGTCGGCACGCCCGCGTACGTGGCCCCCGAGTCCGCGGAGGGCCGCCCGCAGACCTCCGCCGTCGACATCTACGGCGCCGGCATCCTGCTGTACGAGCTGGTCACCGGCCGTCCGCCGTTCTCCGGCGGCTCCGCCCTGGAAGTGCTGCACCAGCACCTGAGCGCCGAGCCGCGCCGCCCCTCCACGGTCCCGGACCCGCTGTGGACGGTCATCGAGCGCTGCCTGCGCAAGAACCCGGACGAGCGGCCCAGCGCCGTGAACCTCGCCCGCGGCCTGCGCGTCGTCGCCGAGGGCATCGGCGTGCACGCGAACTCCGCGCAGATCGCCGCCGCCGAGGGCGTCGGCGCGCTCCTGGCACCGGACCCGGCCCCCGCGCCGGTGCCGGACACGCCCGGCGCGGCCGACCCGACCCAGGTCCTGCCGCACGGCGCGGGCGCCTACGACCCGAACGCGGCGACCAGCGTCCTGCCCCACACCGGCGGCCCGGCCGGTGCCGCCGACCCCACCGCCGTCCTGCCCCACCGGGGCGCGGCCGACCCGACCGCCGTCATGCCCCCGGTCCCGCCGGGCTCGCCCGGTCACCCCGGACAGCAGAACCAGCAGGGCGGCCCCGAGGACCCGCACCCCTGGCAGAACCAGCTGCGCGCGGCCCGCGACCGCAACGAGCAGACGCAGGTCCAGTACCTCGACCCGAACGAGGATCCGCTGCGCCGCCGCCCGCAGCGCCAGGTCGCCCGGCCGCAGCAGCCCCCGCGCCGCCAGGCGCCCCCGCCGGGCCCCGGCTACGGCTACCCGCAGCAACAGCAGCAGCCCCAGCAGTACGCCCCACAGCCGCAGCAGCAGCGGCCCCAGCCGCCGCAGCGCTACGCCCCGCCGGCGCCCCCGGCCCAGCCCCAGCAGCCGCAGCGGCCCCAGCGTGAGCCCCGGCAGCCGCGGCAGCGCAGCGCCAACCCGATGCGCATCCCCGGCCTGGGCTGCCTGAAGGGCTGTCTGTTCACGATCGTCATCCTGTTCGTCGCCGGCTGGCTGATCTGGGAACTGAGCCCGCTGCAGGAGTGGATCGGCACCACCAAGGGCTACTGGGAACAGCTCACCGACTGGTTCTCCACCGCGACCGGCTGGTTCGAGCAGCTCGGCGGGAGCGGTTCGGGCACGAACTGACCCGAACCACCCCGCGGGGTTGGTGATTTGTCGACACCTGGCGGGTGATTTCCGTCTCCGCGGTGAAGGTTGGCTCCTCGGACGCGTAGTTTTAGCGACAACACGCGTCGGTAGGAGCAGCCTTGGCACGGAAGATCGGCAGCCGGTACACCGCCCACCAGATCCTCGGGCGGGGCAGCGCCGGCACGGTGTGGCTGGGCGAGGGACCGGAAGGCCCCGTCGCCATCAAGCTGCTGCGCGAGGACCTCGCGTCCGACCAGGAACTCGTCGGGCGCTTCGTGCAGGAGCGCACGGCCCTGCTCGGCCTGGAGCACCCGCACGTGGTGTCGGTGCGCGACCTGGTCGTCGACGGCAACGACCTGGCCCTCGTCATGGACCTGGTCCGCGGCACGGACCTGCGCACCCGCCTGGACCGGGACCGGCGCCTCGCCCCCGAGGCGGCCGTCGCGATCGCCGCCGACATCGCCGACGGCCTCGCGGCCGCCCACGCCGCCGGGGTCGTGCACCGGGACGTCAAGCCGGAGAACGTCCTGCTGGACATGCAGGGCCCGCTCGGCCCCGGCGGCTCCCACCGCGCGCTGCTGACCGACTTCGGGGTCGCGAAGCTCATCGACACCCCGCGCCGCACCAAGGCCACGAAGATCATCGGCACGCCGGACTACCTCGCCCCCGAGATCGTCGAGGGCCTGCCCCCGCGCGCGTCCGTCGACATCTACGCGCTCGCCACCGTCCTGTACGAGCTGCTCGCCGGCTTCACCCCGTTCGGCGGCGGCCATCCGGGCGCGGTGCTGCGCCGGCACGTCACGGAGACGGTCGTCCCGCTGCCCGGCATCCCCGACGAGCTGTGGCAGCTGCTCGTGCAGTGCCTGGCCAAGGCCCCGGCCTCCCGGCTGCGCGCCTCGGAGCTCGGGGCGCGGCTGAGGGAGCTGCTGCCGATGCTGGCGGGCATGCCGCCCCTGGAGGTGGACGAGCCGGACACGGAGTCCGCGCAGGAGGCCGAGCGTGAGGAACGGTCCGCCGGACCCGCGCCGGCCGGGGAGCGGGTCCGGCGCCGGGGCGCGGTCCCCCTGGTGCCGGGCGCGAAGCCGGCCGACTCCAACCGGGACACGCACACCTCGATGCGCGTCCCGGCCCCCGACGAGCTGGCCGGCGGTGCGCACGGCACGGCCCGGGCCCCTCGCGCCCCCGGCGCCCCCCGCCCGGGCTCGGCCCGCAACCGCGCCGTCGCCCGCCGCCGCAGGGTGGCGCTGGGCGCGGGCGCGGTCGCCCTGGCGGCGGCGGTCGGCGTCGGGGCCTGGCTGACCTCGTCGGGCGACGACACGGACGCCCCGCCCCAGGACACGAGGAACTCGGCACCGCAGTCCCCCTGACCCGCGGGCACCGGCACCGGCTCCCACCACCGCGGGCCGCAGCCGGCCGGTCCGGCAGCCGCCTGCCGCGGCGGACCGGACGGTGCCGTGCCGAGCGGTCGGCGGGCCGCCGGGGCAGGTGCGCCGGAGGCCGCTCGGCGGGGGTTTCGCGATCGGCCGGGGCGTCCCGGCCCCGGCGTCCCGGCGGCCGCCCGGGCATGGTCGCCGGGCGGAGCCGTTACGCTGGAGGGCGTGGCAGTCGTCGACGTATCCGAAGAGCTCAAGTCCCTCTCCTCGACCATGGAGTCGATCGAGGCCGTTCTGGACCTCGAGAAGATGAGGGCAGACATCGCCGTGCTCGAGGAGCAGGCGGCCGCGCCGTCCCTGTGGGACAACCCCGATGAGGCGCAGAAGATCACCAGCAAGCTGTCGCACCTCCAGGCGGAGGTGCGCAAGGCCGAGGCCCTGCGCGGTCGCATCGACGACCTCGGTGTCCTCTTCGAGATGGCCGAGGAGGAGGACGACCCGGACACCCGTGCCGAGGCCGAGTCCGAGCTGGCCGCCGTGAAGAAGGCGCTGGACGAGATGGAGGTCCGCACCCTCCTGTCCGGCGAGTACGACTCCCGCGAGGCCCTGGTGAACATCCGCGCCGAGGCCGGCGGCGTCGACGCCGCCGACTTCGCCGAGAAGCTCCAGCGCATGTACCTGCGCTGGGCCGAGCAGCGCGGCTACAAGACCGAACTCATCGAGACGTCGTACGCGGAAGAGGCCGGCATCAAGTCGACCACCTTCGCCGTCCAGGCGCCCTACGCCTACGGCACCCTCTCCGTCGAGCAGGGCACGCACCGGCTGGTGCGCATCTCGCCGTTCGACAACCAGGGCCGCCGGCAGACGTCCTTCGCGGGTGTCGAGGTCCTGCCCGTGGTCGAGCAGTCCGACCACGTCGACATCGACGAGAGCGAGCTGCGGATCGACGTGTACCGCTCGTCGGGCCCCGGCGGCCAGGGCGTGAACACCACGGACTCCGCGGTGCGCATCACCCACCTCCCCACCGGCATCGTCGTCTCCTGCCAGAACGAGCGCTCGCAGATCCAGAACAAGGCCACGGCCATGAACGTCCTCCAGGCCAAGCTGCTGGAGCGGCGCCGCCAGGAGGAGCAGGCCAAGATGGACGCCCTCAAGGGCGACGGCGGCAACTCCTGGGGCAACCAGATGCGTTCGTACGTCCTGCACCCGTACCAGATGGTGAAGGACCTGCGCACGGAGTTCGAGGTCGGCAACCCCGAGGCCGTGTTCAACGGCGAGATCGACGGCTTCCTGGAGGCCGGAATTCGCTGGCGCAAGCAGCAGGAGAAGTAAGTTTGTCGACAAGGCAACTGCCGCCCGCAGGGCGGTAGTTGCCTTTTCTGTACCCGCATGTCTGGGTTTTACATCACACTCACGAGCTCAGACTCCCGGCATAGCCCCCGTAGTTGGACATGGCGTCCGCAAACGGCCTTGACGTGTCTTTGAAAAGTGGGAAGGGTGAAGCGCGGCATGCGTGTCTCTGGGGCGCATGTGAACCGGGGGCCTCTCACCGCAGCCGTCCCCGTCGAGCACAGCCCCGACGCTGCCTAATGACGATGAGCTACTGGGGGTAGCAACCACATGACGAAGAAGACGCGGATCCGTGTCGCGCGGATAGCGGCCGGTGCCGTGATCGCCGCCGGTGCCTCGCTGACCGCCGCCGGTGCCGCTTCCGCCGCGGAGAGCGAGGAGTGCCTGCTCGGCATCCTGTGCGCCGAGGAGTCGCCGGCCCCGTCGCCGACGCCCACGCCGACGGAGGAGCCGACCGGCATTCCCACCAACCTCCCGACCGACCCGCCGTCGACCGAGGAGCCCCCGGCCGAGCCCACGGACGAGCCCACCGAGCCGACCGAGGACCCGACGGACGAGCCGAGCAACCCGGGCAACGGGAACGGCAACGGCAACGGCGGCGGGAACGGCAACGCCAACGGTGGCGGCAACGGCGGCGGCAACAACGCCGACCCCGACGGTGGCGCCTCCACCCAGGAGCAGGGCTCCTCGGCCCTCACCGACACCGGCTCGGACAACACCCCCGCGCCGCAGGCCCAGGCCGGCGGTCCGGAGCTCGCCGAGACGGGTGCCGCGCAGACCACCTTCCTGGTGATCGGCGCCGCCACGATGATCGCCGGCGGTGTCGGCTTCCGCGTCCTGCCGCGCCTGATGGGCGGCCGGGGCGGCGCCGCCGCCTGACGGTAGCCGCGCCCGCACGGACCGTGCGCACAGCGCGAAGGGCCCGGAGCAGCACGCTCCGGGCCCTTCGCCATGCGGTCGGGAGGGGCCGGCTCTCCGGGAGAGCCGCCTCGCAGGGGGCTACGCCGTCACGCGGTCTGGTGCGCCAGCAGGGCCACGGCCGCGATCAGGACCGTCAGCAGGGCGATCAGCGCCATCGGGCTCAGGCCCGCGAGGAAGTTCTCCTGCTGCAGGCGCTCGCGGTTCGCGCGGCACACGGGGCAGCGGCCCTCGCTCACGGGGGCCGCACAGTTCGCGCACACCAGCCGGTCGTACGTCATGCGCTTGCCCTCCTTGCGACGGTTCCACGTGTCCAACGTTCGTGGGGGTGGGAATGTTCCCCCTCCACTCTGCCAGGTTCCTCCGGAGGGTGCGCGCCGCTCGCACAGTTCCCCGCCCCGCCGGAGGGACGTACAAAACGGCACATCCGCTGCGCAACCGCGACCGGTGACTGCGGTGCCGTGCCCGGGTCGCGTATGGTCACGCTCATCTACCCCCGGCGACCCGTGGTGCATCCGTGATCCGATTCGACAATGTCTCCAAGGTCTACCCCAAGCAGACCCGCCCCGCCCTCAGGGATGTCTCCCTGGAGGTCGAGAAGGGCGAGTTCGTGTTCCTCGTGGGGTCCTCCGGCTCCGGAAAGTCCACCTTCCTGCGGCTGATCCTCCGCGAGGAGCGGTGCAGCCACGGCCAGGTGCACGTCCTGGGCAAGGACCTCGCCCGCCTCTCCAACTGGAAGGTGCCGCAGATGCGGCGCCAGCTGGGGACGGTCTTCCAGGACTTCCGGCTGCTGCCGAACAAGACGGTCGGCGAGAACGTCGCCTTCGCGCAGGAGGTCATCGGCAAGTCCCGCGGCGAGATCCGCAAGTCCGTGCCGCAGGTGCTCGACCTCGTCGGGCTCGGCGGCAAGGAGGACCGGATGCCCGGCGAACTGTCCGGTGGTGAGCAGCAGCGCGTCGCCATCGCGCGGGCCTTCGTCAACCGGCCGAAGCTGCTCATCGCCGACGAGCCCACCGGCAACCTCGACCCGCAGACCTCCGTCGGCATCATGAAGCTGCTCGACCGCATCAACCGGACGGGCACGACCGTGGTGATGGCCACGCACGACCAGAACATCGTGGACCAGATGCGCAAGCGCGTCATCGAGCTGGAGAAGGGCCGCCTCGTCCGCGACCAGGCCCGCGGCGTCTACGGCTACCAGCACTGAGACCGCTTCCCGAGATCCACGGAAAGGCATAACCAGCCGCCATGCGCGCCCAGTTCGTCCTGTCGGAGATCGGCGTCGGTCTCCGCCGCAACCTGACGATGACCTTCGCCGTCATCGTCTCCGTCGCCCTGTCGCTGGCCCTGTTCGGCGGGTCGCTCCTGATGAGCGACCAGGTCAACACCATGAAGGGCTACTGGTACGACAAGGTCAACGTCTCGATCTTCCTCTGCAACAAGTCCGACGCCGAGTCCGACCCCAACTGCGCCAAGGGCGCGGTGACCGAGGACCAGAAGAAGCAGATCAAGAGCGACCTCGACAAGATGGACGTCGTCCAGCAGGTCACGTACGAGTCGCAGGACCAGGCGTACAAGCACTACAAGGAGCAGTTCGGCGACTCCCCGCTGGCCGCCTCCCTCACGCCGGACCAGATGCAGGAGTCGTACCGCATCAAGTTGAAGGACCCGGAGAAGTACCAGGTGGTCGCCACCGCCTTCAACGGCCGGGACGGCGTGCAGTCCGTGCAGGATCAGAAGGAGACCCTGGACAACCTCTTCAAGCTGCTGGAGGGCATGAACTGGGCCGCGCGCGCGGTGATGGCGCTGATGCTGGTCGTCGCGCTGATGCTGATCGTCAACACCGTGCGCGTCTCGGCGTTCAGCCGGCGGCGCGAGACCGGCATCATGCGCCTGGTCGGCGCCTCGGGCTTCTACATCCAGGCGCCGTTCATCATGGAGGCCGCGGTCGCCGGACTCATCGGCGGCACCCTCGCGTGCGCCTTCCTGCTCGTCGCGCGGTACTTCATCATCGACCACGGACTGGCCCTGGCGGATCAGCTCACACTGATCAACTTCATCGGCTGGGACGCCGTCCTGACCAAGCTGCCGCTCATCCTCGCCACGAGCCTGCTGATGCCCGCGTTGGCCGCGTTCTTCGCGCTGCGCAAGTACTTGAAGGTGTGACGCACGCCAAGAGGGGCCGTACGGTCAACGGACCGTACGGCCCTTCCCCTTGTCCTAGACTCACCGGCATGTCAGGTCGTGACCCGTTCTGTCAGCCCCGTCGCATCCGCCGCGGGGCCGCCCTGACCTTGGTCTTCGCGAGCGTGCTCGCCGCCGGTGCGGCGACCGGAGCGCTGCCGCAGGGCGACCGGAAGTCCGCGCCGCACGAGACCCGTTCGGCCCGGCCGGCCGGGCACCACGCGGAGGTCACCAGGGCGGCCGAGGAGGCGATGGCCGACGGCAAGTCCCCCGTGGAGGCCGCGCAGCGCGCCGTCAGCCGCAGCGGTGACCGCTGGGGCGCCGTCTACTCCGAGGGCGAGTACGAGGAGTTCGAGGACGCCCTCGACGGCGAGTACACCGGCGTCGGCCTGTGGGCGCGCAGCGAGCGCGACGGCCGTATCGAGGTGACGAAGGTGCGCGCCGGCTCGCCCGCCGCCACCGCCGGGGTCCGCCCCGGCGACGTGCTGCGCAGCGTCGACGGCCGCGAGACCGACGGACGGCCGGTCACCGAGGTGGTCTCGTTACTGCGCGGGGACGCCACCGACGCCCCCGCCGGCACCACCGTCCGCCTCGGCCTGGAGCGCGGCACGCGCGCGTGGACCGAGACGCTGCGCCGAGCCCAGCTCTCCACCGACTCGGTCACCGTCCGGGAGACCGCGGGACCGGTCACCGTCATCAAGGTCACCAAATTCACCAAGGACTCCGGCGACCAGGTCCGCGCCGCCGTCCGGCAGGCCCCGCCCGGCGGCATCGTCCTCGACCTGCGCGGCAACTCCGGCGGACTGGTCACCGAGGCCGTCACCGCCGCCTCCGCCTTCCTCGACGGCGGACTGGTCGCCACCTACGACGTCGACGGCGCCCAGCGCGCCCTGCACGCCGAGCCGGGCGGCGACACCACGAGACCGCTGGTCACTCTCGTCGACGGCGGCACCATGAGCGCGGCCGAGCTCCTCACCGGCGCCCTGCAGGACCGCGGACGCGCCCTGGTCGTGGGCTCCCGCACCTTCGGCAAGGGCTCGGTCCAGATGCCGAGCCGGCTGCCCGACGGCTCCGTCGCGGAGCTGACCGTGGGGCACTACCGCACTCCCTCCGGCCGCGGGGTCGACGGCCGCGGCATCACCCCCGACCTGGAGGCGGACGAGGGAGCCCTGCAGCGGGCCGAGAGCGTCCTGCGGGGCCTGGCGACCCCGTCGTAATCCACTTCCCGCGAGCCCCCTGTGTAGTGCGAAAATGGGCGGCACTATGGCTAAGGAACAAGGGCGCAAGCTGATCGCGCAGAACAAGAAGGCGCGGCACGACTACCACATCATCGACACCTACGAGGCCGGTCTGGTCCTCACCGGCACCGAGGTGAAGTCGCTGCGCCAGGGGCGGGCGTCGCTGGTCGACGGGTTCGTGCAGATGGACGGGCACGAGGCCTGGCTGCACAACGTGCACGTGCCGGAGTACAGCCAGGGCACCTGGACCAACCACAGCGCCCGCCGCAAGCGGAAACTGCTGCTGCACCGCGCCGAGATCGACAAGCTGGAGTCGAAGACGGGCGAGACGGGTCACACCATCGTGCCGCTCGCGCTGTACTTCAAGGACGGTCGCGCCAAGGTCGAGATCGCGCTGGCGAAGGGCAAGAAGGAGTACGACAAGCGGCAGACCCTGCGCGAGAAGCAGGACCGCCGGGAGACCGACCGCGCGATCGCGGCGGTGAAGCGGAGGCAGCGCGCGAGGTAGGGAATACGCTGGCACCGACCTGCGTTGGTCACGTACGATGGTGCCTGTACCTCACAGCGGGTACGCGCCCCTCTCCGGAGGGGATTGTCAACACAACATGGGGATGATCGGTTTCGACAGCGGCTGTCGAAGCAGGGGAAGCGTGTCGAGGAAGCGGCAATGATCTCGTAAACCATATGTCGCAAAAAAATAATCGCCAACACCAAGCGCGATTCCCAGTCCTTCGCCCTCGCTGCCTGATAAGCAGTGACTGAAGGACCCTAATGGGTGTCAGCCCGGGAGCGTTCCCGGCCCGGATCCTGGCATAAGCTAGGGAACTAAACCATCGAGCCCGGTCACGGGGTTCGATGGGAAATCAAACAGTGACTGGGCCCGTCGGCGACTTGTTCGCGTGATCGCCGGGGCCGAGAAAATCGCAGCGAACTGCACACGGAGAAGCCCTGGTTCCACACCGTTGGACGCGGGTTCGATTCCCGCCATCTCCACTCATCCCATGTGGGCGAAGGCCCCGTCGCTTCCGAGCGGCGGGGCCTTCGTCATGCCCGGCCCGTACTGCCTCGCTCCGTCAGCCGCGGCGGCAGCAAGGTCGTCTCCGGTCCGGGCGCGCCCGTCCGCTCCCGCAGCAGCAGCTCCACCCCGAGGGCGCCCAGCTCCGCCGACGGCACCGTGACGGCCGAGACCGTCTCGGGGACGTCGGTGCCCACGGCCAGAACCGACAGGTCCTCCGGGATGCGCCGGCCGCGCTGCCGCAGGGCCGTGAGCAGGGGGACCAACAGGGGGTCGTTCTGGACGACCACGGCGGTCGGGGCGGGACGGGCGCGCAGCAGCCGGTCCGCGAGGGCCTGGGCCGCGGACGGCTCGGCCGGGTGCACCGACGAGGCCAGCCGGTGCCGGTCGGCCGCCGCCGTGAAGCCCTCGACCAGGCGGCGGGCCGAGGCGGTCTCCCGCAGATAGACCTCCGGCGGCGGACCGGCCAGCGCGACGGCGCGGTGCCCGAGCCGGGCCAGATGGCGCACACAGGCCTCGCCCGCCGCGCGGTAGTCCAGGTCGACGCAGGGCAGACCGGGCGGATGGGCGGGCAGGCCGATCAGGGCGGCGGGGCGGCCCAGGGAGCGCAGCCGGGGCAGCCGCGGGTCGCGGAGGGCGACGTCCAGGAGCAGCAACGCGTCCCCCGGGGCCGGACCGCCGAGGCGGTTCAGGCCGTCCTCGTGCGTGAGGAGCAGCACGTCGTGGTCATGCGCGCGGGCCGCCGTCACCACCGACGCCGTCAGCCGCATCATCGCCGGGAGGTGGACGCCGCCGCGCAGCGGAGCCGCCACGGCCAGGACGTTCGAGACGCCGTACGTGGCCGGGCCGGACTGCGGGCGGTAGCCGAGTTCCCGGGCGGCCTCCTCCACGCGCCGCCGGGTGGCCGCGGAGATGGGGCGCTTGCCGCTCAGCGCGTACGACACGGTGCTCGGGGACACTCCGGCCCGGCGCGCGACGTCCGTGATCCTGACCATCAGGCCGGCTCCGGCACCCGGTAGCCGCCGGTGAACTTCATGGGAGTCCCTCACTGTCCCGGTGCCCGACGTTGAAGCGCTTCGACGGTCGAAGGTATGCGGGGGGCGGGAGGGCGTCAATGGGGCATGGGCTGATTGGCGAAGCGGTTCGACACGCCGGTCAGGGCGAGTGCGAGAGCCAGGGCGGCGGCCGCCACCGGAACCGCGTAGCCCGCCGTCGCCGAGGCGTGCTCCACCGTCCAGCCGCCGAGCGCGCTGCCACCGGCGATGCCGCCGAGCAGGCCGGTCACCGCGAGGGTCATGCCCTCGTTGAGCCGGCCCTCGGGCGTGCGCTGCTGGACCAGCGTCATGGTCGTGACCATCGTCGGGGCGGTGGCCATCCCGGCCACCAGCAGGGCCGCCGCCAGGAGCGGGAGTGACCCGGTGAGGGCGGCCGCGAGCAGCGGCAGGGTCAGCAGCGCGGTCATGGCGGCCACGCACCACGCCAGCCGGCCCGCGGCCGGCCCGGCCGGGCGCGCGGCGCCGTAGAGCAGGCCGGCCGCGCAGGAGCCTGCCGCCTGGAGGGCCAGCACGGCACCGGCCGCGGTCCGGTGCCCCGCGGCGTCCGCGAAGGCGAGCGTGACGACCTCCGTCGCGCCGAAGACGCCACCCATCGCCAGGCAGACCGCGAGCAGCGAGGGCATGCCGGGCGCGCGCAGCGGCGGCTTGCCGGGTATGTGCCGCCGGACCGGTGGCTCCGTCGCGCGCCGGCTCGTGAACAGCACCATGCCGGTCAGCAGCAGCACCGCGCCGACGAGCGTGCCCGCCTCCGGGAACAGCGCCCCGCACAGGAGGGCCGCGAGCACCGGGCCCAGCATGAAGCACAGTTCGTCCGCGGCCTGCTCGAAGGAGTTGGCGGTGTGCAGTCCCTCCGCGTCACCCGGCAGCAGATGCGCCCAGCGGGCCCGGGACATGCCGCCGATGTTGGGGGTGGTGGCGGTGGCGGCGTAGGAGGCGAACAGGGTCCAGTCCGGGGCGTCGTGGCGGACGCAGAGCAGCAGGGCGAGGGAGCCGAGGACGGCGATCAGTGTGGCGGGCAGGGCCACCCGGGCCTGGCCGTGCCGGTCCACCAGGCGCGCGGTCCACGGGGCGACCACCGCGGTCGCCGCGAGCCCCGTCGCCGTGACGGCACCGGCCAGCGCGTACGAGCCCCGCGTCCCGGCGATCATGACGACCGCGCTGACGCTGAACATGCCCATCGGCAGCCGGGCGATCAGGTTCCCGGCGGTGAAGGCGCGGGCGCCGGGCAGGCGGAACAGGCGTCGGTAGGGGGCGAGATGCGGCATGAGCCCACCGTCGCCCGGCGGTGATCACGCCGTCCAACACCTGTTCCGTGCCGACTCACGCACCTGCGGTGTGAATCCGCGCCCCGGGCCGCGGGCCTTCGCCGGGCGGGCCGGACGGCCGTGGCGGAAAAAGACATGGCGGAAAACATTCGCTGCTTGTTCTTCATACAGCGATATGGAGATTCCTAATGCTCCTCATTGCGCATGGAAAAGATGCTCATTCGGGAAAATCCTTCACTCGTTTGCCGCGCATCCGCCGAAGTGGGCCGACGGTTAGTCGGTACATGACCGAGGCGACCAGGAAAGACGGCTGGGCGGTAACGCTCGGCCCGTACACCTACATTCCGGCACCGGCGCACTCGTCCGCCACCGTCAACGGCACGCTCACCAGAGGCGGTTGCCCGGTCACGCTGCAGGTGACCGAACCGGTGCTGCGCGATTTCATCGACGCCATGAGCGGCCTGGAAAAGGACCTCGCCCGACGGTGGATCAGTGCGACGGAATGGCCCGCTTTCGCGCTCGCGGAATAGCGGGCCGCGTCATGTACGACAACGGAATCGAAGGCACGGGACGCCACCGGGCCCCGACCCGGGACTTCGTCACCCCGCTGACCCCGCCCGACCCCACCTGGGACCCGGCCGAGGAACTGGCCTTCATCCTCGAAGAAGCCCTCCAGCAGGAGGCGTCACGGATCCCCGCACCCCGCGACGAGCCACCGCCCGCGGCCGCGGAACCGGTCCCCGCCCCCGGCGGCGAGCGGATGAGGCGGCTCCAGGACATCACCGAGGAACTCCCGCCCGTCCGGGACGTCCCCCGGCGCCACCGCAAGGTCCGCACCCGTAGGGCCCCGCGCCTGCTGCGCACCACCAGCTTCCTGGTCGCGGCCCTGGCGGCCGTGATCGCCACCGCCGTGAGCCTGCTGAGCGGCATCGTCGCCTACGACCCCCTGCGCCTGGTCGCCGCGTCCCCGGCCGAGCGCGGCCTGCGCACCTGGTGGCCCCTGCTGGTCTACGGGCCCTGGCTGGTGGCGTCGTTGTCCGTCCTGCGGGCCGCGCTGCACCAGCGCCGGGCCGCGCACTCCTGGTGCGTCGTGCTCGTCTTCTCCTGCGTCGCCGTGCTGCTCTGTGTCGTCCAGGCGCCCAGGACCGTGCTCGGCACCGCGGCGGCGGCCCTGCCCGGCATCGCGGCCCTGGCCTGCTTCCAGCAGGTCGTCCGGCAGATCACCCTGACGCGCCCGCCCGTACGGTCGGCGCCCCGGCACCGGGTGGGCCAGGCCAGCGCGCCCACCGGAGGGGACGCGTCGAAGGGCGGGAACGAGGCCCGGGGGCAGCGCACCGACCCCTGACCCCCCGGGGCCGCCGCCCGCTGTAGGTTCACGGCATGCCCGCCCCTCTCGACCCGCGCCTCCTGCGTGCCTTCGTCACCGTCGCGGAGGAACTGCACTTCACCCGAGCCGCGCTCCGCCTCCACGTGGCCCAGCAGGCGCTCAGCCGGGACGTGCGGAAGCTGGAGCGGGAGCTGAGGGCCGAGCTGTTCGTGCGGACCACCCGGCAGGTGACGCTCACGCCCGACGGGGAGCGGCTGCTGCCGCACGCCCGGCGCGTGCTGCGGGCGCAGGACGACCTGCTGGCCGCCTTCGGCCAGGCCCGGCCCCTGCTCGTCGACCTCAACTCCCCGGGCCTGGTCACACCGCGCCGCGTGCTGCACCTGGCACGCGAACTCGCCCCCGGACACGAGCTGATGGCCCGCTACGAGAGCGGCCTGACCTGGGCCGCCGGCGAGCTGCTCGCGGGCCGGCTGGACGTGTCGTTCGGACGGTTCGCCGGACTGGACCCGGCGCTGCGCAGCGGGCTCGGCCACCAGCCCGTGCGGTACGAGCCGATGGCGGTCGTACTGCCCGAGGACCACCGGCTCGCCGGTACGGCCGAAGTGCCGCTCGCCGAACTGGCCGGCGAGACCGTCTACGCGGGTGCCGGCAATCCCCGCACGCCGGAGTGGACGGACCTCGCGCGGCTCCTCTTCGAAGAGCGGGGGATCGAACTCGCGCCGCCCGCGCCGCTGGCCGTCGGGGAAGAGGAGTTCCAGCGGATCATGGCCAGGACACGTCACCCGATCCTGGCCGTCGTGGGGTTCCCGGCCCTGCCGTCGACCGTGGTGCGGCCGCTGGTCGATCCCGTGCCGTTGTCGCCCGTCTCCCTGGTGTGGCGCAGGGGCCTGACCCATCCCGCGTTCGACGCGCTGCGCGGGGCGGCGGCCCGGCTGGCGGCGGAGGAGGGGTGGCTGCGGCGGCCTGCGGGGGGATGGATTCCGGCCGCCGATCATGTCCTCATGGCGTCTCACGATTGACACGATTCGACACGGCGCCCACACGAAACCTGCTCGTGCGCTACATTCGACGCCTGAGCACGGTGTGGTAATAGGGGGCGCTCGGACGGGTGGGGGCCCGGTCCGACGGCGGGTGCTCAGGTCGAAAGCGCACCTGAACCATCCCGTGGGGGGAAGTGCGTGCGCGTGACAAAGTGGCGAGAAGACGCCCAACCCGAATGGCCCCAGGCCGCTGCCGCGACCGGTGAACTCACCGCGGACGGCAGAGCCCGGGACGGCAGAGCCACGCAGGTCTTTCCCGAGGGCGACGTCCGGGCGACCGGTGCGCGCCTGCCCGCCGGGACCGAGATACTGCGCGGCATTCCGAAGCAGAAGGAGGGCGAGGCCGACTCGCTCCCCTCGGCCCAGGCGTCCGCGACGTCCAAGGGGGCCGCGACCTCCGAGGCGTCCCGGCCGGCCGTCCGCGATCCCTGGCAGGAGCCGGAGGAGGCCGTCGCGGACGGCCCCGGTTCCGCTGCCGGTTCCGCTCCGGGATCCGCTGACGGTTCCGCTCCGGGTTCCGCTGCCGGTTCCGCCGAGCACACCCACGACCCGCACGAGGTCACGGTCCAGCTGGACGCCGTACAGCTCGGGGACGGCTTCGTCCGGCACGTGAAGGAGGGCCCCGGCACCGCCCCCGTCGCCGACCGCCCCGTCTTCGTCGACGAGTCAGGCCGTCGCAGCCGCCGCTTCCGCCGGATCGGCATGGCCGTGGCACTGGCCTGCGGCGTCTACGCCGTCGTCATCGTCGCCACGCTGATGTCGGGCAACTCCAACGCGCCCTGGCTGCCCGTGCCGGGCCAGAAGGAGAACCCGCCGGCCGGGCAGGTCGACAGCCCGTCGCTGCCGGCGGAGTCGGCCCCGGCCTCGGACACCGGCGCCACCGTCCCGAGCGGCACACCGGCCGCGGGCGAGACCGCGATGCCCACGTCCGGGCCCAGCGCCCTCCGGCCGGAGGCCACCGCAGGCTCCGGCCGTCCCGATCCGTCGGCCGAGCCGACGCCGAAGGCGTCCCGGACCGCACCGGCCCAGGGCGGCGGCGGCGCGAGCGAGCCGGTCCCGAGCAAGCCGGCGGACCCGCCGAGCACGCCGGCCACCGACCCGACACCCACGGGGGGTTCCACTCCGGAGCCGACCACGACGACAGGCACCGGCGACGGTGGCGGTGGGGGTGGCGACACCGGCACGGTGGCCGAGGGTCCGGTGGAGCCGCAGCCCGTCACCGAGCCACCGGCGGTCTAGGCCGGCCGTCGCCGATCGCCGCGGGCCGCCGCCGACCGGCTTCCGGCGGCCGCCGCGCGGCCTCCCGCACCGAGGGGCACGGCCGGGCGGCGACCGCGGGAGCCGCTCGGGCCGGAGGCCCCGGAGGGTCCGGAGGCCCCGGACGCCTCGGGACCCCCGGCGTCGGGGCGGCGGCACGCGAACCGTGTGCGCGGAGCGGTCGGCGGAGAGCGGCGACACCGCCCCGCTCGATCGCACGGCGCCTGTACCGCTCGGTCGCGCGGCGCCCGCACTGCTCGGTCGCGCGGGGCGCCCGTACGGGACTGGCCGTGAAGTCTCGTCCCAGCCCCGACCGCCCGACCGCCCCGTCCGCCCGACCGCCCCGTCCGCCCCGTCCGCCCGCCCGGCCACCGCCCGGTGACCCCGGCCTCACACCCCGGCCACACCCCAGGCCGCCACCCCGGCCCCGACCCCGGCCACACCCCCGGCCGCCACCTCGGCCCCGGCCCCGCCCCAGAACCTCGCATCAGTTCGCCGCATCACCCGTCCCCGCACCACCCGCTCCGCACCACCCCGAGGTACCACCACCCATGGCATCCCCTGTCCGCCGTTCCGGGCCCGCGTCACGAGCCCGTGGGGGCTCCAGGCGCCGTCGCCTGCCCATGCGCCTGCTGTTGCCCCTGCTCGTCCTCGTCGCGCTGATGGCGATGCTCATGCTGCGCGGCTACGTGCACAGCGAGATCCTCGCCGACCACCGCGTCGGCCCGCCCGCCGCCAACGACCGCGTCCCGAAGGACATCCTCAAGGGCGGTCCCGTCATCGACACCCGGGACGGCGACCCCACCAGCCTGCAACTGCCGGACCACGAACTGGTCCTCACCTTCGACGACGGACCCGACCCGGAGTGGACGCCCAAGGTGCTCGACGTGCTGAAGAAGCACGACGCCCGGGCCGTCTTCTTCATCACCGGCACCATGGCCTCCCGCTACCCCGACCTCGTCCAGCGCATGGTCGACGAGGGCCACGAGATCGGCCTGCACACCTTCAACCACCCCGACCTGTCGCTGCAGAGCAAGAGCCGCGTCGACTGGGAACTGTCCCAGAACCAGCTCGCGCTGGCCGGGGCGGCCGGCATCCGCACCTCGCTGTTCCGCCCGCCCTACTCGTCGTACGCCCGGAACATGGACAACAACTCCTGGCCGGTCACCGAGTACATCGGCAGCAAGGGCTACATCACCATCGTCAACGACACCGACAGCGAGGACTGGCGCCGGCCCGGAGTCGAGAAGATCATCAGCAATGCCACGCCGAAGGGCGGCAAGGGCGCCATCGTGCTGATGCACGACTCCGGCGGCGACCGCTCCCAGACCGTGGCCGCGCTCGATCGGTACATCTCCGGACTCCAGGACGAGGGCTACCGCTTCCACACCCTCACCGGCGCCCTGGACGCCCCGAGCGCGCACAGCCCGGTCGCCGGTCTGGAGGCGCTGAAGGGCGACGCGTGGGTCTTCCTGGTGCAGGCCTCGGAGAAGACGACCGGGGTGCTCGTCGCCGGCCTGGCCGTCGTCGGCGTGCTGGTCTTCGGCCGTCTCGGGCTGATGCTGATCCTCTCCATCGCGCACGCCCGCCGGGTCCGGCGCAAGGGCTTCCGCTGGGGAGAGCCCGTCAGCGAACCGGTGTCCGTGCTCGTGCCCGCCTACAACGAGGCCAAGTGCATCGAGCAGACGGTCCGTTCCCTGGTGGCCAGCGACCATCCCATCGAGGTGCTGGTCATCGACGACGGCTCCAGCGACGGCACCGCGCGCATCGTCGAGAACCTCGGCCTGCCCGGCGTACGCGTCGTCCGCCAGCTCAACGCGGGCAAGCCGGCCGCCCTCAACCGGGGCATCGCCAACGCCCGCCACGACATCATCGTGATGATGGACGGCGACACCGTCTTCGAGCCCACCACCGTCCGCGAACTCGTGCAGCCCTTCGGCGACCCGCGCGTGGGCGCCGTCGCCGGCAACGCCAAGGTCGGCAACCGCGACTCGCTCATCGGGGCCTGGCAGCACATCGAGTACGTCATGGGCTTCAACCTCGACCGCCGCATGTACGACGTCCTGCGCTGCATGCCCACCATCCCCGGCGCGGTCGGCGCGTTCCGGCGCAGCGCGCTGGAACGGGTCGGCGGCATGAGCGACGACACGCTCGCCGAGGACACCGACATCACCATGGCCCTGCACCGCGACGGCTGGCACGTCGTCTACGCGGAGAAGGCCATCGCCTGGACCGAGGCCCCCGAGTCCGTGCAGCAGCTGTGGTCCCAGCGCTACCGCTGGTCGTACGGCACCATGCAGGCGATCTGGAAGCACCGCCGGGCCCTCGTCGACCGCGGGCCCTCGGGCCGCTTCGGGCGGGTCGGCCTGCCGCTGGTGTCGATGTTCATGGTCGTGGCGCCGCTGCTCGCCCCGCTGATCGACGTGTTCCTGCTGTACGGGCTGGTGTTCGGCCCGACCGAGAAGACCATCGGCGCCTGGCTGGGCGTCCTCGCCGTGCAAGGGGTGTGCGCGGCCTACGCGTTCCACCTCGACAAGGAACGCATGACCCACCTCATCTCCCTGCCCCTGCAGCAACTCCTCTACCGGCAGCTCATGTACGTCGTCCTCCTCCAGTCCTGGATCACCGCCCTCACCGGAGGCCGGCTGCGCTGGCAGAAGCTGCGGCGCACGGGCGCGGTGGGGCTGCCCGGGGGCGGGACCGCCACGCCGCAGCAGCAGATGGACGGGAGGCCGGTCGGATGACCACGGCCCCCGCCCCCGAGGCCCTGCCGGACCTGCCGAAGGAACAGCCCCCTTCGCCGAAGCCCGGACGCGACCGCTACTTCGACCTGCTGCGCGCCCTCGCGCTGTTCCGGGTGGTGCTCTACCACCTGACCGGCTGGGCCTGGCTGCCGCTGGTGTTCCCCTCCATGGGCGTGATGTTCGCGCTCGCCGGCAACCTCATGGCCCGCTCGCTCAAGCGCCCGCCGCTCCAGGTGATCCGCGGCCGCATGCGCCGGCTGCTGCCCCCGCTGTGGCTGCTGGGCGTCGTGGGCGTCACCGCCATGGTCCTCCAGGGCTGGGGACCGGGTGACGACGGCCACCCCGGCTGGTGGTGGCTCCACCTCACCTTCTGGATCGTCCCGTTCAGCGACCCGCCGTACGGCGAGGGGCTGCCCGGCGTGCCCGGCCTCATCGGCGACAACTGGGCGGCGGACCTCGCGGGCCCGCTCTGGTACATCCGCGCCTACCTCTGGTACGTCCTGCTGTCCCCGCTGCTGCTGAAGGCCCTGCGCGCCCTGCCGGTGGTCACGCTGTCCGCGCCGGTCGTCCTGGCCGTCGCCTTCGAGCAGGGCTGGCTCACCCTGCCCGGCGAGCGGATCCCCTCGGCGCTCACGGACTTCTCCACGTTCGGCGCCTGCTGGATCCTCGGCATGGCCCACCAGGAGGGCATCCTGCGGCGGCTGCCGCGCTACGTCGTCCCGTCCGTGGCGCCCGTCATCGCCCTGGCCGGCCTCTGGTACGCCCTGCACCACGACTTCGGCACCGGCAACGACCTCGACAGCATGCCCCTGGCCCAGGCCCTGTGGTCCTTCGGCACGGTCCTGCTGCTGCTCCACGTCAGCCCGTCCTGGTCCGACTGGCCCCGCCGGCTGCGCCCCTTCGCCGGCACGATCACCCTGCTCAACTCCCGGGCCGTCACGATCTACCTCTGGCACAACACCTGCATCCTGATCGCGGCGACCCTCTGGGACCACCTGTGGGCCTTCCCCCTCCTGGAACAGAACGTCCCCGGCCTCCTGGAAAGCCCCTGGCCGGTCCTGGCCCTGGTCTGGCTCCTCATCGGCGCCTGCATCCTGACCTTCGGCTGGGCGGAGGACCTGGCGGCCGGACAGAGGCCTCGGTTGTGGCCGACGGGTGAGCGGCGGGGCCGGGGGCGGCGACGGGAACGGAGGCGAGTCGTCGCCGGCGGCTGAGCCGGCCGCCGGTCTCGCCGCCGGCCGGGGTCGTGACGCGGAAAACCGGCACAACCTCTCATCCCACCCCGGCCTGGGGTGAGAGCAAAGTTCCCTCGCGGTCACTCGGTGGCACAGGCAGGAAACGCGTTCTCCCTACCTTCGGGACCAGTCACTCGAAGTACCACCGAGTTCCCGGAGCACAGTGGAGGCGTCATGACAGGCCCCGGCACGGCACCCGCACCCCCGAGCAGGGGCGGCCGCTGGATCCAGCACTGGGATCCCGAGAACGAGACGTTCTGGGAGGAGACCGGCGAGAAGGTGGCCCGCCGGAACCTCTACTTCTCCGTGCTGTCCGAGCACATCGGCTTCTCGGTCTGGACCCTGTGGTCCGTGCTGGTGCTGTTCATGGGCCCCGAGTACGGCCTCACCCCCGCCGACAAGTTCCTGCTGACCTCGATGGTGACCCTGGTCGGCGCCGTCGTCCGCGTCCCCTACACCTTCGCCGTCGCCGTCTTCGGCGGGCGGAACTGGACGATCGTCTCGGCCGGCATGCTGCTGATCCCGACCGTCGCCGCGTTCACCGTGATGGAGCCGGGCACCTCCTTCTCCACCTTCCTGCTGGTCGGCCTGCTCGCCGGCGTCGGCGGTGGCAACTTCGCCTCCTCCATGACCAACATCAACGCCTTCTTCCCGCTGCGGAAGAAGGGCTGGGCCCTCGGTCTGAACGCGGGCGGCGGCAACATCGGCGTGCCGGTGATCCAGCTGGCCGCGCTCGCGATCATCGGCGCCGGCGGCGGGCCGCGCGTGCTGCTGGGCGTCTACATCCCGCTGATCGTCGTGGCCGCCGTGCTGGCCGCGCTGTTCATGGACAACCTGGAGAACGTCAAGAACGACACCGGCGCCGCCAAGGACGCCGCCCGGGACGCCCACACGTGGATCATGTCCGTGCTCTACATCGGCACCTTCGGCTCGTTCATCGGCTACAGCTTCGCCTTCGGCCAGGTTCTGCAGAACCAGTTCGGCCGCACGCCGCTGGAGGCCGCGTACGTCACCTTCATCGGCCCGCTGCTCGGCTCGCTGATCCGTCCGCTCGGCGGCTGGCTCGCCGACCGCTACGGCGGCGCGAAGATCAGCCTGTGGAACTACGTGGCGATGGGTGTCGCCACGGCGGTCCTGATCGGCGCCTCCATGGAGAAGTCGCTGGCACTGTTCACCGCGGCCTTCGTGGTGCTGTTCGTGCTCAGCGGGCTCGGCAACGGCTCCACGTTCAAGATGATCCCGGGCATCTTCCAGAACAAGGCCCTCGCCCGGGGGCTTCAGGGCGAGGCGGCGGCGGCCTACGGGCGGCGGCTCTCCGGGGCCTCCATGGGACTCATCGGCGCGGTCGGCGCGCTCGGCGGCGTCGGCATCAACCTCGCCTTCCGTCAGTCCTTCCTCTCCTACGGTTCCGGCACCGGCGCGTTCGTCGCCTTCCTCGCCTTCTACGCGGTGTGCTTCGCGGTCACCTGGGCCGTATACCTTCGGCGTACGGCTCCCCGGGTACCCGCCACGTCGGCGGCCTCGGAGGCGAAGCCGCAGCTCAGCTACGCCGAGGTGTGACGTAACACCAGCGACATCGAGCCGATCCGGGCCTGTCACGAGCCGTTGACAGGCTCGATCGGCATGTAGGTACGCCGTACCCACGCAGTACGACGACTCGAGTGCGGGACGAGAGCCATGTACGAGGAAGAACAGCGACCGGACCACGGGCCCCTGGCGGGTTTCACCGTGGGTGTGACGGCCGCGCGCCGGGCCGACGAGCTGGGAGTGCTGCTGCAGCGGCGGGGCGCCGCCGTCCTGCACGCCCCCGCCCTGCGGATCGTGCCGC
Organism: Streptomyces sp. NPDC085932; assembly: GCF_044540525.1. Taxonomy (NCBI): domain Bacteria; kingdom Bacillati; phylum Actinomycetota; class Actinomycetes; order Kitasatosporales; family Streptomycetaceae; genus Streptomyces; species Streptomyces sp. NPDC085932. The sequence goes on from NZ_JBITSJ010000002.1 coordinate 80,858, forward strand.
TCGCCGACGACAGCGAACTGCTGGCCGCGACGAAGGACATCGTGCAGCAGGCGCCCGACATCGTGGTGGCCACCACCGCCATCGGCTTCCGGGGCTGGGTCGAGGCCGCCGACGGCTGGGCCCTGGGCGAGGACCTGCTCTCCCGGCTGGGCGGTGTACGGATCCTGGCGCGCGGGCCGAAGGTGAAGGGCGCGGTCCGGGCCGCGGGGCTGACGGAGGAGTGGTCACCGTCGTCGGAGTCCATGGCGGAGGTGCTCGACCGGCTGCTGGAGGAAGGCGTCGAGGGACAGCGCATCGCGATCCAGCTGCACGGGGAGCCGCTGCCGGGGTTCGTGGAGGCGCTGCGGGAGGGCGGGGCCGAGGTGGTCGGGGTGCCGGTGTACCGGTGGATGCCGCCGGAGGACCTCGGGCCGGTGGACCGGCTGCTCGACGCGACGGTCGCCCGGGGCCTGGACGCGGTCACGTTCACCAGCGCGCCGGCGGCGGCCTCGCTGCTGTCCCGGGCGGAGGAACGCGGCCTGCTGCCCGAGGTGCTGGCCGCCCTCAGCCATGACGTGGTGCCGGCCTGCGTGGGCCCGGTGACCGCCCTGCCGCTGCAGTCCCGCGGCATCGACACGATCCAGCCCGAGCGGTTCCGTCTCGGGCCGCTGGTGCAGCTGCTCTGCCAGGAGCTGCCCGGGCGGGCGCGCGCACTGCCGATCGCCGGGCACCGGGTGGAGATCCGCGGGCACGCCGTACTGGTCGACGGCGCCCTCAAGCCCGTGCCGCCGGCCGGCATGTCCCTGCTGCGGGCGCTGTCCCGCCGTCCCGGCTGGGTCGTCGCCCGTGCGGAGTTGCTCCGCGCCCTGCCCGGCTCGGGCCGCGACGAACACGCCGTCGAAACGGCCATGGCCCGCCTGCGCACGGCCCTGGGCACGCCCAAGCTGATCCAGACGGTGGTCAAACGCGGCTACCGCCTGGCCCTGGACCCGGCGACGGAGACGAAGTACGCGGACACGTGAGGCCCGCCCGGGGGAGGGGGAGCGCGAACGCGCCGGGCGCACACATACGAGTCCTGTCGGGCTACAGGTGCGGCCGCCTGCCCGGCGACCGCACCCCCACCGCCGACACGCCCGCCGGGGCGGACGCGGCGGGTGCGGGGGTGGTTGGGCTGGGGTCGTCGGTGGTGCGTGGGTGGTCGGCTCGCGGTCGTGGGTGGGCGGTTGATTGGCGGTCGTCGGTGGTCCGTGAGTGGCCGGGCGGTGGCCCGCGGTGGTGCGGGGGCGGTGGGGCTGTGGTCCTCGGCGGTCCGCGGGCGGATGGGCGCGGACTGCGGTGGTCCGAGGGCGGACGGGGGCGGACCGCGGTGGCCCGTGGGCGGTCGGGGGCGGACCGAGGTGATCCGGGCGTTGTGCCGTGCGGTGCATCGCCGAGTCGTCGTGGACCTGGGCCACAGGGGCGGTCGGCCGGGGGCCGGGATGGGCAGGACCTGCCGCGCGAGGTCTTTCCGGCGCGCCGTGGGGCGGGCACTGTAAGAGGGGAACGGTTCTGGAGCCCTCACTGGCGTCTCACCGACCTAGGCGGTGACAGGCACATGGCACTGGGTACGGCCACGGCCCCCTACGAGCTGCGGTTCGACGCCGGGCGGATCTGCCTGGATCTGCTCTCCACCACGCACCCGCAGGAACGGCTCGACTCCCTGCCCGTGCTGCGCGCCTGGATCACCGGCTCCGGACTGGTCCCGGCGGACACCGTCCTGGCCCACGCCGACGCCACCTGGCCTGCCGCCTTCCGCGAACTGCGCACCCAGATCGACCGGTTGGTGCGCGGCTGGCCGGGCGCGGGAGTGACGACGTACGACTTCGCGCTCGCGCGCGTCAACGACCTGGCCCGGACCGCGCCCCCGGCGCCCCGCGCGGTCCGCGGCGAAGACGGCCGGCTCGTCCGGCAGTTGGACGGCCCGCCCGACTGCGCCGCCCTGCTCGCCTCCGTGGCCCGGGACGCCGTGGACCTGCTCACCGACCCCGTGGCGCGCGCGGCCCTGCGCCAGTGCGAGGGGGACAACTGCCGGATCGTGTATCTCGACACCTCCCGGGGACGCCGCAGGCGCTGGTGCTCCAGCGAGGTCTGCGGGAACCGCGAACGCGTCGCCCGCCACCGCCGCCGTGCCGCACTCGCCCGCGCCTGAAACGGAATTGAGTGGTCCGTGCACGGAAATTCCGTGTCCCGAATGCGACTTCTGTGACCGCACGGCCGAAGTGATTTCGATTACACGCCGTTTACCTACGGCCCCGTAGGGAAGGCCCGGCTCGATCGGGCCGATGTGGCGGAAATGTAAAGAACGCGGGGTGGGAATGTGACCCCATGTCCCGGTCGTCACGTCACTTCGAAGAAATCTGTCGCCTTCCTTTGAACGCCCAACGGCTCGCTTCCGTACGGCTTGTCGAGCGACCGACTGGGGGAACCCCCGGACATCGGAGGTGGGCGTGCGCAAGGATTCCGTCGTGGCCAATGAACGAGCACCGAGGGCCCGACATCGCATGTCCCAGCCCTCGGAACCCGACGAGGAGCTGATGCGTGCGCTCTATCGCGAACACGCCGGACCCCTGCTGGCATACGTCCTGCGCCTGGTCGCCGGAGACCGGCAGCGCGCCGAGGACGTCGTGCAGGAGACGCTCATCCGTGCCTGGAAGAACGCCGGTCAGCTCAATCGGGCGACCGGATCGGTACGCCCCTGGCTGGTGACGGTCGCCCGGCGCATCGTCATCGACGGCCACCGCAGCCGGCAGGCCCGGCCGCAGGAGGTCGACCCGTCGCCGCTGGAGGTCATCCCCGCGGAGGACGAGATCGACAAGGCGCTGTGGCTGATGACTCTCTCGGACGCACTCGACGACCTGACCCCCGCTCACCGGGAGGTGCTCGTCGAGACGTACTTCAAGGGGCGTACCGTCAATGAGGCGGCCGAGACCCTGGGCATACCCAGCGGAACGGTCCGCTCCAGGGTGTTCTACGCCCTGCGTTCGATGAAGCTGGCACTGGAGGAGCGGGGGGTGACGGCGTGATGAGTGTTTACGGGGGTAACCAAGGGTTCGGTACGGGAGGCATGGGTATGTCTGGCCCCATGCAGGAATCTCCGGTGCCGAACGAGCACGAGACCGTGGGCGCGTACGCCCTCGGCATCCTCGACGACGCCGAAGCGACCGCCTTCGAGGCCCACCTCGCCACCTGCGAATGGTGCGCCCAGCAGCTCGACGAGCTGGCCGGCATGGAGCCCATGCTCGCCGCCCTCGCCGACCTCCCCGGCTCCGGAAGCACACCCGCGATCGGTGAGTCGCTCTCCGCGAAGCCCCGCCCGCGCCTGGTGGAGAAGCTGGTCGACGAGGTCGCCGACCGCCGCGCCCAGAAGCGGCGCCGCAGCCTCTACATGGTGGCCGCGGCCGGCGCGCTGATCGTGGGCGGCCCCTTCGTCGCGGTCGCGACGAACGGCGGCGGCGGTGACAGCGGCGGCGCCGAGCAGCGCCCGCTCGCGGCGAGCCCCGCCAAGCAGGCCTTCGACGGCATCTCCGACAAGATCTCCGCCACCGATCCGAACACCAAGGTCACCGCGACGGTCGCCGTCCAGAAGAAGGACTGGGGCACGGGCGTGGTCACCGAGCTCAAGAACGTCCGGGGCCCGCTCAAGTGCGCCCTCGTCGCGGTCGGCAAGAACGGCGAGCGGGAGACCCTGTCCTCCTGGTCCGTCCCGGAGTGGGGTTACGGCCTGCCCGACGCCAAGACGGAGAAGGCCAAGCAGCCCCTGTACGTCCAGGGCGGCGCCGCCTTCGAGCCGAACGAGATCGACCACTTCGAGGTCGTCACCTTCGACGGCAAGCGGCTGGTCGAGGTCGACGCGTAGCCTTACCGGGTCCCCTTCGCGTACGGTGGACGGCTGCCCAGCACGTCAGAAGGGGGCCCGGTGGCCGCTCAGGCTCAGCAGGAAGCCGCGCTCGACCACTCCTTGAGAGACCGCGAGATCGCTGTCGAACAGGAACACCTGGACCGGGTGTACCGGCGCCTCGAGGAGAAGATCCACGAGGCGGAGTTCCTGATGAACGACGCAGCCCAGCGCGGCCAGGTCGGCACGCCCGGCGCACTCGCCGAGCGGGACGCCCAGGTCTTCCGCGCGGGCATCCACCTCAACCGGCTCAACAACGAGTTCGAGGACTTCCTCTTCGGCCGTATCGACCTGCTGCTCGGCAAGGACGGCAAGAAGGGACCGGACGGCGCGTACACCGCGGTCGAGCCGGCGGAGGGCGCGGTGCGCCCGGACAACACCGCAGACATCGCCGAGACCCTGCACATCGGGCGCATCGGCGTGCTCGACCAGGACTACGCCCCGCTGGTCATCGACTGGCGGGCCCCGGCCGCCGCGCCCTTCTACCGGTCGACGCCCGTCGACCCGGGCCGCGTCGTGCGCCGCCGGGTCATCCGCTCCAAGGGCCGCAAGGTCCTCGGCGTGGAGGACGACCTGATGCGTCCCGAGCTGACGGCCTTCCTCGACGGCCGTGAACTGCCCGCCCTCGGCGACGGCGCCCTGATGGCCGCACTCGGCCAGGCCCGCAGCCACACCATGCGCGACATCGTCGCCTCCATCCAGGCCGAGCAGGACCTGGTCATCCGCGCCCCCGCCGCCTCCGTGACCTACGTCGAGGGCGGCCCGGGCACCGGCAAGACCGCCGTCGCGCTGCACCGCGCGGCCTACCTCCTCTACCAGGACCGGCGGCGCTACGCGGGCGGCATCCTGATCGTCTCGCCGACCCCGCTGCTCGTCGCCTACACCGAGGGCGTGCTGCCCTCCCTGGGCGAGGAGGGCCAGGTCGCCATCCGCGCCATCGGCTCCCTGGTCGAGGGCGCCGAGGCCACCCTCTACGACTCCCCGTCCGTGGCCCGCGCCAAGGGCTCCTCGCGCATGCTGAAGGTGCTGCGCAAGGCCGCCCGCGGCGCCCTGGAGCTGAAGGATTCACCGGCCCGGCTGCGCGTGGTCGCCTTCGGCCGCCGCCTGGAGCTGGAGGCCGAGGAGCTCGCCGGCATCCGGCGCGCCGCCCTCGGCGGCACCGCCCCCGTCAACCTGCTGCGCCCGCGCGCCCGAAGGCTCCTGCTCGACGCCCTGTGGGAGCGCTCCGGGGCCGCCGGCCGGCACACCGACCCGGAGCTCGCGGCCGAGCTGCGCTCCTCCTTCGACGAGGACATCACCTCCGAGGACGACTTCCTCGCCTTCCTCGACGCCTGGTGGCCGGAGCTGACCCCGGCCGCCGTCCTGGACGTCATGGCCGACGAACGCCGCCTCGGCCGCTGGGCCCGGCGGATCCTCAACCCCGGTGAGATCCGGAAGGTGGCCCGCTCCCTCAAGCGGGAGGGCCGCTCCGTGCACGACATCGCGCTGCTCGACGAGCTCCAGGCCATCCTCGGCGCCCCGGCCCGTCCCCGCAGGAAGCGCGAGCTGGACCCGCTGGACCAGCTCACCGGCCTGGAGGAGCTGATGCCGGTGCGCGAGGAGACCCAGCGCGAGCGGGCCGAGCGGCTCGCCCAGGAGCGCGTCGAGTACGCCCACGTGATCGTCGACGAGGCGCAGGACCTCACCCCGATGCAGTGGCGCATGGTCGGCCGCCGCGGCCGGCACGCCACCTGGACGGTCGTCGGCGACCCGGCGCAGTCCTCCTGGTCCGACCCGGACGAGGCCGCCGAGGCCCGCGACGAGGCCCTGGGCACCCGCCCGCGCCGCCGCTTCGAGCTGACCGTGAACTACCGCAACCCGGCGGAGATCGCCGAGCTCGCCGCGAAGGTCCTCGCCCTCGCGATGCCCGGCTCCGTCTCCCCGAAGGCGGTCCGCTCCACCGGCGTCGAGCCGCGCTACACGGTCGTCGGGGAGAGCCTGGGCGCCACCGTCCGCGAGGAGGCCGCCCGGCTGCTGGAACGGGTCGACGGCACGGTCGGCGTGGTCGTCGCCATGCAGCGGCGCGAGGAGGCCCGGCGCTGGCTCGCCGGGCTCGGCGACCGGGTCGTGGCACTCGGCAGCCTGGAGGCCAAGGGCCTGGAGTACGACGCGACGGTCGTGGTCTCCCCGGCGGAGATCGCCGACGAGTCACCGGCCGGACTGCGTGTGCTCTACGTCGCACTGACCCGGGCCACCCAGCAGCTCACGGTCGTCTCCGCCGAGCGGGACGAGCCCGACGCGGCGGGCGTGCCCGACCTGCTCAGGGACTGACGGCGGGAAGCACGGCACCCGATACCCACTTGCCGGCGAAATGAACTCCCGGTACGGGAATGGCCTTACGGGATCCGTTTGTTAGCCTGGATGTGGCACCGGCCCGATCCAAGCCCCCGGGCCCAACCTTCGTCGCTACGAGCGACCACTTGCCGCGAGGCGAGCATGGCGGGTCGGTGCCACTGACTTACCGGAAGAGACCCACGTCAGCGTGACGTGGGTCTCTTTTCGCTGACCGTGCCGCGAACAAAACGTTCGCAATCGAGGGCGGCTACCCGCTACCGAGCGGTAGGTGCGACGATCGGACGGCACAAAACAGCGTCAGGTGAAAGCAGAGGAAGTCGGCCATGGCAACGGCGCCCAGCGTCTCCTACTCGATGACGGTCCGGCTGGAGGTGCCCGCGAGCGGAACCGCCGTCTCGCAGCTCACCACCGCCGTGGAGTCCTCCGGAGGCTCGGTGACCGGCCTCGACGTCACCGCGTCCGGTCACGAGAAGCTCCGCATCGACGTCACGATCGCGGCGACCTCGACCGCCCACGCGGACGAGATCGTCGAGGAGCTCCGCGGCATCGAGGGCGTCACCCTGGGCAAGGTCTCGGACCGGACCTTCCTCATGCACCTCGGCGGCAAGATCGAGATGGCGTCGAAGCACCCCATCCGCAACCGTGACGACCTGTCCATGGTCTACACGCCCGGTGTCGCCCGCGTCTGCATGGCGATCGCCGAGAACCCCGAGGACGCCCGTCGCCTGACCATCAAGCGCAACTCCGTTGCGGTCGTGACCGACGGCTCGGCCGTGCTGGGCCTGGGCAACATCGGTCCCAAGGCCGCGCTGCCGGTGATGGAGGGCAAGGCGGCCCTGTTCAAGCGATTCGCCGGCATCGACGCCTGGCCGATCTGCCTCGACACCCAGGACACCGACGCGATCGTCGAGATCGTCAAGGCGATCGCCCCGGGCTTCGCGGGCATCAACCTGGAGGACATCTCCGCCCCGCGCTGCTTCGAGATCGAGGCCCGGCTGCGCGAGGCCCTGGACATCCCGGTCTTCCACGACGACCAGCACGGCACCGCGATCGTCGTCCTGGCCGCGCTCACCAACGCCCTGCGCGTCGCGGGCAAGGCGATCGAGAGCATCCGCGTCGTGATGTCCGGCGCCGGCGCCGCCGGTACGGCCATCCTCAAGCTGCTGCTCGCCGCCGGCGTGAAGAACGCCGTCGTCGCCGACATCCACGGCGTGGTGCACGCCGGCCGCGAGGACCTGGTGGACGCCGCCCCGGACTCGGCGCTGCGCTGGATCGCCGACAACACCAACCCCGAGGGCCTCACCGGCACCCTGAAGGAGGCCGTGCGCGGCGCGGACGTCTTCATCGGCGTCTCCGCCCCGAACGTCCTCGACGGCGACGACGTGGCCGCCATGGCCGAGGGGGCCATCGTGTTCGCGCTCGCGAACCCGGACCCCGAGGTCGACCCGGCAATCGCCCGTCAGACCGCGGCCGTTGTGGCCACGGGCCGCTCCGACTTCCCGAACCAGATCAACAACGTGCTGGTCTTCCCGGGCGTCTTCCGCGGCCTGCTGGACGCGCAGTCCCGCACCGTCAACACGGAGATGATGCTGGCCGCCGCGACCGCCCTGGCGAACGTGGTGACCGAGGACGAGCTGAACCCGAACTACATCATTCCGAGCGTCTTCAACGACAAGGTCGCGGGCGCGGTGGCCGGTGCGGTGCGGGAGGCGGCCAAGGCGGCCGGCGCGACGGCGAACAGCCCCTCCGCGGTCTGAGAACCAGGCGTACCGGGGCCTTCGGGACGGTCGTCCCCGGGACTGTGAGCAAGCCCACGGCCGCCGGGGGACCGGCGCGTCGCACGACCCCCGTCAGCAGCGGAGCTATCGTGGCGGCCAGGCTCAGGCCCTCTTTTCGTGTGACTCCCCAAGGGTGTTCTCACGACTCCTGCGGGTGCCGGATTGGCTTTCCCGCCGCAGGTAGGGGCAGGATGCGTCCCTGGGCGCGAGGGTCTGACGACGGACCCGGGTCCGGGGACTCATCGAGGACCCTGGCAGCATCGGCTTCGATCTGACGCCTCAACGGCAAGATGAACACGGGAGTAACAACATGAACCGCAGTGAGCTGGTGGCCGCGCTGGCCGACCGCGCCGAGGTGACCCGCAAGGACGCCGACGCCGTGCTGGCCGCGTTCGCCGACGTCGTCGGCGACATCGTCTCCAAGGGGGACGAGAAGGTCACCATCCCCGGCTTCCTGACCTTCGAGCGCACCCACCGTGCCGCTCGCACCGCCCGCAACCCGCAGACCGGCGAGCCGATCCAGATCCCGGCCGGCTACAGCGTGAAGGTCTCCGCGGGCTCGAAGCTCAAGGAAGCCGCCAAGGGCAAGTAAGCGTTCCATCGCGTGCGCCGTGGGCAACTGCGGGCCGCCTGTGGCTGGTCGCGCAGTTCCCCGCGCCCCTCAGGGGCGCGAGCTCGCCGAGAGCCGCATGACATGCCGAGGGGCGGCCACCTGATCCAGGTGGCCGCCCCTCGGCGTGCGTGGTCCGGCCGGGACTAGCCGAGCGCCTTGCCCGGCAGTTCGACCTTGGCGCCGAGCTCGACGAGCTTCTCCATGAAGTTCTCGTAGCCGCGGTTGATCAGGCCGATGCCGTGGACCCGGGACGTGCCCTGGGCCGCCAGGGCCGCGATCAGGTACGAGAAGCCGCCGCGCAGGTCGGGGATGACCAGGTCGGCGCCCTGGAGCCGGGTGGGGCCGGAGACGACCGCGGAGTGCAGGAAGTTGCGCTGGCCGAAGCGGCAGTCGGAGCCGCCCAGGCACTCGCGGTAGAGCTGGATGTGCGCGCCCATCTGGTTCAGCGCGGACGTGAAGCCCAGGCGGGACTCGTAGACCGTCTCGTGGATGATGGACAGGCCCGTGGCCTGCGTCAGGGCGACCACCAGCGGCTGCTGCCAGTCGGTCTGGAAGCCCGGGTGGACGTCCGTCTCCAGCGCGATGGACTTCAGCTGCCCGCCGGGGTGCCAGAAGCGGATGCCCTCGTCGTCGATCTCGAAGGCACCGCCCACCTTCCGGTAGGTGTTCAGGAACGTCATCATCGAGCGCTGCTGCGCGCCGCGGACGTAGATGTTGCCCTCGGTCGCCAGCGCCGCCGACGCCCAGGACGCGGCCTCCAGCCGGTCGGGCAGGGCGCGGTGGTTGTAGCCGCCGAGCTGGTCCACACCGGTGATGCGGATCGTCCGGTCGGTGTCCATCGCGATGATCGCGCCCATCTTCTGCAGCACGCAGATGAGGTCCTCGATCTCCGGCTCGACGGCCGCGTTGGACAACTCCGTGACGCCCTCGGCGAGGACGGCCGTCAGCAGCACCTGCTCGGTCGCGCCGACGGACGGGTAGGGCAGCCGGATCTTGGTGCCGCGCAGCCGGCGCGGAGCCTCCAGGTACTGGCCGTCCGCCCGCTTCTCGATCTTCGCGCCGAACTGCCGCAGCACCTCGAAGTGGAAGTCGATGGGCCGGCCGCCGATGTCGCAGCCGCCGAGGCCGGGGATGAAGGCGTGGCCGAGGCGGTGCAGCAGCGGGCCGCAGAACAGGATCGGGATACGGCTGGAACCGGCGTGGGCATCGATGTCAGCGACGTTCGCGCTCTCCACGCGGGTCGGGTCCATCACCAGTTCGCCGGGCTCGTCACCCGGACGGACCGTCACACCGTGCAGCTGCAGCAGACCCCGTACGACTCGCACGTCGCGGATGTCCGGAACATTGCGCAGCCGGCTCGGAGCGCTGCCGAGCAGCGCCGCCACCATGGCCTTCGGTACGAGGTTCTTCGCACCGCGGACACGGATCTCGCCCTCCAGCGGGGTTCCGCCGTGGACAAGCAGGACATCGTCGTTGACGGTCATGAATCTCGCGTTCCGTGGAGTCGGGCAGGGGCCAGGAGGGAAAGGGTAATCGCCCTCCACCCCCCTTCTGTAAGCCTGAGACGGACCCAGCCACGTCATAGCTCTGTCACAACACGAACCGTTCCGTGCCGGGCACATGGGGTCACGATCACCTTCGTGCGCTCGGGACGCACCGGTGCGCCCTGAGCTGCGCGCACTCCGGACGCCCGCATCGCTCCCCACGGAAAGGGAAGATGCGGGATCATGTCTGGCATGACCGAGGTGTCCTCGCTCACAGGGCGGTTGCTCGTGGCCACGCCCGCCCTGGCGGACCCGAACTTCGACCGCGCGGTGGTGCTGCTCCTCGACCACGACGAGGAGGGCTCCCTCGGTGTCGTCCTCAACCGCCCCACCCCGGTGGACGTGGGCGACATCCTGGAGGGCTGGGGAGATCTCGCCGTCGAACCGGGCGTGGTCTTCCAGGGCGGCCCGGTGTCGCTGGACTCCGCCCTCGGGGTCGCCGTCGTCCCCGGCGGCGCGGCCGGGGAGGCCGCCCCGCTCGGCTGGCGCCGGGTGCACGGCGCGATCGGGCTGGTCGACCTGGAGGCCCCGCCGGAGCTGCTGGCCTCCGCCCTCGGCTCCCTGCGGATCTTCGCCGGCTACGCCGGCTGGGGCCCGGGCCAGCTGGAGGACGAGCTGGTCGACGGCGCCTGGTACGTCGTGGAGTCCGAGCCCGGCGACGTGTCCTGTCCCTCCCCGGAGCGGCTCTGGCGCGAGGTGCTGCGCCGCCAGCGCAACGAGCTGGCGATGGTGGCGACGTACCCGGACGACCCTTCGCTCAACTGATGCGTGTGAGCTTCAGTACCCTTGGGCCTATGAGCACTCTCGAGCCCGAGCGCGGGACTGGTACGGGGACCCTCGTAGAGCCGACGCCGCAGACCTCTCACGGTGACGGTGACCACGAGCGCTTCGCCCATTACGTCCAGAAGGACAAGATCATGGCGAGCGCCCTCGACGGCACCCCCGTCGTGGCGCTGTGCGGCAAGGTCTGGGTTCCGGGCCGCGACCCGAAGAAGTACCCCGTGTGTCCCATGTGCAAGGAGATCTACGAGTCCATGGGCTCCGGCGGCGACGACAAGGGCGGCAAGGGCGACAAGTAAGCCCAATCCGTCAGGTCCGGTCCGCGTGGCGTAAGCCTCCAGGGTGCGTTTTGCGTGCCCTGGGGGCTTTTGTGCTGTCCGGGCGTTGCACGGGGTGCGTCCGCCGGTCACAGAGTGGTTGAGACCTCTTGTGGGCGTGTTCATGAAGTCCCTAGCCTCCGAAGTGTTGTGCACAGCGAAACCTTCATTGCGCATGTTGCAACACTCCCGCTGCTCCCTCGGAGGACCACTTCATGAAGCTGTCCCCCCGTCTCGTCGGCCTCGGCGCGCTCGCCGCCCTCCTGGCCACCGCCTGCGCCCCCCAGACCTCCGGCAACACCTCCTCCGACAAGGACGAGAAGACCGGCACGCTGCGCGTGTGGCTCTTCCAGGAGGTCGGCAACACCCCCAAGGAGAAGGTCGTCGACTCCGTCGTCGCCGACTTCGAGAAGGCCCACCGGGGCACCGAGGTCAGCGTCGAGTACATCCCCATCGACACCCGCGCCCAGCGAGTCAAGGCCGCCTTCAACGACCCCGCCTCCGCTCCGGACCTCATGGAGTACGGCAACACCGACACGGCCGGCTACGTGAAGGACGGCGGACTCCTCGACGTCACGAAGGAGTTCGGCGACTGGAGCGAGGCGAAGGACACCGACCCGACCGCCAGGCAGTCGGTCACCGTGGACGGCAAGGTCTACGGCGCGCCCCTCTACGTGGGCGTGCGCGCCCTGTACTACCGCACCGACGTGTTCGAGGAGCTCGGCCTGTCCGTCCCGAGGACGATGGCCGAACTCGCCTCCACCGCCCGCGAGATCCGCGCGGCGAAGCCCGAGCTGTACGGCCTGGTCGTCGGCGGCGCCTACACCTACGGCGCGATGCCGTTCGTGTGGGCCAACGGCGGTGAACTCGCGACCGGCAAGGGCGGCTCGTACGCCTCCGGCATCGACAGCCCGAAGGCCCGCAAGGGCATCGAGGCGTACACCTCCCTCTTCGGCGACGACAACTGCCCGGCCGCCAAGTGCGCGGGCATGGGCGGCAACGACACGATCTCCGCGTTCGCCGCGGGCAAGGCCGGCATGGCCATCGGCGGCGACTTCAGCCACACCGCCGTCGAGGCCGGGAAGGTCAAGGGCAAGTACGCCGTCGTCCCGCTGCCCGGAGTGAAGCCCGGCTCGATCGCGCCCGCCTTCGCCGGCGGCAACAACATCGGCGTGCTGAAGAGCACCTCGCACCGCACGCTCGCCGTGCAGCTGATGGAGCGGCTCGCCTCGAAGCGGACCCAGGCCGAACTCTTCGACGCGATGGGCTTCCTGCCCACCTTCACGGACGTCCGCCGGCAGGTCGCCCGGGAGGAGCCCTTCGTGAAGCCCTTCGTCGAGACCCTCTCGGCCGGCACCAAGTTCGTCCCCGCGTCCCCGGGCTGGGCCCAGATCGACTCCCAGCTCGTCCTGCCGACGATGTTCCAGGAGGTCATCAGCGGCAAGAAGGACGTGGCCCGGGCCTCCGAGGACGCCGCGAAGAAGATGAACACGGCGTTCGGCTCGGCCGGGTGAGCGGGATGAACGACCGTGCGCAGCCGGCGGACCCCGGCCGCCCCGCGGCGCCCCCGGTCGCCGTCGCCGCACCCCTCGCCCCGCCGGCCGGACCTGCCCCCTCCCCGCAGGCCGCCGCGGACGGGGCCGGCGAGCCCCGCGCGGCGGCGGTGCGGCCGCCGGGCGGGAAGGGCCGCACCAGACGCCGGGGAGCGGCCCGCACCTCCCCGCTCGTGTCCGGCGGCTGGACGCCCTGGCTGTACCTCGCGCCCGCGCTCGTCGTGCTCGGCGGGCTGCTCGTCTACCCGATCTACCAGCTCGGGCTGATCTCCTTCTTCCAGTACACGCAGGCGCAGGTGAGCGGCGGGGAACCGGCCACCTTCGAGGGGTTCGGCAACTACGCCGAGCTGTTCGGGGACCCGCAGTTCTGGCAGGTGCTGCTCGCCACCGTGCTGTTCGCGGCGGCCTGCGTCGTCTCCACGCTCGCGGTCGGATGCGCCCTGGCCGTGCTGCTCACCCGTGTGCGGGCCCTGCCGCGCCTCGCGCTGATGCTCGCCGCGCTCGGCGCGTGGGCCACCCCGGCCGTGACCGGCTCGACGGTGTGGCTGTTCCTCTTCGACCCGGACTTCGGCCCGGTCAACCGGATGCTGGGCCTCGGCGACCACTCCTGGACCTACGGCCGGATCAGCGCCTTCCTCCTCGTCCTGCTCGAAGTGGTCTGGTGCTCCTTCCCGTTCGTGATGGTGACCGTGTACGCCGGCATCCGCGCCGTACCCGCCGAAGTGCTGGAGGCCGCCTCCCTCGACGGCGCCTCGCAGTGGCGGATCTGGCGTTCCGTCCTCGCCCCGATGCTCCGGCCGATCCTGGTCGTCGTCACGATCCAGTCGGTCATCTGGGACTTCAAGGTGTTCACGCAGATCTACGTCATGACGAACGGCGGCGGCATCGCCGGCCAGAACCTGGTCCTCAACGTCTACGCCTACCAGCAGGCCTTCGCGTCCTCGCAGTACGGCCTCGGCTCCGCGATCGGCGTCGTGATGCTGTTGATCCTGCTCGCCGTCACCCTGGTGTACCTGCGGCTGCTGCGCCGGCAGGGGGAGGAACTGTGAATCTTCTTCGCGCCCGTGTGCGCCGCCCGGGCCGGCTGGCCGCCGAGGTCTCCGCCCTGCTCATCGCGCTGGTCGTCGCCTTCCCCCTCTACTGGATGGTGCTCAGCGCCTTCAAACCGGCCGGGGAGATCGAGTCGAGCGAGCCCAGGCCGTGGACGCTCGCGCCCTCCCTGGATTCCTTTCAGCGCGTCTTCGGGCAACAGGAATTCGGCCGCTACTTCCTCAACAGCCTCGTGGTCGCGTGCAGTGTCGTGATCGCCTCCGCGCTGATCGCGTTTCTCGCCGCCACCGCCGTGACACGATTCCGCTTCCGTCTGCGGACCACCTTGCTGATCATGTTTCTGGTGGCCCAGATGGTGCCGGTGGAAGCCCTCACCATCCCCCTCTTCTTCCTCATGCGGGACGCCGGTCAGCTGAACACGCTGGGCTCGCTGATCCTGCCCCACATCGCCTTCTCGCTGCCGTTCGCGATCTGGATGCTGCGGGGGTTCGTGAAAGCCGTTCCGGAGGCGCTGGAGGAGGCCGCGTACATCGACGGGGCGAGCCGGGCGCGATTCCTGTGGCAGATCCTTTTCCCCCTCGTCCTGCCGGGCCTCGTGGCCACCAGTGTGTTCTCGTTCATCTCCGCCTGGAACGACTTCCTGTTCGCCAAGTCGTTCATCATCAGCGACACCTCGCAGTCGACGCTGCCGATGGCCCTGCTGGTCTTCTACAAGCCCGACGACCCGGACTGGGGCGGCGTCATGGCCGCGTCCACGGTGATGACGATTCCGGTGCTGGTCTTCTTCGTACTCGTACAGCGGCGCCTGGTCTCCGGACTGGGCGGAGCGGTGAAGGACTGATGTGACTTCTCCTGTGACGGACCTGATTCCGGCGCCCCGGCGCATCGAGACCGGGAACGGACCCGGCTTCGTGCTCGGCGCCGGCACCGCCCTGGAGGCGGGCCCCGGCGCCGAACCGGCCGCGCGGTGGCTGCGGGCGACCGTGGGCGCGGCGACCGGCCTGCCGCTGGACCCGCGCACCGGCGGCACGGGCGCGCTCCACCTGCGGGTGCGGCCCGGTCTCGGCGGGCCCGAGGCGTACCGCCTCACGGTGGGCGCCGGGCGGGCCCTCGTCGAAGGGGCCGACGTGACCGGCCTGTTCTGGGGCGCCCAGACCTTCCGTCAGCTCCTGGGCCCCGAAGCCTTCCGCCGCGCCCCGGTGTCGGGGAAGCGGACGTGGGAGCTGCCCGCCGTCACCGTCGAGGACGCCCCGCGCTTCCGCTGGCGCGGCCTGATGCTCGACGTCGCCCGGCACTTCATGCCCAAGGAAGGCGTCCTGCGGTACCTCGATCTGATGGCGGCGCACAAACTCAACGTCTTCCACTTCCACCTGACGGACGACCAGGGCTGGCGCATCGAGATCGAGCGGCATCCCCGGCTGACCGAGATCGGCTCCTGGCGCGCCCGTACCAAAACCGGCCACCGCGCCTCGCCCTTGTGGGAGGAGAAGCCGCACGGGGGCTACTACACCCAGGACGACATCCGGGAGATCGTCGCCTACGCCGCCGAGCGGCATATCACCGTCGTCCCGGAAATCGACGTGCCCGGACACTCGCAGGCCGCCATCGCCGCGTACCCGGAACTCGGCAACACCGACGTCGTCGACACCTCCGCGCTCTCCGTCTGGGACACCTGGGGAATCAACCCGAACGTCCTCGCCCCCACCGACACCACCCTGCGCTTCTACGAGGGCGTCTTCGAGGAGGTGCTGGCGCTGTTCCCCTCGGAGTTCGTGCACATCGGCGGCGACGAATGCCCCAAGGAGCAGTGGCGGCTCTCTCCCACCGCGCAGGCGCGCATCCGGGAACTCGGGCTCGCGGGCGAGGACGAGCTCCAGTCCTGGTTCATCGGGCACTTCGACGGCTGGCTCGCCGCGCGCGGGCGGCGGCTGATCGGCTGGGACGAGATCCTGGAGGGCGGCCTGGCCCAGGGCGCGGCCGTGTCCTCCTGGCGCGGCTACGCCGGGGGCATCGCCGCCGCCCGGGCCGGCCACGACGTCGTCATGTGCCCCGAGCAGCAGGTGTATCTGGACCACCGTCAGGCTCCGGGCCCCGACGAGCCGGTACCGATCGGGTGGGTGCGCACCCTGGAGGACGTCTACCGGTTCGAGCCCGTTCCCCCGGAGTTGACGCCCGAGGAGGCCCGGCACGTGCTGGGCACCCAGGCCAACCTGTGGACGGAGGTGATGGAGGACCACGCGCGCGTGGACTACCAGGCGTTCCCCCGGCTCGCCGCCTTCGCCGAGGTCGCCTGGAGCGCGCTGCCCGCCCCGGCGGACCGGGACTTCGCCGGCTTCGAGCGCCGGATGGCCGCCCACTACCGGCGGCTCGACGCCCTGGGTGTCGCCTACCGGTCCCCCGCCGGCCCGCTGCCCTGGCAGCGGCGGCCCGGGGTGCTGGGCCGCCCGATCGACGGTCCGCCGCCCCGGCTGTAGCCCCCGGCCACCACCGCCGAACAGCCCCGAACAGCTCGAACAGGCCGCGGAAAAAGCGCACAAGGGTCACCGAAAGTGCCAATCGGCATGCACTGGTGAACCTGTGCGAAAACGGACCATCTCCCCGGTGAGGTGGGCGAATGCCTCCTAGCGGACCCGTGTCTTCGGCTCTCGCCAAGATGTGCCAGAGTTGCCACGTCCGCCCTGTCAGCACGTACCGTACGGCAGCACAGGTGGGACCAGGTGGGGCAGCGGGAAGGGGCAGCCGGTTTGACCACGCACGCACCGCAGGCGGCGCAGGCCGTCACGCTGCCCACGACGCTGGACGAGGCCGTCGCGGCACTCACCGCCGTGCCCGCCGCCGTGCCCGTCGCGGGTGGCACCGACCTGATGGCCGCCGTCAACTCCGGGCAGCTCAGGCCCGCCGCGCTGGTGGGCCTCGGCCGGATCAGCGAGATCCGCGGCTGGCAGTACCAGGACGGTCACGCGCTGCTCGGCGCCGGCCTCACGCACGCGCGCATGGGCCGCCCCGACTTCGCGGCCCTGATCCCGGCGCTCGCCGCCGCCGCGCGCGCCGCGGGCCCGCCGCACATCCGCAACGCGGGCACCCTGGGCGGCAACATCGCCTCGGCGGCCCCCACCGGGGACGCGCTGCCGGTGCTGGCCGCCCTGGAGGCCACCCTGATCATCGCGGGCCCGGGCGGCGCCCGCCGGGAGATCCCGGTGTCGCACCTGCTCGCCGGGATGGACCTGCTGCGCGCCGGTGAACTCATCGGCTACGTGCGCGTGCCGCTGCTGCACGCCCCGCAGGTCTTCCTCAAGGCGACCGGCCGCACCGGCCCGGGTCGCGCGGTCGCCTCCGTGGCGCTGGTGCTGGACCCCGCGCGCCGGGGCGTGCGCTGCGCGGTGGGCGCCATAGCGCCGATGCCGCTGCGGCCCCTGGAGGCCGAGCAGTGGGTCGGCGGACTCATCGACTGGGACAACAGCCGTACGCTCGTCCCGGAGGCCCTGAACGCCTTCGGGGAGTACGTCGCCGCGGCCTGCATCCCCGACGCGGCCCCGGGCGAGGACGGCTCCGTACCGCAGCTCCCGCCGGCCGTACTGCACCTGCGGCGCACCGTCGCCGCGCTGGCCCGACGAGCACTGGGGAGGGCGCTGTCGTGACCGACGACCAGCACGGAGAGGGCACGCCCCGCAGCGGGAGCCGCTGGGACCCGCTGCCCCAGGGCGAGTACGACGACGGCGCCACCGCCTTCGTCGAACTGCCCGAGGGAGGCGTCGACGCCCTGCTGGCCGCCGACAGCCCGCTCGCCGCGCCGGGCCACGGCTACGTACCGCCGCAGATAACGGTCGCCCCCGCGACGACCGCCGGCACCGACCCGGCCGCCACGGGCGCGTGGCCGGTGCCCGGCGCGCCCGTGGACGGCGCCCAGTGGCACGACCCGCACGCGGCGCGGCAGCAGGGCCAGGACGCCGGGGAGCAGCCCTACGGCACCTCCGACGCGTCCTACGGCACGCCGTACGGCGCCGGGGCGGCGCAGCACGGCGGGGACGACCGCTTCACGTACGACCCGGGCGTCACCGGGCAGTGGACCTTCGAGGAGCCCGCGGCGGCCGAGTCCGCGCCCGGCCACGACGTGACCGGGCAGTGGTCCATCCCCGTCGCCGGGGGAGACCTGCCGGACGAGTCGGGCGAGTTCACCACGTCGTCGCTGGTCGAGCAGTGGGGCGGCACCCCGCCGGCCACGCTCCCGGGCGGCGCGCCCGCCCCGTGGGCGTCCCAGGCGGCCGGACGGCCGTGGGGGCAGCAGGAGGACGAGCCGGGGCAGGGGTACGAGCAGGGAGCCGGGCACGACCCGGGCCACGCGGGCGAGGCGCCCCACGGGCATGACCAGGGCCAGGGCGCCGCGCCGGGGCATGGGCAGGGCGCCGAGCCGGGGTATGGGCACGATGCCGGCCAGGGGCACGGGCAAGGGGCCGGGCAGGGCCACGCGTTCCTGCCCGGGCAGGACCACGGGCACGGCCGGCCGGAGGGCACCGAACCCGCCGCCGGATACGCCGGCGACCCCGGCATGCGGGGCCCCCACGCCCCGGAGCAGGCGTCCGCCGGGCCCCTGCCGCACGAGGCGGACCCGGGGCACGCGCACCGCCCGTCGCACGGCGCCGGCCCGGGTGAACACGCGGCACCCGGTCACGCCGCCGCACCCGCCACGCCCGGCCACGCGCCGGAACAGTCCGGCTTCGCGGCTCCCGGGGCGGACTCCCCGGGCTTCACGGACGCCGCCCCGGAACGCCCGGGTACCGCCGACGGTTCGGGCCGGGCGGATGCCGCCGGGCACGGGCCGGATGAGGTCGGCTTCGCGGGCCGCGGGCCGGAGTCCCAGGACTTCCCCGGGCACGCGCAGGGAGCCTCGGGCTACGCCGACCCCACGCCCGGCCCCAGGGGCTACGCCGACCGCGAGGCGACGTCGCCGGGCTTCCCGGGGCACGGCACGGACCGGACCGGCGAAACCGGGCAGGCCCCGGAGCCGGTCGGCGAACCCGGTCATGGGCCCGGACACCCGGGACAGCCCGGACAGCCGGGACACCCGGGCCCGCCCGGTCACATGCCGGAGCAGGCGGGCGTACCCGGCCAGGGTCCCGAAGCACCCGTGTCCGACCCCGAGGCCCACACGCCGGACGAGCGAGCCGCTGCCCCCGGACCCGAGCAGCCCGCCGCCGCCCCGTCCCACGCCCATCCCTCCGGGGAGGGCACCGGGAGCCCCGTGCCCGCGCCCGAAGCGGAAGCCGGCGGGGCCGCGCGCGACGCTCAGGAGGCCTCACAGCCCACCACCGGGCCCGGTGAGCCCACTGGCGACGCGGAGGGCTCAGACGGCGAGCCGAGGGCCGCAGAAGGCGCGGACGGCGCCGACGGGCCCGCCGATGCCGCCGGACCGCTCCCGGCCCGCGCCGAAGCGGAGGGCGGGCCGGGGACGGCCGACGCCGGGGCCGTTGACGGCGAGACGCCCGCCGCCCCGGCGCAGGGCGGCGCGACACCCGGCGAGGACCCCTCCGCCCCGGCCGCCGACTCCGCCGCGCCGCAGGAGGAACACCCCCTCGCCTCCTACGTCCTGCGCGTGAACGGCGCCGAGCGGCCCGTCACCGACGCGTGGATCGGCGAATCCCTGCTCTACGTGCTGCGGGAGCGGCTCGGGCTCGCGGGCGCCAAGGACGGCTGCTCGCAGGGCGAGTGCGGGGCGTGCAACGTCCAGGTCGACGGGCGCCTCGTCGCCTCCTGCCTCGTCCCGGCCGTGACCGCCGCCGGCAGCGAGGTCCGCACCGTGGAGGGGCTGGCCGAGGACGGGCAGCCGTCGGACGTGCAGCGGGCGCTCGCGCGCTGCGGTGCCGTGCAGTGCGGCTTCTGCATCCCCGGCATGGCGATGACCGTCCACGACCTGCTGGAGGGCAACCCCGCCCCCACCGAGCTGGAGACCCGCCAGGCGCTGTGCGGCAACCTGTGCCGCTGCTCCGGCTACCGGGGCGTGGTGGACGCCGTCAAGGAGGTCGTCGCCGAGCGCGAGGCGCACGCCGCCCCGGGCGACGGCGACGGCGACGAGCCCCGGATCCCGCACCAGGCGGGCCCCGGCGCAGGTGGCGTGAACGCGTCGGCCTTCGGGGTGGCCCCGGAACCGCACGCACCCGAACCGCACTCTCCGCAACCGCACGACCAGCCCTACGGCCAGGACGGAGGCCAGGCGTGAGCAACGAAGCAGCCACCGCGCAGGCCGCGGAGGCCGCCCCCGCACCCGACCCCCTGCCGCACGGCCTCGGCGCCTCCCTCCCGGCCGCCGACGCCCGCGCCAAGACGGAGGGCACCTTCCCGTACGCCGCCGACCTGTGGGCCGAGGGCCTGCTGTGGGCGGCCGTGCTGCGCTCCCCGCACCCGCACGCGCGCATCGTGTCCATCGACACCACCCACGCGCGCGAGATGCCCGGGGTGCGCGCCGTCGTCACCCACGAGGACGTGCCCGGCAGCCCGTTGCACGGCCGCGGCAAGGCCGACCGCCCCGTCTTCGCCTCCGAGGTCGTGCGCCACCACGGCGAGCCCATCGCCGCCGTCGCCGCCGACCACCCGGACACCGCGCGCATGGCCGCGGCCGCCGTCATCGTCGAGTACGAGGTGCTCGACCCGGTGACCGACCCGGAGCAGGCCTTCGAGGCCGAACCGCTGCACCCCGACGGCAACCTGATCCGGCACATCCCGCTGCACCACGGCGACCCCGAGGCGGCCGGCGAGATCGTCGTCGAGGGCCTGTACCGCATCGGCCGCCAGGACCCCGCGCCCATCGGCGCCGAGGCCGGCCTCGCCGTCCCGCGCCCGGACGGCGGCGTGGAGCTCTACCTCGCCTCCACCGACCCGCACGCCGACCGCGACACGGCCGCCGCCGCCTTCGGTCTGGAACCCGAGCGCGTCAAGGTCGTCGTCACCGGCGTGCCCGGCGCCACCGCCGACCGCGAGGACCAGGGCTTCCAACTGCCCCTCGGCCTGCTGGCGCTGCGCACCGGCTGCCCGGTGAAGCTCACCGCCACCCGCGAGGAGTCCTTCCTCGGCCACACCCACCGGCACCCCACCCTCCTGCGCTACCGGCACCACGCCGACGGCGAGGGCAGACTCGTCAAGGTCGAGGCGCAGATCCTGCTCGACGCGGGCGCCTACGCCGACACCTCCGGTGACGCGCTGGCCGCCGCCGTCGCCTTCGCCTGCGGCCCGTACGTCGTCCCGAACGCCTTCATCGAGGGCTGGGCCGTACGCACCAACAACCCCCCGTCGGGCCACGTGCGCGGCGAGGGCGCCATGCAGGTCTGCGCCGCGTACGAGGCGCAGATGGACAAGATCGCCAAGAAGCTCGGCCTCGACCCGGCGGAAGTGCGCCTGCGCAACGCCATGGCGACCGGTGACGTCCTGCCGACCGGCCAGACCGTGACCTGCCCGGCCCCGGTCGCCGAACTGCTCCAGGCCGTACGGGACTTCCCGCTCCCGCCGCTGCCCAAGGACACCCCCGAGGACGAGTGGCTGCTGCCCGGCGGCCCCGAGGGCGCGGGCGAGCCGGGCGCGGTGCGCCGGGGCGTGGGCTACGGCGTGGGCATGGTGCACATGCTCGGCGCTGAGGGCGCCGACGAGGTCTCCACGGCGACCGTGAAGGTCCACGACGGCGTCGCGACGGTGCTGTGCGCGGCCGTCGAGACCGGCCAGGGCTTCACCACCCTGGCCCGGCAGATCGTCCAGGAGACCCTCGGCATCGACGAGGTGCACGTGGCGCCCGTCGACACCGACCAGCCCCCCGCGGGCGCGGGCTGCCGCGGCCGCCACACCTGGGTGTCGGGCGGCGCCGTGGAGCGCGCGGCCAAGATGGTCCGCACGCAGCTCCTGCAGCCGCTCGCGCACAAGTTCGGCATGTCGACCGAGCTGCTCCAGATCACCGACGGCAAGATCACCTCGTACGACGGGGTCCTCTCGACGACCGTCACCGAGGCGCTGGACGGCAAGGAACTGTGGGCCACCGCCCAGTGCCGCCCGCACCCCACCGAGCCGCTGAACGAGGCCGGCCAGGGCGACGCCTTCGTCGGCATGGCCTTCTGCGCGATCCGCGCGGTGGTGGACGTCGACATCGAGATCGGCTCCGTACGGGTCGTGGAACTGGCCGTCGCCCAGGACGTGGGCCGGGTGCTCAACCCCGCCCAGCTGGCCGCGCGGATCGAGGCGGGCGTCACCCAGGGCGTGGGCATCGCGCTCACGGAGAACCTGCGCACGCCCCGCGGTCTGATCCGCCACCCGGACCTGACCGGGTACGCCCTGCCGACCGCCCTCGACGCGCCCGACATCCGCATCGTGCGGCTGGTCGAGGAACGGGACGTGGTCGCGCCCTTCGGGGCCAAGGCGGTCAGCGCGGTGCCGGTGGTGGCCTCGCCCGCCGCGGTCGCCTCCGCCGTACGGGCCGCGACGGGCCGCCCCGTGAACCGGCTGCCGATCCGCCCCCAGGCAGCGGTGGTCACGGAGCGGGCCTGATGACCTTCGCGGGCGGAGTCGTGCTGGTCACCGGCGTGATGGCGGCCGGCAAGTCCACGGTCGCGCAGGCGCTGGCCGAGACCCTGCCGAAGGCCGTGCACGTCCGCGGCGACGTGTTCCGGCGCATGATCGTGTCGGGCCGGGAGGAGTACGTCCCCGGAGCGGACGGCGCGGCGCGCGAGCAACTGCTCCTGCGCCACCGGCTGTCGGCCGCCACGGCGGACGCCTACGCCGAGGCCGGTTTCACGGCGGTCGTCCAGGACGTGGTGCTCGGCGAGGACGTGACGGCCTACACCGGCCTGGTGCGCACCCGCCCGCTGTACGTGGTCGTCCTCGCGCCGCGTCCCGAGGCGGTGGCCGCGCGGGAGGCGGAACGGACCAAGACGGGCTACGGCGCCGGCTGGACGGTCGGAGCGCTGGACGAGGTGCTGCGCACGCGGACCCCGCGGATCGGACTGTGGCTGGACACCTCGGAGCTGACGGTGGGGCAGACGGTCGAGGCGATTCTCGCGGGAAGGGAACGCGCGAGGGTCCTCTGAGCGTCATCAGGGACGGACGCGTTGTGCCCGCCGGGCACGCGTCGCTGTTCCGGGGCGATGTCAGTGGTGGGGCGTAGTGTTCCGGTCAGTGGGGGACGGCTGCCGGGCCTGGCCGGGCGATCCGCCGTGCTCCGCCGGGGACGGGAGCAAGCGCATGCGGGGGAGCCCATGAGTACGACCGATGCCGGTGCCGCGGTGATCACCCTGACCGAGTCCGCACTGGACCCGTGGGTCACGCACGCGTCGACGCGGCACTGGCTGACCGGACCGGGTCTGCCGGCCGACAGCGGTGTGCTGAGCTTCGACGACCTGCGCCGGGACGGCCTGCGCACGGTGGCGGACTCCACGGGCGACCCCGGCGACCGCCTCGCGGCGGAGCTGCGCGAACAGCTGGTGATCGGCGGTCTGCTGGGGCCCGCGGGCCTGGAGACCGAATCGGTCCTGCTGGACGGTGCGACGGGCGAGATCTCGACGACGTACGTCCTGCACGACCGGCCCGACCTCATGGACCGGCGCCCCCTGGCCCCCTCCCTGCGGACGCTGGTCCGCTTCGCGGAGGCGACGGACGAACTGGCGGGCCTGCGCGGCCAGTTCGCCTCCTACGCCGGCCGTTACGGCCCGAAGGCGGTGGCGGAGGCCTCCCAGCACCTGCTGTCCGTCTTCCGGGACGGAGCGGACGGCGAACCGGCCCCGTTCTGGAAGATGGCCGCCCTGATCCGGCCCCTGTCCCTGGTCGCGGGCCGCTCCGGCGCCTCGGGTCTCTCCCTCGACCTGCCGCACCGCCTCCTGGACCAGGAGTTCGGCCCGGGCAGGGTGGCGCGCTTCGAGGACGTGGACTTCCCGGCGACGCTCACGCACGAACCGACGCGCCGCTTCCTGCGCGAGGTGGGCCTCCCGGAGGACGCCCATGTGTTCTCCCTGGACACGGACGTCCCGCTGGCGACCCTGGCCGAGTTCCACGCCGACGCGGACACCCCGGCGCGGCTCCCCGCCGGCGCCGACCGGCTGATACGCCTCGGCCATCTGATCGAGGACCACAGCCTGGTCGTCGACGGCGTCACGGGAGCGGTCCTCAACTGGAGCGAACCCGAGGCGACGCTCCACCCCCTCAACACGGACGTCTCGACCCTCGCCTTCACGCTGTGGCTCCTGCACCGCGAGCGGGCGATCGACGCCCAGGCGGACCACGAGCTGACGACCGACGCCCACGACCAGCTGGCCATGACGATGCTTCAGGTCCTGTCGACGGTCGACCCCACGGGCGTCACGACCCCGGCCTCGTCCCGGCACTACTGGACGACCACGTTCCAGGACGAGGCGGGCGGGGTGCTCTGACGGGCCCGCCGTCAGGCGGACCCGGCGGCGCTGCGGCGGCGCACGGCGAACACCAGGGCGCCACCGACCGCCGCGGCCGCCGCCGCGGCACCGGCGATCAGGGGAGTGCCGTCGGAGCCGGTGGCGGCGAGGTTGCCGCCCGTGGCACCGCCGGACGAGGTGCCGCCCGACCCACCGGTGGTGCCGGCCGGTGCCGTGGCCGAGGGGGACTCCGTGGCGCCGGTGCCGCCGGCGGCCTGGCCCTCCGGCGCGTTGCCGTCACCGCCACCGTCGGTGCCGTCCGACGGGCTCGGCCCGGGCTCGTAGTCGCTCGGCAGGTCGATCCGGATCAGGGCGGTGTTGTTGGCGCGGTTCTTGTCGTACGCGGGGGCGATGCCGTAGACGGACGACGCCGTGACCTTGCCCTCGGGGTCCTGCGCGGTCTCCTTGACCTGCAGCAGGAAGGTGTAGGCGAGGGACTGGCCGACGTCGAGGGTGCCGTTCGCGGGCCAGCAGACGTACTTGGGCTTGCCCGGGGTGCCCTGCGGTGCGCTCGGGCCGTCGATCCCGAACGGCGCGCAGTCCTTGGGCACCTCGACGGCGGTGGTGCCCGGCGGTATCTGCACCAGCAGGCCCGGGAGGTCGTCGCTGTCCTGGTTCTGCACCCAGCCGGGGCCGTCGTTGCGCAGGGTCACCGTGACGGACTGCTGCTCGCCGGCGAGGGCTTCGGTGTCCTCACCGACCGCGACGAGGTCGGCGGTGTTGTCCGCGGTCAGGGTCATCCGCCGGTGACTGTCGTCGTAGCCTTCACCGGGCGCGTCGCCGCTCGCGCTCGTGCCGTACTCGACGGCCTCCATCAGGGCCTTGCCGAGCGCCTTGAACCGGACGGGCGTGGTGACGGAGGCGCCCGGTTCGACGACCGTGTCGAGCTCGCACAGCGCCTGCCTGACCTGGTCCTGGACGGTCGAGTAGGTGCAGCCCTTCACCTGCTCGGGAAAGTCCAGCCCGCGCGTCAGACGCACCCGGAAGGTGACGCCGTCCACGGCCGCCGTGCCCTTGTTGGTGAGCGTGACGGTCTCGTCGTACACCTCGCCCGGCTTGAGGGACGCGGCCGGGAGCGTCGAGACGACCAGGTCCGGCCCGCCCTCCTCGGCATGCGCCAGGGGCGCGGCGACAGCGGGTCCGGCGACGGCGATCACGGCAGCGGCCAGGACGGCTGCCGGGGGGCGCAGGTGCACGGTGGTTCTCCTTGTCGGATGCCGGTCGCGCCGCAGGGCACGACGACCGGAGCGTCGGCTACCGGTCATGTCCTGGACACCTGAAAGGGGCTCTGGGTTGTGCGCTCGGCCACCGGTTCGTTCGGGTTCCGCGCGGTGGCGGGCCGGTCGCGCGCCTCCCGCGCCGCGCAACGGCCCCCGGCGACCCGGCGACTTGCCCTTGGTGCGCCCTTCACGCGCCCTTCCCCCCTGTCGGTGCCCGGTCACACGCTCGTCTGCATGGGGGACACCATGGGGAACACGGACGAGTCCGGCGTCATCCCGCTGCACGGCCCCGACGGGCGCGGACCCGACGGGCACCGGCAGCGGCCACCGCACGCTCCACAGCCGTGGGAGAAGACCGACCGTGCCCAGGCGGCACTGGAGGGCGCCACCGGCCCGGAGCCACCCGCGCCACCGCTCTGCCCCACCTGCGGGCTCGTGGGCGACCGGTGCATCACGTACTACGGCTGGCACGTCCTGCTCGAACCGGACCTGCGGATGCCGGCTCACCGGGTGCCGCCGTGGCACCGCTGGTACGTCGACTCCGACGGCACGGCCTGGAACAGCCGCGACGACGAGCCCGCACCGGGAGCGATGTGCCGCGTACCCCACCGCATCACCTGCCCGGGCCTACGCCTGCAGGAGCCCGGCCTGCACCACCGCCCACCGACCGGGGACACACCCCCGGGCCCCTCGGACCCCCTCCCGCGAGCGGGCTGAGCCTCTTGAGGGGGCTCCGGTGAGCTGCGGAGCCCCCTCGTGGGCATGGAGAGGCCGTGGCGGGATTCGAACCCACGTAACTCGCTTTGCAGGCGAGCCCCTGAACCACTCGGGCACACGGCCGGGATTGAGGCGACGGCGTCTGCGGCACACGGCCTTGTTCCGCGGTCGGACTCGAACTCTCGGTGCACCGACCGTACGGTGCTCGGGAAGTCGGGCTCAAGGGTGGCCCGGGGCGTGCAATGCGACTGCCATACGGCGTTCACGAAAGGCGGTGGCGGGGGAGGGCGTACGACCAAGGTCTCGGGTCGGGAGCGTCTTGCGACAGGGGTCAAACCGCCGTGTGGACCTTACGCTGGCGGGCATGCCTGACCACAAGCCGCGTGACGCCGATGTCGTGGGTGCCGCCGTTCCGTCCGTGCCCGGAGAAGAGCACGAGGGTGTCCTGGGGCCGGGGCACCGGGCGCTGAGCATCGGGATCGTCTCCGTCGTGCTGCTCATCGCCTTCGAGGCGACGGCCGTCGGTACGGCGATGCCCGTCGCCGCACGGGAGCTGGACGGCATCTCGCTGTACGCGTTCGCGTTCTCCGGGTACTTCACGACGAGCCTGTTCGGGATGGTGCTCGCCGGGCAGTGGTCGGACCGGCACGGGCCCCTCGCACCGTTGACCTGGGGCATCGCCTCCTTCGGCGCCGGGCTGCTGCTGTCCGGGACCGCCGGTGCGATGTGGGTGTTCATCCTGGGGCGGGCCGTGCAGGGGCTCGGCGGCGGGATGGTGATCGTCGCGCTGTACGTGGTCGTCGGGCGGGCCTATCCGGAGCGGCTGCGGCCGGCGATCATGGCGGCCTTCGCGGCGGCCTGGATCGTGCCGTCGATCGTGGGCCCCCTCGCCGCCGGCACGGTCACCGAGCAGCTCGGGTGGCGCTGGGTGTTCGTGGGGATCCCCGTCCTCGTCCTGCTCCCGCTCGCCTTCGCCCTGCCGCAGATCCGCCGACGCGCGTCCGGACCGGCGGGTGGTCCGGACGCGCCCGGGGCATCGGAGAGCGCGGCCGAGGCCCGCCGCCCCGGGGCCTCCGCCGACCGCCGCCGGATCCGGCTCGCCCTCGCCATTTCCCTCGGCGCCGGTCTCCTCCAGTACGCCGCGCAGGACCTGCGCCCCCTGTCACTCCTGCCGGCGGCGCTCGGCGCGGCCCTGCTCGTGCCCGCCGTGCTCGGGCTGCTGCCGCGCGGCACGTACCGGGCCGCCCGCGGGCTGCCGTCCGTCGTGCTGCTGCGCGGCGTCGCGGCGGGGTCGTTCATCGCCGCGGAGTCGTTCGTGCCGCTGATGCTGGTCACCCAGCGGGGGCTCAGCCCGACCCTGGCCGGGTTCTCGCTCGCCGCGGGCGGGGGGACGTGGGCGCTGGGATCCTGGGTGCAGTCGCGGTCGCGGCTCGAACCGCACCGGGAGCGGCTGACGACCGTCGGCATGCTCCTGGTCGCCGCGGCCATCGCCACGGCGCCGAGCGTGCTCGTCGACTCCGTGCCCGTCTGGACCGTGGCCGCCGCCTGGGGCGTGGGCTGCTTCGGCATGGGGCTCGTCATCTCCTCCACGAGCGTGCTCCTGCTGAAGCTCTCCGCCCCGGAGGAGGCGGGCAGCAACTCCGCCGCCCTGCAGATCTCCGACGGCCTCTCCAACGTCGTCCTGCTGTCCGCCGGCGGCGCCGCCTTCGCGGCCCTGGGCGGCGGCACGGTCTCCCACTCCACCTCCCACGCCTCCGGCTCCCACCCGGCCGCCTTCGCCGCGGTCTTCCTGCCGATGGCGGCGGTGGCCCTGGCGGGAGCCTGGGTGTCGACCCGACTCCGAGAACACCGGCCGTAGCCGGGCCGGTGCGGGACTCCGGCCGTAACCGGACCGGTACGGGAACGCGGGCGGTAGCCGGACCGGTGCGGGAACGTGGGCGGTAGCCGACCCGACTGCGGGACACCAGCGCAGCCGTGCCGACTGCGCAAACACCGGCCGTAGCCCGACCGGTGCGGGGACGCCGCCGTAGCCGAGCCGGCGCGGGGACGCCGGCCGTGGAGTCGGGTCGGCCGGTGGACGGTCGCGGGGCCACGGGCCGGAAATCGGTCGTCGGGGTGCGGGCCCCGGCCGTAGCCTCGGCCCCATGTCCGACATCCTCCTGTCCCTCGGCCCATCCCTGCGGCAGTCCCTCGACGACCTCGCGGACGCGCGCGGCCGCACGCCGGAAGAGGTGGTGCTGGAGGCCCTGCGCGGCCACCTGCGCGAGGAGGGCGGGCGGGTGCGTGCCGTCGCGGAGGGGCTCGCGCGGGACCACGCCGACCTGTTGAGGAGGCTCGGCGAATGACTCGGCGAATGACCCGGCGGACCCGGTACCTGACCGTCGACGAGGTCACCGCCGTCGCCGAGGTCGCTTTCGGCGGGCGGCCCCCCGAGGCGCGCGCCCCGGGGCTGCTCGCCTCCGCCGTGCACCGCCCGCGGGCCCGGATGTTCGGCACGGCCGCCTACGAGGACCTGTACGAGCAGGCGGCCGCCCTGCTGCACGCCGTCGCCGCCAACCACCCCCTGGTGGACGGCAACAAGCGCACCGCCTGGCTGGCCACCGCCACCTTCCTCGCCCTCAACGGCGTCGACCTGGCCGGGGTGGACCGGGACGTGGCGTACACGCTGGTCGTCGACGTGGCGTCCGGGGCGGAGACGGAGGTCGGGAGGATCGCGGGGCGTTTGAGGGAGCTGTGACGTCGGTCCCACCCGCCGGTGACGCGGCCCGGTCCGCGCCGTGACGGGTGGGACGCGCCGGTAGGGTGGCCCGGTTGTCATACGTAGCCGAGCCGTCAGGCTCCCTCGAACGAGCCGCCCGACCCCCAACGGAGACCGTGACTACCACCGCCGGCACCAGCACTGCCTCGCACCACCTCTCCCCGGCGTTCCCCGGGCGCGCCCCCTGGGGCACCGCCAGCAAGCTCCGCGCCTGGCAGCAGGGCGCGATGGAGAAGTACATCCAGGAGCAGCCGCGGGACTTCCTGGCGGTCGCCACCCCCGGCGCCGGCAAGACGACCTTCGCCCTGACGCTGGCCTCCTGGCTGCTGCACCACCACGTCGTGCAGCAGGTGACCGTGGTGGCCCCGACCGAGCACCTGAAGAAGCAGTGGGCCGAGGCCGCCGCGCGGATAGGGATCAAGCTCGACCCGGAGTACAGCGCGGGGCCGCTCGGCCGGGAGTACCACGGGGTCGCCGTGACGTACGCCGGCGTCGGCGTCCGGCCCATGCTGCACCGCAACCGCGTCGAGCAGCGCAAGACCCTCGTCATCCTCGACGAGATCCACCACGCCGGTGACAGCAAGTCCTGGGGCGAGGCCTGCCTGGAGGCGTTCGAGCCGGCGACCCGGCGGCTGGCGCTGACCGGTACGCCCTTCCGGTCCGACACCAACCCCATCCCCTTCGTCACGTACGAGGAGGGCAACGACGGCATCCGGCGCTCCGCCGCCGACTACACCTATGGCTACGGCAACGCCCTCGCCGACAACGTCGTCCGGCCGGTCATCTTCCTCTCCTACAGCGGCAACATGCGCTGGCGCACCAAGGCCGGTGACGAGGTCGCCGCCCGGCTGGGCGAGCCCATGACCAAGGACGCCATCAGCCAGGCCTGGCGGACGGCGCTCGATCCGCGCGGGGAGTGGATGCCGTCCGTGCTGCGCGCGGCCGACCAGCGGCTGACCGAGGTCAGGAAGGCCATCCCGGACGCCGGCGCGCTCGTCATCGCCTCGGACCAGGACTCGGCCCGCGCCTACGCCAAGCTGATCCGGGAGATCACCGGCAGCAAGGCGACCCTCGTGCTGTCCGACGACTCCGGCGCCTCCGAGCGGATCGACGAGTTCAGCAACAACACCGACCGGTGGATGGTCGCGGTGCGGATGGTGTCCGAGGGCGTCGACGTGCCGCGCCTGGCGGTCGGCGTGTACGCCACCACCATCTCCACACCCTTGTTCTTCGCCCAGGCCGTCGGCCGTTTCGTGCGGTCCCGGCGGCGCGGCGAGACCGCCTCCGTGTTCCTGCCGACCGTGCCCGACCTGCTCTCCTTCGCCAACGAGATGGAGCGCGAGCGCGACCACGTCCTCGACAAGCCCAAGAAGGAGGGCGAGGAGGACCCCTACGCCGAGTCCGAGAAGGAGATGGACGAGGCGAACAAGGAGCAGGACGAGGACACCGGCGAGCAGGACATGCTGCCCTTCGAGGCGCTGGAGTCCGACGCCGTCTTCGACCGGGTCATGTACAACGGCGCCGAGTTCGGCATGCAGGCCCACCCCGGCAGCGAGGAGGAGCAGGACTACCTCGGCATCCCGGGACTGCTGGAGCCCGACCAGGTCCAGCTGCTGCTGCAGAAGCGGCAGGCCCGGCAGATCGCGCACAGCCGCAAGAAGCCGGACGAGGAGGCCGACCTGCTCGAACTGCCCGCCGAGCGGCGGCCGGTCGTCTCCCACAAGGAGATGATGGAACTGCGCCGCCAGCTCAACACCATGGTCGGTGCGTACGTCCACCAGAGCGGCAAGCCGCACGGCGTGATCCACACCGAGCTGCGGCGCGTGTGCGGGGGACCGCCCGCGGCCGAGGCGACGGCCGGGCAGCTGCGCCAGCGCATCGCCAAGGTGCAGGAGTGGGCCACCCGCATGAAGTGACGTGCCCGGAGGCCCTCACAACCTGGGGGGCGTGCATACCGCCCCAAACAGAAGCACTACGCCCGGGGCCGTGCCCGGATTCTGGACGGAGCCTTCCGCTCAGCGAACCCCCTTCGCTACTGTCCCGCTACGCACACGCCCCGTGGCAGCGCCGCCGCGGAGCGCAGCCGTGAAGCGACGCGGCCCGGACAGGCCGGGCCGCCGGCCGATCGGCGGCCTCTGAAGCGCGTTGCCGACGGGACTCGGTGACGCATCCGCCGACCAGGGGGCCGCCGACCTCACCACTAAGGAGTGGGCGTCGTGACCGCGGAGACCTCCCAGACGCTCGACCGGGGACTGCGGGTCCTCAAGCTGCTCGCCGACACCGACCACGGACTGACCGTGACCGAGCTCTCGCTCCGCCTGGGGGTGAACCGGACCGTGGTGTACCGGTTGCTCGCCACGCTGGAGCAGCACGCACTCATACGCCGTGACCTGGGCGGACGTGCCCGGGTCGGGCTCGGTGTGCTGCGTCTGGGGCGGCAGGTCCACCCGCTGGTCCGGGAGGCCGCGATGCCGGCGCTGCGGTCGCTGGCCGAGGACATCGGCGCCACCGCGCACCTGACCCTGGTCGACGGGGCGGACGCGCTCGCCGTGGCAGTGGTGGAGCCGACCTGGACGGACTACCACGTCGCCTACCGGGCCGGGTTCCGGCACCCGCTGGACCGGGGCGCCGCCGGCAAGGCCATCCTCGCCGCCCGGCAGCACCCTCGGTCGGACCCGGGCTACACGCTCACCCACGGCGAACTGGAAGCGGGCGCGTGCGGGGCGGCGGCCCCGCTGCTGGGCGTGACGGGCGTCGAGGGCAGCGTGGGCGTGGTGATGCTGGCCGACGTCGTACCGGAACGGGTCGGAGAGCGCGTGGTCGACGCGGCCCGCGAGGTCGCGGAAGCACTGCGCTGAACCGAACCGGCGGCCCGGGCCCGACAGCTCGCTCCTGGGCCGACGGCTCGGGCCGGGTGCGCGCGCGAGCGTGACGACCTGCCCTCGGGAGGTTTCCCCGCCCCGCGTTAGATTGATCCCGTGTTCTCTCGCCTCACGCGCCCCCAGGCCCTCGCCGTCTGCGCCCTGCCCGTCGTGGCCCTGCTCGCCACGGCCGTGTTCGCGCCGCTGCCGTTCTCGGTGGCGCAGCCGGGCGAGACGGCGAACGTGCTCGGCGAGCACAAGGGCGAGCCGGTGATCACCATCTCGGGCGCGCCGACCCGGGACACCCGTGGGCAGCTGCGGATGACGACCATCGTCGCGACCTCGCCGGACACCCGCGTCACCCTGCCCGACGTCGTGGACAGCTGGTTCCGCACCGACGAGGCCGTGATGCCGCGCGACGCGCTGTACCCGCGCGGGGACACGGTCAAGGAGATCGAGCGGCACAACGAGAAGCAGATGAAGGAGTCCCAGGACGCGGCGACCGAGGCCGCGCTCGACTACCTCGGACTCGACGCCGGCGACGTCAAGGTCAGCCTGAGGCTCGCCGACGTGGGCGGACCCAGTGCGGGGCTGCTCTTCTCCCTCGGGATCGTCGACAAGCTCGACGGCGACGGCACGGGCGGTGACCTCACGGGCGGCCGTGTCATCGCGGGTACGGGCACGATCGAGGCGGACGGCACGGTCGGCGCGGTCGGGGGCGTCGCCCTGAAGACGCAGGCCGCGAAGCGGGACGGCGCGACCGTGTTCCTGGTGCCGAAGGCGGAGTGCGCGGACGCGCGCGCCGAGCTGCCGAAGGGCCTGCGGCTGATCCCGGTCACGACGCTCAAGGGCACGGTGAGTTCCCTGCTGGCCCTGCAGACGGGCAAGGGGTCCGTGCCGAGCTGCTAGACGGCGGCGGCGGCCTGCCGGGGCCGGGTGGCGAGCTTCAGCCCGACCTCGACGAGGGTCCAGCCCAGACGCGTCCGCAGGTCGCTGCGGCGCGCCGGCCGGAGACCGGCCTCGGCACGGAGATCGGCGGCACGGGCGTGGTGCAGGGCGAGGTGGATGTCGGGGTGCATCTCAGTCCGTCCTGATCGGGAAGGCGTGGGTGTGGAAGCGGACCTGCTCGGATCCGGGGGTGTCCTCGTCGGACACGCGGTCGCGGTAGCTGTCGAGCAGCGCGTGCATCTTCTCGACGAGTTCCTGGGTCGTCTCGGGTGTCAGGCGCAGCGTCCAGCTGCTCAGGTCCCAGACGCGGGTCCACTCCTCGGGCCATGAGTCGCGGTTGCCCAGCCAGGTCGACACGGCCCGGGTCTGCGCGGTGGCGACCTCGTGCACGTACAGGTCCGCCGCGCCGCGTACGGCCGGGTCCGCGTCGGTGAGCAGCGCGTCGTCGAAGCGGAGGCCCAGCTGGGCCGCCTTCCACCACCGCTCGCGTCCCTTGCCCCGCTCGGGGGCGTCCTCGACGAAGCCGTACTCCGCGAGTTGGCGCAGGTGGTAGCTGGTGGCGCCGCTGGACTCGCCGAGCCTCGCCGCCAGTTGGGAGGCCGTGGCCGGGCCGCCGAAGCGCAGCGCGTCCAGCAACTGGATCCGCAAGGGGTGTGCGAGCCCGCGCAGGGAACGGGCGTCGAGCTGCCTTACTTCTGGTTTCTCTGGTTCCGTCACGATGCAAAGATATCCTTGCAAAGGAACCCTTGCAAGGGTTTCTTTGCAACTCTCCCTAGCCCTCCCTGACGAACCCCTCCGCCACCAGCCAGTCCAGTGCCACCTCGTGCGGGTCCTCCCCGTCCACGTCCACCTTCGCGTTCAGGTCCCGCGCCACGGTGTTGTTCAGCCGCGCCGTCACCGGATCCAGCACGTCCGCGATCGCCGGCCACTCCTTCAGCGTCTTCGCGTTGATCATCGGCGCGGCGTTGTAGTTGGGGAAGAACTTCCGGTCGTCCTCCATCACGACCAGGTTCATCGACTTGATCCGCCCGTCCGTCGTGAACACCTCGCCGTACGGGCAACTCCCCTTCTCCGTCTGCGTGTAGATGATCCCCGTGTCCATCTGCGTGACGTTCCGCGCGGGCAGGTCCATCCCGTACCGCTTCTGCATGCCCGGCAGCCCGTCCGCCCGGTTGGCGAACTCGACCTCCACGCACAGCCGCACGGCATCGGGGTCGGACTTCGCCAGCTTCGCCACGTCCGACATGGTCTTCGTGCCGTACTTCTTCGCGTTCTCCTGGTTCATCGCCAGCGCGTAGGTGTTGTCGAGGGACGACGGCCGCAGCCAGGCCAGCCCGTTCGCCGCGTCCTCCTTCTTCACCGCCTCCCACTGCCGCCGCGGGTCCGTGATCGGCCGGCTGTGCCCGAGGTAGGTGATCCAGGCCGTGCCCGTGTACTCGTACCCGGCGTCCGCGTCGCCCTTGCGCACCGCCTCGCGACTGCCGATGGAACCCTGGATGCCCGTCCGGTCGAGCACCTCCGCCCCGGCCGCCTCCAGCGAGATCCCCATGATCGCGCCCAGGATCAGGCCCTCGGTGAACGACTTCGACGTCACCGTCAGGCTCGCGCCCCGCAGCGGCTCGCCCCGCCCGATCGACCCGGGCCGGACGTCGTCGGCCATGGGGGAGCCGCTGGTCAGACCGCAGCCGGAGGCCGCCACCAGCAGCAGGACCGACCCCAGCCGGCTCCTCATGCCCGCAACCCCCGCGGCCGCAGCAGCAGTTCGGCGAGCGAGGCCAGCCAGTCCACCAGCAGCGCCAGGACGACCGTGAGGACCGACCCCAGCACCAGCACCGGCATCCGCTGGTTGGTGATCCCGGTCGTGATCAGCACGCCGAGGCCGCCGCCCCCGCCGAAGACCGCCAGGGTCGCCGTCCCCACGTTGAGCACGAGGGCCGTGCGCACGCCCGCCAGGATCAGCGGGACGGCCAGGGGGAGTTCGACCCGGGTCAGCACGCCCATCGGGGACATGCCGATGCCGCGGCCCGCCTCCAGCAGGGTCGGGTCGTTCGCCTTCAGGCCCGCGATCGTGTTGGACAGCACCGGCAGGACGGCGTACAGGACCATCCCGATCAGGGCGGCCCTGCGGCCGATGCCCAGCCAGATCACCAGCAGGGCGAGCAGGCCGATCGCCGGGGTCGCCTGGCCCGTGTTGGCGAAGGCCATCGCCACCGGCGTGGCCCGGCGGAACGCCCCGCGGGTCAGCAGGATGCCCAGCGGGATCGCGATGATCAGCACGAAGAACGTGGAGATCGCGGTCAGCTGGATGTGCTGCCACAGCGCCTTGGACACCTGGCCGCCCGACAGGGCGTTGCGGGAGAGCGCGTCCAGGTCGGCCTGCTCGAACCAGAGCCAGGTGGCGAGGCACACGGCGATCAGGCCGACGGGCAGGAAGGTCAGCTTCCGCCAGCCGACCCGGGCGGGCCGGCGCTCCGGCCGGGGCGGTCCCGCACCGGACGCGGAGGACTCGGCGGCGGGCCCGGAGCCCGCACCGGGAGCCCCCGAGGTCTCCTCGGCCGCCGTGGCCCTCACCGCTCTCCTCCGCGGCCCACGCCGGTCACGCCTCCGGCCCCCTCCTGCTCCGCCTGGGTCTGCGCGGCCCGCAGCGACTCCAGCTCGTGCTGGTGCTCCATCGCGTCGAGCCGGTCGGCCTCCAGCATCTCGTGCACGGAGTTCATGAGCGTCTCCATGTCGACGACGCCCGTGTACTCACCGCGCCGCCCGGTCACCGCCACCCGCCCCGCGTTGTCGGTGAGCACCGCCTCCAGCGCGTCGCGCAGGGTCGCGTCCCGGGTGACCGTGTCGTGCACCAGCGTCCCGGCGCGGGCCAGGGAACCCCTGGCCCGCATCAGGTCGCCGCGCCGCAGCCACTTGTAGGGGCGGCCCCGCCGGTCGAGCAGCAGGACCTCGTTGGTGCCGCCGGCCCGCAGCCGGTTGAAGATCTGCTGCAGCGGGTCGTCGACCGTCACGGTCGGATAGTCGGTGATCTCCACGTCCCGTACGCGGGTCAGGTTCAGCCGCTTCAGCGCCGCCCCGGCGCCCACGAAGCCGGAGACGAAGTCGTCCGCCGGGTTGGTCAGGATCGCCTCGGGCGTGTCGAACTGGGCGATGTGCGAGCGCTCGCGCAGCACGGCGATGCGGTCGCCGAGCTTGATCGCCTCGTCGAAGTCGTGGGTGACGAAGACGATCGTCTTGCGCAGCTCGTGCTGCAGCCGGATCAGCTCGTCCTGGAGATGGTCCCGGGTGATCGGGTCCACCGCCCCGAACGGCTCGTCCATCAGCAGCACCGGGGGATCGGCCGCCAGCGCCCGGGCCACGCCCACGCGCTGCTGCTGACCACCGGAGAGCTGGCGCGGATAACGGCCGTGGAACTCGCCGGGATCCAGGCCGACCAAGTCGAGCAGCTCCTCGGTCCGCTCCCTGATCCGGGCCTTGGGCCAGCCGATCATCTTCGGGACCAGACCGATGTTCTGGGCGACCGTCATGTGCGGGAACAGCCCGGCGGACTGGATCGCGTAGCCGACCTTGCGCCGCAGCCCGACCGGGTCGATGTCGGTGACGTCCTCGCCGCCCATGCGGATCCGGCCGCCGGACGGCTCGATCAGCCGGTTGATCATCCGCAGCGTGGTCGACTTCCCGCAGCCCGAGGGGCCGACGAGGATGACGACCTCGCCCGCCTTGATCTCCATGCTCACGTTGTCCACGGCCGGCTGCGCGCTGCCGGGGAACCGCTTGGTCAGGTTCTCCAGCTCGATGGAGGCACCGTGGTCACCGGTCTCAGGCACGGATCCCCCTGGGAATGGTCAGCCGCCCGATCAGGACGTACGCGGCGTCGAAGAGGAGCGCGAGGACGATGATGCCGAGCGTGCCGGCGAGGACCTGGTTGAGCGCGTTGGCGCTGCCCAGCGAGGCGAGCCCGCGGAAGATGACGTTGCCCAGGCCCGGTCCCGAGGCGTACGCGGCGATGGCGGCGATGCCCATCAGCATCTGCGTGGCGACCCGGATGCCGGTCAGGATCGGCGGCCAGGCCAGCGGCAGCTCGATCCGCAGCAGCCGGGCCGGACGGGACATGCCGATGCCGGTGGCCGCGTCCACCAGGGACGGGTCGACCTGGCGCAGCCCCACGATCGCGTTGCGGACCACCGGCAGCAGCCCGTACAGCGTCAGCGCGATCACCGTGGGCGCCACGCCCAGGCCCACGACCGGGATCAGCAGACCGATCAGGGCGAGCGCGGGCACGGTCAGGACGGTGGCGGTGGTCGTGGTCGCGAGGTTCCCGGCCCACTCGCTGCGGTAGGTGGCGACGCCGATCAGCACCCCGAGCAGCGTCGCGACGACCATGCACTGGAAGACGGCGCTGGCGTGCTGGTAGGCGTCCGTGAGCAGCTGCTGGTGCCGGTTGACCAGGTACTCCCAGAAGTTCACACGCGCTCACCCCTGTACGTCAGGTCTCCTCCGCGGCCTGCTCCACGAGCGGGATGATCCGCAGCGGAACGGGGTTCTCCATGACGATCGCCGTGGAGGCCCGGACGATGCCATCAAAACCGACGACCCGGTCGATCACACGTTGGAGATCGGCGTTGGACCGCGCCACCAGCCGGCACAGCATGTCCCCCGTGCCGGTCGTGGTGTGCAGCTCCAGCACCTCCGGCACACCGGCCAAGTGGGCGCGCACGTCGGCGCCTTGCCCCTGCCGGATCTGCAGCGTGGCGAACGCCGTGACCGGGTAGCCGAGCGCCGCCGGATCCACCTCGGGGCCGAATCCGCGGATGACTCCGTTCGACTGAAGCCGGTCCAGCCGGGCCTGCACGGTGCCCCGGGCCACGCCCAGCCGACGGGACATCTCCAGCACCCCGATCCGCGGCTCCCGCGCGAGCAGCAGGATGATCCGGCCGTCCAGCTGATCGATCGCCACAGCAGCCTCCCGAGGTGGTCATCCTGTACAGAAAGGCCGGTTGATCGGCCGTATTGCTGAACAGATTGCCCAGCAGAAACGCAAACTATTGCGCACCTTGCCGGGCAGGGAGACCCTGCGGCTATGACGCAGACCACACACCACACTCCCGACACCGCCCGGCAGGCCGACCCCTTCCCGGTCAAGGGAATGGACGCGGTCGTCTTCGCCGTGGGCAACGCCAAGCAGGCGGCGCACTACTACTCCACCGCCTTCGGCATGAAGCTGGTCGCCTACTCCGGACCGGAGAACGGCAGCCGCGAGACCGCGAGCTACGTGCTGGAGAACGGCTCCGCCCGGTTCGTCCTCACCTCGGTCGTCAAGCCCACCACCGACTGGGGCCACTTCCTCGCCCGGCACGTGGCCGAGCACGGCGACGGCGTCGTCGACCTCGCCATCGAGGTGCCGGACGCGCGCGCCGCGTACGCCTACGCCCTGGAGCACGGCGCCCGCTCGGTCGCCGAGCCGTACGAGACGAAGGACGAGCACGGCACGGTCGTGCTGGCCGCGATCGCCACCTACGGCGAGACCCGCCACACCCTCGTCGAGCGCTCCGGCTACGACGGCCCGTACCTGCCGGGCTACATCGCGGCCAAGCCGATCGTCGAGCCGCCCGCCCAGCGCACCTTCCAGGCGATCGACCACTGCGTCGGCAACGTCGAGCTCGGCCGCATGAACGAGTGGGTCGGCTTCTACAACAAGGTCATGGGCTTCACGAACATGAAGGAGTTCGTGGGCGACGACATCGCCACCGAGTACAGCGCCCTGATGTCCAAGGTCGTCGCCGACGGCACGCTCAAGGTCAAGTTCCCGATCAACGAGCCGGCCGTCGCCAAGAAGAAGTCCCAGATCGACGAGTACCTGGAGTTCTACGGCGGCGCGGGCGTGCAGCACATCGCGCTCAACACCAACGACATCGTGCAGACGGTCCGCACGATGCGCGCGGCCGGCGTGGAGTTCCTCAACACGCCCGACTCCTACTACGACACGCTCGGCGAGTGGGTCGGCGAGACGCGCGTGCCGATCGACACCCTGCGCGAGCTGAAGATCCTCGCCGACCGCGACGAGGACGGCTACCTGCTGCAGATCTTCACCAAGCCGGTCCAGGACCGCCCGACGGTCTTCTTCGAGATCATCGAGCGCCACGGCTCCATGGGCTTCGGCAAGGGCAACTTCAAGGCCCTGTTCGAGGCGATCGAGCGCGAGCAGGCCCGCCGCGGCAACCTGTAGCCCGACCGCGCGTTCCGGGCGTGCGGGTGCCACGGAGCACCCGCGCGCCCCGGACAGGCGAAGGCGG
Organism: Streptomyces sp. NPDC085932; assembly: GCF_044540525.1. Taxonomy (NCBI): domain Bacteria; kingdom Bacillati; phylum Actinomycetota; class Actinomycetes; order Kitasatosporales; family Streptomycetaceae; genus Streptomyces; species Streptomyces sp. NPDC085932. Next base: position 119,949 of record NZ_JBITSJ010000002.1, read on the forward strand.
CCGCCGACGGGGTTCACACCGATGGCCCCGGGTGCGAACCTGTGATCATGAGCCGTATCGAAGCGCCTCGCGACGACCGGACCGGCAACCTCGTCGACCTGCTGCTCGGCGGCCTGCCCGCCGACGCGGTGCTCACCGACCCCGACATCACGGCCTCCTACGCCCACGACATGGCCAGCTTCTGCCCGGCCGGCACCCCCGCCGTCGTCGTGCTGCCCCGGACGACCGAACAGGTCCAGCACGTGATGCGCACGGCCACCGCCCTGCGCGTCCCGGTCGTCCCGCAGGGCGCCCGCACCGGCCTGTCCGGCGCCGCCAACGCCTCCGACGGCTGCATCGTGCTCTCCCTGACGAAGATGGACCGGATCCTGGAGATCAACCCGGTCGACCGCATCGCCGTCGTCGAGCCCGGCGTGGTCAACGCCGCCCTGTCCCGGGCCGTCGGCGAACACGGCCTGTACTACCCGCCGGACCCCTCCAGCTGGGAGATGTGCACCATCGGCGGCAACATCGGCACGGCCTCCGGCGGCCTGTGCTGCGTGAAGTACGGCGTCACCGCCGAGTACGTCCTCGGCCTGGACGTGGTGCTCGCCGACGGACGGCTCATGTCCACCGGCCGCCGCACCGCCAAGGGCGTCGCCGGCTACGACCTGACCCGGCTGTTCGTCGGCTCCGAGGGCTCGCTCGGCATCGTCGTCCGGGCCGTGCTCGGGCTGCGGCCCAAGCCGCCCCAGCAGCTCGTCCTGGCCGCCGAGTTCGCCTCCGCGGCCGCCGCCTGCGACGCCGTGTGCCGCGTCATGGAGGGCGGCCACGTGCCGTCACTCCTCGAACTCATGGACCGGACCACGGTCAAGGCCGTCAACGACCTGGCACAGATGGGCCTGCCCGAGACCACCGAGGCCCTGCTCCTGGCCGCCTTCGACACCACCGCCCCGGCCGCCGACCTCGCCGCCGTCGGCGCGCTGTGCGAGGCCGCCGGCGCCACCCAGGTCGTCCCCGCCGACGACGCCGCCGAGTCCGAACTGCTCCTCCAGGCACGCCGGCTGTCCCTCACCGCGCTGGAGGCGGTCAAGGGCGTCACGATGATCGACGACGTGTGCGTGCCGCGGTCCCGGCTCGCCGAGATGCTCGACGGCGTCGACCGGATCGCCGAGAAGTACCGGCTCACCATCGGCGTCGTCGCCCACGCGGGCGACGGCAACACCCATCCGACGGTCTGCTTCGACCCGGCCGACCCGGACGAGTCCCGCCGCGCCCGCGAGTCCTTCGACGAGATCATGGCTCTCGGCCTGGAACTCGGCGGCACCATCACCGGCGAACACGGCGTCGGCGTCCTCAAGAAGGAGTGGCTGGCACGCGAGATCGGCCCCGTCGGGATGGAGATGCAGCGGGCCGTGAAGCAGGCCTTCGACCCGCTGGGCATCCTCAACCCGGGCAAACTGTTCTGACACCGCCGTCACTGGGCGAGCAACTGGTCCAGCTCGTCGTCGAGCCCCAGCTGTTCGCCCTCCGTCCCCGGCGGCACCACCCGCAGGGTGCGTTCCAGCCAGGCCGACACCAGCGCCGCCGGGGCCTCCAGCAGGGCGTCCCCGTCGGGCGAACTCAGCGCCATCAGCACCACGCTGCGCCCCTCCGTCTTCGTCGGCCACACCCGCACGTCGCCCTGCCCGCACGGCCGGAACACGCCCTCCACGAGCAGGTCCCGCGCGAACGTCCAGTACACCGGGTGCGCGCAGTCGACATGAAAGGTGACGTGGACGGCGTACGGGTCGTCGGTGACGTACCCGAGCCGGGCCGGCACCGGGATCCTGCGCTCCGGCGACAGGACGAGTTTCAGCTCCAGGTCCCGCTCCACCACGGTCCGCATGACGGTCTTCCCTTCTTCTGACGGCTGCCCGTGAGGGCCGGTCAGGGGAAGAGAACGGGCGGGGACGGCGGCATTACGCGCCTTGCCGGAAGTTTTTTCGCAGGGGGACGCCGCGGAGCGGCGGCCGTGCGTAGCACATCGGTGCTCGAAAGGGGCGGGTCCGGTGGGAGCGGCGGTGGGGCTTGCCCTCGTCTGATAGATGTGGAGGCCCCCATTTGGCCCCCGAGCAGATACGGGACGACGGACATGAGCGCCCCAACCCCGGCCCCCGGTGACGACAGGCCCCGCGAAGGGTATTACCCGGACCCGTCCATTCCTGGATATGTCCGGTACTGGAACGGTGTCTCCTGGGTGCCGGGCACCAGCCGTCCGGCGCCCGGGGACGGCGAGTCGCTCGCGCCGCCGCCCGGTGCGGGAGCGGCGCCCGCCGCCTCGGTCGAGGAGACCGGCCCGCACTTCTTCGACGAGGACCCGGTCGACGAGCCCGCTCCCGCCGACGCCCAGCACGGCAGCCGCCCCGAACCGGCCTCCGCCTGGGGCGCGGACCGCTCGCGCCAGTCCGGTTTCGGCGGCGACCAGGACCGCCGCGTGTCGTGGGGCGCGCCGCAGGGGGCGCAGGCCGCGGCGGCTCAGCAGACGGGTGCCGCCCGGGCCGGGGACCGGCAGGGTGCCGACCCCAGGGTGGCGCCCGCCGACCGCGGGCCGGCCGGCGACTCCCCGCGCACCGACGGCACGGCGTCGATCGCGCCGGCGGACCGGGAGGCGAACGCGGCGGCTTCCGGCAGCACGTTCGTCTTCCGCCGCCCGTCCGGCACGTCCGGGGGAGGGGCCGCCGCCGAGACCCCGGACGAGGGCACGATGACGTTCCGCGCGGTACCGCCGCGCACGGGCGGACCCCAGAGCGGGCCCCAGGGTGGCCACCAAGGAGGCGGCCCCCGGAGCGGCCACTCCTCGGTGCCGCCGCGCCCGGGCGGGCCCGAAAGCGGGCTCCAGAGCGTCCCTCAGGGCGGCCCCCGGAGCGGCCCGCAGGGCGGTGCGAAGCCGGGCGGAACCGGTCCGGGCGCGCAGGGCGGCGCGCCGGGCACGGGCGGCAGCGCCGGGGCACAGGGCCCCGGTGCGGCGGGTGCCGCGGGTGCGCCGGGCACCGCCGGTTCTCAGGGTTCTTCGACGGCCCGGGGCCCCGCCGGTGCTTCCGGCCCGGCCGGTTCCCCGGGCTCGGGACCGGGCGGGGGCACGGCCGGGCCAGGCTTCGGTCCGGCCGGTTCCGCCGACGGCGGCCCGGCCCAGGCGGCCTTCGGCGGCCCGGCCGCGTCGGGCAGCGCTTCCGCGGGGTCCGGCTTCGGCGGTCAGACGGCTCCCGCCGCATCGGGCGGCGGCTCCGGCTTCGGGGCGCCCGCCGGTGTGGCGCAGGCTCCGGCCGGGCCCGCCTTCAGCGCACAGGGCGCTTCGGCCGGTTCCGCCGACGGCGGGAACCGGCCCGGCTTCGCGGCCGGCAAGGCCGCCGCCGCCCGGGCCGCCGCCGCGCAGGCGTCCGCCGGGCCGGTCGGCGCCCAGGCCTCCGCGGCCGGTTCGTCGGCGCTGTCCGGACCCCAGGCGGCGCCCACCGTTCCCCCGCAGCCCGGCGGCCCGCAGTCCGGCCCCGCCGCCTCCGCGGCCACCCCCCTCAGCCCCGGACCCGGCGGCGGCCAGTCCTCCTGGGCGCAGCAGGTGCACCGGCTCGCCGGAGCCGGCGGGGGCGAGGAGCACCCGGTGGCGCCCTGGAAGCCGCCGGTCGAGGACGTGTTCCAGGCGGCCGCCCGGCGTCAGGCCTCGGCCCGCCCCGCCGGGCTCGGCAAGCGGCTGGTCGCCCGGCTCGTGGACAGCGTCGTCCTCCTGGGCCTGACCGCCGCTGCCGCCGTCCCGCTCGGCATCAAGGCCGTCGACCACGTCAACGAGAAGATCGACGCGGCCAGGCTCTCCGGAGAGACCGTCACGGTGTGGCTGCTCGACGGCACCACCTCGGTCTACCTCGGCATCATCGTGGCCGTGCTGCTGCTCGCCGGGTTCCTGAGCGAGGTGCTCCCCACCGCCAAGTGGGGTCGCACCCTGGGCAAGCGGCTGATGGGCCTGGACGTGCGGGACATCGAGGGCCACGACACCCCGGAGCTCGGTGCGGCGCTGCGCCGCTGGCTGGTCTACAGCGTGCCCGGCCTCCTCGTCGTCGGGGTCGTCGGTGTCGCCTGGTGCCTCTTCGACAAGCCGTGGCGCCAGTGCTGGCACGACAAGGCCGCGCACACGTTCGTCGCGGGCTGAGCTCCCCCGGACGGACGCCTGCCGGATGCGGAGCCGGGGGGTTCGCGGTCGACTCGGGCCATGAGCAGTGAACCGCCCCCCGGCTCCGGTCAGCAGCCCCCGGAAGACGACCCGTTCCGGAAGCGGCCCCCGGGCGAGCAGCCCGGCGAGGGCGCGGGCTCCCCGTACGGCAACGACCCCCCGCCGTACCCGGGGAGCGGCCCGGGCGGTGCGGGCGGCCCCGCAGGCCCGGGCGGCCCGGGCGGCTTCGGCGGCCCACCCGGTGGCGGCCCCTACGGTGGAGGCCCGTACGGCGGCCCACCCGGTGGTGGTCCCTACGGCGGTGACCCCTACGGCGGAGGATCGGCCCCCTCCGACCCGCTCGCCGGCATGCCCCCGCTCGCCGACAGCGGCAAGCGCACGCTCGCCCGCATCATCGACATGATCCTGGTGGGTGTCGTCGTCTGGCTGCTCACGTGGGGCTTCGGCGTCAACGAGTACGACGTCGACAGCGACCGCATCGAAGTCGGCAAGTCCTTCTGGCAGTCGGCGGTCGCCGCCGTCCTCTACATCGCCTACGACACCGTCCTCACGGCCCGGACCGGCCAGACCCTCGGCAAGCGGCTGCTGCACCTGCGCGTGGCCAACCTGGACAACGGCGCGACGCCCTCCGTGCAGACGGCGCTGGCGCGCGCGGCCGTGCTGTGGATCCCGTTCGCCTTCTGCTGCGCCTGCGTCTGGACGGCGATCTCCGGCGGCTGGAGCTTCTTCGACCGCCCCTACAAGCAGGGCCTGCACGACAAGGCGGCCAAAACGGTCGTGGTCAGCACCGATTGAGGCAGGGCGGGGCCGACCGCCGCAAAGGAAGCGACCGGGCGGCGGTCAGGAAGCCGCCCGCTCCCGCACCGGCTCCGGGGCCGACGCGGCGACCGGGGTCCGTACCGGCTCCGGGGGCGCGGGCTGCTCCACCGCGGCGGGACGCCTGCCGGGCAGCGGCACCGTCATGGCGACCAGGAGCCCGAGGGCGAGCGCCGCGACGGCGATGAGCGCGATCCCCGGGCCCGAACTCGTCTGCGACAGCAGCAGCATGGCGAGGGTCGAGAGGATCACGGTGCACGAACCGTAGGCGAGCTGTGCGGCAGTCGGACGGGGCATGGCCATCATGTCCTCGAAAGTGGGGGTCCACGGGGGCGTCGGCCTGGCATTCCGCCGGCTTCCGGGCGTTCCGCCAAGCGACTCTAACCGGCAGGCTGCCCGACCGGAACGAGCGGTAAGCGTGACCTAATCAACAAGGGCGGTGCACAGGGGGCGCACGGATTCATGGCGTCCACGGAGTGGACATATGCACGCGCCCGCCCACCGATGGGACAACCGTTTGGTTGTCCGTAAAACGAACCGCGACTCCGCATAGTGCACTTGACTTGTCCAAGTCAAGGTCTGTCTTTTCTTCTAAACCTCTAGTCAAATGTCGTCACTTGACTACACGCGTTGATCACGCGCGCGCGGACCGCACCTGACCAGGGACCCCTTCCTTCCGCGCGCACGGACGCTGGGGAGGAACTCAAGTGACCAGTAGACCCTGGACGTTCAGAGCGGCCGCCATCGGTGTGGCGCTCGCGGCGGCCACAGCCACCGCCTCTACCTACGCGGTGGCCGACGACACCTCCGCCCCCCGGTCCACCACCGTGGACCGGCACGACCCGGCGGACCGTCACCACGACGAGCACGACCTCGAAGGCCCCCTGAGCAAGACCCAGGAGGCCCAGCGCCAGGAGGCCCTGGAGCAGGTCATATCCGGCGAGACCAAGGTCAAGAACCGCGAGGGCTCGAAGGTCGTCCAGCTCAAGAGCAAGAAGGGCGACAGCAAGTACGTCGAGCTCGGCCGCGAGAAGACCGACAAGATCTTCACGATCCTGGTCGAGTTCGGCGACAAGACCGACCCGCGCTACGGCGGCACGGCGGGCCCGCTGCACAACCAGATACCCAAGCCGGACCGCAAGAAGGACAACTCCACCGCCTGGCGGGCCGACTACGACCGGGACTACTTCCAGGACCTGTACTTCGGTTCCGGCAAGGGCGTCGACTCGGTCAAGACCTACTACGAGAAGCAGTCCTCGGGCCGCTACTCGGTCGAGGGCGAGGTCTCCGACTGGGTCAAGGTCCCCTACAACGAGGCCCGTTACGGCAACAACGCCTGCGGCCAGACCAACTGCTCCAGCGTGTGGAACGTCGTCAGCGACGGCCTGGACGCCTGGGTCTCCCAGCAGAAGGCAGCGGGGAGGACCGACGCCCAGATCAAGGCGGACGTCGCGCGCTTCGACGAGTGGGACCGCTACGACTTCGACGGCGACGGCGACTTCAACGAGCCCGACGGCTACATCGACCACTTCCAGATCGTGCACGCGGGCGAGGACGAGTCCGCGGGCGGCGGCGCCCAGGGCACCGACGCGATCTGGGCGCACCGCTGGTACGCCTTCGGCACCGACGCCGGCGCCACCGGCCCCGAGAACAACAAGCTCGGCGGTGCGAAGATCGGCGACACCGGCATCTGGGTCGGCGACTACACCGTCCAGCCGGAGAACGGCGGACTGGGCGTCTACGCCCACGAGTACGGCCATGACCTCGGTCTGCCCGACCACTACGACACCGCGGGCGGCGAGAACTCCACCGGTTTCTGGACGCTGATGTCGTCCGGCTCCTGGCTGGGCACCGGCAAGAACGAGATCGGTGACCTGCCCGGCGACATGACCGCCTGGGACAAGCTGCAGCTGGGCTGGCTGAACTTCGACAAGGCCAAGGCCGGCGTCGACTCGTGGCACAAGCTGGGTGTGGCGGAGTACAACACCAAGCACAAGCAGGCGCTGGTCGTCGACCTGCCCAAGAAGGCGGTCACCACCGAGATCGTCACCCCCGCCGAGGGCAAGACCCAGTGGTGGAGCGGCAGCGGTGACAACCTCAAGAACACGCTGACGCGTTCGGTCGACCTCACCGGCAAGGCGAAGGCCCAGCTGACCCTCGACGGCTGGTACGACATCGAGGCCGAGTACGACTACCTCTACACCGAGGTCTCGACCGACGGCGGCGCCAACTGGACCGCCCTCGACGGCACGGTGGACGGCCAGCCGATCCCGCGCGACGGCAGCGACAAGCCGGCCCTCACCGGCACGGTCGACGGCTACAAGAAGCTCGCCTTCTCGCTGGACGCCTACGCCGGCAAGAAGATCGACCTGCGCTTCCGCTACCAGACCGACGGCGGCGTGGCCCAGAAGGGCTTCGCGGCCGACGCGATCACGGTGACCGCCGACGGCGCGCCCGTCTTCACGGACAACGCCGAGACCGCGGACGAGGCGTGGAAGGCCACCGGCTTCTCCCGCATCGGTGCGTCCTTCACCAAGGACTACGCGCAGTACTACATCGCCGAGAACCGGCAGTACGTGTCGTACGACAAGACCCTGAAGGTCGGCCCGTACAACTTCGGCTTCACCGAGCGCCCGGACTGGGTCGAGCACTACGCGTACCAGAACGGTCTGCTGATCTGGAAGTGGGACACCTCCCAGGCGGACAACAACACCAGCCAGCACAAGGGCACCGGTCTGGTCCTCCCGATCGACTCGCACCCGACCGCGCTGAAGTGGGCCGACGGCACGCTGATGCGCAACCGCATCCAGGCCTACGACTCGCCGTTCAGCCTCTACCGCACCGACGGCATGACGCTGCACAAGGCGGACGTGGCGAAGTACATCCCGGGCTCGAAGGGCGTCTCGGTCTTCAACGACCGGACGAACGACTACTACGACGAGTCGAACCCGACGGCGGGTGTCAAGATCACTGACACCAACACGAAGATCAAGATCCTCAAGGAGGCCAAGGACGGCTCGACGATCGAGCTGGAGGTCGGCCCCGCGGGTAGGTAATCCGCATCCTTGCAGGTCAGAACATGATCGGCGGTGACCCACTGGCGGGTCACCGCCGATCCGTGTTTAGGTGCGTCCTGTGGCTCTCTTATTGACACCGACCGACACGGGGGGATGACCGCATGGCCGCAGGAGGCTTCTGCAAGCTGCCGAACGGCACGGTGGTGGTGGCACTGAACCTGCCCAGCCCCGCCGCCGACGGCCCCGGCGCCGTCCGCGTGCTCGTCCACTCCGCCAACCGGGCGCGGGCCCTGACCAGGCTCCGCAACCTCGGTCTGCGGGCGGTGTACCTGCGCGGCAACGCCGCCCCGCCGACCCCCGACGAGATCACGGCGGTCCTGCACCACCCCGACGGCCTGATATGGCGCACGGCCCCCGACAACGGTGTCGCGGGCAGCCCGGACCTGGTCCAGGAGCTGTGGCGGCCGATCAGGTCCCTGCTGCGGCGCCCCACGGCCCAGACCTGACCCGCGGGCCCGGGCAGGCCCTCGGGGCTACTGGACGACGGGCTTGCCGGTGAGCTCCACGCCCGCTTCCCGCAGCTCCTCCAGGGCCCGCTCGGTGGTCTCGGCGGCCACCCCGGCGGTGAGGTCGAGCAGGACGTGGGTGCGGAAGCCCTCCTTCGCGGCGTCCAGGGCCGTGGCCCGGACGCAGTGGTCCGTGGCGATGCCGACCACGTCCACCTCGGTGACGTCGCGGGAGCGCAGCCACTCGGCGAGCGTGGTGCCGTTCTCGTCGGTCCCCTCGAAGCCGCTGTACGCCGCCGCGTACGCCCCCTTGTCGAACACCGCGTCGATCGACCCGGAGGCGACGGCCGGCGCGAAGTTCGGGTGGAAGCCGACGCCCTCGGTGCCGGCGACGCAGTGCGCGGGCCAGGAGCGGACGTAGTCGGGGTTGGTGGAGAAGTGGCCGCCGGGCGCGATGTGGTGGTCGCGGGTGGCCACCACGTGCTGGTAGCCGGAGCCGGCCGCCTGCCCGATCAGCTCGGTGACGGCGGCGGCCACGTCGGCCCCGCCGGCCACGGCGAGGCTGCCCCCCTCGCAGAAGTCGTTCTGCACGTCTACGACGATCAAGGCGCGGCGCATGGTCGGTGTCCTTCGGCTATGGGGTCGGCGAGCCCGGCCGGTGCACTGCCGAGCCTACGAACGAGGGAGCGGGGTCGGGAGGGGGCGCGGGTCGGCGCATCACGGCACACCGCAATTAGCTACCCGAGCCCTCGTGCACGTACTCCGTCGGAATGACGGGCTCCCCGCGGGAGAGCTGGGTGGCCGACATCGGGAGCCCCGCGCGCGCCTTCGCGTGCCGGTCGCGCGCCGCGTCCAGCGGTTCGCGCGCCACCACCTCACCACCCTTGACCAGCTCCACCAGCAGCTGCCGGTCCGCGAGCGCGGCCGGCACCCGCCCGGTGCCGATCACCTCGGCCTCGGCCACCCCGTAGGAGTCCAGCCGTCGCGCGGCCCACTTGCGCCCGCCCACCGACGTCTTGCCGCCGCTGGACTTCTTCGCCACCGGCACCAGCGGCGCCTTCGGGTCGGACGACTCGGCCCGCGCGACCAGCTTGTAGACCATCGAGGACGTGGGGTGGCCGGAGCCGGTCACCAGCTGCGTGCCGACGCCGTAGGCGTCCACGGGCGCCGCCGCCAGCGAGGCGATGGCGTACTCGTCCAGGTCGGAGGTGACCACGATCTTCGTGTCGGTCGCGCCCAGCTCGTCCAGCTGCTGGCGCACCCGGTGCGCGACCAGCAGCAGGTCGCCGGAGTCGATCCGGACGGCCCCGAGCCCGGTGCCGGCGACCTCGACGGCCGTGCGGACCGCCTCGGCGACGTCGTAGGTGTCCACCAGCAGCGTGGTGCCCCGGCCCAGCGTCTCCACCTGGGCCCGGAAGGCGTCGCGCTCGCTGTCGTGCAGCAGTGTGAAGGCGTGCGCGGAGGTGCCGACGGTGGGGATGCCGTAGCGGAAGCCGGCCGCCAGGTCGGAGGTGGTGGAGAAGCCGCCGACGTACGCGGCCCGGGAGGCCGCCACCGCGGCCAGCTCGTGCGTGCGCCGGGCGCCCATCTCGATCAGGGGCCGGTCGCCCGCGGCGGCCGACATCCGCGAGGCGGCCGCCGCGATCGCCGAGTCGTGGTTGAGGATCGACAGGATCACCGTCTCCAGCAGCACGCACTCGGCGAAGGTGCCCTCCACCCGCATGATCGGCGAGCCCGGGAAGTACACCTCGCCCTCGGGGTAGCCCCAGATGTCCCCGCTGAACCGGTAGCCGGCGAGCCATTCGAGGGTCTGCTCGTCGACGATCTCGCGCTCGCGCAGGAAGCCCAGGACGCCCGGGTCGAAGCGGAAGTTCTCCACCGCGTCCAGCACCCGTCCGGTGCCCGCCACGACGCCGTAGCGGCGCCCGTTCGGCAGCCTGCGGGTGAAGACCTCGAACACGCTCCGCCGCTCGGCCGTACCCGCCGTCAGGGCGGCCCGCAGCATCGTCAGCTCGTACTGGTCCGTGAAGAGCGCCGTCGAGGGAACATCCACCGGCAGCCCAAGGTCCGCTGTGTTCATGAGGAGGAGCGTACCCCCATTTCGTCAATCTGACGATTGCAGTCCCGGGGGACGCGATCGCCTTACGGCCAGGCCCGTTTGTGCGACTACCCCCGTCGGGTGGCAGCATGGGCCATGTGACGTCACCCGCGCCCCTGGAGATCGAACGCACCGAGTCGGCGGAGGAGGTCTTCGCCGTACCCGAGCCGGACGTCCCCTGGGTCACCATCGTGCACAACGACCCGGTCAACCTCATGAGCTACGTGACGTACGTCTTCCAGACGTACTTCGGCTACTCCAAGGACAAGGCCACCAAGCTCATGCTCGACGTCCACCACAAGGGCCGGGCGGTCGTCTCCAGCGGCACCCGCGAGGAGATGGAACGCGACGTGCAGGCCATGCACGGCTACGGCCTGTGGGCCACCCTCCAGCAGGACCGCAAGTAGCCAGCACCCCGCCCAGCAGCGAAAAGGCGTTCATGCCCGGAACCTTCGAACCGCTTCCCGGCGGCGGCGCGGCCGTCGCCCTCGACGACGTCGAGATCTCCATCATCCGGTCGCTGGCCGTCCAGCTGCTGGAGCTCATCGGCCCCGGCCCCGCCGAGGACGCCTCCGGCGACCCGCTCGCCGAGCTGTTCGCCGAGGGCCCGAGCGAGCCGCCCGCCGACCCGGTGCTCAGGCGCCTGTTCCCGGACGCCTACAGCGACCCCGAGCAGGCCGCCTCGGCGGGGGACGCCGAGGAGCGGCGGGCCTACTCCGCCGAGTTCCGCCGCTACACCGAGAACGACCTGCGGGCCGGCAAGCGGGACAACGCCCTGGCGGTGGTCCGCTCCCTGGACGCGCTCGCCTCGGCCTCGGCCGGCGAGGGCGGAGCGGTGCTGAAGCTGTCGGTGGAGGAGTCCCGGCAGTGGCTGGGCGCGCTGAACGACCTGCGGCTCGCGATCGGCTCCCGGCTGGAGATCGCCGAGGAGGAGGACACCGACCTCCTCTACCGCCTGCCGGACGACGACCCGCGCAAGCCGATGGTGATGGCCTATCTGTGGCTCGGCGGACTCCAGGAGACGCTGGTCGGAACGCTTATGCCCTGATCGGTGCAGGTTTCGTGACCATCGGATGACCGTTCCGTGTTCGCTCAGAGGACACTCAAATCCGGATAACGATCCCGTCACCGCACCCGCCTTCTATGGCCACGTGGGGTGCGTTTTGTCCGGTTCTTTTCGTGCGGTGTGTCACACAGCGCCCCTGTGATCAGTGTTGCGGCCGTGATAAATCTTCACGACCGCCCGGCGAGCACCACCCGAATGTTCGGCCGGGTGCGCCACCGAGCCGGCAACCGCCGGCCAGGCACGAGCGGGCCTTTCGAGATCCGCTCAGCTCCATCATTCCGGGGGGATCGAGACCCGATCCGGGGCCGACGAGAGGCCCGGGTCGGCATGGAGAAAGGCGCACCACACATGACCTCTGCGCAGGTCGACACGGAAAACGTGCCCGAGGAGGGCTACGAGCGGGGACTCGGCAGTCGCCAGGTCCAGATGATCGCGATCGGCGGCGCCATCGGCGTCGGCCTGTTCATGGGTGCCGGAGCGAACATCGCCAAGGCGGGACCCAGCATCATCCTCATGTACGCCCTCGCGGGCGTCGTGATCTTCTTCATCATGCGGGCCCTGGGCGAACTGCTCCTCTACCGGCCCGTCTCCGGCTCCTTCGCCGAGTACGCCCGGGAGTTCCTCGGCCCGTTCTTCGGGTTCGTGACGGGCTGGACGTACTGGCTCATGTGGGTGGTCACCGGCATGGCCGAGCTCACCGCCGCCGCCATCTACATCCACTTCTGGTTCCCGGAGATCCCGCAGTGGGTCAGCGCCCTGGTGTTCCTGGTGGTGCTCTTCGGCGTCAACCTGATCTCCGTCAAGATCTTCGGCGAGGTCGAGTTCTGGTTCTCGATGATCAAGGTCACGGCCATCATCGGCATGATCGTCATCGGCCTCGGCGTGCTCACCCTCGGCTTCTCCGACGCCGGTGACACCGCCACCGTCTCCAACCTCTGGGCGCACGACGGCTTCTTCCCCAACGGCATCGGCTCCAGCCTGATGACGCTCCAGGGCGTCATGTTCGCCTACCTCGCCGTCGAGCTCGTCGGTGTCACCGCGGGCGAGTCCGAGAACCCCGAGAAGACCCTGCCCAAGGCCATCAACACCCTGCCCTGGCGCATCATCGTCTTCTACGTCGGCGCCCTGCTGGTGATCCTCTCCGTCGTCAAGTGGACCGAGTTCTCCGCCGGCGAGAGCCCCTTCGTGCACGCCTTCGGCAAGATCGGCATCCCGCTCGCCGCGGGCATCGTCAACTTCGTCGTGCTCACCGCGGCCCTGTCGTCCTGCAACTCCGGCATGTACTCCACCGGCCGCATGCTGCGCGACCTGGCCTCCAACAGCGAGGCCCCGCAGGCCTTCGGCAAGCTCAACGCCCGCAAGACGCCCGCCGTCGGCATCACGGTCTCCGTGGCCCTCATGGGCATCGGCGTCGTGCTGAACTACGTCGTCCCGGAGAAGGCGTTCCTCTACGTCACCTCCGTCGCCACCGCGGCCGGCATCTGGACCTGGATGATGATCCTCGTCAGCCACATCCGCTACCGCGCCGCGGTCGACGCGGGCCGGCTGCGCGCCTCGTCCTTCCCCGCGCCCGGCGGAGCGCTGTTCAGCTGGGTCGCGCTCCTCTTCCTCGTCGGCGTGACCTGCATGATCGCCTACGACAAGGACGCGCGGATCTGCCTGTACGTCGCGGCCGGCTGGGCCGTGGCCCTCGGCGTCGGCTGGGCGGTCCTCAAGCGCCGCAACCCGCAGATCGCCGAGCGCCGCGACGACGCGGAGTTCGAGAAGGTCGGCTGACCCACCCGCGGGACGCCCGCCGCAGGGAGTACTCGTGGCACCCCCTGCGGCTGCCGCTCAGGGCGTCCGGCATATGGGCCGTTCCGTACCATCCATCGGTACGGAACGGCCCTTCTGCTTATCCTGACCAGCATGCTGACCATCACCCAGGACCTCGTCGACCGGATCGTCGCCCACGCGCGCAAGGACCACCCCGACGAGGCGTGCGGCGTCGTCGCCGGACCGGCCGGCTCGGACCGCCCCGAGCGCTTCATCCCCATGCTGAACGCGGCCATGTCGCCCACGTTCTACGAGTTCGACTCCGGCGACCTGCTCAAGCTCTACCGCGAGATGGACGACCGCGACGAGGAGCCGGTGGTCATCTACCACTCGCACACGGCCACCGAGGCCTACCCCTCGCGCACCGACATCTCCTACGCCAACGAGCCCGGCGCGCACTACGTCCTGGTCTCCACCGCCGACACCGACGGCGCCGGCGACTTCCAGTTCCGCTCCTTCCGCATCGTCGAGGGCGAGGTCACCGAGGAGGAGGTCCGGATCGTCGAGGCGTACTGAGCCGGGGTCTGAGCTCGGACGCAGCGCAGAAATCTCGACATGCGGATGAATAACGTCCGAAGTGTGGGATCACACTCCGGGAGCCGGGCCGGGAATCGATACGATGAGCCCATGGTTTTCCACGACGTGAGCGAAAAGACGCCGGGCGATCTGCTCGTGGCGCGGCTGCACGTCGACCTGTGCAGGCTCGCCAGCGCCATCTGTTGACGCAGCACCCTGCCGCCGTACGGCCGTGAGCCGCGGCGAAACGCTCCACCTGCGTACGACCACGCAATTCCGCGCCGCCGCGCGCCACCACCCGACGACACCTTCCGACAGGAGCCCTGAGCCATGGCCATCGAGGTCCGCATCCCGACCATCCTCCGCACCTACACCGACGGCCAGAAGGCGGTGGAGGGCTCCGGGGACACCCTCGCCGAGCTGTTCAACGACCTCGAGACCCGGCATGCGGGCATCCAGGCCCGCATCGTGGACGGCGACCAGCTGCGCCGCTTCGTCAACGTGTACCTGAACGACGAGGACGTGCGCTTCCTCGACGGCATCAACACCAAGCTGTCGGACGGCGACAACGTCACGATCCTGCCGGCCGTGGCCGGCGGCATGGTCTGATCATGCGCTACGGCTCACCCCTGGCCGCGGTAGGCAACACCCCCCTGGTGCGCCTGCCGCGGCTGTCGCCGTCCCCCGACGTCCGCATCTGGGCGAAGCTGGAGGACCGCAACCCGACCGGCTCGGTCAAGGACCGTCCCGCCCTCCACATGATCGAGCAGGCGGAGAAGGACGGCCGGCTCACCCCCGGCTGCACGATCCTGGAGCCGACCTCGGGCAACACCGGCATCTCCCTGGCCATGGCGGCGAAGCTCAAGGGCTACCGCATCGTCTGCGTGATGCCCGAGAACACCTCGCAGGAACGCCGTGACCTGCTGGCCATGTGGGGCGCCGAGATCATCTCCTCCCCGGCCGCGGGCGGCTCCAACACCGCCGTGCGCGTCGCCAAGGAGCTCTCGGCCGAGCACCCCGACTGGGTGATGCTCTACCAGTACGGCAACCCGGACAACGCGGGCGCCCACTACGCGACCACGGGCCCCGAGATCCTCGCGGACCTGCCGTCCGTCACCCACTTCGTGGCCGGGCTCGGCACCACCGGCACGCTCATGGGCGTCGGCCGCTACCTGCGCGAGCACAAGCCCGGCGTGCAGATCGTCGCGGCCGAACCGCGCTACGACGACCTGGTCTACGGCCTGCGCAACCTCGACGAGGGGTTCGTGCCCGAGCTGTACGACGCGTCCGTGCTGACCACGCGCTTCTCGGTCGGTTCGGCCGACGCCGTGACCCGCACCCGCGAGCTGCTCCAGCAGGAGGGCATCTTCGCCGGCGTCTCCACGGGCGCCGCCCTGCACGCCGCGATCGGGGTGGGCAGGAAGGCCGTCAAGGCGGGCGAGGCGGCCGACATCGTCTTCGTCGTCGCCGACGGCGGCTGGAAGTACCTCTCGACCGGCGTCTACACCGCCGCCACGACGGAGGAGGCCATCGAGACGCTGCAGGGCCAGCTCTGGGCGTAGCCGACGGCACGGACACACCGAGGGGCTGGGGTCGCGACTCCGGCCCCTTCGCTGTTTCCGCCCACGGCCCGTCCACGGCCTGTGCATCCGGCGTCCGGTCCGCCCCGCGTCCGGATCACGCGGCGTCCGGATCACGCGGCGTCCGGATACGCTGCGTCCGGTCCGCCCGGCGTCAAAGTCCGCCCCGCGTCCGGATCACCTGCGTCCGGTCCAACCGGGGTCCGGATCACCCGGCGCCCCATCCCCCCGGCGTCCGGATCACCCGGCCAGGTATCGCACCTGGTCCCACAGGGCCGGATCCACCACTCCGACCCGGCGCCGGAAGCCCCACACCGGGACCTCCCGCAGCTCGTCGGTCTCCAGGAAGCTCGCGCGCCCGCGGGCGTCGCCGACCGAGCCGGGCGGCAGGGGGATCACCCCGGTGCGCCCGTGCCGGAACCGGGTGGTGATCTTGGCGACCGTCGCCCGCTCCCCGCGCACCGCCAGCACCAGGCAGGGCCGGTCCTTGGTGACCGCCGCGTCCTCGTAGGGCACGTCCGCCCACCAGATCTCCGCCGGCTGCGGCCGGCCCGCCACCGCCGTGTCCGGCGCCGCCGTCCGGGCCCGCCGTTCGAGCGTGCGCGGCCCGCGCCCCCACCCGTCGACGAGCGTGGCGACGAACGCGAGCAGCACCACCGCGGCGAGCGCGAGCCACCAGGACGTGTCCATACTGAGACGGTACCGGCGTACTCCCTCCCACGCGCCCGTCCTCGTGCGGATCCCGCCCGGCGCTGCCAGCCGAACCGGTGACACCACAGGTGAGTTCGCCCACAACGGGCCTTGGCGGAGGAGCTAGTGGAGGTTTTGCGCCTTACGCTCGTCGAACCGCACGACCCCCGACGCCCCTACCAGACTTATCCCGCCAGCGGAGGTTTCTGCTTCATGAAGCTCACCGTCGTCGGCTGCTCGGGGTCGTTCCCGTCCGCGGAATCGGCCTGCTCGAGCTACCTCGTCGAGGCCGACGGCTTCCGGCTGCTCCTCGACATGGGCAACGGCGCCCTGGGCGAGCTGCAGCGCCACTGCGGTCTCTACGACCTCGACGCGATCTTCCTCAGCCACCTGCACGCCGACCACTGCATCGACATGTGCGCGTACTTCGTCGCGCGCTACTACCGCCACGACGGCGGCCGCTGCGATCCGCTCCCCGTCTTCGGCCCCGAAGGCACGGAACACCGGCTGACCACCGCCTACGCGGACACCCCGACCGCCTCGTCCATGAGCGAGGTCTTCGACTTCCACACGGTCAAGCCGTCCACCTTCGACATCGGCCCCTTCACGGTGCACACCGAGCGGGTGGCCCATCCCGTGGAGGCGTACGGCATCCGCGTCGAGCACGAGGGCAAGGTCCTGACGTACTCCGGCGACACCGGTGTGAGCCCCGCGCTGGACGAACTCGCCCGGGACGCCGACCTGTTCCTGTGCGAGGCGGCGTTCACGCACGGCAAGGAGAGCATCCCCGACCTGCACCTCAACGGCCGCGAGGCGGGCGAGACGGCGGCCCGGGCCGGTGCGCGGCGCCTGGTCCTCACCCACATCCCGCCGTGGACGGACCCGCAGGTCAACCTCGTCGACGCCCGCGAGGTCTACGACGGTCCCGTGGAGCTCGCCGCGCCCCGGCAGACGTACGAGATCTGAGCGGTCCACACGCCCGAAGGCCCCGGAACCCAGCGGTTCCGGGGCCTTCGGCGCGGAAGCGGACTACTTGGCCTCCGCCTTCTGCAGCTCGGCGAGTTCCTCGTCGGACTCCCGGCCGGGCGTCGGCAGGTTGAACTTGGTGATCGCGAAGCGGAACACCGCGTAGTACACCGCCGCGAAGCACAGGCCGACCAGCGCCAGACCCCACGGGTTGGTCGCGATGCCCAGGTTGAGGAAGAAGTCCACCGCGCCGGCCGAGAAGCCGAAGCCGTCCTTCATCCCGAGGGCCCAGGTCAGCGCCATCGAGACACCGGTGAGCACCGCGTGGATCGCGTACAGCACCGGGGCGATGAACATGAAGGTGAACTCGATCGGCTCGGTGACGCCGGTGACGAACGAGGTCAGCGCGAGCGAGAACATCATGCCGCCGACGACCTTGCGGCGCTCGGGGCGGGCGCAGTGCACGATCGCCAGGCACGCGGCCGGCAGGGCGAACATCATGATCGGGAAGAAGCCGGTCATGAACTGCCCGGCGCTCGGGTCACCGGCCAGGAAGCGGGCGATGTCGCCGCTCTTGCCCTCGTAGGTGCCGGCCTGGAACCAGGGGAAGGAGTTGAGCAGGTGGTGCATGCCGATCGGGATCAGCGCGCGGTTGGCGACACCGAAGATGCCCGCGCCGACCGCGCCGGAGCCGACCAGCCACTCACCGAAGTTGTGCAGGCCCGTGCCGAGGACCGGCCAGATGTAACCGAAGACGATGCCGATGAGCAGGCCCGCGAAGGCCGACAGGATCGGGACCAGGCGGCGGCCGCCGAAGAAGCCCGCCCAGTCGGGCAGCTTGGTGCGGTAGAAGCGCTGGTAGAGCAGGGCGACGACGAGGCCCATCACCACACCGCCGAGGACCTTGGCGTCGACCGCCTGCTCGACCATGACGATCTTGCCGTCGACGATGGCTTCCTTCTTGGGCAGGCTGCCGTCGGTGAACGTGGCGAGCACGTTCTTGAAGACCAGGTAGCCGACCACGGCCGCCAGGGCGGTGGAGCCGTCCGACTTCTTGGCGAAGCCGATCGCGATGCCCACGGCGAACAGCAGCGCCATGTTGTCGAGGATCGCGTTGCCGCCGGCCGCCATGAAGCCCGCGATCTTGGTGATGAAGGCGGGGAACGACTCGCGCCCCAGCATGTCGGTGTTGCCGAGCCGGACCAGCAGGGCGGCGGCGGGCAGCACGGCGACGGGCAGCATCAGGCTGCGGCCGATGCGCTGCAGGACGGCCATCACGGCCGACCCTCTGCTCGGGCTCGCGGGCGCGGCAGTGTCTGTGGACATGAACTTCCTCCATGGGGCACGGCGCCGCCCAGGAGAAAATCGACGGGGGACGGCGGCGTCTCAAAGAAAGGGGAACGCGGTATCCACCGCGCGACCTCCACCGGTGAGTGGTGTAGACCAGTTGTAGCACGGTAGGCCGAACGAGTGGAACCCGCCAATTCCGCCCGCCCCGGACGATCACGCCTTGGCGCTGTCCTCCACGTCCTCCTCCGGCTCCCGCCCCGGAGTCCGCAGATCCCACTTCGTGATCGCGAACCGGAAGATCACGTAGTAGACGAGCGCGAAGCCCAGCCCGATCGGGACGATCAGCCACGGCCGCGTCGCCAGATTCCAGTTGATGACGTAGTCGATCAGCCCCGCCGAGAAGCTGAACCCGTCATGCACCCCCAGCCCCCACGTCACCGCCATCGACACCCCCGTCAACAGCGCGTGCGCCGCGTACAGCACCGGAGCCACGAACAGGAACGAGTACTCGATCGGCTCCGTGATGCCCGTGACGAACGACGTCAGCGCCACCGACAGCATCAGGCCACCGACCTCCTTGCGCCGGTCCGGCCGCGCGCAGTGCGTGATCGCCAGCGCCGCCGCCGGCAGCGCGAACATCATGATCGGGAAGAAACCCGAGGTGAACTGCCCCGCGTCCGGGTCGCCCGCCAGGAACATGTTGATGTCACCGTGCACCACCGTCCCGTCCGGCTTCGTGAACGAACCGAACTGGAACCAGATGGGCACGTTCAGGAACTGGTGCAGCCCCACCACCAGCAACGCCCGGTTCGCCACCCCGAACACACCCGCGCCCCACGCGTCCAGCCCGTCCATCCAGTCGCTGAAACCCTCCAGCGCGTCACCGATCGGCGGCCACACCCACAGACACAACGCCGCGAACGCGATCGCCACGAACGCCATCAGGATCGGCACCAGCCGCCGCCCGTTGAAGAACCCCAGCCAGTCCACCAGCCGCGTCCGGTGGAACCGCGCCCAGAAGAACGCCGCCAGCAGCCCCATCACGATGCCGCCGAACACCCCCGGATTCTGGAACGCGAACGCCGTCACCTCCCGGTCCCCGTCGGTCACCTGGCACCCGACGCCGGGCACCGCCACCGACCCCTCCGGACAGTCCTCCGGGAACTGCCGCAGCACCGTCCAGTACACGAGGAAACCGGCCACCGCCGCCAGCGCCGTCGACCCGTCCGCCTTCTTCGCCATCCCGATCGCCACACCCACGCAGAACAGCAGCGGCAGCCCCAGCGAACTGTCCAGCAGCGCCCCGCCCGCCCCCACCATCACCTTCGAGACGTTCGTCCAGCCCAGCCCGTCGTCCCCGAACACATCCGGCTGCCCCAGCCGATTGAGGATCCCCGCCGCCGGCAGCACCGCGATCGGCAGCTGCAGACTGCGGCCCATCTTCTGCAACCCCTGGAACAACCGGTTCCAGCGGGCACGCGCGGGACCGGCGGCGGCCTCGGCACCGGCGGGACTGTCGGCACTCATTCCGGTCCCCTCTGCCGAGAGACTTTTGTCGTGAGACGGGCTCGTGGTGTAGACCAGTCGTCCGGACGGTCGCACCGACGTGACGCCATCCTTAGGCACACACGACGAGACCGCTCGCGAAGATGGGCCAACTGTGGGTTACTGCGACAAAGCGGTTCGGATCAGGGAGAACGAACATGGCCACCAAGGCTGAGAAGATCGTTGCCGGGCTCGGCGGCATCGACAACATCGAAGAAGTCGAAGGCTGCATCACCCGCCTCCGCACCGAGGTCGTGGACCCCGCCAAGGTCGACGAAACCGCCCTCAAGGCCGCCGGCGCCCACGGCGTCGTCAAGATGGGCAGCGCCATCCAGGTCGTCATCGGCACCGACGCCGACCCCATCGCCGCGGAGATCGAAGACATGATGTGAAGCGCTGGGATCGTCCCGGGCTTCACCCCTGACGGACCCTGACGCCACCTGTACGGGCCCCTCCCCACCGCGGGACGGGCCCGTTCCGCACGTACGGATAGGCTCAGCGCCATGTCTCGAATCGACGGCCGCACCCCCCAGCAGCTCCGCCCCATCACCATCGAGCGCGGCTGGAGCAAGCACGCCGAAGGCTCCGTCCTCGTCTCCTTCGGCGACACCAAGGTCTTCTGCACCGCCTCCGTCACCGAAGGCGTCCCGCGCTGGCGCAAGGGCAGCGGCGAAGGCTGGGTCACCGCCGAATACTCCATGCTGCCCCGCTCCACCAACACCCGCGGCGACCGCGAGTCCGTCAGGGGCCGCATCGGCGGCCGCACCCACGAGATCAGCCGCCTCATCGGCCGCTCCCTGCGCGCCGTCATCGACTACAAGGCCCTCGGCGAGAACACCATCGTCCTCGACTGCGACGTCCTCCAGGCCGACGGCGGCACCCGCACGGCGGCCATCACGGGCGCCTACGTGGCCCTGGCCGACGCCGTCGCCTGGGCCCAGGGCAAGAAGCTCGTCAAAGCCGGCCGCAAGCCCCTGACCGGCACCGTCTCCGCCGTCTCCGTCGGCATCGTCGGCGGCGTCCCCCTCCTCGACCTCTGCTACGAGGAAGACGTCAAGGCCGACACCGACATGAACGTCGTCTGCACCGGCGACGGCCGCTTCGTCGAGGTCCAGGGCACCGCCGAGGCCGAACCCTTCGCCCGCGACGAACTCGACGCCCTCCTCGACCTCGCCGTCGCCGGCTGCACCGAACTCGCCGCCCACCAGCGCACCGCCCTTGATACGGTCCTCGAAAAGTAAAGGGCGCACCAAAACGGGTGCTCGGCACGGGCAACCGCGCCGAGCACACACGCGTCTGAAGGAGTACGGGCGCACGGCTCACCCCTGTGCGCCCGGCCAGCCACACGGGCCCGGACCGGCCCGACCGAACGAGAGGGACCGTTCCATGGCCGCGAGCCGCCGACGCCGCACCGCAGCCGTCGCCGCCACCCTGGCGGCCGTCGCGCTGACCGCCGGACTCACCACCGGCTGCGCCGCCGTCGACAAGGCGCTGGACTGCGTCCAGACCGCCGACGCCATCGCCGACAGCGTCACGGAACTCCAGCAGGCCGTCGACAACGCCGCGAACGACCCCACGCAGCTGGACGAGTCCCTCGACTCCATCGACAAGAACCTCGGCGAGATCGGCGACAAGACGGACAACGCAGACGTCGACAAGGCCGTGGACGACCTCGACAAGGCCGTCGACAACGTCCGCACCTCCCTCGAGAACGGCGACGAGACGCCCGACATCAGCCCCGTCACGGACGCCGCGGGCGAACTGACGAAGGTCTGCACGCCGTAGCCCGCGCCGCGCCGCGCCGCCAGGAGCGACCGCGGCCCCTCGGCCGCCGGGTCGCGCCGGTGGCCGTCCGCGGGTGCGCCGTGGCCGCTCGCGCAGTCCCCCACGCCCCTTCCCGGGCGCGGAATACTGTGGGCCCATGAGTCGCCTGATCCTCGCCACCCGTAACGCCGGAAAGATCACCGAACTGCGCGCGATCCTCGCCGAGGCCGGACTTCCCCACGAGCTCGTCGGCGCCGACGCCTACCCGGACATCCCCGACGTCAAGGAAACCGGCATCACCTTCGCCGAGAACGCCCTGCTCAAGGCACACGCCCTGGCCCGGGCGACCGGCCTGCCGGCCGTCGCCGACGACTCCGGCCTCTGCGTCGACGTCCTCAACGGCGCCCCCGGCATCTTCTCCGCCCGCTGGTCCGGCCGCCACGGCGACGACAAGGCCAACCTGGACCTGCTCCTCGCCCAGCTCTCGGACATCGCCGACGAACACCGCCAGGCCCACTTCGCCTGCGCGGCCGCCCTGGCCCTGCCCGACGGCACGGAGCGGGTGGTCGAGGGACAACTGCGCGGCGTCCTGCGCCACGAGCCCGCCGGCACGGGCGGCTTCGGCTACGACCCGATCCTCCAGCCGGAGGGCGAAACCCGCACCTGCGCGGAACTGACCCCCCAGGAGAAAAACGCGATCAGCCACCGGGGCAAGGCGTTCCGCGCACTGGTACCGGTGGTGCGGGAGCTGTTGGGCTGAAGGGAACAGCCCCGCACCTCCGGAAGAGGCGCGGGGCTGTCTCGGTACGCCCGGTCGGATTCGAACCGACAGACACGACCACCTAAAGATCGCCGCTCAGCCGTTGGCGTACGGGCGCCCAGCAGATCCCTACTCTACTGGGCGAGATTATGTCGCCGCTGCCCTCCTCGACACCAGGTACGCGTGACCGCGTGGCAGTTGGGGCAGAGCAGGCGCAGATTCTCCAGCCGGTCGTCGCTCCAGTCCCCGTTGATGTGATCCACCTCGAGCGTCATGGGCTTGCCCAGCCACTGCGGACCGATGCCGCACTCCGCGCACACTTCGGGCACGCCCACCTCCCGCAGCGCCCGGCGCAGCACGGCCGTGCGGGTCCGGCGCTCGCCTTCGTGCTTGACGAGGATCTCCTCGGCCGGCCTCGCCAGGGCCGGACGGGCCCTGCCCCGCTGATGTGCCTGGCCCAGGAAGTGCTCCGTGCTCAGCTGATCCTCGGCGATCCACCGGCGCAGATGCGCGCGCTGGGTGCCGCTGCCCGAGCGGCCCAGGCGGCGCAGCACCTCGGCGACGGAGACGGACTCGGCGACCGCGGCACGCAGCTCCTCGCGGTCCGGACGGGGCCGCCTGCGGCTCACGAGGCGCGCCCCTTGCCGCGCCCCCGGTACCGGTCCGTGGTGGCGTGGCAGTTGGGGCACAGCAGCCGCAGGTTCTCGATCCGGTTGTCCTGCCAACGGCCGTTGATGTGGTCGACCTCCAGGGAAAGCGGGCGGCCCCGCCAGATCGCTCCCGTGCCGCACAGCGCGCAGCGCTCCTCCACTCCACGGGCCGTCATCGCCCACTTGAGGCGGTCGCCCGGCACGCGCCGGGCGTGCTCGGGCGGCTGCTCGACGAGGAGGGCCTCCGGGGTTCGCCGGGGCCGTGGCTGTCCACGCCGGGTCGGCACCCGGAAGTGCGAGGTGTCGATGCCGTACGCCTTGATCCGGCGGCTGATGTGCGTGTGATGCCCGCCGACGACATCGAGCCCCAGCCGGCGCAGCACCTCGCACATGTTCGTCGACGCGGCGACCGCTCGCTCAAGGACCTCCCTGGTCCACTTCACGCCCTCCCGCTCGAAGTGCGACACGTCCACGCCGAGCTTCTTCATCCGCGCGAACACGTACCGTCGCGTCGAACTCCCCGGATCAACCCCCAACCTCCCCAACGCCTCCGACAACGTCCGCGCCCCCCGGGCCGCCTCCTCCAGGCGCTCCCTCGTGTACGCGCTCGCCCCCATCGAGCCCCTCCCGCTCGCTCCGTCCTCGACCACGTGTTCGTGATCCCGCACGGAGTAACGAAGCGACCCGCGGGCGGTCACCTGGGAAACGTGAGAGCGGCTCGGGCCGGGACGGTGCCGGTGTGAGCCGCTCTCGGGTGGGGGAGGGTGTGTCAGATTCCCAGGTCCTTGATGATCTTGGCGACGTGGCCCGTGGCCTTGACGTTGTACAGGGCCCGTTCGACCTTGCCCTCCTCGTCCACGATCACCGTGGAGCGGATGACGCCGACGACCGTCTTGCCGTACAGCTTCTTCTCGCCGAAGGCGCCGTAGGACTCCAGGACCTTCTTGTCCGGGTCGGCGAGGAGGGTGACCTTCAGGGACTCCTTGTCGCGGAACTTCGCCAGCTTCTCCGGCTTGTCGGGGGAGATGCCGATGATGTCGTAGCCCGCGCCCGCCAGCAGCTGGAGGTTGTCCGTGAAGTCGCAGGCCTGCTTCGTGCAGCCCGGCGTGAGGGCGGCCGGGTAGAAGTACACGATGACCTTGCGGCCCTTGTGGTCCGCCAGGGACACCTCGGTGCCGTCGGCGTCGGGCAGGGTGAAGGCGGGGGCCACGTCCCCCGGCTGCAGTCGCTCGCTCATCGGGCCAGCCTAACCGGGGGTCGACGCGATGCGATGAGCCGTGGAGCTGACAGACTGTTCGGCACAGGCACAGGCACAGGCACATACCGACTTCGGAGGCGACACGGTGGCGGACACGGCGGACACCAGGACCCCGGCGCAGATCGAGGCGGACATCAGGCGCCGCCGCGCGACCCTGGCCGAGACCCTCGACGAGATCGGCGTGCGGGTGCACCCGAAGACGATCGTCGGGGATGCCAAGGCCAAGGTCGCGTCGAACATCGACCACACCCTGGGGCGGGCCTACGTGGGGGTCAACAAGGCCGTCACGGACGTGCGGGCCCGCTTCGTGGACGAGGACGGGGCACCCCGGCTGGAGCGGGTCGTGCCCGTCGCGCTCGTCGTGGTGGGCGTGGTCGGGCTGCTCGCGTTCAGCACGCGGCGGCGCAAGGGCTGACCCGACTGCGGACGTCCCCCGGGAAGACAGGTAGGTTTCAGGGCGTGAGCGCCAACAGAAACGAGCACAGCACCCATCCCGACAAGCTGCCCATCCGGATGCTGCACGACCGCGTACTCGTGCGGCAGGACACCAGCGAGGGCGAGCGGCGTTCCGGCGGCGGCATCCTGATCCCCGCCACGGCGGCGGTCGGCCGGCGGCTGGCCTGGGCCGAGGTGGTCGCGGTGGGGCAGAACGTGCGGACGGTGGAGCCGGGCGACCGGGTTCTGTTCGACCCGGAGGACCGTGCCGAGGTCGAGGTGCGGGGCATCGCGTACGTGCTCATGCGCGAGCGCGACCTGCACGCCGTGGCCGCGGACCGGTTCGAGGGCTCGGAGGACTCGACGGGCCTGTACCTGTAGGCCCGTGGGCGGCAGTGCGAAGGGGCCGGTGACGCTCGTCACCGGCCCCTTCGGCGTGCCGTCGGGCTTTGCTACGTTGGGGGGACCCCGACGAGACGCGCCGTACCGGGATCAAGGCAAAGACGACGCACCGACACCGTCAGCCCGTTTCCCGGAGGTGCCCGTCATGGCCTGGGTTCTGCTCGTCGTCGCCGGTCTGCTCGAGGTGGGGTGGTCCGTGGGCATGAAGTACACCGACGGCTTCACGCGCCCGATCCCGAGTGTGCTCACCGGCGCCGGCATCGTGGCCAGCATGCTGCTGCTGTCGCAGGCCGCCAAGACGCTGCCCATCGGTACCGCCTACGGCGTGTGGGTGGGGATCGGCGCGGCCGGGGCGGCGGTGTTCGGCATGGCGGTGCTGGGGGAGCCGGCGACCGCCGCCCGGATCTTCTTCGTGTGCCTGCTGCTGGTCGCCGTGGTGGGTCTGAAGGCGACCAGCGGTCACTGAGGCCCCGCGTCGCTGAGCGGCGTCACCGGGCCGTCAGCGTCATTCGCGGCGTGCGCCCTGCGGGACCACACCCCAGCCGGGGCCGGTGGGCCCTTCGGTGGTGCCGCCGTCGCCGGGTTCGCCGCCGCCGGTGGCCCCGCCGTCGGCCGTGCCGCCGTCACCGCCGGTGGCTCCGCCGTCGGTGGTGCCGCCGTCCGCGGTGCCGCCGCCGGTGGGGGACTCCCCGCCCGTGCCGCCGTCGGTGGTGCCGCCGTCGGTCTGGCCCTGGTTCTGGCCCTCCGGTGCGCTCGGGGTCTGGCTGGGCGGCTGGGTCCCGTCGTCCTGGCCGCCGGTGGTGGTGCCGCCGTCGGTGGTGCCGGTGGTGGGGTCGGCCGGGGCCTCGGTGCCGGGGGCCTGGGAGACGTCGGCGCCGGGCTGGAGCCTGAGGTCGAAGTCCTTGGCGGGCTTGCCCTTGAGGGCGTCGCGGGTGAACTGGGCCCAGATCTCGGCGGGCGGCCCGCCGCCGTTGATGCGGGGCAGGCCGAGGGCGCCGTACAGCGGCATCTGGTCGGCGGTGACGGGGTCCTGGCCCATGACGGAGACGACGACGGCCAGGTCGGGCGTGTAGCCGGCGAACCAGGCGGCCTTGTCCTTCTCCGCGGTGCCGGTCTTGCCGGCGACGGGACGGCCCGCGGCCTGGGCGGCGGCGGCCGTGCCGTTCTGGACGACGCTCTGCAGGACCTTGGTGGTGGTGTCGGCGGCCTCACGGCTGACGGCCTGCCGGGTGCGCCTTTCGGGCAGGTCGATCGGGGTGCCTTCCTTGGTGACCTTCTCGACCATCGTGTAGGCGCCGTGGCGGCCGTGGTTGGCGAGGGTGGCGTAGGCCTCGGCCATGTCGAGGACGCTGGCGGTGGCGGTGCCGAGGGCGATGGCGGGGCCGTCGGCGAGGTCGGGGGTGGCCTCGGGGATGCCGAGGTCGATGGCGGTCTGCTTGACCTTCTGCGGGCCGACGTCGGCGGCCATCTGCGCGTACACGGAGTTCACGGACTTGTCGGTGGCCTCGGTGACGGTGATGTCGCCGTAGGAGACCTGGTCCTCGTTCTCGGGGGCGTAGGGGTCGCCGGCCCAGCCGCGGACGGGGCGCTGGTTGGTGCCGTCGTAGATCGTGTTGGGGGTGATGACGCGGCCGTCCTGCGTCTCGCTGTGGTTCTCGACGGCCGCGGTGAACACGAAGGGCTTGAAGGTGGAGCCGACCTGGAAGTCCCTGCGGGTGGCGTTCGGGGTGTACTGCTTGACGTAGTCGATGCCGTTGTACATCGCGACGACCTTGCCGGTCTTCGGGTCGACGGCGGCGCCGCCCGCGCGCACGTAGCGGTCGACCTTGTTGTCCTTCTTGTCGAGCTTGTCCATCAGCTTGTCGTTGACGGCCTTGACGAAGGCGTCCTGCTTGGGCTTCTGCAGGGTGGTGGTGATGCGGTAGCCGCCGGCGTCGAGCGCGGACTCCTCGACGATCTTGTTCTGGACGAGGTAGTCCTTGACGATCCGGACGATGTAGCCGCGCTGCCCGGACATGCCGGTGGAGAGGGTGGACTCCTTCGGCACCGGGAACTTCATGCCGGCCCGCTCCGACTCGTCGAGCCAGCCCTTCTTGACCATGCCGTCCAGCACGTAGTTCCAGCGGGACTCGGCGGCGTCGCGGTTCTCGGGGTGGGCGACGACGTCGTACTGGCTGGGCGCGTTGACGAGCGCGGCGAGGTAGGCGGCGCGGCCGGCGTCGAGGTCCTTGGCGTCCATGCCGTAGTAGGCCTGGGAGGCGGCCTGGATGCCGTAGGCGTTGCGGCCGAAGAAGCTGGTGTTGAGGTAGCCCTCCAGGATGTGGTCCTTGCTCACCTCGCGGTCCAGCTTGATCGCGATGAAGAACTCCTTGGCCTTGCGCGTGACGGTCTGCTCCTGGCGCAGGTAGTAGTTCTTCACGTACTGCTGCGTGATCGTGGAGCCGGACTGCTTGCCCTTGCCGAGGGCGGTGTTCCAGGCGGCGCGGACCATGGCCTTGGGGTCGACGGCGGACTCGGTGTAGAAGTCGCGGTCCTCGGCGGCCAGGATGGCGTGCTGGGCGTCCTTGGAGATCTGCGCGAGGGTGACGTTCTCCCGGTTGACCTCGCCGTCGCGGGCGATCACGGAGCCGTCCGCGTACAGGTACACGTTGGCCTGCTTGGTGGCGAGCGCGTTGGCCGGCGGGATCTTCACGAGGGAGTAGCCCAGGAAGAACGCGCCGACGAGCAGCAGGGCGGTGACGAGGAACGCGCCCAGCGTCATGCGCCAGGTCGGGATGGCCCGGCGCCAGCCGGTCCGCCTGGGTTTCGCGGCCGCGCCGGGCGTGCCGGAGTCGCCGTCCGGTTGCGGCTCTCCCGGTGCCCAGCCCGGGTTCGGCTGCTGCGGCTGAGGCTCGTCACTCATGTCGTGCACGGACTCCTGTTTCGCGTCGTACGTCGTTCCCGTACGTCTCTGCTCGCTCTTGCGCCCCTGTGATGAAGACTGTCCCATCCGGCGATCAGTTCCCTGATCGAGGGCCGTGTCGTGAGCCGTGGGGCGAGGCGGGTGGCGCGCGGACGAACGCGCAGGCGAGCCGAGGGCGGACCGTACCCTCGCGGGCCTGCGCGCGTCGAGATCGTGCTCGCACGAGATCCGCCCCAGGAGGGACACGCCCCGGAGGGTGATCCGACCGAAGAGCGCCGACTCGTACGCTCCGCCCGGCCGGCACCGCCGTCACGCCGCTCGCCCTGGCCACGGGCGCCTCGGCCCACGCGGACGCAACGGATCGTACCGTCATTGCCGGTGCCGGCTCGCCTCGCGGCGCCCGCGCACGCGCCGGAAATCCCGTGGCAGGCCCGCCCGTCGGAGCACTAGGCTCCTGCGCTTCGGTGCCGGGCGGCGAGGAGGGTGGTGGAGGTGGGCTCGGGACGGTTGTACGCGGCCGTCGCGGCGGGCGGCTTCAGGCGGTACGCGACCTATCGGGCGGCCACGGCGGCCGGGGTGTTCACCAACACGGTCTTCGGCGTCATCCTCGTGCACACGTATCTCGCGCTGTGGGACGAGAAGCCGCACCTGGGCGGGTACGACCAGGCGCAGGCCGTGACCTATGTGTGGCTGGGGCAGTGTCTGTACGCGACGCTCGCCATCCAGGGCGGCGGGGCGGAGAAGGACCTGATGGAGCGCATCCGCACCGGTGAGATCGCCGTCGACCTGTACCGGCCGGCCGATCTGCAGCTGTGGTGGCTGGCCGGGGACGTGGGGCGGGCGCTGTTCCAGATGCTGGGGCGGGGCGTGATCCCCTTCCTGTTCGGCGCGGCGTTCTTCCCGATGGCGCTGCCGACGGACGTCACGCCGTGGGCGGCGTTCACGGTCACGCTGCTGCTGGCGGCCCTCGTCAGCTTCGCGATCCGCTATCTCGCGGCGCTGAGCGTGTTCTGGCTGATGGACGGCATGGGCGTCAACCAGGCCCTGATGGTCACGGGGATCTTCTTCTCGGGCATGGTGCTGCCGCTGAACGCGTTCCCGGGCGCGTTCGGCGAGGTGGTGCGGGTGCTGCCGTGGGCGGCGCAGATCCAGATGCCGGCGGACGTGCTGATGGGGGAGACGAGTGCGCTGCGGGCGTTCGCCTTCCAGGCGGCGTGGGCGGTGGCGCTGCTCGCGGCGGGGCGGCTGGTGCAGTCGGCCGCGACCCGGCGGGTGGTGGTGCAGGGTGGGTGAGCGCGGCGTGCTGCTGGAGGGGGTGCGGGCCTACCGGCTGATCGCCGGGATGTGGATGCGCTCCAGCATGACCTACCGGGCCTCCTTCGTGGTCACCGTCCTCGGCAACCTGACGGTGACCGGCCTGGACTTCGTGGGGATCCTGCTGATGTTCTCGCAGGTGGACTCGCTGGGCGGCTGGTCGCTGCCGGAGGTGGCCTTCCTGTACGGGCTGTCGGTGACGGCGTTCGGGATCGCCGATCTGCTGCTCGGCTCGATGGACGTGCTGGGCGCGAGGATGCGCGACGGCTCCTTCGACACGCTGCTGGTGCGTCCCGCCCCGGTGCTCGCCCAGGTGGGGGCGGACCGCTTCGCGCTGCGCCGGCTGGGCCGGATCACCCAGGGCGCGGTGGTGCTGGGCTGGGCGCTGGTGGCGGTGGACGTCGACTGGACGGCGGCGAAGGTGCTGCTGGTGCCGGTGATGGTGATCAGCGGCGCGGCGATCTTCTCGGCGGTGTTCGTGGCGGGCGCGGCCTTCCAGATCTTCGCGCAGGACGCCGCCGAGGTGCAGAACGCCTTCACCTACGGCGGGACGACGCTGCTGCAGTACCCGCCGAGCGTGTTCGGCAAGGACCTGGTGCGCGGGGTGACCTTCATGGTGCCGCTGGCCTTCGTCAACTGGGTGCCCGCCGCCCATGTGCTGGGCAGGCCCTATCCCGTCGCGCTGCCCGGGTGGACGGCGTACGCCTCGCCGCTGGTGGCCCTGGCGTGCGGCGCGCTGGCGGGCCTGGCGTGGCGGACGGGGCTGCGCTCGTACCGGAGTACAGGGAGTTGAGTTGACCGGTTCGGAAAGCGGGTTCATCGAACTCGACGGTGTCGAGAAGGTCTTCGAGGTGCGCAGGAAGACCGGCTTCATGAAGCGGGAGCGGCGGCAGGTGCGGGCCGTCGACTCGATCTCGTTCCGGGTGGCGAGCGGCGAGATGGTGGGCTACATCGGCCCCAACGGCGCCGGCAAGTCCACCACGATCAAGATGCTGACCGGCATCCTGACGCCCAGCGCCGGCCGGGTGCGGGTGGCGGGCATCGACCCCTCCCGGGACCGCATCCGTCTCGCGCACCGCATCGGCGTGGTGTTCGGGCAGCGTACGACGCTGTGGTGGGATTTGCCGCTGATCGACTCCTACCGGCTGATGCACCGCATGTACCGGATCCCCGACGCCCGTTACCGCGAGAACCTCGACCGGCTGGTCGAACTCCTCGGCCTGGCCGACCTGCTGGACGTGCCGGTGCGGCAGCTCTCGCTCGGGCAGCGGATGCGCGGGGACATCGCGGCGGCGCTGCTGCACGACCCGGAGGTGCTGTACCTGGACGAGCCGACCATCGGTCTCGACGTGGTCTCCAAGGCGAAGGTGCGGGAGTTCCTGCGGGAGTTGAACGCCGAGCGCGGCACGACGGTGCTGCTGACCACGCACGACCTCCAGGACATCGAGCAGTTGTGCAAGCGGGTGATGGTCATCGACCACGGACGGCTGATGTACGACGGGCCGCTCACCGGGCTGCACGAGGCGGGGGAGAGCGAACGGACCCTGGTGGTGGACCTGGAGCGGGAACTGCCGCCCATCGAGGCGCCGGCGCCGGCCCGGGTCGTCCGGGTGGACGGGCCGCGCCAGTGGCTGGCGTTCCCGGCGGCGGAGTCGGCGGCGCCCCTGGTGGCCGGGATCGCGGCGCGCTACCCGCTGGTCGACCTGTCGGTGCGGGAGCCGGACATCGAGGCGGTGATCGCGAAGATGCTGCACTCCATGGAGGAGAAGCCCGGGGACACTTCCCGGGACGCCCCCGGGCAGGCCGCTGGGAACACCCCCGGGGACGCCCCGAATCCGCCGGAGCGTGCGACCACGTAGTGCCCGGCAGGGGCAACTCGTAGGCTGCTGTGTATGACCGACGACGCAGTGCCGGACCTCCGCGCCTCCGACGCCGACCGCGAGAAGGTCGCCGACATCCTGCGGGACGCCCTCGCGGAGGGCCGGCTCGACATGACGGAGTTCGAGGAGCGGCTGGACGCGACGTACCGGGCGCGGACGTACGGGGAACTGGCGCCGATCACCCGGGACCTGCCCGCCCCGGGTGTCACGGCCCCGGTGGTGTCGCTGAGCAAGGAGCCCGCGGCCGGGCCGGGCTGGTCCGGGCGGATCGTCGGCGGCGCGGGCTCCTCCACGTGGGCCGTCGCCGTGATGTCCGGCTTCCAGCGCAAGGGCCGCTGGACGATGCCGCGCCGGTTCACCTGCTTCGCCTTCTGGGGCGGCGGGGAGATCGACCTGCGCGAGGCGGACTTCACCGAGCGCGAGGTCGAGATCAACGCCGTCGCGATCATGGGCGGGGTGGAGGTCATCGTCCCGCCAGGCGTGGAGGTCGTGGTCCGCGGCATCGGCGTCATGGGCGGGTTCGACCACCGTGAGGAGGGCGTGCCGGGCGAACCGGGCGCCCCGCGTGTGATCGTCACCGGCTTCGCCTTCTGGGGCGGCGTCGGGGTCCAGCGGAAGCTGACCCGTGCGGAGAAGCAGCGGATCCGCGAGGCCCGGCGCCAGGAGAAGCTGGAGCGCAGGGCGGACCGCCGGGAACTGGACTGAGACACCGGCCGCCCCCCTCCGCGCGAGGGGGGGGGCGGTGGAGCGCCGTCGGACCTACAGCTTCGCCGGTGCCGAGCCCTTCAGGGACTCCAGGTCGAACACCTCGGCCATGCGCGTGTAGCCCTTGTCACTGGGGTGCAGATGGTCGCCCGAGTCGTAGTCGGCGCGCAGCCGGCGCGGGTCGTACGGGTCGCGCAGCGCCTCGTCGAAGTCGACCACCGCGTCGAAGACCCGCCCGGAGCGGATCTCGGCGTTGATGGCCTGGCGCACCGACTCGCGCTGGTCCGTGTAGCCGCGGTGGCCGTGGAACGGCATCAGGGTCGCGCCCACGACCTTCAGGCCGCGCGCGTGGGCCTGGTCCACCAGCGTGCG
The DNA here is from genome assembly GCF_044540525.1 of Streptomyces sp. NPDC085932. Taxonomy (NCBI): domain Bacteria; kingdom Bacillati; phylum Actinomycetota; class Actinomycetes; order Kitasatosporales; family Streptomycetaceae; genus Streptomyces; species Streptomyces sp. NPDC085932. The sequence goes on from NZ_JBITSJ010000002.1 coordinate 152,476, forward strand.
CAGGCCGCCCAGGATCGCCTGGGGGTCGGCAAGCCGCGGGTTGCGCAGGATGTCGTTGACACCGAGGTCGATGACGACGACCTTGACGTTGGTCCGCTGCAGCACGTCCCGCGAGAAGCGGTTCAGGCCGCTGGGGTTGTCCGCGGGGCGGCCCAGCCCGTCGGTGAGGACCCGGTTGCCGCTGATGCCCTGGTTGACGACGCTGTAGCGCGGCAGGTCCCGCCCGGCGGCGATCTCCGCGCGCAGCCGGTCGGACAGGACGTCCGGCCACCGGTTGTTGGCGTTCATGGTGGACGTGATGCCGTCCGTCAGCGAGTCGCCGAGGGCGACGACCGTCCCCTCGGACTCGTTGCTCAGCACGTCCAGCGCGGTCAGGTACCGCCAGTTCTTGGTCTGCTCCGTGTACGGCGCGCCCGTCGTGTCCCGCGTGTGGTCGCCCTGCGCCAGGTAGGAGATCTGCCGGGCGTGCGGGTGGTAGGTCACGGTGCCGGAGCCGGCCGGGGTGTACGTGGTGATCAGCACGTCCGAGTCGTGGGGCACGGCGATGCGCACGGCATCGCTCATCACCTGCCGGCCGGGCGGGATGACGACCGTCGGGCCGCCGTTGAAGGTCAGCTGCCGCAGAGTGTCCGGGAGCGCGGCGGGTGTGCCGGGACCCGCTGCGAGGGCGATCGACGCGCCCGTGATGCTCAGCGGGGAGCGGCCGTAGAGATTGGACAGCGTCACGCGGGCACTCGTACCCCCGACGCTGGTGTGGACGACGTTGCGCACCGAACGGTCCGCCATGCCCGTCGTCTCGGTGCCGGGTTCGCCGGCGGCCGGGGACGTGGACCAGGTGCTGACCCAGGTGCCGGTGGAGGCGGGAGCGGCGGAGTTCGGGGCGCGGCCGTCACCGAGGGCGTTCCGGCCCGGCTCGCCGTTGTCGGACGCCACCCCGACGTATATGGCGGTGGAAAGGGCCACGATCGCTGCGACGACCAGGCCCAAGAGGGCGTAGCCACGTCCTCGGGTCATGCTGTGTAGTTCTCCTCGGGCGATGGGAGCCCAAGGCTCCGATCTGATGTGCCCATGATGCGTCATGGACCGGGGGAGGCTCACAGGACCCCGTGGCAATACCCCCTCCCGACAGACGCCGGGAACTCCTGTTCCGTTCCAGGAGTCGGTCAGGAAGGGACAATGTGTGCGGGATCACCGAGCGGGTGGAGCGGATGGAACGGACGAAAACGGAAGAAAAGGTCAGTGCCGGCGAGGAGCATGCCCGCCCCGGCGCCACCGTGAACCGTGCGATGACGACCTTCAGCCCGGCGGACGAGGAGAAACAGCGCGGCGTACGCCGGATGAAGCTCACCGCCACCGGACTGCTGCTGTTCGTGGCCCTGGTCTACGTGCTCGCCAAGATCGCCCAGAACTCCGGCGCCGGCGCCTGGGCGGGCTACGTCGCCGCCGCCTCCGAGGCCGGCATGGTCGGCGCGCTCGCCGACTGGTTCGCCGTCACGGCCCTCTTCCGGCACCCCCTCGGCATCCCCATCCCGCACACCGCGATCATCCCCACCAAGAAGGACCAGCTCGGCGTCTCCCTGGGCGAGTTCGTCGGGGAGAACTTCCTCTCCGAGGACGTCGTGCGCCAGCGGCTGCGCGCCGTCGGCATCGGCAGCCGCCTCGGCGCCTGGCTCGCCGTGCCCGAGCACGCCGACCGGGTCACCGCCGAGCTGTCCACCGCCCTGCGCGGCGCCCTGACCGTGCTGCGCGACTCCGACGTCCAGGCCGTGGTCGGCGAGGCCATCACCCGCCGTGCGGGCGCCCAGGAGATCGCACCCGGCATCGGCAAGATGCTGGAGAAGGTCGTCGCCGACGGCGGCCACAAACGGGTCGTCGACCTCGTCGTCACCCGCGCCCACGACTGGCTCGTGCTGCACGGTGACTCCGTCATGGACGCCGTGCAGGGTGGCGCCCCCGGCTGGACCCCGAAGTTCGTCGACCGCAAGGTAGGCGAGCGCGTCTACAAGGAACTGCTGCGCTTCGTCACCGAGATGCGCGACATGCCCGCCCACCCCGCGCGCGGGGCCCTCGACCGCTTCCTCACCGACTTCGCCTCCGACCTGCAGTCCGACACCGACACCCGCGCCCGCGTCGAACGGCTCAAGGGCGAGGTCCTCGGCCGCGGCGAGGTGCAGGACCTCATCGCCAGCGCCTGGACCGCCGTCCGCTCCATGATCGTCGCCGCCGCGGAGGACGAGCGCAGCGAGCTGCGGCTGCGCGTCCGCGCCTCCCTGCTCTCGCTGGGCTCCCGGATGGCCGGCGAGCGCAAGGTGCAGGACAAGGTCGACAAGTGGGTGGAGGACGCGGCCGTCTACGTCGTCACCACCTACCGCAAGGAGATCACCTCCCTGATCACCGACACCGTCGCGAGCTGGGACGCCGAGCACACCACGAAGAAGATCGAGGCCAACATCGGCCGCGACCTGCAGTTCATCCGCATCAACGGCACGGTGGTCGGCTCCCTGGCCGGCCTGCTGATCTACACGGTGACGCACGCGCTCGGGGCGTAAGGAGACCCCGGCCGGGCACCCGATGGGGGTTCTTCTCGACGAGGAGGGAGCCCATGGCCACCGCGCAGGCCGAGACCGGCCGGACCCTGACCACCGACATCCCCGCCAGACTCGACCGCCTCCCGTGGTCGCGCTGGCACTGGACGATCGTCATCGGTCTCGGCACCGTGTGGATCCTCGACGGTCTCGAAGTCACCGTCGTCGGCAACATCGCGAGCCGCCTGTCGGAACCCGGCAGCGGCCTGCCCATCACCTCGGGGGAGGTCACCGGCATGGCCGCCGCGCTCTACGTGGCGGGGGCCTGCACGGGAGCGCTGTTCTGGGGGCGCCTCACCGACAAGTGGGGGCGCAAAAAACTCTTCATGATCACCCTGGCGGTCTACCTGGGGGCCACGGCCCTCACGGCGATCTCCTTCGACACCTGGTGGTTCTTCCTCTTCCGGTTCCTCACCGGCTTCGGCATCGGCGGCGAGTACGCGGCCATCAACTCCGCGATCGACGAACTGATCCCCAAGGAGTACCGCGGCCGCGTCGACCTCATGATCAACGGCAGCTTCTGGCTGGGCGCGGTCTTCGGCTCCCTGCTGTCGATCGTCGCGCTGGACACGGACATCTTCGCCGCCAACGTCGGCTGGCGCCTGACCTTCGCCCTCGGCGCGGTCCTCGCCCTGGTCATCTTGCTGGTCCGCCGGCACGTCCCGGAGAGCCCACGCTGGCTGCTGATCCACGGCCGTGACGACGAGGCGGAACGCATCGTCTCCTCCATCGAGCAGGAGATCGAACGCGAGAACGGCAAGCCGCTGCCGCCCGCGGAAGGCGAGATCACCATCCACCAGCGCCGCAGCGTCTCCTTCCTGGAGATCGGCCGCACGGTCTTCTCGGACTACCGCAGGCGCGCCATCCTCGGCTTCTCCCTCTTCATCGGCCAGGCGTTCCTGTACAACGCCATCACCTTCGGCTTCGGCGCGATCCTGACGACGTTCTTCGACGTGCCCAGCGGCAACACCGGCTACTACTTCGCCGTCATCGCGCTCGGCAACTTCTGCGGCCCGCTGCTGCTGGGCAAGCTGTTCGACACGGTCGGCCGCCGCGTGATGATCTCCGGCACGTACATCCTGTCCGGCCTGCTCCTGTTCGGCACCGCCTGGCTCTTCGACCAGGGCTCGCTGAGCGCGGCCACGATGACGGCGTGCTGGTGCGCGGTCCTGTTCTTCGCCTCGGCCGGAGCCTCCAGCGCCTACCTGACGGTCTCCGAGATCTTCCCGATGGAGACCCGCGCGATGTCGATCGCGTTCTTCTACGCCATCGGCACCGCGGCCGGCGGCATCAGCGGCCCGCTGCTGTTCGCCAAGCTCACGGAGTCCGGCGTCGTCGGCGACACGGTCCTCGCCTTCTCGATCGGCGCGACGCTGATGTGCCTGGCGGGCCTGGTGGCGGCGCTGCTCGCGGTGAACGCCGAACGCCGCTCCCTGGAGGACATCGCCAAGCCGCTGACAGCGGCGGCGGGCAAGGCGAAGTCCGGCGTCCGCGGCGGTGGCGACTCCCAGGACCCGGGCGCGGGTCCGGGCGCGGGTCCTGGGTCGACTCCGGGCGCGGGTCCGGGTGCGGGTCCGGGCTCGCCGGGATCCAGCCCGGCGACGGCGTAGCACCGAAGCACCGACGGGCCGGGCGTGGGCGGGCAGCGGGACGGCCGGCCGCCCACGCCGGGTCCGTAGTTCCGACGGACCGGCGGCACCGGAAGCTGCGCTATAGTTGATCTGCGCCCGCTCGCCGAACTCCGGCCGAGGGGCGATGCGTTGGTGGTCCAAGGAAAGACGCCCCACTTCCTGTGGGGAGATGCAGGTGCAAGGCCTGCCCGGCGCTCCATCCGAGAACCCGGCCCTGGTGACAGGGCCGGGTTCTTTGCTGTGTGTTCAGGAGCCCGCCCTCACGGTCTCGCCCTGACAGGCCCGCCCTGATGGGCCCGACGTGTCGGCGCGAGGCCGGACCCGAGACCGCGCGGCTTCAGGGCCCTGCACGGCATAGCAGCGCCCTGCACGGCATAGCAGGGCCCTGCACGGCATGGCCCTGCACCCATGGCATGGCCCTACACCCCGCCGCCCCGCCGCCGGTCCGCCACCACCCACGACGCCAGCCCCACGGCCCCCGCCACACCGAACACGGCAGGCCATGCCCCCACCTTCCGGGCCAGCGGATGCGACCCGGCGAACGCGGCGACGTAGGCGGCCGACAACGCCCCCGCGGCCACCCCGCCCGCCTGCTGCCGCCACTGCCGCGCGGCCGCCGCACCGGCGACGGCGAGGACGGCCCCGCCGAGCGGCCGCTGCCTGGTCCACCGGGCCACGCCGTACCCGCCCACGAGCCCGCTCGCCGCCACCACCGCGCTGGGAACCTTCGCCATGTCTGCCTCCTGCCACGCCCACGCCCACGCTTACGAGATCACGAGGCTAACCCTCCACAGGACAGACGCGGAGACCACCGCGAACCTGAGTCGGAGGTTGTCAAGTTTCCTCCTCCGAGCTATATAAGAAGACGCAGAACGTAGGGCATCGCACACACAGCGCCTGAAGAGAGGAGTGACCCGTGATGCTCATGCGCACGGACCCCTTCCGTGAACTCGACCGGCTCACCCAGCAGGTCCTGGGCTCCGCCGCCCGCCCGTCCGCGATGGCGATGGACGCCTACCGCTCCGGGGACGACTTCTTCGTCCACTTCGACCTCCCCGGCATCGACCCCGAGACGATCGAGCTGGACGTCGAACGCAACGTCCTCAACGTGCGAGCCGAGCGCAGGTCCCCCGCCCCCGAGGGCGCGGAACCGCTGGTCGCCGAGCGCCCCACCGGCACTTTCACGCGCCAGTTGTTCCTCGGCGACACGCTGGACACGGAGCGCATCGACGCCTCGTACGAGGCCGGCGTCCTGACCCTGCGCATCCCCGTGGCCGAGCAGGCCAAGCCCCGCCGCATCCAGATCACGGGCGGCGACAGCCGCAGGCAGATCAGCGGCTGACCGCACGCCGGATCAGCGGCTGAAACCGCACCACGGATCAGCGGCTGACCGCACCACCCCGCGAACACCGCCCGTCCACGGGTCGTGCCACCGCTCGCGGCACGCGCACACGGTGGCACGACCCGGGAGGACCGCACCCACGCATCCGGAGGAAGAACCCGCACATGAGCACGGCGAGCACGGCGACAGTGCCCGGTGTGACCACGAGGGACCACGAGGACGACGACGGCTGGCCCCGACTCGTCGAGGCAGTCCGCGCGTCGGGCCAGTACGACACCCTGACCAAGGCCGAGCAGGTCACCCGTACGGTCCTGGCGGCCCTCGGCGCCCACGTCATCGGCGACGAACGGGTCGACCTCGCCCGCGCCCTCCCCGAAGAGGCGGCCCGCCTGATCGCCTCCCAGATCCCGGCCACGCACCGGCTGACCGCCGCGCGGTTCGTCGACGAGGTGGCCTCCCGCACGCCGGGAGCCACCCCCGCCACGGCCCGCTGGGACGTCAGCTCCGTCCTCAGCGCGCTCCCGCCCCTGATCGGCGACGACCTGGTGACCCGCATCCTGACCCAACTCCCGCCGGGCTACGCCCTCCTGTTCGGCCGGGCGGACCTGAGCCCAGCGGCCTGACCACCGAACCCCGAACCCCACCCGACGGCCACCCCGGCAAGGCCCGGGGCGGCCGTCACGCAGCGGCCGGAACGACGTCGTCCTTGACCTCGACCTTGCTTGAGCTCCTAGGTTCAACCCGTCTCTCCCACCCGGGGGGGAACACATCACACACGGGAGAACCGAAGTCATGAGCACCCGAACCGAAGCCCTCAGGGAGTACCCAGACGAGGAGCTGGCCGCCCAGCCGATCGGCGCTTGGACCGGTCAGGCCTACCGCAGGGTCGTGGGGGCCATCCGCGCCCAACTGGCAGTGGAGAACCTCACGCAGCCCCACTGGTGGACCCTGAACCACGCCGCTGGCGCCCCGGGCACCTGGACCCGGGCCACCCTCACCGCCCGCCTGGCCCCCTACGACGACCAGGACACCGACTTCGACGCGGTCTACGACGACCTGACGGCTCGGGGCTGGCTCACCGAGGACGACACGACAGGCGGCCTGACCCTCACGGACGGGGGCGAGGCCGCCCGCCTCCGGGCCAGGGAACGCAACCTCCGCGTCCACCACCAGACCCACGACGGCATCTCCCAGGCCGACTTCATCACCACGATCAACGTCCTGCGCCGCATGGTCGCCAACCTGGGCGGCGACGGCAATCTGCCCGATCCCGCCAAATAGTTCGACAGCGCCCGGCCTCGCCGACGATGCTGCGGAGCGCACGGCACCTCTGGCCACCGACGGGACGGAACCGACCGTTGAACCCCACCCTCCGCCACATCACCTTCGACTGCACGGGCGAGCCCTATGAACTGACCCGCTTCTGGTCCGACTTCCTCGGCCACCCGATCTCCGACTCGGACAAGCCCGGCGACGACGAGGTCCTGATCGAACTACCGGCCGGCACACCCGGACTCCTCTTCATCAGGACCGGAGACCCCAAGAAAACCAAGAACCGCCTCCACTTCGACCTCGCACCCACAGGCCGCACCCGCTCCGAGGAGGTCGACCGAGCGCTCTCCCTCGGCGCGCGCGTCGCAACAGACCGCACCCTCCCGAACGGCCGCGGCTGGGTCGTGATGACCGACCCGGAGGGCAACGAGTTCTGCATCGAACGGGGGGAGCGGGGCTGAACCACCGAGGTGCGAGGAAGGACTGGCGGGAGCCACCGAAAGAGGCAAGAAAATACACCGCGGGCCCGCACCCGGCGACGGACACTGCCCCCAGCCACCCGGCCCGCCGCCCCACCCCCGGGCCGCCCGGCCGGGCATCACTTCGCGGTGGAGGGGCGGGCGTCAAGAGTGAAGCGCAGCGCAATCGGCGAAGCCGACGCCCGGAGGGCGCTCTTGACACCCGCCCCGGAACCGCCAACCTGAGAAAAACCGGGCGGCCGTGAGTAGCTCCTGGCCGACCAGCGGTTCAGCAACCTCTACCAGCTGCAGTCCCATCCCGCTTGACCGTCTGGACGAAGGACCGCCAAGCATCGCAGCCCACTGCAATCGGGTGCGCCTGAGCAACCTTCGTGTCACGGACCAGGGCGCCGTCTTCGACGAAGGCGCACTCGACGCACTCACCCCCCGCGCCATTGCTGTAGGAGGAGGTGAACCACACCGGACGGCCGCTGCCGCCGGACTCGGGCGATATCACTGCGCGTAATCCTTCACGATCGACTCGATCAACAGGGCCGAGCGTTGGGGACTCAAGGCTGCTGCCCGCAAGCCGTCGAACGCTCTGGTGTACTCCCGCACATGATGCTCGCCTTCCAGATACACGGCATCTGTAATGCCGTCTCTGTACACGACATCCGGATCTTCCGGAGCCGGGAAGCCCAGCATGGTGAATGACCCAGTGGCCGGATAGGTCCCTGCGTCGAATGGAAGAACCTGGAGAGTGACGCTGGGCAAAGCGGCCGTTTCCAAGAGCCGTTCCAACTGTTCGCGCATCAGGGCCCGGTCGCCGATGACATGGCGCAGAGACCCCTCATTGACGATGAACCAGGCATCTGGGGCATCTGGTCGTCGCAGTAGGGTCTGCCGCTCCATACGCACCCGAACCGCTCTCGCCGTGTCCTCGGCGGGCATGTGTCCCCCGGCCCGGTGCAGTTCGGACGCGTACGCCTCCGTCTGCATCAAACCGGGCACGACCTCGCTCTGATACTGGCGGAACGTAGAGGCGTCCTGCTCCAGGCCGATGTAGATGTTGAACCATTCGGGAACGCCGGCCCCGTGCTCCTGCCACCACCCGCGCACCTTTGCCTGCCGGGCAAGGGCCTTGAGGAACTCGCGCAGCTCATCACTCGTGCCGTAGAACCGGCACAGGGCGTCGATGTCCGACGGCTGGACGCGCCCGCTGCCCGTCTCCATCCGGTTGACTTTCGAGCCGCTCCAGTCCAGGGCCTCACCGACCTGTGCGCAGGTGAGGGAGCTCTTCTCGCGCAGCTTCTTGAGCTCGATGGAGAGGCGCCGACGGCGTGCCGTGGGTGATCCGGCCATCTCAACCCTCTTTCGATTAGCGGGCGATCAGTCTTGCGCCAAGGGATGTGACTGCCAATCACTCAGAAGTGGGAATCCCTTGCTGCATATTGCACGGCGGGATGCGCAGACCGCACCCTGGTTTCGAGAGCAACGCTCAGTGAACTGCTGTGACGTTGTGGCGCCGACTGATACCAGAGGGGTCTTCGTGTGCCAGGAAGCCTGCATGCCACGCAAGCCGTGGGACATCGTCTTCACGGCCGAACCCGCGGAGGTGACCGCCCTTCGCCGGGCCATGCGGACGCACCTGGGCGTCTGGGGATTGGACGAACTCGTGGACGAGGCCCAGCTGTGCCTCAGTGAACTGGTCGCCAATGTCATTACGCATGTCGGCCCCGGCACTCCGGCGACCTTGGCCGTGTCCCTCAACGGCACGCATCTGCGCATCGAAGTACACGACCCGGACACCCGCGCACTGCCCGTCCTCGGTGATGCCGGCCTGGACTCCGAGGGCGGCAGAGGGATGGCTCTCGTGGATGCCCTCGCCGATCGCTGGGGTGTACTGCTGCGTCCGGACCGGAAGGTCACATGGTGCGAACTGGCGACGAACCTGACTACGCACGACGGTCACATGACGGCTCCCGGTGTGACGCGAGCCGAAGCTCTCCTCGGTTTCTACGCCACGGTGCAGTCACCCCGCAGACCTGAGATGAGCAGGCTGGGCTCCGCTGCGGCGGAGGAGACGGCGATCGCGGCGATTACCGACTTCCTCCACTGGTTTCGAGCACACGGCCGAGATCCGGACGACATGCTCGACCGCGCGCAGATGCGATTCGAGTCCCGGCAGTAACCTCACGGCAGGGTCGGTGAGCGAGCCGAGCCGACTACCTTGCCGCTCGCGGCACCAGCTGTGCCACGCTGCCCGTTCTGGGCATGGCGCCGTCTCGTGCTGGTTCAGGCGGCAGGATGACCGGTGTCTCGAAGAGCACCGGTCATCCCGGGTGTGGGCAGGAGGAGTCAGTCCTCCTCGATCAAAGCGCCTGCGAGTTTCAGCATGACCTCCACCCTGTCGTCATGCTTCAGCCGGAGCCACTGGACAAAGAGCCTCTCGACCTCATCGCGCTCCGGCTGCCCTGACTGCATAAGCCGGTACAGGCGCCGCTTCTCGGCGCGACTGCTGAGGCGAGAGGCCTGTTCCACGATCTCTTCGCGAGTGGGCAACGGCTTGCCGGCCCCGCTTCCCCGGCTGCAACGCTGACACTCCACCCGCAGGTTCGACAGCTCCGTGTTCGCTGGCGAGCTCGGATCAATGAGGTGAACACCGAGGGCCGCCTTCTCGTCCTTGTCATCCGGGAAAGCCTCTCCGGCCCTTGTGCCGCACATCTGGCACAGAGAGTCGACCGCTTCGATGGCTTCCCTGCGGCGAGTAGCGGAGATCCGCGGCCGTGAAGGACGCCCCGGCTGTTCACCAAGGTCGATACGAGTGCCGATCGCTGTGAGCCGGTACTCATCGGGTTGGAGGTGCGGGTCCGTCTTGTAGTTGTCGATCTGCCAGCCCAGCTCGCGTAGGTCACGCATGCGGCGATCCACCTGAGCCACTCCGGGAACGCCCTGGAACAGTTCGAGCTTCTTGAACACCTTGCCTTCGCCCTTGGCCGCAAGAAATTCCGCGACCCTCACCTTCGAAGAACGCCTCACGGCGCGTTCCTGTGCCATTGCATCCCCTCAGGGCCATGTAGAGGTACGACGGCGCCACTCGATGCAGTGACGGCCCGAACGAATGTACCGCCGTCCCGCCTGTTCGTACAGACGGCGGCGTTCGGCAACGTCCGGCAGGCGAGTGTGGGAGGGCGGCCTGCGCGGGGTGTGCGGGGACCCGTCGTGTAGCCGACCGAGGCCGGCGATCGGGGCGTCCCGTCAGGGGTGTGGCCGCAGGGCATCTCCCTGCGGGCCAGCCGTAGCGGGGCCGTTCGTCGGGCGTCTCCTGTGCCCTTGTGAGAGGAACCGCCGCCTTGCGGCGCCGACGTGTCAGCCCATCGCCGCCCGGAGCAGAGCGCCGGCGTCATCCGGTGCACCCTGCCTATGAAGCTCCCAGGTCACGTGCATGACCTCTCGATCTCGGTGGTCGCGGCCATAGATATGAATCAAGTTGTCCACTAGTTCGTCCTGCCGTTCCTGGCGGAGTGCCCTGAACAGCGCCGCGGTCTCGACAGGACTGAGAACTTCGGTGGTGTGACGCAGCAAGGCCAGTGCGGCTTCTTGCCGGCCGTCACTCCGCAACTCGGCTGCTCGCTTCGCTACCTGCCGTGCTGCTGACACATCGCTCTCACTCCGCTGCCGGTCCCCTCTCCGGCGGGGGACCGGCAGCGGAGCCTGCGCCGCCTGAGTGGTCAGCCGTGCCTGCAAGCCGGCCCTAGTGGCCCGCAGCTTGAAGACGGCATCCTTAAGCGACTTGACTTCTCGCCGGAGGGCTTCCAGCTCAGCCGCGCTGTCTGAGGCTGACTGCCGTACTGAGGCTAGCTTTGCTTCCGCTGTCGTTGTCTGCGCCTCAGCGGATGCCAGTTGTGACCGCAGGGCAACGCAGCTCTGGCACCGTTCATCTAACGCCGCCTTGTGGAGTTCCCGCAGGTCGTCGAGGCTGATGCCGAGAACGCGTTCACCCCCAGCATCGGCGACGGCCGTCTTGTACAGATGTTCCACGGAGGGCAGCCGCGGAACCGACCGCCCGCTCAGGAATCGGGACAGCGAGCTTTCACTGCACAGCAAGTGTCTAGCTGCGTCCGCCTGGGTGGGGGCTGTATGTGGTGACTTACCCGACGGCGGAGGTGTGATGTGGCGGCAAAGGTCCTGGAGGGCCCTGGCCAGGGCTCGCTGGCCTGGCGGAACGTCACTGCGAATCTCCTTGTCTATCCAGTTGCGTGCGGCTGGGGCGCTCCGGGTTCCGTCCATGAGCTTCCGCCTCCCCGTATCAGTGGTTTCTGGCCGGTGGCCTGGCCCGCAAGCCCTGGTGGTCAACCCTGAGCCTGCATGGGTCCCGCAATTGTGCCTGAAGGGCAGGGAGTTGCTGCTTGCTATTTGCGGAGCAAGTGTTCAACCGCTGGACTTCCTTTCGGGTGGTGGTGTCAGACTGGTGAGGCAGCCGCCCGAGAAGCAAGCGGGGGGACGTGAGCCGGGTGCGTGTCGGTTTCCATCGCCATGCACGGCTGATTGCGGTATGCCGTTTTGATATGACCGGAGGCGATGGATGACGCTGCCGTCGTGGCAGGACCCAAAGCTGGGAAGCATGGCGCGGGCGGCCCTATGGCTGCTGCAGGTGGTTGGGGAGGGAAACGTCTTCACGAAGCCCCAGCTGCGGTCGGCTTTCCCGGAGGTCGCTCAGATTGACCGGCGGACCCGGGATCTCAGGGACCACGGATGGCGGATCGACACGAGTCGCGATGATGTGTCTCTGAAGCAGCAGGAACAGCGTTTCGTTGCGAGGGGCGCCGATGTCTGGGTGCCAGGTAAGTCGAAAGCGCCTAAGCACAAGAACAGCCTCACGACTGCACAGCGCCTCAAGATCTTCCAGGCTGACAACCACCTCTGCCGGTCCTGCGGAATCGCTGGTGGTGAAGCGTACGAGGATGGCATCACGCTCTCGGTTCTGAATGTGGCCCGCAGGAAGGTAGTGCTGCCAGACGGCGGGAACGACTACCAGTTCGTCACCGAGTGCAAGCGTTGCGGGGCCGGCAGCAGCGATCGTGAGGTCGATCTCGGCGTGATTTTGGATCTTGCCGAATCGCTGGCGCCCATGGAGCGGCAGATCTTCCTGGCGTGGATCGCAGCCGACCAGAGGTCACTCAGTCCCATGGAGAAGATGTGGGGCATCTACAGGACTCTCCCGGAGGAGTCCCGCAAGGCCGTCGCCGACGCGTTGCACGACATGGATGACCAGGATCACTAGACAGGACGGGGAACAACGATGCTGCGGGAACTCCCGCCGCCGCCGCGCGCGGCCGAGTTCAGTGAGCTGATCAAGAAGAAGGTGGAGGAGGTCAAGGCAGCCGGCGGCACTAGGGAGACCGTCACGGTTGACTGGAACGAGCAGCAGGCTCATGTCGAGGTCGTCGACCTGCCCCTTAGCGGGCTGTACTTCAATCCCAGCACCCACCGGATCCGGGCTCAGCGCAGTCACGACGCAACCCGTGATGAGCTGCTTGAGAAGGATCCGTGGTGCGCGGAAAGCCAGGATTACCTGCGTTTTCTGCTGAAGGCTTCGCCGGCCGACCCGAATATCCGTGACACCGACTTTGACAAGCTCAAGGAGAGTTTGGAGCAGTTCGGGCAGAACGATCCCGGCCTTGTGACACATCAAGGCGTGCTTGTGAATGGAAACACGCGTGCCGCCGCACTGCAGGAACTCGGTGCGCAGTCGATGCGTGTCGGCGTGCTGCCCGAGTCGTTCACATGGGCGGATATCAACGCTGTCGAGCTGTCGCTCCAGCTGCGTAAGGACCACCGTCGCGACTACTCGTACATCAACCGGCTTCTGGCGATGGAGGAGCAGGCTGCAATCGGTCGCACTCCGGAGCAGATCGCCAAGGCCTTCCGTATCCAGGTGAAGACCTATCACCAGGAGCGCTGGATCTTGAGCACTATCCGGGAGCTCATCGACCGCAGCAAGAGCGGTGGAGGCGTGACCCTGCGGCTAGTGGACTGGGAAGGTGCCCAAGAACGCCTCAAGGAGCTTCATCGTCTATACGTGAAGCTTGAGTCTGTCGACCGGGACCAGGCGGAGATCCTCAAGGAGTGGCGACTGGCTGCCATCCTTTTGGACTTCTCGAAGACGGACGTGCGGCACATCGATGAGGAGTTCCTGAAGGAGGATCATCTCGCTCGTGCCTTGCCGGCCACGCTGGCCGAGTCAGGCACCGGTTCGGCCGGTCATGAGACGGTGGCAATCCCTGGGCTTGACCTGGCTGTTCCAGCAGCCTCATCTGCCGTGTCCCGGGCGCGAGCGCTGAATGACCAGATTCTGCGGGCCAGCGCCGAGATCCGCAGCGGGAACTCGCCTCTGGCTGACAGCGACAAAGCACAGGGACAGGCCGTGCTGGACGACGCCAGGAAGGCGTTCGACGATGCGATCGAAGCTGCCGGTCGCAGTGCGCGTCTGCGTAAGCGGAAGCAGCTTGCGCCTACGCGGCTCGCGGAAGCCTGCGCGAGTATCGATCAGTGCGTGATGGACCTCGTCCAGGCCCGTACCTCCAGGAGTCTGGACGAGGAGGCCTTCGACGAAGCCGTGCTGAAGCTGCGTGCAAGCCTCCGCAAGCTCGCACAACAGGCTGGCAGAGGCCTTCCCAACCCCGGTGACGGGGTGGCCTGGCTGCTTGAAGCCGCGGCTGCGGAGGGTCGTCAGTGACAGGGAACGCGCCCGGAACATCCCTCCATCTCGGCTTCGATGAGACGCGCACTCGTGTCGTGCTCAGAACGACCGACCAGTATCAACAAGATCTTGTCCAACTGGCCGCCCGATTCCGTACGGGCGGCCAGCTCGGCCCGCTCACTGCGTCGGTTGCCCTCGACGAATTGCTCGCGGACCTCAGTGTTCTTAGCGGCTGGCCGCATCACCAGGGGGTGGAATGGGCACCTGAGCTCCGAAACCTCGTAGCGGGGGTGGTCCGCGACGCCAACACGGTCAAGGAACGTCTCGACGGTTCCAGGCCGCAAGGGGAGGTCAGCCCCGACGAGGTACCGAGCCTATTGGGCGAGACCTGGAAGGCGGAGCTCAGCGAGTTCCAGCTCCGGGACATCGCGAAGCTGCTGACCCTTCAGCATGGGGCGAACTTCAGCGTTCCTGGAGCCGGAAAGACTCGTGTAGCCCTAGCGGTGTATGCGGCGCAGAAAGCTCGGGGCCGCGTGAGCCGACTCCTGGTGGTCTGCCCCAAGTCAGCGTACGAGTCGTGGCGTTATGAGACAGCCGTGTGCTTCAGCTACCCGCTGCGCACTCACGTTCTCGATGGCTCCATGGATCAGTGGGCCGAAGTACTGATCGTCAACTACGAGCGACTTGACCGCTCCCTGGCTACGTTGGCAAGTTGGCTGAAGTCGGAACCCTCAATGATCATCCTCGACGAGGCACACCGGATGAAACTGGGAGCCCGGGGAACCTACGGTGCCGCGTGCATGGCTCTTGGTCCACTTGCCGAGAGGCGGATGATTCTCACCGGCACGCCGGCGCCCAACGGTTCGAAGGATCTGGAGAATCTTCTCGGCTTCGTCTGGCCAGGGCATGGGCAGCGAACAGTCGTACAGGCCGTGGCAGGTGGGGACCTCGCCTATGCCAGCTCTGTCCTCCGGCCGCTGTTCACCCGGACGACGAAGCAGGAACTGGGCCTTCCCCCGGTCTGGCTGAGAATGCGGTACGTCGACATGCCTCCACTGCACAACGAGATCTACAGCTCGCTGGTAGGTGGTGAGAACAGCCGTGCTGCCAGGGATGACCTGAGTTCGCTCGGCAAGACCGCTCTGCGGTTGCTGATGGCGGCCACCAGCCCAGCGCTCCTCCTGGAGGGCGGTAGCCGGTATGAGCCCCTGGCGTATCAGCTGCCGCCGCTGGAGGTTCCACAAGGCAGTTCCCTGTACTCGCTCCTGCAGAACCTGCCGGACTATGAACTGTCGCCCAAGTACAAGGAAGCGGTGGCCATCGTGGCGGAAAACGCCGCACAAGGCCGGAAGACGCTGGTCTGGACGATGTTCGTCCGTAGCCTCACGACTCTGGAACAGATGCTGGAGAAGTACAGTCCCGCAGTCGTCTACGGTGGCACGCCTGACCGGGACGAGCAGTTGCGGCGCTTCCGCGAAGACCCGAGCTGCATGGTCCTGATCTCCAACCCTGCGACTCTCGGGGAGGGCATCAGCCTGCACCAAATCTGCCATGACGCTGTGTACGTGGACCGTGACTTCATGGCAGGCCGGTTCCTGCAAAGCCTCGACCGCATCCACCGGCTGGGGCTGGCGCCCGGGACAGACACTCGCGTCACCGTTCTGGCTGTTCGGAACACCATCGACGAGGTCGTCACGGCCCGCCTGGACCAGAAGCTGGAGTTCATGGGGAAGATCCTCGACGACCCCACCGTGCAGCAGCTAGCCGACCTGCAGGAGGAGCCGGCGGTGGCGGCTGGCCTCGCGCCGAACGACATTGAGGCCCTGCTCAGGCACATCGGCGGCGACTAGCGGCGAGCAGCTCTCCCGGCCCGCCTCAGCCCCGGATTGGGCCGGGAATCAGGAGCAGTGCGAGACTCTTGTTGCCTTACGCGGTGCACGATCACCGTCTCTGTAAGACTTGGCAACAGTTTTGAGTCACCTCCGGAAGGAGCGCCATGCGCCCCAGCGGCCAGCAGCGTCCGCAGTTCGCCACGCCACTGACCTCGATCGAGATCTGTGCAGGGGCAGGCGGACAAGCTGTTGGGCTGCACAACGCAGGCTTCGACCACTTGGCGCTCGTCGAGTGGGAGCCGGATGCGGTAGACACGCTCCGAGAGAACGTGGGCGATTGGCCCGGCTGGACCCCGGAGCGAGCCAAGGCGCTGAGGCCTATGGATGTCAAGAAGTTTCTTGACTCCGACGAGTACAAGGAACTCGGCCTTGGTGACAGAAGGCTTGACCTCCTTGCTGGCGGGGTACCCTGTCCTCCCTTCTCTCTGGCGGGGAAGAGGCTCGGAAAGGATGACGAACGAGACTTGTTCCCCGCTGCCTTGGAGATTGCTGAGGCCCTCCGGCCGAGGGCGGTGATGATTGAAAATGTCCGAGGTATTCTGGAGCCGCCTGAGGTTTTCATGGAGTACCGCATGTGGATCCTCGACAGGCTTCGGGGCCTGGGCTATCTGGTCCCAGAAATCGACGTAACTGAAACTCCTCGTTATCAAGATAGAGTAATGCGGCGCGTTTGGCGACGGCTGGACGCAAGCGATTTTGGGGTTCCTCAATTGCGACCCCGTGCCATCTTGGTTGCGATCCATAAGGACGTGATCGAGGAAGGCGTGGAGTTTGTGTGGCCGCAGCGGGTGTCACGAAGGCAAGTATCCGTGGTCGGCAAGCTCCGAAGGACCATGAGGGAGCGTTGCGAGGATTTCTGGGATAAGAACGAGGACGGTGAGCTCGCCGAGCCCGGTGACTGGACCGGGAAAGACGTCTTCTATAAATGGCTTCTGGAGGCTAAGAACGCCAGGGACGCGGGAAGAGGCGTAGCGCCGACTCTGGTGGGCGGATCGAGGAAACACGGCGGGGCAGATCTTGGTCCCACCCGAGCGAAGCGGGCATGGGGGGCGATGGGTGTCAACGCTATGGGTGTAGCTAACGATCGCAAGGAATGTGACCCCAAGCGGGATCTCTTCAGGCCCGCTGGACCGATGCTGACAGTCGAGCAGGCCGCCATCATCCAGGGGTTCCCGCGGGATTGGGATTTTCAGGGACGGAAGACGGCTCGATACCGTCAAGTTGGCAATGCGTTCCCGCCTCCCGTTGCTGAAGCCGTGGGGCGGGCTATCGCTGCGGTCCTCCGGCCAGAGC
Organism: Streptomyces sp. NPDC085932; assembly: GCF_044540525.1. Classification (NCBI taxonomy): domain Bacteria; kingdom Bacillati; phylum Actinomycetota; class Actinomycetes; order Kitasatosporales; family Streptomycetaceae; genus Streptomyces; species Streptomyces sp. NPDC085932. Next base: position 169,652 of record NZ_JBITSJ010000002.1, read on the forward strand.
ACCGGGAAGAGCTGCTTGAGGGTTATGTCATGGAGAGCGAAGGGAATCCCGCTACCGCAGCGGATCCTGAGCAGATGGAAATCCCCGTGTCAGGGGTTATCCCTGGGGCTGGTCCGGCGGGCTATGACCGTAGCGGCGATTACGTCGGCGCACCTGCCTGACGGCTCGTGCTCCCAGAAACGGAGCACGAGCCACCCGGCTTCCTTGAGTCGCTGATCAGTGTCTCGGTCGCGTTCCACATTGCGGAGCACCTTCTCTGACCAATATCCGGAGTTGGTCCTGGGAGGGATGTAGTGCTCGGGGCAGCCGTGCCAGTAGCAACCGTCGATGAACACGGCTACCTTCACTGATCGAAAAACCATGTCGGCTGTGCGGCGCAGGTCGGGGATAGGGCGGGCTGCGACGCGGTAGCGCAGGCCTTGTGCGTGCACCAGCCGACGGATCAGCTTCTCGGGCTTGGTGTCGCGGCTGCGGATGGCCTGCATGTTGCGACGGCGGGCGGCAGACGAAGCCCAGGAACCCTCTGGTGCTTCCCAAGTCGGATCTTCGGACACACGGCAGAGGGTAGTCCGCGGTAGGACAGGGTCCACAGGCGCTCCAGGAGGCCGCCCGTCCCGAGACGCTCCAGCATGGGAAAGAAGCGAGCAGGGCGGCCCCGGAAGCGGGACCAAGCGTTCGTAGTGCAGTAGTCAGGGGTCCGGCCGCCCGACGCAGCGTGGATGCGTCAGCGTTTCGCGCATGCGGGGGCGGCCCGGGACCGCTCGCTGGTGGGGTGTCGTGTCGCGCCGTCGGCCCGAGTCACGCCGCGCTGCCGTGACACGCGCCATAGGCCCGGCCCGAGCCGCACCAGCAGTTCGATTCGTCCTGTGGGGGCCAGGCGACGGCTCGGCCTCGGGCCGCCAGGGTCGTTGCGTACTGGGGGAGCAGGGTGGGGTCGTCGGGGGACGAGCCCTCCGATGCCGCGAAGGCCTCGTAGGACGGGACCGTGCCGGTGACGATGCCGAGGTTCGGGGTGCCGGAGGCGGCCAGTTCGCGGAGGGCGCGCTCTATCGACGCGAGGTGTTCCTCGTGGGAGGGGTACTCCTCGGCCAGGGACGGATACGCCTGGAGGAGCTCCGTCAGTTCCGTCGCCGGCCAGTGCAGGATCGCCACCGGGAACGGGCGGGAGAGGGCCTCGCGGTAGGCGCCCAGTTCCGCGCGGAGGCGGAGGATCTCCGCCTCCAGTTCCGCCGGGTTCTCCGAGCCGAGGGACCACACGCGCTTGGGGTCGTGGAGTTCGTCGAGGGAGACCGGCAGGGAGTGGACCGTGTCGGCCAGGGCGTCCCACTCGTCGTGAGTGCGGCCCAGCATGCGGCGCACCCGGTGCCGGCCGAAGAGCAGGGGGTGGGTCGGCTGCGGGGGCCGCGGCACGTCCGTCAGCAGCAGGCGTACCGCCTCCGTGAAGGTGTCGTGGGCTGCTTCCAGCTCGTCGTGCGACTCCAGGGTCTCGGCCACGATCACCCAGGGGGCCGGGTCCCGCGGCGCCGCTGTCCGGATGCCGTCGACGATCGCCCTGGCCTCGGCCTCGTGGCCGTACTCCCAGAGGTTCGAGGCCTTGAGCGCCCGCACCAGGTGGGGGTGGTCGAGGGCCTCCGGGGAGGACAGGAGGCGGTCGTAGAGCTTCGTCGCGGTGGGGCGGTCGCCGGCGAGTTCCAGGTGGGCCGCCGCCCGCAGCAGCAGGGCCTCGGCGTCCTCGGGATACAGGCCGGCGGTCCGCTCCAGGCGTGCCGCCTCGGCGGTGTGGTCGACGTTTTCGGCAGGCGTGTCGGGGCGCATGGGGGACACCGTACTGCCGGGAGGTGACAAGCGTGAGAGATGCGCAGGCCGGACCGCGTCCGCGCGCACGCTCATCACCGGGGCTTTACCGTTCGCCCCGAACCGCCGCCAGGTCCGGTTACGGCGTCACGTTGTCTATCTGGAGTGTTTGCACCGATTTCGCCGCGAAGGGGACAGCGACCGACTTTCCGTTCAGGCGGAGGTCCGAGCGCGGCGTGTAGAGGTCGCCGCCCCCCGTCGTGACCGTGTTCCAGCGGGGGACCAGGCCCGAGGAGCCGCCCGTCACGGTCGTGAAGCGGGAGAGGTCGAAGGTGAGGGTCTGGGGGGTGGGGGGGGGGGTGGGGGGCCCCCCCCCCCCCCCCCGGGGGGGTGGGGGGGTAGCCCCCGCCCCGGATGGCAACCCCCCGGGCCCGGTGCGGGAAGGCGGGGGGGGGGTGGGGGGGGAAAA